>NZ_MUHD01000027.1:129761-207307 GCF_002217395.1 Flavobacterium plurextorum | reverse complement strand
GAGGGACTAAATTTCACTGACAAAGACAAATCAGTTTTCTTTGAATGGTCATCTTTTTAAGAGTGATGGTCTCTGGCGACAAGCCGCTGTCAAACTGAACCAAATCAGTGCAGGATTCGAACCTGCGAACTTTCTATTACTCTACCGGATTGAGTTATCGCATTGCTGCGAATGGGATTCGAACCCACAACATATAGAGTGAGATCATTTTTTGGAAAACAATCAAAACCTCCAAATCAAGTTGCATAGAAAAACATAATACGCTTTTGCGAAAAGTTCTCTACAATGGTGCTATACAGAAACACGCAACAGGACTTGTTTGATATTTTAAAACTATAGACAATCTTGTCATTCCGATGCAGGAGGACACGAGCGATAGCGAATTGGCGAAGCAATCTCCGCAACGTGACCACCATCTATAGTTATCTCATTTTTTGTATTTAAAAGAACTTGTTTTACTTCTTGAGCAAATATTCAAATTGTAGTACGCAGTAATTCTGCGTAGTAATTAAATTATTTTTAAAAAAGGTTTTAAAACAAAAAAACGCCTTGAAAATCAAGGCGTTTTAGTTTATAATCTATGTCTATTTTATTGAAACAATTCTTTTCTAATTTTTATTAAAGTTTGAATGGCGTTTTTTTCATTTGGCTTTTCTGGCAAAATTGACGTTTTATAATAATTTTCGATTGAAATAATTTATTTGTCTGTTATTTCTAAGGTATCTGAACGGGAGTTTTTAACCAAAAAAAATATTTCCTAATAACTTCGAAAAGGGTTAGATTTTAAAATCTTAAATCTCTAGTCGTCATGGTTTGTAAAACTGATCTGTAATGTAGAAAACAGTATCGATAAAAAACAAATTACCTTTAGATGTCAAAACATTTTCATCATGTAAATCTTCTAAAATTATACCAAGTTCCTTATGAAGATAATCGTTATTTCTGGTGTTAACAAAACCGTTTGAGGTTAAAAATAGTTTTACATTTTCTAATTCTGTTACACTATCAGATTCTACAAATTTCTGTTCTACCACAGCATAAAGCAAATCTGCCTGTTCGTAAAAACCAATTAATTGATATGCTGTATCAGGGAAAAAATAATTATTTAGGAGTAAATTATTCAAATAATCTTCCCAAGTTTCATAATAAATACTATCGTTTAGTTTTATTACTTTATGTTTGTTTTGAAGATAAACTTTTTGTTCGGCTCCCGATGAAACAAAGGCATTAATATTTATAAAAGTAATCCAAAAACTATTTTGATCACAAAATTGCTTAATTAGCGCTGTTTCTTCACTTTTGATTTGCTTGCTTGACTCAAACGTTCCGCTTGTGCTCGTGCTTTTTCTAAGGTAACGGGAGATTGTTTGGATAGAATTTCCATGCCTAACTTGGCTCTTTCCTGAAATGATATTTTGTAATTCATGTTTCATGAAGTTTATAATGCAAATATAAAAAATTTAAAGTTACCATTTATTTCATGAAATAACGCCATAATTAAACAAGAAAAAACTTATTTTTACACTACAAAAAAACAACCCAAACCGTAGTTTACCAAATAAATCCTGTTTTTTACCAATCTTTAATTTTTTCGAAAATTTTAAATACCTTTGAATTATGAGCACAGAAACTAGACCCAGAAATATTGGCCGAAATATAAGCCGAATTAGAGAGCTTCGCGGCATGAAACAAGGAGCACTTGCTGATGCTATTGGCACAACCCAACAGACTATTTCGAACATTGAAACCAGCGAAACTGTTGATTTCGAAAAATTGGTAGAAATTGCAAAAGCACTTGGCGTAACAGTAGAAGCGATTGAAAATTTTACCGAAGAATCTGTTTTTAATTTCTTTAATAACTTTTATGATTATAGTGCTAATAATGGTCAAGGAAATGGAAACACTAATCATAATGTTTGCACATTTAATCCTCTTGATAAAGTTGTTGAGCTTTACGAACGTTTGGTTCAGGCTGAAAAAGAAAAGGTTGAATATTTAGAGAAGTTGTTGAAAGGGAAATAAGAATTTTTCTTTTTATATAAAATTGAAAAAAGCGCAAAACTTATGGTTTGCGCTTTTTTTGTTAATTCAATTATTATTTACTTTTAATTAATCATCACTGTTGCTATTCCCTTGCATTATCAAGGTTCATTTAGAGCAAATCGTTTTTTTAGCCACTCCCGATAGCTATCGTGATAAAGAATTAAAGGGATTAGAAAAAATATGCGTAAAAAAATTCTTTGCGGTTATAATAGCCACAAAGTTTGTCATTTCGACCTAAGGAGAAATCTTCGCGAGAAACTCTACAAAGTTTAGATTCACTTTGCGTAGCTGCTTGCGGAGATTTCTCCTTCGTCGAAATGACATGGAATGCGAAAAAACCTTTGTCCTTTTGTAATGCTGTTCCTTGAAATACTCAATTTTCAATTAGCCATTTCTCTGCCTTTTCGATAACTTCTTTCTCGATAATATCTAGATTAAGATCTTTGTAATACCAATTGACTTCGCCTGCAGACAAATCATCCCAAACATATTGAAGAACCGAGAAATCAACTATATCTTTATCTACAGCAAATTCAAAATAGAAATGCAGCATATTTTTCAAATTGCCTCTCACATTCTCCCGTTTCACTATTTTGTTTAAAAAATATCTTATATGACTTTTTTGAGACTCTTCTTCATTTTTTGTCGTTAAATTTAATTCTAAAAAAACGGCTTCTAGATAAGGTTTAATTTCATCAGAATCAATTGGTTTATAGAAACATGCAAGCGTATAAATAGCTTCGCTCTCATAGCCTAAATTGATCAATTCGATCGCCCAGTCTTCAATTAAATCAATATTTAGAAATTTATAAGTATGAAAGACCAGAATGTAATCTGTCAGTATTTCAAAATCTCTATTTACTATTTCCATGTTTATTTTTTTAATTGCGCAAAGACGCAGAGTTACAACCTTTTATTTTGCCATTCCCGATAACCATCAGGAATGCATGAAAAAATATTCATAACTTTCCAGTTAAAATAGCCACAAAGTTTGTCATTTCGACGAAGGAGAAATCTTCGCGAGAAACTCTACAAAGTTTGGATTCACTTTGCGGAGCTGCTTGTGGAGATTTCTCCTTCGTCGAAATGACAAACAGTACGAAAAAAAACTTTGAACCTTTGTTACTCTGTCACTGTGAACCTAAAAAAAAACTAATCTTCTCTACTTCCATCATCTGCCATTCTTACTAATTTTGGTATAAATTTAGCAACTACGTCAACTAAATCTTGTTGCGCTTCCATAACCTGATGTATATCCTTGTAAGCCATTGGCGCTTCGTCAAGACCTGCACCAATAAGTGTTACACCATGGTCTTTCAAGATCGATTTCATTTCGGATTGTGTAATGCTTTTTATAGCTTTTGTTCTACTCATTTGTCTTCCTGCTCCGTGTGAAGCCGAGTTTATGGCGTTCTCCTCTCCTTTTCCTCTAACCAAAAATCCTGGTGCAGTCATACTTCCCGGAATGATTCCCATAACACCTTTTCCTGCCGGAGTTGCTCCTTTTCGATGCACAATAACTTCTTCACCATTCCAAACTTCTTTCCATGCAAAATTATGATGGTTTTCGACTTTGGCTAAAATATTGGCTCCTAAAGCTTTTTCCATTTTATTATGGATAATTTCATGACAAGCCGAAGCATAATCTCCTGCTAGATTCATCGCCATCCAATATTCCTGACCCAATTGTGAACTCATATCCAAATACGCTAGATTTCTTGCAACTTCGGGCAGTTTACAAACGTCTTTGGCTATTTTAGTGTAATGTCCCGCAATTGTTGCTCCCATTCCGCGCGAACCGGAATGCGTTAACAAAGCGACGTATTTCCCTTTTGGAATATTTAAAACAGCATCATCTTCTGCAAATTCCATAATTCCAAATTCGACAAAGTGATTTCCTCCGCCAGAAGATCCTAATTGCGACCAAGCTTTATCTTTTAAGTTTTTCACAAACGGATTCATATTAAAAGCATCATTCTCTAAAACTGCATGATCTGATTTATATTGACCATGAAATCCGTGACCTGCTCCAAAAATGGAATTTGCAATTAATTCTCTTTTAAATTTAGCTTCGTTTTCAAAGTAAAAAGCTTCAGGAATATCATAAACAGACAATGCCATTCTACATCCAATATCAACCCCGACTCCATATGGAATAATGGCATTTTTTGTGGCTAAAACTCCACCAATAGGCAATCCGTAACCTTGATGCGCATCTGGCATTAAAGCTCCCGCAACCGTAACAGGCAGTTTCATGGCAACTTCCATTTGTTTTCTGGCTCCGTCTTCGATATGATCTAAACCATAAGCCGAATACGCATTTGAAGTTTCATTTAAAGCAATAAAATCTTCTGGTTTTTCATTTGCTTTTTCGATTAAAGCAACTGCCAGTTTGCTAAAAATTTTATCGTCTATATAGTTTTCAGGATTTTCTAAGACGTTTTTGAAATTAGCAATCATTTCATCTCTTGTGAATCCGTTTCTTTTGCTATTTATCTTTAAGGCAATCCCAATTATTTTTCCTTCAGGGAATCCTAATTCTAATATATCTGTACCGTTTATTTGTGTGTTCATTATTTCTATTTTAAAGGGGCAAAGGTTCAAAGTGACAAAGACGCAAAGGTTTTTCTACTGCTTTGTTGTTATTTTAAAATCTCCCACGATTCTCTTTTTGTAATAATAAAATTTTATGAATTCTCTTAATCTCATTTATAATTGGTCCCATTTCATATTCGATGTTGAACATCTTAAAAATATTCTTATCGCAAAAATATGCTCTAAAAAATGTTCTATTATCATCTACATAAATTAGTGGTCCAACGTATTTTTGCATAACCGTTCCAATAGTAAACTCTTCTAAAAAATCATCTAATTTCTCGTCAAAATGTTCGATATGATTTCGCATATCTCGGTTTTTTAAAACACTAGACTCACTAACATTATAAACTTTGCGAAGCTTTTCTGCTCTAATTTTATAATATCCTGTATTCTTTGAAGGCCAAAAAAAACGTGAAATCCCACCTACATTAAGAATGATATTTTGAAATAAATCAAGAATGATATTGTCATTCTTACAATCATAATATCCTTTTTTCCAAAATTTATTTAATGATTCAACATCATTCAAAATTGAACGTGTTTTATTTAATAAAGATTCAACATAAAAACCTTCATTAAAAGGATGGATTTCAAATTCTGAGTTTCTCATGACTATCAATTTTTATCAAAATTAGACAATTGGTTATTATTTTATTTCTTGAACAAAGATTTTAAAACTACTACGCAATTATTTCGCGCAGTAAAAAAAGAATTTTAAATTTGAGTAAAAAACAAGATGAATCTACAGAAAATTTATTCTGAATTACTTTTGAAAATTGGCTTTTCGGCAAATGAAATTCAGCAAAACTGGGCGGATTTAGAAAAGGCATATTCCAAAAAATCAAGGCATTATCATAATCTCACACATTTAAAAGAAATGATTGCGAGTTTTGAAATCTATCGCGATAAACTTCAAAATCCAAACGAAATATTATTTTCAATTTTTTATCATGATTTTGTGTATTCGGCTTCCAAAAAGGATAACGAACTTAAAAGTGCTGAATATGCTTTGGCGATTTTACCTGAAAACAGCAATCTAAATAAACAATTAGTATTTGATGCAATCTGTGCGACACAGCAACATCAGCAAAATGCAATTGAAGATATTAATTGGTTAATTGATTTTGATTTAAAAATCCTTGCTAAAGATTGGAATGATTACAAAATCTATTTCGAACAAATTCGAAAAGAATACCGCATTTATCCTGATTTTCTATACAAACCCGGACGCGCAAAAGCGTTGAAACATTTTCTGGAGAATGAGTTTATTTTTCAGACTGACGAGTTTAGGGATTTGTATGAGGAGAAAGCGAGAGCGAATATTGAAAAGGAAATTTCATTTTTACTATAAAGTATATCTGTAGAGACGCACGGCAGTGCGTCTGCGCAACGAATATCCAAAATACGTTAGACGCATTGCAGTACGTCTCTACGGAAAATTGGAACGAAAATAAAATCATTGAAAACGGGATTTCACTATTAACGTAAATGCGTGAGGGATTGAGGCGGCATCCTTTTATGAAGCGACAGCGGAATAAAAGATATAGCCGAAAGCCCGGTTCGCCGCGGCGAAACACGCCCAAAAACATAAAACATGTCACAAAATAAAAATGCCTTAATACGGTACAAAACCATCGATAAATGTCTGCAGAATAAATACAGACAATGGACACTCGACGATTTAATCGAATGTTGTTCTGAAGCTTTGTTCGAATACGAAGGTCGTGCAAACCCAATTAGTAAGCGAACGATTCAGATGGATATTCAGCTCATGCGAAGTGAAAAATTAGGTTATAATGCACCAATCGTGGTTTACGATAAAAAGTATTATAAATATGACGACGAAGATTTTTCGATAACCGATATTCCGCTGACGGAAACAGATATGAATGTTTTGACCGAAACGGTTTCGATGCTCAAACAATTCAAGGATTTCTCTTTATTTAATGATGTATCGGACATTTTGCAGCGTTTGGAGGATAAAATCTATTCGGAGAAGTCGCATACAAAACCGGTTATTTATTTGGATAAAAACGAAAAACTAAAAGGGCTTCATTATTTGGATGAAATTTATCAGGCGATTATCAAAAAAATTGTTCTTGTAATTACTTATAAATCGTTTAAATCGAAAGATGAAAATAAGTTTCATTTTCACCCTTTTATTTTAAAGGAATTCAATAATCGATGGTTTTTGGTCGGCAAGAAAAAAGGCTCTGCTCCTATTAGTAATTTGGCACTTGATCGAATTATTGCAATCGATTATGATTTTAACCTACCTTATATAGAAGAAGATTTTGATGCCAACTTGTTTTACAAAAACGTAATTGGTGTAACTGTAAATACAGGTTCAAGACCCACAAGAATCGAACTTTGGATTGATGCCATAAATGCGCCTTATGTCCTGACGAAACCTTTGCATGAGTCACAGCGTTTAATTAAAGAAAATAATGACAAAAGCATTATCATTCACTTGTTTATTACTTCAAATTATGAAATGGAACGCATTTTATTAGGTTTTGGAGACGGAATCGAAATTCTGCGCCCAGAAAACCTTAGAAACCGCATGAAAAACATTCTTCAAAAGGCTTTATCAAGATATGAAATGGAAAATAGTACTGAATTAAATGCATAATTTTTTACAGAATACAGAATAAAAAACGTTTTAAAAACTAAAAAAAGCTTTTTACAACATAAAAAATGTTAAAATCTAAAAAAAGAATAGTATATTTCACTATAAATAAACCACCAAAACCCTCTAAATCAGGGATGTTTTTTAATTAACCAAAAATTTAGTAAAAAATTATATGCATGCATAGTATTTTTTAATTATATTTGAAATCGATATAGTTACCTATGAAAGACAAAACAATAGATTATATTTTGAGAGCTACATGGCAGGCTGTTTCAAGAATGTATAATGAAGAGGCTGCAAAATACGATGCTACAATGGCGACGGGATTTGCTCTTTTAAGCATGGATAAGGAAGAAGGAACTCCATCAACCGCTTTAGGTCCTAGAATGGGTATGGAAGCTACGAGCTTAACAAGAACATTAAAATCTATGGAAGAAAAGGGTTTAATTGTTCGCAAGAAAAACCCAAGCGACGGCCGAGGTGTTTTAATCTACCTGACCGAATTTGGCAAAGAAAAAAGAGATTTATCTAAAAATACAGTTCTGAAATTTAATGAAACCGTTAGAAAACATGTCTCAGACGAAAAGCTGAAACATTTTATCGAAGTTTCGGAAATTATAAATGAATTAATTCAGGACAAAAACATATTTAATCAAACAGAGAATAAAGAAAATGAGTAGTTTTTCGTAAACAGATTCCTTTTCTACAAAAAAACAAATATTAAGTACCTATGAAACGCACAATTAAAAAAGTTGCTGTAATTGGATCCGGAATTATGGGTTCAGGAATAGCTTGTCATTTTGCAAATATTGGTGTTGAAGTTTTACTTCTAGACATCGTACCGCGTGAATTGACCGAAGCTGAAGCTAAAAAAGGATTAACTCTTGAAAGTAAAGCCGTTCGCAACCGTGTGGTAAACGAACATTTGGCGAATTCATTAAAATCGAAACCATCTCCTATTTACAGTCAAAAATTCGCAAGTAGAATTACAACTGGAAATACAACTGATGATATGGCAAAAATTGCCAATGTCGATTGGATTATCGAGGTTGTTGTGGAACGTTTGGACATTAAGAAATTAGTTTTTGAACAAATCGAGAAATTCCGCAAGCCTGGAACTTTGGTTACTTCAAACACTTCTGGTATTCCAATTCATTTTATGAGTGAAGGACGAAGCGAGGATTTTCAACAACACTTCTGCGGAACACACTTTTTTAACCCTGCGCGTTACTTAAAATTATTTGAAATTATTCCTGGTCCAAAAACTTCTACTGAAGTATTGGATTTCTTAAACGAATACGGCTCTAAATTTTTAGGAAAAACTTCGGTTGTTGCTAAAGATACTCCAGCATTTATTGGAAACAGAATTGGTATTTACGGAATCCAAAGTTTATTCCACTTGGTAAAAGAAATGGGATTAACGATTGAAGAAGTTGATAAATTGACTGGTCCAGTAATTGGTCGTCCAAAATCGGCTACTTTCCGTACGGTTGACGTTGTTGGTTTAGATACTTTGGTACACGTTGCCAACGGTATCTATGAAAACTGCCCAACAGACGAACAACATGAATTGTTCAAACTTCCAGATTTCATCACAAAAATGATGGAAAATAATTGGTTAGGAAGCAAAACTGGACAAGGTTTTTATAAAAAAGTAGATAAAGATATTCTTTCTTTAGACTTAAATACATTAGAATACCGCGCTGCAAAAAAAGCAAATTTTGCGACTCTTGAACTAACAAAAACTATCGATAAACCAATCAATCGTTTTAAAGTTTTAGTAAAAGGAACAGACAAAGCGGGAGAATTCTACCGTAAGAGTTTCGCTGGAATGTTTGCTTACGTTTCAAACAGAATTCCTGAAATCTCAGACGAATTATACAAAATTGACGATGCCATGAAAGCTGGTTTTGGATGGGAAAATGGTCCATTCGAAATCTGGGATGCAATTGGTGTTGCAAAAGGAATTGAAATCATGAAAGCAGAAGATTTAGCGCCTGCTGCATGGGTTACTGAAATGCTTGCTTCTGGAAGCGACAGTTTCTACTCTGTTAAAGAAGGAGCGACTTATTTCTACAACATTCCAACAAAATCACAAGTAAAAGTTCCTGGACAAGATTCATTCATTATTCTGAACAACATTCGCGAAAGCAAAAAAGTTTGGAGCAACAGTGGTGCAATCATTCAGGATTTAGGAGACGGAATTTTGAACTTAGAATTCCAATCTAAAATGAATACTATTGGCGGCGATGTACTTCAAGCTATCAATAAAGCAATCGACTTATCTGAAAAAGAATATCAAGGTTTAGTTATTGGTAATCAAGCAGCGAATTTCTCTGTTGGAGCTAATATTGGAATGATTTTCATGATGGCGGTTGAGCAGGAATACGACGAATTAAACATGGCAATCAAATTGTTCCAAGATACAATGATGCGTGTTCGTTATTCTTCGATTCCAGTTGTAGTAGCGCCTCACGGAATGACTTTTGGCGGTGGATGCGAAATGAGCTTACACGCTGATAAAGTAGTTGCGGCTGCAGAAACATACATGGGATTAGTTGAATTTGGTGTTGGTGTACTTCCTGGTGGAGGTGGATCTAAAGAAATGGCTTTGAGGGCTTCAGATTTATTCCGCAAAAACGATGTGGAATTGAACGTTCTTCAAGAGTATTTCTTGACAATTGCAATGGCTAAAGTTTCGACTTCTGGTTATGAAGCTTTTGACACTGGACTTCTTCAGCATGGAAAAGATGTTATTGTAGTAAACAAAGATCGTCAGATTGCTGAAGCTAAAAAACATGCTTTGATAATGGCAGAAGCTGGTTACACACAACCTATCAGAAGAACTGATGTTAAAGTTTTAGGTAAACAAGCTCTTGGAATGTTCTTAGTTGGAACAGATCAAATGGAAGCTGGAAAATACATTTCTGAGCACGACAAGAAAATCGCTAACAAACTTGCTTACGTAATGGCTGGTGGTGATTTATCTGAAGCAACTTTAGTATCGGAACAATACTTATTAGATATCGAACGTGAAGCTTTCTTATCTCTTTGTACTGAGCGTAAGACTTTAGAGAGAATTCAGTATATGTTAACTAAAGGAAAACCGCTTCGTAATTAGAGAATAAGATGAAAGAAGCAAGAAACACAAGGCTTCAAAACAAAGTTTTGTCTTTTCTATTGCCTCTTTCTTCTAATAAATCTTAAAAAAACAAAAACAAATGAAAACAGCATATATAGTAAAAGCATATAGAACAGCAGTGGGAAAAGCTCCAAAAGGTGTTTTTAGATTTAAAAGACCTGATGAATTAGCTGCAGAAACCATTCAGTTTATGATGGACGAACTGCCTGATTTTGACAAAAAACGTATCGATGACGTAATGGTAGGAAATGCGATGCCGGAAGCAGAACAAGGTTTAAACGTTGGACGTTTGATCTCTTTAATGGGATTAAAAGTAGAAGATGTTCCTGGTGTAACTGTTAACCGTTATTGCGCTTCTGGATTAGAAACTATTGGAATGGCAACTGCTAAAATCCAATCAGGAATGGCAGATTGTATCATTGCTGGTGGAGCCGAAAGTATGAGTTTTATTCCGATGGGAGGTTACAAACCAACTCCGGATTATAAAGTTGCTGCCGCAGGTCACGAAGATTACTATTGGGGAATGGGTTTAACTGCTGAAGCGGTTGCTAAACAATACAACGTTTCAAGAGAAGATCAGGATGAGTTTGCTTACAACTCTCACATGAAAGCTTTGAAAGCTCAAGCTGAAGGAAAATTCGATAAACAAATAGTTCCTATTACTGTTGAACAAACTTTCATCAATGAAAATGGTAAAAAAGAAACTAAATCATATGTTGTAAACAAAGACGAAGGACCAAGAGCTGGAACTTCTGTTGCTGCATTAGCAGGTTTAAGACCAGTTTTTGCTGCTGACGGAAGCGTAACAGCAGGTAACTCTTCTCAAATGAGCGACGGTGCTGCTTTTGTTTTAATTATGAGTGAGGAAATGGTAAAAGAATTAAATCTTGAACCAATTGCAAGATTAGTAAATTTTGCTTCTTCTGGTGTTGAGCCAAGAATTATGGGTATTGGTCCAGTAAAAGCTATTCCGAAAGCATTAAAACAAGCTGGTTTAGAATTAAAAGATATTGACTTAGTTGAATTAAACGAGGCATTTGCTTCTCAGTCTTTGGCTGTAATTCGTGAGTTAGGTTTAAATCCAGATATCGTAAACGTAAATGGTGGAGCTATCGCTTTAGGACACCCTCTGGGATGTACTGGCGCTAAACTTTCTGTTCAGTTATTCGACGAAATGAAACGCAGAGGTAATAAGTACGGAATCGTGAGCATGTGTGTAGGGACTGGACAAGGTTCTGCAGGGATTTACGAGGTATTGTAGTTTTTTTTTGGGGAGGAAAGAAGCAAGACTTACATTTGGGATGTATATATTTTAAAAACGTGTCTTTAAAAAGTAGTAAAAAACTTACTTTCTGTTTTTCTTCTTATCTTGCTCAAAAAAAACATGAGGCACAATTTTAAGAATTTGAAAATTTGGATTTTAGCTATGGAAATTACAAATGATATCTATAAACTAACATCCACTTTTCCTAAGTTAGAAACATATAGTTTAACAAGTCAAATGAATAGATGCTCTGTTTCAATGCCTTCTAATATTGCGGAAGGTTCAAACAGAGGAAATAAACACTTTCAGCATTATCTGAATATCAGTTTAGGATCATCATTTGAATTACAAACGCAATTACTGATAGCTTTTCAAAATGATTATCTATCTAAAATAAAAACAGAAGAAATAGAAAACAAAATAATTGAATTTCAAAGGATGATATCAGGTTTCATAAATAAGTTAGATTAATCTTTCTTCTTAACTCTTTCATCTTTTAATCTAAACAAAAACAAAATGGCAGATACAATCGAAAAAAACGTAACCCGTGGTGGTCAGTTTTTAGTTAAAGAAACAAAATGCGAGGATATCTTTACACCAGAAGATTTCTCGGAAGAGCAGTTAATGATGCGTGACTCTGTAAAAGAGTTCGTTGACAAAGAATTATGGGCGCATAAAGATCGTTTTGAGAAAAAAGATTACGCTTATACTGAATCATCTATGCGTAAAGCTGGTGAATTGGGACTTCTTGGAGTTGCAGTTCCTGAGGAATATGGCGGGTTAGGAATGGGATTTGTTTCTACAATGTTAGTTTGTGACTACATTTCTGGAGCTACAGGTTCTTTCTCGACTGCTTTTGGTGCTCACACAGGAATTGGAACTATGCCAATTACACTTTATGGTACTGAAGAACAAAAGAAAAAATACGTTCCAAAATTAGCTTCTGGAGAATGGTTTGGAGCTTATTGCTTAACGGAACCAGGCGCAGGATCTGATGCTAACTCAGGAAAAACTAAAGCTGTTTTATCTGAAGATGGAAAATACTATTCAATTACAGGTCAAAAAATGTGGATTTCGAATGCAGGTTTCTGCAGCGTTTTCATCGTTTTTGCTCGTATTGGAGATGATAAAAATATTACTGGTTTCATCGTAGAAAACGACCCTTCAAACGGAATTTCAATGAATGAGGAAGAGCATAAATTAGGAATTCGTGCTTCTTCTACTCGTCAGGTTTTCTTCAACGAAACAAAAGTTCCTGTTGAAAACATGTTATCTGAAAGAGGAAACGGTTTCAAAATTGCAATGAATGCTTTAAATGTTGGTCGTATTAAATTGGCAGCTGCTTGTTTAGATGCTCAAAGAAGAGTTACTTCTGGAGCTGTAAAATATGCTAACGAAAGAATTCAGTTCAATACTTCTATTTCTTCTTTTGGAGCTATCCGTTCTAAATTAGCTGAAATGGCAACTAATGCTTACGCTGGAGAAAGTGCTTCTTACCGTGCTGCAAAAGATATCGAAGACAGAATTGCTGCTCGTGAAGCGGAAGGAACTACTCACCAAGAAGCTGAATTGAAAGGTGTTGAAGAATATGCTATCGAGTGTTCTATCTTGAAAGTAGCTGTTTCTGAAGACGTTCAATCTTGTTCTGACGAAGGTATTCAGATTTTTGGTGGAATGGGATTCTCTGAAGATACTCCAATGGAAAGTGCTTGGAGAGATGCTCGTATCGCTCGTATCTACGAAGGAACAAACGAAATCAACAGAATGCTTTCTGTAGGTATGTTGATCAAAAAAGCAATGAAAGGTCACGTTGATTTACTTGGACCAGCAATGAAAGTTCAAGAAGAATTAATGGGAATTCCATCTTTTGATACTCCAGATTTCTCTGAATTATTTGCAGAAGAAAAAGGAATCGTTGCTAACTTGAAAAAAGTTTTCTTAATGGTTGCAGGAAGTGCTGTTCAAAAATACGGACCAGAATTAGATGCGCACCAACAATTATTAATGGCAGCTTCTGATATCTTAATCGAAATTTACATGGCTGAAAGTACAATTTTGAGAACTGAAAAATTAGCAAAAGCTCAAGGCGAAGATAAAGTTCAAGAGCAAATTGCAATGGCAAAATTATACTTGTACAAAGCAGTAGACATCGTAAACTTAAGAGGAAAAGAAGGAATCGCTTCTTTTGCTGAAGGTGACGAACAACGTATGATGTTAATGGGACTTAAACGTTTCACAAAATACACCAACCTGCCAAACGTAGTGGCATTAAGAGAAAAAATTGCCGCAAAATTAGTTGCAGAAGATACTTACTGCTTCTAATATAAAAATAGTTTTTAGCTTTTAATTTGTTTAAACCCGCACAACTCCGAAACTGTGCGGGTTTATTTTTTTGTCTTCCAAGTAAATATACACAAAGATTAAGCGCAATATTTTTGCAACGATTTGCAAAATATTCGTTAAAATTAACTTTTTAAGACAGACAAAATAGTTAAATATCAATTGTATTCCTTTATATTTAGCATTCTAAAAACGCTAAAAAAACATAAAATGAAACAAATTAACCTGATTGTCATGCTTTTGCTGTGCTGCTTATCAACAAATCTTTTTGCACAAAAAAACAAAAAAATGGATATCATAGCTTATTACACAGGCGATGATAAACTAATCAACGAATACGAAGTAAATAAGCTGGATCAAATTATCTTTAGTTTTTGTCATTTAAGAGATGGAAAATTAGGTGTTGATTCTCCTAAAGACTCCATTACTATTAAACATTTAGTTTCTTTAAAAGCTAAAAATCCACACTTAAAAATTATACTTTCACTTGGCGGCTGGGGCGGCTGCGAACCTTGCTCTGCTGCATTTTCGACTCCAGAAGGAAGATTGACTTTTGCAAAATCTGTAAAAGAAGTTAGTGATTATTTTAAAGTTGATGGTTTAGATTTAGATTGGGAGTATCCATCTATCGAAGGTCTTCCAGGTCATTTATATCAGGCAGCTGATAAGCCAAATTTTACAGAACTTCTTAAAATTTTACGCTCAACATTAGGTAAAAAATATGAATTAAGTTTTGCTGCGGGAGGTTTTCAAAAATGTTTAGATGAATCTATAGATTGGAAAGCTGTTGCGCCATTCGTAAATCGTATTAATATTATGAGTTATGATTTAGTAAATGGTTATTCTAAAGTAACTGGACATCATACTCCATTATACAGTACAAATCCAAAAGAAGAATCAACAGACAGAGCTGTTACTTATTTACTAAAACTTGGAATTCCTGCTGAAAAGTTAGTTATTGGAGGTGCTTTTTATACTAGAACATGGAAAAACGTTGCTAATGTAAACAATGGCCTTTATCAATCTGGAGAGCATATTCAAGGGGTTGATTTTAAAAACTTCTCTACTTATTATACAGAAGCTAACGGATGGAAATATTTTTGGGATGATAAAGCTAAAGCGCCTTACTGGTACAATGAAAAAGAAAAAACATTTGCAACTGGAGACGATTTAACTTCAATAAAAGCTAAAACAGAATATGCAAAAGCTAAGAAACTTGGCGGTATCATGTTCTGGGAACTTCCTCTAGATGCTCCTCGCAATGGAATGGTAAATACCATATACGAAACTAGAAACAAATAAAATCAGAATACTAAACAACCTAAAAAAACTTTTTTTAGGTTGTTTTTTTTTATAGTATTTTTGGGGTAACTCCCAAAAGCAAAGTATTATGATATTTTCGACTATAATTCGCAATGCTATTTTTTATAAAAACATCATAATTAACTTTACTGTTTTAAAAATAATTGCAATTGTACTTTTAACTGCCAGTCCAGTTTATACTTCTTATGCTCAAAGTTCACTTCTAGAAGATAGTCTTAAATTAAAAAACGAGATTCCTAAAAATACTAAGATTGAAAGTTTACTCAAATTAGATGAAGAGAAAAGCAGGCAGCTTTACATCGAAAATAAAATAACCAAAAACCATAATTTATTATTTGATGCTATTTCTAAAAACATTCAAGATGCCAATATTATTTTAAAAACGGGTATTGATTACAAAGGTTTTACTACAGAATTAGATTATGCTATCAAACTAAAAAAAACGGCTATAGATGGTATAATCAAAAATCGAAATGATTTTCAAACGCTTAGAAACATAACCGTTACATCGATTATGCTTAATGAATTGCAGACGCGTCTTGAAATTCAGCTTTCAAAGATCAAAAACAACAGCATCGAGTTAAGCAAAATACAAGGAAAAATTGACTCTTTAACAATTCAAAAATCGCTTTTTGTACTTCCAAAAGATTCATTGCGAAAGATCCTATATTATGATCGTTATTCTCAAATGTACTCTAATGTCAACTCACTTAATAAACGATTTAAAGATGCACTTGATAGTATCAGCAAACTGCAAATTACTGCGAGGCATTTTAAGTATGATCTGCAAAACGACATAATCGAGACCGATAATATTAGGAAAAACGAATTTCAAAATCTATTAGATTCTGATGGAACAATTTTTAGCACCAATTCAAGTGAAATGTCTTTTTATGAATCGTTCTTTTACTCGCTTACCAAAGAATCGATCATTTTAATATTCTTCATTTCAAATCATTTTAAAACAATTGTTTTAATGCTTCTGCTTGCAGTCGTTCTCGTCATTTATTTATTGTTTCTTAAAAAGAAGTATAAAAAAGAAGGCGTTTACAATACCACAAAACTTTCCAAACAAATATTTCGACATCCCATTTCGTGTGCCGTATTAGTTTCGTTTACTTTGTTCAATTTTTTCTTCACTTACCCTCCTTTTGCTTTTACAGCTCTTATTTGGTTAGTCTCGATAATAGCTTTAACCATAGTAAATAAAGAATATTTTACACCAAAAGAAAAGTTTGTATGGAAAACTTATGTCATTATTATTCTTCTAGGATTGTATGACAATAATATTCTAACACACTCTGTAAAAGAGGTTATTTTAATTTTAATAATAGCATTTTCATCAATTGCATTTACAATTTATAATCTGAAAAAGAATAAAGAAATTTTAAATCCCTTTTTTAAATACAGCTTGTATGTTTTAATAACTTTTGAAACAGCATCTATATTATTCATCTTAATTGGTAAAAACTATAATTTAGGAAAGCTTTTAGCCATAAACGGTATTATAACGGTTTTAATGTATTATTTATTCACCACAACATATCGTTTGCTTGCTGACATTATAAACTATTCTAATTATTTAAGAGAATCAAACGAAGAGAAATTATTAAACAGCAGCGAATTAGAAAAAATCAGTACCGATCCTAAAATCAATACTTTGTTTGTTCTTGGCTGGCTGGTGTCTATAGGCAAGAATTCATACCTTTTTCAAGCTATTCTCGATCCAATTATTAACTTTTTTACAGAACCTCGAAATATTGGCGATTTCAATTATTCTTATCAAAGTATTTTTGTTTTCTTCTTTATCATTATTGCTTCTGTCGTTATTGCTAAAATTGTTGCGTTTTTAACGAGTACTTCTATTAATTCCTCTTCAGGCGTTAAAAAAAATAAATTTGGCAGCTGGATGCTTTTCATACAAATTGCCATTTTTAGTATCGGAATAAGTCTCGCTTTTATATCATCTGGAATTCCTGTCGACCGCTTAACTATTATTATTAGTGCTTTAGGTGTTGGTATTGGATTTGGTCTTCAAACTTTAGTAAACAACATTGTCAGCGGTTTAATAATTGCTTTTGAAAAACCTGTAAACATAAATGATACAATTGAAATAGGCGGTCAAATGGTAAAAATGAAATCTATTGGAATACGAAGCAGTGTTGTAGGAACT
Organism: Flavobacterium plurextorum; assembly: GCF_002217395.1. Lineage (GTDB taxonomy): Bacteria > Bacteroidota > Bacteroidia > Flavobacteriales > Flavobacteriaceae > Flavobacterium > Flavobacterium plurextorum. Next base: position 189,792 of record NZ_MUHD01000027.1, on the reverse strand, counting down.
TTTGACGGCGCCGATGTTATAATACCAAATGGAGATTTATTAAGCCAGCATTTAACGAATTGGACGCTCTCAAACAATAAAAAACGTACAGATATTTCTATTGGAGTCGCATACGGAACTAATTTAGAAAATGTAAAATCCTTACTGAATGAAATATTAAGAAACCATTCTTTAGTACTTCAATATCCAGAGCCAATTATTTGGATAACTACTTTTAATAGCAGTTCTATTGATATTGTTGTCAAATATTGGGTTGGGAATATAAATTTTGCAAGTGATGTAAAAAGTGATTTAATTATTGAAATTGATAAAGTTTTTAGAGCAAATAATATCGAAATTCCTTTTCCGCAGCAAGATATCTATATTAAACAAGATCAAAATAAAAGGAAAGACGAAAACGAAAATTGAGCATAAAAAAAGGCAGTTATTACAATAACTGCCTTTTTTTTTATGCGAATATAAATCTCTTAATTCAATTTTGCTTTGTCTAATTCTCCAATAAACGGAATTGAATTTTGTATTTCGTTACGAATTGTCGTTTGAAGATAAACTTCTAACTGTATAAATTTTGCAGCATTTATAGATCCAACAGCTTTTTTTGCCTGACCATACGTTTTTGAAAATAACTTTTCGTAGTCAATTTCATTTTTCAAAGCTGCTTTTGCCAGTTGGTCTGCTTTTTCATCAGTTAATGTTGCGTAATTGGCCGCATAATCATTAAGCAATTGAAATTTTGTTTGACCAAGAGCTTTACGCTGTGTTTCATAACTATCATAAACTTTTGTAAATGCTGCAGATTGAGTATCAGATAAATTCATGTATTCTTTTACAAGATCACTTTTTGATTTTCCATAAACACTTTGTACAACATCTAAATCTTCTTTGAAAGAAGATTGAGCATAAGAAGAAAACGTGGCCGCAGCCAAAATAAAAATAAGACTTAATTTTTTCATAATTTTGATTTTAAATTTGTTCTTAATGGATTATGCATACTCAAATATACTGATTTTTAACACATTAATCGTACATTTTTTTTCAGTTTAGAAAAATGAATATTGATAAGCCGCTGATAAAGCATAATAATTAAGTCCGTTATTAGTATATGCTCCAACGTGATACTGAAACTTTATAGACTGCCCTTTTGCTATAGGAGTTGAAAATGTTGCTCCTACCCGCCAATTATCAATTTGACTGTCATCAGAAACACCGTCTGTAATTGTTTTTCCGCCAAAGAACCAGTTTGTATTAAATCCTATCCACATTTTATTTTGAAAATAATAACTGGCATGTGCCTGTAAGCTATAAGTTGGCTTTTGTTCTAATTTTTTTCCAAGAAAATCATTATTATTAGTATAAAACCAAATACCGCCATAGGCTTCGGCATATACATGTGCAAAACGTTTTGAAACTCCAATTTCAGGTTTAAATCCCCAACGGTTAGTTCCTATATTAACTTGTTTATCATCATAATATCTGCCCGTTGGTATTGAGGTAACCAAACTTACTCCTAAAATCGTTTTTTGCTCAAAATTTCTAAATTCTGTCTTATCGAGTGCCGGCGAACCTAATAAATTAATTCCTAACCGAACTTTCATATCTGCAAATCCAGTTCGTGACCCAGTTAAAACATCACCATTTGTACGAGTTTGAGAACCATCCATGAATGTATAAGGCAAAGCAACCTGCACACGAGCCAATTTATTAGACACCGCAAAAGTTCTAATATAATTCACTGCTAAATTGTGGCTGTGGAGAGTAAAATCTGTAATAGGCAGCGAAGGATCTGTGAGCACATTACCATTCATAAAAACATAACCAATTGCTACAACATTTAAGTCCTTAGCAACATTAGCGTAAACTCTCGGTTCTAAATCTTGGCCGTACGAAGAAAATACCCCGAAGAAAAATAACAATACAAGCAAAAACTTTTCAGACAAAAAACAAGATGACTTTTTTAGCATAAAAATAATTCAGGGCATCATTAATAACAGAAACTCTTTACTCTTTACTCTTTACTCTTTACTCTTTACTCTTTACTCTTTACTCTTTACTCTTTACTCTTTACTCTTTACTCTTTACTCTTTACTCTTTACTCTTTACTCTTTACTCTTTACTCTTTACTAACAACCTTCTTCGGCGCACTTACTACACCATCATAAAAAATAGAAGCCCTATTGTTACTGCTTACAGAAAGAGAACTGTTTCCATTAAAAAAGATCGTAAATACCAAATCATAAACATCATTTCTCCCTTTAACTGTCGCTTTTACAACGTAGTTTTTTTTATTCTTTTCAATCTTCAAATTATAAGGAACTCCTTCAAATTTAATTCCCCCGTCAGTTCCGTATCCTACATTATATCCACGTCCAAAAAAGGGTAAATCACAAGTTGTTTTTTCAGTATTAAAATTTAAAAAATAAGTATTATAATCTAAATTAATAATCCTTCCTCCTGTCGGAGTAGTTTTTTGCGCTTCAAAAACAAAATCTTTAGCATCAATCAAAGCCTCAATTTCTTTCTGTTTTTGTAGTTCTCTCTCGGTCTTTAGTTCTTTTTTAGATTTTTGTTGTGCTGAGACAGAAAAATTCAGAAAGACCAGTACTACTAATAAAATGGATAATTTAGTTTTCATCTTTAAATAGCATTTATATTGTTTAACAACAAACCATAATCAAAAAAAAAAAACAGTAAACAACCTTACTGTTTTTTCGTGAATCTCATCATGACAATATCTCCAGAAATAAAAAGAAGTGTTTTCCCTTCATCTGTAATATCATACGAAGTTATTTTTTGAAGTGTATTCATATACACACTTTCTCCCTGTCCGTCAAGGCACATCATTTTTGTAACCGCCATAGGTTGTGTAAAATCTGTTTTGTTACCATCTAAAACAAGTTTGCCTGTATAGGAATTACAACTATTATTACCCGAAACCTGATTTTCTTTTATATTAAAATTTATCGTTGGTTTTTTATTTGGATATAATCCTTCAAAGGCAATTCTAGGACCTGTAATAAAATTAAGTTCCCAAGTTCCATCAAGTTTAGCCGTTGCATCACTTTTTTTGCCTTTAGAAGCACTACAAGAAATCAGCATTATACTAAGAAAGGCTAGGATAAAAATTCTTTTCATCATAAAATAAAGTATTAAATTTAAACATATTGAGCCTTTTTTAGAATAAAAATAGAGCTCAAAATCACTACTAATTTACACAATATAATCCGTTTCGTATTGATACTTTCTATAAATTACAAGGAATAGTTTGACTTTTATTTAACTTTTACAACCTCGCTTTGTCGTTATTTTATGTTAAATTTACTTAATATTTAATTTAAATGCCCATAAATATGAAAAAAATAATCGCGTCTTTCGCTATAATTACAGCTTTAGTCATTGGTTGTAAAACAAATACAAAATCAAGTGATGCCAAAACTCTGACTGTAGCTTTAGAACCTAAAAGCAACAGCAAGGTAGCAGGAACGGCAACTTTTACAGAGAAAAACGGTAAGGTGACTTTCACAGCAAAAATATCTGGATTAACACCGGGTGTTCACGCTATACACATTCACGAAAAAGCAGATTGTACTTCTGCTGATGGAAGTTCTGCAGGCGGACACTGGAATCCAACCTTTAAAAAGCATGGAAAATGGGGCGTTGGAGAGTATCACAAAGGTGATATTGGAAATTTCACTGCTGATGAAAAAGGAAATGGAACTATTACAATGACAACTGATGAATGGTGCATTGGCTGCGAGGATGAGACAAAAAATATTCTAGGAAAAGGTTTAATTGTTCATCAAGGTACTGATGACTTTACTACTCAACCAACTGGAAATGCCGGCGGAAGAGTTGCTTGCGCAGGAATTATCAAATAAATAAAGCCTATAACCACTATTTTTTCACAAAAATCTAGTGGTTATTTTATTTTATATTCACACTAAAACAAGAAAAAGATATAGCTTTGCAGCTATAAATTTAAGTCAATGATTAACCCATCTGCACCAGGCTGGATAGACAAGTATTTTAGCGAACAAAAGTTTTCAGAAGCAATCCCTTTTGAAACGACTGATTCGTTTTACTATAAAGTTAGAGAAACTGGTTTTATTTATGGACATATTATTGCAATTGATTCTCGAATTCCAATTCCGATAAAAGGCTGGTTTAAAACCGAAATTTCTAAAGTCGCTTTACTAAACACACTTTACAATGTTTTTTGTTTAGAAAAAAGAGACTTTGAACCTCTGCATTTTATTACCGAAGTCTTAAAATTCTACAAACAAATGAATCCTGAAGGTTTCAATTTGTTTAAAATTTTACTGCCAAAAGATACTCCTTCTTTATCTTTAGAAAATATAATAGATCAAAGAGTACAAACAAACGATAGTATTATCAGCAAAAACTTTTCGCATCTGGTAACCAATGCTCTTTTGTTTATTGATGTTTTGGCATTTAGACAATATTTAGTGCATGGCGAAATTCCCGAAAAATATTTAAAACGAATTGAAGAAACTGTCCTTGGAATTGTTGCATTGGCATTAAAAACCAAAACCATCAAATCTCAGCACGATGATTTGTTAATTAAACTTTTTGAAGCATCTATTCGCTATTCTAAATTCTCAAAAGTTACTGTTGAAACTTTAGAGACTTTACAACTGGACTATTTCAGCAATAAATTAGAGCAATATTACTTAATCGATATGGCCGGAATGGCTTTATGGAGCGATGGTGTTGTAGAAAACGAAGAAGCATACTTTTTGTATTCATTAGGATCAATGATGGGCGTTTCTGATGATTTTGTTACTAAAAGTATCGATACAACAAATACTTTTATTACTACTCATAAAAAGAAAATTCCCTATTTTAACTACTCCAATCCTGTCAAACACTTTTATGATCAAATGACACACAGTGTTGTAAAATTGATTGTAAGAAACAAAAACAGATTAGTTAAGGAAATTATCCAAAGTAAGGAATTAATGGTTTTATTGGCTTATTCTACTACGAGAGATTTGGATGCCAAGGAAAAGAAGAAAGTTAAAAAACAGCTTTTAGATATTTGCAAAACCATTCCGTCGCTTACCATCTTTTTACTTCCCGGCGGAAGTTTATTACTGCCTATTCTAATCAAGTTTATCCCAACATTATTACCGTCTGCTTTTAATGAAAATCTAGACGAAAACGAATAAAAAAAATCGCCCTTTTGAGGCGATTTTTTCATAACAATTTTTATTTAACTACTAAAGATCAAGCTGATAAACTTCATCAAGCTCTTCGTTTGAACTAATATTTACATTTAAATCGGTAACAAACCCAGAATTCAATCCGTAAACCCATCCGTGAAGCATTAAATCTTGACCGCTTTTCCATGCACCTTGTACAATTGAAGTTTTTGCCAAGTTATAAACCTGCTCTTTAGCATTGATTTCAACAAAAGCATTAAAACGCTCTGTTTCATCTTGAATTGAATTTAAATATTTATCGTGTAAACGATATTCATCTTTAATATGACGAATCCAGTTATCGATAATTCCAACAGATTGCTGACCCATAGCCGCTTTTACGCCGCCACAACCGTAATGTCCGCAAACAATAACGTGTTTAACTTTTAAAACATTAACCGCATAATCCAGAACACTCAACATATTCATATCTGAATGAACAACCATATTTGCAATGTTTCTGTGTACAAAAACTTCACCGGCTTTTGCTCCAATAATTTCGTTTGCAGGAACACGACTGTCAGAACATCCAATCCATAATAAAGGCGGAGTCTGCCCTTTTGCTAAATCAGCAAAAAAATTAGGATCTAATGCTAATGATTTCTCAACCCATTGCTTATTGTTCTCTAGTAACTGCTTATAAAACTCTTTCATTTTTTTGATTTTTTGATTGGTACTTCAACATGCTTAAACATATTAAAAATAACTTACGGTAAAGTTATCTAATTTTCTAATACTTCTCACCATGAAGAAATACCTTTAATTAATATAATTTGTTTAAACTTTTTCTTTTTGTACCATTTCTCTTTTAGCAACATCGTAATAGTGTTCTATAGAGACATGATTATTATTTTCTGGTGTGTTTTCAAGTTCGTAAGCTTCTTTAAATCCTTTCAGCTTCACTTCGATGTTTTCGTCAATAGCGCGCGTTTCTTTAAACTCACGAATTAAATCTAAAACATCATGCGCAATATACTCTGTATCTTCTGCGCTAATAACCACTTTAGAATTTTCAGGTATCTCACTCAAAGTCAATTTAATTGCAGCTTTGTTCAAGAAAGAAACTTCTTGTGCTAAATCGATATGAATAATATCTCCGTCTTCGTATTCTTCTTTCTTAAAGCTGTATGCTCTTTTTAAGTTTCCTCTTAATACGAAAATAACACTGATAATAATTCCTAACGCTACACCTTTAAGCAAATCTGTAGCTACAACAAATACTAAAGTTGCAACAAAAGGTATGAACTGATACTTTCCTTTTTCCCAGAAATGTTTGAATGTAGCCGGTTTAGCTAATTTATATCCTACCAAAATTAAAACGGTAGCTAATGTTGCCAATGGAATTTTATTCAAAATAGCTGGAATTGATAAAACACTTATCAATAACAATACACCGTGAATAATCGCTGACATTTTTGATTTTGCTCCTGCATTATTATTTGCAGAAGATCTCACTACTACAGAAGTCATTGGTAAACCTCCTAAAAGTGAACTCACAATATTACCAATACCTTGCGCTCTAAGCTCAACATTTGTATTAGTATAACGTTTTTGAACATCCATTCTGTCCGCAGCTTCAATACACAAAAGTGTCTCAATAGAAGCTACAATGGCAATTGTAATAGCAACTACCCAAACCTGAGGATTTGTAACCGCAGCAAAATTTGGTGTAATTAGAATAGATTTAAATTCGTCAAAAGATTTTGGAACTGGCAATGAAACCAAATGTTCTTTTGCAATCGCCAATGAGCTTCCTGAAGAAACAAAAAATTCGTTTAAAACTACTCCTAGAACAACAGCAACAAGCGCACCTGGAACTAACTTTAATTTCTTTAAAAAAGGAACTTTATCCCAAGAAATTAAAATTACAAGTGAAACAAGTGAAATTACTACTGCTCCTAAATGAATGTGATTAACTACGTCAAACAAGAATGAAAATGAATTACTTCCGTCATTTTGAACGAAAGCCTGATCACCTTCAAAATCTGCATCGTAACCAAATGCGTGAGGTAATTGTTTTAAAATAATGATAATTCCTATACCGGCCAGCATCCCCTCAATAACATTTGTTGGAAAATAATTGGAGATACTTCCTGCTTTTAAGAACCCTAATGCTAATTGAATTAGTCCTGCAATAAAAACAGACATCAAAAACACATCAAAAGCACCTAAATCAGTAATCGCGGTTAAAATAATAGCTGTTAGTCCGGCAGCCGGTCCTGAAACGCTGATATGCGACTGGCTCAAATAACCAACCACTATACCACCAATAACACCTGCAATAATTCCAGAAAATAAAGGCGCTCCAGAAGCCATTGCAATACCTAAACACAACGGAAGAGCCACCAAGAAAACCACTAAACCTGAAGCAAAGTCAGACTTAAGGTTGGCAAAAAGATTAATTTTTTTTGTCATAATACAATACTAAATAAATTATTCATCAAAGTTTTACCGCACTTAATCAAAAATGCAGTTAGTTCAAAATAAAGTCGGAAGTATTATGCCAAGTTGGGAGGTGGAGCAAAAATGCTCGGAGAAATATTGTCTAGTTTTACAATATTTTCAGACGCGATCGTCTTTTTTTCAATATAAACAGGCATAACAACTTCATGTTGAAGTATTGCTGGATATACAGCAGCCTTAAGTTCTTTATGAGAATGCTCTTCTTCAGAAAAACTGAAAAATATAGACGTATCCGTGCTTTTCTTCATCACCGTAATAATTGTAGGGGTAGATAAGAAAGCAATGAATATGAATAATAATATGCGAGCAACTAATTTCATTCCAGCAAAAATAACGTTATACAAACAAAATCAAAGCATCCAACCAAAATTTTCATAGAAATTTAACATTCATAAAAAAGGCAGAATGTGTAACCTACTCATTCTGCCTCTTAATTTATTAACAAACAAGTTGTTATAACTCCTCGTCAAGCCAAGCATTCATCATCCAGATCGTTTTTTCTTGCTCTGCAATAAAATCACTCATCATCGAATTCGTACCTTCATCGTTAATTTCTGCAGATTTATTCAAGATTTCACGCTCAATTTTTAGCAAATCCGATAAAGAACTCACAATTAAATGAACCGCTTTCTCATCATTTGATATGTTTTTTCCAACAGTTAATTTGTTATTTTTAATATAATCCTCAAATGTATGCAAAGGTGTTCCTCCAATTGTCAAAACTCTTTCGGCGATCATATCAATTTTTAATTGTGAATCTGTATACAATTCTTCAAATTTAACATGAAGATCGAAGAAACGTTTTCCTCGAATATTCCAATGAATTCCTCTTAGATTTTGATAATAAACTTGAAAATTTGACAATAGAACATTTAATTCTTTTACTAATAACTCTGATTCTTTTACTGGAAGTCCTAAAATATTTGTTTTCATAATTTTCATTTTTTATAATGAGTTTACTACAAATTTAAGCTAACTTCTTCAAAAAAAACATAAAAAAAAATTATATTTAGTTATTTTTGCATCAAAAAATTCTATTAAAATGACGATAACTCAATTACAATATGTATTAGCCGTTGCAGAGCATAAAAATTTTACGCTTGCTGCTGAAAAATGCTTTGTGACTCAGCCTACTTTAAGTATGCAGATCCAAAAAATTGAAGAAGAACTAAATATTTTAATATTTGATCGAAGTAAAAAACCAATTCAACTGACTGATATTGGACAAAAGATTGTAAACCAAGCAAAAAATATTGTAAACGAAGCTGACCGAATTAAAGATATTGTTGAACAGCAAAAAGGTTTTATCGGCGGAGAATTTCGATTAGGAATTATCCCAACTATTATGCCGACTCTTTTGCCTATGTTTTTAAATAATTTCATTAAGAAATATCCAAAAGTAAAACTCTTAATAGAAGAGCTTAATACAGATGAAATTATTATAAAACTAAAAAATGGTCATTTGGACGCTGCTATTGCTGCAACTCCGCTTGAAGATGAAAAGATAAAAGAGATCGTTTTATACTTTGAGCCTTTTGTAGCCTATATTCCAGAACATCATAGCAGTTTTCAAAAAGAAGAAATCGAAGTTGCTGATTTAAACATCAATGAAATTTTACTTTTACAAGACGGGCATTGTTTTAGAGATGGAATTTTGAATTTATGCAAACACAGTGCTGATGCTGATCAAAATAATTTTCAAATTCAAAGCGGCAGTTTTGAAACCTTAATAAAATTAGCCGATGAAGGTTTGGGCACAACACTACTTCCGTACTTGCACACTTTAGACTTAAAAGAATCCGATAAACTGAAACTACGAAATTTTAAGGAACCTAAACCCGCTCGCGAAGTAAGTTTAATTTACCCTAAGAGCGAATTAAAAATGCAAATTATTGATGCACTTAGATCAACAATTGCCGGCGTTGTAAAAGGAGCCATTGTTTTTCAAAACGTGCAAATCATCAGTCCGCTGCAAAAGAAATAAAAATAAAAAAGGAGCCAATTTTCGGCTCCTTTTCTTTTATACTTTAATTAGTAGTAGACTTTGTTTTAGTTCTGGTTTTTCAATTATAAAATTTAATAACCATTCTTGCAATTGTTCCATTTCGTATGGTAACAGTGTTTTGATAGCTTTTTCTAATTCTTTGCAGAAAAGTATCGGATCGAAACTTACTCTTTCAAGTATTGATTTCGTGTAATCAAACATTATTTTTGACATAATAAAATAAGATTTTCGGGGGTTATCTATTATTTTAAACTCGAGCCAAATTTAAGCAAATATCATTCATAAAGACAATTTTTAACTTATTTTTTTAAAAACTTTAGCAGCGAATACGTTTTCTTAGTGCATATAAATCAATCTAGAATAATTCTAAATAACTCATTTAGACCTTTTTAAAAGCTCGAAACATCTCTCTTTTCCCAGGAGGTCCTGTTAATTTTTCAACAGTAAATCCAACTTCAATCATGCTTCTTTTAACAACTCCTCGAGCGGCGTAAGTAACAAGAACGCCATTTGGCTTTAAACTATTGTACATTTTCTGAAAAATGGTTGTACTCCAAAGCTCCGGCTGCACTCTATATCCGAAGGCATCAAAGTAAATCAAATCAAAAATTCCTAAATCGTCAATTTCATCAAAAAATTGTTTTCTTTTAGTTAACGAAAATCTTGAATTAATTTCCACTTCGTGATTCCACTCGCTTTCATGCATTTTTTTAAATACTTCCGAAAAACTTTCTGCTTCTAATTCTTGGACATAATTCATTGCCAAAACTTCACTTGCATCAATCGGATATGCTTCTACTCCAACATAATTAATATTCTGCTGTTTTTCTTCAGATTCTAAAAAAGTAATAAAAGCATTTAAACCAGTTCCAAAACCAATTTCAAGAATAGAAACTGGATTACGCTCAAATAACGACAATCCATTTTTTATAAATACGTGTTTCGCTTCCTGAATAGCGCCGTGTTTTGAATGATAACTTTCGTTCCATTCTTCCAAATGAATTGTTGTTGAGCCATCTAGCGTTTTAATTATTTCTCTTTTCACGATTTTCAAATTTTACAATGACTTTTCATTGATTTATTGCTCATTTTCACAGTCAAATTTAGTCAAAACAAATGCGTAAAGCCTTAAAAAACGACACTTTTTTCATAAAATCTTTATAAAACTTAGCTAAAATTTTAGGTTTATTATTAGATAAACAAATCTCAGTCAAATGCAGGAATTAATGTAGTTTTACTAAACAAATTATATATTTTTCCGTAATTTTGCATTCAACAAAACCTATTCTTCATCAGATCATTACGTTATATTTTCATTTGAAAGAATACAAATTAGATAAAAACTTTACATAATTATGAGTACAACTCAAACAAGCAAAATTGAAATCAGAAAAGCTACTTCTTCTAAGATAAGCTCTGTAGACTTTGAAAACTTAAGCTTTGGTGCTGTATTTACAGACCATTTATTAGAATGCGATTATAAAGACGGACAATGGCAGGCTCCGGTCATTAAGCCTTATGCTCCTATTTTAATGGACCCATCTTCTAAAGTCTTTCATTATGGTCAAGCAATTTTTGAAGGAATGAAAGCTTACAAAGATGACAATAATGATGTTTGGTTGTTTAGACCTGATGAAAACTACAAACGTTTCAACAATTCTGCTGTTCGTATGGCAATGCCGGAAGTTCCAGAAGATGTATTTATGGAAGGTTTGAATGAATTATTAAAAATCGATCAAGAGTGGATTCAAAGAGGAAACGGAGCAAGTATGTACATTCGTCCTTTTATGATTGCTACAGGACCTGGCGTAATCGCAAATCCATCTGATGAATATAAATTCATGATTTTACTTTCTCCAGCAAAATCATATTATGGAGGTGAAGTAAAAGTAATTATTGCCGAGCACTACAGTAGAGCTGCAAATGGCGGAATTGGTGCAGCAAAAGCTGCAGGAAACTACGCTGCTCAGTTTTACCCAACTAACTTAGCAAACAAAGACGGTTTTCAACAAGTTATTTGGACTGATGATGCTACGCATACAAAATTAGAAGAAGCTGGAACAATGAACGTTTTCTTCAGAATCAATGATACTTTATTGACAGCTCCAACAAGCGAAAGAATTTTAGATGGTATTACCAGAAAAAGTTTAATTGCAATGGCTGAAAAAGAAGGTTTAAATGTTGAAGTTCGCCCAGTAATTGTTTCTGAACTTGTTGAAGCTGCTAAAAACGGATCTTTAAAAGAGATCTTTGGAGCTGGAACTGCTGCAGTTATCAGTGTAATTAAAGGATTCTCATATAAAGGTGAATATTATGAAATGACTCCAGTAGAGAATTCATACGCTTCATTCTTAAAAGAAAAACTAACAAGTCTTCAAAACAAACTTTCTGAAGATACTTATGGATGGACAGTTAAGGTTCAATAATTCAAAGATATTTAAATATAAAAACCCGACAGATTTTAAAAATCTGTCGGGTTCGTTTTTTTCACAATCTTGTCATTTCGACGAAGGAGAAATCTCCACAAGTAACTCCGCAACGAAAGACCAATCTTTGTAGAGCTTCTAGCGAAGATTTCTCCTTCGTCGAAATGACAAAAATAACGCAAAGCTTTGCGAACTTTACGTTTTTATAAGAACAGCAGAAAAAAACTTAGCGTTCTTTGCGTTTAATCTTCTTTACAACAACTTCGAAAAATCAGGCTTGAAGTAATTTGGCCCTTTCATCACTTTTCCATCTTCACGATAAATCGGCTTCCCATCTTCACCAAGTTTACTCATATTACTACGTTGAATTTCATCAAAAACAGCTTCAATTTTATCCTGCAAACCGTGCTCGATAATTGTTCCGCACAAAATATACATCATATCACCAAGAGCATCAGCAATTTCAACTAAATCATTATTTTGAACCGCTTCAAGATATTCTTCATTTTCTTCTTTCATTAAATTATAACGAAGCAGTTTTTTAGTTTCTCCCAAATCAGCAATTGGAGTATGACTATGACCTATTTTAAAAGCAGTATGAAATTCAGTAACTGCATCTAATTGTTTCTTCATGTTTTTATTTGATTAAATGAAATGGCAAATTAGCAACAATTCGTATACAATTCTCTAAATTTGTCAAAAATAATTTTTAAAGTATGTTTAGTCAAGGACAATTAATTTTCGGACTCTGTTTTTTTATCACATTTGTAATCGTAATGATTTTCGCTTACCGCAAAGATCTTGTACTTCATAAAGTTTTTTACAAGGGAAATTATAAAGTCCTTATTGCTTTTCTACTTTTTATTGCGATTTTATTTGTGATCAAAATCTTTTTAAAGAGATAGTCAGCCATATTAAACTTTCAAGAAAAGTACAATTTAACCATTCCCCGATCGTTATTTTATAAAGTCCTTTAATTGGAGAAAACGGAATCCAACTTTTATTTTTGTTATTAGTTTGGACTCGCAATAAAATTTATAACTTTACGCAAAACCTGCACAAATGAAGATTCTAAAATATTTATTTCTTTTACTATTATTAAGTTTAGTCGCTCTAACCGTTTTTGTTGCCACCCAAAAAGGGATTTTTTATGTTGAAAGAAGCAAAGTCATCAATTCACCAAAAGCTACGGTCTATAATTATGTAAATGATTTTAGAAATTATGAAGATTTTGAATCTTGGTCAACGGAAGATCCATCTATAAAAATGACTTTTCCGAACAAAACCAGCGGAAACGGCGCTTCATTTTATTGGTCGGGTGACGAAGGCAATGGAAATGCAATTACCTTAAAAACAAAAGAAGGTGAAAGCATTGAACAAAAAATGAAATACGACGGCACAGAGGCTGACGTAACTTGGACTTTTAAAGATACTTTAGCAGGAAAAACAAAAGTTACTTGGAAAGCAAAAGGAACTATGAGCTTTTTGTTTAAAATATACACGGCGCTAAATGGCGGTTCCGACAAGGTTATTGGTACTATTTACGAAAAAAGCCTTGCAAATATTGACAAGAATTTAGATTACGAAACAAAAACTTATGCCGTAGAAGTAAATGGAGTTGTAAAGAAAACTGAAACACCTTACATCAAACAGACTTTTACCAGCGAAATTCAGAAAGTAAATAAAAACGCTAGAATTGTAATTCCGAAACTTATTCAGTTCAGCGAGACCAATGGTTTAAGCACAACCGGAAAGCCGTTTATTATTTATCATACTTATGACACTGCATCAGGATTGGCAAAAATTTCGATATGTCTTCCTATAAACAAAGAAATCTCAATTAGTTCTGGAAGTGATATTTTATCAGGAAAACTAAATGGTTTTGATGCTGTAAAAACAACTTTAAAAGGTGATTATTCGCATACTAACGAAGCTATTTCAAAAACAACAGCATACATCAATAATCAAAAGATAAAACCAGAACTAACCTGGTCGCATCTTGAAATTTTATCGATCAGTAAATTAGACGTAAAAAGTCCGTCTAAATTAATAACAGAAATCTATTTTCCTATTATTCCTAAAATCGTTCCAGCGACGCCTGTTAGTTCTCCAGTTTATTCGCCTGAACCAGAAGAAGGCGTTGACACTGTGACGCATGAAGCAGCAAAACCTGCGGTAACAAAACCAGTAACACCAAAACCTGTAACACCAAAACCTGCCGCTGCACCAACACAAAATAAAGAAGAAGAGCAATCAGAATTCTAAACTTTTGAAGGTGGTCATTAAACCTTTTGTTTAAAATTCATTCTAATACCATATAAAAGGTTTGATAAATCAAAAAGTTTGACAGACGAGAAGGAATTTATACAACAATTATTAAATCCTAAAACGCAAAATACAGCGTTTCAAAAGCTCCTATCTGATTATCAAAAACCATTGTATTCTCATATTCGAAATATTGTTTTGAATCATGATGATGCTGACGATGTTTTACAAAACACTTTCGTTAAAGTATTTCAATACTTAAAAAACTTCAAGGAAGAAAGCAAACTTTTTTCCTGGATGTATCGCATTGCAACAAATGAAGCTTTGACTTTTTTAAATCAGAAAGCAAAACTAAATGGTATTACTTCTGAAAGCCTGCAGAACAAAACAATTGATAATTTAAAATCAGATGTTTATTTTGATGGTGATGAAATTCAGATCAAGCTTCAAAAAGCAATAATTACATTACCCGAAAAACAGCAGTTAGTTTTTAAAATGAAGTATTTTGAAGAATTAAAATACGAAGAAATTTCAGAAATTCTTGGAACGTCGGTTGGTGCATTAAAAGCATCTTATCATCATGCCGTAAAAAAAATAGAAATATATGTTACATCAAATTAAACCTTTTGTAACGAAACTTATCTTATTGTTATTATGAAAGCATTTAAACTAGAAAACGAACCGAAAATACCATCAGGATTTAAAACTCCTGAAAACTATTTTGATACATTTTCGGCAAAAGTTTTACAGCAGATAAACGAAGAAGAGATTAAAGTAATTCCGATTTACAAGCGCAAAAAAACAATGACACTTATTGCTGCCGCTGTAGTTGGTATTGCATTAATGATTCCTGTTGTCAACAATTACAACGCAACTTCAAAAGAACTTGATGAAGCAACTTTAGAAACCTATTTATCTTATCAATCAAATTTGAATCAATACGATTTACTTCGAGAATTAGACACTAAAGACATTGAAAAGCTGAATAAAAATGTTGCGCTGGAACAAGAAACTCTAGAAGATATTTTATCATCTAATCCAAATATTGAAAATTTAATTTCTGAATAAAAACATAAAAATTAAAATATGAAAACTAAAAATATACTAACATTCCTTCTGTTTTTAGTAAGCTTTTCATTTTACGCTCAAAATGACAAAGCAGATGACAAACGTGAAAAAATCAAAGCATATAAGGTTTCTTTTTTAACAACTGAATTAGAGCTTACTTCAACTGAAGCTGAAAAATTTTGGCCTATCTATAATACTTATGACGACAAACAATATGAACTGCGTCATAACAAAATGAAAACCTACCTGCGTAAACTAGATGATGATAATCTTAGTTCACTTTCAGAAAAAGAAGCAGCAGTATTATTATCACAAATCGAATCTACAGATAAAGAACTTTATCTTTTACGTGAAAAATACACAGCAAATCTTAAAAAAATACTTTCGGCAAAGAAAATATTAAAGCTTAAAAAATCAGAAGATGATTTTAATCGAAAATTATTAAAACAATATCGAGACAAAGCAGGAAAAAATTAAGCTTCTTAAAAATACAACAGCGATAAGAACCCTATATAATAATACTTACTTTATTATTTAGGGTTCTTGTTTTTTACTTAAAATTAAGTCTAACTACTTTATTATGTCCTGCAGCAATTGCCGTATTTCTATTGATAAATCGAACAGTAAAAAACTTCGTATCTGTAGATAATTGCGTCCAATTTTCACCTCCATTTTGAGAATACTGAATTCCCTCAGAGCCTACACAAATAATTTCTTTTCCATTTCCTCCTGGAACATATTGCACACATGATGCATAGCCAAAGCCCATATTCTGTCCAATCAATTCCCAAGTTTTCCCTCCATCTTTTGTAAAAGCTTTGTTATCTACTTTTTTACTCGGATTCTCGTAGTCACCACCAGCTATAAAACCGTGTTTAGCATCATAAAAATCAGCTGTAAAAATACCTGTCATTGTTTTTCCTTGAACAATTGGAGTCTCAACAACTTTCCATGTTTTTGCCTTATCGGCCGAATAAAAAACACGTGCTTTTTTCCCGCCTGAAACCAGCCAAGTATCATTTCCTTTTATAACAACATTAGTATTACTTGCAGCAAAAGCGGCTTCTCCAACTGCATTTGTAGGTAATTTATCGGATAATATCTTAGTCCAAGTTTCTCCTCCATCACGAGTAACAATTATAGAAAAAGTATCTTCTGTTGGATCTCCAATAGCAATACCTTCTTTATCATTCCAAAACTGCATACTGTCGTAAAAAACTTTCGGATTAACCTCTTTATAAACCAGTTTTACTTTCTTGTCTTTTTTATCAACGGAATAAAGCAAAGCTGGATTTGCAACACTTAATAGAAACACATTTTTTGAAGTTTGCGCAATGCTTCTAAATTCTAATTTAAGCGTATCACGATAAATATGTTCTTCAAACTTCTCTTTTTTATCTAAATCATAGTAGCCAAAACGAGAATTATCAGCTCCATACCACACTTTATTTTTATCGATTAAGATTGCTCTTATGCTAATTTTATCTTTAAATAAAGTATCTATTGTCATTGATGTAAAACCACTGCTGTAATTAACTACGGTTTTATAATTAAATGTTCGAAATGACATCAATAAAATAAAAATACCACAAAATAAAACTAGTTTTTTCATATAAATTAAGATTTGGCTGTTGCTAAAATACAATTTATTATAACATTTCAAATAAGTTTTCGCTTTTTTATAAAACAACTTTTTTCTCTCCTTTATCTATCAAATAAAAACACAATCTTCAAACAGTAAAACATAAACATCTGAAACAAAAACACTTAAGAACACATTAAGCAACAAACAAATTTGTGGCATAGTAATTGGATATCTCAAAACATTAATACTTAATATGATTTTATCATGAAAACTAAACTACTTTTTATAGCGCTCGCAGCATTAGTTTTAGGTTCTTGTTCGGCACAAAGCCAAACTACTGTTTACGCAAAAAACTCAGACATTAGTGATAACTTAGATCTTAGAGCGGTTGCTTCAATGTTTGGAGAATCAGCAAATCTTCAAGATTTTGAAAGACGTTTAAATGATCCTAAATATCAAATTTCAAATCTTGATTTAAACGGCGATGATCAGGTTGATTATTTACGTGTCATTGAATCTGTTGAAAACAGAACGCACGTTGTAATTATTCAAGCTGTATTAGATCGTGACGTTTATCAAGACGTAGCTACTATTGATGTAGAAAGAGACAATTACAACAAAGTAAGCGTTCAGATTGTAGGAAACTCGTATTTATACGGTACAAACTATATTTATGAGCCAGTTTATAATGTAGTTCCTGTAATTTATTCTTCGTTCTGGGTTACAAATTACAGACCTTATTATTCATCATGGTATTGGAATTATTACCCAACTTATTACGCCGCTTGGAGTCCGTATCCTGTTTACAAATATAGAAACAACATAAATGTTTGCATCAATGTGAATAATAGCTACAACTACGTAAACTACAGAAGAAGCTATAGAGCTCCAGTACTTTATGAATCAAGACGTACTTATGGCTACGAAAGAATAAGACCAAATTATAGTTTCGAACAAAGACACGCTAATACAGGAAACAGATACGATTTAGATCAAAGACGAACTGCAAGCAGAGAATCAAACAGATCTCAAAATACTTATAATTCAAACAGATCAAACACAAACAGAGTATCTTCTAACAGTGATTTTGGAAACAGCAGAAATTATAACGACAACAGATCAACATCTAATAGAAATTATAACAATACAAATCGTTCAACAAATTCTAGCAGAGAAAATTCTACAATTGTATCTAATCCAGTAAGAACAGAAAGCGGCAGAAACAATTCGACTGTTTCTTCTCCAAGAACTTCTTACGAAACTAGAACAAATAGAGTTTCTGAGCAGACAAATCAGCCTTCTAGAGATTATTCTGAAAGCAGAACAAGTTCAAACAATAGAATGAACACTGAAAGAAGTGTTCCAGTTCAAAGAACTGAATCATCTAGAAGTTATTCTGATAGAAGTTCAACAAATAGAACTGTCAATCAATCAGCTGCACCTGTACAAAGAACAGAGTCACCAAGAAGCTATTCTCAAAACAGAGGCAGTTCTGACAACTCCTCTTATTCAAGACCTCAAAGCGCTCAGCGTTCTGAATCTTCTAGAGGAAATCAGGAATCAAGAAGCAGCCAGCCGCAGAGAGAAAGCGGTTCTGGTTCAAGAGAAGGCGGACGAAGAGGATAACTTAAATATTCTATTTTTTATTTAAAACTAAAAGCACAATTTGGGGATTGTGCTTTTTTTTATCTTTTTAATTATAATTGCTGCTAATTTGTTTTAAAACAGTAAATTTGCAACCGTCTTTTATAAAAATATACATGAGCGCATCGCATAAAAACTTACATAGTAAGTTGTCTATAGGGGGTTTATTGATAACATTAGGGATTATTTATGGAGATATTGGTACGTCTCCATTGTATGTAATGAAAGCCATTCTTGGCGACCATACCATTAATGCCGACATTGTATTAGGCGGTATTTCATGTGTGTTTTGGACTTTGACATTGCAAACCACTATAAAATATGTGCTTATAACTTTAAGTGCCGACAATCACGGCGAAGGAGGGATTTTTGCCTTATATGCCTTAGTTAAGAAAACTAAAATACAATGGCTCATTGTGCCCGCGATTATCGGAGGAAGCGCACTGCTGGCAGATGGTATTATTACACCGCCAATCTCAATTTCGTCAGCAGTTGAAGGTATTAGAGCATTTTATCCTACAATGGAAACTCAAACCATTGTTTATATTGTAATTGCTATTCTTTTTGTCCTATTTACGATACAACAATTTGGAACTAAACTAGTTGGGAAGTTTTTCGCTCCAATGATGTTGATTTGGTTTGCCATGTTGGGAACATTAGGATTTATTCAGATTATGCACTTCCCTGAAGTTATAAAAGCTATAAATCCGTATTACGCTTATCACTTATTATCTGTTCATCCTGACGGTTTCTTTGTTCTTGGTTTTGTATTCTTATGTACTACAGGAGCTGAAGCTTTATATTCAGATATGGGACATTGCGGTCGAAAAAATATTAGAATAAGCTGGATGTTTGTAAAAACGACTTTGGTATTAAATTACTTTGGTCAAGCAGCGTATCTTATTCACCATGAAGGAAGTACTCTACAGCAATTAGGCGGTGAAAACGGGAATCCGTTTTACCTGATTATGCCGCATTGGTTCTTACCATTTGGTATTGTTGTAGCAACTTTGGCTGCGGTTATTGCTTCTCAAGCGCTTATCAGTGGATCATTTACTTTGATCAATGAAGCAATGCGTTTGAATTTCTGGCCAAAAGTAAAAATCAAATATCCTACTGAGGTTAAAGGTCAATTATATATTCCGTCAATAAACTGGTTATTGTTTTTTGGTTGTGTTGGTATTGTACTGCACTTTGAAAAATCAGGAAACATGGAGCATGCATATGGTCTTGCGATCATTTTATGTATGATCATGACTACAATTTTGCTGAATTATTACTTAATCATGAAACGTGTAAAACTGTATTTCATGGTGCCTCTTATTACAATTTACTTATTAATCGAATTCAGTTTCCTTATTGCAAACATTACAAAATTTGCTGAAGGAGGTTATGTAACTTTAATCATTGCTAGTATACTTATTTCTATAATGACGATTTGGTATCTTGCTAAGAAAATCAACAAGAACTATACAAAAGTTGTCAAAATTGACGATTATAAAAAGGTATTAACCGAGTTGAGCGAAGACCTTTCTATTCCTAAATATGCTACGCACTTAGTCTATATGACGAATGCAAATCGTGTTGATGAATTAGAGGAAAAAGTAATTTACTCGATCCTGCAAAAACGTCCAAAAAGAGCCGACATTTACTGGTTTGTTCACGTAAACATTCTTACTGAACCTTATAAAACACAATATAAAGTTACCGAAATTGCTAAAGACGACATTTACAGAATCGATTTCAATTTAGGTTTTAGAGAACCTACAAAAATCAATTTAATGTTTAGAGAGGTAATTCGTGATATGGTGAAACGCGGTGAAGTTGATATTACGAGCCGTTACGAATCATTGAACAAAAACAATATTATTGGAGACTTTAAATTTGTACTGTCTGAGAAATTTTTATCAAATGACAACGATTTAAGATGGCACGAAAATATCATTATGAACTCTTATTTCTTTATCAAGAAACTGAGTTTGTCTGAAGAAAGAGCTTTTGGCCTAGACAGCAGCTCTGTAAAAATAGAGAAATTCCCAATGGTGCTTCATGCTCCTGAAAACATTGGATTAACAAGAATTATAAAATAACAAACTGCTTGCAGAAACTATTCAAAAAACACTCTTTTAAATTTTATCAGAGTGTTTTTTTTTCTTTTGAAAGAAAGTCAAAGAACAATCAAAATTAAAAATTTAACTTTCAAGCAATTAATAGTACCTTTGCAGCTCAAATATTAGAAATGAGATTACACAGAAATTTAGTTTATACTACCATCGACTCTTTGAATGCAATTTTCAATGAAGGAGAATACGCAGACAAAGTGGTAGCCAGAGCATTAAAAAAAGACAAACGTTGGGGAAGTTCTGACAGGAAGTTTGTTGCTGAAACGATATACGAAATTGTTCGCTGGAAAAGATTATACGCAGAAATTGCAGAAGTTAAAGAACCTTATGACAGAGACAATCTATGGAGAATGTTTGCTGTTTGGGCTGTTTTAAGAGGATATACAATTCCAGATTGGAGACAATTAGAAGGAACTCCTGAAAGAAAAATCAAAGGACGTTTTGATGAATTATCAAAAGTAAGAGCTTTAAAAGAATCTATTCCAGACTGGATGGATGAATTAGGCGTGAAAGAACTTGGCGAAAAAGTTTGGTCGAAAGAAATTACAGCTCAAAACCAGCCTGCTAAAGTTATTTTAAGAACCAATACATTAAAAGGAACTAAAGAAAACTTGAGAAACACGTTGATGGATTTAAATATTGAAACAGAATATTTAAAAGATCAGCCGGAAGCTTTAGTATTAAAAGAAAGAGCAAATGTATTTTTGACAGATGCTTTTAAACAAGGACTTTTTGAAGTTCAGGATGCCAACTCACAATTGGTTGCAGGTTTTCTAGATGTTAAGCCTGGAATGCGTGTGGTAGATACTTGCGCTGGAGCAGGTGGAAAAACTTTGCACATTGCTTCTTTAATGGAGAACAAAGGACAATTGATTGCAATGGATTTGTATGAAAGCAAACTAAAGCAATTAAAATTAAGAGCAAAAAGAAATGGCGCTTTTAACATCGAATACCGCATAATTGACTCTACAAAAGTGATCAAAAAACTGCATGAAAAAGCAGATCGTGTATTAATTGATGCGCCTTGCAGCGGATTAGGAGTTTTAAAAAGAAACCCTGATTCTAAATGGAAATTACAACCTGAGTTTATCGACAATATTCGTAAAGTTCAGAGTGAAGTTTTAGAAAGCTATTCTAAAATTGTAAAACCAGGCGGAAAATTAGTTTATGCAACTTGTTCCGTTTTGCCATCTGAGAATCAAGAACAAGTACAAAAGTTCTTAAAAACTGAAATCGGACAGCAATTTACTTTTGTAGAAGATCGTAAATTATTGGCTTCAGAATCTGGTTTTGACGGATTTTACATGGCACTTTTAGAAAGAAAGAAAGAAATATAAATTTCATCACGATATCTTCGAGATTAAATTCCAAATTCCAGTTTTCAAACTTGGAATTTGGAATTTTTTATTTGGATTCTTTAAGATTGTAAACTCGGTTTACGCAACAGTTTCCCGTTTTCATTTTCTTTAAACTTCGGAACAAAAACAATTTCTTTCGGCTTTTCGAATTTCCCTAAAACATCAAAGAAATCTGGTGCAAAATCTTGCTTTTCACCTTCAATCACTAAAATTAGTTTTTCACCTAAAGTCGTATCCGGCACACCAGTTACAAAAAAACGACTGTTAATTTTCCCTGCCAACTTCGCTTCTATCTGCTCAGGAATCAGCTTTACGCCGCCACTGTTAATTACATTATCAAATCTTCCTAAAAAGCTAAACTGATTCTCATTTACTAAATCTACCAAATCATTAGTAACAATAGGTTCATTAGAAATTGAAGACACATAAATAATCAAGCAGCCACGATCATCTTTTTCAATCTTTACATTCGGCAAAATTGAAAAGACACTTTCCCCTACTCTTTTGGCAGCAATATGCGTTATGGTTTCCGTCATCCCATAAGTCTCATAAATCTCCGTTTTTAAAGGCAGTAATTTCTCCTCAAGTGAGCTGTCTATTTTTGCTCCTCCAATAATTAACTTTTTAATGTTTTTTAACTTTCCAATCGAATTTTGAACCTGTAAAGGCACCATCGCTACAAAGTCATACTGCTTTTTATTATAAGCCAAAGGCTCTGTACTTGGCACTACAACATCAAGTTCTAAACCTAATATTAAACTTCTAACCAGCATCATTTTTCCTGCAATAAACTGAGTTGGCAAACAAAGCAGTGCTTTATCTCCGGGTTTCAAACCAAAGAAATCTCCAGTTGCGAGTGCTGATTGAATCATAGCTTGTTTCTCAAGCCTTACTAATTTCGGAAGACCAGTTGTTCCAGAAGTCGTCATTTCGATATAATCTTTATGATCAAACCAATCCAGAAAAAATTCACCAATAGATCGCTCATATGCATCACTTTCTTTGATAAAACTATATCCAATTTGACACAAATCTGCAGCGTTCAAGTGATAACCGTCTAATTTAAAATAATTGTGTACATTTTTATGTGTTAAGTTTGGCATGATTGTATTTAATTTGATAATTCTGTTAGATTAATTTTACCTGTTAATTTCTCTTTCCAATTAGTCCAATTGTATTTTTTACTGTAAATAAAAAGCAATATTGGATATACCACAACGACTGGAAAAATGACATCAAAACCAGCTGAAGGTTCTGATAAATCAATAAAAATAGAGTGTGTCTGAAATACTGTCCAATCTGAAGTAACCAATAAAGCTCCCACCAGATTATTAGCGGCATGAAAACCTAAAGCCAGTTCCATTCCCTCATCCATTAATGTAATAATTCCCAGAAGTAAACCTGTTCCTATATAATAAACCATTATAATGTATCCCATTTTTGTAACTTCTGGATTCAAAATATGCATAAACCCAAATATCAAAGAAGTCATCATAAGCGGAAACCATTTATTCTGTGCTAAATTAGCGAAGCCCTGCATTAAATATCCTCTAAAAACATATTCCTCAGTACTTGTTTGAATAGGAATTAAAATTACAGCTATAACTACTAAAATCAAAAACGGAATCAATTTAAAATTCCACACAAACTTTTCTGGCGCTTGAAAATATAAAAATGAAAAACTTGCAATCGAAAAAACTGACCATAACGCAAATGAAAACAAAACACGGCTCCAATCGACCTTTTTACGACTGGTAGTAACCGATAACATGGTTTGATGATGTATGTATTTTACAACAAAATAAACACCTGCGAGCGCAAAAGCAAACGAAAGCATTATTAAAAACAAAGTAAGATTTGGCTCAAATATTTTTAATGCTGCATCGTTATCCGTTGGAAAACCAGTTTTATCTGAAAAACTTTTCCAAAAAACAGCAATTGTAAAAGGCACCTGCCCAACAAATGAAGCTGTAATAATAAAAACTGAGCCTAAAAGATACTTCCAAAATTTATTTTCAGGTTTAACACCTTGTTCTAAAAACATATATTTAAAATTTTTAAAATGAGAATTCTATTTAAATAGTAAATCCTATTTTTGTTATTGCTAAAATACCGCTTTTTTACAGAACCTATTTCAGCACACTTTAAATATAACAAAATGATACAAATTTATCACAATCCACGCTGCGGAAAATCAAGAAACTGTCTTGCTTTTATTAATCAGACAAATCAAGAATATGAAATAATTCCATATTTAACTGAAACACCAAGCTTTAGTGAATTAAAAGAACTTCTTGAAAAGTTGAACCTGCAGCCAAATGAATTGGTTAGAACCAAAGAAAAAATTTGGATAGAAAACTACAAAGAAAAAACCTTGAATAATGATGAAATTATTCAAGCAATGATAGATAACCCAATTCTAATTGAACGTCCAATTGTTATAAAAGACGGAAAAGCAATTATTGGGAGAGATTTGGATAAAGTGGCTTCTTTTTTAGATTAATACTAAATACCATATTAACATTTTTTTATGATCTTACACTTTAAACCAAAAGCTACATTTGCGGTCTAAAGAATCAAAGAAACCAAAAAAAAAATGAAGAAAATCAAATTCGCTGTAATTCTTGTATTGCTTTTTACAAGTTTTTACAACTATGCACAGCAGGGACCGCCTGCAAAAAACAAGGTAAAAGTTACTGGAAAAGTTTTAGAAAAAGTTAGTAAACAACCGTTGGAATATGCAACAATTTCAATCACTGCTCCAAACGATACTAAAGTTATTGCTGGTGGAATCACCAATCCAAAAGGTGAATTTGATGTAGCTGTTGCACCCGGAATTTACGATATTAAGATTGAATTTATTTCGTTTAAACCAACCGAATTAAAACAAAAAAGCATTAAAGGAGACACTAATTTAGGTGTTATAAATTTATCTGAAGATGCAGCTCAATTAAATGAAGTTGTCGTTCGTGCAGAAAAATCAACAGTAGAAATTAAACTAGACAAAAAGGTTTACAATGTTGGTCAAGATATGATTGTAAAAGGCGGAACTGTTAGTGACGTTCTAGACAATGTACCATCTGTTTCTGTTGATACTGAAGGAAATGTAAGTTTACGAGGAAGTGACAATATCCGAATTTTAATTGACGGAAGACCTTCTAATGCAATAAATGTTGCAGAAGCTTTACGTCAGCTTCCTGCAGACGCAATTGATAAAGTTGAAGTTATCACAAATCCATCAGCACGCTACGATGCCGAAGGAGGATCTGGAATCATCAATATCGTCCTTAAAAAAGGTAAAAATCAAGGTTTTAACGGAACATTTATTGCTTCTACAGGACTTCCTGAAGCTTATGGATTAACCGCAAATCTAAATTATAAAACAGAAAAATTAAACTACTTTACTACTTTAGGTTACAACCACAGAACTAATGAAGGAGGAGGTTTAACCAATACATCTTATTTTAACGCCGATGGTACGCCAAAAGGTTTCTTAGATGAAGATCGTGATACCAAAAGAGAATCTGACGGATTTAATGGAAGAGCTGGAATCGAATGGACGGTTGCGCCAAATACTTTCTGGACAAATGCCATCAATTACCAAAACAATTCTGGCAACACAAGAGATTTAATCAATTACAGTAATTTTGATTCTAATCATAATTCTACTGGTAATTCGTTTCGTTTAAATAACGGAGATACCAGCAGTCAGAATGTAGAATATACGTCGAATTTCATTAAAAACTTCAACGATAAAGGACACAAACTTACAGCTGATTTATCTATTTCTAGAAATACAGACAATAACAATAGTATCATTACAGCTTCGCCAAATTACAATACAACGCTGAACGATCAGGTACAAAAACAAGTACAATTACAAGCAGATTATGTATTACCGCTTGGAAAAAAAGGCCAATTTGAAGCTGGATATAAAGGAAGTTTTGGCGATTTAAATAACGAATATTTCGTTACAGATGATTCAGGAGCAAAAGATCCAAACCTATCAAATACTTTAGAATACAAAGAGAATATTAATGCTCTTTACACACAATACGGCTTCAAAGTAAACAAATTCTCGTATTTGTTTGGCTTACGTTGGGAAGACACCAATATTCAAGTAAACTTATTAGACAACAACGATTTCAATACTAAAAAGTATAACAACTTGTTTCCAAGTGCTTTTATCAGTTATGAAATTTCAGATCAAAGTAATTTTACAGCAAGTTACAGCAAGCGTTTAACAAGACCAAGAGGTCGTTTCATGAATCCAGCTGTTAACTACTCAAGTAACGTTAATATTTTTCAAGGAAATCCTGACTTAGATCCATCTTTAACAGACAAATATGACATTGGATATATCAAACGCTGGGACAAAGTAACTTTCAATACTTCAGCTTATTTTGAAGATACCAAAGATGTATTCAGCTTTGTTAGAACTCCAAATGGTGAAGAAGTAAACGGAATTCCTGTTATTTTAAGCAGACCTATTAACTTAGGTAAAGAGCAAAAATTTGGTTTTGAGTTTACCTTAAATTACACTCCATTTAAATGGTGGAGAATCAACAGTAACTTCAATCTTTACAACGTAAAAACAACTGGAGAAAACACTTATGTTGATACTAAAGGCAATACAGTAGTACAAAACCTTGACAATCAAGCTAATTCTTGGTTTGCAAGAATCAACTCTAAACTGACTTTACCATATAAAATTGACTGGCAATTGAATGCTACTTACAATGGCGAACAAAAAACAGCACAAGGTAAAAACTTAGGTCAATTTGGAATGAACACTGCTTTAAGCAAAGACGTTATGAAAGATAAAGCAACAATTGCTTTCAATATCAGTGATATTTTCAATTCAAGAATCATGAGATCGTACACTTACCTTCAAAATGACACTACTCTTGAAAGTCAGAGATCATATGGTGAAATGCAATTTCGTAAACGCCAATTCAATTTATCATTTACGTATCGTTTTAACAAACCTAAAAATGATAGAGAAAAAGCACCTAGAAATGACGGCGGCGGTGACGGCGGCGGGGATTTCCCAGGATAAGCTATATTAAATTCCAATAAAAAAATCCAAATTCCAAGTGTAAAACTAGAATTTGGTTTTTTTTTATTTTTGAAATTTAGGATTTCTGTATTTATACTCCATAAAAAAAAGGACTCGTAAAACGGGTCCTTTTTTTATGAAATCAATCTAAAATTAAATTGATTGTTCTTCTTGTCTTTTTTTGGCTCTTTTTTCTTTGAACATTTCCCAGCTTGCTCCCGTAACCCAATAAGATACGAAACCAACTAAGAAAAACATTAACCAAAACCCTATAGTTAGTACGGTTAAGAAAAGTAAAAAGCCTAAGTACTGTGAAAATTCAAACATGTTTTCCGGAATTTTTGAATGTTACGACAAATGTAAGTTATAAATTCTTCGTTGGCAATAAAATCTAAATCAATTTTCATGAAATAACATTTATACGTATATTTATATTCATTTTAAATAAGCTTTTTTTCAAATCATTATTCAACTGTCTAAATTAGAACAACATGAGTATTTCTAGGAGCTGAAACCTGCTGTCCGCTATATCTTTTGTGTCGAACACCGTCACAAAAGGATGCCGCTTCCATCAGGGCTAGGGCATTCATTTTCAAAAGAAACACATTTTTCAAACAAATAAGCAACACATTTTATATCTCACAATCGACATTTCACATTAACCGAATACATTTTACAAACAACATAATTATAACAAAATGAAATACAGAATAGAAAAAGACACCATGGGCGAAGTTCAAGTCCCGGCCGATAAATATTGGGGTGCGCAAACCGAACGCTCTCGAAATAATTTTAAAATTGGAAATTCAGGATCGATGCCGAAAGAAATCATCGAAGGATTTGCTTATCTAAAAAAAGCAGCTGCTTATGCAAATTACGATTTAGGTGTTTTGCCTATCGAAAAAAGAGACGCAATTGCCGAAGTGTGTGATGAAATTCTGGACGGAAAATTAGACGATCAATTTCCATTAGTAATTTGGCAGACAGGTTCTGGCACGCAAAGCAACATGAACGTAAATGAAGTAATTGCAAACCGTGCACAAGTTCTTAAAGGCTTTGAAATTGGTGAAGGCGAGCAATTTATTAAAGCAAATGATGATGTTAATAAATCACAGTCATCAAATGATACTTTCCCAACTGGAATGCATATTGCAGCTTACAAAATGATAGTGGAAACCACAATTCCCGGAGTTGAAAAACTTCATGCGACATTGACCAAAAAAGCCATTGAATTCAAAAATGTTGTAAAAATTGGCCGTACACATTTAATGGATGCCACTCCTCTTACACTTGGTCAGGAAATTTCAGGCTATGCGGCTCAACTTGCGTTTGGACTAAAAGCATTAAAAAACACTTTAGCCCATTTATCAGAAATTGCTTTGGGCGGAACCGCTGTTGGAACAGGATTAAACACTCCAAAAGGCTACGATATAAAAGTTGCTGCATATATTGCAAAGTTCACAAACCACCCTTTTATAACTGCCGAAAATAAATTTGAAGCTTTAGCCGCACACGATGCAATTGTTGAAACACATGGAGCATTAAAACAGTTAGCTGTTTCTTTAAACAAAATCGCAAATGATGTTAGAATGCTGGCTTCTGGACCACGTTCTGGAATTGGCGAAATTCATATTCCAGAAAACGAACCCGGATCATCTATTATGCCCGGAAAAGTAAATCCAACACAATGTGAAGCTTTAACAATGGTTTGCGCTCAAGTAATTGGAAATGATATGGCAATTGCGGTTGGTGGAATGCAGGGACATTATGAATTAAACGTTTTTAAACCAGTTATGGCTGCCAACTTCCTACAATCAGCGCGTTTACTTGGAGACGCCTGTGTGTCATTTGATGAACATTGCGCACAAGGAATCGAACCAAATTATAAACGAATTAAAGAGTTAGTAGACAATTCTCTAATGCTTGTAACAGCGCTAAATACAAAAATTGGTTATTATAAAGCCGCAGAAATTGCTCAAACAGCACACAAAAACGGAACAACTCTAAAAGAAGAAGCAGTTCGTCTAGGCTACGTAACTTCTGAAGATTTTGACGCTTGGGTTAAACCTGAAGATATGGTTTAATTGTGAATGGTGAATTGTTAATTAACTCGTTGCGGGTAATTAATTCACAAATCATTTAATTATACAAAAAAGAGCTTTCTAAAATTTTAGAAAGCTCTTTTTTATAATGACACAGTTTAGAACAAATAATTATTTACCATCTACATAATCCTGTAAATAACTGAATCTTTCGGTTAATTTACCTTTTTCAGTGATTTTTGCACGTTTTAAAATCCCGTCTTTATCTCCGTTGAAAAAAGCAGGAACTACATGTTCCATAAATTGTTCTCCAAAGCCTTCACTTGCATCTTTCGGAATCTCACAAGGTAAATTATCAACTGCCATTACCGCAACAGCAGCTGGATGAAAGAAATCAACTTCTTTATCTTCTAAAGGAAAATAACCATATAAAGGTTCTGCAATCGTCGATGAACGAATCGTACAAGCAATTGGTCCATTAACATCACATGAAATATCGGCCACAACTTTCAACTTACAATCACTCGCATTCAGCATTTCTTTTGTTAAAATCATCGGAGCATTATTAGCATAAAAATGACCCGCAAAATAAATATCTGAAACCTTAGTAAATTTTTCAAAATCTGAAGTATATTCTTCAGGATGATTTACAAAATCTTTAAAATCTAAAGTTTGACCATCAAGTCTTTTATTATATTCTAAAACATCCAACTGAACATAAACAGCCTGCGAGTATTTTTTAGTCAGATAATTATCAATCGTAATCTCTTTTACTTTGATAGCGTCTAAAATTTCTTTTACGCCGCTGCCCACTTTCCCAGTTCCAGTAACAACAAACTTCAAAGCCGGCATTGTTATACGTTTTAAATGCATAATCAAAGCATCTTTTCCTGAAAGAGTTTCTGCTTTAGGAAGTTTAAATAATTCAAACTTTAATCCAAAAGCACGAATTCCGTTATAAACCCCAACCATTCCGGCGTATTTCCCGAAACCAATTAAACGATGATCGTTTGCATCAACAATAGTTTCATGATCATACAAATCAATATTTTTTTCTAAAATTGCCTGTAATAGTTTTCTATTATAAGGTTGTTTTTTGATGGTATGAGAAAAAAAGAAATAGGACTTATTTGGAATTAAATTTTCAACGGGAACTTCTTTCACTCCAAATAAAACATCACAGTTTGAAACGTCATCAGAAACTGTAATCCCCATACTTTTATATTGTATATCCGAAAAAATCCTAATATCAGAACTTTCTACCTCTACGACCGCTTCGTGATACTGTTGTTTCAGTTTAGCCAATTCATCAGGAGCAAACACTACACGTCGATCTGGTGGGTTTTTTCTTTCTTTTATAATTCCAAATTTCATTCAAACAAGTTTAAAACATTAATTAATATAACTTTTTACATCGTTTTTGTTTCAAATATAACAAATTTCGTTAAAGTTTTGTTGTAAAAATACAATTTAGAATGTTTAAAAACCGTTTAAAGCTGACTAACAATCGACTACCTAAAACATTTGTTAATTTTAAGTTAAAGAAAGCCGATTCACATTCTAAAAACCGCCAAACATAAATATTGAATTCTATATATTTGTTTTTAAAGAACGATGCAAATGATTTTCCTTAAAAAGACAAAGATACCACAAATACTTTTTTCAATACTAGTTTTAAGTTCGTGTGGTAAAGACAAAAAAACAAATACAGATACTACCTCAACAGTCGAAGATACATTACCTAAAATGAAGCCTTTAGGACCTGAAAAGAAAATATCACAGGCCTATAAAAACTCGGTAACAGGCAGAATAAATCACTTTTATAATAAAAACTGGCCAAACAACAGCATGAACGGCAGTTTTTTAGTTGCTAGAAATGGTCAAATTATATTTGAAAAATACAATGGTTTTGCTAATAAAAATGAAGGAACCAAAATTACTGCCAATACTCCTGTACAAATTGCTTCAGTAAGTAAAGTTTTGACAGCTACGGCAGTTTTAAAATTGGTAAATGCTGGGAAAATAGAATTAGATCAAAAAGTAAATACCATTTTAAAAACGTTTCCATACGAAGACTGTACTATAAGAATGCTTTTAGATCATCGTTCTGGAATGCGCAACTATGCTTATTTCACAGATAGAGATAAATCAGTTTGGGACAGACACAACCAGTTAACCAATAAAGACATTCTAGATATTCTGGCTACAAAAGATATTGGATTAGAATCAAGAACTGGAACTCGTTTCAGCTATTGCAATACTAATTATGCTATGCTGGCACTGATTATAGAAAAAATCACAGGACTTAAATATAAAGAAGCGATGTCTGAAATGATTTTTAAACCTTTAGGTATGACAAATACTTATGTTTTTGATGATGATAAAGACAAAAAAAAGATTGTTCCATCATATAAAGGAAACGGTGTTGAAATTGGTTTTGATTATCTAGATAATGTTTACGGAGATAAAAATGTTTTTTCGACTGTACGCGATCTTTTAAAATTTGACAGAGCTAGAAACTCACCTGATTTTTTAAAACCTGCATTATTAAAACAAGTTTATACGGGATACAGCAACGAACGTAAAGGAACTAAAAATTATGGTTTAGGAATTAGAATGATTAACTGGGAAACGGGACAAAATTTCTATTTTCATAATGGCTGGTGGCATGGTAATACTTCGTCATACATTACTTTAATGAAAGAGAATGTAACGATTATTGCTTTATCTAATAAAATGAACAGAAACACCTATGCTGTTCGTAAATTAGCACCGATCTTTGGAGATTATCCGTTTAATTTTAAAGACGAAGAATAAAATAGTCCTAAAGTCGAAAGTCAAAAGTCGTAAAGTCTTAAAACAGTTGACAATACTGAATTTGTTCTTTTTTATACACACCAATTACGGAAAAATAAAAAAACGCAACAGAAAGCAATCTTTTGACTTTAAAAACTTTACAACTTTTTACTTTCGCCCTTGGACTTTCGGCTATTTTTTTTTCTGAAAATTTTAGTAGAAAGTAAATTCAAATAGCATAAATTTGCAAACTCATTTTTGGGGTCGACTGGTTTTGACAGCAAGTCGAATTGAACAGTAAGCACGTCGAGCATTGAGACCTTGCTCGTAAATATAAGATCTCACACTTTTACACGGCGAAAATAATTACGCTTTAGCTGCATAATCTGAATCATAGTAAGATTGCGCCACGTCTCTACAAGGTAGAGAAGCTGGATTCTCCTAGAAAGCCTTGGTTTGTGGCGTTCTGTCAAGGGGAACCGTAAAAATAAACCTAGATTTCCATGAGCTTCGGGTGGATTTCGAAAATTAAGGAGATAAGTGTTGGGTGGTTGTTTCTGGCCTAGCTCAACAACGAAAATCTAATCAGGAAATAAGCGTGTAGAAAGCTCTTTAGTTGCTTGTTTGGACCCGGGTTCGATTCCCGGC
The DNA here is from genome assembly GCF_002217395.1 of Flavobacterium plurextorum. GTDB lineage: Bacteria > Bacteroidota > Bacteroidia > Flavobacteriales > Flavobacteriaceae > Flavobacterium > Flavobacterium plurextorum. Next base: position 157,091 of record NZ_MUHD01000027.1, on the reverse strand, counting down.
GACTCCACAAAAAAGCCTGTAAACCATTTGTTTACAGGTTTTTTGTTTTTTAGTTGACAATTTTATTATACTTTATTAAAAATAACTTTCCTTTAAAATCAAAGACTTTAAAGCGTTTTTGTTTTACAATAAATTTAAGATAAAGCCCAAAATAAATTAATAAATTGCAAAAAATTAAAAAATCATGTTACAAGAAGTTGAAAATCTAATTCCGCATAGAACTCCATTTTTATTCGTAGATAAAATAACATCATTTTCAAACGAAACAATTATTGGTTTTAAAACATTTGACGAAAGAGATACTTGGTTAAAAGGAAGTGTTCCTCAATCTGATTATATTCCGGGAACAATTTTAATTGAATCAATGGCTCAATGCGGAGGCGCAGGAGTTAAACTTTTAGGAATTACTGATGGAATTTTTGGTCTTGTCAGTATTGAAGATGCTGAATTCTATTCAACTGCAAGGTTTACTGATGAAATAAAATTCGAGATACAGAATATTCGTTTAAGTGAAAAAATAATTAAACAGTCAGGAATTGCTTATGTAGGGGATAAAAAGGTAATAAAAGCAACTTGGATGTGTGTCAAAATACAATAGTGTAATTAATAAAACGTACCCTTAATAATACATTCATGATTCAATGGAAAATCAATGTAATTGCCCCATTGAGTATCAAAATGAAATAAACTTCCTGTTCACTTAAGTTTTCTGCTTAGACGTTCTGCAATTATCTCTAATTTTCTGTGCTTTTCTAAATCTTCATAAAAGATTAAAGTATCTAAATGTTTTCGACTTTAAAAATAGTTAATCAATAAAGAGTTCCCTACTAATTCCTTTATTATTCCAATTATTATCTATTAGTAGAAAGCATCCAATTTCTATTCTAAAAACATTCTAAAAACAGTACTAAATCTACTTAAATCAATCTAAAATTTCAAAATAAGTGTATTTTTCATACTTAAAAAAGTAACACTACACAGCCTTAAAGAGAACCGCCAATTCTATATTGTTTCACCATTTTTCTCTAACTTAGCACGGTAAATCTTAAAACGTAAGATTCAAACAAATTTTGTTTTTCTGCAAAGAACTGAATGAAAAAACGTTACTGTATTTTCTCTTACATTTTTTTCAAAAAAACATTCTTCTAATAATTTTAGTTAATTGAAAACTATGAGCAAATTTGATTTTGGAATTGTAGGTCTAGGCGTAATGGGTCGTAACCTGCTTTTAAATATTGCCAGCCATAACTTTGCGGCTGCAGGTTTAGATTTAGATACTGAAAAAGTTAATTCTCTTCAACAAGAAGCGGGTCCAAACGACACTATTGAAGCAACAACTGATGTTAAGCATTTTGTATCGCTTATTAAGCAGCCAAGAGCTATTATGTTATTGGTTCCTGCAGGAAAACCAGTTGACAGCGCGATCGCAAGTTTATTACCGCATTTAGATAAGGGAGATATTATTATTGATGGCGGAAATACTTATTTTACAGATACTGACAGAAGATTTTTAGAATTATCTTCTAAAGGAATTCACTTTTTTGGAATGGGAATTTCCGGCGGTGAAAAAGGAGCAAGATTTGGTCCTGCAATGATGCCTGGAGGAGATCAAAAAGCGTACGAAAGACTTCGCCCAATTTTTGAAGCTATTGCTGCAAAAGTAGATGGTGAACCTTGTGTAGAATATTTAGGAAACGGGTCTGCTGGAAACTATGTAAAAATGGTTCACAACGGAATTGAATACGGAATCATGCAATTGATTTCTGAAATTTATGACCTAATGAAAAGAGGTTATAATTTGGATGAAAATACGATTCAGAAAACATTTGAAGAATGGAATGAAACGTATGACCTTAAATCGTATTTAATCGAAATTACAGGAAAAATCCTGAAACAAAAAGACGAAGACGGAAGTCCGCTGATCAATAAAATTTCAGATTGGGCAAAATCTAAGGGAACAGGAAAATGGACTTCGCAAAATGCGATGGATTTACAAGTTCCAGTTCCAACTATCGACGCTGCTGTTGTAATGCGCGATATGTCTAAAACTAAACCAGAAAGAATTGAAGCTGCAACTAAATTAGTTTGGAATACAAATCAAACTGATGTAAATACAAGCGAAGCAATTGCTGCATTAAAATCGGCATTGTACTTTTCTATTGTGGTAACGTATGCACAAGGATTAGCACAGCTTCATACTGCTTCTAAAGAATACAATTATGGATTAAATCTAGAAACTGTTGCCAAAATATGGCGCGGAGGCTGTATTATTCGTGCCGCTATTTTAGAGGATTTCAGAAAAGCATTTGTTACAAAAGCAGATTTACCAAACTTACTTTTAGATTCTGGAATCGCTTCAAAATTAACAGATAATCAAACTGGAATGAGAAATGTAATTCAGTTTGCTGTGCAAAAAGGAATACCTGTGGCAGGACTTATGAATTCACTAGCTTATTTTGATGCATACAGATCTGAAAATCTGCCAACAAATCTAATTCAGGCGCAGCGTGATTATTTTGGAGCACATACTTACGAACGCATTGACAAAACTGGTGTTTTCCACACACAATGGTCTGAATAAAGAACTTTAAACAACACAACACACAAAATGGGTAAGTTCAAAAATATAAATCCAACTATCATTGTAATTTTTGGTGGAACTGGAGATCTGGCAAAGAGAAAGCTCTTTCCCGCTTTTCAAAATCTGTATCTTGATGGCCGTATGTCAAAAAAGTTTCAGATTATTGCTCTTGGAAGAGCAGAAAAAAGCGATGAAGAATTTCGCAGCTATGTCTTAGAAAACCTAAATACATTCTCGAGAAAAAAAGGTCTTTCGGACCCAGAAACTCAAAAATTTCTTTCTCATATTACCTATCATAGTCTTGATATCGACAAAGAAGAATCTTATATAGGATTAAATGACAAAATAAATACTATTGATCAGTCTTTTGGAGAACGAGCTAATCGTCTTTTTTATCTTTCGATTACGCCGTCTTTCATTTCGACTATTTCTAATAATATCAAGAAAATTGGTCTTGCTGCAAATCCTAAACAAGATCGTATTATAATCGAAAAACCTTTTGGTTATGATAAAACTTCTGCAATTGCACTTAATGAAATGCTTTCGCAGACATTCAAAGAGGAACAGATTTATAGAATTGACCATTATTTAGGTAAAGAAACTGTTCAGAACATCTTAGCTTTCCGATTTGGAAATTCGATGTTTGAGCCTTTATGGAGTCGAAATTTCATTGATTTTGTTCAGATTACCGTAGCCGAAGAAGTTGGCGTAGAAGAACGCGGTGGATTTTATGAAGGTGTTGGTGCTTTGAAAGATATGATTCAGAATCACCTTCTTCAAATTTTATGTATGACTGCTATGGAAGCTCCGGCTTCTCTTGAAGCAGATGATATTCGAAACCGTAAAGCTGATGTTTTAAAATCTATTCGACGTATCAAACCAGATGAAGTCGATCATTATATTGTAAGAGGTCAATATGACGCAGGAACTATAAAAGGAAAACCCGTTCCCGGATATCGTCAAGACAAAGGAATTGCTCCGGATTCTAATACAGAAACCTATGTTGCAATGAAAATTTATCTCGACAACTGGAGATGGCAGGGAATTCCGTTTTATCTGCGCACAGGTAAACGAATGGAAGAAAAACAATCTTCTATTATTATACAGTTTAAACCCGTTCCACATTCTGCATTTTCTTATGGAAAAGAAGGTATGACACCAAATAGATTGATTATCAACATTCAGCCGGAAATGGATATTAAACTGCAGTTTATGACTAAAAAACCGGGCTTGTCTCTTTCTTTAAGACCGGCAGAAATGGTATTCGATTATTTTGCCTGCTCTACAATGTCACCTGAAGCTTATGAAACATTAATTGCCGATGCTTTGGCAGGAGATCCTACTCTATTTATGCGTTGGGATCAGGTAGAACAAGCTTGGGATGCAATTGATACCATTCAACAAGTATGGAAAACTACAGCGCCTGATAATTTCCCTAATTATAAAGCAGGAAGCTGGGGACCTGAAGAGGCTGATGAATTATTGGCACGCCAAGGACACAAATGGATCCCAAATAAACAAACAAAAGAAGAAGTTTTAGATGATACAGATTTATAATAATACTGAAGAAATTAATATCGCAGCTGCAGACCTTTTTATTGCAGCGGCACAAAAAGCAATTGCTGAAAAAGACAAATTTACAGTAGTTCTAACAGGAGGTTCTTCTCCTGCAGGAGTTTACAAATTACTAGCTTCTGACGATTACAAAAACAAAATAGACTGGAGTAAGGTTTTTATATTTTGGGGAGATGAACGCTGGGTTCCGCTTAATGATGATTTAAGTAATGCTAAAATGTCTTATGCAGCATTACTAAGCCACGTTCCAATTCCTGCAGAAAATATTTTCGAAATGTATAAAGACAATGTTACACCAGAAGATTATGCTGCTGCTTATGAGCAATCTATTAGAACTGTTTTAGGCGATGAAGGAAAGTTTGATCTTATTTTATTAGGAATGGGTGATGATGGTCATACAGCTTCTCTTTTCCCTGGGCAAGCAGTATTAGAAGAGCAAAATAAATGGGTTGATGCCTATTATCTTGAACCTCAAAAAATGTTCCGAATTACACTTACTGCTCCGCTTATAAACAAAGCTGAAAAAATTATTGTAATTGCTTTTGGAGAGAAAAAAGCACCTGCTTTAAAAGAAGTAACAACTGGCGAATACAACCCAAAAACTTATCCGATGCAGTTAATTAAACCTGTTTCTGGGGAATTATTATTTCTTGTAGATAAAAGCGCTGCTGGAACGAATTAAGGATTTTTTTTTACAATCAATACAAAAAAGTTTATGCTAAAGCATAAACTTTTTTGTGTTTAATATAGATGCAATCCATTAAAGAGTTCGTTATTTTACTGCATAAAATAACTCTTTATCTCCTAAAATTTTCCAGTCACTTGCTTCTTTTCCTTTCCATTTTATACTTATAGTCTCATTAGTATTACTTTGTTTCAGCACATAAATTGAAACAGGATGATAACCTTCTTTTAGATTTACCTCCTGAATCAGCTCTTTATTCGATTGATAACCAAAATCAGCATCAAACAAACTAGCATTATGTAAACGCATATAAGCATTTCCAGATGTTTTTAATGAAAAACTGTATTTTCCGTCGGCAGGAACTTTTATATATCCTTTGTAAAGGATCATTCCGGTTTTAGTTGTTTCTGCTTTGCCATTTAAAGAAGTACTTATTTGGCTGGATTGTGCTTTTAGTCCTTTGTCTGAAACTACCCAAGAAAAATCCCCTGAAAAAAATTCTTGTTTGAATCCAGATAAAAGTTTTCCCGAAATTTTAGCGGCAGGAATTAAAGCGTCATCATAAGGACGAGGTGCTTCTGCATCTGCATGGCGCGTTTGTAAAACGGAAGCCTTCATTTGCAATTGCATATTTTCGAATTCAGGTTTAACTGCTAAATTATTTGTCTCTTTTGGATCATTTACAACATCGTAAATTTCAAAATTATCTTCGGCTGATTTAATATCATAACGAACTCCTGAGAAATTCCCCATTCGTATCATTTGCATTTGTCCGCGTTTTCGGTTTTTATGTGTCGAATTATCATTTTTAAAATCCGGTGTTTTACCATTTTCAAAGTATTCTACATATATTAAACTCTGCTCCTGTTTTCCTTTTCCAGTTAATGAAGGCAGCAGCGAAACACCATCGGTTCTTGCGGGAGGAATAACTCCGGCTGCCTGTGCAAACGTAGCCATCCAATCTGATAACATTGACGGAGTTGTAACCACTTTTCCTGCTTGAATATGTTTAGGCCAATTTGCCAAAACAGGCATACGAACACCACCTTCCCAACAATCTCTTTTAATACCATCAAAAGGACCATTACTAGAGAAAAATGTTGGTACGAATCCAATAAATTGTGATGGCAAATAAGACTCAATAGATGCGCCATTATCTGATGTAAAAACTACCAGTGTATTTTCGTCTATTTTTAAATCTTTTAATAATTGAAGTATATCGCCCACTCCATCATCAATTCGGCGATTGGCAGTTGCATATCTTTTAAAAGTATCCGGCCACGGCACCTCTTTTGTCACTGCATTATTATCATCATCATAAACCGCATTTGCATAATCACTGTGCGTATAAGAATCTGGAGTACCAGAAGCTGTGTTAATCATATGTCCCGATTTTCCTGTCCATTGCAAACCTCCATTTAATCCTTTTCCGCTTGGATATTCTTGTGTAGGCAGCTCTAAAACTGCATGAGGAGCATCATACGCTAAATACATAAAAAAAGGTTTCGAAGCATCCTTACTTTTCGTATGCTCTATGATTCTTTTTTTTGCCACTGCCGTCCATAAATCAGTTGTATAACATTTTGCTAAACCTTCGGCTACATTATTATAGTCGTCATAAACCTCTCTTTTGCCACGATACAAACCCTCAACTGGATAATGTTCATGTCCGTCAACGTGTCTCATATAACCAAAATACGAATCGAAACCACGTTTTAAAGGATGTGCAGGCCAATTGGGTCCCGTTTCTTCAACTCCTTGTAATCCCCATTTTCCTATAGCCATAGTTTGGTAGCCGGCTTGTTTTAAAACTGTTGCCAGCGTATGATTGTCTTCTAATGCTTTGTCGAATTGATTGTCTCTAATTTGAGCATTTCCTTGATTTACACCTGTCAGCAAAGAACTTCTAGAAGGTGCACAAACTGGAGCATTACAATATTGTTGTGTAAATATGGCACCAGAAGCGGCCATCTGATCTAAATAAGGAGTAATTTGATATGGTTTTGACGGATCATTGCTTTTCATTCGCTGATTTTGAAAAAATACACCTATATCACCATAGCCCATATCGTCAACTAAAATATAAATGATGTTGGGCTTTTTCTGCGCAAAGAGGGAACAGCTTGCAAAACATAAAATGATTAATGCTTTTATTTTATTCATATTTCAAAATTTTATTTTTTTACTTAAAAACTTCAGCCTTAAATTTTTAATCCACAAATCCACAATTATCTTATGAAAAAATTTATAAAACAAAATACAGTGTTTTAAGTATGAAAAACAAAAAATACCTACCAGAAAAATCGGTCTGTTTCACTTAAATCTATTTGTAAAACAGTCCATCGTAAAGATTGCCAAACAAAAAAGCAGCTCTTTACGGAGCTGCTTTTTAATCTGTTTATAATTATCAATAACTTATACTTTATTGCGTTTATATTTGAGTAATCTCTAGAACTACACTCGTTTCTACTTTTGATGAAGAAACTCTTAATCCTACATTCATTAAATAATCTCCAGTATACGATTCTCCTGATTCTTCAAGAGTTTTCTTTGCTTCCGGCATTAAATTAATTTCCTCAACTTTATAACTTTTGTTTGGATCTAATCCTTGAAGACGAACTAAATTATACTGCGGATCGTAAAGCGGATGCAAGGTATAAGAAAACAAAACTGCTTTACTTTTTGCATTATCAACATACATTAAAACTGCACGGCTTTCATCATACGGCGATACAATTCGGTACATATCACCATGCCAGATTACAGGATTCAATCGCTTATAATTTGCAACTGCATCTTGACAGTATTTCAATTCATTTGGTTTCAGTTCTTTTACATTAATATCAAAACCTAACTTGCCCATCATAGCCACATCGGTTTTAAATTTGATCGACTGATTTCCCCACGATGTTACGTGATTACAAATTGAAAAGGCTGGAAAAAACTGCGAATAACCCCATTGAATAAATACTCTATTAAATGGATCTGTATTATCACTTGCCCAAAACTCAGTAAAATACTTCAGAAGTGCATAATCGGTTCTTCCTCCGCCGCCAGCGCAAAGCATCATTGGTAGATTTGGATATTTTGTTTTAATCCTATCTAAAACTTTATAAAGTCCATTGGTATATTCAATAAACAAATGTGACTGCTGATTTTTTAAATACGCAGAATATGCATTGGTCATCATTCGATTGCAATCCCATTTAAAAAATGCTACACCAGAATTTGTCTGCATAATATCGTCTACTGTTTTAAAAACAAAATCCTGTACTTTCGGGTTGCTTAGATCTAAAACCAGCTGACTGCGATAATAACTTTCGGGTCTATTTGGAAGCTTTAAAACCCAATCTGGATGCTTCTCGTATAATTCACTTTTAGGATTAACCATTTCGGGTTCAATCCAAATACCAAACTTTACTCCTGTTTTCTCTGCTTCTTGAATTAGGAAACCAATACCATTTGGCAATTTCGTTTTAGTAGCCTGCCAGTCTCCTAGCCCTGATTTATCGCCGCTTCGTGGATATTTATTTCCAAACCAGCCATCATCCAATAAAAACATATCGACACCAAGCGTTTTGGTATCAGCGAACATCTCCGTTAATTTTTTTTCATCAAAATTAAAAAAGGTTGTTTCCCAATTGTTCAATAAAGTCAATCGAGGTTTTTCACCATCTTTTATACCATATTTCCCTGCCCATTTGTGCAGGTTTCGACTCGCTTGTCCTTTACCTTTATTCGAAAAAGTATAGATAAATGACGGAGTTGTAAATACTTTACCTGGTTCAAGACTGTATTCTGACGCAAACGGATTTATTCCTGAACTTATTCGAAGTGAGTTTTTATTATCTAATTCAAAAGCAAGTTTAAAATTCCCAGACCAAGCAATCGTTCCTGCCACAATTTCTCCTGAGTTTTCTTCTGCTTTCGAATTAAGAGACAAGAAAAAAACAGGTGTTTGATACATATTAGTACGAACTCCCAATTTTGAATCGATAACTTTTGTGCCGCTAGTTAATTCCGTTTCCAGCATTCGTGCCTCTTTTGCCCAGTCTCCATGAAATTGAGTTAACCAGTAACGATCAGCATCAAAATGAAGCATTGAAGAGGCATAATTGTATAACATTATTGGTTTCTTTTCGTGATGCACAATTTCCGTCCATTGTTCAACAATATTCTCATTATAAAAAGCCTTATAATGCAGCGTCACTTCTACTGGATATACTTGATCTTTTAATTTTATAATGGTTTCTGTTGTATTGTCATCTATTTTATCGACACGATGGTTCACATAAGTTAACTCTAAAGATGGATTTCCGTCGTTATGAGTTACGCGTATAGCAGATTCGAACAAGTTATCAGTTCCATAAGTTGGGTATGCCAAATGCCTCAAATTATTCAATGGATTTCCGTCATTTATTACAAATGATTTTGTGTTTTCTTTTGAAAGTGCATCATATCCAGAATTTCCATTCAGTTTTGCTCCTAAGTAAGTTTGATACAATAAGCCATTTTTTCCTGCTTTTAAAATCAAAGCCGAATTTTGTGTTTCAATCTGTATTTGTTTCTCTTGTGCGCCAGCTTTATAAACTAAAGCAGTAAGCACTAATAAAAAGATTATTTTTTTCATAAAAGGTAGTTGGTAGTTATAAGTAGTTATTATTATAAGAATTGAAATCTCATTTTGGTTTTATGCTTGTAAAGTGTAATCTAAGCAACAACTGCATCCTATTTTATAATTGAATCAACAGGTATTAACTTGAGTTCTTGCATTATATAATTCACAATAAACTGTATTGTTTTTTCTGTTTCTATTATTTACTTGTGAAAAATGAAATTCAAAAATATTACAATCACATTCACAAACATACTAGTACCTACCAGTTTCTTTTTAATAAATGCTGCACTCTGAAAAATAATCTTGGTTTGAAATAATTTAAGAATGCTAAAAAATCATCATTTTACTGAAAACTCGATCGATAATAAGGATTTTAAAAAAGCAGTTTGAACGATCTTACTCAAGATGAAAGAAGCCAGAAAAAAAACCTACCAGTAAATTGAGTTTTTTTTACTCGTTTTAAATAACAGAAAAACAAATAGAGGTTAACAAACTGATAATGCATAAGTTTCAACCATTTTAAGTCTAAAAAAACAAACTCTAAAGTGAACTGACACAATTTAAAACAAGCTTATTCCTACACCGATTTAACTTTTTGATACTGGTATGGTTTAAAAATTAGAAAAATTGGAAACAATCGTAAAACTTAGCAAATTTTTTTTTTGATACTATATTATCCATTTTTTCAAAAAACGAGCTGCTGTTTTTTTACTCCATTCTAAAGAGACAAAAATTAGTGTTTCCGCTTTTAGATTAGCAGTGAAATATTTTCATCTTTAAAAATAATCAGCAAATTCCGTCATTCTAGCTCCTTTCCTGTTTTATGACTTATATTCATATATTATCCACTTTTTTTTCATATTACATTAAATTATGATAATATTTTAAACATATCGCAAACAAACTGGTAGGTACTGGTATGAAAAAATACAGAAACCTTTATAATTTTGATTTTCAATTTTATCTCTTTCTGTAAACAATCTGCACTACTCTATGCATTTCTGTTTGTTTTCTTAAAATGAAAACGAAGGATATTATGAACTAGAACCAGAGAGTACATTACTAACCAAAAACCGTTTTTACAAATGAAATTTTTAATCAAAGACAAACCAACAAACGATTGGCTTTCTTCTGAGTTTTGGAAGACTGCCAAACTAACATCTGGATTGCTGATCGCGATGACTTTACACGTTTCGGCAGCAACAGAATCAAAGAACGCTTCATTTTTTTCGAAGTTTAATAACACTTTAATCAAAGGAAATAGCAGTACAGAATCTATTCTGCCGATTTCTGAAATGACAAAAATCTCTTTTTTAGCTGCAGAACAAAAAACTATAAAAGGAAAAGTAACTGGAACAAAGGGAGAACCGCTTCCAGGCGTTAACGTTATTCTAAAAGGAACAAAAATTGGAGTAACTACAGACTTCGACGGAAATTTTACGATTGAAGTTCCTGACTCAAACAGTATTCTTGTCGTTTCATTTACAGGCTTTGTAACTAAAGAAGTCAGCGCTGCAAATGCCGCGAATATTCAACTAGAAGAACAAAATCAAACTTTAAATGAAGTCGTTGTTGTTGGATATGGTACTCAGAAAAAAGGATCAACAACTGGCGCTATTTCATCAATCAAAGGAGCTGTATTAACACAAAATGCATCGGCAAACGTTTCAAATGGAATTGCCGGACGTATGTCTGGTGTTATTGCAAACAATCGTTCTGGAAGACCTGGCGATGACAGCTCGACTTTATTAATTAGAGGATTCAACTCATTTGGAGGTGGTACAAGTCCGTTGATAGTCGTAGATGGTATTCCTGATCGTGATCTAAATAGGATAAATCCTGATGATATAGAATCAGTTACTGTTTTAAAAGATGCTTCGGCAGCAATCTACGGTGTTCGATCTGCAAACGGGGTAATTTTGGTTACTACAAAAAGAGGTAAAGTTGGTGCTCCAACTATAAAAGTTGACGGATCGTATGGCATTCAGCAGTTAACAAGAATAGATGAAAGGGTTAACTCTTGGCAGTATATGACGTATTACAATGAGCTTAATGCAAACAAAGGCACAACACTTCCTTATACGCAGTCTGATATCGATAAATACAAAGCGGGTAATGATCCAAATTATACCAGTACAGACTGGTTACGACAAACGTATCGAAAAGATGCTCCTCAATCAAACGTTTCTCTTTCTGTAAATGGAGGTAACGATCAAGTGAAGTATTTCTTTTCTGGGCAATATCTAAACCAAGAAAGTAATCTTAGAGAAAGTGACGAAAGATACAGACAGTTTAATTTGAGATCTAATATTGATGTCAATATATCTTCAAACCTGAAAGTTAACCTTGATATTGCTACTCGAAAAGAAGACAGAAATTATCCTGCGGTAAGTATGTCAAGCATTATGCACGAAACTGTCAGTATGTATCCATTCATTCCTGCATACTGGAAAAATGGTTATCCTACTTCGGGAATTGCAAATGGAAGAAACCCAATTTTAATGTCTTCTCCAGCTGCTGGTTACGATAAGGTTTTAAACTTAATTGTAAACCCAAAAATAGGATTTGATTTAAAATTACCTAAAATTACTGAAGGTCTTTCCTTAAATGGTTATGCTGCATTTGATTACAATGTTAGAAGTCAAAAAAAATTCACTAAACCGTGGGATGCTTACTCGTACGATAAAACAAATGATAGTTACAACAATGTAAAAAACAGCACGAGTATTACAAGTGTTTATCAGAATGAACAAATTACAAATCAAAATACTTATTTCATAAAACTTGCTTACGATCGCAAATTCAACAAACATGGTTTTAATGCTTTTGTTGGATATGAGCAGAATACAACTGATAAAACGGAAACTTCTGCTTATAGAAGAGACTTATTGAGTGATCAATTAGATCAAATTTTTACTGGAAGCACCAAAGGGCAAAATGCAACAGGCGGCGCTTATCAAGACGGAAGGGAAAGTTATTTAGGGCGTGTTGCTTATAACTATGACAATAAATATTTTGCTGAATTTTCTGCACGTTACAATGGATCATTTAATTTCCCGTCTTCAACACGCTGGGGAATGTTTCCTGCAGTATCTGCAGGTTGGAAAATATCTGAAGAACCTTTTTTCAAAAACAACATAAAAGCAATCGATCAGCTTAAAATAAGAGCTTCTTGGGGGAAAATGGGTAATGATGACTTGAGCGAATGGATTAATGGTGTATTTTATCCAAACCAATATCTTTTCTTGACAAGATATCAGTTAACTACAAATCAACAGAATTACACTTATTTTGGTTCAGATTATACCTTAAACAATAGTATATATCTTTCGTCTACACCAAATCCTAATATTACGTGGGAGATTCAGAACTCAACAAATATTGGTTTTGATTTTGCTTTCTTAAACAACAAATTGACGGCAACTTTTGATTATTTCAGCAACAAAAGATCTGATATTTTAGCAGCAAGAAATGCATCGGTTCCTTTATTCACAGGATTAGCACTTCCTAAAGAAAATATTGGAGAAACGGTTAACAGAGGTGTTGACTGGTCGATAAATTATGGTGATAACAGTCATAACTTTAAATACAATGTAGGTTTTAATCTTACTTATGCACAGAGTGAGGTGTTATTTCGTGACGAAGCTTCAAACATTCCTGAATGGCAAAAATCAACTGGAAAAGCAATCGATTCTTGGTTAGTTTATCAAACAAACGGTATTTACCGCACACAAGCAGATGTTGACAATTCGGCTCATTTTGAAGGTGCTAAACCTGGAGATATTTGGGTAAAAGATACAGATGGCGACGGCAGCATAACATCTAATGATAAAGTTAGAATTCCAGAATCAGCTACGCCAAAAATTGCTTACGGTATTCCGATGAGAGCAGAATACAAAGGTTTTTCAATCGACTTACTTTGGACAGGGCAGTCACAGGCTAAACAAATGATTCTTCCGCAAGGTCAAGGAGCAATTGTAGCACCGCCAACATGGTTATACAATGACAGATTTACAGCAGATAATCCTAATTCTAAATATCCTGCAGCTTTCAATGATTCAGATAATAGAAATAATATTCCAGCTGATTTCTGGTTAAGAGATGCTTCTTTCTTTAGATTAAAATCATTAGAAATATCTTATGTATTACCAGAAAAAGCACTTTCTAGATTTGGAGTTTTGAATATGAGATTTTATGCAGGAGGAACTAATATATTTTCTATTGATAATATGAAAAAATACAACAGAGATCCTGAAACTAATAATACTACGGGAGTTAATTACCCTCAAACCCGCATCTACAGAGTGGGCGTAAGTATCGAACTATAATGCTGCAACCAAAAAAAATATTTAGACATGAAAAATTATAAAATCAATAAACTAATAGATATGAAAAAGAAGGTATTTATCCTTACTTCTTTTCTTATGATAATTACCTCGTTCACTTCTTGCAGTGAAGATCCGTTAGACAAAGTTCCGTTAGACTCTTATACCGATGCAACGGTTTGGAATGATTTGAAACTTGCTGAAGCTTTTGCAAACAATCTATATACTGTTTTACCAAGTACACAGCACAATTGGAACAATAGAACAAATAGAAGCTGGATTTTATCGACTGCTTGTGATGAAGCTTTTAATAATTTTAACGATTATGATATTTGGACTTTAAATTCAGGAGCTCTTACACCTGATAACGCAAATGATTTTGATATCTGGAAACCAACATATGCTACAATTCAAAATTGCAACATCTTTTTATCTCGAATTGATAAGGTTCCAGGAGACGATGCCTCTCGCAACAGATTAAAAGGTGAAGTAATTTTTTTAAGAGCTTATTCTTATTTTAAATTAATAAGCGATTATGGAGGAGTTCCGCTTATTACGGTTCCTTTTGATCTGAATAGTAATTTTAAAGTTGATCGCAGCAGCTATGATCAGTGTGTTGATTTTATTGTAACAGAGTTAGATAAATCTGCTGAATTACTGCCTTTAACTGCTACTAGTCTGGGAAAAATCACAAAAGGTGCCGCATTAGCCATCAAATCAAGAACGTTACTTTATGCAGCAAGTCCGCAATGGAATACTTCTAATGATTTAAACAAATGGAAAAAAGCATCTGACGCCGCAAAAGCGGTTATGGATTTAAATCTTTATCAGCTTTATGATAAAAAGTACGAAGATCTTTTTACAACCGATAATTCTGAAATTATCTGCTCTCGTTTGTCTAGTAAAGATCCGCAATGGAGTGCTTTTAACGGTGTAGAAATGTTTAATTCTCCAAGTGGTTTTCACGGCTGGGCAAATTTTGCGCCAAGTCAAAGTCATATCGATGCTTATGGAACTGCTGACGGAAAAGACATTACTGATCCAACATCTGGTTATAATCCTCAAAAACCATATGTAAACAGAGATCCGCGTTTTTATAAAAACATTGTGTACGATGGACGTGCTTATGGAAAACCAGAATTTTTTAAAGATCGCTATGATGTTGGAAGTTCAAATAAAGCTGAATTTTACGAAGGCGGATTAGATTCTCCTCAAGGATGGGATACTTGGAATGCCAGTAAAACACGTTATACCTTCCGCAAATATTGTGATACAACCTACAATTATAATAGTGAAACACAAACGAACAAAGCTTGGATTATTTCTCGTTTAGGCGAAATTTACCTTAACTATGCCGAAGCACAATTTAAACTTGGTAATGAAGGCACAGCGATTCAATATCTAAATGCGATAAGAAAACGTGCAGGAATAACAATTCCGCTGGCAGGTTTAACTGGTACTTCTTTAGAAAAGAAAATTCGCAATGAAAGACAAGTCGAGTTATGTTTGGAAGGATTCCGCTACTACGATGTTCGCCGCTGGAAAATTGCCGAAGATACCGAAAACAAGCCTTTGATGGGAGTTGTTATTACGAAAAACAGCGACGGTTCAAAAACATATACGTACACAAAAGTTCAAGAGAGAATTTTCAAACCTCAGCATTATTTATTACCTATTCCAAGAGATGAAACTAATAGAACAAGTTTGACTCAAAATCCGGGTTATAATTAAAAATCGATACTCCCCCAAAGTATCGTTTATTTAAAAACTGAGAAACTGCAAACCCACTTTATTTGTTGTGTGGGTTTGCTTTTAAATTTCAATTATACCATGTTATTTTATTCTAAAAATAATCCAAACAGAAAACAGCCAAATGAAAAATGTACTTATAATTACTGCTCTAAATTGCTTTTTCTTTTTTAATGGATTTGGTCAAAATACTGCAACTTTCAAATCTACAGATCTAGCAATTGAACTGGCTTTTGAACGTGCAAAAAAAATGGCTTTAAGCTATAAAGGAAATTCAAACGATCCTGCAGGTCCTTGGTACGAAGCTGCACTTCCTGCACGATCTGCTTTTTGTATGCGAGATGTATCACATCAAAGTATTGGTGCTGAAATACTAGGATTAAATAAAGAAAATAAAAATATGCTTTCTTTATTTGCACAAAACATTTCTGAAAGTAAAGACTGGTGTTCGTATTGGGAAATCAACAAATACGGAAAACCTGCGCCTGAGGATTATAGAAATGACAAAGAGTTCTGGTACAATCTAAACAGCAATTTTGATGTCATTTTTGCGTGCTGGCGCTTGTATTTATGGACTGGTGATGAAGCTTATATCAAAAATCCAGAATTTGAAAACTTTTTCGAAAAATCGGCAACGAACTATATCGAACGCTGGGTATTAGATTCAGACTCATTATTATCCAGACCTGAATTTCCAAATGCTGGTGTTTCATTTAATATAGAAGACGACTTTCAGAGATGCCGAGGACTTGCTTCTTATTCGGAAGGAATTCCGGGGTTAAAAATGGGCGTTGATTTGGTGGCAGCAATTTACCGCGGATTGTCAACTTACGCTGCTGTTTTAAGACAAAAGGGAGATTTTCAAAAGGCTGAATTCTTCGAGAAAAAAGCAGCAAAGTACCAACAGCAAATAGAACAAATTTGGTGGGATGATTTAACTTCAACTTACAATGTTATTTATACTGCTGACGGAAAATTCAGCAAAGACGGAGGTGAACTTTTTTTACTATGGTTTGATGCCTTAAATGACAAAACCCGAATTAAAAAAACAATCGAGCATATTGTTTCTCAAAAAACAAATGTCGAGAGTTTATCCTACCTCCCATTTTTATTATATAAATATGGTTTTGAGGATAAAGCTTATCAATATATTTTACACTTGACTGATCCTGAAACAAAAAGAAGAGAATATCCTGAAGTTTCATACGGCGTAATTGAAGGCGTTATACATGGCTATATGGGAATTGAGCCAGATGCTTTAAACAAAAGGGTAACTACTTTACATCGTGTAAAAAATGGAATTGCATCTCAAGTAGATAACTTATCTGTTTTAAACACTGTATTGTTTGTAAAACACGAAAATCAAAAAACGATAGTTCAGAACAAAGGAAATATTACGATACAATGGCGGGCAATGTTCTCTGGAAATTATGATACGCTGTTTGTAAATAATAAAAAAATTACCGCCAAACATGATAAAGATGTTATGGGAAATATATGCTCTTTTGTTGATGTCTCTGTAAATTCAGGACAACAACTAAGTGCATCTTTTAAATAATAACTTAGCAAAAGCAATATTTATCAAAACGACAACACATACAAGTACTACTAACACGATAGATAAAACTTTTGGCGGTAATTATACAACAGAATATGCAGCCTGAAAAATGGCTATTTGCCCCTTATAGAAATTAAAAAACAATTGTAATGAAGAGATTATTTACCAAAACCCGAAAACATTTTTTATTTGTCGCAGCCGCACTTTGTTTTTTTACCAGTAAGCTCTTTTCACAAGAAGAGCGCCGCTGGCAGATTGACAAAGACGGGGCTATTTCTTGGCAGATAAACAACAATATTCCGCATAAAGATCATATCGAAATGAGTGGTAAAAAAATCTCCTGCGTATTACGATATGGTGTTGCTGCAGACGGAACGTTTCAGGCGACACGAAGTTTGGTTTGGCCAATGCTGAGAACCATCCCAAATAATACCCATGCCAGTTTTACGCGTCAGCTTGCGCAAGATGCTTTTGATTTGGTGACGGTGAATTACAAACCTATTGCGTCAGAAAAAGTCACTTCATTAACGCTGAACGGAACATTATTGGTTAAGAGTAAATCGGGTAATACTCTCGAATTAACGAGACAATTTTTCCCGTCAACAACCTTATCTGGATATTGTGAAATTTATACCATTAAGAATATTTCCGATAAAACTTGTGTTATAGAGATTCCAAAATCAAATGCCATTTACACATCAGATCCCGCAAAAGGAACTGAAGGAAGTTATGATTTGCATGTAGATCTTTTTAATCACGGAAATTTTAATCTGCAAACAAATGAAACAATTCGTTTTTCTGTTTTCTATTCGGCAGGTAAAACAAACGAACAAGTTCCAGTTGTAAACATTGAAGAAGAAAAAGATAAACGTTTAAAATTAATCCAGGAAATTTGGGATAAACTCATATTAGAAACACCTGATGAAGTTTTGAATACAGAATTTGCTTTTGCCAAAATCAGAGCTTCTGAAAGTATTTTTGAAACTAAAGGCGGTCCTATGCATGGTCCTGGAGGAGAATCGTATTATGCCGCTATCTGGGCAAACGATCAGGCAGAATATATTGGTCCTTTCTTTCCGTTTTTAGGATATGAATATGGTAATCAAGCATCGTTAAATGCTTATTTGCAATTTGCTAAATTCATGAACCAAGAATACAAACCTATTCCAAGTTCGATTGTCGCCGAAGGAACCGATATCTGGGATGGTGCCGGTGATCGAGGCGATGGCGCAATGATAGCCTACGGAGCAGCACGTTATGCGCTTTCTAAAGGAAATGCAAATGAAGCTAAACAATTATGGCCATTGATTGAGTGGTGTTTAGAGTATTGTCATAGAAAACTAAACTCTGATGGTGTTGTAACTTCTGATTCTGATGAACTCGAAGGACGTCTTCCTGCTGGAAAAGCTAATCTTAATACTTCTTCTTTGTATTATGATGCTCTTAACTCTGCTGTATATTTAGGCGAAGCTTTAGGCAAAGACAAAACGCAGCTGAAAAATTATAAAGCTGAGGCTGAAAAATTAAAAACAGCTATTGAAAAGTATTTTGGAGCTAAGATAGAAGGTTTTGAAACTTATAAGTATTACAAAGAAAATGATGTTTTAAGAGCCTGGATTTGTACACCGCTGACAATGGGAATTTATGATCGAAAAGCGGGAACTATAGATGCTTTGTTTTCTCCAAGATTATGGACAAAAGATGGTCTTGCCAGTATTGCCGGTGATAAAATATTTTGGGACCGCTCGACTTTATATGCTTTAAGAGGTGTATTGGCAGCGGGAGAAACGGATAAAGTACTGGATTTTTTACATTATTATTCGAACCGTCGTTTGTTAGGCGATCATGTTCCGTATCCTGTAGAAGCTTATCCTGAAGGAGATCAGAGACATCTTTCTGCCGAAAGCGGTTTATATTGTAGAATTTTTACAGAGGGATTATTTGGCATTCGTCCTACTGGTTTAAGCAGTTTTGATTTTACACCGAGGCTTCCAAAATCTTGGCCTGTTATGAAACTGCGTCGAATACATGCTTTTGAAAAAGATTTTGATATTACTGTTGAAAGAGTGAATAAAGAATTGAAAGTAACCATCTCTAATGGAAAAAAAATAGTATATACCAAACTGATTAAAGACGGAAGCACAATTAATATTCCTCTTAAATAAGACAATAGTTTTTACAAAAAAGGAGCTTCAATATTCTTGAAGCTCCTTTTATTTTTATTTCTTATATAGATATACTCCGTACATTTTGCTTAAGTAAAAAGCCTTCTTTCAAAAGCCAAAATCTATCAGTATTATATATTAAAATACTTTTACATACTGGATTATTTATACAAAATATAATACTGTTTTATATAAGTCATTTGGCTGAATTTCTGTTGTTTCTGCGTTCAAAACTTCGGTCTGAATTGTATCCTTTTTTGGCTGAACAGCATTTTTAAGATATACCTTCAAGTCATTAACAATTCCCCTTTTTGTTTGGTAACCACTTAGCGCTACCAAATCATTAATCTCTTCTAGACCAGCTACATTGCCATACAATAATTTATCAAATAAACAAACTAAAGCAATTGTTCCTTTCTTTTCCAGCTTCAAAAATTCAACCAATTCTTGATGGCTGTAAACTACAAATATTGATCTGTTTAAACCTTGAGATTTCTGTTTTTTACTATTCAAAAATGAATCTTGCGTAAATTTAAATTCATCCGCAAAATTATTTTTAAACATTTTTAAAAACAATCCTTTATCGTCCCTTACTAAAACTTGTATCTTTTCCATCGTCAATTTCTTTACAATTAATACTCCCTAAACTGAGCTGATTACAGCTCATCAAAATTTCATTTTAGGTTTCGTATTTGTTTTTCTTTTTTGATTTATATAACCTTGATAAACAAAGACAAAAGTATTTCACTTCAAAATTAAACACCTCCACAATAAGACATAAAAACCTCATAATAAGACTTTTATTCACTACACATTTTAAGGAAATATTTTGTAAACAACGAGATAATCTGATAAAGGCATTGTACTATATTCTTTCAAGAAAAGAATAGAAAATTTAATATTTAATAAAGTTAAATCGATCAACAAACATTGATCCGATTAATGGTATTGGTTTTCTTTTTTGGTTGACAGCATTAACAATCCCAACTATTAAAACAATCAATACGCCAAAACTTAAAATGGTAAAGAATGTTGAAATTACAGGATTAATTGAAAAGATTGGAATAAAAGCGCTGCCTAATACTGCACTGAAAACACCTAACCCAAAGGACTGTTTTAGATGATATTGTGCAAATGAAGATCTTCCTCCATTATGATAAACAAGAAAAGAAATTACCCATCCTACAAGTGTTAAGTAACTAATTATTGATATGGTTTTCCGGCTCATTCTTCTCTTGTTTATCTAGATTTTTTTAAATTTTTAATTAATTATATTTTATAGTTTCGTGATTATAAATTCACTTCTTCTATTCATTTGATGTTGTTCTTCGGTACATTTTACACCATCAGAACATTCATTTACAAGTTGAGTTTCACCATAACCTTTACCTGTTAATCTGTTTGGCGAAATACCGTTTTTTACCAGCCATTTAATTGTTGATTTGGCTCTTCTGTCAGAAAGTTTTTCGTTGTACGCAGCTGTTTGACGGCTGTCTGTATGCGAACGAATATCTATTTTCATTGTTGGATATTGATTTAATACATCTAGAATTTTCACCAAATCCAAGGCCGCTTCTGGACGAATATCTGATCCATCCAAATCAAAATAAATCATTTTAATATCAAAACATTTCCCTAAATCATCTCCTATTGCAACCTGACATGTAACTTTATCCAGCGAAATTGGTAAATACGTTTTTCCTGTTTCTGTTCCAATCGATGTACGAACTTCTTTAGTTGCATAATCTGTTTTTTCAACTCTTACATTATAGCTTTTTCCGCATTCAACAGAAAAACTGTAAAATCCATTTAAATCTGAAATAACAGTACTTTTCAGCACCTGCATATTATCATACAATGAGACTTTGGCACCAGATAAAATAACTCCTGTCTGCGTATCTGTAATAATACCATTTAACTCCTGAACACATTCTAATTTACGTGTTTCTAAAAACTTATAAATATCATCAGAACCTTGTCCGCCGTCTTTATTTGAAGAGAAGAAACCTCTTCTAGATTTAGTATCAATAACAAATGCAAAATCATCTTGAGGAGAATTGATATCAGCTCCTATATTTTTAATATTTGTTATTTCATTCCCGCTTATTTTACCAACAAATACATCTAAACCGCCAAGTCCAGGATGACCATCTGAAGCAAAATAAATTTCGTTATCAGCTGTTATAAATGGAAACGTTTCTTTTCCTTCAGTATTAATTGTTTTACCTAAATTCTCTGGCGAACCAAAACCACCGTTTCCATTAATACTTACTTTATAAATATCTGACTGCCCAAATGTTCCCGGCATATCAGATGCAAAATACAAGGTTTTTTCATCAGGACTTAAGGCTGGATGCGCTGTACTGTAAGTATCACTATTAAATGGAAGTTCAATAATGTTCGTCCATTTGTTATTTTCAAAAGTTGCTTTGTATATTTTGATTAAAGTAGTTTTATTACCATCTTTTCCTTTTTTGCCGTCAATAAAATTGTTTCTTGTAAAATAAACCGTTTTCCCATCTTTTGTAAAAACCGGTGTCGATTCGTTGAATTTAGAATTGATTTTAGATTTTATTTTTTCGGGTTTATTTGGATTGAAATCTGCATCAATATCAGCTTGATAAAGATTTGTAAAATGCTCACCTGTCCATTTGTGAATTCGCTGCGCAAAATTACCAGTATCTCTGGCTGATGTAAACACTATTTTGTTTTGATAAAATGAAGTTCCGTAATCTGAATATTTACTATTTACACCTGCGTCTTCAATTTTATATCTTCCTGAATTGGCTTTAATTTCTGCTAAATAATTTTTGTCTTTTAAATAGCGCTCAGCTCTTGTATCTTTCCTTGATTTTTGAGCAAACAAGTCTAATATTTCATTTGCTTTTTTATCATTTCCAGCTGCTTTTAATGATTGTGCATAACGATAATAATACTCTGGTTCTACCTCACTTTTCATAGCGAATAGTTCCTCGTACCATTTAGCCGCTTTCTCAAACTCTGAATTGAAATAAAAAGAATTACCTAATTTCTTGAACATATCCTCAGATTTGTATCCTTTATCAGCAATTCTTTCATAGGTTTTAATGGCATCTATATAAGCATAATTGTTATAGTCTTTATCAGCAGAAACTGTCTGGTTTTGCTGCGAATAATTATTAAATGAAAAAACAATTAATAAGGCGTAAACAAGTATATAATTTTTCATTGTCAGTGTAGGATTAGAAGAAACGTGGGGTTGTAATTTTACCATAGTTTTTAAAGAACTCGTATCGTAGAAATATTTCATGCGATCCTGAATTATAATTTTGCAGTTTTGTAGTTTCATGGTCGTACGCATATCCTATGTAAAGTCCGTCTGAAACCTGAAACCCTGCCATTGCACTCACCGCTGCGCTCCATCTGTAGGCCGCTCCTACAACAAATTTGTCGTTGAACATAAAATTAGCCGAAAGATCTACTTGCAAAGGCGCTCCTTCTACCATTTTTACTAATACTGCAGGTTTGAATTTGATGTATTGATATTTATCTAAATCAAATACATATCCTCCCATTAAATAATAGTTGATTCTATCTTTATAAATTGCCACATCATTATCATCGTAACGATTGGTTTCTATAAAATTTGGCACTGATAAACCAACATAAGCTTTGTCTGAATGCCAATACACTCCGGCTCCGACGTTTGGAGAAATTTTATTTCTTAAATCTTGAAATTGCGGATCTCCTTGATCTTCAATATTTAATTTATTAATATCTAGATTAAACAAATTAACTGTTCCTTTGATACCAAATGAAAGCTTAAAATTTGCTGATGTTTGAATTGAATAAGATAAATCTGTCGAGAAATTATTCTCGTTTGTTGGTCCAATTTTATCATTAACAAGTGAAACTCCAATTCCTAAATTACTGTTGCTAATTGGTGAATTGACAGAAAAACTGCTCGTTTCTGGAGCACCGTCAAGTCCTACCCATTGTGTTCTGTACAAACCAAAAACACTCAATGCTCCTCTTGATCCTGCATATGCGGGGTTAATGCTTATAGTATTGTACATATATTGTGTAAACTGAGCATCTTGCTGCGCACAGCAAAAAAAACCAGTTAACATAATGATCACTGTATAAAATTTTATTCTCATGCTTTTATCCTTAATAATTTAAAGCTGCTTAAAGTGTACCTCAGCAAATTAATTTCTAGTCAAATACAGGTAACCTGATTTTTTAATTACTTGAGGTGTAGTTCCTGAATATTTAATGTTTATAATGTAGAAATAGGTTCCTGTTGGCAGCATTTCGTTTTTTGAAATTGTTGTTCTTCCTTCTGAATATCCTCTAAAAACATTTCCATTAGAATCATAATTTACGGTGTCATATACTTTTACTCCCCAGCGATTATAAATTTCAACCGTATTGTCTGCAGAACATTCTGTCAGCCCTCCAATCTTGAAATATTCATTTTTTCCATCTCCATCAGCTGAAACAGCATTGAAAACTGTTAACGTACTGCAAGGTAAAACGATTCCATCATCGACTCTTGCCGTAGTAAACACACTATATCCAGAAACATTTACTGGAGTAGTAACCGTTTTTTTATCACTGTCTACAACTCCGCCTTCATCAATCCAGCGGTTTTGAGCTTCATCCCATCTAACGATATGTATTGAAGTTTGTGGTGACACTAAAATATCAGCTGGTGTAGTCGATGTTTCATCCCAGCTCAAAGTCAACATGACATCCGAGTTTCCTGCAGTTTTATCCAAAGTCCAATATTCTTGATTGTTGATAAGAACTATTTCTTTTGTTTTTTGACTGTGCGGATATAGTGCATTAGAATCTTCGAAGAAATATTTGCCTGTAAAACTGCTCAATATTTCCTTTGGTGCCGAGATACCCGCAAATCGGTATTTGTTTTTATCACCAATTGGATAAGTAAAATCTTCGTGACCTGATTTTTGTACTTTTCCATCAACATGACTATTATCACTGACGTTAATATGTTTAGATTTATTTTCAAAAACTAACATTCCTCCATATTCATCGTCATCGATAATTCCTTGTTTAAAATCGGCCGTACCAGAAATACTCACTTCGTTTGACAAATGAAAAGCGGGCTGAATACTATTGTTTTTAAACTCAGCATCATTCCACTGCATAGGCATAGTTCCTGAAATTTGCTGAAATCCTGTGGATCCAATCATTCGTGTTATTCCAGAATGTGATCCTGAAGAAAAACTTACCAATCCGTCATTATTATAATGACTGTATAAGATAAACTCTCCGTCATTAAACAAATTTCCTGAACTTTTGTTATCCATTGCTCCTACTGTAGACATAGTTGTTCCAGATGTAATAAACAACTCTCCAACATTTACAGTCTGCGCTGTTATTATTCCGCCTAGAAATAATAAGAAGGTTAAAAAAATATTTTGAATTCTTGATTTCATAAGTTCTATTTATTGACTTACTGTTTTATCGAAATTTTTTAGATTTAACTTAAAAAAATAACGCTTTTAGTATTTAGCATTGCTTTTTGAAGGAAGCATTGGATTTGTAATTACCTGACATTTTGATACTGTAACACTTATCACGGCTTTCTTAGATCTAAACCCTTCATCTCCATAAGGCTGAAATGTTCCAGCTGGATATGTTTTACCTTTTATATTATAGGATACTTCGGCCTTACCTGTAAATCCTTTAACGGGATTGAATGTCACTATTCCAGAAGCTGAATCATAGGTAAAAGTTCCTTCTGTTGTCGTAATCGAAAACGGATTTGCAGCGGTTGTACCATCAGAATTAAGAAATCTAAACTGACTGTAATCTATATTACTTGAAGATGCTATTGGTATTCCGTGAGTTGGTCCACTATAAGCAACATCATTAGCATATGGATTTATAGTTACTGGATTATTTTTACATATTGTTGCATTATCAGCAACTGCTTCTGCGGCATAGGGCAAAACTACTTCTAAGCCCCATATTTTATGTATATCATTTAAACCTCCTGTTGAAGCTCCAAAACCAATTTTAAAACTATTTGGAATAGCCGTATTTAAGGTATGAATTGTAGCTGCGCCTTCATTTAAAGATGTATTATAGTCCGAGTTTTCTGGATTTGAATTTTCGGTATAAAGTATAGATTGCTTGTACCAATAATTATCGATTATAGTTCTAACTGTATTTTGATGCTGTATTTTTACTGTAATGTTATAACCACCAGACGCATTGGGAACAAGTTCAATAAATGCTTTTCGATAATTTGCATTGTTAGGATCTGTGGTGTAGGCTCCAGATCGAATATTAAAATTATCTGGATTTCCATTGTTATAGGAATATGCTCCTAAAGCATTAAGTTCTGCACCTCCGTTTGATGTCCCTGTTGGAGTTAGTGTACTTTGGGTTGTAAGTACAGGATAACCTGTATAACCTGCTCCTCTTCCTTTATTATCCAAAGCACCTCCTCTAGCACCTCTTAAAGTAACATGACTGCTTCCTGAATTTGCCCAGCCGCCAGATGGAGCCGAAACCCCATTCAACCTAGCGTCACCCTGAAATGGATCTCCTTTAAAATTTCCATAAGAATCTAAAGCAATACCCAAGTAAGCTCCAGAAAGTCCTTCGCGTCTATTGCCAGAATAGGAATCATTGGCTCTTAAATAAGAATATCCCATTCCACGTCCATTTGTTCCAATTGTTGGAGTAACAGCAGCATCAAATAAAAATACGCTTATACCATCTGCTCCAGTTCCTCCATAAATTGCATACTCAAATGAAATTTTAATACCAACCGCGCTGTTAAATTTTTTATTATCAATAATAATTGCTCCAAATTTTGAATTGGTCGCTGGTGTTAACTCTAATCCAGTAGTTGTAAATACCGCTGCATTTGCAGTAGCTCCAGTTGGCAGAATTATTTCGGCAGGCTTAGTTGTAGAATTAAAGCTTTGCGTATATGGAAAATCACCATACACCTGCGCGCTTACTGTTTGAACAGCTGCAAGAAGCAAAAAAACTACTAGCTTACGATACCCTTTTAAAAATGTATTTTTCATAATAGTACGTTTCAAAAACATTAGTCTCTTACTTTAAATACAATATTCATAAATGAAGCTTCGGTAGGAACAGCAGTAGCTTTAACTGTATAACTGATAACCCCTGCTGCTGAAACCGTAACTGTATTGAATACGTTAGTGTCAAAATAAGTCACAAAATAATCTAAATCTGCAGGTGCTAAAACAGGAAGCGATGAAGATGAATTACTTCGAGCCTGTCCAGCAGAAGCATTGAATCCAAACTGTTGTGAGTAAAAAGTATATATGTTCAAAGTCTGTGTACCTGATAATACAACACCAGATGCATTATGCGTTGGCACGACAACAGAAGGTGCATAAAAGAACTTTGGCATTGCTGCTTTTACTTGTTTTAAAACGCCCGTTGAAGGATCAGCAACAACAATACGATCTGCTGTTGATGTATATGCATTTCCATTATAAATATTTGTATTATTACCTGTTTGCAAACCTCCTATTGCTAATGTGTTTACACTCGTAGCAGTAACCGTAGTTGGTTTTATTAATGCTCCTCCTAATTGTGTATTACCAGTAGTAATTGTTAAACCATTATCAGCAGTGATTGCACTAGTTATTGCCGGTGTTAAATCTAAGGCTGTTGCAGGCACTCCGTTTACAGTAGTTGTCAATTTAGCACCGCTTAATGCATTTGCAACCGTGTTTACAGCTGGTGCGGTAACACTAACACCATTTACTACCGAAGTAATTGTATTAGTCGGATTTGACAATGTATGTGTAGTTGCTGGTATAACTGCATTTATAACGTAAGGTGCTGATGTTGTTCCAGATCCAGTTATTGAAATATTATTTCCTGCATTTGTAACACCTCCTTGACCAGCTGGTCCTGTTGCTCCAGTATCACCTTTTGCTCCAACTGTTCCTGCTACTCCTTGTGGTCCCGTTGCTCCAGTATCACCTTTTGCTCCTGCTGTTCCCGCAGTTCCTTGTGGTCCCGTTGCTCCAGTATCACCTTTTGCTCCTGCTGTTCCCGCAGTTCCTTGTGG
>NZ_MUHD01000027.1:128342-129700 GCF_002217395.1 Flavobacterium plurextorum | reverse complement strand
CCTTGTGGTCCTGTTGCTCCTGTATCTCCTTTTACTCCTGCAGTTCCTGTTGCGCCAGTTGCACCTTTTGGACCTGTTAAGTTAGAAGTGGTAAAAGTTGTACCATCAGTATACGTAATTGTAAAAGTTCCGTTTCCGTTATCAACTGTAGTTGTAATTCCTTTTCCGTTATTTCCTGTTGCTCCTGTATCTCCTTTAGGTCCTACAATTCCTTGTGGTCCTGCATCTCCTGTAGGTCCTGCAATTCCTTGTGGTCCTGTTGCGCCTGTATCTCCTTTTACTCCTGCAGTTCCTGTTGCGCCAGTTGCACCTTTTGGACCTGTTAAGTTAGAAGTGGTAAAAGTTGTACCATCAGTATACGTAATTGTAAAAGTTCCGTTTCCGTTATCAACTGTAGTTGTAATTCCTTTTCCGTTATTTCCTGTTGCTCCTGTATCTCCTTTAGGTCCTGCAATTCCTTGTGGTCCTGTTGCGCCTGTATCTCCTTTTACTCCTGCAGTTCCTGTTGCGCCAGTTGCACCTTTTGGTCCTGTTAAATTAGAAGTTGTAAAAGTTGTACCGTCAGTATACGTAATTGTAAAAGTTCCGTTTCCGTTATCAACTGTAGTTGTAATTCCTTTTCCGCTATTTCCTGTTGCTCCTGTATCTCCTTTAGGTCCTTGTGGTCCTGTTGCTCCTGTATCTCCTTTTACTCCAGCCGTTCCTGTTGCACCAGTTGCACCTTTTGGTCCTGTTAAGTTAGAAGTCGTAAAAGTTGATCCATCAGTATACGTAATTGTAAACGTTCCGTTTCCATTATCAACTGTAGTTGTGATTTCTTTTCCAGCAATTCCTTGTGGACCTTGCGCTCCAGTATCTCCTTTTGGTCCTTTTGGTCCTGTTAAGTTAGAAGTGGTAAAAGTTGATCCATCAGTATAAGTAATTGTAAATGTTCCGTTTCCATTATCAACTGTAGTTGTGATTCCTTTTCCGTTATTACCTGTTGCTCCTTGAGCTCCAGTTTCTCCTTTTGGTCCTGTTAAATTAGAAGTCGTAAAAGTTGATCCATCAGTATACGTAATTGTAAACGTTCCGTTTCCATTATCAACTGTAGTTGTGATTCCTTTTCCATTATTTCCTGTTGCTCCTTGAGCTCCAGTTTCTCCTTTTGGTCCTTGTGCTCCTGTTAAGTTAGAAGTGGTAAAAGTTGATCCATCAGTATACGTAATTGTAAACGTTCCGTTTCCATTATCAACTGTAGTTGTGATTCCTTTTCCAGCAATTCCTTGTGGACCTTGCGCTCCAGTATCTCCTTTTATAGCCGCTAAATAATCTGTAATAGTTGCGGTTGTATTATTGGTTGTTTCCTTCCAAACTTC
>NZ_MUHD01000027.1:128043-128228 GCF_002217395.1 Flavobacterium plurextorum | reverse complement strand
GAAGTCGTGAAAGTTGATCCGTCAGTATAGGTAATTGTAAACGTTCCGTTTCCATTATCAACTGTAGTTGTGATTCCTTTTCCAGCAATTCCTTGTGGACCTTGCGCTCCAGTATCTCCTTTTATAGCCGCTAAATAATCTGTAATAGTTGCTGTTGTATTATTAGTTGTTTCCTTCCAAACTTC
>NZ_MUHD01000027.1:0-127938 GCF_002217395.1 Flavobacterium plurextorum | reverse complement strand
GAAGTCGTGAAAGTTGATCCATCAGTATAAGTAATTGTAAACGTTCCGTTTCCATTATCAACTGTAGTTGTGATTCCTTTTCCAGCAATTCCTTGTGGACCTTGCGCTCCAGTATCTCCTTTTATAGCCGCTAAATAATCTGTAACAGTTGATGTTGTAGTATTAGTGGTTTCCTTCCAAATTTCATAAGCTGATTTTCCATCAACACCATTTGTTCCATTTGTTCCTGCAACTCCTTGTGCTCCTGTTAAATTAGAAGTGGTAAAAGTTGATCCATCAGTATATGTAATCGTAAACGTTCCGTTTCCATTATCAACCGTAGT
Organism: Flavobacterium plurextorum; assembly: GCF_002217395.1. GTDB lineage: Bacteria > Bacteroidota > Bacteroidia > Flavobacteriales > Flavobacteriaceae > Flavobacterium > Flavobacterium plurextorum. The sequence goes on along the minus strand of NZ_MUHD01000027.1, from coordinate 127,615 downwards.
TGTAATTCCTTTTCCATTAGTTCCTGTTAAACCAGTATCACCTTTTACAGCTGCCAAATAATCTGTAATTGTTGCTGTATTATTTTTAGTTATTTCTTTCCAAATTTCATAAGCAGATTTTCCATCAACACCATTTTTACCATTGGTTCCAGGAATTCCTTGCGGACCAGATCCTAAATTAATTGTAACGGGCAGACCTTTTTCATTAGTATAAGTAATGGTTCCGTTTTTATTATCGACCAAAGTTGTAATAGTTTCCGTGTCAGCACTTCCCATTCGGTACCATTTATCTACATACCAATAGTAGTAACCAGGCACAATATCACTGATTGTTTGTGTATTAAAAACCAAAAGACTGTTCACATTACCACCTGCAATAGTAGTTTTGTCTAATGTACTGGTTAATGAAACTCTAGGTATAAGTATACCTTTATTTGTTGCCGCAACATCAAGCTGTGTTGAAGAGTTAGGAAGTGAAGTTCCAATACCAACTTGTGCATGACTCCAAAAACTCAATCCTAAAAGGAATAAAAAGTAATAATTTTTCATAAAAAAATCTTTTAAAAACGATTAACCTTAATAAGAACTAATTCAAATGAAAAAATTGAATACCGCTAATTCTCATTTCACTGATCATAAATAGGTTGTTTTTTAAGATTTGGGGAACCTCTAAAAAATAAACTGATCTTACATCTATCTGAGGGCAAATGTAAAAGGCTAAAAATCAAAAAATTGTAGAACCCTTAACAACACCTTGTAGAACTTTTTCTACAGAAAAAACACACAAAAAACCATGCTGTTTTTACTAATTAATAGTTACGATGCGATACCTCTCTTAAGAAACTAGATTTCTTAAAAAAGTCCATTATTCTATGCTGCTGTTTAATCGTTAAAAGCAGCATTTTAAAAACCGTATTTTTTAGTGAAGTCCTTCGTAAAGTGAAGGATAGATAGTTAGAACAAATAAATATTTGTTTGACTTTACAGCATCGCTTTTTAGCCCGCCATATTGTACGATGAAGTGCAAATTAATTTGAAAGATTGTTTTGATCGATCTTCGATTGAAGCATTTGGAGCTTTCTTTTTTAATGCCTCTATTCCTTTATCGCGAGAAAATCTATCTTTAAACATTTTACTCACTCCAATAATTTTTCCGTTGAAAGCCTTCAGATTAAAGTAAGTTTCATTGTTTCGAGATGTCTTTCTAAAAAACTTCACATTATCCTGCGAATTGCGCCTTACAGATTCAATTCCTTTAAAACACATTAATTTTCTTGTATAAACGCCGCTGCTCAAAATAACCTTTCCTTTATTGTCTATAAAATCAAACTGAAATTCTCCATTTGTTTTTTTATTAATTACAAATTTTTCCATTTTAAAAACTAATCTTTTCTCTTTGTTGCTAATAAATTTAAATTGTAAATCATTTTTAATTAATCATTAAAAATGATTTTAAACGTCGTTCCTTTTCCTACCTGACTTTCAACAGTAACACTTCCATTCATTGACTCAATCTGGTTTTTTGTAATATATAAACCAATCCCATTTGCCTTTTCGTGCTTGTGAAATGTTTTATACATTCCAAATAATAAATGACCGTATTTTTTAAGGTCAATTCCCAAACCATTATCTTTTATCGTTAGTACCTTTTTCTCGTTCTCTATGAAAAAGTTAAATTCGATTACCAAAAACTTATCTGGATTTGCATATTTTATGGCGTTCGTACATAAATTTTGTAATACGCTTTCGAGATAAGACGGATTAAAATTAATTACGGCATCATCTGGAATATTATTTATGATTGTTGCATTATTTCTATGACTGTAAGCACTAACAATGTTAAGCACTCTGTTTAAATAAGCATTCAAATTCAAGGGTTCTACAGCAATTTCTGTATTATTTTGAATGTTGACTATTTGCGATAAATCTTCAATTGTTTTATTTAAATCATTTGAAACCATTCGCAGATACTTTATTGTTTCGCGTTTCTCGGCAAAATTTTCTTCTAGATCAATCATATCTAGAAGCAGTTTAAAATTTCCTGCATGCGAATTCAAATTATGAGATGCGATGTGCGAAAAATTCAATAATCTGTCATTCTTTTCACTATAAAGCTCCATTCTTTCCAGCAGCTCCAATTCTTTTCTTTTTTGTGACGAAATATCTGTATGCGTTCCAATTACTTTCAACGGTTTACCATTTTCATCACGTTGAATCACTTTACCTCGGTTTAAAATCCATTTATAACTTCCATTTAATGTCAATACACGATGAAAGCTTTCATAAAAAGGTGTTTTATTTTCAAAGTGATTATGTAAAGCGGTATAATATTTCTCAAGATCTTCTGGATGTATAATTTCATTCCATCGTTCTGGAGAATCGATATTTTTCGCAGATTCTAGTTCGAGTATTTTTACAGACTGCGGCGAATAAAAAACAGTATTCTCCTTCATGTCCCAATTCCAAACTCCAAAAGTTGAAGTTTCAAGAGCAAATTTGTAACGTTCTTCAGAAATCTCCAGCTTTGATTCTAAAGTTTTCAACTGTGTAACATCAGAAATTCTTCCATATAAAACTAGAGTTCCGTCACTGTTTGTCTCTTTTTTTGATGAAACCTTAAACCAGCACAACCCTTTCATAGGCAATTGCACTCTGAAAACTGAGTTCCATTTTTTTCCTTTTTTTAAAGAATCAATTAAAGACTTCCTTACTAAATTCCTGTCATCTTTATGAACTCTGTCATAAACAGAAAACATGGTATTGGTAATCAATTCATCAGGTAAAATTTCAAACAATCTATATGCAGAATCAGTAACAAAAGGCAAAGCGCACTCGTTTTTTGGCGAAATCGTCAGAACAAAAAGTGCATCTTCCATTTCATCAAACAATTTAGATTTCAACTCATTAATTGTTTTATTTTTTCTCGCTTTATAAAAATCGAATTCCATGATCTAGTATTTAGTAGTTTATGACTAATAAAAACCTGATTACAGTTTCTTTTTAGTCAACAGTAGGGCATTTGGGTATTAAGTATGGTTTCTTCAAAATGAAGATTTAACTGATTTAATATTTGTGATCGTACATTTGAAGTATCGAGTAAGAAAACATCATCCAAATCAAGCAGAATAGTGGATATTCGCTTATTGAAGGAACAAACAACCAGTGGGATTCCTTTTCCGTATACTCTTAAAAAATCAAGAAAATCTTCTTCTGTGTAAACAACAAATACAATTGCTGCGTAAACATCCAATTCGTCATTTAGGCTCCTGAAATCTCTACAGATATCAAGCATCAAAACGTCTTGAAATTTGCATTTTAAAAATTTTGAAAAACATTTTTGATTGCCATATATAAGTGCTCTTTTCTTTATCATCATCATTACATTTTTTACAATCAAATTTTTCATTAAAAAAATTCAATCAAGTTAAAAACCGTATTCCTATAACATCATAAAAAAACTTCACCACTTTAAAAATTTGAAAGGAGAGATTTCTTGAATTCAATTACCACAACGAAATTCATTCAATTCATATCACACAAACATTCTCTCTCCCCTAAATTCTTACATCGTCAATTCTAATTTTCTTTAATTAAATGAACAACTTAATGTTGATCAAACGGCTGTCCTCCAAAAACAAAATTGACTTAAATGTTAAATTCCAAAAAACATAAACAATATTGCCAGCATCAAAAAAAATCATTCCTAAAAAACAGAAAAATGGCTGCAAATAATTCTAAAAAAATACTTCTCAATATTGTCTTTATTTTACTCTCCAATTCTCTTGTCTCTTCCTGACAATACAAAAATACTCCCAATAAAATCAATACCTTATAGAATATCGACCGTCCTCTTGTAGAATTATTTCTACAAGCAAAACAGTCCTTAACCCTAAATTTTTATCCAAAAAAAAACAGGAATCTAAAAATTCCTGTTTTTCTTAATATACTGTAATGTCTAAATGATTGAATTTTAGCTATTCATCATAGTACAACTGAAAAAACCGAATTAAATCAGCTAGATTATCAATCTCCAGCTTTTCAAAAATTCTATTTTTAAAAGTACTTACTGTAGTTTTTTTTATGTTCAACAATTCTAAAATTTCGAGATTTCCGTATCCTTTTATTAATAATTGTGCCACCTCAATTTCTCTATTAGACAAAAGGTCCAGCGGATTTGTTGGTTTTTTAGTAATGTACGAATCCAAAATTCTGTCTTTTACATTCTGAGTAAGATATTTTCCTGACAGCATCATCGAATCGATGGCATTTTTCATTTCCTCTTCAGAAGTTTCCTTATTTAAATAACCAGAAGCTCCGGCATTTAAATATCGCATTGCATAAATATTTTCGTCATAGGCCGAAAATATTAAGATTTTAATATCTGGCTGAATCGCTTTTATTTCAGACAATACATTTATACTATTGCCATCCGGAAAGTTTACATCTAAAATCAATAAATCGATCTTAACTTCATTCAGCTTACTAAATATATCTTTAAAATTCCCTGCCATATAAATTGATGCATTTAAAAACAGCTCTTTTATAATTAGAGATACTCCTTGTCTAACCACACTATGATCATCGGCAATTAAGAAACTATAGCTATTTGATGATTTCATTTGTATTTGAATAAATTATATTTTTAGTAGATTTGGTTCTTTACTTATCAACCATCGGTATGTACAACACCTATCGACGATCTTTTTATTTGCATTTTAAGCTAAATTTAAAATCAAATTGAAACTAACTTTTGTTCCATTTCCTTGCTTACTTTCAACATTAATTTCCCCGCCAAATAATTCAACAATTTCTTTACAAAGATTCAACCCTAAACCAACTCCTAAATCATTGACTTTTCCAGAAACTGTTCCTTGATAATAAAGTTCAAAAATATTCTTCAAATCATTTTCAGAAATTCCGCTTCCATTATCCTGAATCGCTACTTTTAAATTAAGCTTTTTATCTCCAGTCTTTTCAACATCTATTGCAATTGCAATAAGTCCTTCTTTTGTAAATTTATTAGCGTTACCAATTATGTTATAAAATAGCTGATGAATTTTTACAGCATCAGAAAAAACTTCATAGTCAGCTAAATTTGATTTAACTGCAATTTTATTCCCTTTGCTTTCAACCAGTGAACCCATTGACGAAACAATCTGATTTATTTCACTTTTTAACTGAAAGTTTTTATTATTTAATTTCAACAAACGATTTTCGTCTTTAGAATATTCTAAAATTTGGTTCGCTAACAAAAGCAGCGAGTTTGTTGTAAATTGAATGGATTGAAAAGTTTCTTTTATTTCGGCATCTTTTATCGAAGAACTGATCATTTTACTGTAAATAGAAATTAAACTCAACGGAGATCTGATTTCATGACTGATCATTCCCATAATTCTATTTTTGAAATTTAAACTTTCTTTAATCTGATTTTGAGCAACTATCAATCGTTTTTCATATTGAAATGCCATTCGAGTAAAGTAGAAAATGGTAATAGAAATTATAAGCATTAAAACAATCAAGACAGCAAGCGTATAACTTCTAGTAATTTTATTCGAATCGTATTGATTCTGCAGCTGTTTTTGAGTACTCTCCTGAAGGGCGTTTAATGACTTATTATAAACTGGCATTATTTCACTCTCTAAAGCCAATAGTTTATTATTAAGCTCCGTCAATTTTGAATCTTGATTTTTTAAATTCTCAAAATGTTTTTTCAAATTTTTAAACTGACCTTCGTAGTATGTATTTGTCGTATTAAACAAATTAGCGATCTGATCTTCAATACTTCCAGTCACTACTTTATCTTTATACTTCATTGTAACAGTAACATTTAACTGTTCTTTCTGTACATCAGTTTTTCCAGCCAATGCCGCACCTAATCTTGAAAACAATCCTTTCTTCGAAACGCTGTCAACTTTTGTATAAGTATCTGTTTTAATACTGTCTAAAATTTTCTTGTATTCAAATTTATTTAGTTTAAATACGTTCGAAACGCCTTCCTTGTCAGGATTATGCTGTAAACTAATAATAGAATCAATTTCAGATTTTAAGGTTTGAATATTCGCTTCAGAATGTTTCTTTTCCAGCAGAATATTTTCAAACTCTTTATTGTTTTTTGTCAACAAACTCAAGCTATCAAGCAAACGACTTACTTCATTCAACGATGCAGTATATTGCTCTAAAGAAGCCTTATTCTTATTTGCCGTGTAATTAGTAAAGCTTTTTTGAGAATTTAAAAACGAATTATTTATTTTGCTTGTAAAGCCTGAAATCTTATTCATAGAGTTCATAGAACTCAATGCTTTTGACATTACCGTTTCATTTGAAGTCTCATTGTTCCAAATAACAATAGCAATTATCTGCAGCAAAATAATACATACCAATAAAGTATAGTGGATTATTTTTCTATGTTTGAATTTTAGTTTTAATAAACTAAATGTATTATTCAAGGAATGCTTTTTAACCAAAATTTTAGATTTTAAAATGATAAAAAAATTAATGAGTTATAAAAAATCATTAACTCATAAAATTGTTTTAATACTAGGTTACTATGATATCATCATGAATGATGTACTACAACTTAAATAATTATTATTTTTTAGATCTTAAACAAGGATTACCTATTTTAATTCTGAGACGACAGTCCTTATCTGTTAAATCAAAACCGCTTTAAACAAAAAATAAAGTACAGCCTTGTAGAACCAACAGAAATTATAATCGCCAATAAATATTTAAAAGATTTGGGGAGTCTTTTAATTGAAAAAATATGTTCCTAACAAGTTACACATTTTAATTCGTTTTTAAAAAAAATATTTAATTTTTATTTTAAACTAACTGCGAAAGTAGTTCGATTTAATAAAATTCTACGTAGAACATTATTACAGTGATTGTAGAATTTGTTCTACAAAACTACTCATTTTTATGAATAGCTTTTTCATTAAAACCGATAAAAAAATGTTAAGCCCCAACAAACAATTATAAATCTTCTGCAGAAAATAGAGAACCTATAATTCTGTTATTTCAAAAAATGCATCTCAACAAAAAAATTGAAAAAAAAATAATCTTTTTCAAACATCAACCCTAACAAACTGAATAGCTGTTTTTTATTTTTAAAATCAATTTCATCTTCGAGCTCATTTTGTTCTTAAATCCTGCTCCATTTTTACTGCCCATTTTTTGGAACCAAGATTGTCTTTTAGTTTTGCCGAAAATTTTAAAAAATTAATGGAAATGAAAAAATTCATAATTACTTTCTTGTTTGCTTCTGCAATAACAACTGTAAGTGCTCAAACTAAAACTGAGAAAACAACGAAAAATGACTTCAATAAATGGTCTATTGAATTAGGAGGAGGAGTTAATAAACCACAAAGACCTATGTCTGCAAACTATTTCACTTCTACACCAAGTCCTTATGTAGTAGATTTAGGAGTAAGATATATGTTTAATAACAAATTTGGTCTTAAAGCTGATTTTGGTTACAACAGTTTTACAGGAAAAAATAATTCTGTAGATTTTGATACTAAATATTACAGAGCAGACATTCAGGCTGTAGCTAACTTAGGTCGTATCATGAATTTTGAAACATGGACTAATACGATTGGTTTACTTGGTCATGCTGGTTTTGGATTGGCACAATTAGAAGATGAAAATTCGTCTGTAAAAGACAGAATGGGTAACTTCATGGCAGGTATTACTGGTCAAATTAAATTATCGAACAGAGTTGCTTTGACTGGAGATTTTACAACTATTCTTAATGCATCTCAAAACGTAACTTTTGATGCTGCAACACCTTCTAATTCTAGAGGTTTTTCAGGAATCATTTTTAACGGAACTGTTGGTGTAACAGTTTATTTAGGTAAAAATGGAAAACATGCTGACTGGGTAATCGATAACGGATCTGAAATTGATGAATTGAAACAAAGAATTACTGACATCGAAACTTCTATGCTGGATACAGACAAAGACGGTGTACCTGATTATTTAGACGAAGAGCCAAACACAATTTCTGGTGTAATGGTTAACACAAAAGGAAAATCTATCGATCTAAACAACAACAATGTTCCTGACGAATTAGAAAGCTATTTATTAAAAACTTACGGAAGCAACACTGATAAATCACCAATTTTAAACAACAATGAATTGGTTAAAAACTTAATCAACAGCAACTACGTTTGTACTTATTTTGATTTTGGAAAATCTACTCCAACAAATGTTTCTACAGAAGGTATCGATTTTATTTTAACGTATTTGAGAAACAATCCTACTGCTTCAGTTGACATTATTGGGCACGCTGACGAAATTGGTAAATCTGCTCACAATGATAAATTATCAACTGCAAGAGCAAACAATGTAAAAAACACATTGATAAAAGCTAATATTAATCCTTCAAGATTAAATGTTATTGGAGCTGGCGAAGACACTTCAGTAAACAAAGATTCTGACGGAGCTAGAAAACTAGTTAGAAGAGTTACTTTTAGAGTAAAATAATTTTCTACATAAAATTAAAAAGGGAGAATAGTCAAATTAGACTTTTCTCCCTTTTTTTTATTCCTAATTAAATGGTTAATTGTTCTAAATATTTTCAATTGTAAAATTAATCTGCACCTCCGTCAACACTGTCAAAAGTTTCTCTTTCTTTGGGTCTGATACTGTATTTCATTGATACAACAGGTCCATAATAAACATCAAATTGAGTTCCGTTTGTGCGCAGCTGCATCTGTCCGATAACACCCGCTAGAAAATGCAGGTTTTTTGAAATCCCTGCTGTATAGTAAACTGACATTCTAAAAATATCAAAATTCTCGTTGGCATAATCTTTTGGTGCAAACTTAAGCATGAGCTCTGCATAGTAACCAATATTTGGCGCAACAAACAACGGTTTTTCTTTCGTTTGACGTAAGAAGTGATTAACTCCAAATCGTGCTCTTAAACGCGGAATTACACGATGTACTCCGTTTCTGTCATCAAAAAATTTCGTTTCAAATCGCACTTGTTCAAAGATTGTTCCTTTTGGCATATTCTGAGAAAAAGTCCCCATTAATATAAGTCTCTGCTCAAGTGTTTCATAGTTACCCGCTTCTTCAACCTCATACTTTTGATTGTGCGCATAACCAAGCCAAAACTTCATGTTTTCAAAACCTGAATATACAATCCATGGTCTTACTACAACACGCTGTGTATATTCATACGGATTCTTGTTGGTATAAGCACCTTGCGTTACCAATTGAAAATCGGCTTGACCGCTTAAATGCCATTTATCATATATCGGAAAAGCAAAATCTCCCTCTGTAATCGATGCTGGAATAAATCCCATTGTATACGGCGGCGGCGCAGGTTGTGCTTTTAAAGTTTGCATTGCAGCAACACAAAACAATAGAATAAAACCCTTTTTAATTAAGTTCATAACTCTGATTTATAATTTAAGGTGCATATAAGTTCTACAAAAAAACTTCAACAATTCGTAAATCATTTTTCTATAAAAAAAGCCCTAACTATTCTAGATAAGGCTCTTTCATTATTTTTAAAATAAATCTTATGACGTAAATGATATGCTTGTTTCTAAATCTTATATCTCTAAAACGAAATTCTGAATTCAGTTTTAAGAAATTAATCTTTAAATAGACACAACCATGATTCTCAAAATTAATAAAATCTGACAGCAAAATCGAAAATTAGATGTTGCAAATTCTAACTTGAAACCAGAAAAATGGGAAACAGCAGAATAAAAACGGTCGTAAATGCAGTTCATAAATTTTACAAAATTCTTCCAAAATTATACAATTGTTTGTCTGTAAATATGTTCAACTTTGCAGTTAATTATGAAAAAAGCACTTCTCATACTTCTTTCGGTTTTTTATCTGGTAATGTCGTCAGGCTTTACCACTATTACCCATTTTTGTAAAGGTGTTAAGCAAGAAACAAGTCTTTTTTCTGGCACACATACAGGAAAAAAATGTCCAAAATGTGCTGCGAAAAATTTACCAAAAAGCAAAAACTGCTGTAAACATAAAACACAGCTGAATAAAATTACTGAAAAGGCACACCAAAAAGTTTCTAAAGATTTAGCTTTTAAATTCTCCGAGCTGCCTTTTCCCCTTTCTATTCCTGAAACAATACTCGCGCTTCGTTTACCTCAACTAAATAAAGCACACCATTTTTTTACTGCATTTATTCCGATAAGGAATAATCCTCTTTACATTTTTTACTGCGTTTACCGAATTTGATTTTTAGCAATTAAATAAACTGCAGCATTTTTCAAAGAAATGTTGTCAGATTTCTATTGTCTAATTTTTAAATACACATCATGAAAATGCAATGCTTTGCATTGATAGTGTTCAGTTTTGTTTCAGAAAATCTGCTTGCACAAACTGTAACATTATCTAATGCTCTTGAACGTTCGATTCAGAATTTTGAAAAAATAAAAGCTAAAGAAGCAGTTGTAAAAGCTGCCAAAGAAAATATCTCTTATCAAAAAAGCACTTATTTACCAGACTTTACGGTAATGGCGCAGCAAAGTTATGGTACTATAAATGCCATAAACGGGCCAATGTACAGTTTTGGCGGTTTGGGCAGTGCTGCAACGTCTATGCCTTTACCCGATCAAAACTGGAATGCCGCTTTTGGTTCTCTTTATCTCGCTAATATCAATTGGAATTTATTCACTTTTGGTAAAATTAAAAACCAAATAGGAATTGCCAAAGCTGATGAAAACAAGGCACAAAAAGATCTGGATCAGGTAAAATTCCAGCATCAAGTAAAAGTGGGCGCAGCATATTTAAACCTGCTCGCTGCTCAGCGTATTAAATACGTTCAGGAAAAAAACCTTGATCGTGCTTTAGTTGTAGAAACTACTACGCAAAGTCGTACTGAAAGCGGTTTACTTCCAGAAGTCGATTATTCGTTAGCCAAAGCTGAAGTTGCCAATACAAAAGCAGCAGTTATAAAGGCTTACGATATGGAACTCGATCATTCTAAGTCGTTGGCCGTAATGCTGGGTGAAGACTATCAAACTTATAAACTCGATAGTCTTTTTACGACTACAACACCGGTTTCACTTTTAGAATCCACTGTAGAACTTAGCAAACATCCCATACTAGAATGGCAGCAAAGTGCGATTTTAAAAAGTGAAAATCAAGAGAAACTGCAAACAGCTCTTGGCTTGCCAAGCATTTCTGCATTTGGAGTAATGCAGGGACGCGGTTCTGGTTTTGACTGGAATTATGTACAAGACAATTCCGCTTTTAATCGATCTTATCTTGATGGCGTGGGAATAGACCGCAGTAATTATCTTGTTGGAATAAATCTAAGCTGGAACCTGACAAATTTATACCGTCAGTCATCTAAAAAACGGGAACAAAAATTCATAACGCAGTCTTTACAGAATGAATATGAATATATGAGTCAAGAATTAACAGCGCAGCAAAAATTAGCTGAAGACAAACTCAAAAATGCCTACGCCACTTTTGAGCAAAGTAAAACACAAGTTACGGCTGCTGCAGATGCCTATCGTCAACACTCCGCTTTGTATCAAAATGGGCTTACCACAATTGTAGACTTAACGCAATCTTTCTACACATTGAATAGAGCCGAAATTGAATACGAAATTGCTCAAAACAATATTTGGCAGGCCTTATGGATTAAAGCGGCAGCGGCTGGCGACTTAAACATTTTACTCAACGAAATACAATAAACCCGAAAACTATGAACTTAATACGTTTTGCCTTGCGCAAGCCTATCTCTATTATGGTGATAGTGCTGGGGCTTTTATTCTTCGGGATTAAAGCTGCTAAAGAAATTAAAGTCGATATTTTACCTGACATGAATCTTCCTGTCGTGTACATCGCCCATTCATTTAATGGCTATACGCCACAACAAATGGAAGGTTATTTTACAAAAATGTATGTAAACATGATGCTGTTTACGAGCGGAATAGAAAGTATTGAAACTAAAAATACTCAAGGACTTACCTTAATGAAAATTAACTTTTATGAAGGTACTGATATGGGACAGGCAATTGCCGAAATCAATGCACTCTCTAATCGTTCGCAGGTATTTTTACCGCCCGGTGCTCCGCCTCCATTTATTATTCGATTTGATGCCTCTTCACAGCCAGTTGGACAATTGGTTTTTAAAAGTAATTCGAAAACAAATAATGAACTGCAGGATATCGCCAACTTTACGGCACGACCATTTTTAATTAAAATTCCAGGATTAACAACAGCGCCTCCATTTGGAGGAAGTCCTAGAACTATCGAAATTAACATTGATCCTAATAAACTGCGTACACACCAATTAACTCCCGAGCAGATTGTTGAATCTATCAGCAGGAATAACATCACATCTCCATCTGGAAATATTTATGTGAACGACATTAATTACTTAACGCCTACTAACAATACGATAAAAGAAGTAGCAGATTTTGGCAATATTCCAATTTTTAAAGGAGGAGTCGATAACGTTTACATTCGTGATGTAGCAACTGTAAAAGACGGTGCCGATATTACGACTGGTTATGCCCTTATTAATGGTACAAGATCAGTTTACATTAACATCGCAAAATCAGGAAATGCCTCTACTTGGGAAGTCGTAAAAAACCTTAAAAAAGCGATTCCGGCCATTCAGAACAATTTACCAGATGATGTAACTATTTCCTATGAATTTGACCAATCTGTTTATGTTATTAATGCCGTAAAAAGTTTAATTACCGAAGGCGTTTTGGGTGCCGTGTTAACGGGATTAATGGTATTATTATTTTTAAATGACAAAAGAGCAGCTTTAATAGTGGTGCTTACAATTCCAATTTCAATTATATCAGGAGTATTATTCCTAAAATTATTTGGACAAAGTATCAATATTATGTCATTATCTGGATTAGCATTAGCCATAGGTATTTTGGTTGATGAGAGTACGGTTACGATCGAAAATATCCATCAGCATTTAGCAATGGGAAAAACAAAATCTAAAGCAATTTTAGACGCTTGTAAAGAAATTGCATTTCCTAAGCTATTGATTTTATTGTGTATTCTTGCTGTATTTGCTCCAGCATTTATGATGACCGGTATACCAGGTTCCTTGTTTATGCCATTAGCATTGGCAATTGGTTTTTCGATGATATTCTCCTTTATTCTATCTCAGACATTTGTTCCTGTGCTGGCAAACTGGTTAATGAAAAACAATGAAAACCACACTCACAAAGAAGACAAATTTGATGGCTTTAAAAATCGTTTTGTACAGTTCTTACATTCTATAATGCCAAAGCGAAAACCAATATTAATTGCAAGTTTCATTATTGCAGCGCTAAGTGTATTCTTAATGTACAACATTACAGGAAAAGATGTATTGCCAACCGTAAATTCAAGTCAGTTTCAAGTACGTATAAAAGCTCCTGAAGGCACTCGAATTGAAAAAACAGAACTAAAAATAAAGCAAGTTTTAAAGGAACTCGAAACCGTTATTGGCAAAGAGCACATTAGCATTTCATCTGTGTTTATTGGACAGCATCCGTCTTCGTTTGCAGTAAGTCCTATTTACTTATATAATGCAGGTCCGCACGAAGCATTGATGCAAATTGCACTAAAAGATTATGATGGAAATACAAATGCTTTAAAAGAAATCATCCGTAAACATATGAAAGAGAAAATGCCTGAATTGCATTTTTCTTTCGAACCAATTGAGCTTACCGAGAAAATACTAAGTCAGGGAACCAATACGCCTATCGAAGTTCGTTTTTCGGGAATGATGAAAAAGATGAATGTTATGTATGCCAATAAACTTTTGGCTAAACTAAAAGAAATTGACTATTTGCGAGATCAGCAAATTCCGCAGTCTCTAAACTATCCCGCTTTTGATATTAATATTGATCGTGTAAGAGCTGCTCAATTAGGAATTGATGCTCAAGACATCGCGCGTTCGTTAGTTCCAATTACCGCTTCTTCTCGTTATACGAGCAAAAATATGTGGGTCGGCGGAATGATGGGAATCGCCTATGATGTACAAGTGCAAACGCCGCAAAACATTCTAAATACCAAAGACGAACTGATGAACGTTCCGTTAGGAAAAAATTCAGATCGTCCAGTTCTTGGCGATGTTGCGACAATTACACCAACGAAAGTTTTAGGCGAAAGTTATAATTTGGGAACAATGGCTTATACTCCTGTTACAGCAAATATTCATGATGCAGATCTTGGACGTGCTCAAAAAGATGTACAAGCTGCTATAGAATCTCTTGGAGAATTACCAAAAGGAGTAAATATTCAAGTATCTGGAATGGTTCCTGTACTTGATGAAACGATGAACAGTTTAGCGACAGGATTACTAATTGCCGTTATCGTTATTTTTTTAATGCTGACTGCCAATTTTCAATCTTTCAAAGTATCGTTGGTTATTTTAACCACAGTGCCATTTGTAATTTTAGGTTCATTGCTTTTAATGAAACTTACCGGATCAACATTAAACCTGCAATCGTATATGGGAATCATTATGTCTGTAGGAGTATCAATTGCAAATGCGGTATTATTAATTAGTAATGCAGAATCGCTTCGTTTACAAAACGGCGATGCTTTAAGTTCAGCCATTCAGGCGGCATCATTGCGTATTCGTCCTATTATCATGACAACATTAGCCATGATTGCAGGGATGCTTCCAATGGCAATTGGACATGGAGAAGGCGGTGATCAAGTTGCTCCTTTAGGAAGAGCTGTAATTGGAGGTCTTATTGCCTCTTCATTTAGTGTATTGCTTCTGTTACCATTAGTATTTGTATGGATACAAAACAAAACAACTACACAATCATCTTCATTAGATCCTGAAGACGAAAACAGCATTCATTATATAACATTAGAAAAATAAATCATGAAAATAGTATATTATATCTTAATAGGAATTGTATTTGCATCATGCAATTCAACACCTCAAAAGGAAGAAAAAATGGCGGCAATGCCAATGATGATGATGCAAAGTTTTGAAACTATTTCTATAAAGAAAAGCAATCCATTAGTTCCCTTAAAACTAGCAGGCGAATTAATCTCTGACCGAGAAACTTCTATTTATGCAAAAGTCAATAGTTATGTAAAAAAGATGTCCGTAGATATTGGTTCAACAGTTACTGCGGGTCAAATTATCATGGTTTTGGAAGCTCCCGAAATTCAAGCACAATTAGCTGCAGCTAAATCAAAATGGAAAGCACAGGAAGCCATATATATCGCAACAAAATCGAATTATGACAGAATGTTTAAGGCTAATGAAACTAAAGGTGCTATTGCAAAAGATGCTTTAGATCAAATAACAGCTCGAAAATTATCTGATCAAGCACAACTCGAAGCCGCAAAATCAGCTTATCAGGAAATACAAGTCATGAACGATTATTTGATAATCAGAGCGCCGTTTAACGGAATTGTTGCGGAACGAAATGTAGATTTAGGTTCGTATGTAGGACCAATGGGTAAAGGTTCAGACAAGCCATTGTTAGTGATACAAGACAACAAAAAACTGCGTATTTCACTTTCTATACCAGAAGCCAACACACCGTATTTAAAATTGGGTGATTCTATACATTTTAAGATAAATTCTATTCCTAATAAAAAGTACATGGCGAAAATTTCTCGTAAATCGGGAGTTTTAGATTTCAAGCTTCGTTCTGAGAAAATTGAAGCCGATATTCTACAAATGCATAAAGAACTAAAGCCATTAATGGTTGCAGAAGCAATGCTTCCGCTGCAGGCAAATGAAGCTACTTTTTTTGTACCAAAAACAGCATTGGTAGAAAGCAACACCGGCATTTATGTAATCCGAATTGAAAATAGTCTGACTAAAAATATTCCTGTAACCAAAGGGCGCGCTTTAGCCGATCAAGTTGAAGTTTTTGGTGAACTGAATGAAGAAGATAAAATACTAATGAAAGCTACTGAAGAAATACTAGAAGGAACAAATATTAAAAAACAAAAAAATGAAAAGAGTAAATAAATATCTTATTATCGGAGCAATAGCTTTGGTAATAGCATCATGTCAAAAACAAGAGAAAAAACAAGAAACCATTGCTCAAAAAAGCATCGAATTACCTGTAAAAGAAACTTTTGCTGCACCAAAAGGAATTCATGTAACTAATGAAGAAGTCTGTATGGTAAACAACATTTATATGGGCAAAAAACAAATGGAAGTTCCGTTTGAAGGAAAAATGTATTATGGCTGCTGTAATATGTGCGTAGAGAGAATTTCAAATGAAGAAAGCGTTCGAACAGCCGTAGATCCTCATACTGGTAAAAAAGTTGATAAAGCTTCCGCTTATATTATTTCGTTAAACGAAGAAGGAAATGTCGCTTATTTTGAATCAGAAGAAAATTATCTGAATTTTATTAAATCCGGCAGTTAAACAAAATTGCTCTCAAATTTTAAAAAGCCTGTAAACTAAAAATTTACAGGCTTTTATTTATTATTAATCCGCTGGTTTTAAATTGTCACCATCTTTAAAATGCAGTCTTCTAAAAACCAATCCAGATAAAATAGTTAAAGAACCTACCACTAAGAAAGTGTATCTAAAAGCATTATGAATTTCATTATGAATAAGTTTTACATCTCCTTGAAAAATTTTAAGAACCAGTAATCCAAAAGCAATACCAAAACCAATTGCCAATTGCTGATTTACAGAAATTAATGAATTACCGCTGCTTGTATGATATTGCCTTAAATCGGCAATAGAAATTGAATTCATCGAAGTAAATTGTATCGAGTTAAAGAAACCCAATACCGCAATAATAGGAACATACCAATATATCGAAGTATGAATCGATGGAATAGCCATACAACAAATTAAAACTCCAATAATAAAAGTATTCACCATTAATGTTTTTCGATAACCAAATTTGTTCAAAATACCAATCACAGCCGATTTTCCAAACATGGCAGTCAGAGCCATTGGCGCCACAATCCATCCAGACACAACAGCCGATTGTCCGTAAGCAATCTGAATCATCATAGGTAATAATAACGGAACGGAACTAATTCCTAAACGTGTTGCCAAATTGCCAACTATACCTACTCGAAACGTTCGTACTTGAAATAAATTTAAAGGAAAAATAGGATTATTGTCTTTTGAAGCATGGCGATAATACCAATACAACATTAAAAATCCGGACATTAATATCACTAAAACTGGCGAAACACGCACCGTATTACCAAATAATTCCAGCGAAATAGACAATAAAAGTGAAGCTGCCGCAAAGATGAAAAAGCCTTTTAAATCAAAATCAATAATCTTAGATTTATAATTAGGCATATACTTCAAACTTAGAATAATTCCGATAAGTCCAAACGGAATATTGATTAAAAAAATCCAATGCCACGACAAATAATCAACCATATAACCGCCTACCAACGGTCCTAAAACTGGTCCGATTAAAGCAGGAATTATGGCAAAGTTCATAGCTTTAAGTAATTCCTTTTTAGGAAATGTTTTAATGAGTGCAAGCTTTCCTACGGGCGTCATCAAACTTCCGCCGACACCTTGAACGATTCGAGCTAAAACTAAATGTGTCAAATTCTGAGAAAGCGAGCAAAACAAAGAACCAAGACTGAACAAAAACAAAGCAAAAATAAAGACTTTTTTGGTGCCAAATTTATCCGATAAAAAACCGCTTACCGGCATAAAAAGCGCCAGTGTTAAAACATAACTAATAATTGCATTTTGCATATCGAGCGGAGACTCATGCAGATCTTTAGCAATAGAAGGCAGCGAAGTATTCAAAATTGTTGAATCAAGCATCTGCATAAAAATAGAAGTCGCTAAAATAATGGGTAACACTTTTTTTATCGCTTCACTGTTTTGCTCTGTAGTTACTGTCATCATTCTTCCATTTAGGCTTGAACTCTTTTGTTTTATTCTTTCTGAAAAAAGTTTGACAACCAAACTTCTATTTCATCCTATGAATAAAGATACAAAAAACATCCTTGCCCAATGTAAGCTACTTTTCATTGCCACTTTATCTGCCACTAATTGCACGAATTTTCACGAATTATTTTATTTCACGCAGATCAGGCAGATCAGGCAGATCAGGCAGATTTAATTTGTGGAAATTTGTGTAATTCGCGGCAAACAAAAATCATTTCAATCCTTTAATCTGTGGCTAAATTTTTCGCACGCAAATCAAGCAGATTTAATTCGTGGAAATTAGTGCAATTAGTGGCAAACAAAAATCATTTTAATCCTTTAATCTGTGGCTAACTTTTTCACACGCAAATCAAGCAGATTTAATTCGTGTAATTCGCGGCAAACTATTTTTATTTGTTGATTTGTCTCCAAATTTTGGTGCTAAAGTCATCTTTATACATTAACCTGTTTGTTCTTGTTGGATTTACGCGATTGGTCAAAATAATCAAAAACCGGTTAGTATCCCGATTCATAAAGAAAAAAGTTCCTGTAAAACCCGTATGTCCAAAATCATTCGCTTTAAAAAACTCATCTGGTTTACGTTTATCAAAACCAAGTCCACGGTAAATTCCCTCTTTGGCAAGAGGAGAATCTGTAAATTCTTTTACCACTTTTGATTTTAGAATTTGTTTTCCTTTATAATTTCCATTGTTCATAAGCATTTTGCAGATAACAGCAATCGATTCTGCATTTGCAAACAAACCAGCATTACCAGAAACACCGCCAAAAATAGCAGCCGCTTCGTCATGAACATATCCTTTAATAGTGTCTTTTCTAAAAAAATTATCTAGTTCAGTTGGCATTACATTTTCTATCGAAGTCCATTTTAGCGGATTATATCCAATTTTCGAAATTCCTAATTCAGTATAAATTTCATTTGTCAATTGATCTAATTTTGAACCTGTTTTTGCTTCGATCATTTGTTTTACCAAAAGCAAGTTTAAATCACTGTACAAATATTTCCCTCTCGGATTTGTATTTGCCTTCGCAATCCTTTCATAAACAGACGGATAAAATTCTGGATTCAGCCACATGTTTTTATAAATCTGAATCCAATTTTGCTTTGGCTCAAAAACAAGATATTTTGAATCGTAAACAATGTTTTTGTTTACATACATATTATCAAAAGACTCAACATATTGCTCGGATTTTTGACTGCTCAATAAAGGCGAATTATCTGGTGTAGAAAGCAAGGCTTGATAAAAAGTGATACTTGGCGTTAATCCCGAAGTATGCGTTAGTAATTCAAAAAGCGTTAAATCGGCAATTGCAGTGTTTTTATAAAACGGAACAATTTTACCTACTTGGTCTGTAAGCTTTATTTTGTTTTCTCCAACCAAACGCATGGTAACAAGCGTTGCACCTAAAACTTTAGACATCGAAGCTAAATCGAAAACATCGCTTGTTTTTACTAATTGTTTTTTAGTATAATCATGATAACCGTAATTTTTGGATATCAAATTAAAATCTCCTGTGCCTACGATAATCTGTGCTCCCGGAAAAAAACCTTTTTCAAGCGCATGATTCATCATCGAATCGATATAAACTTCGTTTCGTTCTACTTTTACCGACTCAAATTTCTGTGCTTGTATCGTGCCTAAGGAAATCAGAAAAACAGCAATCAGTAATACACTTTTTCTCATTATTTTATTTCTTTATAAATTCGACTGGAGCACTTTCTGTCTGCGTCTGACTTAAAGCGGAAACAGCATATACATAATTTTCTAAAGCAGCATTTGGAACTTCTAATTTTACAGCTGTTGTTACATAATAAATATTTACAGCATTAGAAAAATCGGTTATCTTACCTTTTGGAAATCTATAAATTACGTATTTCTTATCATTAATTCCTGCCTTCCATGTAAGTGTTGCTTTATCACCTTTTTGAGCAATCACAGCATTTGTCGGCGGTTGCGGTTTTATTCTTGTAATTCTGTTCGCTTCGGGCGTTAAGGCAATGTATTTGTATTGTTTTTCAATAAGAGCATTTCTTAATGTATCTCCTTTTTTAAGAAATGAGTTTGCTGTAAAATGCATCGAACCATCTATTTGAGGCATCGTACGAATCATTTCAATCTGTTTTACAATTTGATCCGGACTTCTCCATTCTGGTTCCTTTGCCGTTTTTGAAATTTTATAATCTCCGTGTCCAATATACACATTAGTTCCATATTTGTGCGCTGCCCACCATTTTGCCAAAACTTCAAAATTAGCTCTGTCAAAACCAATGTGCCAATACAATTGCGGTGTTATATAATCGATCCAGTTTTCTTTCTGCCATTTCAAGATATCGGCATACAAATCGTCATAATTAGTCGCTCCTGCTCTAGTATCAGAACCATCTGAATCTTTTGCAATATTTCGCCACACGCCAAAAGGTGAAATTCCGAATTCAACTTCCGGTTTATTGGCAATTATGGTATCTCGAATTTGTTTGATGATTAAATCGACATTGTCTCTTCTCCAATCGTCTTTATCTCTAAATTGTCTTGGCTCTTTTGCAAAAGCTTTTTCATCTGGAAACTCTTGTCCCTCGATTTTGTATGGATAAAAATAATCGTCCATATGTATCGCTTGGATGTCATAATTTCGAACTATTTCACCGACTACTGAAGCAACAAAATCTCTGGTTTCTTTATAACCCGGATTAAAATATCTCGATTTCCCATACGTCAAA
The DNA here is from genome assembly GCF_002217395.1 of Flavobacterium plurextorum. Taxonomy (GTDB): domain Bacteria; phylum Bacteroidota; class Bacteroidia; order Flavobacteriales; family Flavobacteriaceae; genus Flavobacterium; species Flavobacterium plurextorum. Next base: position 107,021 of record NZ_MUHD01000027.1, on the reverse strand, counting down.
AATAATTCTGGTTTCTTAAAATACAAATGAGTTTTAGCCAACACTTCTTTAACTGTATCTTTTTGTACGCGATACGGATTTAGCCAAACATGAACATTCATTCCTCTTTTTCCCGCTTCATCAATCATCATTTGCAGCGGATCAAATCCTGGAGCAACGCCTTGAGTTCCGGTTATCCAATGCGATGCCGGTTCTTTTGTCGATTTATAATAAGCGTCGGCAGTTGGGCGAATTTGAAAAATTACAGTATTCAGATTATTAGATCGTAAATTATCCAAAATGGTAATCATTTCAGATTTCATCTGCTTGTCTGATAATCCTGGTTTAGATGGCCAGTCGATATTATCTACAGTCGATATCCAAGCGGCACGCATTTCTCTTTTTGGTGATTCCTGACTGAAAGTTTTCGTTTGAAACAGCAGTATCAGCATTAAAATTTTTAGGCTTTTCATAAGTACTATTTTGGGTTATTTAGTATAGTTGTATTTGTCGTTGAAAAATTTAACCGCAATCTCGATAACTAACGGGGTTAAAAATTCACACAAAGTTCGTTAAGTTATGTTTAATTTGTCTTTTAATCTTTATGCATTTTTTTTCACGCAGATTTAGCAGATCAAGCAGATTTTAATTTGTTGAAATTCGTGTAATTAGCGGCAACAAAAATCCTTTTAATCTTTTTAATCAGTGGCTGTTTTTCTCTCGCAGATTTCGCAGATCAAGCAGATTTAATTTGTGAAAATTCGTGTAATTAGCAGCAACAAAAATCCTTTTAATCCTTTTAATCAGTAGCTATTTTTTTTACGCAGATTTGGCGGATAAAGCAGATTTAATTTGTGGAAATTCGTGTAATTAGCGGCAACAAAAATCCTTTTAATCAGTGGCTGTTTTTTACACAGATTTAGCTAGATTAATTCGTTGCTAAAAAACCTAACAGGTTTTGAAAACCTGTTAGGATAACCAACCAAAATTTATGCGCTCTTTTTTATTTTACAAAATCACAACACACAATCTCTTACTTAACTTTTATTTTTCTCATTGAAAAAATTATTAAAGAACAACAATTGAAACTTTAAAGAGTTTTCCCAATATTCTATGTTATGCTGCCCGGGACGCTCGATATAATCGTGATTTATTTTTAACGCCAGCATTTTTTTATTCAGTTCGCGATTTACATCGATAAAAAAATCATCGACACCACAATCAATAATCAATTTTAAATGGTTGTCTTTTACCAAATCAAGCATATTGGTAACCGTATTTTTATCCCAATTTTCAGGAAATTCGGTTATAGAACCAAGTCGCTTTTTGATATCCCACTTATCAGGAAACGGACGAAAATCTACTCCGCCGCTCATACTTCCTGCTGCACCAAATACATCCTGGTGTTTAAAAGATAAATACAAAGCTCCATGTCCGCCCATGCTTAAACCAGTTATAGCTCTGGCTTCGCGAGTTGCAATTGTTTTGTACTTTTTATCTATAAAAGGAACTAATTCATTGATTACATAAGTTTCATATTTGAAAGCAGAATCTATCGGACTGTCAAAATACCAGCTTGAATAATTTCCGTCGACACCAATTGCTATAAAACCGTATTGATCAACCTGCCTGCCAACTTCTTTAAAACTTTTTACCCAAGTTGCATAATTCCCGCTGTATCCGTGAAGCAAGTACACGACTGGAAACTTCTTTTTGCTTTTTTTATATCCATCAGGAACAATTACACAGGTTTTTATGTTCTTATTCATCGAAGCACTAAAAACTTGAATCGTATCAATTTTAGCCGCTTTCGCAGAAAAAAATACGATTAAAAGAAGTAAAGTACAGATTGCTTTTTTCATAAAACTTGGTATTATTTAACTCATTAGGTTTAATTTATAAAAAAATTATTTCAAACAATCTCTTAAAATTGTTACTGGATGCATTGCTTTTCTATTTGTCCCGTCAAAAATTTGATGACGGCAGCTGGTTCCTGCAGCCGCGATTGCCGTTTTTGAATCGGTTGCACGAATTTTTGGAAACAAAGTATCCTCTCCCATTTGCATACTAATTTCGTAATGTTCTTTTTCATAACCAAATGAACCCGCCATTCCGCAGCAGCCAGAATTGTAAATTGTAACCGTGCTGTTTTTGGGTACATTCAGCATTGCAAAAGAAGCTTCAATGGTGCTTAATGACTTTTGATGACAATGTCCGTGAATCTTTATCGTTTTTTCTGTATCCGAAAATTGTCCAGAATGAATTTTTCCTTTTGCAATTTCTGCTTTAAAAAACTCTTCGACAGTAAAAACATTTTTCGACAGTCTTTCGGCACTTTCTTTATCTTTTGCCAATCGCAGATATTCGTCTCTAAAAGTCAATATTGCCGATGGTTCGATTCCGATTAATGGAATATCTTCAGAAATTAAATCCTTGAAAATATTCACATTTTTATTCGCAATTTCCTGCGCTTCTTCTAGAAAACCTTTTGATAAAAAGGCTCTTCCGCTTTCTTCATGATCTGTAATAATAACTTCGTAACCTAATGCGGTCAGAAGTTCATAAGCATCAATTCCGACTGAGACATCATAATAATTGGTAAACTCATCGCAAAAAAGATGTAACTTCCCATTTTTAAATGAATTGGTCTCTGCTTCTTTTTTATTTTTTTCGTACCATTTTTTAAAAGTTTTTGGTGCTAAAAGCGGTACTTGTCTTTTGGGTGCAATTCCCATACTTTTTTTAACCAAAGGTAAATTAGCAACAAAATTGGTCATTGATGGAGCAATGCTTCCAAACTTATTCAGTTTCGAGTTGAAAGCAAAAATTTTATTGCGAACAGAAAATCCGTTTGCTTTTTGATATTGGTATAAAAATTCTGCTTTTAAAGTTGCTACATCAACATTACTTGGACATTCGCTGGCGCAGGCTTTACAGCTCACGCACAACTCAAACACTTTATATAATTCTTCGTGGTCAAATTTATTGTCTTTTTCAGAATGGGTTAGATATTCTCTCAGCGCATTTGCTCTGGCACGAGTCGTATCTTTTTCATTTCGAGTAGCGCGATAACTCGGACACAAAGTTCCTCCCGCCGAAGGCAATTTTCGGCAGTCGCCAGAACCGTTGCATTTTTCGGCAGCCCTCAAAATCCCTAAACTATCAGAGAAATCCTGAATCGTTTTAATTTCTGGTTCTACTCTTCCCGCTTCAAAACGAAGATTTTCATCCATTTTAGAAGCATTTACAATTTTTCCAACGTTTAAAATAGTGTTGGGATCAAATGCTTTTTTTATTCGTTTCAGCAGTTCATAGTTTTTATCCCCAATCATAAAAGGCAGAAATTCTCCTCTTAAAATTCCGTCACCGTGTTCACCGCTTAATGAACCTCTGTATTTTTTTACCAAATGCGCGACTTCCGTGGATATATTTCTAAACTGGTGTAATCCTTCTTTTGTTTTTAAGTTTATCTTCGGACGCAAATGCAATTCTCCCGCTCCAGCATGCGCATAATAGATGGCACTTTGTCCGTGTCTTTCCATCATCGCCGCAAAATCGGCAATATAATTTGGCAGATCGCTAAGTTCAACTGCGGTATCTTCAATAGAATCGGCCGCTTTATCATCGCCTACAATACTTCCTAAAAGTCCTAAACCTGCTTTTCGAACCTCATTTACTTTATCAATATCAGCCCCGTAAATTTTAGGCAGAGCATAACCAAAATTATTATCCTCAAGATCTTTAATCAAAGCATCAGCCTGCAATTCGGCATCTTCCATACTAATATGTGATCCTACTTCAAGCATAATAACTGCTTTTGGTTCTCCCACAATAAAAAATCTATTTTTAGATTGTTCTCTATTGGTTTTAGTACAATCTAAAATGGTATCATCCATCATTTCGCAAGTGTACAAATGATGTTTCATTGCTGTAACCACAGCTTCTAAACTTTCATGAATCGTATGAAAATGTGCCACAACCATAATACTGTTTGTTGGCGGTAAATCGTCAACTTTCAAAGTAATTTCGGTTGTAAATGCCAAAGTTCCTTCACTTCCACAAAGTAACTTTCCTAAATTAATTGTACTTTCTGTTCCCGAAAATAATTCTGATTTTAACAGCGCATCAATAGCATAACCTGTATTTCGTCTGTGAATTTCAGGCTTTGGAAATTCTCTATTGATTTCATCCTGATTTTCTTTATTGGAAAGTTCGTCGTAAATCGTTTTGTAGATTTTATTTTCAAGCGAATCGCCTTTTGTCTTCTCTATAAATTCTTCGGAAGACAAATCTTTAAAAACAGCAATACTTCCATCACTTAAAACTGCTTTTATCTCAACAATTTTATCTCGGGTAACGCCATAACGAATCGAGGTTGTTCCTGATGAATTATTCCCCACCATTCCGCCGATCATGCAACGATTTGTAGTTGATGTAGTTGGACTGAAAAATAAACCATAAGGTTTTAAATATAAATTCAATTCATCGCGAATTACTCCGGGCTGAACTGTTATGGTTTTCTTTTCGGCATCAAAAGCGACAATTTTGGTAAAATGTTTCGAAACGTCTACAATAATTCCATTTCCTACAGTTTGACCTGCGAGAGAAGTTCCTGCGGTTCGCGGTGTTATTGAGATATTATGTTGTGAAGCAAAGCGAATGATTTTTACAATATCTTCTTCGGTTTTAGGAATAGCCACAGCTTCTGGCATAATTCTATAAGCAGAAGCATCTGTAGCGTACAGTTTTTTATGAAGATCATCATAAAAAAGAGTTCCTTCCAGCGAATCAGATAATTGTTGTAATTGGAGTAAATCAGGCATTATTTGATAATTGGTTGTTCGAGTAATTTAGAAAGTTGGATACCAAACAGGCTTTAAAAGCCTGTTTGGGTATTGATCCTAATCTTTGTATTTATTAATAATCAAAACGTTTAAAAGCTTCGATAGCTTCGTATTCTGCCAATCCTAATTCATCATATAAAACTGCCGTGTTTTTATTACGATCTTCGGCTCTTACCCAAAATTCTCTCGAATCATTTCCTTGAAACATAACTCGGTCTTTTTGAGATTGATGGTATAAAATGGCATGACGTTTCAACAGTACTTCTGATGGAGAAAGCGGAACGGCCATATCAATTTCATGAATATCCCATTCGTGCCAAGCGCCTCTGTATAACCACAACCAGCAGTCATCCATATATTTCTCAGGTTTCAATTCTTTCAAGGCAGCAAAAATCGCGTTTAAACATACTTCATGCGTTCCGTGAGGATCTGCTAAATCTCCTGCTGCAAATACCTGATGTGGTTTTATTCTAGCGATAATTTCTTTTACAATGGCAATATCTTCTGGTCCTAATGGATTTTTCTTGACTTGTCCTGTTTCATAAAACGGAAGATCTAAAAAGTGTGTATTTTCATCTTTTAGTCCGATGTATCTTGTTGCTGCATAAGATTCTCTTCTTCTAATTAATCCTTTCAGTTTTCTAACTTCGAGAGAATCGATTTGGTTTTCTGATTTGTTGTTCAAAAACTCAATTACAGATTTAAAATTGATATCGTTTGGGAGATTTTCTCCTGCAAAATCGTTGCAAACTTCAGCAAATTTAAGTGCTTCATCGTCTGTAACGGCAATATTTCCAGAGGTTTGATATACAACATGTACATCGTGTCCTTGTTTGATTAATTTTGAAAAAGTTCCTCCCATAGAAATCACGTCATCATCTGGATGCGGACTAAAAAGGATAACTCGTTTTTTAGCTGGATTGGCTCTTTCCGGGCGATGAGAATCATCTGTGTTTGGTTTTCCTCCCGGCCATCCTGTAATAGTATGCTGCAGGATATTAAACATGTTAATATTCAAATCGTAAGCTGAACCTTCCTGAGCCAAAAGATCAGACATTCCGTGATTGTTATAATCTCTGTCTGTAAGTTTTAATATGGATTGTTTAGTTTCTTTACAAAGCCAAACGATTGCTTTACTTTTTAATTCTTCAGTCCAAGTACATTCTCCAACTAACCATGGAGTTTCAAATCGGGTTAATTCTGATGCTGAAAATTTATCTAATACAAAAGTAGCATTTGAATGATTTTGCAGGAAAGTTGCAGGAACTTCTGATGTTATTTCGCCTTGAATTGTTCTTTTAATTATCGAAGCTTTGTTTTGTCCCCAAGCCATAAGTACAATTCTTTTTGATCTAAGAATTGTAGAAACTCCCATGGTGATTGCTCTTTTTGGAACGTTGTCAATACCATTGAAATCTGATGAAGCATCGACTCTTGTAATATGATCTAAGGTAATAATTCTAGTTCCAGAATTGATATGAGAACCTGGCTCGTTGAAACCAACGTGTCCAGTACGGCCAATTCCTAAAAGCTGAAAATCTAATCCGCCGGCATCTTTTATTTTCATTTCGTAATCAACGCAATACTGATTCAGTTCGTCTATTGCAATTGTTCCGTCTGGTATATTTACATTTTCAGGTTTAATATCAATATGATTGAATAGATATTGATGCATGAAATAATGATAACTCTGGCGATTCTCCTTACTCATAGGATAATACTCGTCCAGATTAAAAGAGATTACATTAGAAAAACTTAATCCTTCTTCTTTATGCAGACGCACCAATTCTTCATACACTTTTATAGGCGAAGAACCTGTCGCAAGACCAAGCACACACGATTCATTACTCGCTTGTTTCGATCTTATTAAATCAGCAATTTCATGAGCAACAATTTTTGAAGCTTCAATTGAACTTTCAAAAATTACATTGTGATTTTTTTCAAATCGGGTTTCTTCAAATTTTCCGGGTATATCGTAAGTCAAAGAAGCACTGGTTTTCATAATCTATTCTATTGGTTAAACTTTTTTGGTTTAACAAATATATACAAAAAACAAACCGATTTCATTATTTTGCGTGATTTAACAAAATAAAATCAAGATAATGCAACATAATGCAAATTAAACAAAGTAAAAAATTAGTTATAATATAAAAACACCTGATTTTCTATATTCCTCCAGCCTTTCATCTTCAGGATCCAATTCTGTAACAATTGTATCTAATTGATTAAGATCGCAAACTACGTGCGGCATTTTAGTATTTAACTTATTTGAAGAAAACATTGAAACAACTCTATCTGAAGCCTCTATCATCGCTTTTTTAACAATTGAAATCTCATATCCAATCTCGGTAAGACCTTGTTTAATATTGATACTGCTGGCACCAATAAAGCAAATATCGGCTTTAATTTTAGACACAACCTGAATCACATCCATACCAATAGTAACCATTGCGTTTTTTTGCATTTTACCGCCAATAAATATTAAATCAATATTTGGATGTTGCGACAATTGCATTGCGATTGGCAAACTGTACGTATAAATAGTTGCCTTTAAATCTGAAGGAATTAATTTTGCAAAAACCAAATTTGTACTTCCTCCGCTCATTATAATAACTTGGTCATCATGCAATAAAGACAATGCCTTGGTAACAATTTTTTTCTTTTCTTCTTCGGCAGATATTGCAATATTAAAAAGATCAACAGATTTCTCTGTAACCTGAACAGCTCCGCCATACACCTTCTCCAGCAGTTTTTTACTGTCCAATTCATTCAAATCTCTTCTTATTGTATCTTCTGACAAATCCAGAGCCAAAGCCAAATCTGTGGTGACAACTTTCTGTTCTTCAATGAGCTTAGTCATTATATATTTATGTCTCTCGGCTTTCAGCATATTTTATGAATGTTAAAATTCAACACAAATATATCAAATATTTCAATTGCAAGAAGATCTTCTACAGAAAACCGCAATAGTCTGCATTTTGAGGGTTAAAAAATAAAATCAGAAACAATTAACATCTAAAATATGCGTTATTTTGCAGTATTTGAATAATTTTTTGAAAAAAAATACACAATCCCGCATTTATTTGAAAATATTTTCTAAATTTCGCCATTCTAACCAAAACAATTAAGCCAATATGAAAAAAAAGTATTTAGTTCTTTTACTTTTCTTTTTCGGAATACTCGCAGGTTATTCCCAAAATTCAACCGTAAAAGGTAAAGTCACAGATGGTAGTGGAAACTCATTACCGGGAGCAAACATTTTAGTGCAGGGATCTAAGGATCAAACTTCAACAGCTGCCGATGGAACTTTTTCGATAAAAGCACGTCAAGGTGATGTTCTTCAAGTGTCTTACATCGGTTTTAACAACAAAGAAGTTATTGTAAACGGAAATGATTTAAAAATTGTTATTTCTGAAAGCGCTCAAACATTAAACAATGTAACAATTGTTGGTTCGATGGGTATTGTACGTAATAAATCTTCTTTAGGATATGCTGTTCAGGAAGTAAAAGGAAAAGAAATTGCAGACACACAACGTCCTAACTTTGCTACTGCATTACAAGGTCGTGTTGCAGGTTTAAATGTAACAAGTACTTCTGGTGCACCGGGTGCCTCGGCAGCGATTCAATTAAGAGGAGTAAATTCGCTTAGCGGAAGCAACTCTCCTTTGTATGTTGTAGATGGTTTACCTGTAAGCAACGAAACAATGGATCAAGGTTTAACTATTTCTAATGCTCCAAACAGAACTCAGGATTATACCAATAGAGGTGCAGATATTAATCCAGACGATATTGAATCTGTGGTTATCTTAAAAGGACCTGAGGCTGCAGCACTTTACGGAATGCAGGCTGGAAATGGTGCAATCGTAATTACTACTAAAAAAGGTAAAAAAGGTGTTGGAAGACTTACTTATTCTACAAATACAAGATTCGATAATTTATACCGTTTTCCAGAAACTCAAAAAGTATATCAAAGAGGTTCTGATGGTGTAAACAACCCAGACTATAGAAGACAATTTGGAACGGCTTACGAACCGGGAACTCAATTTTATAATAATGTTGAAAATTTCTTCAAAACTGCAGTTTCAACCAATCATAACCTTTCGTTTGAAGCGGGTACAGAAACTACTACTTACCGATTATCTCTTTCTAACTTAGAGCAAGAAGGTGTTGTGCCAAATACAGGTTACAGCCGTTTGACTGCAAATTTAAATGCTACTGCAAAAATATCTTCAAAATTAAGATCTGAAGCTAGTTTTAGTTTTACAAAATCAGACAATCAAAAAGCGGCAAAAGGAGCTGGATCTGCTGTACAAATTCCAGGTGTAAGAGATGCAGGATATTTACTTTCGCTTTTAACATGGCCGACAAATGATGATGCAAGTAATTACTTAAACACTGACGGCACAAGAAGAAAAATTACAAGCGGTGCTTTAGATACGGAAACTGATAATCCGTTCTGGGATGTAAACAAAAACTTATCTGAAGATTTTAATAACCGTTTTGTTACCAATGTTGGATTAGTTTACGACCCAACTTCTTGGCTTAACTTAACTGGCCGTGTGGGCTGGGATGTGAATTCTGCTCAAGGTTACAGAGCTATTCATCCAGAATCTGCTGCAGGAATTACTCCTGGAGGTTATATTGAATCATACTATTCTAATACCAGTAATTTAAACACTACTTTATTAGTTACTGCTAAAAAGTCATTCGGAAAATTCAATACCAAACTTATGGTGGGTAATTCTGTTAATGATAATGATTACAAAATTTTATCTACAACAGGAAGCCGTTTCTTCGATCCTAACTTCTACTCTATCAATAATACTGATGCTACAACGCAAAGATCTCAAGAGAGAATTATTCAAAGCAAAATTATTGGTTTCTTTTCTGAGGTGAGTTTAGATTATGACAAAACTGTTTATTTAACATTAACTGGACGTGAAGACTGGACTTCTGTATTACCAGATCCGTTTTTCTATCCTTCTGTTTCAACGAGTTTCGTTTTCACAAACTTAAACGGATTGAAAAACAAAGAAATACTTTCTTACGGAAAATTGAGAGCTTCTTATGCAGAAGCTGCTAATATTCCTTCTCCTTATTCTGCACAACCTGTTTTCAATCCGCAATTAACTACAGATGGTGGTTATGCGTATGGTGTTACAGGAGCAAATGCGAACTTGAAACCTGAATTCCGTAAATCATTTGAATTGGGTACAGAATTAAAATTCTTTAACAACCGTGTTGGATTAGATGTTGCTGTTTACAGCACAAAAACAATCGATCCAATTCTAAAAAATATGCGTTTAAGCTACGGAACAGGATTTGTTGTAACTTCTGCAAACTTTGGAGATTTACAAAACCAAGGTTTAGAGATTACTTTAAACGCATCACCAATTAAAAAAGATAATTTCTCTTGGAATGTGAGTGCTAACTTCAGTAAAACACGCTCTGAATTATTAAATCTTCCTTCTGTTATTTCTGAATACTATGTTTCAGATACTTGGCTTTACGGAAATGTTCGCGGCGGAGTTACAGTTGGAAATCCGTTAACGACTTTAACAGGAAATGATTATTTAAGAAATAATGCAGGTGACCCTTTAATTGATCCAAACACTGGTTACGCTTTAAAAGATCCAAACTTTAAAATTATTGGAGATAGAAATCCTGATTTTATGCTTGGTTTGCAAAACACTTTTACATACAAAGATCTTAGTTTATCATTCTTGTTAGACATAAGAAAAGGTGGTGATATTTACAACGGAACTGAATTCTATTTGTACCAAAACGGTTTGTCGACTAAAACTTTAGATCGTGAACAAACAAGAATTGTAAAAGGTGTTTTAAGAGATGGTTTAGAAAATTCAGCCACTCCAACACAAAACAATATTCCAGTAAGACCAAGTGTTCAAAACGAATATTACAGAACTGGTGCTATCGATGCTGATTTTATCGAAAAAGATATTAACTGGTTAAGAATGAGAGATATTACTTTAAGCTATCAAATGCCTTCTGAAATATTGAAAAAAACATTCATTAACGCACTTTCTCTTTATGTAACAATGACCGATGTTTTTATCATTACAAATTATACTGGAGCTGATCCTTCGGTTAATGGAACTAATGCTTCAACTGGAGGTGCTGGAGGAACAGGTTTTGACTTTGGAGTAGTTTCTACACCTAGAGGTTTGAACTTAGGATTAAAAATCGGACTTTAATTAATTGACAATGAAAAATATTAAAACATATATAGCCGCATTAGGTCTTGTAGCCACAATGATTTCTTGCAACGACTTAGAAGATATAAACGTAAATCCAAGTTTTCCTGTTGATGTTTCAGCACCAGCTTTAATGTCTCCAATCGAACAGCAAATGGCTGTAGGATTACAATTTGACAACAGATGTTTAGGACGATACACTCAAAATTTCAGTACGGCTACTGCTGGCGCTGTAGGAAGTGAATGGGACCGTTTTGGATATCAATCAAATAGTGATACAGGTGGTGAAATCTGGAAAATGGCGTATTTTTCTATTGGTTTAAACTTAACTAAATTACAGGAAAAAGCAGTTTCAGAACAACGTCATGATATTACTGGAATTGCAAAAGTAATCAGAGCTTGGTCTTGGCAGGTTGCAACTGATTATCATTCTGAATTAATTAATTTTGATCAAGTTTTTACTTCGCGTCTTTCTTTTGATTATGTTCCTCAGGAACAAGTATATGCTGAAGTGGTTCGTTTATTGAATGAAGGTTTAACAGATTTAAACCGTACAGATGGAAATGTTTCTCAGACTTATACTGCCGGCGGAGATAAAATGTATGGCGGAGACCGTACTAAATGGGTTAAGTTTGCTTACGGAGTTTTGGCTAGAAACTTAAACAATCAAATCAATAAAGCTTCTTACAACCCAGATAAAGTAATTGAGTATTGTGATAAATCATTGGCTTCTAATGCAGATAATGCTTTAATTAGATACAACGGAACTGTTTCTGCAGACATCAATTTTTACGGTCCTGGAAGAAATAATTTCAATACTTATCGTCAAACTGATTTTGCTGTGAGAACAATGGACGGAAGTCTTTTTGGAGGCACAAAAGATCCTAGAATTTCTAGAGTTTTGGTGCCGTCAGTAGGTCAATCTGAATTAGCTCCAGCATCTTCTACAAATCCAGATCCGAGTAAATATACTTTTAATGGAAACCCGTTAAATACTACAGCTTCAACAGTTGCAACAAACGTAAGCAGAATTCCAAATATTTATGGAACATATACTGCGGGAACTATTACAACTCCGGGAAGATATCTTTTTAGAGATAAAGCGAATTTCCCTTTAATGACGTATTCAGAAATTCAGTTTATTAAAGCTGAAGCTGCTTTTATAAAAGGAGACAAAGCCATGGCTTTAGATGCTTACAAAAAAGCAATTGATGCTAATATTGATTTTGTAAATACAAATACTGTTGTAAGTACAATTTTCCCTATTACATCGACTATTACGGCTGCTGAAAAAACAGCATTCTTAACCAATGTAAATATCGTTCCAACCGCTGCAAACTTGACAATCAGCCATATCATGCTTCAAAAATATGTAGCTTTATTTGGTTACGGTATGCTAGAAACTTGGACAGATTTGCGTAAATATCATTATAACGCAGATATTTACAGGACAATGAATTTTGTGCCAAACGGAGGTTTATTTGTTGACAATAATGGAAATTTACCATACAGAGTTCGTCCGAGATTTAACTCAGAATATGTTTGGAATTTTGATGCTTTAAAAGCGATTGGAGCTGATAAGGTAGATTACCATACTAAAGAAATGTGGTTTTCTAAAAATTAATGTCTTAAAAACTAAAAATCTATTAGATGAAAAATATATTTAACACCATAAAAAAGTCAATTATTCCAATTCTTGGAGTACTTGCATTTACATCCTGCGGCGACGAAAACGACCAGACTCCTTATCAGAGTAAAGACGGAATTGCAAATGCTTCTAACGTAAAATTTGTTCACGCAGCTGTTGGTCCAAATGGAACTAATTTTCAGATTAATTACTTTACAGGAACTGAAAAAATTTCGGCTGTAAGTGCTACAACCGGAGTGCCAGTCGGGATGAGTTATGGCGCTCAATATCCAGTGCCAATCAATTATGTTTTGATGAAACCGGGTACACAACCTTTAAGCGTTTTGACGCCTGCAACTCCTGCAGTCAGCATTTTCAATGGAAATATTGCTACTGAAACAGGAAAATATTATACGAGTTTCTTAGTATCAACACCGCCGTCTGTTACGCCGCCGGTATATTCTCTTTATCAAATAAACGACGATTTGGCTGTTGCTGATTTAGACAAAACTAAAGCCTATATTCGTTTTATAAATGTTATCAGTAATTCGGCTCCTGCAGGTTATGATTTAGGATTACTTAAAGAAACATCAACTATTGGTGCAACGCCAGTTACTACAAAAGAAGTTTATACCTATAGAAATGTAACATTTAAGGGCGGTAACGAAAAATACATTGCTATTGAGCCGCAAGACCCAATAGATACAAGAGGATATCAATTGCAGGTTCGTGTTGCAGGTTCTCCAACAAATGTTCCAGGAACAACTACAGGAACAACAATTGCAAACCTTGCCAATTCACCGGCAAATACTGCTTTTGTTCCTAGAGCAGGAAGAGTTTACACAATCTATTGCAGAGGAATTATCGGCGGATTACCAACTGCAACTTTAAATGCACCATCTGTTACTTTTATAACAAATAAGTAAGTTTAAAAATCGAACCACTTCAATCAAAAAGTGGTTCGATTTAATTATCTTATTTTATTTTTTCTCCTTTATTAAACGTAATTTTAATAGTAATTTAAACTTTTGTATTATGTTTCAAGCCTTTAAAAAAATCACTTTTATTCTATTTTTAATTGTTTCGAATGCATCGAATGCAAATTCGTCAACAGAAATTATTAAAAATAAAATCAATGATATCAGTAATGAAATTAAAACAGGAGCTGATAATTTCGAAAAATACATTCCTTTATTAAAAGATAAAAAAGTTGGCATTGTTACCAATCAAACCGGTCTTTTATCCAACAAAAAACACGTAGTAGATTTTCTATTAGAGAAAAAAATAAACATTCAAACCATCTTTGCACCAGAACACGGTTTTAGAGGAACTGCTGATGCGGGTGAACATGTAGTTGACGGAAAAGATTCAAAAACGGGATTATCCATTATCTCTCTTTACGGAGATAACAAAAAACCTAAGCCAGAACAATTATCTGGAATCGACGTGATGGTTTTTGATTTACAAGATGTCGGCGCACGATTCTATACTTATATTTCGTCTTTACATTATGTTATGGAAGCTTGCGCAGAAAACAATGTTCCGCTTATAATTCTGGACAGACCAAATCCGAATGGCGGAATTGTAGACGGTCCTCTTTTAGAAAAAGAATTTACCAGTTTTGTAGGTATGCATCCTATTCCGCTGCTTCATGGAATGACTATTGGTGAATATGCAAAAATGATCAATGGAGAAAAATGGCTTAAAAACGGAGCTCAATGCAAACTTACCGTAATTCCTTGCGTTAATTATAATCGAAAAATGGATTATAGTTTATTAGCAAAACCATCTCCGAATTTACCAAACGATCAATCTATAAATCTGTATGCAAGTTTGTGTTTGTTTGAAGGAACGAACGTAAGCATGGGACGCGGAACCGAAAAACAATTTCAAATTTATGGCTCGCCTTACTTGACAAAAACAAATTTCAGTTTTACTCCAAAACCAAATTTTGGAGCCAAAGATCCAGTCTATAATGGTGTCGAATGTTTTGGCGAAGATTTGACAACTTATCCTAAGTTAAAACAACTGGAATTGAAATGGCTGATTAAAGCGTACCAAAATACCAGTGATAAAACTAAATTCTTTAATCCTTTTTTCACAAAACTAGCGGGAACTAAGAAATTACAACAACAAATTGAAAGCGGAACTTCTGAAGAAAATATCAGAAAAAGCTGGGTGAAGGATTTAGAAGCCTTCAAAAAAATGAGAATGAAATATCTGATCTACCAATAAATTTTAATGCAGTAAAGAAAAATTAAAAATTAAAAAAAATCAAAAATGTCAAAAGCAAATCCAGATACAGAAAGAGAATCTCTTTACTCAAATTTAGATAAAATGAGTACCAACGAACTGCTTTCAAATATAAATAATGAAGATAAAAAAATAGCAGCTATTGTTGAAGAACAAATTCCGAATATTGAAAAATTAGTCGATGCGATTGTTACAAAAATGAAACTTGGCGGAAGACTTTTTTATATTGGAGCAGGAACATCAGGTCGAATTGGAGTTTTAGATGCTTCAGAATGTCCTCCTACTTTTGGAGTTCCAGACAATTGGATTATTGGTATTATCGCTGGTGGAGATTCTGCTATTAGAAAAGCGGTAGAAAATGCCGAAGACGATGTTGATCAAGCCTGGAGAGATTTATCTGCCTACGACATTTCGAGTTTAGACGTAGTAATAGGAATTGCAGCTTCTGGAAATACTCCTTACGTTATTGGCGGATTGAAAAAAGCACGTGAAAACAAAATCGTAACCGGCAGTATTTCATGCAACAGCGGAAGCTTGATTTCTAAACAAGCAGATCATCCTATTGAACTAATTGTAGGGCCAGAATTCTTGACAGGAAGTACCAGAATGAAAGCAGGAACTTCTCAAAAATTAGTCTTAAACATGATTTCAACATCAGTTATGATTAAACTGGGAAGAATCTACGGCAACAAAATGATCGATATGCAGTTGTCTAACAAAAAGTTAGTTCAAAGAGGTGTAGAAATGATTGTTGAAGAACTTCAGATTGATGAAAAAACAGCTTCAGATTTGCTGAAAAAACACAAAAGCGTAAGAGCAGTTTTATTGGCTCAAAATAAAAATCTGGAAATCTAATAACCAAACCATTCAAATCTTTTATAGATTTATACAATAAAAGTTTAAATCTAAACCTAACAGCTTTTATAGTCTGTTAGGTTTAATCTGCGAAACAGTACTATTTTTTAAACTTTATTTCTCGCTATTCATAAAACCAAAACCACTAAAGCTATAAAATGACACCAAGTACAATCCTCCTCCTAATTATCATTTATTTCGGAACATTATTCTATATCTCGCATAAAGTGAGTAAAAAAGACAGTGGAAATGATGCTTTTTTTACGGCTAATAAAAACTCTAAATGGTACTTAGTAGCTTTTGGAATGATTGGTACAGCTCTTTCTGGAGTAACTTTTATATCGGTTCCCGGAGAAGTTGGTGCGGTAAGCGGTGAACAATTTAAATATTTTCAGTTTGTTCTGGGTAATGCTATAGGTTTTCTAATAATTACAAAATTATTATTACCGCTGTATTACCGAATGAATTTAACCTCTATTTATGGCTATATTGAGCAAAGAATGGGCGTTTACAGTTACAAAACGGCAGCTTCTATTTTCTTGATAAGCAGAACCGTAAGCTCTGCCTTCAGACTTTATTTGGTTGTAATTGTTTTGCAGCGATTTGTATTTGATTTTTACAATATTCCTTTTGCATTTACGGTATTCATGTCATTAATTCTAATTTTTTCTTATACCTATAGAGGCGGTTTAAAAACGATAATTATTACGGATACTTTACAAACATTTTTCTTAGTTACATCTGTTTTTCTTACTATCTATTTTATTTGCGATCGCATGGATTTAAGTGCCGTTGGAGCATTTGAAGAAGTTAAAAACAGTAACTATTCTAAAATTTTCTTTTTTGATGATTTTATGGGAAGTAAATTCCATTTTATCAAACAAATAATAGGCGGAATGTTTGTGACTATCGCTATGGTTGGATTGGATCAGGATTTAATGCAAAAAAACCTGAGCTGTAAAAATATTGGCGAAGCACAAAAAAACATGTTTACGTTTACAGGAATCTTTGTAATCATCAATATTTTCTTTTTAAGTGTTGGCGCCTTGCTATATATTTATGCTAATAAAAACGGAATCGCAATTCCAACTGATTTAGTTACAGGCAAACCTAGAACCGATTTACTTTTTCCTGAAATTGCGCTGAATCATTTGGCTGTAGTTCCTGCGATTGTATTTTTACTAGGAATCATTGCAGCTACTTTTGCAACAACAGACTCCGCTTTGACAGCATTAACGACTTCTTTTTGTGTTGACTTTCTAGGAATGGACAAAGCCGAAAACAGCAAAAAAAACACAGTAAGAACAAGACATTTAGTACACATTAGTTTTTCAATTCTGATTTTCTTTGTAATCATTATTTTCAATACCATCAATGACAGCTCAGTTGTTGGAATGATATTTAAAGTTGCATCTTATACTTATGGTCCGTTATTAGGTTTGTATGCTTTTGGATTGTTCCAAAAATCAAGACATGTAAATGATAAACTAGTTCCAGTATTATGTTTACTTTCTCCTTTGTTCACGTATTTAATCAATGAAAATTCGAAATTATTATTTTCAGGATATGTATTTGATAATGAATTAATAGTGATAAACGGATTAATAACTTATTTAGGATTATACCTGACAAGTTCACGAAGCAGCGAGAAAATATCTTTTTAAACTATATAAAAGCAAGCCCAATTTGCTAAATAAAATAAAAGCTCACCCATTGAAAATCATCCTTTAATGGGTAGAAGCTAATTAAAACCTATTCGTTCAAAACAAAATATATTATGAAAAATTACTTCATAAGAATCAGCCTATACACCGCATTTCTTTTTTTGATTACCAATTGTGCTTCTAAAAAAAACACTGCAATTACAACTGTAAAAACAGATATTCCTTTAAAAGATACCGTTGTTTACAAACCAAAAGCCGCATCTGAGAAAAAAACTTTTTTTAAAGATTCCGACAAAGAAACGGCTTGGGTTGATAGTATTTACAATAAAATGTCGGCGAGAGAAAAAATAGGCCAGCTCTTTATGATTTCCGCTTATTCTAATAAAGATTCCGTACATACAAAAGAAGTCAGCACCTTAATTCAAGATTATAAAGTAGGCGGATTAATTTTTTTTCAGGGTGGGCCAGTTCGTCAGGCAAAATTAACCAACTTGTATCAGTCAAAATCAAAAGTGCCATTATTCATTGCTATTGACGGCGAATGGGGATTGGGCATGCGTTTAGATTCGACTTATATTTATCCTTGGAATATGACTTTGGGAGCTATTCAGGATTTGAGTTTAATTGAGAATGTTGGACGAAATATGGCGAATGAAAACAAACGTATCGGAATTCATTTCAACTTTGCTCCTGTTTTAGACATTAATACCAATCCGAAAAATCCAATTATTGGCAACCGTTCTTTTGGAGAAGACAAAGTCAATGTAAGCAACAGAGCCATTGCTTTGATGAAAGGCGTGCAAGGTCAAGGTGTTTTTTGTACAGGAAAACATTTTCCAGGACATGGTGACACCTCTGTAGATTCGCATAAAGCATTACCTCTAATTGATTTTTCGAAAGAACGAATTGAATTGGTTGAATTATATCCGTACAAAAAAACTTTCGACGAAGGTTTAGTTTCTGTAATGGTGGCACATTTAAACATTCCAAGTTTAGAGCCGCAATCTAATATTCCATCTTCCGCTTCTTATAACATTGTAACCAATCTGCTTCAAAAAGAATTAGGCTTCAACGGTTTGATTTTTACTGATGGTTTGGCAATGAAAGGTGCAACTGATTTTAAAGGTCCCGGAGATTTAGAAATAGCTGTTCTTCTTGCCGGAAATGATATTTTTCTTGGTCCTGATAATGTACCCGAAGCTTTTCAAAAATTAGAAGAAGCTTATGCTCAAGGTGTAATTACTGAAGAACGTTTAGCACATTCCGTAAAAAAAATATTGCATTATAAATTTAAAGCCGGATTAAACAAGTACAAACCGATCGATATGAATAATATTTATAACGATCTTAATCCGACGCAAAATGACGCTTTGCATTATAAACTTTACGAAAATGCGATTACCGTTTTAAAAAATGAAAAAGAAATTCTACCCATCAAAAACCTAGATCAAAAAATAGCGTATGTAAAACTAGGAGATGATGTTAACAGCACTTTTGTAACTACTTTAAAAAAATACACTGAAATTACAGAAGTATCAAATACTAATATTGACAGTTTAAATCAAGAACTAAAAAATTACGATACTGTAATTATCGGCTTTCATAAACTAAATAAAACTTGGGAAAAGCAGAATTTCACTGATACTGAATTGCTTTGGCTGCAAGAAATCGCTAAACACAACAAAGTGATTTTGGACATTTTTACAAAACCATATTCATTATTGCCTGTTACTAATTTTGATGATATTGAAGGACTAGTTGTTTCATATCAAAACTCAAATATAAGTCAAGTTGTTTCTGCAGAAATATTATTTGGTGCTGTCGATGCAAAAGGAAAACTGCCTGTATCGATTAATGATTCGTTTAAGGTAAATGACGGTTTATCAACGGAAAAAACAAACCGTTTAGGATTTACAACTCCAGAAAATGTGGGAATGAATTCTGCTGTTTTATCTAAAATAGATGCGATTGCTCAAAAAGCAATTGACGGAAAAATGACTCCTGGAATGCAAGTATTGGCTGCTAGAAAAGGAAAAGTTTTTTTTCAGAAATCATACGGTTATCAAACCTATGACAATCAAAAAAAGGTTACCAATTCAGATTTGTATGATGTTGCTTCCATTTCGAAAATGATTTCTACATTGCCAAATGTGATGCAATTGTATGATAAAAACAAAGTGACTTTAGATACCAAACTAAAAGATATGGTTCCGTTTTTTGCAAAAACAAATAAAGAAAACATAATTTTCAAAGATTTGTTAACGCATTACGCCGGACTGCAGGCTTGGATTCCGTTTTACAAAGCAACGCTTGATAACGATGGTAAACCTTCTGCAAAATACTATCGCAAAACAGCTGATTCTAAGTTTTCGACAAAAGTTGCAGACAGCCTTTTTATTCGAGATGATTATCACGATACCATCATGAAAATCATTGCAAAAAGTCCAGTAGCCGTAAAAAAAGAATACAAATACAGTGATTTTACTTTTATAATTTTAAAAGAATACTTAGAAAAGAAAACACATAAAAAGCTTGAAAATCTAAGTAAAGAAAACTTTTTCAGTACACTTGGCATGAATAATACACTTTACAATCCGTTAAATAAATTTGATAAAAACAGCATTGCTCCTACTGAAATTGATACTTATTTTAGACATCAGCTTATTCAAGGATATGTTCACGATATGGCTGCCGCTATGGAAGGCGGAGTTGCTGGTCATGCAGGAGTTTTTTCTAATGCTATGGATGTTGCCAAAATGATGCAGCTGTTTTTACAAAAAGGAAATTACGGCGGTAAACAATATTTTTCTGAACAGACATTTAATGCTTTCAATACTTGCTATTACAAAGACAAAGGAATTCAGAGAGGTTTAGGTTTTGACAAAAGAGTTGGAAAAGGCGGACCAACTTGCAGTTGTGTTTCTGAGGCGAGTTTTGGTCATACTGGATTTACAGGAAACATAGCTTGGGTTGATCCAGAAACAGAAATTGTTTATGTATTTTTATCCAATAGAACTTATCCAGAAGTTGTAAATGACGAGAATAAATTATCTAAAGGAAAAATTAGAGAAGATATTCAAAAGATAATTCAGGACGCTGTTATCAAATAAAAAAAGTTCTACTTATACAAAATCAAAAGGTTAAATAAAATCTGTAATAAATTAACCATATAAAAAATATAAGTTCATTTTAGAGTTTTCTCAAAATACTGCTTAAGTAAACTTATAATACTTACATGGTTTAAAAAAGTATATTTAATGCACTTTTAAAAGTAAAAATTATGAATGCAAATTTAGAATCACTGTATGAAATCGCAAAAAAGCCTTCCCGAATTATTGTTGGGCTAATGTCTGGCACCTCTTTGGATGGTTTAGATGTGGCTTTGTGCAAAATTACTGGTTCTGGAGAAAACACTGAAGTTCAATTATTAGAATTTGATACAGTCGATTATTCAGAAGAAATAAAATCAGAAATCAGAAGCGTATTTGCAAAACCTACTATTGATTTTCAGAAACTAGTTTTATTAAATGAATGGATCGGAATTCTTCATGCTAATATGATTCTCGATTGTTTAAATCGTTGGAAAATCCCAACTTCAAAAGTTGATTTAGTAGCCTCGCACGGGCAAACCGTTTTTCATGCTCCAAAAATTCTACACCAGTTGGAAAATTTTACAAACGGTACTTTACAAATTGGAGATGGAGATCATATTGCTGTAAAAACTGGAATCTTAACCATTTCAGATTTTAGACAAAAACATATAGCTGCGGGCGGCGAAGGTGCACCGTTAGCTGTTTATGGAGATTATTTTCTGTTTAGTAAAAAAGGCGAAAATCGCATTATGCTAAATATGGGCGGTATTGCCAATTTTACTTTTTTACCTTCCAATCATAATCCCGAAGAAGTTTTTGTAACGGATACAGGAACTGGAAATACTTTAATTGATGCTTTTACCAGACTTTCATTTCCTGATAAAGCGTATGATAAAGATGCTGAAATTGCAAAAAAAGGCACTGTAAATCTATCTCTTTTAGAAGCTTTAAAAGCTGATGATTTTTTTCAAGCGCCATTTCCAAAAACCACAGGTCCAGAGCTTTTTAGTATTGAATATGTGAGAAATGCGCAAACTAAAAGCGGTACAGAAAATATTTCTATTGAAGATTTATTAGCGACATTAACCCGATTTAGTGCTGAAACGATAGCAGAAGCCATAAATTCAACAATCAGTAATACAACTTATCCAATAGAAAGTTTTACTATTTATATGTCTGGCGGAGGCGCTCATAATCCGTTGTTGACAGGCTGGCTGAAAGAACTGCTGTCTTGTACTTTTACTAATACTGATTCGCTTGGAATTTCGGGCGATGCAAAAGAAGCAATCTTATTTGCCATTTTAGCAAACGAAACAGTTTCTGGAGGAAACTCTGATTTTGGATCCCGTAAAAGAATTCCATCAGTATCAATGGGAAAAATTTCTTTTCCATCATAAACAAACACTCTAAAAGTCTACCGTATGAACACAAATATTATAAAACAATTTGAACACAAATTTCACAAACAAATTAGTGACAATTAGTGCAATCCGTGTTACTTTTTATAATTGTGTCCGTACAGCAGCTTTAAAAGTTTCCCTTTTAAATAATTAACAGAACCCAAAACCAACCCAATGACAAAAGAACGTTTAACCTCACTGGATGTATTTAGAGGATTTACAATATTATTAATGACTATTGTCAACAATCCTGGAAGCTGGGCTTCTATTTATCCGCCTTTAGAACATGCTGAATGGCACGGCTGCACTCCTACAGATTTAGTTTTTCCTTTTTTTGTTTTTATAATGGGAACTGCAATACCTTTTGCAATGCCAACAAAGCATTTTGATGCAGCTGTATTCAATAAAATTTTGGTTCGTTCTCTTCGAATTTTCTGTTTGGGATTATCTCTAAACTTTTTCAGCAGGATACACTTATTTGATTTAGAAGGAATCCCATTATTACTCATTCGATTAGCCATAACTTTTGCCGTTGCTTATGCTCTTTTAGGAAACTTTACTTTAAAGGTTAAAACGTATCTTGTTTTTGGAATTTTTACGTTGATGATTTTTCTTGCTTACAGCAAATTAGAAGCTTTTGAAGATGTTAGAATTCCAGGCGTTCTTCAACGAATTGGTATTGTTTATTTCTTCGCTTCGTTATTGTACTTGAAAACAAATTTAAAATCACAACTTTTAGTTCTTGCTTCGATATTAGTGGGTTATTATATTTTAATGGCTTTTGTTCCCGTTCCCGGAATTGGCGCTGCCAATTTTGAAAAAGAGACTAATCTTGCGGCATGGTTAGACAATTTAGTTTTAAATGGACATTTATGGAGCGTATCTAAAACTTGGGATCCTGAAGGAATTTTAAGCACGCTGCCAGCTATTGGCACAGGAATCCTTGGAATGTTTATTGGACAGATTTTAAACTTACAAATTTCTAAAACTGAAATCATAAAAAAACTGGCAATTTCAGGAATTGTTTTGTGGGCTCTTGGTTTACTTTGGAATATTATTTTCCCAATAAACAAATCGCTTTGGACAAGTTCATACGTTTTGTATACGGCCGGAATTGCAACAATATGCTTAACCTTGCTGTATTATATTATTGATGTTGCCAACTATAAAAAATGGACAAAACTATTCTTGATCTGGGGTGTAAATCCAATGATTGTATTTTACTTTTCTGGTGTGATTCCTAGAGTAATGAGTTCGATAAAAATGCAAAGCCCAGATTTAACTGGAGAAGAAATCAATCTTCAAACCTTAATTTACAAATTTTGGATTGTGCCGTGTTTTGAAAATCCAATGAATTCGTCACTTGCTTATGCAATCTCGTATGCCATTTTTTGGTCATTGATTTTATGGGTTTTCTACAAAAAGAATTTAATTTTTAAGGTGTAAAAGACTTTGTTTTTTTGTCACCAATTGACACTAAATTTTTTATTCTAATTAAGTAAATTGATTATTCATTTGAATAATTTAATTCGTAGAAATTCGTGACTCGAGCGACAGCGAACAGACGAAGTAAATTCGTTGCAAAACTTTTCACAAAACCACATCTGAAACTAAAAAAAAGTCCGTGTAATATTAAAGGAGCAAAATGAATTTGAAACAATTATTTACGGTATTTCTTTTTGCTGGGTTTCTTTTCTCTTGCTCATCCAATCTACAAAAAGGTGATCGCACAATTGTATCAAACCGTGATAAAATTGTCGTGCATTCTAATTTTAAAAAATATTTTGACAACTGCAATGTCGAAGGTTCGATTGCCATTTATGATAACAATAAGCATACATGGTTTTTATCTGACACGATTGGAACCAAGAAAGAAACACTTCCTGCATCGACTTTCAAAATTATTAATCTGCTTATAGCATTAGAAACAAAAACTATTTCCAGCGAAAATGACGTCGTAAAATGGCCGGGAACTACAGATACTATAAAATATGGTTATCGTCCCGAGATTTACCATGACATAACGGTAAAAGAAGCTTTTGAAGTTTCTGCAGGCTGGGCATTTGTGGAGTTGGCAAAGAAAATTGGAAAGGATAATTACAAAAAATATTTATCATTGTGTCATTACGGAAATCTCGATATGTCGCAAACGGATGCCGATTTTTGGAATTTTGGCAACTTTAAAATTTCCCCTCTTAATCAAGTCGAATTTCTAAAAAATCTGTACGACGAAAAGCTTCCATTTTCAAAACGTAATATGCAGATTGTAAAAAAAGTAATGCTGACGGAGCAAAATAAAGGCTACTCTATTTATTCGAAAACGGGTTGGACAAGAGAAAACGAAATCAATACTGGATGGTGGGTTGGCTATATTGTAAATAATAATGATACTTATTTTTTTGCAACACGTCTTTTACAAGATCGAAAAATTAATAACGCAGCTTTCGGAAATTGCAGAAAGGATATAACGAAATCTATTTTTAAAGATTTAAATATCGTTAAATAAATTCCGTTTTTACTACAGTAAATTTCCTGTGAGCGTTTATCCAGTTTTAAAAACTGTGCTAACGAACATTCCGTTACTGGAACTATTGCCACTGTTAATCAGCGCTGGAACTATTACTGCATCTACTATAAAATCGAATTGGACTGTCTTATATTGGGGGACAACAGTTGGGGCAATAAAATTTTCTACAGTTACCACAGCAGTTCCTAACGCTGAAAAATGAGGCCGCAAAAACATCTCAATTTGCGGTATATACGAGCTTTTTCAAGTTCGGATATTGTTGTGGCAAAACTACTCTAGAAAGAATTTAAACGATAAAAAGTGAGGGGGACAAATAGGGGACATTTACGTTTAGAAATCTAACAAAATCAATACATTATGTTTTTTGGTTTAGAAACGTAACTTTTTTCGCTATTTTTACGATCCCAAAAACAAAAACCACAACTAAGAAAAAATGTTTTCAAAGAAAATCTACTGCATCGCTTTAGTCTTTTTTGCCTTTCTATTAAAAGCACAAAACGCTCCTATTCAAATTTCTTTTTCAAAAAATGAAATTAAAAATTATGAGGCCGTATTAAATCAGGAAAAATCTTTTGAGAAAGATACAGTGGCATTAAAAAACTTTTTAAAACCATTGTATCAAAATAAAAACTACAGCGTTTTTTATGAGGCGTTACTTGCCAACGGATACAGTAATTTTTATAATGCAGTAAACAAAAAAAGCGATTTTCATTATCAGCAGTCGATTAAAAAAGCGGCACTTTTAAAAGAACAAAGCATTGAAATTTGGACACAGCTTAATTATGTAAGTTATCTTTATTATTACAGAGATTTCATAAAGATGACTCCGCTCCTTCTCAAAGTTATTGATAAGATTGAAAAACTGCCGGCCGAAAAAATAATCTTACCAGGTGAATCTTTCAAAAAAATTGGATGGATTATGCAAACACTTGGTGACTATAAAGAGGCAGCATACTATTTAGATCTTGCCCAAAAAAATGCTCCTAAAAAAAGCATCGAATATGCTTCGATAACAAATGCTATTGGTGCAAATTATCTGCATACTTCTGATCTTAAAAAAGCGGAATATTATTTTTTACAAACTGCCAAATTATCGCAGGAAATTCAGAATAAAGTGCGCTATGCTAAAGCTTTGGGAGATTTGGCACTTGTAAAACAAAAACAAGGCGATTTTAAATCGGCTATTTCATTAGTCAAAAAAGATATCAGTATCTCAAAAGCTGAAAAAAGCTACCAGAACACAATGTATGCTTCTATTTTACTGGCGGAACTATATTTAGATGACAACGATTTTACTAAAGCAGATCAAGCTTTAAAAGAGGCTGAGAATATTGTGTACTCAAAAACTTATTTTGAAAAATCAGAACTTCAAATCATTCAGCTTAAATTGAGAATCCTGCAGCATCAAAACAAAGCTGATGAAGAATTAATTTTAAGAAGACGAATGCTTGTTCTTGAAGATTCTCTTAAAAACAAAGATGGCGATATGGCTATCAACAAAGTAAACTGGATGATTCAAAAAGAAAAATTTCAGCAAAATATTAATCGTACAAACGAACAATACAAGAATGAAATTTCGATAAAAAATGTTTATGCCGTAATTATTATTCTTGCTCTTTCCTTATTGATTTTTCTTATTTTTAATTTTAAAAAGCATTTAAAAAACAGACAGATTGAATACAGCGAAAAGGTCTTTTCGTTAAAGACAGAGAAAATAAAAAATGAGCAAAAATTATCTGAAGCAAATGAAAATTTAGATGCGCATGCCGCTCATTTGAAAGAAAAAAACAATCAAATAAAAAGTTTAAGATCTGAAATAAATCAAATTAAAAATTCATCTCACAGCGATTCTGAAAAAGAAAATCTGAATATTTTACTTGAATCACATTTGATGACGGAGGAAAACTGGAAAATTTTCAAAAAAGAATTTCAAAAAGTACATCCCGAGTTTCATCGTTTACTGGAAGAAGATTTTCCTGAACTCACTGATTCTAATAAACGAATTCTATTACTGCAAAAACTAAATTTTAATAATACTGAAATCTCCGAATTATTAGGAATAACACCTGATGCTGTAAAAAAATCCAAACAGCGCCTTAAGAAAAAACTCGGCGACAAATTCAATATACTTTTTGAGCATATTAGTTCTAAAATCTCATAATTTATAGAATCTTAAATGCTCTCTAATTTGAAATTCGAATATATTCTAAAAGTAAAAAGAGAACTTAATTTTTAACTGTACCTTTATAAAAAATTACAAAAACAGAGCCTTTGCACAAATCTGCATGAGGTTCTTTTGTCTTTCAGAACTTTTTTTATAAACGATTTGATCAATGAAAAAAAGAGAAAAATTAGAAATCATCCGAAAACACTATCCTTATGCTTTAACTACTATTGATTATATCAATAAAGTAATTGATTATGTTGAAGAGAAACTAGATTTAGAACCTTCACAAATCATATTGGCTGATAGTATTTGCAGTGATGATGTAAACAGCATTCAATATCCTGCAAGAGCTCTGGAGTTTTTAGGTCCTTTTAAAATGGGCGGTTTAGATGGTTTTCCATTTACAGGATTAAGTGGTATGGCAGCTTTTGCAAGTCATGTTCCTGATGATGGGGCTGTTTTTATTTATTATGGGCCTCACATTGGTATTTCTAAAGAAGGAATTGTTGGAAAAATTAATCGCATTGGACAAACAGAGAAGTCGCTTTGCTGTGGAGCGGCAACCGGCGCGCTTAACAAATTAGCCGATAATACTATAGAACCAGGAAATGTAACGGAATTGGATTATCAAATGAATATTATTGAGCAAATTTTATTCAAGCAAAAAGATAAAATTCTAAGCTCAGAAATTCCATTGATAGAGTCAACCGAAGTAATCTATCAAGCTATTGATGATCGCATTCAAGAACTGATCGCGGCAACGAAATACAATTGTAAATATATCATTCTTGTTGGTGCAATTTTAATTAACAGCGACAGCGATATTGGTTCGTTTTCGGCGGCAAAAAGATTTGAAATTATCAATCTAAAAACGGGTGTGAGAGAAAATATTATCACCGTTTTAAATCCGGAATAATAAAAACAAACGCTGAACTTGTTTATTGAGTTGAAATAGCTGTTAATGTTATCTAAAATCAATGCGAGTACCGTTTTTTAAACTTATTTTTATAAAATGAATTGGAAAAATTACATCACTTTATTTCGACATCTTAAACAGCTTTTGCTAGTTGTAAGTTTGGTGTATGCTTTTTCTAATTGTCAGATTAAAAAAACTATTCTGCATTTTACCGCGATCGATTCAATCGAATTTTCTCAAAAAACTCAAACTCAATTACCGCAGTTTGGATCTTGCAGCAGCAGTTTAATTCATAAAAACACTTTTGTAAAAAAGGTTATTTCTACACCGCAAATTCCAATTTTACCTAGAACACTTTCGTTTTATTCTCCTGTAAATGAGAATGCTGTTTTTACTAAAGTTCAAGTTCGTCCTGCTTTCGAATTCGGCAAAAAATCTACTACTTATCCTCCTATGTTTATCGTATTTAAAAATCTAAAAATTGCACTAAAAGCGAATTCAATTACAGCTTAAAACAATTTTTTATTTTTAAATTTTATACTGCATGATACAGCAAAAGAAATCTTTTGACACTGCGTCTTTGGCTACTTTATCATTACGATTGGTAGTTGGCTGGACTTATTTTTCGGCATTTTGGAGACGTCTTATTTTAGAAAACAAATTAATACCTGAAGAAGCAGGTTACATTGGCGAGAAATTCAATCATTTTTTACCCAATTCTCTGGGGTTAAAACCCATAATCGAATATTTAGTTACGCATCCCGAAGCTTTATGGTATGCAATGGTAACTTTTACCATTGTTGAGGGAATTGTAGGTTTAGCATTAATTCTTGGTTTTTTCACCCGTTTAATGAGTATTGGAATATTCTTATTAGCATTTGGAATTCTGCTCGCTTCGGGCTGGATTGGAACAACTTGTTTAGACGAATGGCAGATAGGAATTTTAGGCTTGGCCGCAGGATTTACTTTATTTATAACCGGCAGTAACTATCTATCGTTAGATTCTTATTTTATTTCGAGAAAGTTCCGTTTTACTAAAACAAAATGGTTTAAATTTCTAGGTTCTGGACCGCTGAATTTAGCTGCATACAAGCGGCTTATTTTAGTAACCGTTGCTTTTATTGCAGGTCTTACTTTGTATACTAATCAATATTTTCATGGAGGCGTTTTTGGAACATTGCATAATAAATCAGTAAAACCAAAACTGGAAATCAGCAATTTTAAAATGCAGAATACAGAAATGACTTTTGATGTTTATCGAGTTGAAGGTGTTGATGTTTATGGTTCTTTTTTGATTGGTATTTCGCTTCAAGATTCATCTGGAAAATATCTTTTACAATTGCATGGAGCTGATTTAGCAAAATTACCTGCCACGACTATTAACAATCATTATGTTGCCAAAATAAAACCCGGAGCTCACAGCTTGATTATTCCGCTTGGCGCAAAAGCAACAATGCGACTTCCGATCGATCGTAAAACAATGTCTGACAAAGAGCATTACACGCTGACTTTAACAGATATAAGCGGTCTAACGTGGAGTGCCCGCCTTTAGTATTTATAAAAAAAGCTGTCCGAAATTATATTTCGGACAGCTTTAAAAATAGAATATTCTATAATTGATTATTATGCTTTATAAAGCATACTTGTGGCGCCTAATAAAGCTGCCTGCTCATTATCTGTAGAAATAGAAACTAGGATTTCACTTCCTGCTTCTTTAATTTTTTGATTGAAAACAGGCAAAAAGAATTCGCTTGCATTTGCAATTTTCCCTCCAATAATAAAGCTGTCGGCACCAAATTTTTCTAACCACGGAAGAACAATTGCTGCCAAGTCTTGTCCCATTTGTTCAAATACTTTTACAGCCATTTCGTCGCCGTTTTCCGCCAAATTAAAAAGCTCTAAACCATTGTTTACTTTTTTTCCGCTTAAAGCGAAATAACCAGCCAAAAGTCCGCGAACCGAAACATAATCCTCAGCAATACCTTCTTTGTACGGAAGATCGTAAATTTCACCTTCTTTTGGTACTGAAATACCTGTACTGATTGATTCTCCTTTGTCAATAAAACAAGCGCCAAGTCCTGTACCAAGTGTAATCGCCATTACTTTTTTAGAAAGATTTTCTGAATCTTTAAAAACTTCTCCTTTTCCAAAACAAACAGCATCATTTTCAAAAAGAATTGGAAAATCGTTAGAAAGATCTAGTTTATCTTGAAATAAATCGCGCACATTCAATCCATAAAAATGTTCGTACTTAGATTGGTCTTTTATCCAGCAAATTCCGTTTGTATAATCAAATGGTCCCGGCATACAAACAGCTAATCCTGAAGTTTTTTCAACTTTAGAATTTTTGAATGATGTACGAATTGCTTTTTCCCAAATAGTCATAACCTCTTCCACAGGCATATTAGAATCAAAAGACTCTTTGTGCAGTGAAAAATCCATCACCTTCATATCTACTATATCAATTATCGCTGCGGTGATATGTGTGCCTCCTATATCTAAGCCAACGGCATACTCTTTATTCATTCTTGTTTTTTTGTTTTTGGAATTGAACCATTATGGGGTCAACTAAATTTTAGTTTTAATTCTTTTTCACCAGTAAGAGATTAAGTCTAACAGCCTATTTTTCTTAATCTCTTGATGGCAAATTATTGTTTTAAATGTTTTTATCTTTTAAAATTTGTGGATAATGAATACTAGTGTGTACGATCATTTCTCCAAAAAGTGTATTTGCCCAAGCAAACCATTTTCTAGTAAATTTTGCTACGTCGTCTTTATGAAAAGATTCGTGCATAAAACCAGTATCTGCATTTGTCTTGATTAAGTTGCTTATACATGCTTTTATTTCTTTTTCATCAACACTTGTAATGGCTCTCAAAACAATACTCATTGGCCATATTGTATCGGTTCCTGTGTGTGGTCCGCCAATACCTTCGCCAGCTTTTCCTTTATAGAAAAACGGATTATTCTCTGAAAGCACTACTTTTCTTGTGTTTAAATAAAGCGGACTGTCTGGTTCGATTGCTCCTAGATACGGTAACGATAATAATGACGGCACATTAGCATCATCCATCATATGGAAACTTCCATATCCGTTTACTTCAAAAGCAATGATTTTTCCGAATTTTGGGTGTTCGATAATTGCGTTTTCTTCTAATCCTTTCTGAACTTGTCCTTGCATTTCTTTTGCTTTGGCAACTAAATCTTTATCTAATAAAGCCGGCAAAGAGAAAATTTCCTGAAGATATCCTAATACTTCAATTGCAAACATATTACTTGGAATTAAATATCCAAATAAAGTACTGTCGTCACTTGGTCTAAAAGTCGAAACAATTAATCCGCATGGTTTTACAGGATAACCGTAACCTCCTAAAGGCACTCCATCTGTAGCCCAAGCTGTAACTCTTTGAAAATTGTATGGCCCTTTATCAGTCCAGCGCTGTTGTTCTTTAAACGTTTGTAAAACCAACAACATAGCTTCTTTCCATTTGCTGTCGAACAAACTTATATCTCCAGTTTCTTTCCAATAACCGTGTGCCAGTCTAATTGGGTAGCATAAACTGTCAATTTCCCACTTGCGCTCATGAATTCCAGGCTGCATTTTGGTCATGTCATTTTTCCATTCGCTTACCTGATTAAAATCTTTATAAAAAGCATTTGCATAAGGATCTAATAAAATACATTTTGTCTGACGGTTGATTACTCCTTTTACCAATTCAGCCAGTTTTTTATCTTCTTTTACAAACGGAATATATGGCCAAATTTGCGCCGTACTATCACGTAACCACATGGCATCAATATCACCTGTAATTACATAAGTATCAGGTTTACCGTCGATGATTTCAAAATCTACAGTAGTATCTAATGTATTTGGAAAACAGTTTTCAAACAACCAAGCCAGTTCTGGGTTAGCTATTTGTTTTTTGATTCTTACAATAGCAGCTTCAATAGCTTTACTTGTAAACTTTCTTTCGGCTGCAGGTGGTCTTTTTGTAATAAAATCTTTTAATGCAAAATTGAAAGTATCCGATTGCATTCCGAAAGCATCTGTTTGGATGGCCAATAATCCTGCTGAAAATATCCCAGCGTTTTTTATGAATTTTCTACGTGATTGCATAATATTATTTTGAAGTTGAATAAGAATATGGAAAAGCGTTTGCTGAAGTTCCTCTTTGTAAATTTGGTGTATCGCTCATGTCAAAATTTAATTCGCCGCCTTTTAATACATCAAAATGATTGATATAATTTTTTGAGTAAGCTGCGTTATTCCATTTTAAATCTTGAGCATATTTATTAGTTTCAGAATTTTTTGGTGCGTTAATCACCAATTCTTTTCCGTTTTCTAATTTTAATGTCAGCTTTTTAAATAATGGTGCTCCTAGAACATATTCTTCCGTTCCTGGGCAAACTGGATAGAATCCCATTGCAGAGAATACATACCAAGCTGATGTTTGTCCGTTATCCTCATCACCACAATATCCATCTGGCGTTGGTTTGTACATACGGTTCATTACTTCACGTGACCAATATTGCGTTTTCCAAGGTTCACCTGCATAATTATACAAATAAATCATGTGTTGAATTGGCTGATTTCCGTGCGCATATTGTCCCATATTCATAATCTGCATTTCGCGAATTTCATGAATAACTGATCCGTAATAACTGTCATCAAAAATTGGCGGTGTTGAAAATACCTCGTCTAATTTTGCAGTAAATTTCTTTTGTCCGCCCATTAAATCAATCAAACCTTGAACGTCATGAAAAACGCTCCAGCTGTAATGCCATGCATTTCCTTCTGTAAAAGCATCTCCCCATTTAAACGGATTGAAATCTTTAGGGAAACTTCCGTCTTTATTTCTACCGCTCATTAATCCGATTGATGGATTATAAAGATTTTTATAATTCATCATTCTTTTTTCGAATAAACTGATTTCTTTTTTAGGACGATTTAATGCTTTTGCTAATTTCCAAATCGTAAAGTCATCGTAAGCATATTCTAATGTTCTAGCTGCATTTTCATTGATTTTCACATCATAAGGCACATATCCTAAAGTGTTGTAATACTGTACGCCGCGTCTTCCAACAGCATCCATTGGTCCTTCGTTGTTAGCACCGTGTAATAAAGCTTCATACAACTTGTTGATATCATATCCTCGTAATCCTTTAATATATGCATCAGAAACTACAGAAGCTGAATTATTACCCACCATTACATTTCTAAAGCCTGGACTTGACCATTCTGGCAAGAAACCGCCTTCTTTATAGTCGTTGATTAATGCTTCCTGCATTTCTTTGTTTATAGAAGGATAAACTAAATTCAATAATGGATATAAGGCACGGAATGTATCCCAAAAACCTGTTCCTGCATACATATAACCTGGTAAAACTTTACCATTGTACGGACTGTAATGTACAATTTCTCCTTTTGCGTTTATTTCGTATTGTTTTTGAGGAAAACATGCTGTACGGTATAAGCAAGAGTAGAATGTTTTTAATTGCTCGTCGCTTCCGCCTTCTGCAGTTAATTTTCCTAGAACTTTATTCCACTCTTTTTTAGATTCTGCAACTGTTTCTTTAAAAGAAGCAGTTCCTAATTCATTTTTCAAATTCAACTCAGCTTGTTCTTGACTAATAAAAGAAGAAGAAACTTTTACATTTACTATTTCTCCTTTTTTAGTTTTGAAACCTACAATTGCACCAACGTGATCGTCTTTTAATTCTAATTTGTCTTTTTCTAAAACTTTATCATGCCAAGTATAATTGGTTGTAAAAGGTTTGTCGAACTGCAGTACAAAATAGTTTTTAAAGTTCTCAGGAACTCCGCCGCTGTTGCGAGTAGTGTAACCAATAATTTTATTTTCTGATGGAATAATTTTAATATAAGAACCTTTATCAAAAGCATCAATTACAATTGAAGATTGTTCATTTTCTGGAAATGTAATTTGAAAATGCGCTGCTCTTTCTGTTGCAGTTATTTCTGTTGTAACATCATAATCTGCAAGGTAAACGCTGTAATAATATGGTTTAGAAACCTCGGCTTTATGACTGAACCAGCTTCCTCTTTCGTCTTCTGCAAAAGTTAATTTTCCAGTAACCGGCATGATAGAAAACTGTCCGTAATCATTCATCCAAGGCGACGGCTGATGTGTTTGTTTAAATCCTCTAATCTTATCTGCTGTATAAATGTAAGCCCATCCGTCTCCCATTTTACCCGTTTGCGGAGTCCAGAAATTCATTCCCCAAGGTCTGCAGATTGCGGGATAGGTATTTCCGTTTGAAAGACTATGCAAAGATTGTGTACCCATTAACGGATTTACATATTCTACCGGATCTAATGCTTTAACCTGTGCATTTACAAAAATGCAGCACTGTAATAGTCCTAAAAAAATTAAACTTTTTATTTTCATATTCTGTCTTGTTATCCTATTTCTAAAATCTATGTTCTAAAATCTTAAATCTAAAGCGGTCTATCTGCTTTTTTAACACCAAAAGTTGTAGATGGTTTACTTCCCATATACAATTTTAATTCTCCTCCTTTTACAATCATATCATGTGTGATATATGATTTTGTATACGGTTTTCCGTTAAACTCAGCTTTCTGAATATAAATATTGGTTTTGCTGTTATCAATCGCTTTTATTGTAAACGAAACTCCTTCTTTATGATGAATTACTGCTGAATTTACTAACGGACTTCCCATAACGTAAATTCCATTTGCAGGATTAACAGAATAGAATCCCATTGATGATAAAACATACCAAGCAGACATTTGTCCTAAATCTTCATTTCCGCACAATCCATCAGGTTTTGTAGAATAGAATTTCTCATCGATTTCACGGATTAATTTGGCTGTTTTCCAAGGTTGTCCAACATATGCATAAAGATATGGAATATGGTGGTTTGGCTCATTTCCTTGTGCATATTGACCAATTAAACCACTAATATCTGGAGATATTTCTTCGCCTTCTACTTTATCTGTTATTAAGAATAAGGAATCTAATTTTTTAATAAATTTATCTTCACTTCCAAACAATTCTATTAAACCATAAGGATCTTGAGGAACTAACCAAGTGTATTGCCACGCATTTCCTTCTACATAATCATCTTTTCTATGTGCTGATGAAAGCGGATTAAATGGTGTTCTCCAATTTCCATCTGTCAATTTACCTCTCATGAATGTAGTTTCTTTATCGAAATAAAGTTTGTACAAATTGGCTCTTTTTGAGAAATAGTTATAATCTTCTGTTTTACCAAGATCTTTCGCCATTAACGCTATACAATAATCGTCGATTGCATATTCTAAAGCGTTTCCAACAGATTCTAACAATTTATCTGCAGGAATGTATTCTAGTTTTTGCACATAATCCATTCCTTCACGCGTTTGCATCGCTGTTTTTTTGATGGCTTCATAGGCTAATGCAACATCATAACCTCTATATCCTTTCATGTAAGCATCAACAATTACGGCGATCGAGTGATTTCCGTTCATTGTATTGGTTTCGTTACCCATTAAATGCCAAACTGGTAATCTGCCTTGCTGCTGATAAATCGCTAAAAATGATTTTACGATGTCGTTAATTTTTTCTTGTTGCGTAATGGTATACAATGGATGTAAACCACGGTAAGTATCCCAAAGTGAAAAAGTCGTGTAGTTTGTAAAGTTTGCTTTTTCGTATACTTTTTTGTCTGTTCCTCTATAATCTCCGTTTACATCATTGAATATTGAAGGTGCAAACATGGTATGATACAAAGCAGTGTAAAAAACTTTCATTGTTTTATCATCTGCTTTGATCTGGATTTTATTTAACGCTGCATTCCATTTTGAAGTTGCTTGTTTTACTACAGCATTAAAGTCCCAATTTGGAATTTCGGCTTTTATATTGATAACTGCATTTTCATAACTTACAGGTGAGATTCCAACTTTTACTAAAACTTCTTTATTTTTTAAAGTTGTAAAATCTAAAACTGCTTTCATTTTTAGACCTTCACCTTCGTTTCCGCTTACAGAAGTTTTATCATCGTACAATGCCATATTTGAAATTGGCTCAGAAAATTCAATTGCAAAAAAGACACGTTGATCTGCCGCCCATCCTGATGAATATCTATATCCTACTAGAGTGGTTTCGTTTACTTTTTTTATAAACGTTTTTACAGGTTTGTCCCATCCTACACCATCTGCAAGGTCTAATAAAACGTGATTGTCTTGAGCAGTATTAAAAGTATATTTATGAAAACCTACTCTTTCGCTTGCTGTTAACTCTGCTTTAATTTTATATTTATCAAGCAATACGCTGTAATATCCTGCTTTACTTACTTCATTTTCATGAGAGAAATAAGAACCGTAACCTGTTGCCATATCTTCTTTTGTTCCTTTTGTCAAAGGCACTTTTCCTGATACAGGCAATAAAAGAATATCGTTTAAATCTCCAATTCCGGTTCCGCTTAAATGAGTGTGTGTGAAACCTAAAATAGTATTACTGGCATAATTGTAACCACTGCACCAATCCCAGCCTTCAAAAACATTTACTGGTCCTAACTGCACAGCTCCAAAAGGAACATTGGCACCTACAAATACGTGACCGTGACCGGCAGAGCCAATAAACGGATTTACATATTGGGTATAATCTGAATTTGTTTGTTTTACCTTTTTTTCCTGTGAAATAACAGGATTGGCAAAAAACAGGTTTAGAGCTAAAATACCGCTAAAAGCAATTTTGTTGTACTTTGTAAACATATTTTTTTTATTTAGATTCTGAGATTCTAAGGTTCTGAGATTCTAAGATTTGCTAATTAAACTTAGCACTTCAGAACCTTAGCTTCTTAGAAGCTTTTTATTTATACTTATTCAAAACATTATATAGAGACTAGACTTTCACGGTTCGTTTTCTTATTTTACTCTCAAAAGAATAATCTAGAACACAAAAAATAACCGCAAAGAGCGCAATGAGTCTCGCTAAGTTCGCAAGGTAAACAGATCCACTAAAGTGCGTCTATACACAAAAACCTTTGAACCTTTGAACCTTTGCAGCTTAGTACCTTAATACCTCTTCAAAACATCATATAGAGAATAAACTTTCAGGACTGGCTTTGTTATTTTGCCTTCAAAAGAAATAGTTCTTTCTTCGCCCTCTTTTAAATCTATATAATTATCGCTCCATTTTCCTGTATAACCTTTTATCGAAACGTATACATATTTTGCGGCTTTTGAAGCTTTTAAAATCACTTTATTTCCTTTTACTTCCCAAGTTATTTTTGGGTCTTCCAGTTTTAAATCAATTGGACGTGTAAGATCAATTTCTGGTGTTTTATCATCTCTATACGCTTCTTTCATGGCGTACCAAGCTGCTTTTGGCTGTCTGTCATAATAATCCGTTACACTCCAGCTTGCAACAGGCCAGCAATCGTTAAGCTGCCATACTAATGTTCCCATATTATACGGCGCTTTTGAACGGTGAATGCCTATAATATTTTTTAATGAATAGTATTGCAAACATTGTGTGAGGTAAGTATAATCCTCAACACTCATTTTCTTTATTTTGTCTGAACTAATAAAGTAGCGATTTAAATACGAATCTAATTTCATGAATCCTTTGCCGGCTTTTTGATGCGCTTGCAAAACATCCGAATATAAATATCGGTCTTCTGGTAACGTAATTTTTTCTATTGAAGAGTAATTTGGCATAGCCTGCATTCCGTACTCGCTTACAAAACGTCCCGTTTTATTCTGCACCGCTTCAATATCTTCAAGTCCCCACCAAGTTCCCCAATAATGGCTGTCACCTTCTGTAATACTCTTTGCTTTTGACCAATGAAATAAAGGTGATGAACTTATATATGGTCTTTTAGGATCGACTTCTTTTACCCATTTTGGAATACTGTCTTGAAACAAACGAACATAGTCTTTCCATAATCGTGTCGAATCTTGCTTTGACATTTTCATGCTTTTTTGCCATCCCCAGCTTTTAAAAGCTTCATCGATTTCATTATTTCCGCACCATAAAACGATGCTTTTGTGATGACGTAGACGTTTTACCTGATATTGAACTTCTTTTTTTACATTGTCAAAAAAAGCATCATCTCCCGGCACCATTGTTCCTGCAAACATAAAATCCTGCCAGACATAGATTCCGTTTTTATCACATAAATCATAAAAATAATCATCTTCATAAACCCCGCCTCCCCAAATACGAAGCATATTCATATTGGCATCTTTGGCAAGTGCAATTACTTTTTCGTACTCTTTTTTGGTTACTCTTGACAAGAATGCATCTGATGGAATGTAATTTGCCCCTTTCATGTAAACTGGCTTGTCATCAATTTTAAAGTAAAATGATGCTCCTTTATCATCAGGCTGTTGTACCAGTTCTATTTTTCGATCTAAAACATATGGCTTCTCAGGAGTTTTTACATCATACGCTTCTAATCTTGGCGTTTTCCAAATTCCGCAAGTTGTGAATTTTGGTCCCCAATCCCATCCAAAATGGTATTGTGCTTTACGCACATAGGCACGAGGATTATCTGGAATTACAAACGGAAAATCTTTTTTGGCCAATGAATCAACAACATTTTGCGCTGATTTAAAAACGACCAATAAATCATTTTTTCCCGGCTTTAAATTCTTTTTTACGTCAACACGCCACTGACGAAACATATTGTCAGCCTTTAAAACCAATTGATTATTTAAATAAACGGACGCGTAAGTATCTAATCCGTCAAAAACTAATTCCGTATTTTTTTTATTTAAAGTTGCAGCACTTACTTCAAAAGTGGTTTTATATTCCCAATCTTTCTTTTCAATCCATTCCAGCTTTTTTTCATTGTCTCTGTAAAATGGATCTGGTATTAATTTATTGTTGAGTAAATCTGTATGAACTTCACCGGGAACAGAAGCAGGATACCATTTTGTAGTTTTGGTTTCTCTGTACTGCCATCCTTTTTTTAATTCCATGTTTTGCGCATTTGCCACAAATGAAAAATTTGCCAGACAAATACTCAAAACCCAATAAAAGTTCTTTTTAAACTCCATTATAACTCAATACTTAATTATTATGCTTTTGCAACTTAATCGTTGGCAGTTTGAGAAGGAAAACTACGTCTCCACAATCCTCCCTCTCTTTTGGGCTTTTAATACGGAATAACAGTAACTAACAAAATATTCTGAAAATCATTTTCCCTTTTACAGCTGCCAAGTTTTATCTTTTAAATTGTTTATTTAAGATTTTCTATTACACTTCAATAATTAAAAAATTAAGATCACTCAATTGTATGTTCTTTTGAAAGTAATTCCATCTTTTTCAGCATAAGCTCTTTTGTCTTTTGCGAAAAAAAGGGTATTAAAACTACAGAACTAATTATGGATACAAACCCTCTAATTTAATGAAAATTAAATAGAAAATTAAAAATAAGCCGGGAGATACTCATACTCCTCCCGAGCTTATTCAACTTAACTAACCAAAATTTTAAAACTACTTATCCCACCAAATTCTAGTTGTCATTAAATCCAACCCTTGGCGTTGTACTGCTTCTTTATAATTCACACTATTTGTGATTAACTCTGACTGATCATAAATTAATCTTCTAGGAATAGTTCCTTTTGTTTCTCCTGTTGGGTCATTTACTGGAACTAAAACTGGATATCCTGTTCTTCTGTATTCTGAAAATGCTTCAAAACCATTAAACAATAAAACAATCCATTTTTGAGTAATAATTTGTTCGATTTTTTGAGCTTCAGTTCCTGTTGATTTAAAAGGGTGAGCTGTCATGTAATCGTTGTATTCTGTAAGAGTAACTGCTGGTACTTTGTCTCCAAAAATAGTCAGTACCTGCATTGCAGCTCTTACTCCATCTTCATAATGCTTTTGTGCTGATCCGTTTACATTCCATCCTTTTACAGCTGCTTCAGCCAAAATAAATTCTACTTCAGCGTAAGACATAATTAATGTAGGAGCATCTAAACGCAATACTGTTGACGTATTTGGATCTGAGAAAAGTCTTTTGTCTCCACCTGGAAATTCTCTTGCATCGTTTGCAAGACCTTGCTGGCTTGCTGGAGAATTATTTCCTGTTGCTTCAAGTTTTGCTAATATTCTTAAACGTGGATCGTTATTGTTTTTCAAATTATCGATAAACGTTTTACTGAATTTTGTATTTGCATCTCCTTTATTCAAGTCGTTCCTAACCCATGAAGAAGTTATTGGATTTGTTTTAACTCCTTGTGGTCCTGCATCATGTCTTAAAACTAAGCTGTCATCATTTGATGTAAAAACTCCTTTAGCAACAGCTTTCTCAACATATTGTTGAGCTTTTGCAGGGTTTACTTTAGATAAACGCATTGCAACTCTTAACATCATTGAATTAGCTAATTTTTTCCATTTAGCTACGTCACTTTGATAGAACAAATCAGCGTTGCCTACAAATGCTTTATTAGCATCTAAAGCGCTTCCTGCTTCATCTAATTCTTTTAAAAGATCATTGTAGATTGCTTCTTGAGTATCATACTTTGGAGCATAAACTCCTCCGTTGTATCCTTTTCCAGCTTCAAAATAAGGAACATCTCCATAAGTATCTGTTAACTTTTGAAACAAGAAAACTTTCATGATTCTTAAAGCCTGAATAGCGTTAGCATTTTCTGGTGTATCTTTTATAACAGATAATAACTGAAAAATCTGATTCAATCCTTTACCATACGTTTCTCCAAAAAGTGCTCCTGAATATTCAGATGAATAGGTATATTTTGACCCTGAACCACTTAAGGATGAAAATTGCTGTACAATTTGCGCAGCATAAATATTATTTCCTCTTGTATTAGAAAAGTCTTGTCCGTCAACATAAATCTCAGCAAGTGTAAACATAGATTTTACAGCTGGATCTGTCAAAGCATTTGGATTCTGATTCAATTCTTCGAATCCTTTGTCGCATGAAGCTAGTGTCATTGCACCAACAATCGCAACACAGAATATTTTTATAAATTTATTTTTCATCTTTCAATTTTAGTTATTAGAATTTAACATTAAGAGTTAAACCAAAATTTCTTGTCAATGGCATAGATGCTCTTTCAAGACCTTGTGCATTACTATTAGAGTAATTAGACTCTGGATCAATGTTTGGCACTTTGTCATAAATTGTCCATAAGTTATGAGCAGAAAATGCTAAACTAACCGATTGAAATGGTGTTTTTGCAAGATTTGCTTTTGGGAAATTATAGCTGAAAGAAACTGCTCTAAGTTTAATAAAATCAGCATCGTAAACGAAGTTTGATGTTACATCACTATAACTTCTCCAGTAATCGTATGCAGAAACTGTAGTGTTTACAGGATTACCGTTAACATCTGTACCACTTACTGCTACACCGCCTTCACGACCGCCAAGTGTTTGCTCTGTTAATCCGTAACGAGTTCCTAACTGGTTTGTTGCTGAGTAGATTTCTCCACCAAATTTAGCGTCAACAAAAATTGAAAGTGTGAAATTTTTATAAGAGAAATCATTTGAGAATCCCATAGACATTGGCGCTACACCTTGTCCCGCGATAATTAAATCTCCTCTCATGAATCGGCCGTTAGTATCAAGTACGATATTTCCTTTTGCATCTCTTAAATAATCGTAAGCTTTGATTATTCCAAAAGGCTGTCCTTTTTCTAAAACTACAGAAGCTCTAGAATCTCTATTTCCTTCAAGTGTTTTTGTTGTAATTTTATCAGAAAGATTAAGTACTTCACTGTCATTGTAAGCAAAATTATATCCAACATTCCATGCAAAAGTTGGTGTTTTAATTGCTTTTACATTGATTGCAAATTCAACCCCTTTGTTTAGGATTTCACCCACGTTGATTTTTGTTGTTCTATAACCAGATGCTTGAGAAATATCTGCATCAGTAATATCGTTAGTTGTTTTCTTGCTGTAGAAAGTCAAATCTGTACTCACTCTATTATTGAAGAATGTATTTTCGAAACCAAATTCGATTGTACTAACGTTGTAAGGTTTTAAACCTCTGTTTGGAACTGTATCTCCATTAACTCCTAAAATTGGCTGACCTAAAGAATCTGTTTGTCCATCAGGTGCAGAATATGTTAATGCTAAAGCATAAGCGTCTGGCAAAGCTCCACCAACATTACCCCAACCTGCTCTAATTTTACCATAAGACATCCATTCTGGCATTTGGATAATTTC
The DNA here is from genome assembly GCF_002217395.1 of Flavobacterium plurextorum. Lineage (GTDB taxonomy): Bacteria > Bacteroidota > Bacteroidia > Flavobacteriales > Flavobacteriaceae > Flavobacterium > Flavobacterium plurextorum. The sequence goes on along the minus strand of NZ_MUHD01000027.1, from coordinate 65,316 downwards.
AGAATAAATTAAACTGGTACTTACAGATGGGTAAAAAGTACTGTTGCTTGATGGATCTAAAGTTGAGAACCAATCTTGACGACCTGTTAAACTAACATATAAGAAATCTTTGTATCCTAAATCTGCAGAATAGAAAAGTGAGTTAACTTCGCTTTCTGAGAATAATTTTTCTGTTTTGTCAGGTTGTGTATTTCCGTAGAAATATTTGAACGGAACAATAAAATTAGTTCCTCTCATTTTAATTCCGCTAAATCTGTTGTGTTGACGGTTAGCTCCAATGAAAGCATCTAATGAAAGATTCTCAACAATATTACCTTTGTATCCTAAATAAGCAGAAGCATTATATTCTGTACGTCCTTCTACTCTGTTCTCATATGATCCTCCTGGGCTGTAGTTAATTCCTGTAGGCTCAATTTCAGTGTATTCGTAGTTGATATCATCCATACCAATAACACCTTTTGCGTAAATTTTATCAGTAATGTTATAATTTACTTTTGCAGAACCGATAAAACGTTTTCTAAGATCATTATTTAAATCTTCTTGTGTTGCAAAATATGGATTCGTTTGGTAAGTGTTTGATCCAAAATAATCAGCTTCACCTCCATTTGCATCATAGCCATTACTTAACCATCTGATATCTGCTCCTGGATTTAAAAATGTTGTAGTATACGAAGCATTTCTAGGAGAATCGTTCAAATAAGGTCTGTTTTGACTTTTCTCTGTAATATATTGTACATTCGTTTCAATACTAATTTTTTTGTTCGGAGACGAGTTCAAACTTAAAGCCACGTTGTTTCTTCCAAAGTTTGTTCCTGGTAAAATAGACTCATCTTTTGTATTTCCGAAAGACAATCTAAAATTAGTTGTTTCGTTTCCTCCAGAAATTGCTAAAGTATTACTGAAAGAATATCCAGTTCTGTAGAAATTTTTTACGTTATCTTTCCCGTTTGCTTGATATGGTCTAGTAGTTCCATCAAGTGCAAGAGTAGGTTTTCCGTCATATTTATCTCCCCAACCTAATACGTATTTTTCTCTAAGATCTCCTAAATTATTAAATCTTGTAGGAACTCCGTTTACGGGCTCTCCTGATCCGTATTGATCTTGCCACTCTAAAAGACTAATTGGTGTATTGAATGTAGAGTTTGTGCTAAAATCTACTCCAAGACCAGTTCCGCTTTTTCCTTTTTTAGTTGTAATCAAGATAACACCATTTGATCCTCTGTATCCGTAAAGAGCAGAAGCGGCACTACCTTTAAGTACTGACATAGATGCGATATCGTCTGGATTGAAAGAAGACATACCATCACCTTTATCAGCTCCACCCCACATACCAGCATTTCCTTGCTGACTGTTATCGATTGGAATACCATCTACAACATACAAAGGCTGGTTTAATCCAGAAGCCGAAGTTGCTCCACGAATTACAACACGGCTTGAACCTGATGGTCCAGAAACTGGTGCTGAAACGTTAACACCGGCAATTTTACCTTGTAATGCGTTCCCTAAGTTAATTTCTTTGTTTTTTGTTAGTTCTTCTCCTTTAAGTTCCCCAACAGCGTATCCTAAACTTTTCTTTTGTTTTTTAACTCCAAATGATGTTACAACAACATCTTTTAATTCTTGTACATTTTCTAATAATACAACTGATATTTTACTTTCGCCTGGCTGAAGTACTATCGTCTTTGATGTAAAACCTATCGAAGACACATTTAAAGTAACTGCTCCTTCTGGAACATTCATTTTAAATCTACCTTCTGTATCTGTAATTGCACTAAACGGTTTTCCTTGAACCTCGATAGATGCAGCAATGATTCCTCTGTTCTGTGCATCTGCCACTACGCCTGTTATTAATCGATTTTGCGCCACAGCTCCTAAGCTGCACAACAATACCATTCCTAACACTGCTAATATTCGTTTCATAAGCTTTTTTTTTGGTAATTGGTAATTTGTTTTGTTTTAACGTGATTGTTTTTAAATAATTAATAAAAATTTGAACTCAATTTTAATATTGCACTCATAAGGCATACGCCCAACAAATACAATGCTTTAATAGCAACGTAAACATTCCTATAACTTTTAGCAATCGATATAGTAAACAGCTCAAAAAAATTAACACAATACTTGAATATTTCGAACTTAAATTACTAAAACGATTTAGTAAAATTCCTAAAAAAAAACGAATCGTTTTTTTCTTTTTTTATGATTATGCTCTTAAAAATTAAACTGATTCTCTAACAATCAATTCTCCTTTTTTGAGACTTTTTTCTATTTCAAATTTCTCCATATCAGTCATCTGACTCAACAACAATTGTATCGATTTGACCGCAATATCATTAATAGGCTGCGAAATGACTGTTATTTTTGGTGTATGAAGTTTAAAACTGTCATGATCATCAAAACTAATAACCGAAACATCGTCTGGTATCGTTTTCCCAACCTTTTTAAAAGCCTGTAAACCTGCAAGCCCCATATAGTTTGTTAAAAACAAAACGGCATCAATTTGCGGATTTTTTTCTAAAAAACTTACAATCGCTGCAACTCTGGTTTCTTCAGTGCTGTTGTAATCCATATGAAGCACCAGCGAATCATTATAAATACCAGCTTCTTTTAATGCATCTCGACATCCGTCTTCTCGCGATTTCATCTGAATCATTTCAGATGTAATATTGACAATCGCTATGTTCTTACGACCTTTATTGATCAAAAATTTTGCTGCAGAATTTGATGCCTCATAATTATCCATTACAACATGGCTCACATTTTGTCCTGCAAAATATCGGTCAATTAATACTACCGGCTTTTTTAATCTCAAAAGCAAATCAATACTGCTTTCTATATTTTGCGTCGGAGTAATAATAAACCCATCCACATTTGCCTGCAGTAAACTATGTATTAACTCCTCAGAACGTTCATCATTACCGCCTGTACTGCAATAAAAAACGCGATAATCAATATTTCTCGCTTCATCTTCTATTACCCGCGCAAGATCAGCAAAAAACTGATTCGAAATATCCTCAACAATTAACCCGATAGATCTCGTTTTACCTGTTCGAAGACTTGTCGCTATCATACTTGGTCGATAATTAAGTTTTTCAGCAACTTGCTGTACTTTTTTAATTACCGCCGGGCTTATTCCCATCTTCTCTCCTTTATCATTAATAACAAAAGACACCGTAGATATAGAAACCTCAGCTTCTGTTGCAATATCTTTAATAGTTATTTTTTTCATCTAGAGAGTTAATTTTTCATTAAGCTGTTATTAACGATATCACAAATATAACTAAAAATAGTTACTAAAACGATTTTGTAGATATTATTTTAAACAAATCATTATTTTAAAGCCAATAATAATCATATTTAACAGTAATTATATGTGTTTTTAGCATTAATCGTTATTTTTAATAAGATAAAAACGGCATAATTTTAATATGAATATCCTTTTATTAAGAATCTTTACTGAATTATTAACGGGCAATTTAACTCTTTTTTTTGGTTTGCAGCTCTTTTAAATCAAATTAACACTTATAGTTTTACGAAATATAAACTTCTAAAATTGAAGCTTCTCCTTCTAACACATAATTACGCATTCCTGCAGGAATCAAAACGGTATCGCCTTTTTTATATTGATAACTAACATTTTCATATCTAATCTCAAAAGTCCCTTCAATACACATATAAACTGTAAAAGTTTCTCCGTCTTTGTTTCCTTCGATCTTGCCGTCTAGCGGAATAATATTTGTTGTAAAATAAGGACAATCTACAATTACATTCGATTGATTAGATACTGTTTCGTACTTTTTATGTGTATCTACTTTATTGTAATTGATTGCATCAAGCGCTAAGTCAACATGTAATTCCCTTGTATTTCCTTGAGCATCTTTTCGGTCAAAATCATATAAACGGTACGTAATGTCAGATGTCTGTTGAATCTCTGCAACAACCAATCCTGCTCCAATTGCATGCACCGTTCCTGTTTCTAGAAAAAATACATCACCAGCTTTTGCTTTTACATCATCAAGAATCGAAACCAAAGTTTTATTGTTTAGATTTTCTAAATATTCTTCTTTGCTTGAGTCTTCTTTAAAACCAACAATAATTCTTGCATCAGCATCGGCTTGCATAACGTACCACATTTCGGTTTTACCAAAAGAGTTATGACGTTCTTTCGCTAATTTATCATTTGGATGTACTTGTATTGATAAATCTTCGCGTGCATCTAGATATTTAAAAAGCAACGGAAATTGATTGCCAAATCGAGCATAAACATTTTTTCCTAAAATATCATTTGGAGATTTATCAATAAGTTCTGTCAATGATTTTCCTTTTAATTCTCCATTCGCCACCACACTTACATCACCTTCTACTGTAGACAATTCCCAGCTTTCTCCTGTAATAGAAGAAACAATAGGTTTATTAAGAACCGTTTTTAATTTTTCGCCTCCCCAAATTCTTTCTTTCAAAATTGGTTCAAACTGTAAAGGGTACATTTTCGTATTCATTTTTTATATTTTTTATATTTTATTTTTTTGCTGCTAATTTCACTAATTATCACTAATCAATTCGCACATAACTTAAACCTGCCTAATCTAAGTGGAATCTTCTTTTTAACACTCCCGATAGCTATCGGGATAAAAGGATTAAAATGATTTAAAAAAACCTGCTAAATCTGCCATCCCGATAGCTATCGGGAGCGTGAAACCTTTTTTGCCACAGATTAGAATGACTAAAAAAAATCCGCGTTAATCTGCGTTTTCGCGATAGCGAATCCGCGTCATCCGTGTGCCATTTTTCTACTTTATAGAAATCGCAGCGCCTCCGCTTGATGCTAGTTTTTGTTTCAGTTTTGTCTTACTGTTTACGGTTACTTTTCGAATGTTGTACGATTGCGGATTAGTTTTATAATCTGCCGTTTTTCCATCTTCATAAATTGTTGCTGTAAAGTTTTTTCCCGCTGGAAGAAAACTAAAATCAATTAAAGCTGTACGTGAATTTTCATCTGTAATTGCACCCACAAACCATTCTTGTTTGCCTTTTGTTTTTCTGGCAATAGTAATATAATCACCTGGTTCAGCTTCTAGAATATAAGTTTCATCCCAATCTAAAGCGACATCTTTTATAAACTGAAAAGCGTCATTAAACTTTATATAATTTTCTGGTAAATCGGCAGCCATTTGCAACGGACTGTACATTGTAACATACAATGCCAATTGCTTAACAAGCGTTGTGCTCAATTTATTTTTCTTCGCTCCGTAAACTGATAAATCACCTTGAAAAATTCCTGGAGTATAATCCATTGGTCCGCCCATTAATCTTGTAAAAGGCAAAATTGTAGTATGATCCGGATGAATTCCTTCCATCGATTCAAACTCAGTTCCACGAGCTGATTCTTGCGCAAACCAGTTTGGATAGGTACGATGCAAACCTGTTGGACGAACGGCTTCATGCGAATCTACCATAATTTTACGCTTCGCAGCTTCTTTTGCTACATAAGTATAATGATTTACCATTTGCTGTCCGTCGTGATGTTCTCCTCTTGGAATAATTGGCCCAACATATCCTGTTTTTACAGCATTGTAATTGTTATCAACCATAAAATTTAAAGCATCTTTCAACTGTCTTTCATATTCAGAAACTGATGATGTTGTTTCGTGATGCATGATGATTTTAACGTTTTTCTTCGCCGCATAATCGCTTAATTCTTTCACATTAAAATCTGGATATGCTTTGGTAAAACTATAAATATGTTCTTTTTTAAAAGCAGTATTATCTTCCCAGCCTTCGTTCCAGCCTTCTACCAAAACAGCATCAAAACCATTTGATGAAGCAAAATCTATATATTCTTTTACATGCTTAGTATTTGCTCCGTGTGTATTATTTGGTTTTAACTTAGAAAAATCCGTTTTCCCAATTACAACATCCTGATTGTCTGAATACGCCCAAGTAGATCCTCCGCCTGTAAAATATTCCCACCAAACACCAATATATTTTACTGGTTTTATCCAAGAAACATCTTCAAAAGCACAAGGTTCATTTAGATTCAAAATCATCTTTGATGATAGAATATTTCTAGCATCATCGCTTACAACAATAGTTCGCCATGGCGTGAAACTTCCTGTTTGAATATATCCTTTATTGCCAACTGCGTCTGGAACTAAATGTGAACTTAATGAATACGTTTTGTCATTTACATTAAGGCACATTGCCGGAAAGTTTTTTAGCGCAGCTTCATGAATATTAATATAAAGTCCCTCATTTGTCTTCATCATTAAAGGCGTTTGAGCAGCTAAATTTTTAATTGTTGTTTGCGCAGCTAATGGAACATGTGTTGCATCGTAAACCAAAGACTGCATTTCTGATATTTTTGAAGTTGAATAACTATATTCATTAGTATCATAATCACCCGGAATCCAAAATAATTTATGATCTCCGGTCAAATTAAATTCAGTTGTTTCTTCTTGAATAATAAAGTGGCGCAAATTGTCTTGCACCGGAAATTCATATCTAAAACCTAAACCATCATTAAACAAACGAAAGTAAATAGACATTTTTCGTTTGCTCTTTTCTTGCACAAGATCAACTTTTAATTCATTGTATTGATTTTGTATTTCTTTTTGCTCTCCTAAAACGGGTTTCCAAGTACTATTTTCCGACTGAAATTTCGTTTCGGCAACTTGAAAACCTGTATTCAATAAAATATCAGACTTTATAACAAAACCCATTTTGCTTTCTTGAATTACTGCTTTTTGTTTAAAGTTTAAAGTATAAACCGGTGTTCCGTTTTGATCCAAATGAAATTTCATTGTTAAGTTACCATTAGGAGACTTAAGGTCTTGCGCAGTAACAAATCCGACTAAAAACAATATAAAGAAGCAGCTAAAAAATGTATTTTTCATAAGATAATTTGAAAGAGTAAAAATTCCTAAATCGATTTAGTAAAAATAATAAAATAAATTAAAAAGCAATACTTTGTAGAAAAAAATAAATATAATGGAATAAAAACGCGGTTTAAATTAAGAATAATCTTTCGCGTAAAAAGAGAAAAAGAAATGTAATTTACTGATTTCTATAAATTTTGAAGTCGGCGATAATCTGTTGGAGAAATAGAAGAATGTTTTTTAAAAAAACGTCCAAAAGCAGAAACTGAATTAAATCTAAGTCGATAAGCAATATCACTTATATTGATTGCTGGATTTCCTAATAATACGACGGCTTCTTTTAACAAATGAGCATCGATAATTTCGTGCGGAGTTTTGTCTGCAGCTTTTTTGACAATCTGAATCAGGTATTTGTTTGAGATATGTAATTTCTGAGCATAATAACTTACTCCTTTATGTTGCGTTATATTATTCATAACCAGATTAAGGAACTGGAAATAAGTATCTTTCGGATTACTAGCAATTGAAACTGTTTCAGGTGCTTCTTTTGGTAATAATTCGGCTGTTTCTAAAAGCAGATTGAATATAATGGTTCTGACAATTTCATCTTTAAACTTCAAATCGGCCTCAATTTTACTTTCAAGGTATTTCATCAATTTAATAAGCTTTTTGGCATCTTGCTCTTTGAGTTGTATGAGCTCAAATGATCTGTCTTTAAAAAAAGCCAGTCTTTCAATGATAAAAGGATCAGATATGTATTTAAGCAGAAATTCCTTTTCAAAAAACAGCAATTTCATCCTAAAGTCTTCGCTGTTATTATGAAAAGCAATAATGGTTGCAGGTCTTGCAATTAGTAAAGTAAATTGTTTTATATCATGCTGATGTCCGTCAATAGCAATATCGATATCTCCTTCAGTACAAATACACAACGAATAATAATCCATCCGAAAAGGCTTCTGAGGATATTCCATTTGTTTTTTACCCGAAGAAACATAATAGGGTAACTTATTATCAACCTCAAAATAGGCTAATGTATCTCTTATTTTATCGTAAGGTTGATCCATCCTATATAAATCCTGCTTAAATATTGTTTTTGGAAAACTAATTTACGTATAAAAATAAGCATTTATTAGGTATAATTCCTTATAAAATGTGACCTTTTAATAATTAATTAAACTTAATTCATGCAAAAATGACGCTAAAGCAAAAGCCTTAACGTCATTTATTTGAAATATGATATTATATACAATTATGTTTTAATCTCTGATTCCTCCTATCCAATGTTTTAACTTATTTAATTGTTCATTAAAGAAGGATTCGTGCTCTTGCCCATCATCAGCATTTTCAACAAGCAGATGTTCGTAGTAAGTTCCTTTTAGAAATTTTCTTAAAAGTCCTTCACCTACTATTGGCTCATAATCATTTAATGATTGTGCAGCTTTAAGCAAATGACGAATATCGTATTGCAGCGGATTAATGTCCGGCACCTGTTTGTTCAGATTCAATAAGTCGTAAACCGCTATTCTGGCAGTTCGCACAGAACTTTCCATTGTAAATACAATATCATTATTGGTTTCTACAAATTGCCCTACTAAACCTAAATTGGTACAACCTTCCGGCACTACTTGAGGACGATCGCCTTTTGCTCTCGGCATAAACATAGACGTGATATATGGCATGTAAGAACTTCTAACAATGGTATTTTCAACAATATTGTCTAGTTGATCAATGATTCCTAAATGATACGCTAATTCAGCCAAAATCTCATTTCCAGTACATTGCGGCATTGTTTTTTTGACATAATCACCTTCTTTGTCCATAAAAAGGGCATAGACCCAAATTACTAAAATATCATCCGGCTGGTCTGGAAAATGAGGTTGTCTGTTACATGTAAAACTCATTAACCATTTTGAATCGCTGATGGTTACAATTCCTCCTGTTGCCGTTTTTCCTGAGTACGGATCGTTGACACAAAGTTCCTTTACTTTTTCTACAAAGGCAGAAGGTTTACAAGTAAGTGTAGCCGATTCCCAAGAAGATTTTGCAATGTTACCACAGAATTTTTCAGGTTTCCCGAAAACAGGTGATTTAGCGGCCAGATTTTTCCATAATTTCCACCCGGCACTTTGTCCGCTCGTACTGTTGTCTAAACCTATAATTGGAGCATTTTTATTATCTCCGTAAAAGGTATCTTCAGTCATAGAACCTGTTGTAGCAATTACATAGTTATCTTTACCTACAGGAATTCTTTCTTCTTTCCCGTTTTTTTCGGTAATAATAGCTTCCACTACTTTACCTTCGGTATTACTGTGAATATCTAAATCTTTAACGAGTGTGTTTAAGTCAATTTGTACGCCTTTACTCTGAAGAAATCTTCGAAGCGGTGTAATAAAGGTATCATATTGATTGTATTTTGGAAAAACGAGACATGAAAGATCCTTCATTCCGTCGATTGCATGCAGAAAACGGTGCATATACAATTTACATTCTAATAAACTGTGCCAGTTTTCGAAGGCAAACATAGTACGCCAAAAGAACCAAAAATTACTTTCTAAGAAAGATTTACTAAAATAGTCTTCGATGGTTAAATCGTCTAAATCTTCTTTCTTTTTAAGGAGCAATTTTATAATCGCAAGCTGATCTTTTTTCTCCAATCCAAATTTACTGAAATCTTTTATTTGTCCTTTATTATGAATCAATCTCGCTTTAGAGTAATTAGGATCATTATCATTAACCAAACGGTATTCGTCTAATACGCTATACGGTTCCGGAAGTTCTAAAGCTGGAATATCCTGAAAAATATCCCAAAGGTTTTCATAAGTCATATCCATTTCACGTCCGCCGCGAATAATATAACCATCTGTAGTATTTCCGGCGCCATCAAGTGATCCGCCATCTACATGAAGCTGATCCAGAAAAATAATATTCTCACCAGGAACATGAGCGTCACGGATAAAATAATAAGCTGCTGCCATTCCTGCAATACCGCTTCCAACAATATAAATTTTACTGTCTTTATACGATTTTGAAGGAATCCCTTTGTTTCGCTGATAGTTTCCAATTTGATCTGAAAAAGGCATTGTTTTTTCAGGTGTATTAATTTGAACCTCTTTACTAGAGTCCGGTTTGTGGTTCACATTTCCATATTCTTGAGAACCATTAAGTAATTTATCGAATTTTGAAGTGGTAGAACTCATAACTAATCTATTTTTGATTTACTCAAAGTTAAGACTAGCCAGAAGATAATGTGCATCCCGAAATTCGGTAATACTATCCCCAAATTCTTACTTATTTATTTGCTGTATTTCTTTCTGTACCATTTTTTAATGCGTACCAAAAATTGCTCACAAAAACGCCAAGCAGCCTATTTTCATTAGAAAACCTAAAAAAATTGGCGGCTTGGCGAGATTAAAAAATAACGGTCTAATTTTCTGTCTATGCTTTATTTAAAATTAGAAATTCCGTTTTTAAGCCAATTATAATAATTCTCAATATCAGGATTATAAGCAGACGGCTCTGTAAGATTAGCACTTTTGTGATCAACTATTACATAAAACGGCTGCGCATTTGCTTTATAGGTTTTAATTTGAAGATCACTCCATTTGTTCCCGACGGTTTTGATTTTTTTTCCGGTTGTTTCAGAAATATATTGTTCCTTTTCAGGCAGTTCTTTTTTATCATCCACATATAATGAAATCAACACAATATCATTTTTTAACACTTCCAGAACTTTCGAACTAGACCAAACCAGTTCCTCCATTTTCCTGCAATTTACACACGCATGTCCCGTAAAATCAAGCAAAACGGGTTTCCCTGTTTTTTTTGCAAATTCCATTCCCTTGTCATAATCATGAAAACTGATTAGGTTTTGAGGACCAAATTCTGCTCCTTCAGGTAAAAGCACTTTTGATATAGAAGTATTATTAGAATTTCCAAATCCATTTGGAGATTCACTGTACTGCATTGGCGGCGGGAATCCGCTGATGAGTTTAAGAGGCGCACCAAAAAGACCAGGAATTAGATAAATGGTAAAACTTAGCACCAATAATCCAAATGCTAATCTTCCTACTGAAATATGCTGTAACGGAGAATCGTGCGGCAAGGTAATTTTTCCGAATAAATAAAGTGCCAAAACTCCAAAAACTGCAATCCAGATTACAAGAAAAACTTCTCTTTCCAGCCAATGTAATTGCAGCACCAAATCGGCATTAGACAAAAACTTAAAGGCTAAAGCCAATTCAAGGAAACCTAAAACTACTTTTACCGTATTAAGCCATCCGCCAGATTTTGGCAATGCGTGCAGCCACCCCGGAAAAGCGGCAAATAAAGAAAAAGGTAATGCAATCGCCGTAGAGAATCCTAACATTCCAATAATAGGCGCAATTCCGCCTTTTGAAGCAGCTTCGACTAATAATGTCCCTACGATTGGTCCTGTACACGAAAAAGAGACAATTGCCAAAGCCAAAGCCATAAAGAAAATCCCAATTAATCCGCCTTTGTCTGCCTTCGAATCGACTTTGTTTGCCCACGCATTCGGAAGCATAATTTCGAATGCTCCTAAAAATGAAAAGGCAAAAATCATTAAAAGCACAAAAAAGATCAAGTTAAACCAAACATTTGTTGAAAGTGCATTTAGAGAATCTGCTCCAAAAGCCCATGTCACAACAGCTCCCAAAAAAATATAAATAGTAATAATCGCAATTCCATAAAAAACGGCTTTTCTAATTCCCTGCGATCTTGTCTTGCTTTGTTTGGTAAAAAAACTGACTGTCATTGGAATCATCGGAAAAACACAAGGCGTTAACAACGCAGCAAATCCTGAGAAAAACGACAATAAAAAAATCGTCCATAAACTTCTCGATACTGTTTTTGGTTCGTTTTTCTTAATTTCTTTTTGAGACGTTTTTACAATTGTTGCTGCAATTAATTTTTCTGTTTTTTCTTTTACCTCAACTACGGCGGGTTCAGTTACCTCTATTTTTGTTTCCGTTTTTAAAGCAGCTTCTATTAAAGTTTTCGCTTTCGCGGAAGGACTCACAGTAAACTCCAATTCATCTGAACTTGGCGGAAGACAGTTTTCGTCATTACAAACCATAAATTCAACATCTGCATTGATTTTGAATGGTTTTGATGAAAGTATTTTAATACGCTGTCTAAAAGTCGTTTCTTTCTCAAAAAACTTAATCTGCATTTTGAAAACGGGATCATTAACCGTTTTTCCATTTTCTTCTTTTACAGCATCCATTAAAAGGAAATCTGCTCCTTTAATAAAATTAAAACGTGTTGGAATTGGACCTCCGTCAGAAACTTCCTGGCTGTATAAATGCCAGCCAGATTCTATAATAGCTTTTGCCTGCAATTCGTATTCAGTATCAGAAATTTTCTCGACACTGGTTTTCCATTTTATGGGATTGTATATCTGAGCCTTTGCTAATATGGAAAACAACAGGAAAAAGCCCAATAAAAAAATGTTTTTTTTCATGGGTTAAAATCTTTAAGAAAGAGGGTTGAATAGCAAAAAAACAACCCTCTAAGTAATCCGCTATGCAAACAAAATTGCTTACTAATTCAAAAAAACTATTTGATAGGGAAATACAAATTAAACTTTGGTAATAAAAAGAATCAGTTTATTTTAATGGTTTGAAAACAACTTCGTAAGATTTTGCATTTTTAAAAAAAGTATTTGCAAAATCCTGAATGTCTTTTACCGTAACTGCATTTACAATATCAATGTAATTTTTTGGATCATCCATATTAATATTATTTTCAAAATAATTGAAAATTAGATCCATGCTGTTAAAATTAAAATTTTGCTGATCTGCTTTTGCTTTGATATAGTTCTTACTTGTTTTTTCAATATCTTCATTCGAAATATTTCCTTTTCGGATTTTATCAATTTCTTGATATACAATTGGCAATAAATGTTCTACTTTATCTGCGTCACAATCAAATGCTATATTGAGGTTAACAGTAGGTTTAGGAAGCTTTACTAAACTTCCACTAACCTGCGCGCCATATGTTCCTCCTTCTTTTTCTCTCAGGCTTTCAGTATATCTTAAAGTTAAAATATCACCTAAAAATGAAGCCAGAATTATATTTTTTTGAGAATAAGGAAAGTTGTCCTGAAACTTAATTTTAACGGAACTCTTTGGTGTTTCCATTTTTATAAAAACATCTGTGTCTATTTTATTAGAAACCCATTCAACTGTATCATCCTTAAACTTCTCTTTCCTTTTTATTCCAGGTATACTTGCAATATATTTTTCTAATAAAGGTTTTAAAACTTCAGGTTTAATGTCACCCACAATATAAAATGTAAAATTGCTTACATCTGAAAAACGATCCTGATAGAAAGATTTCATTTTATCAAAAGATAAATCATCTATAAATTGTTGATTTACTATGCGAACTTCTGGATTGTTTTTACCATAAATAGCAAAACTTAAACTGTCCTTCATTTTAGATGAAATATCATTTTGCCTATTTTTCAAAGAATTTTGTATGTTTTGTTTTAACAAATTGTACTGGTTCTGATCAAATCTTGGTTTGGCAAAACGTAAGTAAACCAATTGCATCATCGTTTCTGCATCCTTTGTATTTGCACTACCTGTAACTCTTTCTGACAAATTATCAATATCAGCCAAAACATTTACAATCTTTCCTTTTAGTACTTTTTCTAAATCGGTACTCGAAAATGATGCAACACCTGACATCATTGCCAGATTTGCAGCACCAGCAATTGAGGGTTTATCTTTAGAGGAATATAAAGAAGATCCTCCAGAACTTTTTGCATTCAGCGTGACCCATTTTTTATTCTTATCAGCAAATTTATAATGCACTTTTATACCATTACTTAATATGTAGGTAGTTGCTCTAATTTCTTTCGTTTCTTTTTCAGAAACAATTTTACCGGGTTTTAAATCCACTCCATCCATAAGAGATTTAGCAACAAAATCATCTACATATGGCTGTAATGACGGATCATTTTCTGCTTTCTTGATAATATCAAAAGCTTTTTCCTGTGTTAAGTTATTTTCGTTTTCTACACCCCTAACTGTAACAACTCGGTTTTGCGAAGTATATAATTTACTTATTTGCTCTTGAAGCTTTTTAGTGTCAACATTTTTTAAAATGCTTTTTACCATTTCAAATTCTGTTTTTGGATCGGCAATTATTTCATGATTTAGATAACCATCTTTTACCATTCCGATAACTTGCTTGTGTGAAATCTCGTTTAGCTTTTCTAAATAATTTTCGTAACCTGAAATAGTTTCTGTAACTGCTCTTTCAATTTCTCCTTGAGAAAAACCAAATTTGTAAGCTCTAACCCATTCGTTCATTACCATTGCAAAAGCTTCCGCTTGCTTTTCTGGTTTTGGAGAAACGCTCAACATCCACATATCGTTAAGTCTCGTATATTTTTGAAACCCTATTTGTGCACTTTTAAATGGACATTCTTGTTTTTGAGCCATTTCTGCCAGACGATTATTCAAGATAGAAAAAGCAAGGCTTCTTTCTGTTGATTTTTCTAATTCGGCATAAGTTCCTGTTGGTTTTTCTGAAACGTGACGAATCATAAAACTGATGTTAGAAGCCGAAATTTCTTTATCTAAAGCTAGTTTAAAAGTTGGCTCTGCTCTTTCTGGAATTGCAATTTCAAAACGTTTTTTAGGATTTACTGGTGTCGGAATATCTGCAAAAAGCTTCTTGATTTTGGCTTCAATTTCGTCCGAATTAATATCTCCCACAATTGCGATTGCTTGCAAATCTGGGCGATACCAATCTTTATAAAAATCTTTTAAAACCTGATATTTAAAGTTTTTAATGATTTCCATGTCACCAATCGGCATGCGGTCTGCATAAAGTGAATTGTTGTAATAATAAGGCGCCAGCTGATTGTAAATTCTTGCTCCTGCATTTTGTCTCGTACGCCATTCTTCGGTAATTACACCGCGCTCAGCATCGATTTCATCATTCGTCAGAGACAAAAAATTAGACCAGTCATGCAAAACCAATAAACAAGTATCGACAACTCCGCCATCTTTTGAAGGAATATTGTCTAAGTTGTAAACTGTTTCGTCTGTACTTGTATACGCATTGATATTTTTTCCAAAAACAGCTCCTTGTTTCTGAAGTGTATTCAAGATTCCTTTTCCTTCAAAATGTTTGGTTCCGTTAAACGCCATATGTTCCAGAAAATGCGCCAAACCTTTCTGCTGGTCGTTTTCTAAAATCGAACCCACATTTTGAATGATATAATAACTTGCTGTATTTTTATTAACCTCTGTTGGGTAAATATAATACGTCATTCCGTTTGGCAGAATTCCTTTTTTTATTTTCTGATTGACTGCAATTGGATCTGCTGCTTTAAAGTTTTGTGCTTGCGACAAGTTTATAAAACCTGTCAGAAGCAGAAGAACTATCGATATTTTTTTCATTTGTTTGCTGTTTTAAATATTTTTAAACACATAGAAACATAGTTTAGCTGCCTATAAAAAAGGCATTTCACTTAATATCAAAGAACATAGCTGCCATGTGGAAAATCTTGATTCTAAAAATATCTCAATTTTTTGATCTGTGATTCTATGTGTTAAAATATTTTTATGTGTTTATTTAGCTCTTCAATAATTTATCAAGCTGCACTCTCAACTCAGGATTAGACGGACGCAAAGCATCTGAATTGATAATGTTTCCTTTTGTATCAAATAATAAAAATCTCGGAATCGCATTTACATCGTAATTTTTAGCTACATCAGATCCAAAATCTTTATCTGCCATTAACTGAATTCCTTTTAATTGCTCTTTGGTAACAAAATCTTTCCATTTTTGCGCATCTTTTGGTTTGTCTAACGAAAGACTTACAAATACAATATTTTTTCCGTGATAATCTTCTTCGATTTTTTTCATGTGAGGAATCTCTGCTTTACAAGGTCCGCACCAAGTTGCCCATAAATCGATGTACACATATTTTCCTTTAAAATCAGAAAATGAAACTGGTTTATTATTAATATCATTATAGGTAAAATCTAATCCTTTCTGACCTACATTTTTATGAAGTACTTTTTCATATTCTAATAAAAATGATTTGCTTGTCGCAGAAATCATATAAGGTTTTATGCTTGGTGCAATTTTTTCATATTCTTCAATTTTCATTCTTGAATTTGCTACTACATCACGTAAATACACATCTTTTAGCGCAGGATCTGTAATATGATTTAATGTTTCAACAATATCTAAACGCTGTGGAACTGCGGCACCGCTTACACTTACATAAAAGAAATAATTCGACATTAAAGCAACACCGTTATGTAATTTTAACAAATCTGGATCTGTAAACTTTTTATCTGTCTGCCAAGTTTTTATAACTGCCGGACGGTCGTCTTTATCTGGAAATGCAGTTCTAGGCATTCTGAAAAAAGTATATGTCGATTCTTCAACATCTGTTGCTACAGCCAGTTTTAATAGCTTATTGAAATTAGTATCTTTTGTATTTATTGTTTTAGAAAATTCATTTGCTTTTGCAACACCTTTATCAAGCCAAGGATAAAAATCTACGTAAGTTACATTTCCTCCAAGTCTTGCAAATGGTGCAAATTCATTATATATTTCATTTGCTTTCTGAACCAGAACATTCTGCCCCACATTTTTTCCACTCAAAACATAATGCTCTTTATTAATAACCAAATTGATATCTAATTTTGGTTCTAAATACAAACGGATTAACTGAGTTCTGTTTTTAAACTGTCCGTAATCAATATAATAAAAGCCAGCAGCTGAAACTGGTGTCATAAAGCCAAACTCCCCAAGCGGATTAACTTTAGCGGTAGCAGCAACGGCTGGCTTTCCATCTTCAACATTGTAAAGTGTAACTTCTTTAGTCTGAAAATCTGGAATCGAAATTGTTCCTTTAATTACAGCATATTCTGAAATGCTGCCTGCAAAACTCATTTGAACCGTTACAAAGGTCAAAATGAAATAAAAAATGTGTTTTTTCATGATAGTTATTTGTTTTTTGATTGTTTTAAATTGAAATACGCATCGACTGATCACCTTGTTCAATAATCAGGTCTTTACTTTCTTTATTATTTTTTAGTTTTCTAAGATTTTCTGGTTTCAATAAATCTTTTGCTTCAAAATCATTAATCTGAGTGATTTTTGCTCCAATTTTGACTTGCTTCAAGTCTTCATTTTGCTGGTCTATAACTCGTTTTACTATAAGATTCTGGTTTTCGTCAAAATCCAAATCAAGTCCGGCGATATAAAATGAAAAATTCTTTTTAAAGTTTTTATTTGGTTCCAAATAAACCGTTTTATGGAGTACATCAATTGTAAAATTGAAACGTTTTATTAAATCAATCCCCAAAGATCCATCGGCGTACGCCCAGTTTTTATTGGCTTCTTCATATTCCTGAACTGCAATTGTTACATCAGAAAAATTATTTCCATTAATAACAACATTTGGTATTGCGCCGCCTACAATTTTAGTTTGCTTTCCTAAACTGTAATTAACAGATGTGTATTCTGTTTTTAAACTGGCTTCCAGATTATTTTTATGATTAAAAGGTCCGTATGCAATTAAGTCATAACCCGCGCCGGTATCAAAAGTAAAATTGCCCTCGACTGTTTTTTTATCTTCAAACGTCAGATTCATTTTTACTACCGGAAGCCCTGATTTATAATCAAAAACTAATGGTTTTGCTTTTCCCCAATAATTGAAATTTCCAAAATTGTACAAATCAATGGTCATCGTATCAAAATTGACAGATGTGATATAGTTGCGTAATAAATTGGCGCCAAATAATCCGTCGTAAACACCATGTTTTGGAAAAATAACTAATCCTTGATTTTTTAAAACCTGATCGCCAATATAAATGGTATTATCTGCTGAATATTGCACTTGCTGGCTTCCGCCGACTACAGATGCCGATTTGCTTTTTGTAACTACAACTCCTGCTTTATATGCGCTGTCTGGATTTAAAGCCATTCCGTCTGCGCCTGTATCAAAAAGCATTAAAAATTCGCGATCAGCTTTGTTTAATTTTATTTTAATGGCAATTCCGTTTTCGATAATTTGAAACGGAATACTGGCCACTTTTTTAACCTCAGCATTTCGATCTACTCTGTATAATCCGTCAAAAAAAGTAACATAGCGTATTTTGTTTTCTTTATTGAAAACTATTTGAGTGGGTTTCTTTTCTTTTCCTTTAAAACAAAAATCAGCCGAAACAAAAGTTTCGTCTTTAATTGTTGCCGATTTTCCAATTTGGATAGAATCCAAAACTGGAAAAGCATTAAAAATAGTATTTAAATAAAATTCATTTGAGGAAGAATCTCCAGCGCCTACGGTAAATTCAGGCGCCAAAAGATTTTTCATATCATTATAATTTTTATTTTGAAAGGCTTTTTCAAAAGATTCAATAGATTTTTGAGCGCTGTTTTGAGCACAAACTGAATATCCAAAAATCAATATTGAAAATAAAAATATCTTTTTCATTTCGATTTACTTTTGCAAAGAAGAAGGATTAACAACCACTTTTTCTACTCCAAAATCTTTCAATAAAATACCCTCAAATTTTGTCCAGTCTTCCGTAGAATAAAGCGGTTTCATTTCTTCAAGTAATTTTTTGAAAGCTGGTAAATCATTCGCTTTTTCGAATTCTTTTTTCTTACGCTGTAAAATGGTAAATACATGATTGGTCACACTTCCAGAACCGTAATCTTTATAAAGCTGTTTTGCATTCTTTAAATAAAAATCATCGTATTGACGTCCGATTCTTAAACCGCTAATAATAACGAAAGGAACTTCGGCACTTAATGAAGGCTGTGCTTTTAAATAGGCATCGGCAGTTTCAAAAGAAACATTTCTTTTTCCGTTCAAATAAGCCTCTTTGTAAAAATCAGGATACTCTTTTTCTTGAATTTTCGTACTATACTTTTTGAAAATTCCTTTTTTAGCTGCTTCTTTTGCATTTTGCAGTAAAGTTGTGAATTGCTCTACGTTTTGAAAACCGCTTTCAATATCAATTACTTTCCCATCTGCATTCATAAATAAAAAAGTCGGAAATCCCGTAACACCATACTTCATACATAACTTTTTACCGATTTCTTCTTTAAGAATATCGGATTTGAAAGTCACAAAATCAGCACTTAAAACAGCGGCTACTTTAGGATTTGGAAATACGTCTTTGTCCATTTGTGCGCATGGCATACAGCCTGTAAAATACAAATCGACAAAGATTAATTTTTTCTCTGTTTGGGCTTGTTTTTTGGCTAATTCCCAACTTTCGTCAGTTGATTGTGTCTGTGCTTTTAAGGCAATAGAAGAGCAGGCAAGCAGCAAAACTGCACTTGCGATTTTAAAAAAACGTTTCATAAGATGTGGGTTTTAAGAAACCGAATGAAGTTTGAGTTTTATTCTTCATTCGGTATTTTAGTTTTTAAGTTTTAGTTATTTGTAATTATCGTACACGATAAGTAACATCTACAATTTTGCATAAGCCTGAATAACTGTTCTCCAAAATTAAATTTCCATTTACAGGCGGAACTGTATACAATTCTAACTTTCCTGTTGTGCTGTAAGAACCCACAATTAATTTGCTGATTACTTTTGAACCTCGCTTACTAAAACCTAGATAAGTAATTTCTTCATTTCCTTTATCGAGCATCAATTTGGCAGATTGTGTTCCGCTGTCGTATTCATACACCTTATTACCAACGGTATAGAATAAATATCCAGCATCTGGACTTACAGCAAATTTTGTTGCTTTATTTAAATCTGGAGCATTCAACATTTCTTTATAATAGGTCTGTACAGCATTTGTATTAAAACGCAGCAAATAGAATTTACCTGTAGAAAGATTCTTTAATACTGCAAAATTTTCATTCAAATTAAAATTAGAATTAGTCATATAAACCAAATCACAGTTGGTATTATTCCAGTCTAATACTGTTGGAGAAGCTGTAACAGGAGGCATTGCAGAACAATTTCCTTTTGAATAACTGAAGCGTAGAAAACGATGCAAATCAACATCAAAGAAGACTGCAGTTCCTGTTGCGCCAGTTTCTGCAAGAAAAGGCGCAGCACGAAAGGTTTTAGTTTCCAGATCTACTTTATTTTGCGGCAATCCATATCTAATTTGCTGTGCTCTATTATAATAATAAATATCACCATCTTTATACAGGAAATTTTCTGATCCAATAGGGCATTTCATAAAATCTACTGCAAAATTTGTTGGAAAACTTCCTCCAACGGTTTCGTATGCAATATTCATGGTCTGATTCCATTCAAAAGAATCGGGTTCTAATCTTGCTGTTCCAGATTCTGATGCTGTTACATAGATTCCATAAATAATACTTCCTGGCAAAGGCCCACTAAAAGATTCTACATCTACAGCTTTTCCTTTTAATTTCAATGCAGACCCAGCGGCATCTAACACATCATTAATAATACGTGGCTGCGGAATTCCTGGAATTATAGAAACCATATCCAGTCGGGCTTTGCCATCTACATCTCCAACAACCAGCCAGCCTTCATAAATAGACGAAACTACATTTAATGTAATTATGGGCTGCTGCCAGTTGATTCCCGTTACTTTATCTTTTATAAAGTAATATAGACTATATTTTGCTGGCGGTAATTTTAAAATACCTTCAAGGTTTTTGGTTGTGGCAATAGTCGTTCTTGCTTCGTAAGCCAATTTTGCAGGATTTAACGCAACCCATTTATATTCGTATCGATCTGAATCTGTACTGCCATCTAAAGTGGGTTTTATATCGGGAATTATATTGAATTGATCTCCTGTATATACCGTATATTCTGCTTCTATTCCAGTTACGTTGAGCTCATTTATCTTCTCATAATTATAATTTCCTTCGTCGCTTACACAGCCGTATGCCAAAAAGAAGAGTGCTATTATGACTGTCTGTATTTTTATATTTTTAAACATCGCTTTATATTTTTAAATTAAAGAATGGTTTTAACGAAATATCATTTCTTTTCCGTCTTCCTCATAAATAGTATTGCCATTGGCTTTTTGATCGGCCAGATAACGAGTCATGAAGCTTGCGTAATACAGTATTTCAGGGATTGAAAGTCCAACTGAACCTCCGGGCTGATTAAACATTTCTGGATCTAGACTCATCAATTCACACATTAAAAAGAATTTTTTAGCGGTAAATACACCAAATGAACCAGGCTGCCATCCAATTGGCTGCATCAGCTTGTCAGTAAATGTCAATTTAAAACGCGTATAATTAATCTTTTTCTGTGTCAAAACATTCGTTACTCTGTCTTTCATATTTACAGTGAAAAATTCGTTTTCTTCGAGATTTAAAACTAATGTTACGGATTTGTCTTTTAAATCTAAAGTTCTATGAACCGTTACAGGAATTGAATCTATTTGTTTGCCGCCATGCAAAACAATATTTTCAGGTAATGAAAAATGTGTTCCTAAAACCGCCGTACTTGAAGGATCAACTGAAACTTTAATTTTTCGGTCAACATCACTTACTGTTCCTTGAACTCGTACTGGAATAAGATAAACTCTTCCGGTAATAGCCGCTTTGTCAAAACTAAAACTGAATCCAGTACTGTCTATTAGTGGTGCATTATTATATGCTGGAAATACAGCAAGAGGAAAATAAATGTTATTGGTGTCTTTATAAACTTCAATCTCTTCTTTATCGCAAGATGTTAAGCCTAACAAAGAGAAAAGAAGGATACTTAAAATCAATATTTTTTTCATGATTACTTTTTTAATTTTGAAAATTAACTTCCGACTCTGGTAAAGGCACGACATATTTTGCTGCATTCATTGTAACATTTCCTGAAGATGCAGAACCATTTGGAATTGCAGTCGAATTGATCCTTTTATAGTAAAAGAATAATTGTCCCTCGCCTATAAACTCTTTTCTATATTCTTTTGTAATTTCTGTAGCTAATACTGCACTAGGCGCCAAATTGGTCAGACCTCTATTGAATCGAAGTGTGTTTAAAAATGCAATACCATCAGCTGGTACTGGTGCCGTTTCTGCAGCGATAAGATACAGTTCTGAAAGTTTAAACATTGGGATCTGTAAACGGAAAAGTTTAGTTTTGTCTGTTACGTCTTCATATTTGAAAAATGTTTTCTGGGTTTTTCCTCCCGTAATTGGAATTTTCCAGCTTGGCAAACTTCTGTAATCATTATCATTAGACTCAAAAACAGCATTTATTCTGCTCAACATTGGAGCATAAATATTAAAATCGTCTAAGCTAGAATCAAAAAGTGCTTTTTGTTTGGTATATAAGGTATAATCACTAAGTGCAAAGAAATTCTCAGAAAAGAAAATTCGATCTGGATTAGAAGTGTTTGTAGCTTCTAAAAACGGAGTCCAATTAATAAAAGAATTTGCTTTTACAAAATTTATAACTTCGGTTACAATAGTAAACGCTCCTGTTTTATCTCCAGCATATAAAAGTACTCTGGCTTTTAGACATTTTACCGCTAGTATATTCATTCTTTGCCCGCGGTTTAAAGAATAATAAGGGTTTGAATCAAATGCTGTAGAGGCTGCCGTTTTCCCTGTAGTAAGTATTGGATCATTCGCCAAAAGCGCTATTGCTGCATCTAAATCTGTTGTGATCTTTGCAATCACATCTTTAGCTGGTAAAATTGGTTTATTTGCTGTTACTGCAGCATCATAATAAGGTATTGAAGGATCTGCCGGCGATACTTTGTAAATTGGCCCGTACAATCTTAACATATCAAAATGCAGCATGGCACGGATAGCAATCGCTTCTCCTTTTAAAATATTTGCTTTTTCAGCTGAAATAACTTCGGTATGCTGATCAATACTTTCTAAAAATTTATTTGCAGATAAAACGGTTGTAAAAGCACTTTGCCAAATTGCAGAAAAAGTGTTCTTTGGAAGTGTTTCATCATACGAATAAGTTGCTATTTTATTTTTAACATGCGATCCAGACATATTGTACTGCTGTCCTAAAATCTCAACAGCATCCATAGTGAGCTGTCTGCCGTAAAGATTGTTTACTGCCAGCTGAAGATAAAGTCCGTTGTGCACATTCTGTACGCCAGCTTCTGAGCTGTAAGCCTGATCCTCTAAAATTTTATCTTGCGGCACAACATCCAAAAAATCACTGCAGCTTGCTACCGTTAAAGATGCAAGTAAAAGGAATGTAATTTTATATAAATACTTGTTCATAATTTCTGTGTTAGAATGATAAATTAAGACTCAAAGAATATATTCTTGAGAAAGGATAAGAAATACCGCGTTCTGCTTTAATAGTTGAAACACGGAAGAATTCGTTTGCCAAAGCATTAAATCCTAATGCTGTCAAACCTGCTCTTTTCAACCAAGCTCTATCTGTAACACGGTAACCTAAACGAATAGATTCTCCAGAGATGTAATCATCTTTTTGGATGAAACGTGATGAAATAGGTGTATTATTGGTTAATCCTATCGCTTTAAATTGTGCCATTTGACCAGGAGTTGTCCAACGATCTGTAAAAGCTCTGGCATCTTGATTATCAAAAATATTATCTCTGGAAATATTTTCTACTTTGTTGTACAAGGCAGAGTTAAATCTTTCTGCACCAAAACTGTAACGCACAAATAATCCGAAACTAAAACCTTTGTAATTTAAGTTTGTAGAAATTACTCCTGTAGCTGTTTCTCTAGAATTTCCCATTACTACTTCATCTTTTTTATCTAGAATAAAAGTAGTCTGACCGTTTTTCTTTAAGAAAACTTCTCTTCCAGTTGCAGGATCAATTCCTAATGATGGTACAGCCCAAAGGTCATTACTGCTTGCTCCATCATAATATCTTGTCAAACTGGTTGTTTTTTGTGCCTCAGAATTCAGAGAAGCCAATGCATTACCAAAACCACCCAATTCATTTTCTCCTGTAGCTCCCATTATCCCAATTCCCCAAACAAAATTTCGGCTTAAATCGTAGATAAAATTGTAATTCATTTTTAATTCTAGTCCTTGTGTATTTAAATACCCCAAATTTAAAGGATAACCATTAAGTCCTGTCGAAGCTGCAAGGTCGATTGCTACAATTTGTGGAGAGGTTTTACGCTTGTAAGCTCCCAAAGTCATTGTTAATCTATTTCTAAACATAGCAAGATCCAATCCTAAAGACAGATCCTTGGTTCTTTGTGCTTCTAAATCTGGGTTTGCAATTTGAGAAACTCCTAATCCTGGACCAAAAACATTTGTATTTGGGTTATAAGCATATACATCATAAGAAGCAAAACCTACTAGATTCTGATTTCCAGTCTGACCGATATTGGCACGTATTTTAAAAATATTGACAATATCTTCGTTCATTTTAAACTCATTGTTCAAGTTCCATCCAAAACCAATTCCCCAATAAGGCGAATATTTTTTGTTTGTTCCAAAATTGGTCGCTCCTGAAATTGTCTGGGTAAAATCGAATAAAAATCTGCGGTCGTAAGCGTAGTTAATTTGATTGGTTAAATCGACGCTTCTTATCAATTCTGTATAAATTTCTGGTTTAGCATTTGGCTCATATCCAAATGCGAATGCAGGATTTCCGGGAACTCCAAGAGGGAATCCTCGTAAAAATGATTTATAAGAATTGTTTCTTGTTTCTAATGCCGACGCTCTAATCGTGTAGTTAAAGGAGTGAACATTTTTAAAAACATTAGAATATGTTGCACCTAGATTAGCGTTCCATTTATCTGTAATCGCGTCATATTTGCTGTAAGTTCCTTTTTCTGTCGCAATATTAGTAATAAAACGAGTATCATCTGGAGAAGTAAAAACTGCATTATTGTTTTCAAGTCTTGAAACAGATAAAGCTCCAGTTGCTTTTATATGCGCATTTATATCATAATTAATCGCAAAGTTATTCGTAAAATTAAAATCTTTTCCTTTATTATAACTTCCTAAAAAGACATTATAAAGTGGATTAGCCGGATGGTTTACAATGGTTTGCGAACTAGTTAAAGGCAATGAACTTCCGTCCATATAACGAGTTATGACTCCATTTTCGTTATACTTTGGATAATATGGACTTGCTTTTGCCCAAGTTTCAAATGAACCGTATGGCGATTCTTGGTTTGTTCCTCCAGAAACAAAAAACTGATTATTAATGTTTAATTTATTTTTTCTGTAAGTCAAAGTGGCATTATATCCCCAAGTATCGTGCTCTGAACCTTTCATTGTTCCGGTCAGCGTTTTATAATTCCCAGCCATGTTAAATCTAAATTCATCAGAACCTCCTCCAAGATTTAAACTGTGCCCAGATGTAATTCCCATTTGAATCGGTTCATTTAACCAGTACGTATTTACACCGCTGCGCACCGCTGCCAGACGTCTGTTATACTCTTTATCCCAAGTTAATGGGGTAGTTTCAGTAGTTCCATCTTTGATAATAAATGCGCCAGAAAGTCTTTCAAACTCTAATTTTTGTGCGGCACTCATTAAATTGTAAACACTTAAATCAGCCAATTCATATGAGGAATTATACACATAAGAAAACTGTAATTTTCCTGGAAGAGGTTTGTTCGTTTCGATAACCACAACACCATTTGCAGAACGAGAACCGTATAATGCTGTTGATGCGGCATCTTTTAATAAAGTAATACTCGCAATTCTATTAATATCTAAATCAACAACTTGCTGTAAGGTAGTTGGAAATCCATCCAAGATAAACAAAGGTTGATTGGGATCGTCTCTAAACTGACTATCTACCTGATTTGCTGTTAAACTCGTCTGCCCTCTCACCTCAATTGTTGGCAGAATATTCGGATTTGATCCTGCAATATTATTATTAACAACAATAAAAGACGGGTCTAATGATTTTAAAGCCTGAACAACATTTTGCGTAGAAACCTGTCTTAGTTCCTCACCTCTAAAAACAGTAACGGCACCCGTAATTAACTCTTTCTTACGAACCGTAACTCC
This sequence comes from Flavobacterium plurextorum, assembly GCF_002217395.1. Classification (GTDB taxonomy): domain Bacteria; phylum Bacteroidota; class Bacteroidia; order Flavobacteriales; family Flavobacteriaceae; genus Flavobacterium; species Flavobacterium plurextorum. The sequence continues at coordinate 39,504 of NZ_MUHD01000027.1, read as the reverse complement.
TGTATTTACAACAACTCCCACAAGTTCTTTTGTCTCTTGCGCTATTGTAACATTAATTACTTTTCGTTTATTTACCTCAACAACCTGCGATTTATGACCAATATAGGTAAATAACATCTGCCCGTCTTCTGGTGCAGTGATTGTATATTTTCCATCAAAATCGGTTTGTGCTGCTGCATTTGTACCCCTTACCTTTATATTAACTCCTGGTAAAGGTTCTTTGGCTTCATTTGTAACAGTTCCTTTAATTTCGATCATTTTGGACTGAGCCACAACTTTCTCAGCAACTCTCTCTTTTACAATAATGGTATTTCCGGCAGAAAAACTAAAATCAAAATCTTTATTGGAAAAACTGGCTTCCAATAAATCATTTACTTTAATTTTTCCCTTTTTTAAATGTACTTTAGGTGATTTTTTAAATAAATCTTCCTGATAAATAAAAGTATAGTTGGTCTGTTTTGTAATGATGTCAAAAACTTCGTCAACAGATACTGTTTTATCAGCTGTAATTACAACTTTCGTGTTTTGTGAAAATAGATTTACGGGAGAAAAACCAAAAATTGTAGTACAAAACAAGAAGATAAAAGTTCTCATAATGTTAATAATTATCCTCTTTCTAAAATAGAAATAGGCACTGGTTAATTTAAATTTCATAAATTTACATGTTGGTTGGTTGGTTAATAAAACTGACTTACTGATTAATACACAGAAAGGGATAAAGCGCAGTACGGTGAGAGGTCTAAACTTTAATCCCTTTTCTTTTTTTATTTGATTATAATCTTATTATCTTTTTTCTCATAGGCATTAATAAAATTGATATTCTTGATGGTGGTTAATATGTCTTCTAATTTTTGATTTTTATTTAAAACCCCATTAAACTTAACATTGCCAAGCGCAGGATCTGCAAATACAATATCTACATCGTACCATCTTGATAATACTTTTGCAATATCTTTCAGCGGCATTCCTTTAAAAACAAACAATCCTTTTCTCCAAGAAATTTCATTGTAAACATCCACTTCAGAAACTGCAATATTTCCGTTGTACTCCGTTATTTTAGACTGCTTGTTTGGAGTTAAAATTTGTTTTTGTGCAGCATTGCTCACAGCAACTACTCCTTTTACCAAAGTGGTATAAATAGCAGGTTCGTCTTTGTAAGCCTTTATATTAAACTCGGTTCCAATAACCTCAACATTCTGCTCTTGAGTTTTTACTTTAAATCTCGAACCTTTGTGTTTTGTACTTGGCGATACTTCAAAATAAGCTTCTCCATAAACTAGTTCTACTTGTCTGATTTCACCATCAACAAAAGCAACTGGATATTTTAATTGCGACTCCGAATTCAGCCATACTTTCGTACTGTCAGCAAGCTGTACAAAAAACTGCCCGCCTCGTGGAATCGTTAAAAGATTATTGGCGCTTACCGCAGGTTTCCCATTTGAATTGTAAACTAGTTTTTCTCCGTTGCTGGCAGCATTTCCTTTTGTATACGATTTCCCTTTTTCTAATGCAATTACAGAACCATCTTCTAAAGTCAGCGTTGCTTTATCGCTTCCTATTAAAATTTCTTTGTGAGCAACTGCAGGAGTTTCTATTTTAAGAGGATTTATTTTATTTATAATTAAAGAAATAGAAATCAATAGTAACAGCGATGCGGCCATTGCCATAAATTTAAATTTAGTCGTAGTATAAAAAGGCTGCATAGGAACTACTCTATTTTCTTCTGCTTGGATGGCATTTTGAAGACGAGTTCTCATTTTAAATTCTAGTTCGTCTTTAGCTCCCAGAGTTTTATCCCATTCATTATCTGTTTGAAAACTTTCGTAATAATTCAATAATTTATTATTCTCCTCGAGATTGGTATCACCGGAAAGATATCTATTTAGTAACAGTAAGAAATCCTCTTTTTTCATTTTTTATTGTATTATATCGGGAGTATATAAGATAAGTAACCAAAAAGGAACATACCCCCTACTCCAAATTGTATTTTTTTGATTTTTTTTTGAAAAAAAAGTAAAAAAGAAGAAAAATCACGCATCACTACCCCACTCACTGCATTTTTGTTTTTCTGCTAAAAGATATTTTTTGACAGCCATAAAATCATAGCCATGCTCATACTTTCACCCATCGAAGATCTGATGGTATGCAAGGCTTTTGTAATATGATTTTCGACTGTTTTTGTAGAAATATTAAGCCTTTCGGCAATTTCTTTATGACTCAGCTGTTCTTCTCGGCTTAATTTATAAACGGCCTGACATTTTTCTGGAAGTCCTGCAATTATTAAATTAAGCTGCTGCACAAGTTCGTCGTGCATTAACTGTGTTTCTGGAGTTGTAGATAAGAAACGTTTTTCTAAATCATCAAAAAGTTCGACATGAACTTTGTCTTTGTTTTTTCTCAGATGATTAAAAACCTGATATCTCGCACAGGCGTACATATAGCCTTTTAGTGAAATATGAATTTCTATTTTTTCGCGGTTGTGCCAGATATTCATGAAAATATCCTGAATAATATCTTCACACAATTCTCTATCTTTCAAAACATTATACGCAGACATAAATAAAGACTGCCAAAACTTATTGTACAATTCAGTTAAAGCAGTTTCATCCCCATTACGTAAGCGGTCTATTAAAATGACATCTTGATTTAGGTCTGGTTTTGACAATTGATTTTAGTTTGAAAAGGTAAGTTTCAGCAAACATAATAAAATATTTGAATATTTTTAATTTGTTATGTCCCAAGAACTTTAGTTAACATTTTAACATTTATTTTTGATTTACACCAAATTTACAGCTCTTTTAAAATAATCTAAAAATACAGCTCTCAAAATGTAAATTTTTCAAGTTTTTTAAAATAAAAAAAAGAATTTCCTAAAAATTTTAGCAAAACATTAATACATTTACTCTTAAAATTAAAATGTTAAAACCATTTTTCATGCAGCTAATTTCTTTAAATCTATAAAAATTAAATTGCTGTCACTTTTATTTTGCTTACAAACGAAACACTCCTAAATACAGGATTAAAAAATAAATAGTACCTTATCCTGCTTTTTCAAAACTGTATCTTCCTGCTATGACAACAGATATTATAGAACTGAACGATTTTATTGTGCTGATAGAACAATCTAATACCACAAAAACAATAATTCAAAAATGCGAAATCGACGGCGATGCGGTGGGTTTTGCTTTTTATGGTTCTGGTAATGTCGAATTAGAGATCAAGCATAATGATCAAACTAAATATTTGGTAAACACAACAGGTCTTGCCATTTGTTTTTTTGGTAATCAAAAAGTAGAATTCTCACATAAAATAGAACCTGATAAACCTTTACAGTCTATCAGTATTTTTACAAAACCGAAACATTTAAATTCCCTTCCGCAGGCTGAAAGAGAAATTTTTGAAAATCATCTGCCGCAATTATTAAATCCGAAAGAGCATTTTGTAAAAGGTCCGTCTTATTATATGACACTCGACATGCAGCTTGCCGTTCAAAAAATATTCAACACTACTTACAGCGGCAATACAAGACTGTTATTTTTAAGAAGTCAAATTAATGAACTCTTAGCTCATTTTTTTGCCCTTTTAACTTCTGAAACAAAAGCCGATTTTTCTGAAATAGACAAAAACAAACTTTTCAAAGCAAAAGAGATTGTCACAAACAGTTATTCAAAACCACCTTCAATTACTCAATTATCTCAAATGGTTGGTTTAAACAGCAATAAACTAAAAAAGAATTTTAAGGAGCTTTTTGGTATTCCTGTTTTTAAATATGTGCAGGAAGAAAGACTTAATAAGGCTTATGAATTATTGCGCGAAAGCGAAAAAACAGTACAAGAATCGGCATGGGAAGTGGGTTATGAAAGTCTAAGTTCGTTTTCGAATGCATTTCAGAAAAAATTCGGTCAACGTCCAAATGATGTAAAACAGCAGTTCTTTTCAAACAAATCATAATTCTTTTCAAACAAATGATTCCTTTTTAATCTAATCAACTTTGTATCAGTATTCATTTAAAAAGATATTGATATGAACAAGAAGAAAATTTTAGTCTTGGGTTCTAATGGAAAAACAGGACGCAGAGTTGTTGAAAGATTGCAAAATAATTCGGATGTTGAAATTCGTTTAGGTTCACGAAATGAAAAAATTCCATTTGACTGGGAAAAACCTGAAACATGGAATGCAATACTTCAAAATATTGATTTGGTGTACATTACTTTTCAACCCGATTTAGCTATTCCTTCTGCTGTAGAAGCGATAGAAAATTTCACAAAACTCGCGACAAAAAACGGTGTGCAAAAAATAGTGCTTCTTTCTGGAAGAGGCGAAAAAGAAGCTCAAATTTGCGAAGAAATTGTAAAAACAAATGCTCATAATTGGACAATTGTACGTGCCAGCTGGTTTAATCAAAACTTTAGCGAAAGCTTTTTCTTAGAGCCAATTTTGGCTGGATTTACGGCATTGCCAAGAGCTGAAGCGCTTGAACCTTTTACGGATGCCGATGATATTGCCGATGTTGTAACGACTGTACTTTTGAATGAAAGCCATAACGGAAAAACTTACGAATTAACTGGTCCAAGATTATTGACTTTTAAACAGGCTGTAAATGAAATTGCAGAAGCCAGTGACAGAAATATAACTTTTCAAAGTTTATCACTCGAAGAATATACACAGATGTTACGAGAATATCAGGTTCCTGAAGATCACATTTGGCTCGTAAATTATCTGTTTGAACAAGTATTAGACGGAAGAAATTCTCACATTACTCAAGATATTGAAAATGTACTTGGACGAAAAGCGAAGGATTTCAGCCTTTATGCAAAAGAAACTGCCAAGACTGGAATTTGGAATCTAAAAGTTTAAGATCATGCGATTTTTTAGAGCCTTTTTTTCGGGAATTTTAGTTTGGATCGCAGTAAGTCTTTCCTTTTATGTATTAGAAAAAGTCTATTTTTTAGAAGAATCTTTTTTATGGCAGTCAATCCTTACCACAATTTTTATTGTATTTTTTGCCATTGGAGCGGCTAAGTTTTATTATCTGAAAAAATATAAAATGAGTGGTTTACAATTAGGAATTATAATGTCTGCTACAGCATTAATTCTAGATGTTTTTATAACAGTCCCGTATGTTGAGATTCCAAACGGCAGGAGTTACGAAAGCTTTTTTACAAGTCCGGTTTTGTGGATCTTAGCTTTTACAAATGCTTTTACGGTTTATATATGGAAAAAAAAGCAAGACATAAAAAAAACTCCTGTTTAGTGGTAGACAGGAGTTTTCAGAATTAAATATAAATAGTAGTTTGCGAAAATATTAACCTCTAGTAAGCCATCCTTTTTTACGAGCGGTAATTATGGAATATGGAGCAATCCAAAACAATCCGAAGGTATAAAAAACGCTGTATGAATAAGCCCAAAATGATTCTGCCAAAGAATATCTTTTGGCATAGAACAACATTGAAAAGCTAGACACAATCAATATTCCTAAAAGCGTTGCACTGATAAATAATAAAGGATGTGTTGCTATAAAATAAAACATAAAAATCAAAAACGGATACGTCATAATAATTCGCAATGTTTGATCTGTACACAATAATCTGGCTCCAAATTTAGACTCTTTTCTAAAATCTTTAAAGACATATTTCAGCATCATAATATTTTCACGAACATTACTTCTTCCCCATCTTATAAACATTTTATACAATCCAGTATAATCTTCTGGAACATTTGTAAGTACAATGGCATTTCGTTGAAACAATACATGTTTTCCTTGTTTTAAAATCATGTTTGTCATAGCGCGATCTTCACCAATATCTGATGGCTGTCCCATAAAAGTCTGCTCAATCCATTCTGGCAGACATTCAAAAACTGCCGTACTGCGATATGCAGCCAAAGCTCCCGGTGTGCACAGAACCGATCCAAGCATACTTTCGGCAGAACGCATAAACTCAAAACTCATTACAAAACTTACGTTCAGCATTTTTGGTAAAATTGCTTTTTTATTATTCAAAACCTGAACATTTCCAGCAACGGCACCACATTTTTCATTGGTAACAAACGGGCTTACTAAATTTCTTAAAGTATCTTTTTTAACGATTGAATCACTATCAACCGTTACAAAAATTTCACCAGTTCCTAAATTAAAACCACGGTAAAGTGCATGACGTTTCCCTTGGTTTTTAGGCTGTTGAAAAATCGCTACACGATCACCCAATTTTACTTTTGCTTGTTGAATCCAATACCAAGTATCATCTTTGCTTCCATCATCAATTGCCAAAAGCTGCAATTTATGCTCTGGAAAATCACTATTGGCTAAACTCATCAAAGTATCATAAACCAATTTGCCTTCATTGTAAGCAGGTACAATTACCGTACAAGTTGGTAATAATTCATCAGATACTGATTCTACAGGTTTGTATTTCAAGTACAGAAATAAATTATAAAGAAAAATACCGCCTTTAAAAACAAACAGAAAAACAGTAATCCCTAAAAATATAAGTCCGCCAGTCGAATTTATTCTTTCAAAATGAAGCTGATCAAAATCAGGTTGAAACTGAAATACAAAAAAAGCGCCGGTAAGCATTAGTAAAAAAGTCCCTGCAAGTACCATAAATCCAAAAGGACTTGTTGGTCGTTCGATATGTTTTTTTGTTTTAGTATTGTTGCTTTTAAAAATTGAAGTGCTTATTTGTGCGTCTTTGCTTATATCGCTGCCGGCATAAAATTGCTTTGAAATAATTGATTCACTTTCCATGTCTTATTTGTTGTATTAATTCTGTTTATTGGCTTTTATTAAAATGATATTGATTTTGTGCATTTACTTAAATAAGCGCTAAAATTTATTTTTTATAAAAGATTGACATGTACCCAATTTACAAGCCGCGTGCCATAATGTCTTTTGACTGAATTTTAAGATGTTACAAATTAGGACACAAAAATGAAGTGTGTATTTTTTTTACACATGTAAACAGTTTACACACTAATTGTGCGCTGAAAGTGCTAAAAATAAAGGGATTTTTTAATTACGAAGAGGTGTAATTTAAATACTAAAACGAATAATTTAGTATAAAATTGCCTTGAATATGCAGCAAGAAGACCAAAAAATATTTCCTCATACATTTACATTCCCAAAAATGTAAATTTGAAGGTATTATTATAAAAGTAAAAAACGGAAATATCTTAAAAAGCTATTTCCGTTTTTATGTAAAATAAGTGGAATTATCTGGTATAAACCGTTATTTCACCAGTAGTTTTATCCTTCAATTTTAGTTCCTTATTAGTAAGGTTCATAATATCGCTGGTTGTACTTAAATTACCAATAGTAATCGTTAAATCATTATGAGATCGTACGTAAGTTCCGCTGGTTTCTGTTAAACTGCAGTCAGTACCTTCATAATCACCAATAACCGCTTTATTACTTAATCTAAGATCTAAATAATCTCTAGTACATCCTGCTGCATTTTCTGGAGCATCAATTAACACTTCCTCTCCACCAACAATTTTTCCTGTTTTGCTTAAGTTATATTTTCCTTGTATCGGAATTATTGTTTCTCCCTCATTATCATCACTGCTGCAAGAGACGGCGAACATTGCAAAGCTTAAGGCTAATACGAATATTATTTTTCTATTTTTCATGTCGACTTTTCGTTTAAAGTTATAGTGACTAAATTAAAAGTATATACTTACAAAAAGTTTCATGATTATAAGAATGATTTACATAAATATCATTTTAGTTACATTTTCAAAAACTAAAAAAGAAGTCAATAAAAAAACAGCAGGTTTTATTTAATCATTTGATAATAATCACTTTACAATAAATTCACATTAGTTTTATTAATTTGATTAAAACTAAATATCATGAAATTCTTTAATCTAAATTTTCTAGTTTCATTCAAAGAATGGCTTTTTTTAAGAGCGATGCAGTCCTCTTTCCTTCATTAATAAATAGACTTTAATAAAGGAAAAACCGATTGAATGAATAAAGTTGAAAACTCATTTTTGAACAAAACCCAATTTGGTGAGGATTTCTTGTGGGGTGTTTCTACCGCCGCTTTCCAAATTGAAGGCGCACATGATGCCGATGGAAAAGGTTCTTCTATCTGGGACGTTTTTACTTCTCAAAAAGGAAAAATAAAAAACGATCATCATGCCGTAACTGCTTGTGATTTCTATAATTCGTACCAAACTGATATTGATTTAATTCGCGAATTAAACATTCCTAATTTTAGGTTTTCTATTTCGTGGCCCAGAATCATGCCCACCGGTGTTCATCCTGTAAATCAAGCTGGAATTGATTATTACAATAAAATTATAGATTCGCTGCTTGAATCTGGAATCGAACCTTGGATTACGCTTTATCACTGGGATTTACCACATACTTTAGAATTAAAAGGAGGCTGGACGAACCGAGAATCTGTTACTTGGTTTTCGGATTATGTTGCTGTTTGCGCTCATTATTTTGGAGATCGTGTAAAAAACTGGATGGTTATCAACGAGCCTTCCGTATTTACCGGAGCTGGATATTTTTTAGGTATTCACGCACCCGGAAAAAAAGGAATTTCCAATTACCTAAAAGCCATGCATCATGTAACACTGGCAACTGCTAAAGGTGCAAAAGTATTACGAAATGCAATTCCTGACGCAAATATTGGAACTACTTTTTCATGCACACATATTGAACCTGCGACGCAAAATGCTAAAGATATCGAAGCGGCAAAACGTGTAGATACTTTACTGAACAGAACTTTTATTGAGCCTATTTTAGGGCTTGGTTATCCGCAAAAAGATCTTCCAGTGCTTAAAAAACTCAATAATTATATCCTGGAAGATGATTTAAATAATCTCGATTTTCATTTTGATTTTATTGGTCTTCAATGTTACACTCGCGAAGTTGTAAAATCGTCTTTATTGATTCCTTACATTGGAGCTGAATTGGTAAGCGCTGATAAACGAAATGTTATTTCGACCGAAATGGGTTGGGAAGTTTATCCGCCTGCGTTGTATCACGTTCTAAAAAAATTCAATGAATACAAAGGCATTAAAAAAATAATCATTACCGAAAATGGCGCTGCTTTTGCCGATACGGTAACCAACGGAAAAGTTTTTGATATTAAACGAACGCATTATATTCAAGATCATTTAGAACAAATCTTAAAAGCAAAAGAAGAAGGCTTAAATGTAGAAGGATACTTTGTTTGGAGTTTAACAGATAACTTCGAATGGGCTGAAGGTTACAATGCCCGCTTTGGATTAATTCATGTGGATTTTAATACTCAGAAACGAACCATTAAAAACTCAGGTTTATGGTTTAAAGATTTTTTGTCGTAAACCTACATAAATAGTCTTACCGCAAAGATCGCAAATTTTTAAATTAATCATTTTTAGAAAACACAAAGTTCGCAAAGCTTTGCAATAATCCTTGCTTTGTGAACTTTGCGTAAATATTAGCTCTCGATAAATCAATGTTATTACGTTAAGCGTTTTTTTTCGAATACAAGCTATTATAGAATTTCTTATTTATTTTGAAAGCTCCAGCGGAGCGAAATATTTATAGCTCAGTTTATTTCCATGCATAAAAAGCTCCAGAGGAGCGACATATTCATAAAAAACAATAAAGTCATATAAATCAATTTAATCTAAAAATTATATTGTCTTTTTAAGATTCCAACATGAAGCTTACCATCCGTTTTTAAGTGCGATATTACGCGAATATACTGCTCTTCGGGATACTTTATTTCATAACTAAAAGTTGTATCTTTTGCTTTAATCTGAAGCAGATGTTTTCCTTCATCTGAGATTGGCAGTTCTACTGTTTCATACCCCGGAATTCCGCTTGCCGCTTTTAAACTAATTTCTTGAACTTTCTTTTTATCCAAAAGTATTTCCAGCTTTACGTTATCAAGTTTACTATTTGTAGGTTGTTCGAACGAAACAACATATTTTTTACAACCAAACGTGCATAACACAATTAATACTACTAGAATTTTTTTCATAAAAGATGTTTTTAAATTGAGATAGACAAGAAATTAAGATCTCTATTATTATTTTATAAATATAAATAATTTTATGACAATCGATCCGTCCTAAAAACGAGTTTTACTGCTTTGAAAAATAAAATTGCTAAAAGGGAAAAAACCAGAAAATTTATCGCTGAAAAAGCAAAAAAAATCACTTATTTTACTGGTTTTTATTAGGTTTACTGATTATTTTTTCTTATCTTTATAGTATAAATAACAGATCATATATGCCAAAAAACAAACCATTTACACGCCTTATTTTCCCTTTAAAAAATTACATTTTTACGCATTTTACTCTTCAAAATGCTTTTCGATTTCCTTTAGAAAATATGTCGCCTTATATTTCTTCTGCACAAAGTTCAAACTTGCAGAAAACAGCTGAGCGATTGCTCTCTTTCCAACCTTAATTTTTTTTTCTCGGATATATTTTCTGATTCCTTTTTCTAGAAAATATAAACGTACAATTTAGAAAAGATTTCCCTTTTGGGAATGTTCTTTCGATGCCTCCTTTTTATTATTCACCAAAATATTTTATATATGCCATTATTTTTGACTTCTACAAGTAAACTCTTATCCTCATTTTCAATTTTTGCTTCAACTCTATATTATTTCTGCATTTTTTAATCGTTCGAAACCAACTTTTATCGGACTTTTTGCATCTATAATACTATAGATTTATTTGAACTTAAATACCATTTAATAATTTAAACTAGACTTTGTATACTTTTTTTCTGGGAATTCTCGGGAAACTCAGGAATACGCGGGAATTCTGGGAATCCCTTGCCAGTAAAGGCTTCAAAGCGCCTTTACTTTGCACCAAGAAATTAGTTCAAGTTTTGTCTGCAGACTAAAACAATATTAAAAAACTAGTTCTAATTACAGCGTGAAAAACTGTAAGACCAAGTTTATTCGGGAAGTATAAACAACGTCTTACTGTTCTACACTCTTTACTTCCCAAAACCTATTTGGTATTGCCTTAAAAAATTCTGGATCAACTCTGGACGGCCATACCTATGTCTAATTTCTAAAAATAAATCAAAATGAAAAAACTTATACTATTTATCGCTTTTGCGTTATTGTTCACTATATTTTCTTGTACTCCAGACGAGTACGAAACACAGCCAACTAAAAAAACAGAAAAAAAAGATGGTTTTGCTGCAGGACCTGGCGAAGATCTTCCTCCTGATGGTGAGGATGGTCCTGGTGATGGAGCAGGGACGACATCGCCGCCAAAACCATAATAAAAATATATTTTTAGTATCTAATAAATTACTATTTTCGGGGAAAGTAAACTTATATGTTGCGGTCCCCGTTTTTTTATTTTATTATACTTCTTTTTCTTTTTTCTTGTGAAGAAAAAAAGACCATTACCACCAATACCGAATCAATACGAAAAGAAGCGCTTAGCTTACGAAATAAAGCAATTGAAAATTACGAAAAACAAAACTTCAATACCTCTTTTTACCAATTTAATAAATCCAAACAACTTTATGAGAAATTAAAAGACAGTGCTAATATTGGGTATATACAGATTCAAATAGCCTGTATCCAGCAAACCAATGGAGATTACTATGGCAGTAAGGAAACAGTAACTGAAGCATTACCTTATGCTAAAAAAAACAAACAATACATAGCTACTATAAATAATTTATTAGGTATTGCTGACAAAGAACTTTCTCTTTATGATGATGCCATTTTTTACTATAAAAAAGCCGTAAAAGGTTATTCAGCAGATCCTATTGGAAAACAAATGGCTTTAAATAATATTGCGGTTGTGTATATTCATCAAAAAAAATATGACAAAGCAATAACACTTCTAGAACCTCTTTTAAGAAAAAAAACATTAAAAGAGAGCGATCCTGCTGCTAAAGAATCCTTAATAATAGACAATCTTGGTTATGCTTATTTTAAAAACGGAATGGATGAAAAAGGATTCCAGTTAATGAATGAAGGTCTCCATGTAAGAAACGAATTTAAAGATACTTACGGAAGTATTGAAAGTTATCTGCATCTTGCGGATTATTTTGCTAAAAAAGACATTCAAAAATCAAATGAAAATGCGCTTTCCGCTTATAATGCAGCTACAAAACTAAATAGTGTAGATGAAAGATTAGAAGCATTGCAAATTCTAATTTCTAATAATCACAGTACTCAAAACAGCAAATATGTACAAAAGTATTTTACATTAAACGACAGTATCATTAAAGTTCGAAATAACTTTAAAAACAAGTTCGCCAAAATTAAATACGATGCTAAAAAGGAAAAAGATGAGAATGCAACACTTCGTTTAGAAAAAGCAGAAAACCAATTAGCGCTGCAAAAAGCCAACTATCTGAGAATTGGATTTGTAATTCTTTTTATTTTTCTAGTCCTGCTAATAGCCATCTTAATACGCTATTATAAGAATAAAAATAAAGCTATCGAATTTAAGACTTCCTATAATACTGAAACTCGAATTGCTAAAAAAATACACGATGAATTGGCAAATGATGTATTTCATGTGATTGCTTTTGCGGAGTCTCAACCTTTATCCGCCGAAAGTACCAAAGAAAATCTGCTTCAAAAATTAGATGATATTTACGGACGTGTAAGAGGAATTTCTAAAGAAAATAATCGAATTGATACTGGAACTAATTTTACCAACAGCATAAAAGAAATGCTTTCGATGTATAATACCAGCGCAACAAATATCATTGCTACTAACTTAGAAAATATAAACTGGGAAAGTATTGATGATGTAAAAAAGATCGCCATCAGCCGAGTTCTGCAGGAGTTAATGGTAAATATGAAAAAACACAGTAACGCAAGTCTGGTTGTAATAAAATTTGAAAATGATCCAAAATCAATTCTAATAAACTATACAGACAACGGTAAAGGCTGCGAAAAAACAAAGATTTCTAAAAATGGTCTCCAAAACGTTGAAAGCCGTATACTAGCTGTTAAAGGAACTATTAATTTTGAAACGGAACCTGACAAAGGGTTTAAGGTCAAAATATCGATACCTAAATAAACTAAATAGAACCGTTTTATAAAAAGCCTTTCAGAATTTCTTCCGAAAGGCTTTTATCTTCAAAAAACAACTATTATAACCTTTTAAGCTTATAATGTTTCGTTTAAAACCGTAACCGCTTCTTTCCAGTTGTTCACTCTTAAGTGATGCGTTTGGTTTATATTGTGAAATGCCGTAAACATAATAGGTTTACCCATGCAGTAATCTAAATTTTTGCTGTGATCATCAATCAAATAATCTGTATTGATGATTCGTTTGCTGCCGCACAAAACAATGTTTTCCCATTTAATAAAAGGAAAATGTTCGCCAAGCCAAGCAACTTTTTCAGCAAGTGAAATTGGGAATTCGGTTGCAGCCGAAACTATAAAAATTTCAAAATTCTCTTGCAGCTTCTGCAAACTTTCAACAGCATCCGGCATTACAGGCAGGCTTCTAAAAAAGTTACCTTTATTTAAAATTCCGTGTAAAAGCTCTCTTCCTTTAAAAGCTTCTTCTTCACTTAATCCTTGAATTCCTTCTTTCGAAAGGTTCATTCCGTATTCTTTATTAAATTGTTCAATCATTTGTGATTCTATATCGGCAAGTACGCCATCCATGTCAACGGCAATAGTTTTCTTTTTCATAGTTTTAATTTTGCGGTAAAATTATGCAAAAATTGCAAAACTTTGTAATTTTTAACTTATTTTTGCAATATAAATTTGCAATCGATGAAAAAAGAAGAACGTCAAAAAGTAATTTTAGAATACTTATCAAAAGAGCATCGCGTTACTTTACAAGAACTTAGCGAGTATTTAAATGTATCCGAAGACACAATTAGACGAGACGTAAAAGAGCTTTCTGATCAAGGTTTATTAAAAGCAGTTCGAGGTGGTGCAGTTGCGCCGTCACCAATTCCGCTTCACTTTAGAAATAGAGAAAAACACGATCTTGAGAATAAAAAGATTATTGCAGAAAAAGCCCTTCCTTTATTAAAAGACGGACAGGTTGTATTTATAGATGGAGGAACAACTTCGTTGGCTTTAGTGGCTAGTTTTCCTTATGATTTAAAGTTAACAGTTATAACAAATAGTTTTCCTGTTGCGGCATTAATTGAGGATTTACCCAACATCGATTTGATTTTTGCTGGAGGAAAAATGTGCAAAACTTCTTTTGCAACTTCGAGTATTGAAACCATAGATTTCTTTAGGAATTTTAGAGCAGACGTCTTCATTTTAGGAATCTGCAGTATTCATCATGAACGAGGTATTACGGGAATTTTATACGATGATTCTATGCTGAAAAAAAATATGATTCAGAACTCCAACTTTGTTATCGCCTTAAGTTCTATTGAAAAAGTAGGAACTGCAGAATCGTATTTTGTGTGTCCAATTAAAGATATTAATGTTTTAGTAACCAATGTTTCACCCGAAGAAGAATCTTTGAAAGCATACAAAAATGCAGGAATTACTATTGTTTAAAACAAAAAAGCCTTTCAGAATTTCACTTCCAAAAGGCTTTTCTCTTTTTTTGACGATAACGAAACTTCAAACTGCATGCTGCCACACGAAAGGATTCGTGCGGTAGCGGGGGGCTTTTCTCTTTTTATGACGATAACGAAACTTCAACCTGCATGCTGCCACACGAAAGGATTCGTGCGGTAGCGGGGGATACAAAGAGTCATATAGTTTTTATTCAAAATAGAAAACCAATATTTATGGGGCATGGATTACAAATCCTCGCTATCGAATGAAGTGTCATATTATTATTCTACCATCTCCATGACAGGTATTGCTTTATTTTTTCTTTTTCTGTCTTCGTTTTCTTCTAAAATTGTTTTCGGAGTTTTTAAACATACTGTATCTATAAAATCTATCGAACTAATTTTATATTTAACATTTGGTTTTACTTCAGAATCTATCTTAGTAAATTGGTATAAAACATTTAATTCTTTATCTGATGTTCTTTTTATATATTCATTTTTTGATGCATTAAATGAGTATTGAGATAAATCAATTTCTTTATTCATCACTACTTTGAAATTTTCGTCTAAAAATATTTTTTCTTGATTAAAAACTAAATCAACTTGATTTAGTTTTTCAATTATATATTTTATTTCTTTTGTAAGATTTAAAGTTTTTTTTATTACGTTTTTATTAAAAAACAGCTCCCCTCCTTGAATTTTGAAAATTCCTTCTAGAAAATCAATATCAGCATCAGCTACTAAATATTTCAGTAAATATTCATCGTATTTTTCATTTATTTTAAAGTATGCCAAATAATTTTTCTCTTGATCTGTTTTAAACAAAACCTTGTCTGTATTTCTTTTCAGTGGAAAAGAATAACAATATGAACTGCAATAATTATATTTCTCTTTTTGAACTTCATTTAATAATATATCGCTTTTTCCGTTATCATGGTCTGCAAAATATAAATTATACCTAAATGCATTTTCATTTAATATTATTTGCCTATTCAAAGATTTTCTGCCATAAAGCAAAAATTCAGAATTGTTATGATCATTTTTAAATTCCAATTGATTTTCTCTAATTTCAATTTTTCCTTTAACTGCAGTTTCATAACCTAACACTAAAAATTCATTATTATCAAAAATATAAAGCATCGCATTGTTATTTTGTATAAAATATTCCCCTTTTAGATTAGGAATCGATTGCCCAAAGCATATTACATTTAGAAACAAACTAATTATAATGGATATTCTTTTTTTCATATTTATTAACTATATTTTATTTTGAAATTTTAATTTGGCGTCATATCAATCCTTACTACTTCACATTTTTATACATCATTCCGCTCAACATACTAGGTGACCAATCAAACACCCTAATACTGTCTGCTTCAAAGGGCTGATTGTTTAACATAAGTTCTATATTGTTTTCTTTAGAGATTTTAACCTGCAAATCGATTTTACTTCCTGATTTTTTAAAAACTTCATTGACTTTTTCCCAATTAAAATAGAGATATGCCTGTTTTTTATCTTCGCCTTTTTTGCCTGTCATCCAAACTACATTAATTTCTGACGGAACTGCTCTTTCTTTATAAGCAGGATCACTAACCCACGGGCGAAGCATACATTCTATTTCGCCATTATAAAACGAAGTTTGAATTTGTATAAGTTCCGTTTTTGAGTTTTCTGAAATCACTACAGGGCGCCAATGGTAGCGACTGCGATAATTATCCCATTTTTCAGGGCTTGCATCTGCAAGAAAATATTCTTTAGCCGCTTCATCATATCTTTCCGAAGTTAAACCATATTTCTTTAAATATTTTTTCTTTATTTTTTCAATAATTACTGTATCTGATAGTATCTCTGCCTGATATCTGCCCAGCTCGATACGCGTAATGCCAAAATTGAGCCATACTACGACCATACCTTTTGGGGCAAAACCAAAAACAAGATCACTGAAACTGTCGTACGCGTTTCCGCTCGAAGATTTGTGTGCCCTGCCTAGTTTTTTGTATTCCTGTGTTTCTCCGTTTTCATCATCTATTCTGGCGTAAGCTCTTTCCATATAATCCTTAATAATATCTATAGGAAAATCGACATTTAAACGATAAAAAACATCTTCATAGCGGGAATAATAAGTAATATCGGCTCCACTGGGAGTGCCGTGCTGTGCTGTCCAAGTAGAACCTGAGTCTCCCCATCTTCCAGAAGAGCTCCCATAAGGCAAACCTGCATAAACCCCTTCTAAAGTTTTTATGGTATCGTAAATAGGAGTTACGTCATATTTGCTATCTGGAGAACATATCTCAACATAAAATTCTGGTAAGTTTTTTTTCATCTGGCATTGTATTATTTTAATAAAAAGTAGTAAGAAAACTATACTGGTTGCAATTTTTATTAGTCTATCCATATTGTATGTTACGGGTTCTTTCTGTTGCTTTTTTTATACCTCCTACTCTGGGACCCAACCCAAATTTAGTTGCACTGGCAGACCAATGCAGGTACTCTCTTCTAAGTGTCTTCAAATCATTTGTATGAATAAAATCCATATAATGCATTTTTTTTACTTCGGTTACATATTCTTTTTGAACATTTTCACCTTCATTAAACCGTTTCACATATTGATTTCTTACATGCGTACAGGTGTTGATATAATGCACTAACTGTTTGTCTACGCCCATTAAAAATGGGTCTTTTATCTTATGATCATTTATATTTAAAGTTTTATAAAACACATCAAATTGTTTCGAATAATGAAACATCCGATTGAGCGACACTTTATCATACGTTCTGTGAACTGCTTTTTTTATACCTACCAAACCGTAATATCCTACGGGATTATCATTGTACTCTTCTGGTACTTTTTGGGTAAAATCTTTAGTATACGAATGAATAATATGCAATTGATCTGGACTATACCAGCCTTCCTCAATCAATATTTGTTTAAATTTTTCGCATTCTCGATTAAAATAAGGTTCATAAAAAAGATCTACTCTTTCAGAATCATTTTCTACATAACACCCCCCAATATCAGAATGCACTCCTGGCAGCGTGATTTCTAAGCCGTTTATTCCAGCACTGTCAATGTTGGTTAAATCAAAATTATCGCGATGCTCATCATCCGCCGCAAACTGCAATACAAAAGAGGCTTTTTTTACAGCATCTAATCCTAACTGTTTGGTATCGCTATCAATAATGCTGACACCAAAAACTTCCGTTCCTCTGTGGTTAACTCCATAAGCAGCAACAGTATCGTATAAGCCAACAAATCTGAAAATAATTTCATTAGGATTAAATCCCTGAGCTGCCAGACAGGCGCCAAAAAAGCCATGCTTTTTTACCAGTGCATCCGTTTCATCCGTTTTTGCATAGGTCACTCCCTTCAGACCGTACGGAGGCAGAGCTGTTTCCTTACTGCTAAGCAGTGGTGTATGGGTTACGGCTGGCGTGGTGGCCACATGCAGAAAATGCCTAGCAGCTGTTGCTCCTCGGCTAAAACCATATACATTTACCTCAAGTATCATTTTCTTTCCTGCATATTTCTGTAAACTTTCAGCAGACAAAAAACAAGCTTTAGTCACTTTGGCTTTAACCCCTCGTTCTCCTTCGCCCAGCGGAGTAATTTTTTGGCGTGCATACTGCCGCACCCCAAGAATATTGTTTCTCTTTCATAGTATTTTGACATGAAATCAAACTCAAGAAAGCAGCTAAAGTCATAAATAGAAAAATTCTTCTCATAGCATTTTTACAAATTGTACTGATACTCTATAAATAAGGATTTGGTTTTGTAAAAGATTCCTGTGATAAAATTGCATCTTTCATATCAACTTCGCTAGATGCTGTTTTTAATTTTATGGATATTCCTTTAGTTTCTCTTGGTTTGGTCTTTCTATCTATTTCTACTACAAATTTTATACTTTCTCCGTCTTTTAAATTCTCAAAAATTGCTTTGGATTTTTTTTCATCAAAGAAAATATCACTTTCCATGCGCCTATCGTTTACATCGTGCCAGACAATATTTATTTTTCTAGGAACAGCGCGTGATTTAATAGGCATCATATTTCCGTTTAAACTCAAAAAAATAGATTCAAATTCCCCATTTATATAATTTATAAGAATTGTTTCTACTTTATCTTCTGCCTTAACTTGAGGAGTTAAATTATATTCTCTAAACAGTGTTTCCCAATATCCCAATGGAATTGTACCGTTTTTAATCTGGTCTAATATTTCTTGTGGCAGGTCTTTAATGTTAACTCTAATTGTTTCATCAATTCCTTCTTGGGTTTTCATTATTTCATGTGCAATTCCCCAATCTACAGTTTTGTCTTCATGTGCTTGATATTTCCCTACAATGGTCATATTAGATTGGCTAAATACATATAAAACAACCATTCCTCCAGGAAACAAGCCTGCATTAATTACAAAACGCCTGTCGATAAAAATTTCACTTTTTTTAGTTTCTTTGTTCCAATATGGTCTTTTACTGCCATTAATCATTAGGGATTCTATTTTATCTGAATCGAGTTTAAAAATTCCCGAATAGCTTTTGCTTTCAGTATAAGACAACCATGTAATGTCGAGTGTTTTTGGAGATATTCCACTCGCTTCGCCTGATGAAGAACCGTCATTGTTTCCTAGATTATTACTATTAATAACTCGATCAAATGGCATATATACATATCCACTTTTTGGAGTATTCCCAACTATTAAGTGTCCTGAAAAAATTTCAGCAGGATAATTTTTTGGTGTGCATACTGCCGCACTCCAAGAATATTGTTTCTCTTTCATAGTATTTTGACATGAAATCAAACTCAAGAAAGCAGCTAAAGTCATAAATAGAAAAATTCTTCTCATAGCATTTTTACAAATTGTACTGATACTCTATTAATAAGGATTTGGTTTTGTAAAAGATTCCTGTGATAAAATTGCATCTTTCATATCAACTTCGCTAGATGCTGTTTTTAATTTTATGGATATTCCTTTAGTTTCTCTTGGTTTGGTCTTTCTATCTATTTCTACTACAAATTTTATACTTTCTCCGTCTTTTAAGTTCTCAAAAATGGCTTTGGATTTTTTTTCATCAAAGAAAATATCACTTTCCATGCGCCTATCGTTTACATCGTACCAGACAATATTTATTTTTCTAGGAACAGCGCGTGATTTAATAGGCATAACATTGCCATTCAAACTCAAGAAGATAGATTCAAATTCTCCATTTATATAATTTATAAGAATTGTTTCCACTTTATCTTCTGCTATAACTTGAGGAGTTAAATTATATTCTCTAAAAAGAGTTTCCCAATATC
Organism: Flavobacterium plurextorum; assembly: GCF_002217395.1. Classification (GTDB taxonomy): domain Bacteria; phylum Bacteroidota; class Bacteroidia; order Flavobacteriales; family Flavobacteriaceae; genus Flavobacterium; species Flavobacterium plurextorum. Next base: position 19,737 of record NZ_MUHD01000027.1, on the reverse strand, counting down.
CAAATGGAATTGTGCCGTTTTTAATCTGGTCTAATATTTCTTGTGGCAGATCTTCATTCATATAATCAACATAATCCTTAATCCCTGCTTTGTTTTTCATAGAAGGGTGCGCCATTTCCCAATTAACATTATTATCTTCATGTGCCTGATATTTCCCTACAATGGTCATATTAGATTGGCTAAATACATATAAAACAACCATACCTCCAGGAAACAAGCCTGCATTAATTACAAAATGCCTGTCGATAAAAATTTCACTTTTTTTAGTTTCTTTGTTCCAATATGGTCTTTTACTGCCATTGATCATTAGGGATTCTATTTTATCTGAATCGAGTTTAAAAATTCCCGAATAGCTTTTATTTTCAGTATAAGAAAGCCAAGTAATATCTAAAGTTTTAGGCGATATTCCTTCTGCTTCGCCTGATGAAGAACCGTCATTGTCTCCCAAATTATAGCTATTTATAACATCATCAAAAGGCATATATACATACCCACTTTTTGGAGTGTTCCCAACTATTAAGTGTCCTGAAAAAATTTCAGCAGGGTAATTTTTTGGCGTGCATACTGCCGCACCCCAAGAATATTGTTTTTCTTTCATAGTATTTTGACATGAGATTAAGGTGAAATTAAACAAGATAATGAGCGTAATGCCTTTAGTTATTTTTTTCATATTTATCCAGATATTATTACTCTTTTTCTAATAATATTACTTAGATTATCCATTTGGGGTTCCATACCTACTCCATCCATATTCGCAGAGCAATGCAAAAATTTATTACGCAAATCTGGCAATAGGTAGTAATCGGCAACCATAGTATTAAAATCGTCTATTTCTTTTTGGTTTTTCCATTCTTTTTTTCGTTTTGACTCTATTTGTTCTTTAGTGTAAAATTTTAATTTAGGCTTATTATTAAAGGCATAATCATCTATTCTTTGTTTTACCTTTTTTAATTCGTCTGGAATCATATAATCTTTATCAAGAATTTTGTATTTCCATGGAATTTTAAATTTTCGTTTTCCAAATTCTGCCATTAAGTGAAGAATGACAAAACTATATTCATTACTAAGATTTTCACGTTTCCCTCTTAAATAATAAGGAACTAAAGGAGGCAATTCTTTTAACTGCCCAGGCTTGAACCATCCTTGTTCGAGTACATGCTTTTTTTCTTTTTCAATTATGGGCGCAGATTCTGTAAGTATGACAATTTCTGTTTCACCATTTTTATAGCCTCCTCCAATATCTGAGTGACAGCCAGGCAGTAGTAATTCTATACTATTAGATCCAGCGCTGGCAATGGTCGTTAGTGGGAAATTCTCACGAAACTCGTCTTCTGCTGTTAAATGAACTGTAAAACCAACAGTAGGTATTTTTAATGGTACTTTGTCCTCCTTAATATCATCAAAAACATTATTACCATACGATGATACAGTATCATAAATACCTAAAAACCTAATTTTTATTCGATGTGGCAGAACATTATAACCTAATTTTTTAAAAGCTTTGCCTAAGTATCCTAAATTGTAACTTTCTTTATCACTTATAACTTTCTTTTTATACAGTTCGTTAACAAAAATACGGGCGGCCGCAGCTCCACGGCTAAAACCAAAAACATCTAGATATAAGGTACTTATATTTTTCTCATTTTTACCTTGCAGTTTCTCAACAATATCAAAACACCCCTTTTCTACTTTTTCATATAGTCCTGTTTCGCCTTTACCGTATCCCTGTCCGCGTGTAAAATCACCGTAATAATCGAGTGTTCCGTCATCATTTTTTTTAGGGTTTTTGGTACCAATACCTTCAACATATACAGAATAGTAATGAGAATCACTATCTTTCAAATAAGCTTTTTCTAATCGATCGACATTGCTATTGTCATTACCGTAACTGGTATTGGAACCATCATTATCTGATACAGAACTATTTTTTAAGCTGGGATCTTTTCTTCTTCCTTCAATATTTTCTCTATTGTTTGAAGTTCCATCGAAAAAAACGCCCATGTAAACATCGTTTGCTTCTTTATCATCTTCTTTAGGAGGCGCAAAACGTGGCTCTCCAAATATTATATTCGACATATTTTTATGATTTATTACCTCTAATATTTATTCTTTTATTCGATGCCAAAGTCAAATTTTCTTTGGTAGCAACAATCACTATTTTTCCACTTTCTTCATAAATGGTTTTGGCTGAAGAGATATAGCTGTTTTTAATTTTTATATTTAGGTTTCGAGCTGTTTTATTAATAGCCATAAATTATTTTTTAAAAGAGATTAGATTTTTCGGCACTATTTATTTCTACTGTTTTTTGAGAACTTTCTAACAACATGTTTTCCTGAGTACTAAAAATTTTAACCTCATCGGCAAACTGAGTTGATTCATGAGAACTTCGTTTATAGTTTTCAGTTATATTTTCAGTTTTATTGTCTCCAAATTCATTAATATCACCCTGTGCTATTATACCAATATCATTTCCTGCTTCCTGATTTATATTATTTCCTGCTTCAATCTCAATATTTTCTTTAGCATCTGCTTTTATGTCTCTTCCCGCTTTCATGATAATATCTTCCCCTGCTTCAAGTTCTATATTTTTTGGAGCTTTAAACCTAATGTTTCCGTCTCCATGAATCACGGCTATTGTTTCGCCTTTTTGGCTTTCTATTTTTATGTCGCCTGTAGCATCATCAGTAATAATTCTGTTTCCGCTTCGACTGTGCATTACTGCCTTTATATCATTATTGGGCGTACTGTAACCGCTTTTCTCTTTTCTGCTGGTCATGGTTCCTGTTACAATAGGCAGCTCGGCATTGCCACCTTGAAAGTCTACAAAAACGGTATCGCCTATTTCGGGTATAATGTGAGAACCTCTGGCATCGCCTCCATAATATTGCACTAATGGTATATAAGGAGTTGTTTCGCCTTTTGCTTGCTGCCATGGCATTTGTACTTTTATCCCACTGAGTCCTTCTGGATCTGCGTTTGCCGTTACCACTGCGGTCTGGCTTTTGCACTTTGCAATTAAATCAGGATTTGTTTTGGGTGAGAATGTAGAGCCTGCAAGATTTACGGCTGTAAAATGGTTATGATATCCACCTCCGTCATCACAAATATGCGTTAGTTTGGTCACTCGGTAACTGCTTTCGAGCTGTTTGTCTAAACCTTGTATCAACACATCGTTTCCTATTGTAATGCCGGGAACTTCGCTTGCTGCTTTTACCTGCATCAAACCGCTCATTACAAATCGCATTTTATTTTTCGTATATTTTTCTACAGAACTTCTTCCGTTTGCCCCTGCCGAATTTTGATTGAGCTGCAAGACCGTCTCTTTGGTAAAAACCTGATTGGATTTGTTGATGAAGTTTTGATGAAACCCTTCAACTTCATTTCTGTAATCAAGCGTATTATCTGTGTAATATTCTCCAGCTCTGTTGTCATTTTCTATGGTTTTAAACTGTGTGGGCAGCACTTTCATCTCATAACTAAAATCATGCATGTTAATTCCATAGATTAATTTAGGCTGTAATGGTCCGCCTGCATCGCCAAAAGTTATTTTTCGTCCGTTACTGTAAAACCATTCTCCGTTTTGCATAGCCAGACGATTCAGGAAATCAAAATCGCTTTCGTTATATTGCACAGTATAAGCCAGATTGTTTTCATATAAAGGAATAACTTCCATATCTATATCGTAACCTGTTTTTACTTTATTGACAATATCTGCCATTGACATATTGGTAAACGAATTACACTCTTTTGCGCCATCTAAAAGTATCGATGTACTGTTTCCTTTTATCAACATGATTTTTTCCATGTCTTTGTTTCTGGATTTTTGTATTCTTACATTGGTTACAACTCCATAAAACTGCATGATATAATGGTTAGGATTTGCATCAATCATAAGATCATCCAGACCAGGAAGCGGCTTTATTTCTATGCTTATCTTTTCGCCATATAATCGCTGCGAAGCCGGCATGACACTTTTAAATTCTTCTACCAGCAGATCTTGTCTTACTGCGATCGAAAAGCTGTGATGATCGTGTATTTTTTGAATAATTTTTAATTTACTGAAATTGGTAATGGTGGTTTCACCAATTTTTATAGTCGTTACTGTTTGAAGAGCCATGTTGATTGTGCTTTAAGAATTTTTCCAATTGTTTTCAAATAAGGTATTACCAACTTTTATTTCATTGGATGTAATTAAAATTTCTGTGGTCATAGGAACTGTTCCTTCGCTTCTAAAACGCTTCTGGAAAGAAATGCAATAGGCTTTTTTAAAAATTACATTTTTCATGGTACTCATAGCATCACGACGATAAAAAATAACTTTACCATCTTTAGTGCTGGTGTGCGAAACCATCCAATCTGAAAATAAATCGGTGTGTGTGCTCTCGACAACAATCCTAACTTGACCGCCTTTTACTTTGTTGGCAGGTTTTCCGTTATTATCTACGCTTTGATTGAAAGTGACATCAAATTCTAAAACATTAAACACTTCATTGTCTAATTCTAATTTGGCTAAAAAACTCATATTTATAGGTATTGATTATTTTACAGGTTTTGTAGATTTACCTTAATCAATTATGAGAAGTGGTATTTAAGTAAATAAATTATTACATATTTATAAAGTAAATATATTAAATATATTAAATAGTTTAAAATAAATAAGAAAAATATTAAATTTAATAATAGGGAGAAATTTAAAAGGCATAAAAAAACCCCGAAAACTAATAATAGCTCCCGAGGTTTAGGCTCACTTTTTCAGATCGGTGAATTGCAAATACAAAATAATTTTCTTACAAAAAATATATTCTTAAAAAAGCCTTTCAGAACTTCACTTCCGAAAGGCTTTTTTTCTACAAATTAACAGGCAAAATTATTTCCATCCGCCGCCCAAGTCTCTGTAAACATGGACTGCAGCATTTAATTGTTCTTTTTTAGTATCTACCAATTCTAGTTTGGCTTCTAATGCATCACGCTGCGTCATCAAAACTTCGAAATAATCTACTCTTGCCGACTTAAACAAATCGTTTGAAACGTCTATTGAAGTATTTAAAGCGTCTACTTGTTTTGATTTAAGATCGTAACCTTTTTGAAGATTCTGAATTTTAGACAATTGATTTGAAACTTCTAAATAAGCATTTAAAACCGTTCTATCATAATTATACAACGCTTGAAGCTGTCTTGCATTTGCACTCGCAAATTCCGCTTTAATTGCATTTCTGTTAATCAAAGGTGCCACAAGATCGCCTGCCAATGAATATAAAAGCGATTCTGGCATGGTAAACAAATAAGAAGGTTTAAATGCATTTACTCCAATTGCTGCTGTAATATCTAAAGAAGGATAAAACTCAGCACGAGCTACTTTTACATCTAATTTTGATGCTACTAATTCTAATTCTGCTTGCTTCACATCTGGGCGATTCGCTAACAATTGTGATGGAATTCCAGAACTTACAACAGCCGGCAATAAACTTAAGAAATTAGTATTGCTTGTTCTTTTAATTTCCTGCGGATATCTTCCAAGCAAAAAGTTGATCTTGTTTTCAGCTTCTTTTATCTGTTGTAGAATATCAAACTCCATACTTTGTGAAGTTAAAACCTCAGCTTCAAATTTCTTAACTCCTAACTCAGTTGCTCTTGCCGCCTGCTTTTGAATTTTTACAATTTCTAAAGCATTTGTCTGTAATTTTATCGTTTGTTTTACAATATCCAACTGATTATCTAAAGCCATTAATTCATAATAAGAATCGGCAACTTCAGCGATGAGGTTTGTAATCACAAAGTTTTTACCTTCAACGGTTGCTAAATATCTGTTTAAAGCTGCTTTTTTAGAATTACGCAGTTTTTTCCAAATATCTACTTCCCAATTTGCATACGCTGAAATGGTAAAATCTCCAAGTGGATCCGGCATTTCTTTACCAGGCTTAATTTCGGTAGAAGCATCACCTGCACCTTGACTGGTATATCTACCCACTTTTTCTACTCCAGCACCGGCGCGAACACCAACTGTTGGTAATAAAAGTCCTTTCTTTACACGAATATCGTTCTTTGCGATTTCGATTTCCTGTAAAGTAATGTTTAACTCTTGATTGTTCTTCAGTGCAACATCAATTAAATCTACAAGATTCTGATCTTTAAAGTAATCTTTCCAAGCTAAAGCGGCTGTATTATTATTTGCATCCTGAGTTGGTGCTGTTGTTCCAAATGACTCAGGAACTGGTGTGCTTGTAGTTATTGCTGCCTCAGGCGCAGGGGCTTTACACCCTGCAACCGTAAGACAAATACCTAATGCAATACCATATTGATATGATTTGAATTTATACATGATTGTTGTCAATTTCTTCTGTTAATGGATTTTCTTCTTCATGTTTTACCAGTTTGTGTTTCTCGGCAATTTTGGCAAAAATGAAATACAAGCCTGGAATTACAAATACACCGCAAATAGTTCCTATAAGCATACCTCCAGCGGCTGCAGTACCAATTGTTCTGTTACCAATTCTACCTGGACCTGTTGCAAATGTAAGCGGCAATAATCCCGCGATAAAAGCAAATGAAGTCATTAAAATTGGACGGAACCTTGCTTTTGCACCTTCCATAGCTGCATCTAAAACCGACTTACCAGCTGCGTGTCTTTGTATCGCGAACTCTACAATCAATACGGCATTTTTACCTAATAAACCAATAAGCATTACCATAGCAACTTGTGCATAAATATTATTCTCTAATCCTGTTAGTTTTAATAAAAGGAACGCTCCAAAAATACCTGCAGGCAATGAGAAAATCACTGATAATGGCAGAATAAAACTCTCATATTGAGCTGCTAAAACTAAGTAAACGAATCCTAAACAAATTAAGAATACCCAAATAGCTTGATTTCCTTGAGCAACCTCATCAGCAGAAATACCTGCCCAGTCAATGTCATAACCTCTTGGCAATTTTTTAGCAGCAACTTCCTGAATAACTTTAATCGCTGTACCAGAACTGTAACCCGCAGCAGGAGAACCACTAATTTGTGTAGAAGTGTACATATTATGACGTGTAATTTCCGAAAGTCCGTACACTTTTTCTAATTTCATGAAAGCAGAAAAAGGCACCATTTCATCACGATTGTTTTTCACGTACAGTTTTAGAATATCATCTGGCTGCGCGCGATACTCTGGTGAAGCTTGAACAATTACTTTATAGTTAATACCAAATTTGATAAAACTAATTTCGTAGTTACTTCCCACAAGTGTTGACAAAGTATTCATGGCGTTTTCGATCGAAACACCTTTTTGCTGTGCCAAGTCATTATCGACTTTCATCATGTATTGAGGGAAACTAGAACTATAAAAACTAAATACGTTTGATAATTCTGGCTGTTTGTTCAATTCAGCAACAAAATCGTTATTTACCTGTTCCATTCTCTTATAATCTACAGAACCGGTTTTATCCAATAAACGGAGCTCAAACCCTCCAGCAGCACCATATCCAGGTACAGCAGGCGGTTGGAAAAATTCGATATTAGCACCTGTAATATCTTTACATTTTTCCTCCATTTCATGCATAATCTCAACAACAGATTCTTTTCGATCATTCCAGTCTTTCAAGTTAACCAAACACGTTCCAGAGTTTGCTCCTGTACCTTCAGACAAAATTTCATAACCTGCCAATGAAGAAACTGATTTCACTCCGTCGATATCTTCGGCAATTTTTTGAACTCGCTCAGCAATATTATTAGTTCTTTCTAAAGAAGAACCTGGAGGTGTCTGAATCACAGCATAAAACATTCCCTGATCTTCATTAGGAATAAATCCTGAAGGAACAGTACTGCTTATTATCCATGTTCCAGCACAAAAAACTAAAAGCGCAACAATAGTAACGACTCTTCTATTAACAATTTTACCTAATAGATTTTGGTATTTACCTTGTGCTAAATTGAACTTTTCGTTAAAAGCATCTATAAATCTATTTGCTGGTGTTTTCTTTTTAGGCTGGCCATGATTATTTTTTAACATCATCGCACAAAGTGCTGGTGTCAATGTTAAAGCCACAATACCAGAAAGTATGATTGCAGTTGCCATCGTTACAGAGAATTGTCTGTAAAATACTCCAACAGGACCTGACATAAATGCAACTGGAATAAATACTGCCGCCATTAAGAATGTAATTGCAATAATCGCTCCTGCAATCTCGTGCATCGCTTTTTTAGTTGCTTTAAATGGCGAGAGATGTTCTTCTTCCATCTTGGCGTGAACGGCTTCGATAACCACAATTGCATCATCGACGACGACTCCAATTGCCAAAACCAAAGCAAATAACGTAATCAAGTTTAATGAAATATCGAAGAATGTCATGAACACAAAAGTTCCTATCAACGATACTGGTACTGCAATTGCAGGAATAACTGTTGAACGCCAGTCTCCTAAGAAAAGGAAAACTACTAAACCTACCAGAATAAATGCTTCAACTAAAGTATGGATTACTTTTTCGATAGATGCATCTAAGAATTTAGAAACGTCATAAGAAATTTCATAATCCATTCCTTTTGGAAATCTTGTTTTAATTTTTTCCAGTTTAGCTTTAACTTCTTCAATAACCTGATTTGCATTACTTCCAAAAGATTGTTTTAATACAATAGCAGCAGATGGTTTTCCATTCAAATTTGAATAAATATCATACATCGAGCTTCCAAACTCAATTTTGGCAACATCTTTCAATCGTAAAAGCTCACCATTTGAATTTGCTTTTACCACAATATTCTCATATTGCTCTTTTGTTGTAAAACGCCCTGAATATTTCAATACATATTCAAATGCTTGAGAACGTTTACCAGAACTTTCTCCTGTTTTACCTGGAGAAGCTTCTAAACTCTGACTAGATAATGCTTCCATTATCTCATCGGCAGAAATTTTATAAGCCAGCATACGATCTGGTTTCAACCAAATACGCATAGCATATTCACGTGTTCCTAAGATATCTCCAGAACCAATACCATTTACCCTTTTTAATTCAGAAAGTACGTTGATATCAGCATAGTTATATAAGAACTTCATATCGGTATTTTTGTCTGTACTGTAAAGATTCACGTACATCAACATACTCGGTACTTCTCGTGTAATTTTAATACCTTCTCTAATAACTAACGGAGGTAATTTATTGGTAACCGAAGCTACACGGTTTTGAACGTTAATTGCGGCCTGATTTGGATCTGTTCCTAAATTAAATACAACTTTTATAGTCGCTTCACCATCATTTCCGGCATCAGAAGCCATATATTTCATTCCAGGAACTCCATTTAAGGCTCTTTCTAACGGAATAACAACTGCCTTGATCATCAACTCACCATTCGATCCAGGATAATCTGCAGTAACATTCACCATTGGCGGTGAAATTGTAGGGAATTGGGTAATAGGTAAATTTAATACAGACAATACCCCTAAAAAGACAATTATCAGCGATATCACTATCGACAATACTGGTCTTTGAATAAATTTATTAAACATTTTTATATTTTTTAAATGATTAAACTAAAAAGGAAATCAATATGTTAACAGCTCATTTTTAAAAACTGAACACTAAAATTTACTCTGCTTTTAAGCGCAGGTTATTAATTACCTTTTCAGGAGATTCAAATCCGTATTTAATTTTGTCTTTCTCTTTTACTTTCTGAACACCTTCAAGCAAGATTTTATCATTCTCAGTAAGTCCGCTTTTTATCACATACAAATCAGGAATTTCCCCAGTAATTGTAATTTCTTTAGAAGTCACTCTATCATTTTTATCCACTATAAAAACATACTTTTTATCTTGAATTTCGTAAGTCGCTTTCTGCGGAATTACAATAGCATTTTTCAACGGAACGTTCATTTGAACTTGTCCAGTTTCTCCGTTACGAAGCAGTTTTCCTGAGTTTGGGAATCTCGCTCTAAAAGCAATATTTCCAGTTTCGTTGTTAAACTCACTTTCGATAACTTCTACATTACCTTTTTCTTTAAAAGTATCACCATTTGCCAAAACCAAATTCACTTTATTGGCCGCACGGTCACTAACATTTGTTTGGTATTGAATATATTCTGGTTCAGAAACATTGAAGTAAGCAAACATTTGACTGTTGTCTGAAAGGCTTGTTAATAATTCCCCTTCATCGATAAGGCTTCCTAATTTTAAAGGAATTCTATCGATCGTTCCGTCAAATGGAGCTCTGATTTCTGTGAATGATAAATGTAATTTTGCCAATGCTACTTCTGCTTTTGCAGATTGTAATTTAGCTTGAGCCACACTTAATTCGTTTTTAGAAACGATGTTTTTGTCTGCTAATAATTTAGCATTTTGCAATTCGATTTCTACTGATTTTTGTTCTGCCTGCGCTTTAAGTAATTCTGCCTGATACATATTTGGCATAATTCTGAACAATAACTGACCTGCTTTTACAAACTGGCCTTCATCAACGTAAATATTCTGTAAAAACCCTTTTTCCTGGGCACGGATTTCGATATTTCGAACAGATTTAATCTGCGAAACATATTCTTTAGTAAACGAAGTGTCTATTCTAACGGGATTTGTAACCGTGAATTTTTCTGCTTCTTCTTTCTCTTCTTTTTTAGATGTACAGCTAGTTAAGCACACTAAGGCCATAAAGCCTGTGAACAAGATAATTCTTTTCATGATTTAGTTTGGAAATTAAGCGATTGAATGCTTGGAATAAAAATTCCTTTTGGATGATTAAATGCATCAGCCAGCCTTGGTCAGAACTTAACTTTCATATAAGAAGAAGTAAAAAATAAATATACATCAACGAGATATGCAGATCACGACTAGGTAACCGATGTATACTTTAAAATCAAATTCTTAATACTCGTTGAGTAATATAGATAGGATTTGAATGCCCAAAGAGGGGCGTAGAAATTTTTAAACGATTGGAATCATTCGCTGCAGACTGATCTGAAAGTGCCAGATATAAAGTGTCTACCAAACTGTACGAAGCAGTAAAAAACTTATTCGTAAGTAAATTTGTATCATCATTTCCCAGAAGATCTTCTTCAAGATCAATATCAGCATCTTCAATTATTGAAGTTCCGCGATCTTGATTTGTAAATTTAACTCTGTGTTTTTGTTGAAGATGATGATGAGAAAAAGTATTAGCATTAAGATATTGGCCTCCGCCTAACAGAAGCAAATTCATGAATACTAGAAATACTATTAACTTTCTCATTTGGGTGCGAAAGTAATAAAAGTATTAAAACAAAAAAAGGTTTTTTAACAAGGTTTAACACTTATATAAAACGAAAACGTTTTCATTAATTTAATATTCAACTATTTTATTGAAAAACTTACTTTTTTTGAAAGACTATTTTTTTACCCTGTTGCAAATCAAACATTTATAAAACCATACTAAAATAGAATTTCCATTATTGTAAATTCCTGTCCCGCTTTGCTAAAAATCTTAAAAGTATCTTTCATTCCAAATTTCTCATAAAATGATTTTTTATTGCTTCTGGCATTACACCAAACTTTATTTAGATTCTTTTCTTTTGCAAATTGTAAAATATGCTTTAAAAGATGAGAAGCAATTCCTTTTCCCTGATATTCCTCCAAAGTTGCTAATTTTCGAAATTGCATTTCTTCTCCAACTATAAAACAAGAAACTATAGAAACTAATTTATCCTCAATAAAAACTCCAAAATGAAATCCTGAATTGTCCTCTTCAAGTTGTACAAATTCAAAAGGCTGATCTGGCCACATTACATTGTGCCTAATATTCCAAGTTTCCGCCGCTGTAATTTCTTTAATTTCCATTGTTTGATTATTTAAAAAACAAATTTACATGAATTTTCAATTTCTATTCTTTCATCTAGAATAAGATGTACTATTCTAATAATCAATAGAACTCATAAAAAAAAGAAAGAAAAAACTTCTAGTATAATTAATTAATATCTACTTTTATAGTATCTAAAAACAAATAAAAACCAGTTATGAAAAAATTCATTTTAGCATTATTTTTATGCGTTAGTATGAACAGTTTTGCACAATTGATACAATTTGGACCTCAGGTTTCTTACAATATCACTTCTCCTATTTCAAGTGATTACAGCTCAAAAAGCTCAGGAACTGCAATGGGTGTTGCGGGATTTGCAAGAGTAAATTTGTTACTTTTTTATGGTCAGGGAGAGTTAGGATACACACAATCTAAATTCAGCCTTTCGCAAACTGGAGCCAGCAGCACTGATTATGAACTATCTGGAACAGATGCTACTCTTATTGCGGGCTTTAAAGTGGTTCCATTAGGGAAATTAGGAAATATTCGCATTTTTGCAGGTTACAACTGGAAAAACTATTCGAGCATTAAAACTAACAATAACCTTAATTTAATTGCAATCGAAAAGAACAACAGCAGTATTCTTGGCGGAGTTGGGGTTGATTTATGGAAACTTACTTTAGATTATCGCTATCTGGCAGGAATATCAGATCTTGACCCTTCTGGTGCAAGTTTAAAAACTGGTATTTCAAACTTCTCACTAGGCTTTAAGTTTTTATAATATAAAAAAAGAGAATCTATTATAATAGATTCTCTTTTTTACTTTTGCAAAGTATTGACTTATACTATATTCTTGAGAAGTATTTCTCTAAGTTACCGTCTGTAATTTTGCTAAAACCTTTTTCATTTTGGCTCCCAATATTTACGACATGGAGTACTTTAGATTTTTCATCAACAGAACAGCTCCAAATTGTACCATCTGACAAAATAATTGCAGAGAATAAACAATCTGATTTATCTTTATTATAATAAACCAGGTTCTCTTTTTTAACAAGCTTTTTTACTTTTGATTTACGATCTTGTTCAAAAAATAAAATTTCATTCTGATTTATTTCTACCAGCTCGTCAACCGTTTTATTTTTAAAACTATTTTGAGCATCAAGAGTCCAACTTGGTTTATCGCCTGTCATTAACCAAGTTCCGTATGCCTTCTCTAAAATATTACTTCTAAGAATTTCTTTTAAAGTATCAATTCTTTTTAAAGACTCTTGCCCTATTTCATTTTCAGGCTTAAGTTTTGAAGCAATTGAAAATTGATCCAATGCATTTGGGTAATCTAAATTTTTCAAATAAGAAAGGGCAAGTTCGTATTTGTTTTTTTGAAATTTACATTTGGCATCGTTCTGTGCTGTGTTTTTCATCGAAATAAACAGAACAATTAAAAGTAGGATTTTTTTCATTAATTAAAATATGTAGGTTATTTTTTATTTTTTTACAAAAGTAACAATAAAAAGAGATACAATAAATGATATTCTCCATTATTAACATATTTACCTCCTAAAAACAATGAATCTCAAGATAATTTTCCAAAATTACTTTGAAAACGAACTTAAAATCTCCATTGCTCTTACGGTATCTTTTTTATCAATAAAAATATGATCATGATAATACGCCGCAACAACATTACAGCTTATTTCGTGTTCTGAAAGAGCATTAGAAAATGCTGCTGTCAATCCAATTGCTTCTAACGAGGAATGAACGGAGAGTGTTATCCATGACATTACCACAGAATATTCTAAATTTAATTTTTCTGCATTTTCTTTTTTTAAAATTAGTGTGAAAGCCTCTTTCTCTTTAAAAAGCATTTCAATTTCATTTAGATTTATATTCTCAACCTTTTCAATTTTACAAAAAACATAATCACCCAAGTTGTGTTCGGGCTTCATGTTTTTAAGCAATTTCTGTAAATCTTTTTCTCCTGACATTTTACTTAGTATTAAAGATTAATTATTTCAATAGTCGATCTATTTTTTCTTTCGTTTCTGGAAAATCTTTATCTAAAACGAGCACTTTTTTATAACTAGATATTGCATTTTCTTTCTCGCTATTTGCAGCATAAAAATCTCCAAGTGAATCATAAACATTCGGACTTTGCGGATAATTGGCAACATTCAATTTAAATAAATATCCCGCCAATTCCATATTTTTTTTACCAAGCGATTGATACGCATAAGCATTAACTGTACTTTCTGGTACACTTACTGTGTAACCTAAATGCTTTGAAACATCGGAAAAATGTTTCTCAATTTTGGTAAAAACAGCTTTATTGAAATTGATTCGATCTGATATGGAAAGTTTTAATTGATTAAATTTAAATATAAAACGAATAGCATCGTAAGTTGCAATTAAGGGCACTGAACCATGATTGTCATCGTTATAATATTTATACCCATAATTAAGATTGCTTTTTTTATTCTTATTCAAAAAATCATTAAAATCTAAAATCGATCTAATGTGTCTCGTAAAAACCGTAGTATCTCTTCTTACCTTTACGATATTCATGTTTTCATCCATTGTGTTGGCTGCTGCCATAAACAGAGAAACATTCGATAAATTCTTCGTTTCTATTTTTTTTGTTGTTGCCGCTAAAAATTTTTGATGATCCCACCACATACTAGGATCAATAGCCGCATACGAGTTGAATAGATTAGTATGATTGGTTAAGATATTTATAGCCGTTAACCCTCCAAATGAATGTCCTATTAAGGTTTTATAAGGTGCTGTCGGATATTTAGTATCGATATACGGAATTAACTCTTTTTCGAGAAATGCTGCGAAGTTTTCGCCGCCGCCAGATTGCTCGCTTAAATTTTTAGGCACAAACGGAAGATCTACATCTGAATGTGTTGGAGTTAAATCACGATTTCTATTTGTATTTGTGATTCCTACAACAATCATTTCAGGACAATTTGTGTTGCCGTTAATCTCACTTAGCTGTTCAATTATTCCAACAGTTGAGGTAAAATGTGCATCGCCGTCAAGCAGATAAACAACAGGATATTTTTGTTTTGCAAATCCTGTTTTTTGAGCACTTCTTGGAAGATGTATCCATATTTTTCTATTCTCATTCAAAACTTTGGAAAAAATACTATCCACTGTTCCAATTTCGATTTTCGTTTTGCTTTGAGCAAATCCAATAGTTGTCAGCATAAAAAGAACAAATACTGCTATTTGTTTTTTCCTTAAAATATTCTGTAAACTTATTTTCATAATTGATTGTGTTTATTTTGAATAATAAAAAATTCTGCATTAATCCTGATGAAGGATTTAATTACTTTGTCTACTCGCTTCACTCGGATCTTAAATATTTTATTTAAACACATAGAAACTTAGATTTTACGCCTAGAAAAGAACACAAAAAGAAACACATTTCTTTCACATAGACATGCTCTGTGTATTTTAATTAAGTAAAACGCCTTTTTTATAAGTAAGAGCCTATGTTTCTATGTGTTAAAATTAATTACTCCTAACCGATTATTCTAAATTAATAAAAAAAAAGCCGTCTTAAAATTAAAAAAGACGACTTGTTTTATTTATTAGTTAGCTGGCCAGCTATTATTTATTGGTGTTGCATCCATAAAAATACCACCATCCAAAGTAACTTTTTTAATTTGCTTTTTAGTATTAATCGTTACTCTTGCTGTTTTTTGATTTCTCTCCCAAACTGCAGGAGTTTGATGAAACGTTTCGGCTGAGTTATCTTCATAAATCACATTCACATCAAACGGAATCGCAAAACCTCCTGGATTTGTTATAGTGACAACATTTTTTGAAACTTCTTTTATAGAAATATCTATATAATTGTTTGTAAAAAACCAGTTATTGAAAAACCAATTCAAGTTTTTTCCTGAACCTGTATTCATCGAATAAAAATAATCCCACGGAATTGGATGCTTTCCGTTCCAAGTATCCATATAATGATGAAGCGATTTTTTAAACAAATCATCTCCAAGTAAATCCTTTAAAGCTAAATAAGAAAGAGATGCTTTTCCGTATGAATTGTTTCCATATCCTGCACCAGAAACTTGTGTAGACATTGAAATTATTGGCTGATCTTCTTCTGTCGATAAATCGGTAATGTATTTTTTTACTCTAAATCCTTTGTAAAATTTATCCGCAGCATCTTTTCCATGTTCAGCAATTTTAATCAGATATTCAAAAGTTGTAGCCCAGCCTTCATCCATAAAAGCATAACGCGTTTCGTTGATTCCCATAAAAAACGGAAAATAAGTATGTGCTACTTCATGATCTTGAACCAATTGTGCTAATAGAGGATCTCCCATATGAGAATCGTTACACATCATTGGATATTCCATGTCTGCAAAACCTTGAAAAGCTGTCATTTTAGAATATGGATATGGAATTCCAGGCCAATGATTTGAAAACCAATCTAAAGCAAACTGATTATTTTTAACTGAATTTACAAAATCAGTTCCAGTGATATTATAAGCAGCTTGAACGCTTGCACGTCGATTTGTTTTTTTATCAACCAAAACACTGCTGGCATCCCATAAATAGTGATCGCTTAAACCAAAACAAACATCAGTAATATTGTTTGCTTCAAATTTCCAGACATTCCAATCGTTTTGTTTCGTTACGATTCCGCTTTTCATTTCCTGCTCATTTGCAATATGCAGAATTTCATCTGTCACATATGATTTTTTCAAACGTGCAGCAAACTCTGGCTGCAAAACCTCATCAGGATTCAAGAAATCTCCTGTTGCATAAACCACATAATTTTTAGGCGCTTTTACAGAATAGGTATAATCATTAAAATCGTTGTAAAATTCCTGACGATCTGTATGAGGTATTCTGTCCCAGCCATTATAATCATCAAAAACCGAAACTCTAGGATAACTGTAAGCTGCAAAAAATGTAGTTTCGTCGATTTGCCCTTCTCTTCCGCTTTCTTTTGATAAAGGATAATTCCAATCTATATTAATGGTAACTTTAGATTGCGGCGCGATTGCTTTTTTTAGTTTAACATTTCCAACAGTTCCCCAGTTTCTAGCATCTTCTTTATAAACTTCATTATCCACTTTTAGAGAAGTAATCGTTAATCCGCTGCTTAAAAAATCATCGCTTACATCGCCTCCTCTTGGTGAAGTTGGTTTATGCAGATTATTTACAAATCGAATAACAAGATTATCTAATGATTTATTACTGTTATTCTCGTAAACAATAGTTTCTGTTCCGCTTACTACTTTTGTTTTAGCATCTACGGTAATATCCATTGTATATTTTCCATGATTCTGCCAATAATTTTTTCCCGGCTTTCCGTCCATAGAACGAGTTCCTTTTTCGTAAGCTTCTTTTATATTTCTAGGCATATAAAGTTCTTGTGCAAAGCCTGTTTGCGTCAAAAACAAAAAAGCAATAAATGCAATACGTAATAATCTTTTATTCATAAACTGGTTTTTGATTTGATAATTTAAATTGATTTATATAAGACCCAATTTTCAAAACAATGTTACAAAACTTTATAAAATTACAATTAAAAAAAACATAGCACCAAAGCTTCTTAGTTCTTATAGAGTCAGTTAAAAATAAAAACCGCCCAATTCTAGAAAGAAAAGGACGGTATCTACAATTAATATATAACCTTGATGCTACAAAATATAATCGGTATTTATAAAATTTGATTCTTTGCTGTTTAGCAATTCCTGCAGAATTTCATTGTTATAAGCGATATCTTTTGAAGCGACAAACGTACGAATTGAGAAAGAACGCAAAGCATCTGGAATACTTAAAGTACCCACTGCAGAATCTTTACGACCTGTAAATGGAAAGGCATCTGGTCCTCTTTGACAAGAACTGTTGAGGTTTACTCTGCAAACCAAGTTTACTAAAGCATCAATAAGCGGCGCAAGAGTTTTAATATCTTTCCCGAACAAACTTACCTGCTGTCCGTAATTTGATTCAGCCATATCTTCTAAAGGTTCTTTAATATCTTTAAAAGAAATAATTGGAACTACAGGACCAAACTGTTCTTCATGGTAAACGCGCATTTTGCTGTTTACTGGATATAAAACGGCTGGAAAAATGTAATTATCAGTATGTTTTCCGCCTTTTTCATTCAAGATCTCAGCTCCTTTGTGAACTGCATCATCGATTAATCCTTGAATATAATGCGGTTTATCTGTTTCTGGAAGCGGTGTTAAAGACACTCCTTTTTCCCATGGATTTCCAAATTGTAATGCATCAACTTTTTCAGAGAATCTTTTATTAAATTCTTCTCTAATTGATTCATGAACATATAAAACTTTTAATGCCGTACATCTTTGTCCGTTAAAAGATAAAGTTCCGGTAATACATTCTTGAATTGCCAAATCTAAATCGGCATCAGGTAAAATAATCGCGGGGTTTTTAGCTTCTAAACCTAAAATCAAACGCAATCTGTTTTTATTTGGATGCTGATCCTGCAAAGCAATTGCCGATTTACTGTTTCCAATTAATGCTAAAACATCAATTTTACCAGATTTCATAATTGGAGAAGCTACTTCACGACCACGACCATAAACGATATTGATAACCCCTTTTGGAAAACTGCTTCTGAAAGCTTCTAACAATGGCGAAATACATAAAACACCATGTTTAGCCGGCTTAAAGATCACAGTATTTCCCATAATTAAAGCGGGAATCAATAAAGAGAAGGTTTCATTTAAAGGATAGTTGTAAGGTCCAAGACACAACACAACGCCAAGAGGTCCACGACGAATCATGGCATTCACACCTTGTACTTTTTCAAAATGCGAACTGCGTCCGTTTAATTCTTTATAACTTGCAATAGTATCATAAATATATTCAACCGTTCTATCAAACTCTTTTTGAGAATCACCCAATGATTTTCCAATTTCCCACATCAAGTACTTCACGACTTCCTCGCGGGTTTCTTTCATTTGATTAACGAAATTCTCCATACACTTAATACGGTCAGCAACTTTCATTGTTGGCCATAAACCTTGCCCTTTATCATAAGCAGCATTTGCAGCTTCAACTACTTCTGCAGCTTCAGTTTCTCCCATAAATGGAATAGACCCCAATAAAGTAGGTGTATATTTTTCTGTAGAAGAAATCGTCGAAAACACCGGCGTAGTTTGTCCTGACCAATGTTTTAATTCTCCATTTACAAGGTAAGTATCTTGATTTATCAGGGATTTAATTTCAAATTCTTCGGGTATTAAACTCATAATTTGGTTGTTTATTATTTGGTTATTAATAGCATTATAATGAAAAAAGAGGCTTTAATTGCCTCTTCTTCTCTTTTATGGTTGTACGGTTTCGCCTTCCCAATCCAGTATACCACCAAGCAGATTATAGGCATTTTCGATACCTAATTCGTTCATAATCTGACAAGCTTTGGCACTTCTCGCTCCAGAACGACAATACACATAGTAATTTTTGTTTTTATCTAATTCTTCAATTTCATAAATAAAACCCTGACCTTTATTGATATCAATGTTTAAAGCATTTTCAATATAGCCATCATTAAATTCGTCCTCAGTTCTTACGTCCAGTATAACTGCATTCTCGTCAGCAGCCAGCTGATTAACCCAATCTTCTTGTGATAAATTCATAATAAATGTGTTTTTGTAAAATTACGACGTTTCTACTCATGAAAAACGTACCAAATGCGATTTCGATTATTATTCTCAGAAAACGTTTTAGAGAAATTATTATAATCAGTGAAAGGCAAATTTACTCACTATTTTTAAAAATATAACCTATAAAATCGATAGAAAATAGGATTTTTTCATTTAAGCAAAATACCTGTTAATTATAATTTTACCACAATTAATGCCAGCAGAATCCATTATCTTTGTAAAAAATTATAATTTTTTATTCGATTTTGACAATAATACCAGTCGAAAATTTCACAATTTCTCATGAATTAATTAGTGTGAATTTGTGAAATTCACGGCAAAAAAAAGATACAATGCAACAT
>NZ_MUHD01000026.1 GCF_002217395.1 Flavobacterium plurextorum | reverse complement strand
AAAATAGAGAAACAAAAACTTCTTCGTTAATATGACTTTTTCAATTTTACTCCATTTATGAGTAAAATTGCCAAACGGCGAATAAATGTGTATAACACAATCTGTAAAGCTTACTCTATATTTATTTTTGACTTTTTCAGATTTTAACTTTTTTGCCAATTGAAAAATGAGTTCACAAATTGAATTAACAAAAGAGTATTGAATCAATAAAAAAATTATAATCAAAACCAAGCTTCTTATTATCCATTCTACAAGATCATATTGTAAACTTAGATCAAGGAAAATAAAAAAAAACAATACAATCCCTAAAAACAACAAAATCCAATTTCTATAAATATTTTTAAAATACATTTCATTCAATTTTTGTATTTCAGAAACGTTTAATTCAAATTGTAATGAAAAATCAGAAGTTCTCATACTCATAGAAATAAAATTTGCAGGCTGGATTTGTTTTCAAAGGAGCAAAATTACAACAACCTTCAAGGTAGCACTGACCACTCTAAGACATATTATTATCAAAATAAGACTTTAATTGACTAAAAAATAGTTGTAAGAAATACTAAAATAAAAACAACCAATTTAATCGCTTAAAACAAATTACAAAACAGCCTGTATAAGTTAAAAAAATATCAAAATAAGTCACAAAACAAAACCATATTTATTTTAACATCAAATAGTTAAACAAATACCACATTTAATATCTCTACCTCAAAAAAACAATTACTTTTGCCGAAATCTAGAACTATAAAAATTTTATTTCTTACAAAAATGAAACTGGAGTCAACTGAAAAAAAGCTTAAGGAACGAGTTAAAGAACTCACATGTCTTCTTGAAATTTCAGAGACAATTGCACAAGCAGATTGCGCAGAAAAAAAGATTCTTCAAAAAATAGTGTTAAGCACAAAAAAAGCATACTTCTACAATGAAGATATAATCATCGAACTTCAAGTTCAAAATTTTACTTTAAATACATCAAAACTACCCAAGCATAGTATTTTTCAAACCTGTGATATACTTATTTTAGGAGTAAATTCAGGTTTTATAAAAGCACATTATCCTAAAAACAAGCACACCAACACTGATTTTCTAAAGGAAGAACAAAAACTTCTTAATGCAATTGCGTTTGAAATTGGAAACTATTTAGAAAAATTTCAACTTTTAGAAGAAAGCAATCAATTGATAAGAACCATTGAACGAATGGATCGCCTATCAATATTGAGCGAAATGACCGCTGGTATTGCACATGAACTCAATAGTCCTTTAGCTAATATTTTAGGATATGCTGAATTAATTAAATTTAATAGTACCGACTCAAAAATTGATGCAGATATTTCAACAATAATAAATTCAGCAATTTACAGTCGAAAAATTATAAGCAAAATTTTATCATTCACTAGCAACACTCCTTATAACTTTGAAAAACAAGAAATTAAACCAATTATCAGTTTTGCTGTATCTCTTTTAAAACAAAATTTTCAAAGAAAAAACATTAAAAACGAGTTAATATTTAAAAACACTATTGATCATGTAAGCTTAGATTCTACGCAAATAACTCAAGCTTTACTAAATATCCTTATAAATGCTTTAGATGCTTCTCCAGCGAAAAGTATCCTAAAAACTACAATTGAAAATGATCTTCAACACTTATTTATCTCCATTGAAGATCAGGGACCAGGTATACCGGAAAACATTAAACCAATACTATTTGAACCCTTTTTTACTACAAAAGCTGCAAACGAAGGCTGCGGCATAGGCCTAACAATGGTATCAAGAATAGTCAAAATACATAATGGAGAAATAACCATCAAAGATAATTTTCCGCAAGGAACTATTTTCACAATAAAACTACCTTTAATTCAATAAAGATATGGCTTTACGAAAAGAAAAAATACTTATTGTAGACGACAGCTATGAAATGCTCGAATTGATTCAACGCTATTTAATAAAACGAAATTATCTCACTTATAAAGCATCATCTGTTGTAGAAGCAGTCGAAGTTCTAAAACACAATTCTATTGATTTGTTGATTACAGATTTGTACATGCCTGAACTTAGCGGTATAGATTTATTAAAATATACTGCTGAACATTTTCCAATGCTTTCAAATCTTGCTATAACTGGAATGCCATCAATTGCTAATGCCATAAATGCTTTCAAATCTGGTGCGATAGATTATCTAGCAAAGCCTTTTACTGCTGAGGAATTTTATATGGCTGTAGAGAACTCGTTATTAAAAACAAAAAACAATCAAATATTATCCTCTGAATCTAAACTTCCATTATCTGAAGAAAATAATTATGCCGGAATAATTGGCTATTCTAAGCAATTTAAAAAATTGATTGATACTATAAATCGAGTCAAAAACAATACTGCAAATGTATTAATTGAAGGAGAAAGCGGCACAAGTAAAGAATTAATTGCAAGAGCAATTCATTATCAAGGTTCCCGAGCCAAAATGCCTTTTATAACAATCAATTGCGGCGGAATTCCTGAAAGCCTAATGGAATCAGAACTTTTTGGCCATGTTAAAGGTGCCTTTACTGGTGCAGCCGAATCTAAGATTGGTTTATTTCAAGCTGCACACACGGGAACCATTTTCTTGGATGAAATAGGCAATGCTCCGATGCTGATACAAACAAGGCTCTTAAAGGTTTTACAAGAAAAAGAGATTACTAAAATAGGGGCAACAATTTCTGAAAAAATTGATATTAGAATAATAGCGGCAACAAACAATGATTTGTATCAAATGATTTCAAAAGGCACTTTTAGGGAAGACCTATATTACCGTCTTAATGTTGTAAGTATAAAAACAGCGCCTTTAAGAGACAGAAAAGAGGATATCTTACCTCTTGCCAAATATTTTATTACAAAATACTGTATGGAATATAACAAACCTGAAGTAGTAATAGATAATAAAGCCTCCGAAATATTGCTTCGGTATAAATGGCCTGGTAATATCCGAGAGCTTGAAAACATAATTCAGAGAATGATCATTATGAGTGATGATACAATATCTATCGAAAACATACCAGAACACTTAAAATATCATTTTTCTGAAAATATAGAATCGCTGAAGTCTTTAAAAGAATTTGAAAAAGAGCAGATTTTAAAAATACTAAATGCTGTGGGCAACAATAAAACAAAAGCTGCAAAAATCCTGCAGATTGATAGAAAAACTTTAAATCAAAAACTAATTAACTAGAACGAGTAATAATTCCCATTGTTAGGAATTTTTCCAATGCGAAAAATGCGCTTCCTTTTTTTAGAAAAAATTAATTAATTGACTCCCAACTACTAAACAAAAATAAGAATATCAGGCACACCTTTTGTCTACTATAAGACAAACAAATATCAAAATAGGATTTATATTACAAATTAATGCAAGTAGTTTTTACCACTATACTTGTATTAGTGCTTACCCTCAATCAAAAACAATCTGAAAATCAATCAATTAATAAATAAAAAACTAACTTTAGCTAAACAAACCATTCTTCAAGTGAAAAAAATAGAACATTACTATGATGCGGATCTAAACTGGACAATAGATCTAGCAAAACAATTTGGAGGAAAAATAGAGGGTAATTTTATAATTGTACCTGAAGATATTCAAATTGGCACCCGATATTTTCTCGATTGCGGAGAAGGAATCATTGCTTATTATCTTGATGTCGAATACAAAAAAAGCCTTCATCTTTTACAAAAAAACTTAAATGACGATTTTGTCGCATTTTACTATAACCTTACAGAAGGTGA
This sequence comes from Flavobacterium plurextorum, assembly GCF_002217395.1. Taxonomy (GTDB): domain Bacteria; phylum Bacteroidota; class Bacteroidia; order Flavobacteriales; family Flavobacteriaceae; genus Flavobacterium; species Flavobacterium plurextorum. The sequence goes on along the minus strand of NZ_MUHD01000026.1, from coordinate 110,994 downwards.
TGCGACTGTTTCAATTCATAATTTTATGTACAATGTCTCCAGATGGCAATACAACTTAACTGTAATAGACGGCTCATTGGAATCTGATTATCATGTAACAGCAGGCAGTAAAACATATGCCCTATGTATATTTATAAAAAAGAGCGCTATTAAAGAATTTGTAATAAAAAATCATTTAGAGATAACAAATATTAGTGAGGTTATTGATCCAGAAAAAAACACCATGATTCGATTTGACAGAATGAGCAGTGAGAGCTATAACTTATTAGCTGACTTAAGAAAAAAGGAAGTAGGCGGACCTATTTTTAATCTTCATCTTATTGGTACAGTCCACATGCTTATTGCAAATTACTTTAGAAAACTAGTCACCAAACGTATCATTATCCAACGAGTAAATCAATTGGATTTAGCCACTATTATTTCTATACAAATGTATTTGATTCAAAATATTGAAGGACATTTTCCAAGTATTAAATTCCTAGCTCAAAAAGCTAATATGTCTGAATCGAAATTTAAAGCGCTGTTTAACAAAATTACTGGCCAAACGCCAAGCTTTTTTTTTATGGAGAACAAATTACTATTTGCCAAAGACCTTCTTGAAACTCAGCAATTGACAATTTCTCAAATTTCAGACCAGCTAAATTTTACTCATAACTCCTATTTTGCTTCAAAATTTAAGGAGCATTTTGGTCTTTCTCCAAAAGCATACATACAAGAATTATAATATAGCAGCAAGCAAGTTTAATTTTAATACTGTCAAAAAAATTATCTATGAAGAAAATATTTCATTTTTACAGTTTAACACCAGAATGGCTTCACAAACTAGCGGCAGAGGTTCAAACTACAGTAATAGATAATAAAATAATTGTTTTTCCCGAAAAGATTGGTAAAGGATGTTTGTATTTTACTCCAATAACACCAGGTATTTCTATTGTTTTTATGGATGTAATTATAAACACTCCTCTAAAAATATGCAGAGAACCTTCTGAAAATGATATATATATTTTTCACTATGATTTAAGTGAGCATGTAAATCTCATCAAAATCAACAATGAAGACTACGAAATTGGTTCTTTTGATAAATTAGACCTTGCAATTATTGATAACCAAATTGCAAGTTCATTTAAACCTAATTTGCATGAACGAACTTTTGCATTAAGAATACTTGTTGACAAAAAACTGCTAAACGATTTTATCGCAAAATATTCAATCAAGTTACATGAAAACAAAACAAAAGAAAAATCTAATTCTAACTTTTATCACTATGGTCATATTGACAGCAACAGCACATTATTACTTAAGTCGTTAAAAAGTAAACCGATAGATAACTTATCTTTTGATTCTTTTTTAAAAGGCGTGTCATTAAAACTGCTGGGAAATTTTTTTAGTAAATTCTATGATGCTGAACATAAAGTAAACATAATAACTCGTACAGATGATGAAGCAATTCATAAAACAAAAACGTTTCTTCTGGAGAATTTATCTGGACCTTTTCCTTCTCTAACTTTTTTAGCGGCTATGGCTGGAATGTCAGAGTCTAAATACAAGATGCTGTTTAAACAATGTATGCATATAACTCCAAATTATTTCTTTATAAATGAAAAAATGAAATATGCACAAAAACTATTACAAAGTGGAAATTACACTTCTCTTACTGATATCCTTTACGAATTCAATTACAGCAAATTAAGTTATTTTTCATCTCAATATTATAAGTACTTTAATCGAAAGCCCAGTCAGGATTTTGTAAAAAAAATCAAGTAAATAGATAAAAATGATTCCATAAAAAATGCCCCCAAAACGTATCTTACTTTTGGGGGCATTTAATCTACAAAACATTAATATTACAACTCTTATATTTTATTTTACGTTTATAATAAAGTCTGAGCGTCTATTTAACTGATGTTCCGCTTCTGTACACGGCACACCATTGTCGCATTTATTTAATATATTCGTTTCTCCATATCCTTTACCTGAAACACGACTTGCTGGGATACCGTGTTTTACAATATAGTCGACTGTAGCTTTTGCTCTATTTTCAGACAGCTTCATATTAAAATCATCTCGTCCTCTACTGTCTGTATATGAATTCACCTGCAATGAAATACTTGGTCGAATCAATAATAATTCAACAATTTTATCAAGTTCTTCTTTTGAAGATTCACGTATTTTATAACCATTATAATCAAAATAAATTGGCTTTAAATTCAATACATCGTTCAAGTTGTCTCCGCCTTCCATTGTTATGGTGTGATTATCAACAATTACTTCCATTTCATTTACAAAATCAAAAGAATATTCTCTATTTTCTAAAGGCTTAAATGAAGATGCTGCCTGAATTTTTTCTGCTGTTCCAGCTTTTTTATAAATTATTTTATAGTCGATAAAAGGTACAAGCTCTACAGTATATTTTCCCTGTTTATCAGTGTAAACAGTCTTTATTAATTCATCTTCTGAATTATAAATTTCAACAGCAGCACCTTCTATTGGTCCGCCCGAAGTAAACTTCAACGTACCAAAAACAATAGGGCTTATGTTAAAATCAAAAGCTACTGGACGGTTTTCTGTAAAACTAAAAATATCATCATTTCCATTCCTGTCAGAAGAGAAATATCCCATTTTAGTTTTTCCATTAACTGCATATGCAAAGTCATCAGAACTGCTGTTCACTTCGTTGCCTAAATTCACTACATGATATACACCTGCAGCATCTTTCATTGCGGCAAATATATCCAAACCTCCTAATCCGGGATGGCCGTCAGAAGAAAAATATAAAATCCCCGATGCATCCATAAACGGATATGTTTCTCTGCCTAAAGTGTTAATTTCATCACTCAATCTAGTAACATCATTTCCAACAAAACCACCTTTTTTTAAACTTACTGTGTATATATCCGAATTACCAAAAGCATTGTTTCTATCCGAGACAAAGAAAAGCTCAGTTTCATCAGGGCTTATAGCTGGATGTGCAGATGAAAACCCATCGCTATTTACTGGAAACGCCAATTCTTTTATATTTTTCCACTTTCCATTAATATTTTGGGCAGTGTAAATTTTCAAATATGTAGTTCCTTTTTTGTCTTTGCCTAATTTTCCATCAATATAGTTATTTCTAGTAAAAAACATTGTTTTACCATCCTTAGTAATTGCTGGGCTGCTTTGGTGATATTCTGTATTTATATCTCCTTTTAAAGGAATTGAATTTTGCAACCCGCCATCTGTTGTTATATCTGCCTGATACAACTTTAAAAATGATTTCTCATTCCAGCTGTGCTTACGCTTAAAAACTGCGCCAGTATCTTTTGCTGAAGTGTAAACCACTTTATCAGCACCATAAAATGAACCTCCAAAATCCGAAAACTGAGTGTTAATCTCTACTGGCTTAAAAGTATAACGTCCAGATTGTTTCTTAATATCTTCTAAAAGCTTTATTTCATTCCAATCTGCACTAAGATCTTTTTGTCCAGAACGCTGGTAATAATTTTTTATTACCGCCGCAGCTTCATTATATTTCTGCGAATTATTCAGTGTTTGTGCATATCTAAAATAATACTCTGGATTAATCGTATCTGAAGAATTCATTACTTTAGAATAGCATTTCTCTGCTTCTGTATAATTACCATTATAATAGTATGAGTCTCCCAATTTTTGATATAACTCTGTCGAATTATTCCCTTTACTAATTTGGTTCTTATACAATTTAATTGCTTTTATAAAGGCAAACTTATCATAGGCTTCGTTTGCTTTTTTAATGTTTTTATCCTGAGCATTTATCTTGCCAATACTTAGTATACAAGCTATCAGGAAAACAAAAACAAAATTTGAATTTTTATAAATCATTATAGTATATATTATGGTTATTAGAAAAATCTCGGAGTAACTAATCTCGCTTTTGATCTGCTTAGCACATCAAATCTCAAGAAAACTTCATGAGATCCAGAATTATAATTTCCAATACTATTGGTATCATAATCATATGCATAACCTACTTGAATACCGTTTGTGACTTGAAAACCTGCCAAAGCACTTACTGCAGTATTCCAACGATAAGCTGCACCAATAGTGAACTTTTCACTGAACAAAAAGTTTGCAGAAACATCGACCGCAACCGGTACACCTGGTACTGCTTTTATTAAAGCAGCCGGTTTAAACTTTAAATAAGGATTAAGGTCAAATACATAACCTCCCATTAAATAAAAATGTGATTTTTCAGAATAAGTAGTTGCCTTAACATCATCATAAAAAGAGGTTTTTAAGAGCTGCGGAACAGATAATCCTACATACCAATTATACGAATGCACATAAAAACCTGCCCCAATACTCGGAGAAAATTGAGATATTTGACCTGACAAATAAGGATCAGGATTTTGCGTATTTAATTTCGTATAATCGACATCGAAATTGCTGAATCCTCCAGACATACCAAATGAATATTTTATATCTGTACTTCCTAAAATAGTGTACGAATAATTTAGCGTCGCACCTGTAGTTGTTGCTGGTCCAATTTTATCACTTACTACGTTTAATCCCAAACCACTATGAGCTCCTAAAGGCGATTGTACAGAAAAATTCATTGTTTTTGGAGCTCCATCAAGACCTATCCATTGTGTTCTGTATAAAGCCATCGCGCTTAACACTTCTCTTGATCCTGTGTATCCTGGATTAAAGGTCATTGTGTTATACATATATTGCGTATATTGAGATTCCTGCTGAGCAGAGGCGTCCCAGACTCCTATTAACAATATTATTACTGTGTAAAAAATATTTTTCATTACATAAATTAATTTTAATTATTATTTAATAGCTCTTTTATAGTAAATATTACGTTGCAAAATTCTCCTTATTATGTAACTAATTTTACTAGTAAAAGTTTTTAATACAACAGATTAAGACAATTCTACCCACTTCATTAAAAACAACACAAACACCTGTATAACAAACAATTAACAACGCTAAAGAATTATTAAATTTGGATACAGACAGTCAACTGTTTCAATAGATTTTGAATTAAATCAATTATAATATACAGGTTTAAAAAACGATGTCTCTATTCGGATTTCTCCCTATATTTTGATATAAGTAAGGTTGTCGTCTTCATCAAAATTCTCCTAAAGCCTAGAATTTATATAACAAAACAGGACTGCGAATGCAGTCCTGTTTTCATCTTCAATTATTGGGTTCCTTCTGATATAATTATTGATTACTTATATACAGATAACCTGATCTTTGTATTTGTTTTCCTTTGTCATCGTACTCTAAGGTGTAAAAATAAGTTCCTGTTGGAAGCTTATCACCTCTTATAACCGTTGCGCGTCCGTCTGAGAATCCTTCAAATGGATTGGTTACGTTGTCGTAACCTTTTTTCTCGTAAACTTGTGCACCATATCGGTTGTAAACTCGTACTGTATTGTTCGGAAAACAATCAATACCGTCAATGACTAACTTATCGTTTATACCATCTCCATTTGGAGAGATTCCGTTAAAGATATTTGGCAGACAAGAAACATTGATTGTTTGTGTAAATACATTTTCGTTTCCACATTCATCTGCTGCTGACCATGTTCTAGTCAAGGTATATCTCGCACTGCAATCTCCTCCTGTTTTTGTTTCGGTATAAGTCACAAAAGCATTTCCACAAGCATCTGTTGCAGTCAATATTTCTGCCTCTGGAATGGTATCACAGCTTGCATTTATTGTTTTAGCTGGAAGCGTTTCTGCAAATACTGGTGCAGTTGTATCAACAATATTTATAATCTGTGTATGTACAGTCTGGTTCCCACATACATCGGATGCTGTCCATGTTCTCTGTAACTGATAGTTCCCTGAACAGCTTCCGTTCGCCTTAACCTCACTGTAAACTACAGTTGCTGCTGAGCAATTATCTGTCGCTGTAAGTATTACAGCCGCAGGAATTACTGCTGAACATTCAATCGTTACATTAGCAGGCAGTGCCTCTACAAAAACAGGTTTTGTTGTATCTACAGCAGTGATAGTCTGAACTAAATTGGTTTTTAATCCGCCGCAGTCTGTTAAGGTATACGTTCTTGTTACAATGTATGGACTAGAAACACATCCTGATCCTCCGTTATTAGTATCTAAAACAGTTACTGTGACGTTATTGTTACAATTACCATTTATGCCGCTCACTGCATTTATGTTTGCTGTCGGGATATCGGCTATACATTGAACCTTAAGATCAGCTGGAGCTGTGCCTGTAGGGGCAATTGTATTATCAATGGTATAGGTATATACCCAATTATGCATATGTCCTGCACAGTCCGTAAACGTATAGGTATAAGTTACATCACCATTACAAGATGGTATTGATGAAATAACTGGAGCTGAAGCCGTTAAAACATTTCCCTAGTTGTCTTTCACATCAGGAACTGCAGGTGCAATAACATTGAAAACACAAGCTACAGTACTTCCTTGATCTGCTGGCATCACAAAATCTGCTCTTTGCAAAGTGAAATTTTGTGTGCTTACTGTAGTGTTCAATATGGTGTTTTCACTTATATCACGTACTTTATTATTATTTGGATCTGCATATTCTGTTACAGTATATGTTCTGGTTACATTTCCATTACATGACGGATCTAGACTGTTTGAAGCTGTAATTTCAATTACTCCGCAAGGAATATTTCCAATACGTCCGTCGCCATTACCTAATCCTTCATATTCAGCTTTTGTCAAACTTACTGCTGTTGACATTTGGTCATAACAAGTTATGATTGTAGCTGGGAATGTTGGTTTTGTAACTTCATACACACAGCAGATTGGCGCTGTACCTGCCACAACCACTGAATTACAAGCAAAAGCATCTGTAACACTTACATTATAATTAGTTCCTGCCAAAATTGGGTTTGATGTCCAATCGTTTCCTGTCCATATTCCAGGAGCTCCTGTTCCTGTTACCGTATAAGGAGCTTGTCCTGTTACTGTAAAGTTCAATACATAACCTGAACCATCTAATGCACATAAAGTTGATTCTGTACCACTTAAAGCCAGTAAAGCATTTACAGTAATTACTGTTGTACCTGTCTGTGCTTGAACACAAGCTGTCGAACTATTATCTTTTACACTAACCAATGTATAAGTAAAAGTTCCTGCTGTTCCTGTTGGCTGTGCAACTGTTACTGCATTTCCAGTTATTGTTGTTACTGTCTGGTCAGTTCCTCCATTCAATTTATAAGTGAATGTGTATGGTGCTGTTCCTCCTGCTCCTGTAAAAGTAACATTTGGTGAAGATACTCCTTTGCACACTGATGTTGTTCCTGTAATTGTTGCCGTCGGCAATGGATTTACCGTAATAGCGGCAGTACCTGTTTGTGCCTGAACACAAGCTGTTGAACTATTATCTTTTACACTAACCAATGTGTAAGTAAAAGTTCCTGCTGTTCCTGTTGGCTGTGCAACTGTTATTGCATTTCCAGTTATTGTCGTTACTGTCTGGTCAGTACCTCCATTCAATTTATAGGTGAATGTATAAGGAGCTGTTCCTCCTGCTCCTGTAAAAGTAACATTTGGTGAAGATGCTCCTTTGCAAACTGCTGTTGTTCCAGTAATTGTTGCTGTAGACAATGGATTTACAATAATAGCTGTAGTTCCTGTCTGTGCCTGAACGCAAGCTGAAGAACTATTATCCTTTACACTAACCAATGTATAAGTAAAGGTCCCTGCTGTTCCTGTTGGCTGTACAACTGTTACAGTATTTCCAGTTGTTGTAGTTACTGTCAGGTCTGTTCCTCCATTCAATTTATAAGTGAAGGTATATGGTGCCGTACCACCTGCTCCTGTAAAGGTAACATTTGGTGTTGCTGCATTCTGACAGATTGCGGCTGCGCTTGCTGCAATAGTTGCAGTTGGCAGTGGGTTAACTGTAATAGCAGCTGTTCCTGTCTGTGCTTGAACACAAGCAGTAGAACTATTATCTTTTACACTAACCAAAGTATAAGTAAAAGTCCCTGCTGTTCCTGTTGGCTGCGCAACTGTTACTGCATTTCCAGTTATTGTCGTTACTGTCTGATCAGTTCCTCCATTCAATTTATAAGTAAATGTGTATGGTGCTGTTCCTCCTGCTCCTGTGAAGGTAACAATTGGTGTTGCTGCATTCTGACAGATTGCGGTTGTGCTTGCAGCAATAGTCGCTGTTGCCATTGGATTTACCGTAATAGCTGCAGTTCCTGACTGTACCTGAACGCAAGCTGAAGAACTATTATCCTTTACACTAACCAATGTGTAAGTAAAAGTTCCTGCTGTTCCTGTTGGCTGTGCAACTGTTACTGCATTTCCAGTTATTGTCGTTACTGTCAGGTCTGTTCCTCCATTCAATTTATAAGTAAATGTGTATGGTGCTGTACCGCCTGCTCCTGTGAAAGTAACATTTGGTGTTGCTGCATTCTGACACACTGCGGCTGTGCTTGCTGCAATAGTCGCAGTTGGCAACGGGTTAACTGTAATAGCAGCTGTTCCTGTCTGTGCTTGAACACAAGCAGTAGAACTATTATCTTTTACACTAACCAATGTGTAAGTATAAGTTCCTGTTACTCCTGTTGGCTGTGCTACTGTTACTGCATTTCCAGTTGTTGTCGTTACTGTCAGGTCTGTTCCTCCATTCAATTTGTAAGTGAAGGTATAAGGTGCTGCTCCTCCTGCTCCTGTAAAAGTAACATTTGGTGTTACTGCATTCTGACACACTGCGGCTGCACTTGCTGCAATAGTCGCAGTTGGCAACGGATTAACTGTAATAGCTGCAGTTCCTGTCTGCGTCTGAATACAAGCTGAAGAACTATTATCTTTTACACTAACCAATGTATAAGTAAAGGTCCCTGCTGTTCCTGTTGGCTGTGCAACTGTTACAGCACTTCCAGTTGTTGTCGTTACTGTCTGGTCTGTTCCTCCATTCAATTTATAAGTAAATGTGTATGGTGCTGTACCGCCTGCTCCTGTGAAAGTAACATTTGGTGTTGCTGCATTCTGACACACGGCGGCTGCACTTGCTGCAATAGTCGCTGTCGGTAATGGATTAACTGTAATAGCTGCCGTTCCTGTCTGTGTTTGAACACAAGCAGTAGAACTATTATCTTTTACACTAACCAATGTATAAGTATAAGTTCCTGTTACTCCTGTTGGCTGCGCAACAGTTACTGCATTTCCAGTTATTGTCGTTACTGTCTGATCAGTTCCTCCATTCAATTTATAAGTAAATGTATATGGTGCTGTACCGCCTGCTCCTGTAAAGGTAACATTTGGAGTTGCTGCATTCTGACACACGGCGGCTGCGCTTGCTGCGATAGTTGCAGTTGGCAGTGGGTTAACTGTAATAGCTGCCGTTCCTGTCTGTGCTTGAACACAAGCAGTAGAACTATTATCTTTTACACTAACCAACGTATAAGTAAAGGTTCCTGCTGTTCCTGTTGACTGCGCAACTGTTACTGCATTTCCAGTTATTGTCATTACTGTCTGATCAGTTCCTCCATTCAATTTATAAGTAAATGTATATGGTGCTGTTCCTCCTGCTCCTGTAAAGGTAACATTTGGAGTTGCTGCATTCTGACACACGGCGGCTGCACTTGCTGCAATAGCTGCAGTTGGCAGTGGGTTAACTGTAATAGCTGCCGTTCCTGTCTGTACTTGAACACAAGCAGTAGAACTATTATCTTTTACACTAACCAATGTATAAGTATAAGTTCCTGCTGTTCCTGTTGGCTGCGCAACTGTTACTGCATTTCCAGTTGTTGTCGTTATTGTCTGATCAGTTCCGCCATTCAATTTATAAATAAATGTGTATGGTGCTGTACCGCCTGCTCCTGTAAAGGTAACATTTGGTGTTACTGCATTCTGACACACTGCGGCTGCACTTGCTGCAATAGTTGCTGTAGGTAATGGATTTACCGTAATGGTCGCTGAGCCTGTCTGCGTTTGAACGCAAGCTGATGTACTGCTGTCTTTTACACTTACTAAATTATAAATAAAGTTTCCTGCTGTTGTTGTAAGCACTGGAACATTTACTGAGTTGCCCGAGACTGTCGAAACAGTCATATTAGAGCCTCCATTCACATTATAAGTAAATGTATAAGGGGCTGTTCCATCTGCTCCTGTAAAAATAACTACTGGTGAAGAACTATTTCTGCACACTGCAGTTGTTCCTGCAATTACCGCTGTTGGTAATGGATTAACCTTTACCACGACAGGTTTTATTACATAACAGCCATTGCTATTTGTTCCCTTGATATAATAAGTCCCCGCATCTGTTACCGTATCTGCGCCGTTTAAAGCTACAGTTCCAGAAGCATTAACGAAATAAGTATACGTTAAACCTGCACTGCTGCCTGTTGTAACTGCTGTTGCTGTAAGGTCAGTCGATGCTCCTGAACATATCGCTTCAGGATTTGTAATTTGAACTATCGGATCTGGATTTACTGTCACAACAGTATCATAAGTACTCACACAACCTCCTGGGTGTGTAACAGTTGCTGTATAAGTGAATGTTGCTGGAACAGTTAAAACGGATCCGTTATAATTAAATACTGGATTTGAAATATTAGCTGCACTTAAATAATCTATCGGTGCCCAAGTTACAGCTGCCCCGTTTGATGGACTTCCAATTGTTAAATTAGTTCCTGTACAAACTGAAACTGCTGTATTTACTGATTCAAATCTTACCGGAATCAAAGCGGTTGAACCTGAACAAACCTGTGCATTATTAACCACTCGAATAGCAGCCGTTAAACTACAGATTCCACTTTCGGGTGCGCTGAACACAGCTGTTGTCTGCTCTGAACTTACACCGCCTGCGGCAATACCTGCGGCCGCGGCATTAATTGTTTGTGTATATAAAATAGGTTCTCCTATTGTATATGCACCGTCTTTATTTAAATCGGTAAAGAAATCAATTACAATTGGAGTACTATTGGCAATAGTGCCTGTATTTCCAAGAGTATATTTTACTGTTACATCATTATTGGTTGCTGAAGCATATTTTGCAGTCGCTGTAACTGGATTTACTGCTAATGTAGTTTTAATAATATTAGCATCAGATATTGCATTTCCTGTAATTATTCTGACAGGACAAGGAGAAGAACTACACATGACGCTAGGTACAGAAAAAATAGCCTCTAATGCAATTGCATCTTTAATAGTACCACACACTAAAACAGCCGGATTTATAATTTTAAATTCAATACTGAAACTTGATGTTTCATTTTGACCTAAAGTTACTCCGTTTGTCCCAACAGGCAGAGGAAAAGCAAGTACACGATTAGTACCTACAACTGTATTACTTACAGGTCCTGTTACATTTGCTGCTCCTGTAATTCTAACAACTGAATTTGCCACATAATCGATAGAAGCCGGCAAAGTAACATGTATAAGCTCATCCGGGTTTAATGGCAGAGATCCTTGATTTGTAACTTCTATTTTATAAACTGCTCCACTTCCATCATTTTTTAAGTTGACAACAGTTGGCGCTAAATAATAGGTATTCAGTGATGCCGGTTTCATACTTAAATCCATCGGGCTTCCAATAACGCCGTATTCTATTACTTTACCACAGCCACTGGTTGACGACATATTGTATTTTACAGAAGATCCCGAAATAAAACCGCATGAAGTTTCTCCTTGATAGGCTAACACCATGCTGTTAGCACCGCTCGCAGCTCCTGGCAAAAAGACAATACCATTAGGGTCTGTCGAAATTCTCCATTCATACATTCCTGTCGCAGTATTCAATACTGGATCGCTGATTGTTTTAGTCGTTCCATTATAAGTTAATTTACTAGTACCTGGTTTTGCGCCATAAGCTTCAGGAAAAAGAGCCTGCATAACAAGACCTTCTGAGTTTCCTGAACCTGTATTGGTTACCGTCATAGTATAATTAATTGGGTTTTCTCCAACTGTGGTATTAGTACAAAACTGTACTGGACTAGGTGGTGATGTTACCAGCATACCAATACTTACATCTTTTGGAAATAAGTTAAGGTCTGCTGAACTCTGACTTGTAGCACAAGTTGCAACCGAAGCTCCATAACCTTGCTCAGGATCAATAGGATAACCTGATGCTCCAAAACTATAGGTATAATGCAATTTATCATTAGTACAAGTAGTATAAGTAGCTACTACATTGTAAGTAGAAGTAGTTGCTATAGAACCTAATTTTACCCAATATTTACCTGTACCATAATCAATTACAGGATACTCGGTGCCATTACTAACATCTACTAATTTGGTTACCTTAATATTGTTATTAGCCGACTCAAAACTCATCCAGTTATTCGGTAAAGCTGTAGTTCCTCCAGCTGCCGCCATAGCAGCAACATCTGTAGTATTAGTCACTTTTACCTGCCAAGTAACTGTACTGCCAATCCCGTCTACGTTTTGCAATGTAGGTGTAGAATCTGCCTTATAGCCAATGTAAGTAATACCTGTTGATGTAGCGGTACTTGATATATTTTCTACAATACTCAAATCTTCTCCTAAAGTAAAATAATCAGCAGCAATTTCCGTCTTTATCCCCACAGCTCCTAATGGAACACAAATGGGTTTCATTATAATTCTTAACTGTTCCACACCATCACTTCCTACGTAATCATTTGCCAATAAATTACTTGCAGGATCAGGCAGCCCATTAACACCAAATGGCGGATTAGTAAAGGTAATTACTGTATTATTTCCTACATAGCTTATGGTAAATAGCGATGGATCAAGATTGTAAATTGTTGATCCTGTACTAATATAATAGGGTGCAACACTAGTGTCTCTCACCCAAGTTCCCGGCATTGTCGCCACAGCAGAGCGATAATTGAAGTACATTCTTGTTTCATTCGGAAATTTATCCGTGTTGGTATTCACAGAAATGTGTCCGTTGGTTAATCCCATGGCTACATTCAAGGATTTATCCCCCACCACATTAGTTACACTATAATAATTATTCTGCCCTCTAGTAAGGCCTTGCAAGTAAAAAGAGGCAGGTAAAGGATCGCAACTTGATTCTATACCTCCCGAATCTTTAGTATAGAAGTCTCCTTTTAAATTGGAAATTTGTGAGTATGCTGCAGGTAAATTATTACGACTAGCCCTAACTTCCCAAGTTACTAAAATTTGATCACCTACTGCAGGATTATAATTAATTGCTAATCCAGATCCTATTTTAGTTCCTACATTTAACTGCATTAACTGCATACTATTAGCTGTATCATAACTAAACAACAAATCGTTTACTGTAATATTAGTTGACAGCACAGATCCGTCACTTGCTTTTTTTATCTGTAGTGATCCAATTACAGTACTTCCTGTTGCAGATAAAGGATCGAACTGACTCAAATTAGCCGTTACACCAACTGGAGTATATTTCACCCTTGCCCATAACTGACTAAAAACAGTACTGTTTACTACGCTCGCTAAACTAAATCGAACTTTATCCTTATTTACAGCTGCCTGCAAGTTTATCCCTGCTGTGTTTTCATTTACAAAACCTATTGGACGATAAAAAATGTTCGTACCGCCGTCTGCTGGTATAAAGCCATAAGTTGTACGCGCCACATTAAAGTTAGTAGTATTGATAACCGGACAGTTACCAACAAAACCATAATTCAGCAATGCATTGCCACAGCCAAAATCTCGAGATATACCAGGGCAGTTATTCTGCGAATAAGTACCTTTATATGTTATTGTTTTATTAACTGCCACGGTTCCTGTTACAATAACTGGAATTACCAGACCATCATTTGATCGTACAGATGGATATGTAGTACTTGAAAGTGTAATGGTAAGTGTTTTACCAGTATAGGTAAACATTGAAGCAGGAATTACATTTGCATTATTTCTTAATACACCTGTTGCATCAAAATCTAAACCATCAGGTAATACAACCGTCAAAACCTTAGTAACGGGTATACTAGTTGCATCATACGCTCCTCTTAAACCGATTTGGATTGTTACGTTAATATTTGCTTTGTCTCCCAAATTAAGAAGTCCCTTATCTATAGATGCAGAATTAACATCTTGACTTTGACTCGCAATAAGAAATCCTGGTTGCGTTACAACAGCTATATCGCCATATGCATAATCAAATTTATTAGTTAAAGTACCGCACTGGTCTTTATAAGAAGTCCCTAAATTAAAATACTGATTAGCAGGATACAATGCACTTTGCAACATGCAAGATTGAAATTTACTAACATCAAAACCGTATTCAAAATCAATTTGCAGATTTTTTCCAGGCATTAAATCGTCGAAATGCCCATCGCCATCTAAATCAGTTAATCCAGCACCGCCAACTGCACTGGTTAAGGCTGACAAATCTATCACTTTTACATTTTGTGCCCCTGCTATTAAGGCACTGGCGCCGGTACCATTATCTTTTAAAACTAAAGATGTGACATCAACCCCGCCTATACTTACTTTTTTTAGGATTGTACCATCTTGTGGTAATGCAGCTACATTCCCAGAACTGCCTTGATTTAAACTCCAAGGTAATTTTATATTATGAAGTGCTGATTCTTGACCTGTTGTACCAACACTGGCAATAACAAAAGATGTTTTACCATTTGTACAGTATGTTGGATAAGTTGAAGATCCGGCTAAACGGCTTAGAGAAATACTTGGACTGCCGACAGTAGATGATATTGCAGCTGTAGATCCATCAGAAAAACAAAAACTTCCCTTAGAATCTCCTGAACCTGCCTTCATGTTTAAGGCAATAGTTGTTCCTGTAGCACAACTAATCATTTGTTCCGTAAGCACAACCGTAATTTCTTCACCCGGATCGAAATTTGTATTTGCGGCGCCCACTGTAGTGGTAACTGCAGATTGAAGCTCTGCTCCTGTTAAAGTTACACGATAACCATTTGTTACTGGTGAAACTGTACCATGATTGGCACTCATTATTTTATAAGATGGGTACTGAGAAACAGTCGTAACACTACTTTCTATATATACCGTACTTACTGCAATGTTACCACTATTTTTAAATTTAATAGTACGAAATGCATTTGCTTTTATAGATGTCGAAAGCACCTGTGGAGCTGGTACTGCTGTAAGCACAAAAGCCGGTGCAGGCGTATTTGCCGCAACCGCACTTGAACCTGTCGCCAATGAAGTTGCCCCTTGGAGTACACTGTAATTGATTACAGGACTCGAATACCCGCAATTAATACGAGCATTAAAAGTTATTGGCAATGTATTACCTACAGGAATACTATTTAAAGTAAAAGTAGGACTTTGCAAATTGGAAATATTTAACTGGACAGCCCCGGTAATAGTGCCTGCAATATACTCCATTCCAGCGGGCAGCATCAAAGAAAATGTTGCGCCGCTTAGTGCTGTTGCGGTATTGTTTACAACATCTACCTTATAAGAGCCCGGAGCACCTCCTTGTGCCAAAGCAGCAGGTTGATAAGATGATGGGGCATTAATCTGCACCTGAGCAAATGTACTGCCTCCCATTGCAAACAACAATAACAATAAAATTAGTGTAACTTTTGTTTTCATAAATTGTTTTTTTATTAAAAAAATCTAACAATCCCAGCTCATTATATTTGATAACTTGCATGGGTTGGTACTTTACTTACTTTTAATCTTTGTTTCTCAACAACCTGATTATCAATAAATATTCGGTACAAAACTCCAGTTATTTCATCTTTAATATTACCCGTAAAAGATTTTAATGTAGCATTTTAGGACATATTTTTAACATATCGTTTTCAATATATGTGCATTGGCGGCAGCCGCAAATGTGAAAATTTTAGTCTTGAAATCTGAGTCAAAACTGTCGAACTTATTATTACAACAACGTTGAAAGCAAAATGGATAATAATTTTCTAGAACAAATAAGTATTTTAGAATAAAACTTAATTTTAAACTAATACTCTATGCTCATTCATTCCTAGATTTTTAGCTAAGAGATAATGTAGAAATAAAAAAATCAGGACAAAAAAATGATAACTTTTGAAAAGGTTTTTAGAAGAATAAATCTGAAGTAGGTTCAAACAAAAACAATCAAGAACAAACACCTGTCTTTCAGTGATTTAAATCAAAAGTATACAAAAAACATCTAACTGATAAAACAAAAGCAACTTTAAATTTAGTTTTCTTTTTTTAGAAGGTACTGTGTAAAAAGAAAATGGAAGCATAGAAATTCTCCTACTTTCAAAAACAGACCGCTATAGCTTAAAAAATTGAATTTCAAATAATTACAAATAGCAAATAAAATATTAACTCTATCAATTACATACAAATACAGCCATTTAAATATTAACACTATTTTTAGTATAATATTTTAAAATATGGTTTTATTTTGAGAAACTGATAAGCAGATCTCTTAAAAAAACAGCCCCAAAAGCTGCCAGAATAGATTTTTTATTTGAACTAAGGAATTTAAAATAGAAATAAAAAAAGAGAAAACAATATGTTTTCTCTTTTCATCATATTACATAAAAAAAGTAAATAATCTTACCGAGAATTTCACAACCAGCACGATATTTTACGATCGCAAATGTAGCGTCACATTAATATTTTTATTACTCTTAAAAGATTTTAAACTATCATTTTAAGACATAAAAACAAGTCTGTTCTTAATGCATGGACTTACATTAACTGCACTCTATTAACATGCGTCTTTTTATCTTATCGCTTTTTTCAGCTTATCCATCGAAGAATCTTCTAATACTTTAATTTGATCTATTACCAGCTGCGCAATTTTAGTTGCCCCCAATAAAGAAAGATGTGTATCATCGGCTTTGTCTTTATCATAATAAGGACTTTCCCCTGCTTTAAAATGCAAATGGAGCTGTTTTGACTTTTCAGGACCGTATGACTGCTCTAGAAGCTCTGTATAATATTCTAAATCGATAAAAGGAACTTTGTATTCCTGTGCGGTCAAACGGGTTTCAAGAGGATAATCGCCATGGGTAGGAACCAAAACTCCTTTTTCATTAAAATTACGTCTGGCAATTGAAGTTAATAAAACTGGGATTGCTCCTTTCTCTCTGCTCTCTTTTACAAAGCGAATCAGATTATGTCGATAAGTTGTATGCGGATTTGTATAACGTGTTGAGTCTTCTATTTTTTCATCATTATGCCCAAATTCAATAAAAACATAATCACCTTTTCTCAGCTTTTTATAAATTGAATCCCAGCGTTTTTCATTGATAAAACTTTTGGTGCTTCTACCATTAACAGCTTTATTTACGACTACAATATCATCTTTAAAAAAAGGCTGAAGTACTTGTGCCCATCCATGTTCAGGGTTTTTCTCAGGGTCTTTTTTATTAGCCATTGTCGAATCGCCAATTGTGTACAAAGTTGTTTTTTGAGCAAAACAAACTGATGTGATAAGCAATGTTAAGAAGATGTATTTTTTCATTTTTGTTTGTTTTTTTGTTTCACGCTCCCTATAGCTATCGGGAGCTAAGTTTTTTTCCTATATTTTATATTCTCCGTTTGTCAGTCTGAGCGAAGTCGAAGATCTTTACAGCTTGAAAATCCTTCGACTTCGCTCAGGAGGACAATACTTTGTATAGACGCATTGCGATGTATATCATCAGAAAACCTCTGTTCCTTTGTTCCTTTGTTCCTAATAGTCGTCGGGAGCGTGAAAAAAAATTTACTCTCGCAGATTTAGCAGATTTTTTTTACCGCAAAGTGCTTTAATGTTACGTAATCCCGCTAGCTATCGGGAGCTAAATTTTTTCTATATTTTATAGTCTCCGTTTGTCAGTCTGAGCGAAGTCGAAGACCTTTACAGTTCGAAAATCCTTCGACTTCACTCAGGAAGACAATACTTTGTATAGACGCATTGCGGTGTATATCATCAGAAAACCTCTGTTCCTTTGCTCCTTTGTTCCTTTGCTCCTTTGAACCTAAAAAAACTAATGCTTCGAAACTGCCGTAGGCACTCCTGCTCTTTTCCCTATAAAAACATCTGTCATCAAAACATTCTCCGCATTTTCGTTTGACAAGGCATTTTTTGCTTCTTTTATTTCAATATTATTCAAAGATATGTTTCTAATTTTTTTATCGGGGAAACCTTGAATAACAATACCAGATTCTGATGCTTTGTTACAAGTAATATTTGAAAAATGAATGTTTGAAATATCCGATTGATAACCTTTGCCTTCTCCATGATAATTAGCAGTCATATAAAGACAATCTTCAACTTCGTCTAATTGTATGTTTCGAACAAAAACATTTTTGATGTAACCTCCGCGGTCAGCATTGGTTTTTAAATAAATTCCTCTTTTTAAATAACCTATTGTTTTACAGTTCTCGACAAATACATTTTGTACTCCTGCTGACATTTCACTGCCAATTACAACTCCGTGAAGTCCTTTAAAATTACAGTTTCTAATTACGATATTCTCACTTGGCGTTGCTGTATTTGCTCTTCCCTCGTGATCTCGCCCCGCTTTAATGGCAACATTATCATCACCATTATTAAAGGTTACGTTTTCAATCAAAACATCTTTTGCGTATTCAGGATCGATTCCGTCATTATTATGGTTTAATGATTTATAACTGATGCCTCGAACGGTAATACTTTGTGATTTTAAAAGATGGAGACACCAAAATGGCGAATTTTCAATTCTGACTTTCTCAACAAGTACATTTTTGCAATTTAAAAACTGAATCATCTGCGGACGTAAAAAGTAACCTTCTCCAAATTTTCGATCTTTTAATGGCACATTATTATGATTCATATCTCGGCTTAACTCCTTGCCCGGACCTTCTTTTGCTTTAAAGCTTTTCCATATTTTCCCGCCTTCACCATCAATCGTTCCTTCGCCAGTAATTGCAATATTAGAACAGTCAGCAGCATAAATAAGCGGACTGTAATTATAGAGCATCGTGCCTTCCCAACTTGTTAAAACTAAAGGATAATCTTGAGGATTGTCGCTGAATTTTATTTTGGTTCCTTTTTCTATTTTCAAATTTACATTGCTGACAAAATGAATAGGTCCATTTATTTTATAAATTCCTTTTGGAACAATAATGGTTCCTCCGCCTTTCTTTTTACAGAGTGCCATTGCTTTATCAAACACCGTTTTATTGTTTGTAATAGAATCTCCTTTTGCTCCTATTTTCAAAATATTAACTTGATAAGCAGGAAACACAGGAAGCTGAATTCTATTTACTATCGAATCGACTTTTGCTGTTGGAAAATCATTTTTCTGAGCAAAAGAAACGCAGGATACTAAGAGGAGAAGTAGATATTTCATTTTTTAAGTTCTTATTTTTTAAGGTGCAAAGAAGCAAAGATTAATTCGAATACTCAGTATTTTAGGAACTACATACCTTTGTATCTCTGAACCTTTGTGCCTAAATTAAAAATACCAATTAGGTACTGTATCTTTTAGAATATTTTCTGTCGAATATTGCTCTGCTTCAGTTTTTGTAAGCTGATGTGACCATGTGACTCTTTTCTTTGGTTGAAATCCTTCGCCGCTGTTATTGTATTCGGCATAAAAGGCATTTTTCTCTGCATCAGGTTTTGACCAGTTTTCCCAGCCTTCGGCTTTTATATGTTTACCTAATTCACAATTGATAAAAACGGTTTTGGCATAAATACGCCAGGGTCTGCCCAGATAAACAGCCTCTGCAGCAGGTTCTGCGGTTAGTTTGCAATTTTTAAAAACAAAACCATAAGCAACGCCTTCAGGAGTTGAAGCAGCTGTTACATACGAACTTTTAATGCTGTGAATGACGCAATTTTCGAATAAAGCTGTAGCTCCGCCAAAAATAAAATCGGTTGTACCCTCAATATAACAGTTTCTAAAATACTGCTTAGCATTTTTTCCTGATAAATATAAGGTATCTTGATTTCCTGAAATAATACAGCTGGTAATTCTAGCTCGATTTCCAGTAAGCGATAATGCAATTGCCTGACCTTTATCGCCCGAAGCATTTTTAATGGTTAGGTTAAATGCTGTAAAATCGTCTGCTTCTACTAAAAGAGTTGACGTATAAAAAGTGCTGTTTCGTCCTAAGTTGATTTTCGAAAAATTATCATCAAAAGTAATGATCGTTTTCTCTTTACTTTCGCCAAACAAAATCAAATTATTGTTCCATTCAGGCACTCTAAGTTTTTCGTTGTATGTTCCGTTTTTAATGAGTATCGTTACTTTTTCATAAGGAAAAGACGGGCTCGCATATATGGCATCTTGTATTTTGGTAAAATCTCCAGAACCATCCTGTGCTACGGTAAAAAAAACAACTTTCTTTTTCTCTGCTCCTGTTTCTGAAACTTTTGTACCATTTTTAATTCCCCAAGCTGTATATTTCTTCAGTACTTCTTTTGGTTCATCTGTATACCATGCGTAACCGTTTCGGCGTTCTGCTCCAATTTCATCCAATGATTTCTTTTTGATTCCGTCACGATCGCAAAAGAAAGGTTCATTATTGTCCAATTCCATAAATCTTGCCCAGATTGGCGCTGCATTCTGAGTTGGAATCATCTTTTTATCAATAACTTTACCTGCATCATTTAAAACACGCTTTTCTTCAAGATTGGTGATTTTTGTTTTTTCAAACCATGCATAGGCGCTTTTTACAGCGGTCATAATCTCTGGTGACGGTTTTTTAATTGACATCAAAAGCAGTACAATTTTAGCCGATTCTTTTCCGCTGAGCGAAGGCAATTCATACGCTCTAGCTTTCGCAGGAAGCAGTGTAACTTCATCGTGCTGTGCACACCAAGCCGTTAAAACTCCGTTTTGTTTGTATTGCGTTTTGATGATGCAGTCAATTCCTTTATCAAAAGCTGTTTTTGTTTTTGCAATAATTTCTTTTGAAGGTTTTATACTGTAGAAATCAGTTTCTTCACTTACTTCTTTCATTACCTCTAGAATACGCACCATCGAATCGTCATTGTACGTAATGTGTGTGTAATACCCTTTTTTCAGCGGATAAAATTGAGGCCAGCCGCCATTTGCATATTGCGCTTCCAGTAAATAATTTAACCCTTTTAAAAATGATTCTTTGTAACGCTCGTCTTTTACCTGAGCATACATTTTAGACATATAGAGCATTTCCTGAGTGGTTGCTCCATTGTCTGTTGTGGTTTCTTTTGTGGTCTTTTTTATGTCGAGTAAATCCTTTTTCTGCGAAGGAGTCAGCTCGTTCTGCATTTGAATATTCTTTGGCCAGCCTCCAATATCTCTTTGGTAAAGCAGTACGTTTTCGGCAATCTTTTTAGCTTCTTCAGTGCCAAACCATGAAGCATCGCTTTTACGAATTATATCAGGCCAGTTTTTATAAGTATTCTGCGCCTGAATTCCAAAACTCAAAGCGATACTGAAAAGCAATAGGATTTTTTTTAACTGAATCATTCTAAATTTTATTTCGTTACTCTAAACCAATCAACCGCAACATTTCCAGAATCGTTTGTTACCTTTTCGCTTAAAGCAAAAAGTCCCATTTTTGCACCGATCCATTTTCCTTCCGTTGAAGTAAAATCACTTCCTATCGGCTGATAGTTTTTATCATCTAAACTATAAAAGAAACTGCAGATTCCGCCCTTTTTAACTTTTACTCTCAAATAAATTATATTGCTGGAAATTAAAACTGGTTTTGTTTCTGTTTCTGAAACTGTTTTATTAAAAGTTCCTGTTTTTTGGTTAAGATATAATTTACCATTATCATTTTTCAGGCATAAATAACTATAATCCAATCCCATAATAATCAGTCCTGTAGATTCTCCATTTAATCTAGTATTGAAAGTTAATTTGGCTGTCGCCGAAAACTCTTCAGCAGGAAATTTTTGAAGCAGTAAATTTGGAGCATCAAAAATTCTTTTACTATCCTTAATTGTCGTCATGCAAAATAAATTCAAATAGCCAAGACTCGTAGGCAAACCCCAATTGATCTGAGAATTTGCCTGCCATTGCCATTGCAACCCTAATTTTGGTTCATTAAACTCATCTGATACTGCAGGATTTTCAATTGGATATTTTTTACCAACATTTGGTTTTTTATAAGTTGTAACCGGTTCTCCTATTCCATTTTTATCAAAATCCTGTCCCATAACCGGCCAATCTTTTTCCCATTTCATAGGCTGCAAATGCACTATTCTTCCGTAAGCACCTTTATCCTGAAAGTGGATAAACCAATCTTCGCCTGTCTGCGTCTGCACCCAAGCGCCTTGATGCGGACCGTTTATTTTGGTTGACCCTTGCTCTAAAACTTTTTTCTTTTCATAAGGTCCAAAAACATTTTTAGATCTTAAAATAGTCTGCCAGCCCGTTGGAACACCTCCTGCTGGTGCAAAAATGTAATAATAATTATTTCTTTTATAGAATTTTGGACCTTCAATCGTGCCTTCGCCATCATGTCCGTCAATCACCATTACTTCATCATTATTGGCAATTGTTCCTTCAGCATTCATACTGCACACCACAATTAAACTTTTAATCTGCGCTCGGCTTCCGGCAAATGCATGCACTAAATAAACTTTTCCATCGTCATCCCAAAGCGGACTCGGGTCAATAAGTCCTTTTCCGGCTTTTACTAAAAGCGGTTCTGACCAAGGCCCTTCTGCATTTTTAGCTTTTATCATATAAATCCCAAAATCAGGATCTGGATAGTAAATATAAAATTCATTGTTATGAAAAGTAATGCTTGGCGCCCAAACACCGTTTCCGTGCTGCACTTTATCATACGTTTCAAAAGGCGGCTGTTTTGGCAGTGCATAGCTTACAATCTTCCAATTAACTAAGTCTTTAGAATGCAAAATTGGTAATCCTGGAATACAATTAAAAGACGATGCAGTCATATAAAAATCATCTCCAACCCTTACTGCGTCAGGATCTGAATAATCAGCATGAATAATTGGATTTGTATAAGTTCCATCTCCATTATCTGGTGTCCATACTTGTGCTGTATTTTTCTGAAATGAAAATACGGAAAGGAGAAGAACTGCGATTTTTATACTTTTCATTTTTGTTTTATTTTTTTACTCAACGCCTTTTTTGTCATTTCGACGTAAGGAGACCCGAACGATAGCGAATTGGCGAAGCAAATCACACCCGAAACTCCTTACATAATGTTACCAATCTTTATTGAATTCCGTGTGCGATTTCTCCTTTTGGTCGAAATGACAATACTTTGTGCTTTCCTAATAATTATCCTAACCAATCATTAATAACTAATAATTAACAACTATAAATTATCTATTTAATTCTAAAGCAGCCAAGATAAATGGTCCCGTTGCTTTAGGATCGTTGTCTTTCTTTCTTTCATTTACATAATATTCGTAAGAACCGTCACGATATGGAGTTCCTCCTAAACCAGCAACTTGGCAGCAGTTTGTTAATGTAATACCGCCGTCCTCATCTACTTTTTTGATTAAAACTGTTGTTAATCCGTCAAAAGCTTTGTTGGCTAATTTTTTATATTTTGCAGGTAAATAACCTTTGTTTGCTCCTTTTGCAAAAGCATAAGCAAACATTGATGATCCTGAAGCTTCTAAATAGTTTCCTTTTCCTCCTGCTTTATCAGTAACTTGATACCACAATCCAGATTTATCTTGATATTTAGCCAAAGCTGCTGATACATTGTTTAAATACTTAATTAATTCTGCTCTCTTTGGATGTTCTTTTGGCATATAATCTAAAACATCAACTAATGCCATTGCATACCAGCCTAAAGCTCTAGACCAGAAATTTGGCGAGTTTCCTGTTACTTTATTCGCCCAAGGCATTGCTTTACTTTCATCCCAACCATGGTACAATAATCCTGTTTTAGGATCTGTTGCGTGTAATTGAATCAACTCAAATTGTTTTGCGATATCATCAAAACTTTTTCCGTTTTCAAACGTCAAAGTATATTCAGCATAAAATGGTTCTCCCATATACAAACCGTCTAACCACATTTGGTTTGGATAAATTTGTTTGTGCCAGAATCCGCCGCTCGCTGTGCGAGGCTGCTCTGTCAATTGTTTACGAACCAATTGCATTGCTTTTAAATATTTATCCTGTTTTGTTTCGGCATAAATAGCAAAAAGTAAACGTCCCGGAACCACCAAATCGATATTGTATTTATCTAGTTCGTACGTTTTAATCGTACCGTCTTCCTGCACCAATTCATCTACATAACCTCTTATATAAGCTTTGTAACGTGGATCTGGATTTTTCTTGTACAATTCTTCAATAGAATGCAAAACCAAAGCATGAACATAATCCCATTTTGGCTTTTTAGAATCGTCGATCATGTAACTTTCTGGATGACGTTTCATTAAAGTTAAAGCCATTTTATCTGACCATTTCATGTCTTTCGAAATAACGATTTCTTTTTTTGCAGTTTCCTGTGAAGTTACTTTACAGCCTGTTAAAGCCATTACGCAAACTAATAAAACCGACATAAAACTGTGTTTCCTACTATTTTTCATTTCAAAATATATTTAAAAATTCTACTATTGTTCTACTTCTAATGCAGCCAAAATAAATGGCCCTAAACCGTGTGAGTTATCTATTTTTATTTTCTCTTTGATGTAATATTCAAAAGAACCATCGCGGTATGGATTTCCTCCTAAACCTGCACTGGCACAAACCTGCGTGATATGAATTTCACCATCAGCATCAACGGTAACCAGTTTTTTAGTAATGGCGTCGAAACCTTTTAAAGCGAGTTTTTTATACGATGCTGGTAAATATCCTTTTTTTGCTCCTTTCGCAAAAGCGTAAACAAACATTTCAGATCCTGAAGCTTCAAGATAATTGCCTTCTTTATTTCCTGCATCAGTAACCTGATACCATAATCCAGATTTGTCTTGATATTTTGCTACTGCTTTTGAAATATCGTTTAAATACTGAATTAGTTCTTTTCTTTTTGGATGTTCTTTCGGCATATAATCCAAAACATCAACTAATGCCATCATGTACCAGCCAATAGAACGCGACCAGAAATTTGGTGAAGTCCCTGTTTCTTTATTTGCCCAAGGCATTTGTTTACTTTCATCCCACGCATGAAAAAGCAATCCTGTTTTTTTGTCCAGCGTGTGCAGATGAATTTGTTCAAATTGTTTGGCAACATCATTTAAATCTTTTCCCTTATCAAATTCAACCGTATATCGTGCATAGAATGGTGTTCCCATATACAAACCGTCAAGCCACATTTGATATGGATATATTTTTTTATGCCAAAAACCACCTGAATTTGTTCTTGGATGTGTTTCTAATTGCTTACGCAATGTTTGCATAGCAATTAAGTAGCGATTATCGTTTGTTCTTTTGTAAAGTTCAAATAAAAACTTGCCTGGATTTACATAATCGATATTATAATCTTCGAGTTTGTAATTCATAATTTCTCCCGAAGGATTAACTACTGTTTCTCCGTAAGCTTTGATATAATCACCGTAAACAGGATTATTTGTTTCTTGATGCAGTTTTTCAAAAGAAGTCATCAATAAACCCAATTTGTAATCCCATTTTGGTTTTTCGTTATTATCGACCTGCCAAGCCTTTGGAGCACGTTTGATAACTGAAAGCGCCATTCGCTCTGACCATTTTAAATCTTTTGAAATAGTACTGGAAGACTGCGCCGAAATTTCATTAAATGAAAATACAATCGCACTTATCAGTACAATTCTGGCAAAACTAAAATGGCTTTTCTTTATCATAATAAATCGTTTGTTATTTATTTAATTCCACTGCACTTAACAAAAATGCTGCTAATGCAGGCGAACTGTTATCTTTTGCTTTGCTTTTTGCATAATATTCATTTGAACCATCACGAAAAGGTTTTCCACCCAATCCTACATTTGATGAAACATTTGAAATCGTAATCTCATTACTTTCATTTGTTTTGACAAATTCTTTTACATACGCATCAAAAGATTTTTGTGCTGTTTTTTTGTACGATACATTTAAATATCCCTTATCAGCACCTTTTGCCAAAACATAAATAATCATTGCAGAACCTGAAGATTCTAGATAATTGCCTGACAGTTCCGGTTTATCGGCAACTTGATACCACAATCCTGAAGGGCTTTGAGCCTTAACCGAATTCTTTGCTATTTCATTCAAATAACTTACTAATTCTTTTTGCTTTGGATTGCTTTTAGGGAAATAATCCAATGTTTCTACCAATGCCATCATATACCATCCAATTCCTCTGCTCCATATTGTTGGCGAAGTTCCTGTTTCTTTATTTGCCCAGCCAATTTCTTTACTTTCATCCCAAGCCTGATAAGGTAATCCTGTCTTTTTATCTAATAAATGATTGTGAACCAATTCAAACTGTTTCGCTATATCGTCTAAACTTTTACCCTTTTCATACTTAACTGTATATTGAGCATAAAAAGGTTCTGCCATATACAAACCATCAATCCACATTTGATTTGGATAAATTTGTTTGTGCCAAAATCCTCCACTTGGTGTTCTTGGCTGACTTTCAAGCTGTGTTCTTAATTGTTTGATAACCGTTAAATAGCGATTGTCTTTTGTTTCCTCATATAAGTTAAACAACAGTTTCCCCGGATTTACATAATCAATATTGTATTCTTTAATATCATATTTAGCGATGTTTCCATTGCTGTCAATTAGTTCATCTGCATATTCTTTGATGTAATTGAGATATTTTTTGTCTTTTGTTTTCAAATACAGTTTCTCAAAAGCAGACAAAGTCAAGCTCATTTTATAATCCCATTTTGGTTTCTCGGTTCCGTCGATCTGCCAAGCTTTGGGATATTTATTCAAAATTGTTACTGCTGTTTTCTCTGACCATTTTGAATTTGCCGAAACTGCAATTTTATTCTGATTATCATTGTTCTGACCAATTGTAAAAATGCTGTACAACAAGAAAAATGCAAAGACTGTTTTTTTATAATTCATTCTTATATTTTGTTTTACCACTCCCGACAGCTATCGGGATAATGGATTATTTGGATTATTCTTTGCTTGTATCTTAAACGCTTAGAAACATAGCTTTTGATACTTGACAAAAGGCGTTTCACTTTCACTAACACACCTATTATTCAATGTGTAAGAAGTAAGTTTCTTTTTATACACTTTTAAAACACAATAAATTCTATGTTTTTATGTGTGAAATTATTTTCACGCAGATCCAGCAGATCTAACAGATTTTTTTTCATCTTTTTTTACTCATTTATCCCGATAGCTGTCGGGAGCGGCAAAAAACTAAAATCTACATTTTTCCTTTTTTGTTTAGAATTTCTAATTGAGCATCTAAATATTTCACGAATTCTTCTTTCGATTTTATCCCGTTTTGTTCTTGTTCCCAAGCGCCTAAAAGGTAAAATGAAGTCGCTTTTGTCGTTGGTTTAAAAACTAATAAATAATCTAAATCAGTGTCCGCAATATTTTCGATTGTGTTTACTTCATAAAAAATAGCCATTCCTAATTTATCTGGAACTAAAGACTGTACGCCGTAAGTGGCCAAATATGCCCATTTTTTGTTTTTGCTTTCTTTTTTAAGAAGTTCTGCATTTTTCTGTTTTACAATTCCAGTACAAATTCCTTTAATTTCTTTTGAAGCCTGAATCGTATGTTTTGTATACAACTGATCTGGTTTTATCGTTAAAGTCGAAGTAAAATCAATTTTATCAGAAGCAGTTTTCCATCCATAATAATTCACTTTTACACCAGATTCGTTGTTTTTATTTACAACAGTGGCAATCGTAGAATCTACTTCACGGAAATGCAGTTTTTCATTGTTTAAATAACGATCAATTGATCCAATCCCAATTCCTTTTCCTGCTTTTAGAATATCCGCTCCCCAATCGCTCATTTCGTGATACGAATCGAAATTATCCTGACCTACAATTGGCAGAATCATTTTAGAAGTTTTCTTTCCAAAAATATCAATTGCATTTCTCCAGTCTAGATACAAACGATATCCAATTCGGTTACTTTCCCATCCTGGACCTTCATAACGAATATCAAAAGAGTGATCTGTATGCTCTGGAGCTAATTTTAATCGATCTACATTTTTAAAAACGGTACCGCCTTTGTATTTTCTTCCCTCCCAATGTCCATCTGTTTTAGCAGAAATTTCGGCATATGTTTTAGCAGTTTTAATATCATACTTTTGAGCATTTACTGATGTAAAACCAATTAAAAATAAGGCTGCGACTGTGATTTTTGTTTTCATTTTTATTGCAATTATTTGAATGTCTTTTTTAAAAAATTAGTTGTAAAATCAACGGTTGGATTAAACCAAGGCTGAAAAAACCAGAAGGAATGAGGCGAATTTTCGATTGTATGAACTTCATTATAAATCTTATATTGATTTAGAATTTTTATCATATCATCTCTTCCGGCATGAAACCTGTCGATACTGCTGTTTATAAACAATATTGGAGGTGTGTTTTTATTGGTATGGCTTAAAGCCGATGCGTTTTTCCAGTTCTCTGTTTTTTCTTCATAAGAACCTCCCAGCCAAAACGATGCCATCTCTCCCTCTGAAGATTCTGGATGCCTAAATGCTAAAATGCCGTCTACATTGATAATTGCATTTACTTTTGAAGATGATTTACTTTTATTTGAAGGATCATCAAAAGCAGAATTTCCATTTGTTGTACCAATCAAAGCTGCCATTTGACCTCCCGAGGAACAGCCTAAAACCGCAATTTTGTTTGGATCTACATTGAATTTCTTTGCATTATCTTTTATAAATCTAATCGCATTTTTTACATCATACACACCGTATGGATATTTTGCTTCAAGCGATAATCTGTATTCTATTGTAAAACAAGAATAACCTTTTGAAGCTATTTCTTGCGCCAAAGGATTCATTTGACTTTTATTTCCTGATCTCCATCCACCGCCATGAATCATGATTACAGCCGGATTTTGTTTTTGTTTCTTATTTACAAAAGCATCTAAATGCAATGTTCTTTCTTTTGATTTAAGATAAGCCACATCGCTAATTTTATCGACGTTTTCATTCTCATCGATAACTGGAATTGTAATCAACGGATATTTTTTTATCAATTTAGCATAGGTGCTTTTTACAGTGTACGAAGTGTCGACACTGTAAGTCTGCTGTGCATTTGCAAAGCATGTAACCCATAATAAAATCAATACAATTTTTCGCATTAAAATCCTTTTACTTTTTAGTTAAGAAAGGAGTTCGACACTGTGGCCAAACTCCTTTTTAACTGCTTCAAAAAAACAATAGTCTCAAAATATTAATCAATTACTAATAACCAGGATTCTGAGGAAAATCTTTATTTTGGTTTAAATCTAAAACCGATTGTGGAATTGGTCTTAAGATTTTAAGTTTACCGCCTACACCAACAAAGTTGGATGCTTTAATTTTATAATTGTATGCTGAAGCTCTGTCAACTAATGTTCCAGTACGCTTCAAATCAAACCATCTTTTATATTCGCCTAACAATTCTCTTCCTCTTTCATCAAGAATATAATCGATAGTGAATTGTCCGATTGTTGCATTGACAACTCCTGCTCTTTTTCGTACTTCATTTAAACGATCTAAACCTGTTCCTGGTTGTCCTGCTTTTAAATATGCTTCTGCCGCAATTAAGTACGTTTCTCCCAAACGAGATACGATAATATCTCTGGTACTTACTGGTCCTGTGCTTGAAGGTGTAGTTGGATCTGGATCATCAAACTTCTTCACTGGAATAGTATAACAGTCTAAATTTTTAATTAAAGTGTGAGCGGCAGAATACTCTCCCCAAGGATGGTAAACAAACGTAGCCGATTTTCTTGAGGCATTAGCTGTATTCCAAGCTGCTCTGTCAGCCGCAGTAAACCATTTTGGCTCGTAAAAGTGTCTTACTTTTAATGATGCTGGATTTGAACTTCTATAGTATGGATAGTACAAAATAGTTTTAGTAACACCATTTGTAGTTTCTGGACCTTCAAGAATTTCAGTCATGAAAGTAGCGTCCCATCTTTTATCTCCTTTTTCATATAATCCTAAAGCATAATCTGTTGGACATAAATTGTAGCTTCTTAACGGTGCTCCAGTTTCTGCTCCTCCTAAGTATGAACTAAAATAGTAAAACTGATTGTTCCCCAATTTTGTTGGATCTGTACTTGTTGATGCTTTATCATATTGTACAGAAAAAATCGTTTCAGCATTTAAATCGTTTCCAGGTTTGAACAATTGATCAAAAGCAATTGCCAAAGTCTGTCCTGCAATCGCAGCATCAGCATAACCTGCAGCCTTAGTAAAATCATCTGCTTTACCAAATGTTTCATATCCTCTTGTTAAATAAACTTTTGCCAATAAATCATTTACGGCTCTTTTGTTTACTTTTCCTGCTGAGCTGTAAGCTGCAGTTCCAACATTTGCCAATGCGAAATCTAAATCACCAATAATCTGTGTATATACTTCTTCAGCTGAATTTCTAGTAAAAGATAAAATTGGTGTTGAAATATAATCGTTTACAACTGGAACACCACCGTAAGTCTGCACCAACAAAAAGTAAGCCTGTGCTCTTAAAAACCTTGCTTCACCAACTTGAGCATTTAAAATTGAAGTCTGCTCTGTTAAAGTCGAAAAATGAATCGTTTTATTTACCGCCTGAATCAACTGATAGCAAGGATTGTATAAATCTGCCACATTATCTGATGAAGGTATTAAAAGCGTGTACTGACTTAAACCTGCAGGTTCTGGCCCTCTTCCTTCTGCATACATATCTGTTCCTGACTCAAAAAGCCAAGGATTTCCTCCATATATGCCTTTTAGCCATGCATAATTTGTATTTACCAATAATTGAAATCCTGATGCTGTTTTATACGTTGCATCTGCCGGTACATAAGAACGGCTTTCTTCTTCAATATAATCACTGCATGAACTAACAGATACAGCAATTATTCCTAACATTATTATTATTTTTTTCATTTGATATCTTTATTAAAATTTAACACTTAATCCCAATTGTGTAGTAACAGATGCTGGACGATTTACTCCAAATGGCGAACCTGCCCACTCTGGATCGTATCCGTCAAATTTTGTAAATACAAATGGGTCTAAAACATTTACATAAACTCTTAGATTACTGATTTTTAGTTTTCTCAACAATTCAGAATCTAGTGTATAACCTAAAGATATATTTTTAATTTTCACGTAAGATGCGTCTCTATAATATCCAAACAAAGAAGTCCAATAAGCTCCTGCTCCTGTTGCAACTGGTCCAGGTCTTGGATTTTCATTATTCGCATTAGCTGCGATTCCTGTTCCGTTAGTTGGAATAAAATAGTCCATTGCTATTTTCTGACGTCCTCTATCGCTGACATCAGCAAAGTTTTGGTGGAAAGTACTCAAAACAGTTTGTCCTTGACTAGTTAAAACTGAGAAATTGAAATCAAACTGTCCAACAGTTAATTTTGAATAAAAACTTCCCTGCCATTCTGGGTTTGGATTACCAATTACAGTTCTATCGTCCTGATTAAATTTACCATCACCATTTAAGTCTTTTGGTCTCGCTTGTCCAGGTGCCATTCCGTAAGTCGCTGCCTTAGCTGCTTCACTTTCCTGCCAAACTCCATCATAAACATAATTGTAGTTAGGATTCAAAGGTGAACCAAGGATCAATTTATTACCAATATCACTTACTTTATCTTGATTGTAAATTGACTCTAACTTGTTTACGTTTTTCGTGAATGTAAAAGTTGTTTCCCAATTTACATTTTTAGATTTAATATTTTTTGTTGTCAATAAAACCTCAATACCTTTGTTACTTACAGATCCAACATTTGCAAATGTATTTTTCCAACCTGTTTCTGCTGGTAATTGCTGCTTGTAAATTAAGTCATCAGATAATCTGTCATAAACATCAACACTACCACTAATACGGTTTTTTAAGAATCCAAAATCAACTCCTAAATTGTACTCTCTAGTTTTTTCCCAAGTTAAATCAGGATTTGCTAAATTTTCTGACTGCCATCCAGAAACAACATTTGCTCCTGCAGCATAAAATGTCTGCTGATTTAGTAATGCTTGAGAAGTATATGGTGCAACGTTATCATTTCCTGTATAACCTAAACTCGCACGCAATTTTAAATCAGAAACTACTGAACTGTTTTCTAAGAAAGATTCTTTGCTGATTTTCCATCCTAATGCTACAGAAGGGAAACTCTGCCATTTATTTCCTTGAGATAAAACAGAAGAACCATCCCATCTTGTAGAAGCTGTAATTAAATATTTATCCTTATAAGCGTAGTTTAAACGAACAGCATAAGAGTTTAAAGTATTCTTTGCATAAGATGATTTTACTACATAACTGGTTTGTACACCAGATCCCATATTATCCGTTCCTACATCAAAAGGCTGATTGTTAGAGTACAAAGAAGAAAACTCATCAACATTTGAGTACAAACTTTGTAACAATAACAAACTAAAATCATGTACTCCATTAAAAGTATGTTTTAAATCAATTTGATTGTCCCAAGTATAATTGAAATTATTTGAGTTTTCAAGAGTTGCAGAGTTTTTTCCGTTTAATGTTACACCAGCATTTGTTTGTGCAGTATAAGATTTTGAACCTTGCGTATCCATGATACCTGCTGCAAACGTCGTTTTGAACGAAAGCCATTTTAGAGGCTGGTATTGAAAATAAGCATTACCAACTGTCTGCCATGTTTTCTCTGTTTGAGAAGAATTAGCAATTTCCATTAATGGGTTTACTGTAGACGTTTTATTAATTGCCCAAGAACCATCAGGATAAGTTAATTTACCAGGTAAGAAAAATAAAGTTCCTACTTTTTCATTTCCTGCTGCATCAACAGCCCAAGGAGACATTAAAGGGCTTAATCTAAAAGCATCCTGCATAGCTAAATCACTTCCTAATTGATTGTCTAATCTAGCAATTGTAACATTTACACCTGTAGAAAACTTGTCATTTATTTTATGATTTAATCCTAATTTAAAAGAGTATTTGTCTGTTGAATCATTATCGATAAGACCTCTGTCACTTTGAATACCAAATCCTAAGTTATAACTCAAACCAGAATCTGAACGACCCGAAATATTCAAATAATTATTCTCCGTCATTCCAGTTTTAAGTACCGCATCATACCAGTCATAATTGTAACCGCTATTGGCACGAGAAACTAATAATGGACTTTGGTTTCCTGCTAATGCAGCTAATTGAGCTGGAGTCTGAGTTGCAGGAGTAGCACTCATGTAAGCAACTTGGTGAAATTTCCACCATTCTTCTCCCGTCATCATTTTTGGAAGTCTAGCTGCTGTTTTATTTCCATAAGAAGTATCAAATGTTACGCTGATACCTGCTTTTGCACTTGTACCACTTTTTGTCGTAACTATAATAACTCCATTAGATCCTCTAGATCCATAAATTGCCGCTGAAGATGCATCTTTTAAAACATCCATTCTAGCAATATCTTGTGGATTCAAGAAATCAATTCCATCCATAGGAACACCGTCAACTACATATAACGGAGAAGAACCAACCATACTTGGATTACTAGAATCTGCGATTAGAGAGTTATTTCCTCTAATTACTACTTTAAATCCATCACCTGCACGACCTGTACTAGATGAAATTTGAACTCCGGGAGTACTTCCCTGAATTGCTTCAAGCGGACTGATTGTGTTTCTTTCTGTAATTGTAGCCGCACTAATTGTACTTACAGAACCAGTAAGATCTGTTTTCTTAACAGAACCGTATCCTACTACTACAACTTCATTTAATGAATTTGACTGCTCTACAAGACTAACATTTACTTTGCTTTTTCCAGCAATACTTACTTCTTGAGTTTGAAAACCCAAATAGCTTATTATTAAAACTGCTTTATTACTTGTTACATTTATCTTGAAACTTCCTTCAAAATCTGTCGAAGTTCCATTTTTGGTTCCTTTCTCGTTAATGTTTACCCCTGGCAGTGACAATCCCGATGCATCTGTAATTTTCCCTTCTATTGTGGTAGACTGTGCTTTTGCTGAAAAGCTCACCAGAAAATTTAGGAAAAATAAAAATACAATATTGTATTTTATTTTTCTCTTTAATGATTGTTTAATGTTCATAATTTTGTTTAGTGGTTTTTTGGTTAATTGATAGTTACTTGTCCTTAATTATTTACTTTTCTTTCATTGATATAGGTATTAATAAATTTTATATTCTTCACATTTTTTAATTTATAGATCGAATCTACTTTTTGAATTTTTACGTTTTTAAGGGTTACATTTTCTACTGGAGACTCCTTGTAACCTTCTGCCCAAACGCTATATTTTCCACCATTTTTTACATTTACATTTTCAAGACTTATGTTTCTAATCGTTGGTATAAAATTTCCTGTTTGTGATCCGTATACATTATAAAACATGTTTAACTTCAGCACACATTCTTTAACAGTTCCTACCTCGAGATTTCTAACATAAACATCTTCAATTACACCGCCTCTTTTGGAATTGGTTTTGATTCGAATGGCACGATCCAAATTTGGACTGTCCATATTGCAGTTTTCTACAAAAACATTATTCACTCCGGCTGATATTTCGCTTCCAATAACTACGCCTCCGTGCCCGTCGATCATTTTACAGTTTTGCACAATGATATTTTTACTTGGTAATCCCACTCTTCTTCCATCAGCATCACGACCAGCTTTAATAGCGATACAGTCATCACCAGTATTGAAAGTACAGTTTCTTATTATTATGTTTTGCGAATACTCAGGATCGCAGCCATCGTTGTTTGGTCCGTGGCTGTTTACCGTTACACCATCAATAATCATATTGTTTGTTTTGATAGGATGTAAAATCCAAAAAGGAGCATTTATTACTGTTATATCCTTTACTAAAACTGTGTTACATTCAAAAAACTCAATAAAATTTGGTCGCAGATACCTTCCTTCTCCAAAAACTCTTTCTGATACTGGAACACCTTTTTCAGCCATATCTACCAAAACTTCACGATTGTTTGGATCATTTTGAGACGGAATGCCTTTTTTCCATCCGTAGTTTTTTCCGCCAGACCAAATCC
Organism: Flavobacterium plurextorum; assembly: GCF_002217395.1. Taxonomy (GTDB): domain Bacteria; phylum Bacteroidota; class Bacteroidia; order Flavobacteriales; family Flavobacteriaceae; genus Flavobacterium; species Flavobacterium plurextorum. The sequence continues at coordinate 76,070 of NZ_MUHD01000026.1, read as the reverse complement.
ACCAATTTGTACTGTCTGCCTGTCCGTTTAAAGTTCCTTTTCCTGTTACAGCAACATTCGTTTTATTCTTAGCGTAAATCAGCGGTGAATAATTCATTACTTCTGTTCCTTCCCAAGAGGTATGTACAATTGGATATTCTTTTGGATTCAAACTAAAAAGAATCTCAGCATTATCTTCTAAATGCAGATTTACATTACTTTCTAAATGAATTGGACCCGTAAGATATTTCCCATTCGGAACCAAAACTTTTCCTCCTCCATTTGATGCACAAGCTTTAATTGCTTTTTCAAAAACTAAAGTGTTTGACGTTTTTGCATCAGCTACTGCTCCAAAATCTTTTATATTATATGTTTTATCAGGAAAATGAGTTTCAGGAATACTTTTAATCGTTAATTCCATTCTTTTCCAAGGATCCGCCTCTGTTACACTATTAATCTTTTTTGAACATGATAAAACCATCACAACCATCATGCTGTAAAAAACCACCACTTTGCACGTTATACCTTTATCTTTAATCATTTGAACAGAATTAATAGTTTAACAAGCGAAAACATCAATAATTATGTAATCGATTACACGAAATTAGAAAATATGTTCCAACGAACCAAATTTATTTAGAAAAAATTTATACTTTTAATTTTTATTAATAATTATTATTACATTTAATGCAAAAATTATTATAATTTATTATCATTGTAAAACAGAAATCGTTTAAGTAATGAATTATGGTAATCGATAACATTAAATATCACATTATATAAAAAAAATGTATTTTTGTCTATAAATTAATTTGTAAAAACTCTTTTTAATGAGCGAAAAAGTAACCATTTATGATATTGCCGAAAAATTAAATATCACTGCAGCTACTGTTTCCAGAGCACTTAATAACAATCCTAAAATAAAAGAGAGTACTCGGGAATTGGTTATCAAAACAGCTGCTTCAATGAATTACAAGCAAAACAAGCTTGCTTTGGCATTAAAAAGCGGCAGAAGCAATAATATTGGAGTAATTGTACCTAGAATTGACAGCAATTTTTTCGCCTCGGTTATTAGAGGAATTGAAGAAGAACTGCATCCGCACGGTTATCAGGTAATTATATGCCAGACTCATGAAAGCAAAAAAAGAGAAAATGAAAACCTATATACTTTAATAGATGCACAAGTCGACGGCATAATCATGTCTGTTACTGATGTTACCTCTGAAAACGACAATGCTTTTCATAACGTACTACAAAAAAACGTTCCTTTAATCTTTTTTGATAGAAGTAAACATATCGACGGAGTGAGCTCTGTAACTATTAACGACTTTAGAGGCGGTTATTTAACTACTAAACACTTAATTAATGAAGGCTGCAGATGTATTGCTCACTTATCTGGTGACCAATCATTAGATATATTTAAAAATAGGTTTTTAGGTTACAAACAAGCTCTACTTGATAACGGAATGATATTTAGAGAAGAATATGTAATCCCTGTAAAAAGTAGTGTTGATGCTGGAAAAGAAGCAGTTGACAAATTATTACAATTAGAAACCCCTCCTGACGCTATATTCTCTTCAAGTGATTTCGCAGCTTTGGGCGCAATTCAAGAACTAAAAGAGAGAAACATAAGCATCCCGAAGGAATTTTGTGTAGCAGGATTCAGTAATGAACCTTTTACCAAATTTATGGAGTTATCCATCACTTCTGTTGACCAATCTCCACTGGAAATGGGAAAAATGTCTGCTCGCGTTTTCTTAGAACAAGTAGACAAAACCGATACCATTAAAATCGAAAAAAAGGTTGTTCTTGCTCCAGAATTACACATTCGTAAATCATCATCCAGAACTACCTTTTAGTTTTTTTTCTCAAACCATATAAGCTATATAAGTAAATTTAAGTTTACTTTAAAATATAACAAAAAAGCAGCTCTTACGGAGCTGCTTTTTTGCTACAAGTACAATCTCGAATGAACTTATATAACTTATATGGTAAAAAAAAAAGACGCACTGCTGTGCGTCTTTACATATATGTTTAAATCCCTTTTTATAAAGAAACTCCTCTTTTCCAAGGAATAAAGTCGTTTTGATTTAAAATCGCTGCTTTGGTTTTAATAGTACCACTTGCAACATCAATAATGAATTCTAACATTTCATCAGCCATTTCATCAATTGATTTTTCTCCAGTAATAATTCCACCAGTATCAATATCAATAATATCAGACATTTTAGCCGCTAATTGTGTGTTTGATGAAATCTTTACAACTGGAGCAATTGGATTTCCTGTAGGTGTTCCTAAACCTGTTGTAAACAATACCATATTAGCACCAGAACCTACCATTGCAGTTGTACATTCAACATCATTTCCTGGCGTGCAAAGCAATGTAAAGCCTGGTTCGTTAATATATTCTCCATAATCGAAAACACCTGTAATTGGCGATGTTCCTCCTTTTTTAGCAGCACCAGCCGATTTCATAGCATCTGTAATCAAACCGTCTTTAATGTTACCTGGAGACGGATTCATATCGAATCCTGAACCTGCATCTACAACTGTTTTTTCATACCATTGCATTAAGTCTAAGAAACGTTTTCCATCCTTATCATCTACACAACGATTTACTAATTCTTGTTCTACTCCACATAATTCAGGAAATTCAGAAAGAATTGTAGTTCCTCCCAAAGCAACTAAATGATCAGATAACACTCCCAATGTTGGGTTTGCTGAAATTCCAGAGAATCCGTCAGATCCACCGCATTCTAAACCAATTCTTAGTTTAGATAATGGAGCTGGTTCTCTCTTTATTTCATTTGCTATTTTAATCGCTTCAAAAGTATCTTTTACAACACTGCTCAACATAGTTTCAATTGTTCCAATAGATTGCTGATCGTAAATCAAAACTGGCTTTTTACTATTTGGATTTATTGCATCTAAAGCGTCTTTGAAAATTTGAATTTGCAGATTCTGACATCCTAAACTCAAAACAGTAGCACCAGCAACATTAGGATTGTTTACATAACCTGCTAATAATTTAGCTAAACTATGAGAATCCTGACGAATTCCGCCGCAGCCGCCTTGATGTGTAATAAATTTAACTTCGATATTATTAAACAAATTAGCATCATTTGAAGCTGCTTCATTACCTGCTCCGCCTGTTTCTAATTTTACCAAAGAACGCAGCAATAATTGATAATCATTTTCTTTTGGTTTCATCAATTCTTTCTCAAAAATATCTTTTAAGATTTCGATGTTTCTGTTTTCACAAAACACTAATGGAAAAAATAACCAAACATTTTCAGTTCCAACCTGACCATCTTCTCTATGAAAACCCTGCCAAGTTCTATCTTTCCATTTATCAATATTTGGAGCTGTCCAGCCGATAGTTTCTGTTTTACCAGTAACTTTATCGCTTTCGTGCTTCACGTTTACAGTAGAAAGCAATCCTCCTTTTTCGATTCTTGCACTTGCTTTTCCTACCAAAACACCATACATAATGATTCTGTCTCCCACATTAAAAGGAACCATTGCAATCTTATGTTTCATTTTTACATCAGACTCAATAGTAATTGATTCTCCTTCGAAATCAATTACTTCGCCCGCTGTAAGATTCACCAAAGCAACCGCTACATTGTCGGTTGGGTGAACTTTTATAAGTTTTTTTTGCGTTGCCATAATTAACCCTTGTTCTTTATTTTTTTTATCTTTTTTTTATTTTATTCTTTCTTGAAACTTAGCAAAGCCATCTTCAATACCATTTGCATCAATTTCTTCTAATGCAATTGTAATTGCTTTTGTCAATCCAGAGATTTCAGTTAAATCCTCATCCCAGAAACTTTTATTTTGTAATGTTAAACGAGCGATTTTTTCGTAATCATCCGATTTCCAAAGTCCGCTGAAGAAAGCTGTAATATCTTCACCATCTTTAACCGGTAAACTTTGACCATTCCAAGTTCCTTTGTAGAAACGAATTAAACTCGCTAACGAAAAAGTCAAATTAACAGGCAATTTTTGGTTAGCCTTATAATATCCTAATAAACTAGGCAAAACTCTTACTTTGAATTTCGATACAGAATTTAATGCAATATCAGCAAGTGCATGTTTGATAAATGGATTTTTAAATCGGTCCATTACTTCCTCAGAATAGGCCGTAATTTCATTTTTGTCCATATCAAGAGTTTCACTAATTTCACTAATAACGCTATTTACAAATTTTCCAGTAAAATCTCCGTTAACAGTTTCCATTACTAATTTATTACCATGCAAAAGTGAAAAAGGAACCATTGCCGTATGCGCACCGTTTAAAATACGAACTTTAATCATTTTAAAAGGACGTATATCATCAACGATTTTTACATTCAAATCTGTCTTATGAAAAGGCAATTTTGCTTTTAGATCATCTCCTCCTTCAATAGCCCAAAGGAAAAAAGGTTCAGCCGCAACAATTAAATTATCCTCATAATCTAATTTATTATTGTATTCTTCAATTTCAGCTCTTGGATATCCAGGAACAATTCTGTCAACCAAAGTACTATGATAGGTACAAGCATCTGATACCCAAGTTTTAAATGCATCTTCTAATTTCCATAAATCAACATATTGTAAAATATATTTTTTAAGCGTCTCAGAGTTATAATCAATTAATTCACAAGGAATTATTGTAACTCCTTTAGAAGCATCTCCATTGAAATGCTTAAATCTTTCATATAATAAAACAGTCAATTTTGCAGGAAATGACACCGGTGGCTGCATATCTGGAGTATCACTTTCAATAAATTCAATTCCAGCTTCAGTAGTATTAGAAACAATAAACTGAAGTTCTTCTTCTTTAGCTAAAGCCAAATAATTTGCAAATTCAGTATATGGGTTTATAGTTTTTACGATATTAGTAATTAACTCAATGTCTTGTATCTTTTCACCTTTTTTAATTCCGTTCATAAACAAGGTATAAAGACCGTCCTGATCATTAATCATATTTACCATACCGTCCTTCAAAGGTTGAACTATTGCAATACCAGCATTAAAATCAACTTCTTTATTTAGTTTGTAAAAAGCATAATCAACAAAGGCTCTTAAAAAGTTACCTTCTCCAAACTGAACTACCTTAATTGGCTGTAACTTTTCTAATCCTGTATTTATTCTATTTAATTTTTTCATTTTAAATTTTCTTTAATGCGTTATAAATAACCATTTATAAACCCTATTTCTTTATTTCTGCCTTTTAAATTGTAAATGAAACATTACACTTGAATGTAAAATAAAACCCGCTGTGAGGAGTGACAGAAATTATTTTGCAAGCGTAATGTTCAATTACAATCTCTAAAATCTAAAAAAAACGCATCTAAATAAGGATTGGCATGATTACTCCTTATTTATTTTTTTATATTTTTTATAATATCAAGAACCTGACTAACTTTTGCAGTTAAACCGTCAAAATCTTTATTTTCTAATATATCTTTTGAGATCAGCTGCGATCCTAATCCTACGCAAATTGCTCCTGCATTAAGCCATGAACTTAAACTTTCAACAGTTGGATAAACGCCGCCTGTAGGCATAATATTTGTCCACGGACATGGTCCTTTTATTGCTTTAATAAACTCTGGACCATAAGTATCTGCAGGAAATAATTTTACAATTTCACAGCCTAATTCTTCCGCTCTTGCAATTTCCGTTAGTGTACCACAACCAGGAGACCATAATACTTTTCGACGATTGCAGGCAATTGCTATATCTTCTCTAAAAACTGGTGTAACAATAAAATTTGCTCCTAAACTCATGTACAATGAAGCTGCTGCAGCATCTGTGATAGAGCCAACTCCTAAAATCATTCCCGGAAGTTCAGCCAAAGCATATTTATTTAATGCTCCAAAAACTTCATGAGCAAAATCACCTCTGCTGGTAAATTCCATTAATCTAGAACCGCCATCATAACATGCTTTTAAAACTTTTTTACTTAATTCAATGTCAGAATGAAAAAACAAAGGAACCATTCCGTTATCTTTCATCGTCTGAGCAACCTCTATTCTTGAAAATTTTGCCATATTTCTCTTAATTATCTCGACACTAATGCAGAACCATCACCATCAATCATATTTTCAACTTCTTTTAAAGTAACCAAATTATAATCTCCTGCTATTGTGTGTTTTAAACAACAAGCAGCAACTGCAAAATCTAATGCTCTCTGGTTATTATTTTGATATTCTAACAATCCGTAAATCAGTCCTCCCATAAACGCATCACCACTTCCTACTCTATCCACAACCGGCGTAACTTCTTTAACAGCCGCTTGATAAACCGCCTTTCCGTCAAACAAAATTCCACCAATTCTTTGATGAGATGCACTTACAGAATAACGTAATGTTGTAGCTGCCACTTTTAAATTCGGAATCAATTCAAACAATTTTGTATATAAAACTGGAAGCGTTTTTTCATCCTGGTAATTCGGATTCACTTTCGGAATTCCCAACATAAAATAAGCTGTATCGATATCTCCTAAAATAACATTACTATATTTCAGCATTTCAGGCATAACCTCACTTGGTGTTTTACCATACTGCCAAAGTTTTGATCTATAATTTAAATCACATGAAATTTTAATTCCAAGTTTGTGAGCCGTTTTAATCGCTTCCAAACAAGCTTCTGCAGCGCTTTGAGAAATTGCCGGCGTAATGCCGCTCCAATGAAACCATTCAGCACCTTCAAGAATTTTTTCCCAATCGATTTGTCCTTTTTCAATAGTCGACATTGCACTGTGAGCACGATCGTAAACTACATTACTTCCTCGTGTTCCTGCTCCTGTTTCAAGAAAATATATCCCTAAACGTTCTCCTCCGTAAAGAATATTTTTAGACTCTACGTTCATTTTTCTGATTTCTTTTAATGCAGAAAAACCAATTTCATTTTCAGGCAATCTTGTAACAAATTCAGCACTTACACCGTAATTTGCCAAAGAAACGCATACATTAAATTCTCCACCACCATAAGTAGCACCAAATGCTGTAGATTGCGAAAAACGTAAGTGTCTTTCTGTCGATAAACGCAGCATGATTTCTCCAAATGCAACTACTCTACTCATTATTTATATTTTTTTTGCCACTCCCCATAGCTATCGGGATTGCGGTTAAATTTTTAATTAAAATTTAAAATATTCTTTAGCATTGTTGTATGAAATATCAGAAACTAGTTTTCCTATCCATTCCATATCATTTGGAAGTTCTCCACGTTTAATTTCGTCTCCTAAAAGATTACATAAAATACGTCTGAAATACTCGTGTCTTGGGAATGATAAGAAACTTCTTGAATCTGTAAGCATTCCAACAAAACAGCTGATTAATCCCATATTTGAAAGCGCGTTTAACTGCTTAGTCATTCCGTCTTTTTGATCTAAAAACCACCATCCAGAACCAAACTGAACTTTTCCACGAACGCTTCCATCATTGAAATTTCCAATCATCGTTGCCATAACTTCATTATCAGCAGGATTTAAGTTGTAGATAATTGTTTTAGTCAATTTATCTTTGCTGTCTAAAGCATTTAAAAAGCTTGACAATTTTTGTGCCTGTGGATAATCTCCAATAGAATCCCAACCAGTATCAGAACCTAAAATTCTATGCATACGGGCATTATTGTTACGTAATGCACCTAAGTGAAATTGCTGTACCCATCCAAATTCATGATACGTTTCAGATAAGAATACTAAAACAGCACTTTGGAATTTTAAAGCTTCTTCTGGAGTTATGATTCTGTTTTCTCTTTTCTTTTTGAAAATTGAACTGATTTCAGATTCTGTAAATTCTTCAAAATAAATTTGATCTAAACCGTGATCACTCAATTTACATCCGTTTACATTAAAGAACTCAATTCTGTTTCTTAATGCTGTTTGTAAATCAGTATAAGTATTAATTGCAACTCCAGACACATCCCCTAATGTGTCTAGATATGCATTATAGCCATCATTAGAAATCAAGATCGCTTTATCTGGTCTAAAAGCTGTACTCATCTTTGTTCCAATTGGATTTTTTGCCAATTTCTGATGAAATTCTAAAGAATCAATTGGATCTTCTGTAGTACAAACTAATTCAGCGTTTACTTTTTTAAGCAGATTTTGTGTACTGTAAGCCTGCGAATTAATTTTCTCAGTCGTTTCGATATAAATTTTCTCTGCCGATTTTTCATTCAGCAAATCGTAGATATCAAAATAACGAGCCAATTCTAAATGTGTCCAGTGGTACAAAGGATTACGCATAGTATACGGAACTGTTTTCGCCCAGTTTAAGAACTTATCTTTATCTGAACCATTTCCAGTTACAAACTGCTCATTGATTCCTAATGTACGCATTGCACGCCATTTGTAATGATCTCCGTTGATCCAAACCTGAGTTATGTTGTCAAAAATTTTATCTTCGGCAATAAACTGAGGATTTAGGTGATTATGGTAATCAATTATAGGCTGATTTTTTGAGTAGTTATGGTATAACTCTTCAGCAAATTTATTTTCTAATAAAAAATTATCGTTTATGAATGTCTGATTGCTCATGTCTTTTTAAATAAAATTTGATAATTAATCTTCGTTTGAAGGTTTTCCAATTGTGGCAAGAATTCCGCCGTCAACATATAAAATATGTCCGTTTACAAAATCACTTGCTTTCGATGATAAAAATATTGCAGCTCCTGCCAAGTCACCTGGATCTCCCCATTTTGCCGCCGGCGTTCTGCTTATAATAAAATCGTTAAACGGATGTCCGTCAACTCTGATTGGTTTTGTTTGTTCTGTTGCAAAATAACCAGGTCCAATTCCGTTGATTTGCACATTATACTTTGCCCATTCTGTTGCCATGTTTTTGGTCAACATCTTCAAACCGCCTTTTGCAGCCGCATAAGCCGAAACTGTACTACGGCCTAATTCGCTCATCATCGAACAAATGTTGATTATTTTACCTTGTCTTCTCTCAATCATTCCTTTTGCAACATGCTTAGAAACAATAAAAGGACTTACCAAATCAATATCAATAACTTCTCTAAAATCAGAAACTTCCATTTCTAGCAATGGAATTCTTTTGATGATTCCAGCATTGTTAATTAAAATAGCAATTGGCCCAACTTCGCTTTCAATTTTCTTTACAGCTTCTATAACTTCCTTTTCATCTGTTACATTAAACCTGTATCCAAAAGCATTAATACCTTCATTTTTTAGCTCTTTTACAGCTTCATCAATCTTTTGTTGAGACGAATTACCATTAACAACAATTGTTGCACCGGCATTTCCTAATCCCTTTGCCATTGCCATTCCCAGTCCGTGAGTACTTCCTGTAATTAGGGCAACTTTTCCTGTTACATCAAATAGATTTGTCATGATTTTATCTTAAGTCCGTAATTTTACAAACATCCATATCTCCATAATCTAAATTCTCACCAGCCATTCCCCAGATAAACGTATAATTGCTGGTTCCTGAACCTGAGTGAATCGACCAAGGCGGAGAAATAACTGCCTGATGATTGTTCATCCAAATATGTCTTGTTTCTTGCGGTTGTCCCATAAAATGACAAACAGCTTGATTTTCCGGAATATCTAAGTAGAAATAAACTTCCATTCTGCGATCGTGTACGTGTGCCGGCATTGTGTTCCAAACACTTCCAGGTCTTAACTCCGTCATACCCATTTGCAATTGACAGGTTGTTACAACGCTTCCAATAATCATTTGGTTTACTGTACGGTGATTAGCCGTTTCCATCGTACCTAATTCTAGTTTATTGGCTTCTGCCAAACTTACTTTTACCGTTGGGTAAGTGGTATGAGCCGGCGCAGAGTTTAGGTAAAATTTTGCTGGATTATTACTGTCGTTACTTTTAAAAATAACTTCTTTATTCCCGCTTCCGATGTACAAAGCATCTTTAAAACCTAACTCATAAGAAGTTCCTTCTACAACTACAGAACCGCTTCCGCCTACATTAATAATTCCAAGTTCTCTTCTTTCTAAAAAATACGGCGCTTTAAGCGGATCGATTGTTTCCAAAGCTAAATCACCTTTTACAGGAACCGCAGAACCTGCAATGTATCTGTCGTAGTGAGAGTAAACCAATACAACTTCATCCTCCTGCATTAAATCATCAATTAAGAATTCTTCTCTCAATTGTTGTGTATCATATTTTTTAACAGCTTCAGGGCTTGACGCGTATCTTGAACTATATTTTGTCATAATTTTTATTTTAATGTAATCGATTGCACAAAATTAATTTTTTATATTGAAATAGCATAATTGAATTGAAAAAATTATACTATTTAGACAAATTATCTTTTACAAGTTTGTAATTGGACTGTATTTTGGAACAAGAGATTTCATTACAACCCAACCTGTTAAATAACAAACCGCACAAATTGAAAAGATTATAAAATATCCAGCTTCAATACCTTTAAAGCCCATAAAAACCATATTTGTTTCTTTAGCATGATCAAATAAAACTCCTGAACCTTTATTAATTAAAGTCGATCCTACTCCACCTGCTAAACCTCCAATTCCTGTAATAGTTGCAATCGCTTTCTTAGGAAACATATCTCCAACTGTAGTAAAAATATTAGCCGACCAAGATTGATGTGCTGCACCTGCAATTCCAATAATCACAACCGGAACCCAGTAGCTGATATATCCTAAAGGCTGCGCAATTAAAGCTAATAGAGGAAAGAAGGCAAAAATTAACATTGCTCTCATTCTTCCTTCGTAAGGATTCATCCCTTTCTTTTCGACAAAATAAGTTGGAAGCCATCCGCCAATAATTGACAATAATGTAATCATATACAATACAAATAATGGCAATGCAGCTTCTGTAGAATCCATTCCGTAAACAGAGCTCAAATAAGCAGGCGTCCAGAACAAGAAAAACCACCAAACTCCATCTGTCATAAATTTACCAAAGGCAAAAGCCCAAGTTTGTTTGTATTTAAAGCAGTCAACAAAAGAAACTTTTGAAGTTGTTTCCGGCACGTAACCTTCTAATTTGCTGTCTGCAATATCATCTTGTTGAATATAAGCTAATTCCTCTGCACTCACTCTTGGGTGTCTTTCTGGTTTATCATACATAAAAACCCAGAATCCCATCCAAACAAATCCTAAAGCTCCGATGATAATAAAAGACATTTCCCAACCGAATGATTTTGCAATAAATGGAATAGTAATTGGGGCTGCTAATGCACCTACAGTTGCACCTGCATTAAAAATACTTGTTGAAAAAGCTCTGTCTTTTTTAGGAAAATATTCTGCAGTAGTTTTAATTGCTGCTGGAAAATTTCCAGCCTCACCAACTGCCAAGACAAAGCGCGCAAAAATAAATAAAGCAACACTCACATTGATTACCAGCGCAGTATCATTTATTGTACTGATTATTTCTTTTGAGCCATGAAATCCTACTAACCAATTACCAGTTATTATTCCTGAAGTAGCAATACCGCAAAAAGCATGTAAACAAGCTCCTACAGACCAAATACCAATTGCCCAAAGAAATCCTTTTTTTGTATCAAGCCAATCTACAAATCGCCCAGCAAACAAAAGAGAAACTGCGTAAAATATAGAAAACAAAGCAGTAATATTTCCATAGTCATTATTTGTCCAGTGAAATTCAGGAGCTATAAAATCGCTCCATGTTAACGATAGAACTTGGCGATCTAAATAATTAATGGTCGTTGCAAAAAATAGCAGCGCACATATGCTCCAACGATATTTTCCTGTGGATTTGACGTTTTGATTTACGGTAACGGCATCGGTTTGATTCATGGTAACGGCTTATTATAGTTATAAAGTTTTTTGGAAAATCAACACACTATTAAGTAAAATTCGAAAGATCAAAATCAAGAATCCAAAACAAACAAACGTAAATAATGTAATCGATTGCACAAATATAGTTTTAAATCTTTATATTCCAAATAAATTATATAAAAATTTATATTTGTCACATAAATAAACATATCGCTTAAAAAAATGACTACTAAATTAAATATTAAACAATATATTTGTTAATTGCGAACATGCAAAAATAATCTGTTTCCGACATCAAAATTGTCCGCTAAAAAACAGAATGTTTCAATTTTGGTTTTAATTATTTAAGTTTTGATGAAATTTAACATTCCTAATCTGTCTGTTCTCTTAAAATTAATCCTAAACAACTTTATTTACCGTGAAAAGCACAAAAAAACAATACTTCAAAAAAGCTGCATTTTTTATGATTTTTATACTTGGAAACTTAGCTTCAGCATCGGCACAAAATCAAACTGTAAATCTTTGGCAGCAAATTCCAGATGAAATAAAAGCTTCCGATTACAAAGAAAAACCAGATTTTAAAAACGGAATTATTCAAAGTACAAGTCAAGTATCAACACCTACTCTTACTGCTTTTTTTCCTGCTGTGAGCAATCCTGATCATACCGCTGTAATTATTCTTCCCGGCGGCGGTTACTCACATTTAGCAATTGACAAGGAAGGAACCAAAGTTGCAGCTTGGCTCAACAGTTTAGGAATTACAGCTTTTGTACTAAAGTATCGTCTTCCGAGCGATCTTATAATGAAAAATAAATATATAGGTCCGCTTCAAGATGCACAGGAAGCCATGCGTTATGTACGACAAAATGCAGCTAAATGGAATATTGATCCGAAAAAAATTGGAATAATGGGCTTTTCTGCTGGAGGACATTTGGCTTCAACCTTATCTACACATTATGACGATAAAGTTTATGAATCCTCTTTTAAAACAAGTGCGCGCCCTGATTTTTCACTTCTTATTTATCCAGTAATTTCAATGGAAAATCAAATAACTCACAAAGGTTCACAAACCAATTTACTAGGAAACAACCCAACACAGGCTCTTATAGATGCTTTCTCTAATGATAAAAAAATCACACCTCAAACACCGCCAGCTTTTTTAATTCACGCTACAGATGACACCGCAGTTTTGCCAGAAAACAGCATTAATTATTACTTAGCACTCAAAAAAAATAATGTTGCAGCAGAGTTACATTTATATGAAAAAGGAGGACATGGTTTTGGATTAGGTGTAAAAGACACTAGTAAATATTGGACTAAAGATTGCGAAGAATGGCTTAAAAGCAACGGACTTCTTTAAATAAAAAAAGGTTTTTAGATATGGTTAACTTAATAACCAAATCTAAAAACCTTAAGAAAATTATACATTATTGTATTATTGCAAATTTATACAATGCAGTCCACGTAAATGGATTGTCTAATTTTCCTTTAAAAAGTTTCTCCAAAAACAGTTTAATCATAGAAAAGTAAAAAATAATCTCAGTAATTCTATAACACAAATCTACTGCCGTCTTTTTAGATTTTATTACGGCTTTCCTCATTTTTGTAATATTTTACGTTATTTTTATGTTAACAAACCCTAGATCATTGTATCTCAAAATGTTGTATTTAAAAATAAACCTCAATTCTAAATAAAAATGTTGCAACAAGTTAATAAACATGCTGATTTCTTATCCTAGATTAAGTTAGCATTGCCGTAATACTCGTAAATTTGTTACTTAAATAAAAGATTATGAAAACTCTTGAATTCTTACTCTTAGGTAAAAATGAAGAAATTCTAGCCATTTTACTTCGCCTTGTAAATGCGGATGAAAATTGGAATGCCATTGCTTTCAACAATGAAAAAGAGGCACAAGAATACTTTTTAAACCATAAAATCGACATTGTACTTTTAAGCTCTGGAATCGAGAATCACATCGAGAAAGAATTCACTTCTTTTTGCTTAAAAAAACAGCCTGAAGTAGAAGTAATTGAGCATTTTGGAGGCGGAAGCGGTTTATTAAAATCTGAAATTCTCCATCGATTACATTTAAAAGGAAAGCTATAAATTTGCATAATTTAAAGCCTCAAAATGGAAAAAACCTATTCAGTTGTATTTTATTCTAAATCAGTAGTTGAGCCCGTTAAAAAGCTAAAAGACTTTTTAAGAAGTAAAATAGAATGGTATAACAGCTGTAATTCTGACGCACACATTACGATTTGCGAATTCAAAATTGATGAATCTCAATTGGATTCAATCAAACAAAAGCTTTCTAAAATTTCTGATACTTTTACACCTTTTAAAGTATCTTTAGATCATTTTGATTCTTTCCCAAATAGTGGTGCTTTTTTTATTGGCGTAACCAAAGATTCAAAAAATAATCTTGTGCCAATCATGAAAAAAATTCATGAAACACTAAAGTCTTTAAATCTTAAGAAAAGTGATAATCCGCATTTATCAATTGGAAGAAGATTAACACCCGAAAATCTTAAAACTGCATCAGAACTATTTACAGAAATTGATCTTCAATTTGTATGCAATGAAATTGTTCTAAGAGAATTTGATCCCAAAGTAAAACAGTTTTTTGTAATTGATGCTTTTCCTTTTGGAGGTAATCCAGAACCTGAGTTTGTACAAGGAAGTTTGTTTTAATTATTCCGTAATTTTTAATCTTTACTGAATCCCGCGTGTGATTTCGCGTTCCTTGAAATGACATAAAATGCGTGTATGTTTTACGAACCTTTCGAAAAAACACTGCTCCTGATGGCTATCGTTATTGCGCTTAGATAATCACAATACAACCTGAAACTTGAAACAAACAAAAACCAATCTTTTTATTTTTCGTATATTTGAATTTCGCAATTCATCACGATATGAAATCCCTAGACTCCTTTTATCAGGATATTACCGAAGGTTCAGCTGTTGAACCTGCTTCACTATTACCTAATGATATTCAAAAAGAGATTGGACATTTTAATGTTTTTGACATTAAAGAGCTTTTAGATCGTTTGCAAGGAAAATCGGTTATGCCTTATGACAGAAGAGCTTATTACAAAATAAGCTTGATAAAAGGCAAAAACAGAGCTGAATATGCTGATAAAATAATCGAAATCGAAAAGCAAGGATTGTTATTTGCAACACCCAAAATTCCATACAATTATGTTCCGCAAGACACTAATCAATCGGGACAGTTTTGTGTTTTTACCAGTGAGTTTCTATCTAAAAAGAAAAGCGGAATTGATCTTGATGAACTTCCAATTTTTGCTTCAGATGGTTATCCTATTTTTCAACTTTCAGATGAAGAAGTTTCAGAAGCGGAATTGATTTTCAACAAAATACAAAAAGAAATCAACTCTGATTATATCTACAAATATGATTTAATCAGAAATTATGTTGCTGAATTGATTCATTTTGGTCAAAAATTACAACCCATTTCTGCGCTTTATTCTAAACACAATTCTGCTGCACGAGTTTCGTCCTTATTTGCTGAATTACTAGAGAGACAATTCCCTATAGAATCTCCGCATCAGCGATTAGAATTGAGAACAGCAAAAGACTTTGCCGCACGATTATCTGTACATGTCAACCATTTAAATAAGGTTTTAAAAGAAAATACAGGAAAAACCACAACTGAATTAATCAGTACGCGATTAACAAATGAAGCAAAAGTTCTTTTAAAACAAACAGACTGGAATGTATCTGAAATTGCCTATTCACTTGGTTTTGAAGAATTAGCTCATTTCTCTAATTTCTTTAAAAAACAAACTTCTTTAACACCTTTGGCTTTTAGAAGTTAGTTGTTCTGTTTCAGGTTTCAGGTTTCAGGTTTCAGGTTTCAGGTTTGGGATTTGAAAAAATAGAAATTATATTCTTTGATTTGAATTTTGCAAACATTGCTTTGATATTTGCAATTCTCCAAATCTGCCCCGCTCCTATCTTTGCAGTATCAATTTAAAACACATATAAAAATGGCAATACAAACAAAAATAGCTCTGGTTACAGGCGGAAGCAGAGGTTTAGGAAAAAACATGGCAATTGCAATTGCAAAAAAAGGAATTGATGTTATTATAACTTACAACAGCAAAAAAGACGAAGCTGATTTGGTTGTAAAAGAAATCGAAAATTTAGGTCAAAAAGCAGCTTCACTTCAGTTAAACGTGGCGGATACTGCAACTTTTGATTCTTTTTTTAAAGAAGTACAAACTACTTTAAAAAGCGCTTTTAAAACGGATAAATTCGATTTTTTAGTGAACAATGCCGGAATTGGAATTCACAATTCATTTATTGCCACAACAGAAGCCGAATTTGATCAATTGACAAATATTCAATTTAAAGGTCCATTTTTCTTAACTCAAAAAGCATTGAATGTAATGAATGATGGCGGCGGAATCGTAAATATTTCAACTGGTTTAACCCGCTTTTCATTTCCAGGTTATGCCGCTTATGCATCTATGAAAGGTGCTGTTGAAACCTTAACTAAGTATCAGGCAAAAGAATTAGGCGAAAGAAAAATTAAAGTAAATGTGGTTGCTCCCGGTGCTATTGAAACCGATTTTGGCGGCGGTGCGGTTCGTGATAATGAGCAATTAAATAAAAATATAGCAGGAGTAACGGCATTAGGAAGAGTTGGTCTTCCAGACGATATTGGCGGAGTAGTTGCTTTTTTATGCACCGAAGATGCACGCTGGGTAAACGCACAGCGAATTGAGGTTTCTGGTGGTATGAATTTGTAGTTTAGCTCATAATTCTAAAATAAATTATAATACAGTTCCCTCTTTTAATTAATAAAAAACAAAACCCGATAAGCTTTAAAATCTTATCGGGTTTGTCGTTCTAAATATAATTGAATTAGTAAGTAAACATTTTAATTTTTTTCGATGCTGACATCAAAACCTCCATTTTTATCAAAAACAAGATCATAAAATTTCCCGTCTTTTTCTATTCCAACTTCATAAGTCGTTATATTCTTATCGTCAACAACTACTGCAATTTCTTTTATTGCTTTTGGAGAATAATTTTTCTTCAAATAATTTTGTGCCTTAACTGGCAATTGACTTAATGGAATTTGCTGTTCAAATGCTTTTAATATTCCTAAATTATCATAAACTGCAAGAGATTTAATATTCTTGTCTGTATTAAATTTTGCTTCGTATCTAATCTCATCATCATCATCTCCAACATAATTGAGTGACCAGACTGCTTCCTTATTTGGATATTCTTTTTGAAAATTAAACAGCACTTTTTCTGGCGGCGTGACAATCTTATTTTCAGATATTCCGTTCTGACCAATTAATAGACCACTGTACAAAAAGAGCATTACAAGCAAAATATTTTTCATAATTCCTCAGTTTCAAATTAAAAAACCATAATCTAACGTATTAAAATTACTACTTTTTAATAAACTTTAAACAAAATATTATTAACAATTTTTTACTTTTTTAAACGATCTGAAAGTTCTCTCTTATAGGTAATGCCAATTGGAAGTTTTTCATTCTTAATCATAACAAAATCTTTTTCGGTGCTGTCAACTTTATCCAAAGCAACAATATAGGATTTGTGTATTCGTATAAAATTCTTTTCCGGCAGGCATTTTTCAAGTTCCGTTGTTGTGATTGAAGCTAAATACGTTCGCTTTTGAGTATGCAGTTTTACGTAGTTTCCAAAACTTTGCGCAAACAAAAGCTGATCCAATTCAATATCAATAAAATAACCGTCAACTTTTACATTCAAAATATCAATAACAATCTCTTCTTCTTTTCCTTTTATATTTTCTGTAGAGAAAAAGCGTTCAACAGCTTTTAGAAATCTTGGAAAATAAATAGGCTTCAGCAAATAATCAATTACTCCATAGTCATAACTTTCCAGCGCAAATTCAGAATAAGCGGTGGTTAAAATAGTTTTAGGATGATTCGGAATTATCTTCAACAATTCCATTCCTGAAATTTCGGGCATATTAATATCTAGAAACATCAAATCGACCTTATTTTCCCTAAGAAAATCCATTGCTTCAATACCATTATAACCTTGAAAAACCAATTCTAACTGTGGATTCTGTTTAATATAATTCGCCAAAACATAATGTGCTGCCGGCTCATCATCAACAATTATACATTTTTTTGGATCTTTCATTACACAAACTTTTTCAGCTGCAGTTTCAAATCGACTATATAAGTATTCTTTTCTTCTTGAATATCGAGTTTATAGTTTTTACCATAAATCAAATTCAGTCTTTCAATTGTGTTTTTTAAACCAATTTTCGTTGAAACAACATCTGTTTTCTTCGTTGGAATAGAATTTACAACATGCAGATGAAGATCTCCTTTTTCGACGGTAATAAAAATCCTTACGAAACACTTTTCAATTGCACACGTACCATGTTTAAATGCATTTTCGATAAATGCAATTAAAAGCATTGGTGAGATTTTATAGGCATTTTCGTTATCAATTTTGCAATCATAGGTAACATCACATCGATAACCTACACGTTCTTTTTCTAGCTGAACATAACTGTTTATAAATTCTAATTCATCTTCTAAAGACACACATTGTTTGCTGTTACTTTCTAACTGATAGCGCATTAACTGCGAAACTTTCATGATTAAATCCGGCGTTCTATCTGGAAACTCCAGACTAATTCCGTAAAGCGTATTGAATGTATTAAACAAAAAATGCGGGTTCAATTGTCCTTTCAAAGAATTCAACTGCATTTGATTAAAAAGCAGCGCTTCGTCTGTTCTTCTTTTATGAATTCTATAAAATTTGAAAACAATAATCGGACTCAAAATACAAACTAATGTTCCCAAAACGCTTGCGAGTTGATAAACATAACTTCGTTGATGCGAATTTTGATACAAACGGCATTTATTAAACATCTCTAAGGTTGTAATCTCGTATAAAACAATTGAGAAAACGACAACTCCAAAAAGCGTTAATAAAATATAGGTAACTGGTCGACGGGTTTTGAATAATATTGGAAGAAGAAAAAAACGATTAAACTGGGCGTGCAGGTAAAGAATCAGGTAGAAAAAAATGCCCATTAAAATAGATGCCATAGAACTAAACAACATCCAATCGTTTTTTAGCGTATAGATGGTAAAAGAAAATGCGACGACGGCAATTTCCTGCCACCATTTATTATCCACTATACTGTCAAACTTCTCGTTCATTTTTGAAACTTAAATAGAATACAAAGTACGGACAAAATTTTAATTATTATTTCGTAAAAATGACCAATTGAATTTGTCATTTATAATTGCAGTACATCACTTAACCTGACTTTTATCAGTTCAAGGTAAATAAATTTGTTCTATAATTTCACACTTGAGTTTATGTATTTCAAAAAAATTACTTTATTATTTTTCTTGATTTTTGCCTCAATCGGTTACTCTCAAACCTTGTCTTTAAAAGAAGCAATAAAAACAGGGCTTGAAAACTACGGTTCGATTCGAGCAAAAAACAATTACACGAATGCTTCAAAAGAGACTTTAAAACAATCTCGTCGTGATTATCTGCCTAACTTAAATTTATCGGCTCAACAAGATTACGGAACTGTAAACGGTCAAAACGGACCTCTTTATGGTTTTGGAGGACTTGGAGTTGCTTCATCTGGACTTCCGCTTCCTCAACAAAACTGGAATTCGGCATTTGGAGCACTTTATTTGGTCAACATGAACTGGGATTTTTTCACTTTCGGAAAAACACAGGAAAAAATCAATTTGTCTAAAATTGATGTTCAAGCCAAAGAAAAAGATTTAGAGCAGGAGAAATTCCAGCAGGAAATCAAAATTTCTGCTGCTTACTTAAATTTATTGGCAAGCCAAAGATTATTGATTTCTCAGCAAAAGAATTTAAGCCGTGCAGAGGTTTTCAAAAAAACAGCTGTTGCAAGGGTTAAAAACGGATTATTAGCAGGCGTAGATTCAACATTGGCAACAGCCGAAGTTTCGAAAGCAAAAATCGCTTTGAATCTTGCAAAGAATTTCGTGAAAGAACAGAACAATAAATTGGTCGATTTAATGGGCGTTGCTCCTCAGGATTTTGCTGCAGATACCCTTTTTGTAACTCAAATTCCGAGAGAACTTGTAAAAGAAAATACTGCAACAGACAGTCTTCATCCTTTATTGCAATTTTATAAAACCAAAATCGATTACAGCAATCAGCAGGTAAAATTATACAAACGTTTTTATTACCCAACTATGAGTGCTTTTGGTGTTTTACAAACCAGAGCTTCAGGATTTGATAATAGTTATGCAACAGACCAACATGCTTTTAGCAGAAATTATTGGGATGGTGTAAATCCGGATCGAAGCAATTATTTGGTTGGAATTGGAATTACATGGAATTTAACTACTCCTTTCAGATCCAGTAAACAAGTGAGCGCTCAAAAATTTGTTTCGCAAGCTTTACAGGAAGAATATAATCAGGCTGATCGAGAATTGAAATCGCAATTGACATTTGCCGAAGATAAGATCAAAATTACCATGGATAATTATATCGAAGCTCCAATTCAGGTCGATGCGGCAAAAAGAGCTTACATTCAAAAATCGACTTTATACAAAAATGGTTTAACGGATTTAACAGATTTGACTCAAACAATTTACACTTTAAACCGTGCCGAAATCGATCGTGATATTGTCAATAATAATGTATGGCAGTCGTATTTATTGAAAGTGGCTGCAACAGGCAATTTTGACTTATTTATAAATGAATTTTAATTATAGATCCTAATGAATTTAATACGTTTTGCACTCCGCAAACCCATCTCCATATTAGTATTGGTTGCGGGTCTATTTTTCTTCGGAATTGGTGCCATCAAAGACATTAAGGTAGATATTCTGCCAAAAATGAATTTGCCGGTTATTTATATTGCGCATCCATTTGGAGGTTATACTCCAGACCAGATGGAAGCTTATTTTGCTAAGACTTATGTCAACATTCTGCCTTTTGCCAATGGTGTAAAATCAGTAGAGACCAAAAATATTCAAGGGTTAATGATTATGAAATTAACCTATTATGAAAACACAAATATGGCGCAGGCTGCAGCCGAATTAAGTTCACTTTCGAACAGGATTCAAGCAGCATTTCCGCCTGGAACACAACCGCCGTTTATTATTCGATTTGATGCTTCTTCTCTGCCAATTGGTCAATTGGTTTTGAGCAGTAAAATACGTTCTAATAATGAATTACAAGATTTAGCCAACGTTTATGTTCGTGCTTCATTTACTTCGATTCCTGGTTTATTATCGCCGGCACCATTCGGCGGAAGCCCAAGAACAATTGAGGTAAACGTTGATCCAGATCTATTGCGTTCGCATAATATGACGCCCGATCAAATTGTAGAAGCGATTCGCGTAAACAACCAAACGGCTCCTTCTGGAAACGTGAGAATGGGTGATAAAAACTATATTACACCAACTAACAATACGATTAAAGAAGTTAAAGACTTTGAAAACATTCCGTTATTTAAAGGAAGCGTTCAAAACTTAAAATTAGGCGATGTTGCAACCGTAAAAGATGGTGCCGATATTACGCAAGGATATGCATTAGTAAACGGAAAACGTTCGGTTTATATTAGTATTGCAAAAGCGGGAGACGCTTCGACTTGGGATGTGGTTCAGAAATTAAAAGCCGAACTGCCTAAAATTCAAAGTACATTACCTGAAGATGTAAAATTATCTTATGAATTTGATCAGTCTGTTTATGTAATCAATTCCGTAAAAAGTTTAATTACCGAAGGGATTATTGGAGCTGTTTTAACTGGTTTAATGGTTTTATTATTCCTTGGAGATAAACGTGCCGCATTAATTGTAATCTTAACCATTCCTATTTCGATTATTTCGGGAGTTTTATTCTTGAAACTGTTCGGACAAACTATCAACTTAATGTCTTTAAGCGGATTAGCGCTGGCAATTGGAATTTTGGTGGATGAAAGTACGGTTACAATTGAAAACATTCACCAGCATCTCGATATGGGAAAACCAAAAGCACTTGCCATTTGGGATGCGTGTCAAGAGATTGCATTACCAAAATTATTGATCTTGCTTTGTATTCTTGCCGTTTTTGCACCAGCATTTACAATGGTTGGTATTCCAGGAGCTTTATTCTTGCCTTTGGCTTTAGCAATTGGATTCTCGATGGTAATTTCCTTTTTATTATCGCAAACATTTGTTCCTGTAATGGCAAACTGGTTAATGAAAGCACATCCAAAACATGAGCACACGCCAGAGATTACAGATGATGAAGCCGAATTTAATGCTTGCGGTTTAACACCTGAATCTGAAAAAGACTTAATCAGCCAGAAAAAAGTAATGGTTGAAAGAGAAGATACAAATCAAGACGGAAAAATAAGTGCTTTTGAACGTTTTAGAATACGTTTTATGAGAACTCTAGATCGATTGTTTGTTCATAAAAAAGCTACGAGTATTGTCTATTTGGTTTCTGCGACAGTTTTAGCTGTTGTGTTACTAACTTTTATTGGAAAAGATGTTTTTCCAAAAGTAAATTCAAGTCAGTTTCAATTGAGACTTCGTGCTCCAGATGGAACGCGTTTAGAACGAACTGAGGAACAAGCCGTAATTGTTTTAAAAGAATTGAAAAAAATGGTTGGACCAGAGCATATCGGAATCTCTTCTGTGTATGTAGGACAGCATCCGTCTTTATTCTCTATTAATCCAATTTATTTATTCATGGCAGGCTCGCATGAAGCCGTTTTTCAGGTAAGTTTAAAGGATTATCATGTTGATATGGATGATTTTAAAGATGACTTTAGAGCACGACTTAAAAAAGTATTGCCAGACACTAAAGTTTCTTTTGAACCAATCGAATTAACGGATAAAGTATTAAGCCAAGGTTCTCCTACTCCAATTGAAATTAGAATTGCAGGAAAAGACAAAAAAAGAAATGAATTATACGCCAATCAAATTGTCGATAAACTAAAAGCGATTTCGTATTTCAGAGACGTTCAAATTGGTCAGCCTATTCATTATCCAGCAATGAACATTGATATTGACAGAACGCGCGCTGCTGAACTTGGAGTTGATATGAATGATATTTCGCGTTCGCTTGTTGCTTCGACTTCATCATCTCGATATACCGAAAAAAATATGTGGGTTGATGAAAGAGCCGGATTATCATACAACGTTCAGGTTCAAGTGCCATTGAATCAAATGAAAAGTAAAACGGATATGGGAGAAATTCCGTTATTGAAAAATTCGCTTCGTCCTGTTTTAAGTGACGTTGCCAAAATTACACCCGGATTTGTAAGCGGTGAAAATGACAATTTAGGGGCTATGCCATACATTACGGTTACAGCAAACATCAATCAGACCGATTTGGGGACGGCTGCAAAAGATGTTTCTGCAACAATTAAATCTTTAGGAGAACTGCCTCGTGGTTTGTTCATCAATCCTATTGGTTT
Organism: Flavobacterium plurextorum; assembly: GCF_002217395.1. Classification (GTDB taxonomy): domain Bacteria; phylum Bacteroidota; class Bacteroidia; order Flavobacteriales; family Flavobacteriaceae; genus Flavobacterium; species Flavobacterium plurextorum. Next base: position 52,894 of record NZ_MUHD01000026.1, on the reverse strand, counting down.
AAGTAAAGTATTGGAGGAAACATTAAGCAGTTTGCAAGTAGGATTATTGGTTGCCATTTTTGTAATCTTCTTAATGTTGGCCGCTAATTTCCAGTCATTCAAAGTATCGCTGGTTATTTTAACAACAGTTCCAGCGGTAGTTTTGGGAGCTTTAATTATGCTGACATTAACAGGCTCAACTTTAAATTTACAGTCTTATATGGGAATTATTATGTCTGTAGGAGTTTCGATTGCAAATGCTGTTTTATTGGTTACCAATGCAGAACAATTGCGAAAAATAAACGGCAACGCATTAGAATCTGCGCGTGAAGCTGCAGCACTGCGTCTTCGTCCAATTATTATGACATCAGTTGCGATGATTGCAGGAATGTTACCAATGGCAATTGGTCACGGCGAAGGCGGCGATCAGGTTTCTCCGTTAGGACGAGCAGTTATTGGCGGTTTATTATTCTCGACTTTTGCCGTACTATTAATTCTACCGCAAATATTTGCTTGGGCACAAGAAAAAGCATCAACACAATCTGTTTCTTTAGATCCAGAAGACGAAGAAAGCATCCATTATATCTCATCATTAAATAAGTCGAAAGTTGGAAAGTCATAAAGCTGAAAGTCCCACGTAGCGAAAACACTTCAGACACTTTTATCCTTTTCGCTTATTTATTAAATAAGACATTACATCATCTTTTATACAAAATCATAAAATGAAGACTAAAATACTACAACCAACCGCGCTGTTTTTTGCAGCATTATTATTCCTGAACAGCTGTAATTCAAAGAAAGAAGAAACTGTTACGGCAGAAATTGAACCTAAAACAGAAACGTTTCTTTTAGATAAAGAAAAGCTGACGACTCAACTACGTTTACCTGCTGAATTAACCGGTTTTCAACAAGTAGATTTATATGCAAAAGTGAGCAGTTTTGTAAAAACACTAAAAGTTGATATTGGTTCGAAAGTTACAAAAGGACAGCTTTTAATTGTTCTTGAAGCGCCAGAAATCAGTTCGCAATTGGCTGCAGCCGAATCGCGATTAAAATCGATGGAAGCGATTTATGCTACGAGCAAAAGCACTTACAATCGTTTGTACGAAACAAGCAAAGTGGAAGGAACGATTTCTAAAAACGATCTTGAAATGGCAAGCGGAAAAAAGAACTCTGATTATGCACAATTACAAGCGGCAATTGCAGCACATAAAGAAGTGGCAATTATGAGAGGATATCTTGAAATTCGCGCTCCTTTTAACGGCGTTGTAGCGGCAAGAAATGTCAATTTAGGAACATTTGTAGGACCGTCAGGAAAAGGTTCAGATTTACCATTATTAACGATTCAGGAACAAAGTAAATTGCGTTTGGCAGTTTCTGTTCCAGAATTATATACAGGATATTTGCACAATGGCGAGGAAATGAGTTTTAATGTAAAGTCTCTGCCTGATACTTTTACCGCTAAAATCACAAGAATGTCTGGGGCTTTAGATTTAAAATTACGTTCTGAACGTGTAGAAATGGACGTTCACAACACAAAAGGAAATTTATTACCTGGAATGGTTGCCGAAGTTTTACTGCCTTTAAACGCAAAAGACAGCACATTTGTAGTTCCAAAATCAGCAGTTGTAAATGCTGCCGAAGGCGTTTTTGTAATCAAAGTCCTTAATCGTAAAGCGACAAGAGTTAACGTAAAAAAAGGAAGAGAAATTGACGATAAAATAGAAATATTTGGTGATTTGAATCCAAAAGATAAACTGGTAAAAATTGCCAGCGAAGAAACTAAAGAAGGAGATACTATAAACGAATAACCTGCGTTTTGTCTTCATTTTAGTGATTACTAAAAACTGTACGTATTCTTAGGAATGCAAAACTAAAAATTTGTCTAAAGGGCAGTTTTTCTTTAATTGGAGGGACTGTCCTTTTTTTTGTTTTTTTTATAAACAGGTAAAAGTACGTGGTTGTTAGCATTGTTAAATTGATATTTTTGAATTTAATTTATTAACCAAAAACAATCTAAAAACAAATGACAGAAAGTAAAAGGAGTCTTTTAAAAAGTTTATTCGCATCATCTATTTTCTTAATTGTTCTTAAACCAATATTAGAATTTCTATGGGCAATTATAGCAGATTTTTCTAAAAACACTTTTTTCAATTTGAGTGACTATTTATACAAAAATGCAGCGTATGGTCAACGCAATTGGATTGATTTTTTAGTTTGGACAGCAATAATACTAGGATTTTTTTTAACTTCAATATTAAAAAAGAATTCTCATAAAAGGATAGATGTTGAAAACATCAATAAAGATAATCAAGCGAAGATAACTGCAAAAAGAATTATCGTTAAGTATTCTCCTATTATAAATATTATTCTTTTCTTGCCAATAATATATTTTATTATGTTGGCATATTCTGATTTACAATTGAATACTTCTTTTAATCAAAGATTAAATATTATTAGTCCCTACATTGATTCAACACAAGAGAAAATATTAAAATCTAAATGGGCACTGATGAAAACTAAAGAAGATTTTGAAAGAATAAATACTAAACTTGAAGAAATAGCCAAAGAAAACAAAATTAAATTACCAGAAAATTTATTAGAGTAATTTTTCCCTAAACTCTAGTGTCTTGTTCATGAATCCAAGAATCATTGTATGCACGAGCTACGCTCATGCTAGCAAAAGAGATTTTTAACAAAATTCGAACTAAGAAATCTTATATCTCTGCTCAATTACATCTTTAAATCTTATCTTGTATTTAACAAGTGGAATGTGTTAAACGTTCGCAGAATAAAAGGGAAAAAATCAAAAAAAATATAATTCACTTTTTTAGACGATCTAGCTTTTCAATAGAATTATTACCTTAGCAAAAAATATGTTTAGTTCTTTCGTTATAAAATATAACGAAGAGACCATTCAGAATCTAAACCAGCTAAATGTAGAAAACTTAATGAAGTTAATTTATTGGAATACAAAAAATAACAACTCTTTAGATTGCATAATTGATATTTTAGAAGATTATGATCCTGATTTTTTATTTTTATCAGAAATTGATGAAGTACTTCTCGAAAAAGGAAATACCGATCTAAATAGGATAGATTTTGAATATTATGATAATCCTGGTTGTGACAGAGTAAAAATTGTAAAGAAGAAAAGCTTAAAATGTAATTTAAACTATCAAACGAAGTATTACACAACCATATACTTACCAATATTAGATTTACATATTGTATCCGTTCATCTGCCATCTCAAATGTTTCAACATCAAAATGCCTTAAAATGTTTTATAAGAGATGTGAGAAATGAAATAGATTCAAAAATTGGAAACTCTAATCTTAAAAACATAATTATTATTGGAGATTTTAACGTCAACCCATTTGAACCCGCACTAATAGAATTTGATGGTTTTGGAGCTACTAATTCAACAAACTTTAGACGAAAAATATCTCACTTGAGTACTAATTCTGAAAAGATATTATATTACAATCCGACATGGAAATTATATGAAAAAAATCATTTCCCTGGAAGTAAATATTTTGCAAGACCTAGTGGTTCATCTTTCGATATATTAGAACATCATTTATTAGATCAAGTGCTCATAAGTAGAAATTTATTATTTAATATTGAATCGGAAAAAATTGATTTTATAGTACACAGTAAAAAAAACATCTTTTTTGATAACTTAAAAAATAAAATATTAATATCTGATCACTTACCTTTAAGTTTTGAATTTGAATTAAAATAAATATAAGTCATGGAATGGAATAAATTTGAGCCTTTAAAAATAACTACACCTGATGAAATTATATTATCAGCTATAAATGGCTTCACGGAAGCAACAAAAAATCTTGCAGATATGCTATTATTAGAAAAATCTGAACAAGCTAGAATAAATTCTAAATTATATACGAATTTTCAATATGAGTTAATTTTACACAGCAAATATATTAACGGTTACAATTTTTTATTACTAGAAGTGGGATATGACATTACAATTTACCCTGCAACAATATTTTTAGAAATAGATATACATGATGAAATCAATAATACATTTACACTAGAAAAAAAAACCACCGTAATAAAAGATGAGGAAGAATTTAAAAAAACGCTTCAATTAGTTTTTCAAACTGACAGATTTAAAAAATTAGTGAGTGGCGTAATGAAACTTGCATCAAAGGAACTTTCTGATTTTTAGAAATTGCTTCTAGTAAAAAACACTCAAGTTACCATATCACCAATCAAAGTAAATTAATAAAAACCTCGACCTTAAAAAAATCGAGGTTTTTCATTTTCTCAACTCTACTCCTCACTCAAATAAAGATTTAAAATCCACACCAAATTCATTGAACCAGTAATTATTACCCAAAAAATTTTAAAGCCAAATCTACAGATTATCAAGTCATTGAATTACAACAAAAATTTAAATACAATTCTCCTCCACAAATCACAAAGTCAATCATTTTTTTAATTTCTTAATTGCAACTATTTGTTCTTTTTTCAAAAAATGACTTATTTTGATATAAAAAAAACTGATAGTGGTCAAATTACTGAAAACCGTAGTCTTAATTTACAGTAAATACCACAAAATAAACCATTGATCATGCCGCTAACACCAAAAATCCAAGAACTATTGTCAAAAAAGTACAATCCCAATGTTACTATTTTTGGCAATTATGACAGCAGTAAAAGTGCTTCAATCCTAGACCACGATAACGGAACCACTTTTATAATATCTGATAATTCCTTATTCTCTTTCAAAGATCAACATCGAAATCATTGGCTGACGCTTATACAGTCATTCCATTTAAATGGAAAACATTACACTCCAAAACTTGGTGAAATGCACATACTAAACGATGGAATAAAATATAACTTTACAACAAAAGAAGAAATTCTAGAAATGGCAATCGAATACTTCGAGAAACATAAACACAATATCGAATAATTTTTGCCCATTCAAATTTGCATGTGCTAACTTAGCTCAGAGTTCAAATTAAGAACTAAATCGTAACTTAAAACAACTGAAATAAAACTACAAGACAATATGAGTAAATTTAATTTCAAGAATAAAAAGTTTGCCTTAATTCAAAATTCAGATAATGGGCAAGTAAATACAGAAACTGTTTTTAATTATAATCAGGACGGAAATCTTGTGACTGCAGACTATTTTGGAGGAACAATAAAATACGGAAAGATTATTGCCGATTTAAAAGACAACGAATTAAATATGCTTTATCAATGTTTGACTACAGATAATGAACTAAAAGCAGGTAAAGCATTGGCACAAATTAGTTTGACAGAGAATGGTAAAATAAAATTGTCTTTGGATTGGGAATGGCTGACAAATGGAAACGACAAAGGAAAATCTGAATATATAGAAATTGAATAAACAATCGAAAAAAGAAGGACAGCGCAAACACAAAAAATCTCGCTTTTAAACACAAAATAAAGATAAAAAAACTCGACAAACTCGAGTTTTTTTATCTTTATCTAAGTCTCTGAAATACCTCCAACAGCTTCTATTTGTCCATCTACAAACTTAAATTCAATGCCATGTTCGGTATCTAACTTATACCGAATAGTTATCTTGATGGTTTTATTGTCCAAAACACGTAGATACATTAAATCTTTAATGTAGGCGTTGTGTTTTTCAATGCTGTCAATGTTTAATGGCGGTTCGCCCGATTGTTCGCTGTTTTCGTAATATTTTGCATAAATTCTTTTGTATCGTTCAAATGATTTTAATTGTAAATCTGCCAAATGATTTTCGATATTATCAATAAAAATTCGATACGTTTTTGCAAATGCTGTCAATTGTTTTTCGGTTGGAGGCGTTTCAATTTCTTCGCCCTCTTCATCGTATTCATCACCTAAAAAAACTTCTGTTTTAGGAATATCAAAAAACGGATGTGAAAAATAAATCTCCGAAGAATAACCAGCCCAATCTTCTTCTACATCTCCCCAATATGGATGTGTTGTCATATGTTATATTTTAAAAATTATTACTCTGCATATGGCAGTAAATCAATTTCGTATCTAACGGATTCATTAACTTTAGCAGCTTTTATCAGGGTCTTTTTTTTGATGACAAACTCTTCCTTATCATCTTTTGACAATGATTTTGGTGTAATTATTTTTAAATCCTCTCTTTTATTAAATTTTATCGTCGATAATTGGTCAGGATTATTTATTTGTGAAAGCCCTTTTAAAAGAAATCCATACATGGCATCTGACTGCAAAAAATCAGTTAGCTTTTGCTTATTATTTATAGTTACTTCTACTTGTTCTAAATATTTTGTTATTGCCGAACCAGAATAACTAAGAAGTATTTTTTCCTTTGTTTCCTGCCATCTTTTATCCATATCTTCCGGTTTTATAACATCAATTATCTTTCCGCTTGGATTGACCAAAACTGAAATTTCATCAAAAACATAAGCAACTCTTCGAATGTAGGAAACATTATTTGGACCTTCAAATTTAAAATCCATACACAAAAAAGTATACTTGATGGTTTGATCTGATAGATCTGACTTATAAATATTTACTTTTCTGATATAAGTATTATCCTTGGTTTTGTTTGCTCCTTTTACAAAAGATGAAAAATTGTACGTTAGACTATCAGTAGCTTTTTCTTGTGAAAAAGAATACAGGCTAAAGAAAAAAATGACACAAATGATACTGTATTTGCTTTTTTGCATGAGTGCTGTTTTAGTTAGAATTGGCAATAAAATGCTTTTCAACAATACTATTATATTTTTTAGGGTTATACTTTATAACAGGTTTATTTTTACCATCAAACAAAACCATTGCAGTTCTTTTATCAAGCATAGTGACATCTATAAGGTATGTTTTTTTGGCAGTAATGAATTTTAATTCTCTGGCGTTTGTTCTGCCTACAAATCTTTTATCTGTTGCGGGACCATATTTATTATAAATAGAATCTGCCGTTTTTTTATGAATTTCAACTTCTTCTTCTGAGGCTGCAACTTTTTGGTTTTCAACAAAAAATATTCCTTGTGAAGGCGAAATCAGCGTTATACCGAAATCTGTTTTTATATCTTCATTTACCTTTTTAATGTGTTTTGATGAACAACCATTCGATACAACAAGAATTATTAGTAAACAAATAATATGAATTATAGTATTTTTTGAATTTTTCATTTGAATTAAATATAACAAAGATTATAATCTGAAATCTCTAACAAAAATCTGTTTTAACTTAGAGATGAGTTTTGTAAACGCATCAAAATCTCAACAACAATACAAATAATAAAACCTCGATCTTAAGAAACCGAGGTTTTATTTTGTAAATCTTACTCCTCACTCAAATAAGGATTCAAAACTTCGGCCAATTCATTAAGCCAAAAAAAGCTGTTTTCTAATTCGGTTACTCCGTTTTGAAGGGTTTCATGTTCTCGCATTACGCCTAAAGCTAAAATATAATTTACTTGTCGTAATGCTTTAGCCATGTCTTCGGGATTAATTTTATCGCTGAAGAAATTTAGAAGTCTTGTTTCGGCTTCTTTGGAAAGTGTGTTTGTTCTCATAATTTGAAGAATTTAAGAAAAAACCCTCATGCCTTAGTAGTCTTACGCTTCTTCACGGCGTCAAAGTCCTTTCGGAGCTTTACTACTTAGCACAAGGGCAAATTTTATTTCGTCTTAATGTGAAGATTTAAGAACTTCAAATATAGATAAAAACATTTAAAAAAGAAAGATTTTTCTTTCAATAAATACATTGGCTTTTATCAAATATAAGAAATCTATATTTCAGCAAACATTTATCCCATTTTTGTCATTATTTCAAAATGATTGATACAATTTTCGATGGTGTAATTTGGTTCTGCAGTTTCTTTTTTGGCTTCCTGAGAAAAGGTCTGCTGGAAAAATAAAACAGCAATTGTGGTTTTTATGATGGTTATTGGTTTCATTTTTTTTGTTGTAATGTTACGAAAAATTACTATTGGCAGTAATGAATAAATAAATTATAGAGATTAACATGGAAATTAGAGTTTTGTCTTAACTTTGTTGATCAACTTTAGTAAATTAATATCATGCAAGCAATTAACATCACAGCATACACAGAAGACGCTTCTCAAATTGAAGCTGTAAAAGCTTTTATGAAAGCACTAAAGATCAAATTTGAGATCGCAAATATAAAACCATATGAGTTATCTGAAGAACAACAAAATATATTAAACGATCAAGTTATTTCAGATAAAAACCTTTATACTGATGCTGACTCTGTTTATACCGATTTAAAAAAGAAGTATGAATTATAAGATTATTGTTTCTCCAATTGCATTAAAAAATATTGAGGAAGCAGTTGAATATTATATTTTAAAAGTTAGCAAAAAAAATTGCCTTAGATTTTCTTAATGATTATAAAAAGGTTTACAAAGCCTTACATTTAAATCCTTTCTATCAATTTCACGATACTAATTATCGTTATCTTCCATTTAAAAAATTTCCTTACGTCGCATTTTTTATTGTTGATGAATTATCAAAAACAGTGTTTTTAAATGCTGTTTTTCATACTTCACAAAATCCAGAAAAATATCCCGTAAAATAAAAATTATACAAAAGTCCCAGCGGGACGAAATATTTATAGAAACAATTAATTTTATTTTAATAGAGCCCCAGCGGGGCGAAATATCTTTTGGATTTACAATATTAATATGTCGCTCCGCTGGAGCTTTTTCTAAATTGTGTAATCAATAATCTATAAATATTTCATTCCTCCGGAATTTTATTAATACAAAATTATTCTTGGCATACTTTGACAAAGTTCTAATGAAAAAATACACGTTCTCGCCTAGCCCAGATCGAAACGGCATCCTTTTATGGCGGTGTTCGCCATAAAAGATATAGTGTAGAGCGGGATAAAACGTTCTTAAAAGCGAAAAATGAACTGCTTCAAAAAAATATATAAAAACTAAAACCTCAATAAATTCAAGGCTTCAGAATCAATCTATGATACGATAAGAAAATATTATGATAAAAACATTTCATAATTAGAAAAACCGCCATACATTTGCCTAACAGTGTTAAACGATTTAATACTCGAATAAAATGGCTAGCAAAGATCGAATTTTAAGACAAAAAGAAGAGACAAGAAATAATATTCTTGGCGCTGCTTATGATATCGTAAAAGAAGAAGGCTGGAATGGTTTGAGTATGCGTAAAATTGCCGACAGAATCGAATATACTGCTCCCATTATTTATGAATACTTTTCGAATAAGGAAGCAATATTAGAGGAACTTACCGGCAAAGGTTTTATGAAGCTGACGAAAGAATTGCAAATTGCAATCGATAAGTTTGAAAAACCCGAAGATCAATTAGAAGCCATGTGGATGACTTACTGGGACTTCGCTTTTACTAATACCGAAATGTATCAGTTGATGTTTGGTGTACAAATGACATGCTGTGCTCAGCGATGTTCGGCTCAGGAAGCACCTTACAAATTATTTACTGGTGTTATTGCTGAAGTTATGAAGGACAGCAATCCTAGTGAAGATATCATTAAACAAAAATATTTTACTTTCTTTTCTGTGATTCATGGTTTAATTGCCATAAACATCATAAATAAAAGTGATATTTTAGAAACAATAAATGCTCAAATTTTGAAAGATGCCATTGGCGGTATCATCAAATCAATACAGTAGATTTTTTTTTCAATTTTTACTTAACAGTGTAAAATAATTTAATTGGATAATATAAAATCCTTTTTTTTATAATCTTAACTTAACACTGTTAGAAAATTTAATAAAGGTAAAACCGAGTTTTTTTTACTCTTTTACTTAACAGTGATAAATAATTTAATACCAATTTATAGTCGAATTGGAAATGGCTTACTGTATGGAAATTTGTGCATTTTTACTTAACAACGTTAGATAATTTAATATAATTAAATATGAATCCCGAGAATGCCAGAATACCACAATTTTTTAAAAGAAATGTTGAACCAATTAAAACCAATAAAATGAAAAATGTAATTATAACCAGTTTTATTCTGGCTTTAGTATTAAGCAGCTGTGCTGATAAAAATCAGGCACCTACTGCTCCACCTCCACCGGTTTTACCAGTATTAGCGATCACAAGTGCAAACACAACTACTGACGCTGAATATCCTGCCGCTATACAAGGAACTGTTGATGTTGAAATTCGTCCGCAAGTAAGCGGAAACCTTGACAGAATTTATGTTGACGAAGGTGCTTATGTAAGTAAAGGACAAACTTTATTCAAAATAAACGAACGTCCGTTCCGTGAGCAGTTAAACAATGCTTTGGCAAGTCTTCACGCTGCAGAAGCGGCTTTGATTAATGCAAATTTAGAAGTTGATAAATTGACTCCGCTGGTTCAAAACAAAGTAGTTTCTGATTATCAGTTGAAAACTGCAAAGGCTTCTCAAAAAATTGCTGCAGCTAATATTGAACAAGCAAAAGCAATGGTAGGTTCTGCTAAAATTAATTTAGGCTACACAAATGTTACGGCTCCAGTGAGCGGATACATTGGCAGGCTGCCTAAAAAACAAGGAAGTTTAGTTTCTGCATCTGATGTTGAAGCGCTGACAACTTTATCGGATGTTCATGAAGTATTTGCTTATTTCTCTTTAAGCGAAACAGATTTCATCAACTTTAAGACGCAATATGCAGGAAATTCTCTTGGTGACAAAATCAAAAAACTACCTCCAGTTACTTTGATTTTGGCTGATAACAGTTCTTATCCTCAAACTGGAAAAATCGATATGGTAGACGGTCAGTTTGATAAAACTACCGGAGCGATTACGATTAGAGCAACTTTCCCTAATGCAAACGGAACATTACGTTCTGGAAATACAGGAAAAATTCGTTTAGGATTAAATCACGACGATGCAATTTTAGTTCCGCAAGCTGCTACTGTTGAAATGCAGGATAAAGTGTTTGTTTTCACTGTAGGTAAAGACAATAAAGTGACTAAAATGCCTATTATCGTTGTGGGTAAAAGCGGTACCAATTATTTAATTAAAGAAGGTGTAAAAACGGGTGACCAAATCGTATTAAGCGGTATTGACAAACTTCAGGATGGACAAGCGATTCAGCCAGAAAAATCAACTAAAGTTGCCGAAGTAACTAATAAAAAATAATTCAAAAAGACAATGTTCAAAATATTTATACAAAGACCTGTACTGGCAACTGTAATTTCCATTTTATTGGTGATTTTGGGAGTATTAGGTTTAACTAAACTGCCTTTACAACAGTTTCCTGATATTGCGCCGCCATCGGTTTTGGTAACGGCGGTATATCCGGGAGCAAACGCAGAAACGGTTTTACGTTCTGTGGCACCTTCTATCGAAGAATCTATAAATGGTGTAGAAAACATGACTTACATGAGTTCTACAGCCAGTAACGACGGTACTTTAGCTATTACAGTTTTCTTTAAACTTGGTACAGATGCTGACCAAGCTGCAGTAAACGTACAAAACAGAGTGGCACAGGCAACCAGCCAGCTTCCTGCCGAGGTTGTACAGCAAGGTATTATTACAGCTAAGCAGCAAAACAGCTTTATCATGGCAATTGGTATGTATACTGATGATGAAGCAAAATACGATCAGACTTTTGTTGCCAACTACGCACAGATTAATATTATTCCGGAATTAAAACGTATTCCAGGTGTAGGTTCTGCCAGTATTTTTGGTGGTGTAAAAGATTACTCTATGCGTGTTTGGTTGAATCCAACGCAAATGTCAACTTACAAAGTGACGCCAAGCGAAGTTATGGGAGCGATCCAAGATAAAAGTTTGGAAGCTGCTCCAGGTAAATTTGGAGAGCGAAGCAAAGAGGTTTTTGAATACGTTATTAAATATAAAGGGAAATTAACTAAACCAGAAGATTATGAAAATATTGCTATACGTTCTAATGCAGATGGTTCAGTACTTCGCTTAAAAGATGTAGCAAGAGTTGAACTTGGTGCTTACTCTTACAACAGTTTAACTCGTTTAAATGGTAAAAAAGGAGTTGTAATCGGGGTGATTCAATTAGCAGGATCTAACTCTAATGAAATCCAGATTGCTATTAATAAAATGATGGAAAAAGCTTCTAAAGATTTTCCAAAAGGCATAAAACACAATATTTTCTATAGTACAAAAGTATCTCTTGACCAGTCTATCGAACAGGTTCAGCATACCTTACTAGAAGCTTTTATATTGGTATTTATTGTGGTATTTATCTTCTTGCAAGATTTTAGATCAACATTAATTCCGGCTATTGCTGTACCTGTAGCAATTTTAGGAACGTTCTTCTTCATGCAGTTATTCGGATTTTCGATCAACCTTTTAACGCTTTTCGCATTAATTCTGGCGATTGGTATTGTGGTAGATGATGCTATTGTAGTTGTCGAAGCCGTGCATGCGAAAATGGAGCACAAACGCTTGTCTCCAAAAATCGCAACCCATGAAGCAATGCACGAAATAACGGGTGCTATTATCTCGATTACGCTGGTAATGGCTGCTGTTTTCCTGCCGGTTGGTTTTATGGAAGGCTCAACAGGAGTTTTCTATCGTCAGTTTGCCTTTACGATGGCAATTGCAATTGTAATTTCGGCTGTAAATGCCTTAACATTAAGTCCGGCGCTTGCTGCCTTATTCTTAAAAGATAATCACTCAGCTCACGATCATGATGCTGCTTATGAGAAAAAAGGATTTAAAGAAAAATTCTTCACGGCTTTCAACAGCAGTTTTGAATCTTTAACAAACCGTTATGTAGGCGGACTTAAATTCTTAATCAGAAGAAAATGGTTGAGTTTAGGCGGATTGGCTTTAATTACTATAGCAACTGTCATAATGGTAAAAACAACTCCTGCAGGATTTATCCCAACAGAAGATCAAGGATTTATCGCCATTGCAGTAAATACACCATCTGGAACATCATTAGACGGAACGCAGAAAGTAATGACTGAAGCTGAAAATACTTTAAGAGGTTTAGACGCTTCACGATTTGTAACAGCGATTTCAGGTTTCAACTTATTGACTAATTCTACAAGTCCATCATCAGCAGTAGTTTTCGTATTGCTTAAACCAAATGAGGAACGTGGTGATATTAAAAATATTGACGAAATCATGAATCAGGTTCGTGGTAAACTGGGCGCTATTTCTGGCGGAAGTTTCTTCGTATTCAGTTTCCCAACTGTTCCAGGATTTAGTAATGTTGAGGCTTTAGATTTAGTGCTGCAGGATAAAACTGGAGGAAAACTGGATAAGTTCAGTGGAATCTCTCAAAACTTTATCGGAGAATTAATGAAACGTCCAGAAATTGCGGTTGCCTTTACGAGTTTCAAAGCAGATTATCCTCAATTGCAATTGGAAGTTAATGACGAAAAAGCAAATCAATTGGGTGTTAATGTAAAAGACATTTTACAAACGATGCAGGCTTATTTTGGTAGTGCTCAGGCATCTGATTTCAACAGATTTGGTAAATATTACCGTGTAGTTGTTCAGGCCGATATCGAGGACAGAGCAGATCCAACAGCAATAGACAGAGTTTTTGTAAAAAACAAAACTGGCGAAATGGTTCCAATAAATACTTTAGTAAAACTAACTCGTATTTATGGTTCAGAAACCGCTTCACGATACAATTTATTTAACTCAATTTCTATTAATGCCATTCCGAAACCAGGATTTAGTTCCGGAGATGCTATTAAAGCAATTGAAGAAGTAGCAGCACAACAATTACCTGCAGGTTACGGGTTTGAATTCTCGGGTCAGACTCGTGAGGAGATTTCTTCTGGAGGGCAATCGGCAACTATATTCTTACTGTGTTTGATATTCATTTATTTCCTACTTGCTGCACAGTATGAAAGTTACATTTTGCCTTTGGCGGTAATCTTATCGATCCCTGCAGGTATTTTTGGAGTATTCGTAGCTATTGGTTTAACTGGAATTGAAAATAATATTTATGTTCAAGTTGCATTAGTCATGCTGATCGGATTGCTCGCCAAAAATGCCATCTTAATTGTAGAATTTGCCGTGCAGAAAAGAAAATCAGGTCAAGCGTTAATTAGAGCTTCAATCGATGCTGCAAAATTACGTTTACGACCAATTATCATGACGTCGCTTGCTTTTATTGTTGGTTTAGTACCAATGATGAGTGCCAAAGGACCATCAGCTCAAGGTAACCACTCTATTAGTATTGGTGCTGCAGGAGGTATGATTTCGGGAGTAATTCTAGGTCTGTTTATCATTCCGGTTTTATTCATCATCTTCCAACATTTACAAGAAAAGGTTTCTGGAAAACCAGTTGCCGTAATTCATAATGAAGAAAAATAATATATGGAAAACTATATCACAACAATCCTTGTCGCCATTATAATTGGCATCGGATATATATCGTACAGAATCTCAAAAGATCTTGAAACTAGAAAAGATACTTGTACAGAAATTTAACCCTTTGTGTGAAAAAATGTTTTAACACATAGAGACATAGATTTTTTTCTCAAAAAAAGAGAATAAATGAAACTAGTTTCAACACATAGAAAACTATGTGCATTTAAAATAAGTGAAACGCCTTTTTTTTATTCTCAATCCCAATAGCTGTCGGGAATGTTTCTATGTGTTAAAAAAAATACACCCAACGGATAAAAAAAATTAATAAAAAGACTAAATGAAAAATCATATAACCAAAATCGTGATGATCGCCATTTTGATCATCACTTTAATATCCTGTAAAGTTTCTAAGGATATTGAAACTCCAAAAGATGCGTTTCCTGAGAACTTCAGGAATGCATCGGTTTCAAGCGATACAAGCAGTATTGCTGATGTGGAGTGGAAAAACTTCTTTACAGAAAAAGATATTATCAAATTGATCGACAGTGCCGTTGCCAGAAACAACGATTTGCAAATTGCCGAAAAGAACATCGAAATTGCACATTACCGTTTTACACAATCAAAATGGGGAAATGTGCCACAGGTTAATTTACTCGTAAACGCAAGCACCAGCAATCCTTCTGATAATAGTTTTACTGGTAAAAATTTAGGTCAGGCTTTAGGTCAAAATCATATCGATGACTTTTCTGCGGGAGCTTCACTTTCGTGGGAAGCAGATATTTGGGGAAAAATCAGAAATCAGAAAAAAGGCGCTTATGCAGAATATTTACAATCTGCAGAAGTGAAGAAAGCACTGCAAACGAATATTGTAGCCAATGTTTCAAGAGGATATTATAATCTTTTAATGCTGGATGCTCAATTGGATATTGCCAGACAAAATTTTCGTTTAAATGATAGTACAACAAATATTATCAAATTAAAATACGATGCTGGTCAGGTAACTTCACTAGCGATTCAACAATCTGAAGCACAAAAATTAAACTCAGCGCAGTTGATTCCGTTATTAGAACAAAATATTTCTATTCAAGAAAATGCATTAAGCGTATTGACGGGTTCTTTTCCGAATTCTAAAGAAAGAACAATTCGTTTGAGTTCAATTGAAGTAAAACACAATACCGCTGTTGGAATTCCGTCTTCATTAGTGAGCAGAAGACCTGATGTAAAAAGCGCTGAATTAGCGCTTAAAGCTACCAACGCAAACGTAGGAATCACAAAAGCCGACTTATATCCAGCTTTAAGAATCACAGCTCAAGGCGGCGTAAACTCTTTTGAAGCCAGCAATTGGTTTAACATTCCTGCTTCCTTATTCGGAACTGTTGCAGGCGGTTTAACACAGCCTCTTTTGAATAATAAAAAAGTAAGAACACAATATAATATCGCTGTCGCAGAAAGAGAAAAAGCAGTTATAAGTTTTAGACAATCTGTTTTAGTTGCTGTCAGCGAAGTTTCGGATGCTTTAGTGAAAGTAGAGAAATTACAGCAGCAAGAAACTTTCCTTCAAGAAAAAGTAAAAACCTTGCAGCAAGCCATTAAAAATGCAAACCTTTTGTTTAAAAATGGTATGGCAGAATATCTTGAAGTTTTAACTGCACAAGCAAATTTACTGCAAAGCGAATTGGAACTTGCAGATATTAAAAGACAACAGTTAACCGCTAATACTGATTTATATCGCGCTTTAGGCGGAGGCTGGAAATAATACCTATTACCCGTTAATTATTTATTTTTTGAGATGAAAACGCTTTGAGACCTTTGGTTTCATGGCGTTTTTTTAGTTTTGTAGCAAAGACCAATAAGTTTTTTTACCTACTATATTATCATCTCGACGAAGGAGAGATCTTCGCAAGTAGCTCCGCCACAATAATTTCTTCGCGATGCTTTTTTATAATTTCATATATTTACTTTTAGATCATTAATCACTTTATGAGAAAGCATTATTTCATCCTATTTGTATTTTTCTTTTTGATAATTAGCTGTAAGAAAAATACAGAGGTAATTAATACATCAAGGTCAGACACAACCAAAATTGTTAAACTTCCTCCACCATTAGATTATGCAAAATACATGAAAAACGTTCCTAAGAGCGATAGTTTATGCAATGGTGAAATTGAACGAGCAAAAGATGATCTTTCAAAATACAATGGTGTTTATGTTCAAACGATATGTTTTGGATGTGATTTCAAGCCTTATGAAGATGAAATTAAAGAAGTTCTTAAAAAGAAAAAATTTAAACTAGGAATTCAGGATTTGGGTTGTGAAATTTATGAGGGACAAACAAGAGGTTGTTATATCGCATATATAGATTTAAAAATGAAAGAAAAATATGGAGAGAATTATAAATCAGAGATAGAAAATGATGCTATAAAAATTCTCATAAAAAATATTAATAACAACAATAAAATTATTAGCATTTACGATTTAGAACAAAACGAAAAACCAAAAATATTAAACCCAAAAATTGCTATAGAGAATGATTATTCCACCACTATAAAAACTGATTTACCAATAAATAGAAAAAGCATGCATTATTTATTTACTGATATAGAATTTATCGTAGAAAAAGATGGGACAATAAGTAATATAAAACAAACTAATTGGGTAAATGAAAAAGGTATTGATGAAAAATACAAACAAGATTTGATTAATCTTGCTATACATACACTAAAAAAAGATTACAATAATTGGAAACCTGGAACATATAAAGGTAATAAAGCCCGAATACAAAATAATCTAAGAATTAGTTTTGAATAACAAACCTAGAGAATTACTTTTGATAAACTCGTAAATACCATTTTTGAATATATCATACTTTATAAAATAATCCTTTCAAACAATAAATCAAAACCCATGAAGAAAATTGCATCCATTGCGCTTTTAGCTTTACTATTTGCAAATTGCAAGCAAACTAATTCGAATGAAGAATTAAAATCAGAAACCAAGCCGGCAGATACAATTGCGGTTGTAAAAGAAGAAAAAAAGGCAGAGGAAAAAGAGGATTGTAAAAACATCGAAGTAGAAATGGGATCTGGAAAAGAATGCATCTTAAAAGATACTAATATTGATAAAGTGTATCAAAATATTATTAAAAACAAAGAAGTCGAAGAATCAGAATACTTTTTAAGTGCAATTCCAAGTGAAACTAAATCTGTTGAGATAAATAAAAATGGGTTAATCTCTATTGATTATCAAATTACAAAAGATAAAGTAGCTATTGCTATGAATTATGAAGGCGGTGTGACAGAAGTAACACTTGAAAAAATAAATAATACAGTAAAAAGAAGCATTTATCATTATGCTGATTAAGCTATAATACAGTACAAATAACTTGTAATAAAACCGCTAAAAGCTTTTGAGTTTCTGGCGGTTTTTTATTTGCTGTAAAGTCGTCTCCACAAGCAGCTCCTCAACGAAAATCCAATCTTTGTGGAGTTTCTTGTGGAGATTTCTCCTTCGTCGAAATGACAAACTTAGACTTATTTCTTTATTTTTGAAAAAAAAACATCGCGCCATAGCGTCTTTGTGGCAAAACGATTAACTATGACTTTCAATAAAGAAATATCCCTCAACAATCTAAAGCTGGCTTTCGAAGGCTACTCTCCTATTTCTGAAAAATCATGGAAATTAATTGAGAACATTACAGAATTCCAAACCATTAAAAAAGGAGAAACTTTATTACAAAATGGAGAAATTGCTAAAAATCTTCATTTTGTTGCAAAAGGAATTCTAAGAGCTTTTATAACAGATCGACAGGGAAATTTCTATAATAAAAATCTTTTCATGGAAAACTCTTTTGCAGGTTCAAAAGTTTCATTGATGCTGCAATCGCCCTCAGATTTTACAATTGAAGCTTTGGAAGACAGCATTATCATCAACCTTAATTACAAAAAATACATTTTGCTAATTAATGAAAATGAAGATCTCAAAAACTTTTATATCGCTCATTTAGAAAAGAACTGGATTATTGATAAAGAACAAAGAGAAGTGGCGCTGGTAATGCAAAACGCAACCGAAAGATATGTTAATCTTCTAAAGAAACATCCAAGTATTGCAGAACGAGTTCCGCTATTACATATTGCATCGCATTTAGGAATTACTCCAACTCAGTTAAGCCGAATTAGAAAAAGTCTGGAAAAAGATTTATAAATCAACATATGTAAAGGTTTTCTTGAAAAGCTAATTTTATCTTTGTTTCAGATTTAAATTTGATATTCAAAATGAAAAATATAAACCTCATCAAAGACAATATTGACAACCTGACAGCGCTTTGGAGAACTGTTGCGACTCCCCTTCTTTCCTATCATAAAAACGATCCTTTTGAATTTATTCAAATAGAAAACTCCGGCTGGCCAAACCGACTATGGTTTCGAGAAGATATCACCGAAAAAAATCTTCCACAGATTATGGAAATAATGAAAGAAAATCCCAAATTAGTTATTCCATATTGGGATATTTTCGGAAGTAATTCAAATGAAATCTTTGAAAAAAACGGATTTTCTACTCGCATTCAATTGATGGCTATGGCTTTGAAACTGGACGAAAAATTTCCGATCCAAAACAATCTGAGTTTTAAAAGAGTTTTAAATGATGACGATGCCAAAACCTGGTCTGATATTTATCCGATGTCTTTTAGTTATGTTATCAGTAAAGAAACATTGGTTCATAATTACGAAAATGCCGCATTTTATCTAGTTCATTTTGAAGAAAAACCAATTGGAACACTTACCCTTTTTCAAACCGAAAAAACAATGGGAATTCATGGTGTGGGCGTTATTCCAGAAATGCGTAAAAAAGGTTTTGCCGAAGAAATCATGAAATTTGCTATAAATAAAGCAATTGATGCTGATTGTGAATATGCGCAACTGCAAGCTTCTGCTTTAGGAAAAGGCATTTATACAAGATTGGGTTTTGAGGATTTGTTTTTGATTACGAATTACCAGCTTACGTAAATTTTAAATTCCAATTTTTCTTATTTCTATCGTGTTGAGCATAGTGAAGCAGTCAAAACAATCTTGTCATCCCGAGGAACGCGGGATGACAAACTGTATGGTAAATCCAAGCAACAACTAACTAACAACCAACCAACAATCAACTTGTCGTAAATGCCCCTAAAATAGTCGTAAATGTGTATTTTATCAGAAATATAAGATCATTACATTTGTAATGCATTAACTAATAACTATTTAAAAAATACCACATGAAAAAAGCAAAAATTATTTTTTGGGTTACGACAATTATTATTTTTCTATTCGAAGGCGTTATGCCGGCATTAACTTCTCAGACAGAACTGGCTAAAGAAGGAATCAGACATTTAGGCTATCCAGAGTATTTTGGAAGTGCATTAGTTATTTTCAAAATCTTAGGTGTTTTAATTTTAGTGATTCCGTCAGTTCCTAAAAATGTAAAAGAATGGGCTTACGCCGGATTTGGTTTCGATTTTATATTCGCTTCAATCAGCCATTTTGCGGTTGATGGAATTGGTTTTCAAGGCTTCTTCCCATTAATCTTTTTATTGATTTTGGCTGTTTCTTATACCTATTATCATAAAATTGAGCGTTATAAAAATATCGCTTTATAAAATTTACAAATGATGATAGAAGTTTTCAAAACAAATGTTCAAGAAGTTGAGCAATCAATAATGATTGTGGGAAAGCTTCTTGAGCATTTTCCTAACAGCGCTATCAATTTTGATCTTGAAGATTGCGATAAAATTCTGCGAATCAACGATTCAAAAATTTCAAATCACAAAATAATAGAGCTCGTAAATTCATTTGGTTTTCATTGCGAAGTACTTCCGTAAAATCATAATCAATTGAATTACAAAATAATACAATAATAATTTGTAATTTTAAAATCCAAAATTTTAAAATACCGCAAAATGAATATTCCGGCAGAACATCAAACCATAATGCCCTATTTAATTTTACCGGGCGCATCAAAATTTATTGATTTTACTAAAACTGTTTTTGGAGCTTCAGAAACGCATACTAAAGCACTACGTGAAGACGGAACCATTATGCATGCTGAAATTACTTTGAATGGAAGCACCATAATGATCACCGATGAAGTTGCGGACTGGCCCAAACAAACTGCTAATTTGTTTGTTTATGTTCCTAGCGCTGATGAAAGTTATAAAAAAGCGCTAGAAAATGGAGCCGTTTCATTAATGGGTTTAAGTAATCAGGATTATGGCAGAACCTGCGGTGTAACAGATCCATTCGGGAATACTTGGTGGATAACATCAGTATAATAATCACTTAAAGATTAAAATTATGAAAGCAGCAGTTAAACAAAATATAGTTCAAACATTTCATGATCTAAACGAAACCTTTTCGCTATTTTCTGAAAATGAAATAAATAAAATTCCATACGAAAACAGTTGGACAGCAGGACAAACAGCACAGCATATTGTATTGGCAGGCTCCGGATATCCTGAACTTTTTGCAGGAAAAACTGAAAAAACTACTCGAAATCCCGAAGAAAAAGTAAAAGATATTGAAGCTCTTTTTTTAAACTTCGACATAAAAATGGATGCTCCAATATTTTTACAACCTGAAAAAAAAGAATACGACAAAAAAGTACTGATCGAAAAACTTCATAAAATTGAATTCGATTTATTAGATTCAGCTGAAAAATATGATTTAACCTTAACTTGTCTTGATTTTCAAGTTCCTGGTTTTGACAAATTCACGATTTACGAATGGATTAATTTTGTACTCATTCATACAAAACGCCACACAAATCAATTAAACAAAATTTCTAAATCGATAAAGAAAATTTAAGATATGAAATCAAAATCGAGAACTGTTTTATCCTCTGGCTTATTAGCGGGAACTTTAGATATTCTGGCTGCAATTTTAATCTACGCTGTTTTATTACACAAAACAACAGCCGAAAAAATTTTACAATCAATTGCCAGCGGTATTTTTAAACAGGAAGCTTACATTGGCGGATCTCAAATGGCAGTATACGGTTTGCTTCTTCACTATTTTATTGCCTTTGCTTTTGCTTATTTTTTCTTTAAAATCTATCCTTATTTTCCTTTTCTGCAAAAAAACACCGTATTTTCTGGTGTCTTATATGGTTTATTTGTTTGGATAGTTATGAGTCTTATCGTGCTTCCAATCACATTTCCTAAACTTCCATCCAAACATTTTGACTTTCCATTACTGCTTTCCATATTAATTTTGATATTCTGTGTTGGTATTCCGATAGCATTTATAACCAAAAAACATTATACCTATCGTTAGTTTTTCAATTCTAAAATTTAAAACTACAAAACTGACTATCAAAAACTTACATTAAAAAAAGAATTATCAAAATTTTAGCTTTTCATTTCAAAAAAGAATCATACTTTTATTAAAAGTAAAAATAGTTTGTTTAAGAATCTAAAATATAATGTTCTATTGATCGAAAAAATCAACAGAAAATTTCTATTTAATTCCCAATTTACTTTCACCAATTCAATTGTAATATTTAAAGAAAAAATATAGACTTCATCTTTAATTTTAAAAAGATCGTTTGAAAAACATTCAAACCTCTATTAGCTTAAAACCTAATTTTAATTATAAAATTGATCCTCTATTTTTTCTTATCGTTATTTCTATTGACTCACCCTTGATAGATCAAGCGGCAACAAAAACAAAAACTAAGTCTAATAAGCCTGCATTGCATTATTTGAGCAAAATGCTCTTTCGAAATTAATTTCGAAACTAACAACACCAATTACTAAACCTCTAGAATGCTTCGTGAAAAACACGTATGCAGACTATGTTATTTTCTGGATTAGGAAGTTTTTTTACAACCTCCTAAAATATCTGCCTACAATAAAATTACAATGGATTTACTAATCCTAAATGACTTATTAATTGAATTTTAAACAGAACTCCCATGAAGACGATATCAAATAAATCAAAAATAGTTTTTCTCTCGACTTTTCCACCCACGCAATGCGGAATCGCAACTTATACTCAAGATACTATTAAAGGCATTACAGATGTTTTTGGCAAATCGATCAGCTGTGAAATTTGCGAACTGGTCGATAAACCCAAGACAAACCCAACACAAGCTTTTACCTTAAACACAAAAAATAAAGATGATTATGCTAAAGCTGCAAGCGAAATCAATAAAGATGAAAAAATAAAATTAGTTCATATTCAACATGAATTTGGATTATTCGGCGGTCAATACGGAGACCATTTATTAGATTTTTTAAATGTAATTAAGAAACCCGTAACCTTTACTTTTCACAGTGTTATTCCAAATCCGAATAACGAATTAAGAACATTTGTAAAATTACTTTTAAGCTACAGCAAATCCGTTTTTGTAATGACAAATCAGTCCAAAGAAATCCTGATTAAAGAATATGACATTTCAGAAGATGTGATTACAACTGTACCACACGGCACTCATATTGTAATTTATGAAACTCCCTATCAAGCCAAAGCAAAATATGATATTCAAGACAGATTAGTATTATCTACTTTTGGATTACTTGGTGAAGGAAAAAATATTGAAACAGGTTTACAGGCTTTGGCAAAAATCATTAAAAAAGAGCCAAATGTACTTTACCTGATAATTGGAAAAACGCATCCAAATTTAATTAAAGATGGTGTTGATGAATACCGAAATAAACTTGAAGCGCTTGTTGAAGATTTGAACTTAAAAGATAATGTTCGTTTTATAAATAAGTATTTAGATACGGATGAACTTTTAGATTATTTAAAAGCTACTGATATTTATTTGTTTACTTCAAAAGATCCAAACCAAGCAGTAAGCGGCACTTTTTCGTATGCAATGAGCTGTGCCTGCCCAATGGTAGCTTCAAAAATTCCGCATACAAGAGAAGTTCTAACTCCAGATTGCGGTGTTCTAGTTGATATTGGTAATGTCGATCAGTTTGCAGAATCGACGCTTAAATTAATCTCTGATGAAAATCTAAGACATGAAATGGGAATTAATGCTTTTAGAAAAACGAGAGCTTCCTCTTGGGAGAATACGGCAATAATTCACATAAAAACGTATAAAAAACTACTTGAAAAACCAGACGAAATTAAGTACCGATATCCTAAAATACAATTACGTCACATTAAAAAATTAACAACAGATCTTGGTATTATTCAGTTCAGCAAAATTTCTATTCCAGATGTAGAATCCGGTTATACATTAGATGATAATGCTCGCGCATTGATTGCATTTTGCATGCATTATAAATTAACGAAGGATAAAGACGATCTTCCGTACATTTTGATTTATTTGGATTTTATAGAAAGATGTCAAAAGCCAAAAGGAAATTTCATTAATTATGTCGATCAGGATTACCGCGATCATATGGAACAAAATGCCGAAGTTAATTTAGAAGATTCAAACGCAAGAGCGATCTGGGCTTTAGGAACGGTAACTTCTATTTCTGATATTCTTCCAGAACCGATTTCAAGAAAAGCATCGAAATGTTTATTGAATTCTTTAAAATGGGCCGAAACAATTCAATCGCCACGTTCAATTGGATTTGCTACAAAAGGTTTGTATCTCTATTATTCTGTAATTCCGAACCTATATATGGCGGCGATTATAAATAAATTGAATGCAAAACTGCTTGCAAATTATGAAAACACGGCTGCTGAAGATTGGCAATGGTTTGAGAATTACTTAACTTATGCAAATGGTATTCTGCCAGAATCGATGTTGTATGCTTATTTAGTAACTAATAAACCTGTTTATAAAAAAGCAGCTTTAGATTCA
This sequence comes from Flavobacterium plurextorum, assembly GCF_002217395.1. GTDB lineage: Bacteria > Bacteroidota > Bacteroidia > Flavobacteriales > Flavobacteriaceae > Flavobacterium > Flavobacterium plurextorum. The sequence continues at coordinate 28,820 of NZ_MUHD01000026.1, read as the reverse complement.
TTAGATTTTTTAATTTCTAAAACATTTATAGATGACAGTTTTAAACCCATTTCTAATCAAAACTGGTATCAAAAAGGCACAAAACCAGAACAATTTGGAGAACAGCCTATTGACGTTTCGTACACCATTCAAACTTTAAATGCATTTTACAATACGTTTAAAATTCCAGAATATAAACATAAAATGAAAACAGCTTTTAACTGGTTTTTAGGTAAAAATCACTTAAATCAAATTATGTATAATCCCGTAAGCGGCGGTGGTTATGACGGACTCGAAAAAGAAAATGTAAACTTAAATCAAGGCGCAGAATCTACGATATGCTATTTAACAGCAAGATTATTAATGGAAAATTTTGCTCAATCGCAATCTAAAGTAATTCCGCTGCTAAAATCCAGAACTGGATTTGCAATAAACTCTTAGCAACACTGACCAAAGTTTTATTAAACCCTTAAAATCCCTTTCTTAATGAAAGGGATTTTTTGTTATATCACATTCAGCATCAGTTTACTTTAATCTACTCACAATGAAAATTATATAAACTTCAAGAAGAGTTGTGTAAATAATTTTAACAACTATCAGGGTAACTTTCCTAAATAATTACAAAAGCAGAAAAAACTGTTAAAATATTGATTTGAAATACAAAAGCAACTTTAAAACAAAACATTTTGATTCTGAGCTTAAAAAATACATTTACAGAAATTGGAGAGGCAGCTTTGTTTGCAAAGAAGTTTTTTAAAGAGGTAATAATTCCTCCTTATGAGGCAAAAGAGTTCTTGAAACAATGTTATGTTATTGGTTACAAATCATTGCCTCTAGTAGCGATTACAGGCTTTATTATGGGTTTAGTACTCACTTTGCAATCTCGTCCTACATTAGTAAAATTTGGAGCCGAAAGCTGGCTTCCGGGAATGGTGGCTCTTTCCTTAATTAGAGAAATTGCACCTGTTATTACGGCTTTGATTTGTGCAGGAAAAATTTCGTCTGGAATTGGCGCTGAGTTAGGTTCTATGAAAGTTACAGAACAAATTGATGCTATGGAAGTTTCGGCTATTAATCCGTACAACTATTTGGTCGTAACTAGAATTCTAGCGTGCACTTTAATGGTGCCTGTATTAGTGTTTTTTGCTGATGCTGTTGGAATTATTGGCGGTTATGTTGGAATAAACATTCATGGCGATGTCAATTTTTATAGATACTTAACACAGATTATTCAGTCTCTGGAATTTTTAGATCTGATTCCTGCCACGATTAAAACTTTCTTCTTTGGCTTTTTTATTGGAATGATTGGATGTTTTAAAGGATTTAATGCCGCAAACGGAACGGAAAGCGTGGGAAAAGCTGCAAATTCTGCAGTTGTAACAGCTTCCTTAACCATATTTATTATCGATATGCTCGCAGTACAGATAACTGATTTATTTTTTTAAGATGATTAAAGAAAAAGAAAATATAGAACCACAATCAAAAACTAAAAAGCAAGATGTAATAATCGCTATAAAGGATTTACATAAAACTTTTGGCGAAGATAACGAAGTCTTAAAAGGCATCAATCTGAACTTACATAAAGGTGAAGATTTGGTGATTTTAGGACGTTCTGGTTCAGGAAAATCGGTAACTATAAAATGTATCGTTGGATTGATCGCACCAGACAAAGGCGAAATAACCGTTTTTGATGAAAATATACTGGAACTCAAAAAAAATGAACTTAACAAAATAAGAACGCGAATTGGTTTTCTGTTTCAAAGCGGTGCATTGTATGATTCGATGTCGGTGCGGGAAAATCTTGTTTTTACGTTGAGCAAACATAAAAGAGATTTATCCTCAGAAGAGATTGAAAATGAAGTTATGGAAGCGCTGGAAAATGTAGGTTTAAGTGACGCTGTAGATAAAATGCCATCTGAACTTTCTGGCGGAATGAGAAAGAGAATTGGTTTAGCAAGAACATTGATTTTAAAACCCGAAATCATATTATACGATGAGCCTACAACTGGATTAGATACAATTACTTCTAGAGAAATCAGTGAATTGATTCTTGACATTAAAAAGAAACAAAAAACATCGGCAATAATAATTACGCACGATATGGCTTGTGCAAAAATGACGGCAGATCGAATTATAGTACTAAAAGATGGAGTAATTCATGCCGAAGGAACGTATGACGAATTAGAAAAAGACGAAGACAAATGGGTTCGTTCCTTTTTTAAATAAAAAAAACTTTAGAAATCATGGAGAAGCAATCTGGATATACTTGGAAATTAGGAATGTTTGTAACAATTGGTTTGTTACTTTTTATAACCGCAATTTATTTTATTGGAAAACAAAAAAATCTATTTGGTTCAACATTTCACCTTACATCAAAATTTAAAACTGTGAGCGGTTTAGAAGTTGGAAACAACGTACGCTTTTCAGGTATTAACATTGGTACGGTTGAGGAAATCAGATTAATTAATGATTCCTCGGTTGTTGTGTCAATGGTTATAAAAGATGAAGTACGAGAATTTATAAAAACAGATGCTCGTGCCGGTATTGGTTCTGATGGATTAATGGGCGACAAAGTGCTCACTATTTCTCCTGGAACTAAATCACAAAAAATTATTGAAGACAATGGTGCAATAGCTTCTATTGACGGAATAGAAATGAACGACATTATGAAAAGCGTTAAAAAAAGTGTCGATAATGTAGGCGTTATTTCTGAAGAGTTAGCCATTTTTAGTCACAGCATGAATAACGGAAATGGTGCTTTGGCAAGATTAGTACGTGATGATAAAATGGCAAACAGTGTTTCAAATACGCTCTCTAATCTAGAAACAGGAACAAAAGGTTTTAGCGATAATATGGAGGCAGCAAAAAGTAATTTCTTGTTTAGAGGTTACTTCAAGAAAAAAGAGAAGGAAAAAGAGAAAAAGCAAGAACAAAAACAAGAGAAAGCAACGAAAGCTAAAGAAGAAAAACAGGAAAAACAGGAAAAACAAAAAGAAGAAAATGCTAAGAAAGAGTCTTAAAAAAAACTCGATTCAAACCGTAAAACAATAAATCTAAAAAATGAAATTACGCTCGACAGAAACTTTCTGGCCTTTAAAAAATGCCATGAATATTAGTTATCCTTCTATCAGTTCTGATATCAACACTGAGATTCTTATCATTGGAAGCGGAATAACGGGAGCTTTAATGGCATATAAATTAATTTCTGAGGGAAAAAAAATAGTCCTTGCAGATCGTCGTGATGTTTGCAACGGAAGTACGGCAGCAAGTACTGCTTTACTTCAATATGAAGTTGATGTGCCGTTGCATGAATTAATAAAGCTTAGAGGTGAAAAATGCGCTGTAGACAGTTACAACAATGGAAAAAAAGCAATCTTTGATCTTCGAACAATAATTGACACTATTAAAAGTGACTGTGGTTTTGAATTTAAAAAGAGTATTTATTTTACCTCATTCAAAAAAGATATTCCATTTTTAAAAAACGAATTTAAAGTCCGTAAACAATTAGGTTTTGATGTAAGCTGGCTCAACAAACAGGATTTAGAAAAAATAGGATTAAATGCTCTTGCGGCTATAGAATCAAAAACAGCAGCGGTTATTGATCCGTTTAAATTATCGGGTGATTTACTTTTTTACTGTCAGCAAAATGGTATGCAGATTTTTGACAGAACTAATATTACCAATATACATTCTCAAAAAGGGAAATGTATTGCCCAAACAGATAGTAAATGCACCATTACCGCAGATCACGTTATACATTGTACGGGTTACGAAAGCACTGAAACAATAAACGAAAAAATAGTCGACTTAAAAAGCACATTTGCAATTGCATCTGAATCTATGCCCGAAATACCGATTGGTTTAAAAAATGCTGTGATGTGGGACACTTCGTCTCCATATTTTTATTATCGCGCTACTTCAGACAACCGAATTATTATGGGTGGAGGTGACGAAGAATTTAAAGATCCTAAAAAAAAGAGATAATCTGCTTCCTAAAAAAGAATTGTTTTTGCTAAAACAATTTCAAAAAAGGTTCCCGAATTCTGACTTTAAACTAGATTATTCCTGGGCAGGAACTTTTGGAGAAACGAAAGACGGTCTGCCGTATTTTGGGAAACCAGATCCGAAAAAAAACGAGCATTATGTTTTAGGCTTCGGAGGAAACGGAATTACTTTCAGCGTGATGGGAATGAATTCTGTTTTAGACTCAATCAATAACAAAAAAAATCAGGATTTAGAGTATTATCGATTTGGACGTTGAGGAAGGCTCTTAGAAACTAAGATGCTAAGGTTCTGAGCTTTTTTTTAGAATCTTAGCTCCTTAGAACCTTATTTTACTATTTTTATAAAATGAAAAGTTTTTCTTTCGCTCCCATCAGCTCAGTAAATTCTACTATATTAATTTTAGGTACAATGCCTGGAACAAAATCATTAGAACTCAATCAATACTACGGACATAATCAAAACAATTTTTGGAAATTCTTGTTTACCATTTTCAATGAAGATTTCAGCAATGATTACGAAACAAAAAAGGCTTTTTTACTTCAAAATAAAATTGCATTGTGGGATGTATTACAGTATTGCGACCGAGTTGGAAGTCTAGACAGCGCTATAAAGAATGAAATCGCCAATGATTTTGAGACCTTTCTAAAACAGCATTCCAATATAAAAACCATACTGTTTAACGGTCAAAAAGCAGCACAGTTTTTCAAGAAATATGTCAAACTTCAAAATACCTATCAGCTTATAACACTTCCCTCAACAAGTCCTGCAAATGCAAGTAAATCTTTGCAGTCAAAACTTGAACAATGGCAAATTATAGGTACGTTGTAATTTCTATATTGAAATCATATAACATTTGCTATTCAAAATATAACAAACAATAGCTGCACATAACCTAATTTTACTAGTATAAATCAAAGTCAAAATATTGACAATTTGAGACTTAATAAGACTTCTAAATATATTACTAAGTAAAACTGTAAAAAGTTTATACGATAAAGGAAACATTGGTTATGTTAGTTTATTTTTGAGAAAAAAAGCTATTCTATTCTTTTAGAGTAGCTTTATTTTTTTTACTTTCATATAAACATTCTACATTATGAAAATTCAAACCTACTACAATCATATACGATTTTATACCGCACATCATTTTGTATTTTATCCGCTTGCAGTTCTATTTTTTCTCAGCAGTTTGTACTTTGCTTTTACCTCAACAGATCCGCTAATTTGGTCATTTATAAGTATTATTTTTGGCTTGCTTATTTTTCTTGCTTATATGCTGCGCCAGCACTATGCCCTCACTTTACAAAACCGAATTATACGTTTAGAACTTCGCTATCGCTATTTTACACTCACAGGAAAAAGGTTTGAAGAAATCGAACATAAGTTTACCGATGATCAAATATTTGCACTTCGTTTTGCTCCAAACGACGAAGTTCTCACTTTAATCGACGATGCTCTTAAAAACAACCTCTCGGGCGATTCTATCAAAAAAGCCATCGTACATTGGCGAGCAGATTATCACAGAGTTTAAGAGTAAAAAGCAGTTTCAAAATTTCGAAGTTATGGGCGTGACCCCATATAAAAAAAGCCCCAATTTACATTGCGTTCATTGGGGCTTTTTCTATATGGCGTCGGGCTATTCGCGCTGCTTCGGCAGGACTGCTGCTATCCCTCACGCGGACTGCTTTTAACAAAACCATCGAATTATACAACTGATAATCAAATAATAAGCTCCTAAAATTAAAATGAATGATTTTTTTTGTTAACTTTAATTGTTAAAAATTCATCAATAAATTTAAAGATAAACCTCATGAAAAGATTATTTTATTTTTTGATAATTCCGTTCTCGTATCTTTCATCTAATGCACAAATTGTAGCAGATGCATCAACAAAAGACACTTTAACTGCAGTACAAAACAACTTCGACTACCTGCAAGATTCTCCAGATGATTTACCTTGGCATGCAAGAAGATTTAAAGTAACTGCAGGAGCTTTTTTTCCAGTAAATAATACACAAATTGAAGTAGGTACTAACAATGGTAATCGAGCTACGGAAATAGATTTAGAAGATGATTTAGGTTTCTCTAAATCAAGTTCTTCCTTTATGGGAACTTTTGATTGGCGTATTTCAAGACGATCAAGATTAGGATTTGAATTTTTTTCGCTTAACAGAAGTTCTTCAAAAACCCTGCAAAAAGACATTAATTTTGGCGATCATACCTATAATGTAAACTCAAGAGTATCAGCCAATTTCGACGTACAAATTGCTCGTATAGCTTACGGATATGCATTTTTATCTAAACCAAAATATGAAGCTGGTCTGCTGATTGGTGCTCACGTACTTTTTGCCGATTTAGGTTTACGTTTAGATGCCAACCAAGCCAGTCTGGAATACCACGACAGTTTCAATTTTACAGCGCCTTTACCTGACATTGGAATATGGGGAGAATTTGTACTCGGAAAACGTTTTGGTTTGTATGTAAATGCCAATTACTTAGCAGTAAAAATCGATAATATCGATGGCCGAATTGTCAGCTATAATTTGTCACTTTTATATAACGTATATCAAAATTTAAGTATTACCGCGGGATACACTGGTTTGAATTTTAAAGTTGATACAACAAGAGAACACTTAAATGGATTCTTGAAATGGGGTTATAACGGACCAACTATTGCTGCGACATATTCATTTGGTAATCACGTTAAACTTTACAAACATTAGAGTTTTACTAATCGAGTATAATAGGTTCAATCTGTTATCTTCACTCAAAATAATTTTATTTAACACATAGAAACATAGCTTTTAGTGCGTAAAAAAGAATACAAAAAGAATACCTTTCTTTCACATAAGCTTTGTGCATTTTAAATAAGTGAAACGCCTTTTTTGAGGATTTAAAATCTATGTTTCTATGTGTTAAAAATTTAATTAAAACAAAATAACAAACCCGATATCTTTTAGAGGATATCGGGTTCATTGCTCAAACTCAAACTTAATTCAAAATATACCAACTAACTTATTTATCTATTGGAGTAAATTTTATAGCTGTTCCTCCTCCAGCTGCCAATTTTATATTTAAAACGCTTTTATTATTCACTTTTTGTTTTGAAATAATTACAGGATAAGGATTCGTTTTATAATTTGCTCCTGCTCCATCTGCATAAATTTCTGCTTCGTACTCTTTTCCTGCATCCAAGAAAGACAAAGCTGTTTTAAGATCTCTGGCTTCTCTATTGGTAATGGCTCCTAAATACCAGTTTTTCTCCTCCCAATCTTTTCTCGCAATTGTTGTATACTCGCCAATTTTAGAATCTAAAACTTTTGTTTCTGACCATGTACACGGCACCTCTTTTATAAACTGAAATTCAGGTTTGCCAACATAGTTCTCAGGCAAGTCTGAAGCCATTTGCAGCGGACTGAAAATAATTACATACAATGCCAATTGATTTGCTAAAGTGGTCTGCACTCGAGCTCCAGAAGGTGTTTTATAATCAAAATTGAAATTTCCCGGCGTGTAATCAAAAGGACCAGAAAGCATTCTTGTAAATGGCAGAGTTGTTAAGTGTTCCGGCGTGTTTCCGCCATCTACAGACCACGCATTATATTCCTGACCTCTGCCGCCTTCCTGCGACATAAAATTTGGATAAGTACGCTGCAATCCTGTTCCTTTTATGGGCTCATGATTGTCTATCATAATATGATATTTTGCTGCAGCTTCAATAACTTTTCTATAATGACGTGCTGCATACTGGCTGTCGTGCCATTCTTTTTTATCTAAATATTTGTTTACGTAACCTGTCTTTACAGAATTTACGCCCATTTTTTGATACAATTTAAACGCATCTTCCAATTGGCTTTCATAATGTTTAGAAGCGCCTGCGGTTTCATGATGCCCTATTAAGCGAACATTTTTCATGGCTGCATATTTTGTAATTTCTTCCAGATTAAAATCAGGATACGCTTTTACAAAACTAAAAGAAGATCCGTCTGCAGTCCAGTCTCCGTCCCAGCCTTCATTCCAACCTTCGACCAAAACACCATCGAAATTGTTTTTTGCTGCAAAATCTATATATTCTTTTGTGTTTTTAGTAGTCGCACCATGTTTTGGTCCTTGTCCCCAAGTATATTTTTCTAAATGCATTCCCCACCAAATTCCAATATATTTGGAAGGTGTAATCCAAGAAAGATCTTCAATTTTTGAAGGTTCGTTCAAATTCAGCATGATTGTCGAAACAGCTAAGTCTCCAGGTTTCTCTCCTACAATGATTGTTCTCCAAGGCGTTTTAAAAGGTGTTTCGGCATAAACTTTTACACCATCTGCCCAAGGCACCAAATCGCTTTTGTATTGCTTATCGCCTGTTTTTAAAAGTGTCATTGAAGCAAAATCTGTCAAATTAGCTTCATGAATAGCAACGTACAATTTCTCTTTAGTTTCAAAAGTTGCAGGCGTATTAATGGTATCCGTTTTGCTCATCGGAGTTTTGCGATAAGTGCTTTCGTAATAGCTATTTTCGCGATGCACAGGAATCCACCAAACATCATTATCTGATTTAAATGTAAATTGCGTAATTTCATTAGAAATCTTCACTTTACCTAAATGCGGCTGCTTCGGAAATTCGTATCTAAAACCTAATCCATCATCAAAAATCCTGAAAATAATATCAACCAAACGCTCCTCTCCATTTGATTCTTTAAGATGAACAATCAATTCATTATGATGATCTTTAACTTTTTTGAATTCACCCCAAGGCTGTTCCCAAGTTTCATCGGCCGTTTTTTCTTCAGTGGAAACTACTTCAAAACCATCTGTCATTTTTTTGATTCCTTGAAACTCAAATCCCATCAAAGAAGGTTCAATAACTGATTTTCCGTTTGAAGTAAAACTATACTGCGGCTGACCAGATTCTGTCAATTCAAAAACTAATTCATTGTTTTTCCCTGGGGAATTGATTTTGTAGGTTTTATTTGTACTGCAGGCAAAGAGCAATAGTGATGCAAAGGCGGTTAAACAGTATCTGTATTTTATGTTTTTCATTATATGATTGTATTAATTACAACTCTTACTTAATTTCGTTTATTATTTGTTTTGCTTTTGCCGGCTGCATGGAAATAAAATAATTAAATGCCTGATCGAGCTTTTTCTGAATATCGACATTTCCTTTCTTCTCAATTCGCAGATTATACATTTTGCTTATATCCGGAAAAACTGTTTCGGTATTTTTTACTCCTGCAAATGCTTTAATTTTTTCGATATAAGTGTATCCAAATTCAACCGTTGGTTCAAACATGGTTCCTTCTCCAAAGTCATTCCACGTTATCAATTGCAGGTAATTTAAGTTTGCGCTTTTGGCTAAAGAAAGTGTTTCATCAAGTGTAGCACCATTGTTATGTTCTATTGTCCATCCAATTGCCGCTCCGCCTCCGCCATCTGCATAAAAATCTTTAAAACCTGGATAAGCACTGCCAATTGCAACAGAAAGTTTTGGTTTTGTATTGGTATAAAAATTGGTCAAATAAGTACTATTTTTAAACACCCAAGCATACTCGCCTGAGGCATTTTCTCCAGCTTCAACAGATTGATCCCAAAGGGTTAAAAAAGTAGGTTTTACGGTCAAAGTATTAAAAACGTTTGTCCATTCGGAAGCTGTTTGTAATACTATTGGTCCAAAATTGAGCAATAAGGGTTTTCCGTTTATTTTTATATAATTAGCATCATCAAAATAGTTATTCTGCAGGTATGCTAAATCTGTTTTTGCGGCACTGGTAACTGAAATTGCTTTTCCGGCATCAACCACATTTTTTGTTACGCGGTCTTCATATACAATGGCGTATTCTAAACCAACTTTATCAAGCATTGCAATAAGCTGTTCTGTATTTTCTTTTACCATACGGTAATCATTAACATCGTAAGTGCCATACCAATCGATTAAAAGGCCGTCGATTCCTGCATATTTCATCAATAATAAATGATTTTCGATCACATTTTTATCGCCTGAATGATAAGGTCCAATAAGCGGATAATAGTACGAAGCTATTTCTCGACGATTGTTTGCTCCTATTGTATTTGGATTTTTGTTGGCCATTGTCCAGTGATAACCCCATTTTTTATCGGCACTGCTTTCATTGGTTTCAAACCAAGGCATATAGTGCACGTAAATTTTAGTGCTGTTTGTTTTTTCAACTGCCGCTGGTTTTAGTACTTCTGGTTCTACTGGTTTATCTGAACCTTTATCATCGCTGCTGCAGCTTGCGGCGACTAAAATATTCATGATCCCAAAAAACAGTAATGTGATAGATCTTTTCATATTGATGTGCTGTTTGTTTTTAATAGAAATATGCTATAATTATTTCAACACATAGAAACATAGCTTTTAATACTTAAAAAAGGCGTTTCACTTTATTGCAATACACATAATCCTCTATGTGAAAGAAATGAGTTTCTTTTTGTTTACTTTATTTATAAAAAAAGCTATGTTTCTATGTGTTAAATAATATGTCCACAGTTTGCATCCTAAAATTATTTATGTTAAAAATATGTCAGCCTTCCACGACTAACCAACATAGAAGACTGACATTCAAGAACCTAATTCACAGGATAACCAGGGTTTTGTTTCAGGTTCTTATTCGTTGTTAAAACAGTGCTTGGAATTGGAAAAATGGCTCTGTATTTTTCCGTTTCACCTTTTTCCCACCATGGCAGGAAAAATGTTCCAAAGCGAATATTATCCGTTCTTCTTCTTCCTTCAAAAGTAAATTCCTTAAGTAATTCACGATCTATAAAATGAAGATCTATCGTTGTGGGCATTTCTTCGCCCGCACGAGCTGTTATTTGCTGTATAAATGGTTTTGCTAAACCGGGATTACCTAAACGCACGTAACATTCAGCCTGCATCATTAAAATTTCGGCATAGCGAATCAGTACAAAATCATGATCACGTTCCCACTGTTCGCCAGCTTTCATTTCGTATTTTCCTAAACGAACTCCTTGATTTTCTTTTGCATCAGCTACGCTTTTCACTTCTTCTGTGTAAGTAAGCGGTTCACCGTTATCCATTACAATAACCTGCCCTGTTGCTACACTGATTTGATCGCCGGCTACCATGCATTTTTTTCTTTTGTCTGTATCAGCAAAAGCAGAATAGACGCCAGGCTGTGCACACATTCCGTTTGCACTCCAAGGAAAGTCTAATCCAGTTGCCGAAATGGTCAATTTGTGCAAGTAATGACATGACATTGAGTTCATATAATTTCCTTCTGTTCCAGCTTTTTGATCGTATGGAATTGAAAAAATAATCTCTGGCGATTTTTCATTTTGTGTTGCAAAATTGGCAAAGAAATCCGGCGCTAAAGTGTATCCCGTAACTTTCTGACACATAGTGATACAATCCTGCCAGCGTGCTGTTCCTATAAAAGCTTCAGAGTTTAGATACAATCTGGCTAATAAAGAATAAGCAACATTTTTTGTAAATTTAGAATACACAACATTTGATGTTAAGTGCGGAATGGCATCTAATAATTCTTTCTCTACAAAATCATAAACTTGTTTTCTAGTAGAATTTGTTGGCAGCGATGTATCTTCAAAATTGACTACGATAGGCACATTTCCAAATAAATCTAAAAGATTGTAGTAGTAATAAGCTCTCAAAGCTTTTAACTCGGCATAAATTGGAGCTTTTGCAGTATCCGTTAATGCTGATTTATCTACTTGATAAATGATCGCATTAATCTTTGCAATTCCTGTATAGTTGTAACGCCAAGCCGAAAGAATCATTCGGTTATCAGGTTTCCAAGTATGCTTTTGTGCATCTTGATATTGCCCGCCATCATACCAGTTTGTTCCTCTTGTTGGTATAGTCGCTTCATCTGAAACGGTTTCGTTCAAGAAAAATACATATTCGCTTGTTGGAAAATTGTTTGATATATTATCTTTAAATCCTCTTAAAGAAGAATAAGCTCCGCCAACTAATGCGTCGACTTCTTTTGGAGTATTTCCAAAATTCCCGTCTTCTACTCTATCATATAAATCTTCATTTAAATCTGTACATGATATCGTAAAAAGCATGCTTACTGCTAATAATGCTGTTATTTTGACTTTCATTTTTTATATTTTTTGGTTAATTCGCTTAATTATTCAGCGTAAAATTTAGTCCAACAGAAATCGTTGTTGGTCGAGGATAATTATTGTATCTATCAATTCCAGGAGCTGCTAATCCAGTTAAATCCATTACTCCAGTTTGGTTGATTCCGTCTTGAGCATTTAAACCTATTTCTGGATCTACACCTTTGTAACCTGTAATTACAAATAGGTTTTCTCCCATTACGTACATTCTAAGTTTAGATTTTTTGAATTTTAAAGGCAGTGTATATCCAAAACTTACTGTTTGAAGTCTAAAGAATGAAGCATCTTCTATCCAATAATCAGAATATTTTGGAGCCGATGTGATTCCGCTTCCTAAAAAAGCATCAGGAACATTGAATGTTGGTAATCTATTTGGATCATTTAGCATCATATTAGTTGCATTTAATGCTTTTTGACCAAACATTCCGTATCCAGAAATTCCAAGATCAAAATTTCCGTACGTAAAGTTCATTCCAATACCTAAAGTCAAATCGGGTTGAATATTTCCTAGATCTGTTTTATCAGCATCTAACAAAGCATTTTCTGCAACTATTTGCCCCGCTGCATTGTAGTATTGTATTTTTCCTGTTGAATCTAATCCTGCATTTTTGAATCCCCAGAAAGTTCCAACTGGATAACCTTCGGCAATAATTTGAGAATATTGTCCAGACATACCTGCTAATCCGTGTAACGATCCGCTGTAAATAACATCTGTTTTATAAGTAGGATTCGATAGTTTTTCGATTTTCTGCACATTATGACCAAGAGTCAAATTAGCATTCCAGTTGAATTTTTCTCCTTTAACAATATCAGCATTCAAAGTAAGTTCAACTCCTTTATTAGACATTTCTCCTACGTTTGCCAACATAGTTCCCACTAAATATGGAGGCTGCGGTACTTCATAGGTATATAATAAATCGTCTGTGTTTTTTGAATAATATTCGAATGAACCCGAAATTCTATTAAAAAGACTAAAATCTACACCAATATTCAATTGTTTTGTTGACTCCCATTTTAAGTCAGGATTTGGGTTTTGTGTTGGCGAATACGCTAAACTCCATCTTTCTGTCGCAGGATCGTAATAACTGTCTTTTCCTACTCCTAAAATCGAAAGTGATTTATATTCCCCAATTCCGTCTTGATTTCCGGTAACTCCATAACCTGCTCTAAGTTTAAGATTGTCTAACCATCCTTTTGTTCCGCTCATAAATTCTTCACTCGAAATTTTCCAAGCAACAGACGCTGACGGGAAAGTTCCCCATTTATTATTTTCTCCAAAACGGCTTGAACCATCTCTTCTTACTGTAGCCGTAAGCAGATATTTGCCATCATAGGAATAATTAGCACGGGCATAAAACGAAACTAAATTTGATTTTCCTTTATATGAATACACATCGCCTAAACGGTAATTGTAACCTGCACCAAGATTGTTGTAGCTAAAAGCATCTGTTACAAAACCGCTTCGCTGCGCACCAAAACCTTCATAAATATTTTCTAGGTAAGAGTATCCTGCAAGTGCACCAATAGTATGTTTGTCTATCACTTTATTGTAATTTACATACAATTCTCCTTGAGCATTTGCATACTCAGCATATGTTTTTTGCCCATATCCTTTTTCATCTACACCTTCCATAACAGCGTAAGATGGTTTATAAGTACTGCCTTTTACTGCATTATGTTCGTATGAAATGTTGGCAACAGCCGTAAAATCATTTAAAAACTTAACCTCCGTTTTAAAATAACCTAACAATCTGTGTCTTTCATTATCAGTAGTTCTATTTGTAAGTATTTCAACTGGATTTTGATAAACGTTTCCACTAACAGCCGAAAATTGTCCATTAGCATCATAAACTGGAATTGTTGGATTAAGATTGTAAGCGCGCTCAAATATTCTATAATCCATAGGATGCCATTTGTCTATATTGGCAAATAAACCAGTATCAAATTTCACCTCTTTATTATCTCCAAGATATTGATAGGCATTTATATTTCCGCTTAATCTTTCTAAACCTGTTTTTTTAATAACTCCTTCATTATTTAAATATGAAAGAGAAGTTCTAAAACCACTGTCTGCTTTTCCAGAATTAATACTTAAAGTATGTGATTGCGAAATTGCAGTTTGCTCAATTGCTTTCTGCCAATTGGTATTTCCTCCAAAATCAACAGCATCTTTATTTCCTGTTGAGCGAACATAACCTCTCCATTGATTTGCTGATAAAAGATCTAAATTATCAGTAACATAACCCACGCTCGATAAACCGCTGTAGACTACAGAAACTCCTTTTGTACCAGACTTTGTTGTAATTATAATTACTCCGTTTGCTCCTCTTGAACCGTATATGGCTGTCGCCGAAGCATCTTTAAGAACGTCTACCGTTTTAATGTCTGACGGTTGTACGATATTAATATCTACACCAGCAATTCCGTCAACTACAATTAAAGGGCTGTTGCTTGCGGTTAAGGAAGTTCCGCCTCGCAAGCGTATTGTAGAACCTGCAGCTGGATCACCAGAAGGGCGAATTATGTTTAATCCTGCTACTTTTCCCTGCAAAACCTGCTCTGTAGAAGAGATTGTTCCTTTTACTAAATCGTCAGCTTTTACACTCGAAATAGCGCCGGTTAAATCTGATTTCTTTTGTGTTCCATATCCCACAGAAACTACCTGAACTTCGGCCAATTGATAACCGTCATTTTGAAGGCGAATATCTAGTTTTGGATTAGAACTGGTAATTTGCATTTTTTGAGTTGTCGACCCTATAAATGAAATTTCAATTGAACCTCCTACGGCTACCACTAAGGTAAATTTTCCGTCAAAATCTGTTGTTGTTCCGTTTCTTGTTCCCGTTTCTATAATTGATGCACCCGGAAGTACGTTTCCTGTATTGTCATAAACAGTACCAGATACCTGCTTTTTTTCCTGAGCAAACATTCCTGCCGAAAGAAAAAGCATGAAAATCATGAATACCAGCGATTGAGTAGTCCACATTTGATGCAGGACTCTTTTTTTATTTTTACTATTCATATGCGGTTATTTATTGTTTTTTTTATCGGTCATATGTAATTCACATATCCAATTTTGGATTATGCTCATTTCATTAGAGTTGATGTTTTAATTTGATAGCGAATTATTTGTCTAAAGTTTTCAGCGGAATTGTGGTATCTGAAATCGTTTTGTTCTTATTGTCTTTTACCAAAACATGTATTTCATTTAAATTTGGAATTCCATTTAGTTCTGAAACTAAGTTGACAAATCCTTTTATCTCTGCTGTTCCTCCTGTAAACTCACCAGAAATTATTTTACTTCCAGCTGTAATGCTGTAGATTAATTTGTTTACACCTGATTCATTATTTTTTCTCGACATTCCCAGAAAATCTTTCTGACTGATTTGTAATGGAAAAAATCCAAAAACTGGTGCCGGCGGCGGTACATAAGCTCCTGCGTATAAAACCTGATCTGGAATTGTTCCTGCCCAATCATCTTTTACCATTAAGAAAACTAAATTTTCCATAATGTAACCTTCTGGCGCGTTGTAATAATCTTTAGGAACTAAATCCATTTTATAAAAGCCATTACCCAAATCTTTTAATTTCGTTTTAGCCGCAATTTCAGGCAGCCATGATTGATATTCTTGTTTAAGATTCCAATCATTTAAACCACTGTGCATGTGAACGCTTGTAGCTCCAGCAAATCCAGGCGCTAAATTTGCATTAAACAAAATACTTACTCCTTTATCAATAGTTGGTTTTGTCGGATAAGCTCTGATCAGCTCATTCGAAGTATAAAAAGAAGAGAAATCAGTGTAAGGCATATTTGCCACTTCACTTTGTTTTGATCCGTTTTTATTTTTTAAACGAAACCAAAATCCTGCGCTTGCTGCAATTTCTTCAGGGGTTTTAGAAAAATATTGAGTTGGAGTTAAAGTAAAACTCCAAACTTTATTACCAACATAAGTCAGTTTTGCAAAATCTGAAGAATGTTCCCAATTGTTGGCATCTGGTTCTGATGGTGACCAAATCCAAATAAAAACATCTTCATTTTCTGCGAATGTGGTTGCCGAAAGATCAAAAAACCATGTCACTTTTTCATCATATTTGTATACTACCGGAAATGATGACATCGCACCTACTGATCCCGCAGCTTCTTGTGCCTTTATAAAATTAGGCGCCATCAAAAGGGCTAGTAAAATTGTATATATAAATTTTTTCATATTACTTTTTAATTAATAGCATTTAATTTAAATACGTAAGACACAAACGGAGTTCCTCCAGAGCTTCTAGTTAAAATAACTTCCATTTCTCCGTTTTTACCTGGAATCGATGATACTCTTAATTCGTCTGTTTTTTGAGTTTTTTGGGCATCACTGTATAAGTAAATTTTAACAGGATTGCCCGGATTTGTCGGTTGAAAATCTGAGCTTAGCTGCCAGTATCCTTTTGGGGCAAATAAAGGCGGAACATTACCAGTAACTTCATAACTTGTTGGTTTGTTCTTTTCATCTACGTTGAATTTGATTTTAAAATCTTCGTAGTTAAAATAAGTACTCAAGTTTTCTTCGTTTGGCTCGATCTTATTTGCTTTGGCAAAATCGTCGACCATTTTCAAGTTTGTTAATCCCCAATTACCGTCTACTTTTTCGTAAATCGTAATTGGATCAACGTAGCTTCCGTCTTCTGTAGTATCGCAGCTTATTGCAAAAAAACAGATTAGCAGAGCTAACAAGTAATAACTTTTACATCTCATAAAATTTTGGTTTTTGTTAGTTTTTTTATCCCTTAAAAAGGACAGTACGAAACTAGATGTTAAATAAATCTAAAAAAAAACATCAGCGAAAAATCAAGATTTATCTAGATTAACTTTGTATATAATCAATTGAAAATCAAATAATTACACTCGTGTGTTGTTTCTAAAAATCAAGGTCATGTAAAGACACAAAACCACTTTTTTAGACACCATTTATGATAATATGAAAATTTTAAAGCAATATTTTTTTACTATACATATATTTAATCACTTTTTATTGTATAATTGCAAACAAATAGAGCGGTTTTAACATTTTTATGCCATTTTCAGGCTTATCAGATGTTTTTTCAAGAAATCTTAAGGAACTGCTTTCTATCTAAAAAACTACTAATCATCAGTTTTTAAATAGTTTTGATTTAAAACGCGTTTACGCTAACCATAAATTATCTTACCCCTAAAACCAAAACAAAACCATGCGAAAAATATTCTTTTTGTATTTTTTCATTGCGGGTTTTTCTCTAGCCGCCAAAGAGACCAATCCTATTCTTGAAGAATTAGATAATGCATTGCTTAAAAAAGAGATTTACTTAAAACAGAAATATCGTAAAATTGAATCCTTAAAAAAGAATGTTTCAAAATATACTGTTAGTCAAAACAATGAACAGTTGTATAATACCTACATGTCATTATTTGATGAATACAAATCATTCAAATACGACTCTGCTTATTATTATTTGGAAGAAGCAAAAATCAAGGCTAAAGTTTTAAAAGATCCCAAATATTTGGCTAAAAGCCGAATTAAAGAGGGTTTTGTACTCTTATCATCAGGACTTTTTAAAGAAGCTATTGACACGCTGAATATTATTGATGATAAAAAACTTGATTTAAAAAATAAGTTCGAATATTATAATATAAAAGCTCGAGCTTATTACGATCTCGCCGATTACAATAAAGATCAGCGTTTTAATATTCATTATGTACAACAGGGAAATCATTTTCTAAAAAAGGCTTTAGAATTAATTGGCACTAATACCAACGAATATTGGGCAGCAGAAAGTTTAAAACGATTAAAACAGCAAGACTGGCGAGGCGCTGAGTTTGCTTTTAGTTACTGGATCAACAATTACAAATTACCACCCGATTATTATGGTATTGCAACATCTAGTCTAGGCTATATTTACTCAGAAAGAGGTTATACAAAAAAAGCAATTCAATACTTGGCACTTGCCGCTATTGCCGATGTTAAAAATGCTACTAAAGAAACGGTTGCACTGCGAAATCTTGCAAATGAACTTTTTAAAATGGGCTATTTGGATAAGGCAAATGAGTATATTAATATTGCTATGGACGATGCTACTTTTTATAATGCAAGACATAGAAAAATTGAAATTTCGTCGATTTTACCCATTATAGAAAAGGCACAGTTAAATAATGTAAAAGAGAAAAATGACAAGCTGGAAAAGATCATTATTTTATTGACAATACTCACTTTGATTATTATTTTGTTTTCGATTATCATTTTCAAGCAATTAAAAGAGAAAAATAAAGCGCGGAAAATAATGGCTTCTTCGTATGCGCAGCTGCAGGAAATGAATGTGAGCTTAAGCGAAGCCAATGCTATTAAAGAAGAATATATTACGTATTTTATAAAAGCAACATCAGCCTTTATCAATAAGATCGATCACATTCAAAAAAGCACGCTTCACAAAATTATTACCAAAAAGACTGATGAAGTTATTGCGAGTTTAAAACGCTACAACGTGAAGGAAGAAAGGGAAAATCTTTTTCATCAATTCGACGAGATTTTCTTGAAACTATTCCCCACTTTTGTGACCGATTTTAATCAATTGTTTCCTAATGATCATAAATGCATTGTAAAAAAGGGAGAGCTTCTAAATACTGAACTTCGCATTTTTGCTTTATATCGATTGGGTATT
The DNA here is from genome assembly GCF_002217395.1 of Flavobacterium plurextorum. Lineage (GTDB taxonomy): Bacteria > Bacteroidota > Bacteroidia > Flavobacteriales > Flavobacteriaceae > Flavobacterium > Flavobacterium plurextorum. The sequence continues at coordinate 10,041 of NZ_MUHD01000026.1, read as the reverse complement.
CAGGAAAGCAGTCAGATGGCAGAATTTCTAGAACTTTCTGTGGCTACAATTTACACTTACAAAACCAGGATTAAAAGTAAATCAGATTTTAAAGATACTTTTGAAGAGAAAATTATGGCGATTAAGACGATATAAGTTTTTCTGTCAGGGATAAAAAAAGTTTACCAAAGATTAAGAGGATTTAAATGATTTTTTATTTTGTAAATATTGAATTTGTAATGTGAAAAATTTGCCGCGAATTACACAAATTTTCACGAATGAATTATTTTTAAAACATGAATTCGGGAATTCAGGACAGAAATATATATATAACTTGGTCCTCTTCCCTGCTCCATAAGAGCGGAATGTTTATAGCCATTTATAGATCTCCAGAATCAAAGTTCCAGCGGAGCGACATAACACTTTTATTATTGTCTGTAAATTATTTCACCCCGCTGGGGCTCCATGAAATGTGAAATAAAATTTGCTATAAATATGACGTCCCGCTGGGACTTAATTTAATTCTAATAAATTTAAAAATAAGACATGAAATCGTCGCAAATTACACGGATTTTCACGAATTATTTTTAAAATATGAATTCGGGAATTCGGGGCGGAAAGATATATATAACTTGATACTCTTCCCTGCTCCGGAGGAGCGGAATATTTATAGTCATTTATAGAACTCTAGAATAAAAGCTCCTGCGGAGCGACATAACATTTTTATTATTGTCATGTAAATTATTTCACCCCGCTGGGGCTCCATGAAATGTGAAATAAAATTTGCTATAAATATGACCTCCCGCTGGGACTTAATTTAATTCTAATAAATTTAAAAATAAGACATGAAATCGCCGCAAATTACACGAATTTTCCCCAATCAATTCGTAAAAATTCGTGCAATTCGTGGCAAACATCTTTTACTCAGCAGTTTCTAATTGTAAAATAACATTCTGATACAATTTACTAAGCGAAAATAATTGTTCAGCAAAAATCATAATTGCCAAGGGAACAAAGAAAAATATTGTTAGATTTTCTTCATATAAAAAATAGGTTGTTATCATTAAAATGCGAGCGTATTCAAGATAATAAATCCATTTGCGCTGTTCTAAAAGTGCACCGCAGTTAATTAATGTTATAAGTATTAGTGACAGAACAAAACCTTTATCGAGTGCGTTTAAACGATCAAAATAATAGGTAAAAACCGTTAGTAATAAAGTGCAGATTCCTAATTGAATATAAAGGTAATTCCGAAAACGAAGCCTTTGATTGGGATTGCTTTTATCTTGTAAAAAACGCTTTTCTAATGTTGGACGAATATCTTGATCCATATGTGCCGGACTTCCAAAAACGGCATTCCATTTTGCCTTAAAACCTTTAGAACGCTTCCATAATTCAAAAATTTCAAAGTAATAATGAAAGTGCTGCCATAGAAAACTATAACTTTTTAAAGGATGTGTCAAGCCGTATTTTGGTTTTTCTTCTTCTTCCTGAAAAGTACCAAAAAGACGATCCCAAAAGGTAAACATATCACCGTAATTTTTGTCTAAATATTTCTCGTCAGAAGCATGATGAACGCCATGAACGGATGGTGTAACAAAAACATATTCCAGCCATTTAATTTTTCCTATAAGCTGTGTATGAGTAAAAAACGAATAAGCTCCGTGCACAATTAGCATTGTGATAACCATTGAGGGATGAAAACCGATAAAAGGCAGTATACACCAAAATCCTGTTCTAACTATTGCCTGAAATGTCGTAATTCTGGCTGCTGCCGTAAAATTAAACTCTTCGCTATGATGATGTACAATATGTGCAGCCCAGAAAAAATTGACTTCGTGACCTAATCTATGGTACCAATACCAAACAAAATCTGTGGCGAGAATCAAGGCAATCCAAACTAATACACCACTCGGAATATCAAATATGCGGTACTCATCATAAATTAAATAATACAGTTGATAAAAACTGCCGGCGATAAACAAATTAATCAATCGCTCTGCAATACCAATGCTTATATTTGAAACAGAACTTTCATAATTAAAAATTTCAGGTCTTTTTTTTCGTTGTGCAAGCTTGTATTCAAGAAATAAAAAAAGAAAAAAAGCCGGCATTGCAAATGCTAGAAAATTAATGTTTTTCATTTTTAAAGATTATATGAATTGATATGAAATTAAAAAAGATATTTTCACCAATAAAAAACCCTCACTGGCTTTCTATCGATGAAAATAATCTTAATACATTTTATGTAATTGTTTTAACACATAGAAACATAGATTTTGTTATTTTAAAAAAGGCTTTTCACTTATTTAAAACACGCATAAACCGCTATGTGAAAGAAATAAGTTTCTTTTTGTCTTCTTTTTGCACATAAAATATATATGCTTCTATGTGTTTAATTTTAAACTATTTTAATCTTACTCGAATCTAATATTAGTTCTGCTTGAATTTTGGCGCGTCGGCTGCCACTTCTTTTACAGATTGTGTTTCGGCTACTTTTTTCAAAGCAATAATGTAAGCAGCAATTCTTGGCGTTACATTATGCTTTGCCGCAATTCTAAACACCGTTTCAAATCCTTTTTCTAAAATATCTTCTAAACGCTTGTTTATTTGATGAATTCTCCACGATTCTAACAAGGAATTTTGAAGCCACTCAAAATAAGAAACGGTTACACCGCCGGCATTTGCAAGAATATCTGGAACTACCAAAACATTATTTTCATGCAAAATTTTATCAGCATCTGAAGAAACTGATCCGTTTGCAGCTTCAATTATAATTTTTGCACGAATGTCATGCGCGTTTTTCTGAGTGATTACATCTTCTTTTGCGGCAGGAATTAACACATCAACATCTAAAAGCAGCAAATCCTCATGTTTAATAGCAACGGAATTTGGATAACCTTTTATTGTTTTATTGTTTAAATTGTAATACAAAATAAGCTCTGGAATATTAATTCCCTGCGGATTATAAAATGCTTCTGACACATCACTTACTGCAACAATTTTTAGCCCTTTTTCATATAAAAATAAAGCCGAATGCAAACCTACATTTCCAAAACCTTGAATTGCAACAGTTGCTCTCGCTGGTCTAATTTTTAGTTTTTGAAGTGCCAGTAAACTAATAATACTCACTCCTCTTCCGGTTGCTTCTACTCTGCCTAATGAACCTCCAGAATGCAGATGTTTTCCTGTTACAACGGCATGAATTGTTTTACCGTGAACTAATGAAAATTCATCCATTAACCAGCCCATTTCGTCTGGACCTGTTCCCATATCTGGTGCAGGAACATCTTTTTGCGGACCAAAAATATCCGATAATGCTTTTGTATAAGCTCTCGTAATACGTTCTAATTCTGTTTTAGAAAGTGTTCTTGGATCGCAAATAATACCTCCTTTTGCTCCTCCAAAAGGAATTCCAGTAACAGCAGATTTCCAAGTCATCCAAGCGGCTAATGCTTTTACTTCATCAAGATTTACGGCATTATCATAGCGAATACCACCTTTAGACGGTCCCAAAGCTGTGTTGTGTATTACGCGATAACCTTCAAAATTCTGCTCAGTTCCGTTGTCTAATGTTATCGAAAAGTTTACTACAATTTGTTTTTCAGGACGCTGCAGCTTTTGCCTGATTGATTCCTCTAACTTTAGAATATCTGCAGCTATATTAAAACGATCAATCATGGATTGAAAGGGATTCTGTTTTATAATTTCTGTACTCATAATATTTACTTTTAATTTTTATGATTTACTTAATTTGGGTTTACTAAATTGTTTTTTTTCTGAATAAAATCAGCAGCTGATATACTTACAACACGGAACTTTTGTTGAGCAGTACGGCATCATAATATTGATATTTCTATTTGATCTCATTTTGTTTGTTTTTACTAGTTCTAAAAAAAGCCTTTCATGGTGCATGAAAGGCTAAAAAAAAAAATAACTAACAAGTACTTTCTATTAACGCCATTTCATTGCATTGTTCATCATACAGCACATCGTCAAGCTGCACATAAACGGAATGATATTTAGACTAGAGTTTTTCATTGTTAATGCAAATCTATAAAATATATTTTATAAATTCTATAGAATTAGTAGAGTTTATTTTGAAAAACTTTTAAATCAACTCAAAACCAACTGAAAACTAAAGCTTTAAAAAGATAAAAAAATATACTAAAATTGTGATCTTACAATGAAAACAATAGAAATTAATGCTAAAAGAAGTCCAATTATATTAATCTTGGATAGCTTTTCTTTGAAGAAAAAAAGACCAACAAGACTTCCTAATACAATTACACCCATATTCATTCCTGCAAAAACTGTTGAAGGATTTTCAGCAAATGCCTTATGTGCTTTTAAATAAAATAGAATATTTCCGAAGTTAAAAATCCCTACTAAAGCCCCGAAAAGGACATTTTTAGTACTAAACCCATTCTTTTTAAAAATAACATCGTAAAGTACTATTAACAAAGAAACTGCTAATGCAATACTAAAAACAACGAATAGAGATGTGGTATATGGCAGAGTGGTATAAAGTGCTATTTGTTTAAAAAGTATATCAATTACTCCAAAACCAACAAAAACGGCGACAGGAAAAATCCATTTGTTCTGCTCGTTTTGCATCTGCTTTCTTAAAATGAATAAAAGCGCAATGAACCCAATTACAAGGCCAATAACTTTATAAGAATTAAACTCTTCTTTAAAAATTAACCATGCCGCAAGTATGGGAATAAATAATGACAATCGTTGTGCCGCATCGGTTTTTACAATTCCCATATGTTTTATTGAAAATATCAGAAAAAGAAAAACAATAGGCAGCAAAATACCAATTGCCGCATAAATATTCCACGGAGCATCTTCATGAACTATAGTAAGATCTGGACTAAAAGTAAAATAACAAAGTACTAATGCTGCTATATAATTGAACGCAATAATTTGAATGGGATTAGCATTGTATTTACGGGTAATTTTAAAGATTACACCAACTGTAACACTGCAAAGTATACTTAGAATTAAAAACAGCATAGAATTAAATTTTGAATGCAAAAATAGTACTTATACTCCCTTACTTTTAACTTTTACTTCTTTTATTCCTGCCTTTTTAATTTCCAGCTGCATAACTTTTCCTTTTTTGTCTTTTACAAATTCGACTGTAGTATTGTTATTGTCTGAGCGAAAAAATTTGGTTTGAGATTCTGGCAGTAACTCAATATCTTGATCTATATAATACAGCTTATTATCTTTCTTTAAAATTTTAATATTTTCATACTCTCCCACATACTGATCATAGATTTTTGAATCTACTGCAATTTGAATATGTTTATACGGAAGTTCAACTTCTTTTCCAAAACAGATTCCGGCAAGACCATATGCGATATAATAAGACTTTGACTGGTTATTGGATAAAACAGTAATTAGTATATTATCGTTTGTAAATTTATTAAAAGATGTCATTGCTCCAAAAAAACCGCCGTCATGTGCAATTAACTGATGATTTAGATTGTAGAATGGATTAACTAAAACCCCAAATCCAAAATCTTGATCGTTGTATGAAGTAAACATCTTTTTCTTTGATTCTTCTGATAAAATAATCTCGCTGTCAAATAAGGCTTTATTCCATAAATACAAATCATCAATGGTAGAATAAACACCATCATGACCTATATTAAAATTCCAATTGATATAAGGATTTTTTACTAGTTTATCATTTTCAAAATAATACGACTTAGCCATTTTATCTACTATTGCATTATTTGTTGTAATGCCTGAATTGTACATTTTAGCCTTATCAAACAATTGCTGTTTTAAAAATGCCGAATAAGTCTGCCCTGATACTTTCTCTATAATTCTTGCTAATAAATAATACCCAATATTACTGTAAGCCGTACTTGTACCAGGTTCAAACAGTAATGGCTTTTTGATGATATACTGATAAACAGAATCTTTATCTAAATCTGTCTTTGATAAATACAATTCGTCAAAATCCATTTGCAAACCTGAATTATGAGCCAGCAGCATTTTTATCGTTATTTTTTCTCCTTTCGGAAAATCAGCAAAATATTGATTTATAGAATCTTCTAAAGAAAGTTTTTTACGCTCCGCCAATTGCAAGATTGCAACAGCTGTAAACTGCTTTGAAACGGAAGCTAAACTAAACTTTGAATCGATTGTGTTTTTTATGTTCCATTCATAATCAGCAAAACCATAGGCTTTTTTCAATAGTATGGTATCATTTTTAGAAACTAAAACGGTGCCGCTAAAATCATTAACAGCAAATTGCGCATCCATATACTTTTCTAGTTTTCTGCCCAATTCATTTTGCGAATAACCAAAAGCAAATACCGAGAACATTACTAAGATTAATTTTGATTTCATATCAATCATTCTTTACAATTACGAATTATTTTTTGCAGTGTTTGATCCAGCAATGTTATCTCTTTTAATGATAAACCATGCAAAGCTGTTTCTCTGTTTGATTGAATAACGGGTTCTATTAATTCAATGGTTTTCAAACCTTTTTCAGTAACTGTGAGATTAAACTTTCTTCTGTCTTCAGAATGAATTGTTCGAATTAGGTAGTCATTTTTCACCATTAATTCAATCATTCGAGTTATAGAAGCATTGTCTTTAAATACAAGATTTGCTAATTCGTTTTGAGAAATACTCTCGTTTTGCTGCAATATGATAAGCACCAAGCATTGATCTACTGTAATATCTTTTACTACTTTGGCAATGTTTTTTTGTGCCAGTTTTCGATATTCTTTTATTGCCTTTTCTATAGAATAAAGAGCAGTTCCTGTTGGATTTTCAATTTTCATGATTCACTTATTTGATACAAATATAATTGATATATCAATATAATTCACAAAATAAAACCCGACAGTTTAAAAATAACTGTCGGGTTAGATTGTAAAATCAATATTTAATTTGCTGAATATGGTCTAAACACATAGAAACATAGACTATATAATGCTTAAGAAAGGAACACGAAAAAAGAAATACATTTCTTTAACATAGCAGCTTATGTGTCTTTTAAATTAGCAAAACGCCTTTTTCTAGCAATTAATCTATTCTTCTATATATTAAAAAACTACACTTAATTGATTACAATTTACTGATATAACTTCCGTACATATCTTTAAATTGGTGACCTTGCGCAAAACGATCTTTACTTAGTTTTTTATACTCTACCAATGCCCATAAAACAAACTCTTTCATAAAATGCATATCTTGTTTGTCTAAATTAGGCTGATATTTTTTTAATAAAATATCTAATGGAGTAATTTCATCCAAAATACCTTTATATTCAGCATCTGAAGCATCGTCTAATAATTCAAAACCGCTTTCTGTAAAAAACCACTCAATCAAATCTGAATAAGGTGTTTTTTCTCCTGGCTTTTCAAGTTTTTCAATTTTTGGAAAATACTCCGAAAACAATGTTCTAATTGCTGAGCCAATTAAATACTGTGCAACGACTGCAGCTCCCTCCTGTTCTCCTTCATAAACCAATTCGACTTTTCCAGTAATCGACGGAATTACTCCCATAAAATCTGATAAACGCAAAATTGTTTTATCTGCTCCAGATTTTAAAGCACGACGTTCTGCAGTACTAATTAAATTCTCAAAAGCCGTTATGCTCATTCTGGCACTTACACCGCTTTTATTATCGATGTATTCGCTTTCTCGAGCTTCAAAACTAATTTGTTCTAAAATATCTCTGGCTAAACTTGGCACATAAACGATGTCACTTTGATTTTCATCCAGCTTCGCCTCTTGTTCTGTAATTGTTCTTGCGATGGCAACACTTTCGGGATAATGCGTTAAAATCTGCGAACCTATTCTATCTTTAAGAGGCGTTACAATACTTCCTCTGTTCGTATAATCTTCTGGATTTGCCGTAAATATAAACTGCATATCCAGTGGCATTCTTACTTTAAATCCTCGAATTTGAATATCGCCTTCTTGCAGAATATTAAACAAAGCAACTTGAATTCGGGCTTGCAGATCCGGAAGCTCATTAATTACAAAAATACAGCGATTTGCTCTCGGAATCATTCCGAAGTGAATTACGCGATCATCTGCATAAGATAATTTTAAATTAGCCGCTTTTATTGGATCGACATCTCCAATTAAATCTGCAACAGTAACGTCTGGCGTTGCTAATTTTTCAAAGAAACGATCATTTCTATGCAGCCACGAAATTGGAGTTTCATCACCTTTCTCTAAAATTAAATCTTTAGCAAAACGCGAAATCGCATTTAATGGATCGTCATTAATTTCTGAACCGGTCACAAACGGAATATACTCATCTAACAATTCGACCATTTTTCGCGCTAAGCGAGTTTTTGCCTGTCCGCGAAGTCCTAACAAATTAATATTATGACGAGAAAGAATAGCACGTTCTAATTCGGGAATTAACGTGTTTTCAAAACCGTGAACACCTTCAAAAACTGGTTTTCCTGATTTAATCTTTTCTCGCAGATTATTTCTTAATTCATCCTTAATACTAGTGCTTTTATATCCTGAGACTTTTAATTGACCTAATGTTTTTATAGTTGTTATTTCCATTTTATTGAAATATGTGTTTTGTTGTTTCTATTATTTTCTGTAGATAATAAGCGTTGTGTCATACATTGTGTTAGACGCACTGCTGTGCGCCTCTACTATACACGTTGTCAAAAAAACCTTTGTCCCTTTGCCACTATGAACCTTTGAACCTTATTTAGCGAACTCTTTTTTTTCTATTCGTTTCATAATTTCAAAAATCATTTCTCCTAAACCCAATTGAAGCGGCGCTTCGACTTCGCTCAGCGTGACAATTGTTGTGTTAGACGCACTGCTGTTCGTCTCTACTATACACGTTGCCAAAAAAACCTATGTCCTTTTGCCACTATGAACCTTTAAACCTTATTTAGCGAACTCTTTTTTTCCTATTCGTTTCATAATCTTCAAAAATCATTTCTCCTAAACCTTTTAATCCTGTATAAAATGCTTTTCCTTGATTGGCTTCGGTAAAATGATTTACAAATCGCTGTAAATAAGGATCGTTTGCAATCAAAAAAGTCGTTATTGGTATATGTAATTTTCTAGCTTGCTGGGCTTGCGTATAACATTTATCGACAATATATTCATCAAGTCCGTTACTGTTCATATAATACGAACCGTCGCGTTCGCGTACACAACTTGGCTTACCATCAGTAATCATAAAAATCTGCTTATTGGTATTTCGTTTTCTTCGTAAAATATCCATTGCTAACTGGAGTCCGGCAACTGTATTGGTATGATATGGACCAACTTGCAGATACGGTAAATCCTTAATTGGAATTGTCCAAGCATCGTTTCCAAAAACCAAAATATCAAGTGTATCTTTTGGGTAACGCGTTGTTATTAATTCGGGCAAAGCCATTGCAACTTTCTTTGCCGGAGTAATTCGATCCTCGCCATACAAAATCATACTGTGACTGATATCAATCATCAAAACGGTACTCATTTGTGCTTTATACTGCGTTTCTTCGACTACTAAATCATTTTCGGTCAGCATGAAACTTTCAACTCCATTATTGATTTGAGCGTTTCTAAGACTTTCTGTCAATGAAATACGTTCTAAACTATCACCAAAATTAAATTCGCGAAATTCTCCTGTATGTTCATCACCATTTCCTGCATGTTTGGTTTTATGATTTCCGTTTCCAGAACGTTTTAAGTTTCCAAAAATCTGATCTAAAGCCTGCTGGCGAATTGCACGTTCTGTTTTAGCAGTAATGCCAAAACCATTTGTGCCATCTCCTTTTATTTCGTCTTTTATATAACCTTTCTTTTTTAAATCTTCGATAAAATCATCGATCGTGTAGTTTTCGTCCGTAAGTTTATATTCCTTATCCAGTTCCCGAAGCCAGTCTATAGCTTCATCAAAATCTCCCGAAGTATGGGTGATCAGCTCTTTAAAAATACCAAAAAGTTTCTCAAACGGAGACTGAAATGGAGCTTCGTACGACTTAAAATAAAAACCTTTTTTAAACTCGTTTTTCATAATTCTAAAATTAAGGTTTTTTAGAATTATGAAAAACG
>NZ_MUHD01000025.1:3935-9788 GCF_002217395.1 Flavobacterium plurextorum | reverse complement strand
ATAGTTTTTAACGTGAATAAAAACTTCAATTATAAAAATCGAGAAAAAAATTATAGAGAAAAAATAAGATTTTCATCAGATAAATTTCAATTCTTGAAAAAACTATTTCAAATCTAATTTTAATGCTGTTTGCATCTAAATTTTACTAAAATTGTACTGTTAAAATAAGAAACTAATAATTCTGCATTTTAAACTCAAAAAACTTTAAATTGAAAAATTAGTTCTATTCAAAACATAAAAAAACCGAAGTAAAAACTTCGGTTTAATATCTTGTATTTTATCAAAAAAAGTATTGTACTTATTTATCTGGTTACACCTTGACTTGCAATCCAGTCCGAATATTTTTTTGCATTTACGTTATGTTCGGCTAAAGTTGAAGCAAATTCATGATAACCAAAACGATCGACACTTGCACAGAAATAAATGTAATCGTTTTTCTCAGGGTTCAAAACAGCTTCTAATGCTGTTATATCTGCCATTGCAATAGGTCCTGGAGGAAGTCCAGTATTTACATAAGTATTGTAAGGTGACTTCATAACCAAGTCATTATAAAAAACTCTTTTGATTACTTGATCAAAATTATTATCTCGCAGTTTTAAAGCGTAAATAACTGTAGGGTCTGCTTGTAATGGCATATCTAAACGCAATCTATTTAAATAAACACCCGCAATACGTGGACGCTCATCTTTTTTAACTGATTCTTTGTGAACTATAGATGCTAAAATAGATACTTGAACTGGAGTTAAACCTTGTTTTTTAGCTTGTTCAATTCTTTCAGGAGTCCAAAAATTATGATATTCTTTAATCATTTTATCACGGAACTTTTCTGCAGATGTATTCCAGTATACTTCATATGTATTTGGAATAAACATAGCAAAAACATTATCCTCGTTGAATCCGTTTGCTGCTAGAAAAGTAGAGTCTTTAAATGCTTTCATTAAAGACAAACTATCCGCTTCAATTTCAGAGCCAACTCTTCCAGCAAAATTCTCTAAACGTTCTTGATTATTAAAAGCCAATTTTACAGGAACATTTGAACGCATAGCACGAACTAAGTCAATATTGTTCATGTCTTTTTTAAGAAGAAAACGTCCAGATTTTACATTCTCTGGGTAACTTCTTTTGTTTGCCACCATTTCAAAATTATCAAAGTTTTTGATATAGGGTTCTAATATCTTTTTTACATCTGTATAGTTTGCGCCAGTTGGAACGTAAACATAAACCTCTTTTTCCTGAAATTTTGTATTGGCGCTGAATATTTGGCTAATTAATATAAAACCGTAAACTATTAAAACAGAAATTACGGCTACAGCAGTTATTGTAATGATTTTCTTTAGATTCAAAGCTATAAATTTAAATGTTCTTTATTAATTAATTGAAAAATTGCTTCGTCATAATAGTGACTGTTTAACAAAATCCAATCTTTTTTAATTCCAATTTTCTCAAAACCAAATTTAGTAAAAAGAGCTATACTTGCGTCATTACTTGTACTAATATTTGCATAAAGCTGATGCAGATTCAAATTAAAAAAAGAATAATGAATCAGCAGTTCTAATGCCTCAGAACCAATGTTTTTACTTCTATTTTCATTTTTTTGAATCACAATACCTACTCCTGCTCTATTATTTTTTGGATCAAAATCGAATATATCGATCAAACCAATTGCGGGAAAATCTTCATCCTGACAAATTGCAAGACGCAATTGCTTTGCTTCATAAATATCTTGCTGAGCATTCTCGAGATATTGGCGAATTAAAAAACGACTATAAGGTGTATGAGTATTGCTGACTTCCCAGATACTCTGATCATTTTCCATAGCATATACAAACTCTAAATCATTAGGTTCTAATGCGCGCAGATAAATTGTATCGCCTTTAAGTGTAATCATTATAAGTTTTAGATTTCGATTGTTCCTTTAAAAACAAATTTTGCAGGTCCAGTTAAAAAAACATTTGTAAAATGCTCCCCTAGTTTATCAAAAGAAACATTTAATTTTCCTCCTTCAACATTTAAATCAATCGAAGTTTTATCTGTCTGACCAGTGGCATTCATTGCAATTGCAACTGCGGTGGCTCCAGTTCCACAGGCCAAAGTTTCGTCTTCAACTCCTCTTTCATAGGTACGAAGTGAAAAAGTTTGATCGTCAACTTTTTTTACAAAATTAACGTTGCTTCCTTTTTCTCCGTACAATTCTCCATAACGAATTGCTGCTCCGTTTTCTTTCACATTATAATGCTCTAAATCATCAACTAACTGAACATGATGTGGCGATCCTGTGTTTAAAAAAGTATAGGAATCGTTTTTTTTCACTTCATCAACATCAATCATTTGCAATGAAACAATTGCATCATTATTTACTGATGCATGGTGCAAACCGTCTGTTGCTATAAAGGTTGTTTTGTTATCTATTACTCCCAGTTGATTTGCAAAAGCTACTAGACAGCGTCCTCCATTTCCACACATTGAACTTTGGTTTCCATCAGAATTATAATAAACCATTCTGAAGTCAGTTTCTTGATCATTTTCTAACAAAATAAGACCGTCAGCTCCAATACCAAAACGTCTGTCGCATAAGCGTTCAATCAATTTTACATCGTCTTTTGGGAAAAAATTTGTACGATTATCAATCATGACAAAATCATTGCCAGTTCCTTGATATTTATAGAATTCTATTTGCATTTTTTAGTCATTAAGTAATACAAAAGTACGAACTAATAATTAATGAAATGTTAATCATTGTTAAAGAGCGTTAAACCACTTTACAAAATATTTTTTTGCTTTATTTTTACATTAAATAACTTAAACAAAATTGTAATTATGAAAAGATTTTCGTCCTTATTTTTAGTGTCACTTTTAAGTGGTGCTATTACCCTTGGAGCTTACAAGTTATTATTTGAGAGTAACAATTCTTTTTTTGGAAAAGGAAACTCTGTTGTTACACTTGCGCCCAATTCATTAGGAAAAAATGTCGCGCTCTCTGCTGAAACTGTAGATTTTACAGAGGCTGCGGACAAAACAATTCATACCGTTGTTCACGTTAAAAATGTCAGCAGGCGAACTGTAAGTAATCCTATGCTTGAATTTTTCTATGGTTATGGAGGACAACAGCAGCAGGAACAAGTAGGAACAGGATCTGGTGTTATTATTTCTGAAGACGGTTACATTGTCACAAACAATCACGTTATTAAGAATGCTACTGAAATTGAAATAACATTGAACAATAAAAAGTCTTATAAAGCAAAACTTATTGGTACGGATTCTAAAATGGATATCGCACTTTTAAAAATTAATGCTGACGAAAAATTACCTTATACTCCTTTTGCAAATTCTGACAGTGTAAAAGTTGGCGAATGGGTTTTGGCAGTAGGAAATCCGTATAACTTGACCTCGACTGTAACTGCAGGAATTGTTTCGGCGAAAGCTAGAAATTTAGACCAAAGCGGTATTCAGTCCTTTATTCAAACCGATGCAGCAGTGAATCCAGGAAACAGCGGCGGGGCATTGGTAAATACAAGAGGTGAATTAATTGGAATTAATACTATGATTTCGTCGACAACAGGATCTTATGTAGGATATTCGTTTGCGGTTCCTTCTAATATTGCTCGAAAAATTATTGAGGATATAATGGAATTTGGAAATGTTCAAAGAGGGATTTTAGGTGTTGAAGGTGGAGAACTGAATAGTGCTGTGGCTAAAGAATTGGGGGTTAATGAAACTCAAGGTTTTTATATTAGTAAGGTTTCTAAAAATTCTGGAGCCGAAAAAGCAGGTCTTGGCAAAGGAGACATTATTATAAAACTTGATGAACAAAATATTTCAACTTATGCTGATCTATCAGGCTATATTAATACTAAACGTCCAAGTGATGTTATTAAAGTTACTTATATCAGAGAAGGAAAAACTAAAACTGTTCCGGTTACTTTAAGTAAAAATGAATTTTTTAGTACCGAATATAAAGGTATGGAATTAGAAAATATTGATGTTTCAGACAAAAAGAAATTCAGAATTGATTATGGTGTAAAGATTAAAAATATTACAAACGAGAATTTAATGCAGTACCAAAACGAGCTGCAGGGTAATATCATTTTAAGTATAGACAATGTAAAAGCAACAAATGTTGAAACTGTCTCTAAACTTTTGAATAAAAAAGATGAGGGACAAAGTGTAAGAATTGAAATGATAAACAAAAATGGTGAGATTTTTAGAATCATAATCTAAGTCTCAGTTAACAAAAATCATATTACTAAAAGCCATCTTAAATAATTAAGATGGCTTTTTTTTATTTAATGAAAAGAAAAAGCTATTATATTAATTTCAAAAATAAATGCTAAAATAGTTTACGAAATCGATTGAAATGGATACTTTTGCGCAAAATTTTAAAATAGTGAGCATTTTATTTTTTTAATTTAATCAATTATGAGCAAAAAATCTTTGTACCAAAAAGAGGTATCATTACAAGTGGACCGAAGAAGAGCTGGTGTCGAATTAATCAAAGTAATAAGTGATTTATGGTACGACAAATCCATTGAAATGGTTTTATTCAAAAACCAATTACTGGATAAAAATGTCAGTGACATTATCAATCTTCATCAATATGCAGGTGAATTTGTAGGCAAGCCAATTACAATTTTTGATTCGGTAGAAATCGCAAAAGTTGTTTTATCATTAGATCTTCCACCAGCAAAGATAGATCTTGGTAAACTTACCTATGAATATCGATTAGAAGATGAAAAATATCCTGATGCAAGATATTTTGTTATCGAAAAATTAAAAAAGGCTAAATCATCAAAAGAAATTCAGCCTAAAGATGTTGTTCTATACGGATTTGGAAGAATCGGACGTTTATTAGCGAGAGAATTAATGTCTAAAACAGGAAAAGGAAACCAATTGCGACTGAGAGCAATTGTTACTCGTGATAAGAATGACGCATCAAGTTTAGAGAAGCGAGCTTCTTTACTTCGATACGATTCAATTCATGGTGATTTTCAAGGTTCCGTAATTGCTGATCCAAAAAATAATGCATTAATAATCAATGGAACTACAGTTCATATTATTACAGCTAATTCTCCTGAAGAAATTGATTATACTCAATACGGAATTAATGATGCTTTGGTAATTGATAATACTGGAGCGTTCACAACTGAAGAGGCTTTAAAAAGACATCTAACTTCTAATGGAGCAAATAAAGTTTTACTTACTGCGCCAGGAAAGGGAGTTCCAAACATTGTACATGGTGTGAATCATAATGAATATAATCCAGATGAAAATAATATTTTCTCTGCGGCTTCATGTACTACAAATGCAATTACACCAATTTTAAAAGTTGTTGAAGAAACTTTAGGTGTAGTAAAAGGTCATTTAGAAACTATTCACGCTTATACAAATGATCAGAATTTAGTTGATAATATGCATCGAAAATACCGTCGCGGCAGAGCTGCTGCGCTAAACATGGTAATTACCGAAACAGGTGCAGGAAGCGCAGTTGCTAAAGCTTTACCATCTTTAGAAGGAAAGTTAACTTCAAATGCTATTCGAGTTCCTGTTCCTAATGGATCACTTGTAGTTTTAAATTTAGAGGTTAAAAAAGCCACTTCAATTGCTGCGATTAATAAAATCATGAAGAAATATGCACTTGAAGGAGAATTAGTTGAGCAAATAAAATATTCTTTGAATAATGAATTAGTTTCATCTGATATTGTTGGAACTTCTGCTCCTTCAATATATGACAGTAACGCAACTATTGTATCAAAAGACGGAAAAAACATCGTATTATATATCTGGTACGATAACGAATACGGCTATAGCCATCAGGTAATTCGTCTTGCAAAATATATAGCAAAAGTAAGACGATTT
>NZ_MUHD01000025.1:1365-3910 GCF_002217395.1 Flavobacterium plurextorum | reverse complement strand
CTTACTATTAACTAAACCTAACCAAAACCAAATTTTCTAAAAACCATCAAGTTCTCTTGGTGGTTTTTTCTTTTTAAACTGGCAAAACTGTAGTGCTTTTGACTTCCGAAATAACAAAAACAGTATTTATCAGAGATACTTCCGGCAAGATAGAAAGTTTTTTTTGATGAAAATGATGATAGCTTTCCATATCTGGAATTATAATCTTTAGCATATAATCAAAATTTCCAGATACATAATTACATTCCACCACTTCTGGCAGATTCAAAATTGATTGATTAAAACCTTCAGATGTATCATAAGTCTGTTTAGTGAGTGTCACTTGACAATAAACAGTCAAATTGTTCCCCAGTTTTTTCTTATCTAATATAGTTACATATTTCTCTATAATTCCATCTTTCTCAAGTCGTTTCACTCGATCATGAACAGGCGTTAAAGACAAATTTATTTTGTTTGCAATATCTTTTAAAGTGTAATGTGCATCTACTTGTAAAAGACGTAAGATTTTTTTGTCTATTTCATCTAAAGCCATAACGAAAACGTTGTATTAAAATTTATGAAATTTAGTTTTTTTTTCTCTTTGAAGATTTAATCTATCATTCAAAAAGAATAATTTTCTGTAAAATTAAAAAATAAAATAATATTTTCTTATTTATTACCCTGTAAACCATAATTTATTCTCTATCTGTAGATTTGTAAAACAATTTCAATAAAAACAAAAAAATATAACAAAATGATAATAGGTGTTCCAAAAGAAATAAAAAACAACGAAAATCGTGTAGCATTAACTCCAGCAGGAGTTTCTGAAATGAAAAAACACGGACACGTTGTTTACGTTCAATCTACTGCAGGTTTAGGAAGCGGTTTTGCTGATGATGAATATACACAAGCCGGAGCGGTGGTTTTACCAACGATTGAAGAGGTATATGCTATTGCTGAAATGATTATTAAAGTAAAAGAACCAATTGCATCAGAATATCCATTAATCAAGAAAGATCAATTATTATTTACTTATTTCCATTTTGCTTCGTCAGAACCATTAACTCATGCTATGCTAGAAAAAGGTGCAGTATGTTTAGCTTACGAAACAGTTGAAAAAACAGACCGCAGTTTACCATTATTAGTACCAATGTCTGAAGTAGCAGGTCGTATGGCAATTCAACAAGGTGCAAAATATCTAGAAAAACCATTAAAAGGAAGAGGAATTCTTTTAGGAGGTGTTCCAGGTGTTCCACCAGCTAAAGTATTAGTTTTAGGTGGAGGAATCGTAGGAACTCAAGCTGCAAAAATGGCTGCTGGATTAGGAGCTCAAGTTACAATTATGGACTTAAGTCTGCCTCGTTTACGTCAATTAGACGATATTATGCCTGCAAATGTAAATACAGAAATGTCTAACCATTATAATATTACAAGAGCAATTAAAGATGCAGACCTAATTGTTGGTGCGGTTCTAATTCCAGGAGCAAAAGCACCTCACTTAATTACTCGTGACATGCTTAAATTAATGCGCCCAGGAGCTGTTGTTGTGGACGTTGCAGTTGATCAAGGCGGGTGTATTGAAACATGTACTCCAACTACCCACGAAAATCCAACTTTTATTATTGATGATATTGTTCATTACTGTGTAGCAAATATGCCAGGAGCAGTGCCTTATACATCTACTTTAGCTTTAACTAACGCTACTTTGCCTTATGCTGTACAATTAGCAAATAAAGGATGGGAAAAAGCTTGTTCAGAAAATGAAGAATTGAAAAAAGGTTTAAATATTGCAAATGGAAAAATCCTTTACAAAGGGGTTGCTGAAGCATGGAACCTTCCTTACAATGAAGAATTAGTATTGGCAAACGCATAGACCAATTTAAATAAATACTTACTAAGCAATAAAGAAAAAAGGCTTTTCGTAATGAAAAGCCTTTTTTTAATCCTAAAAAAACCTGTTCTTTCAAAAACAGGTTTTTTTATACTTTTTTTATTAATTACTTTTTCTTTTCATCTAAAACTTCTTGTAAGACCTTTGCTTCAGTTCCGTTCGGAAAAGTAACCTTAATTTTTTGCGCAATTGTTGGAGCTATTTCGGTAATTGCTTTTTTATCGTAAGATTCTCCTTTTTTAATATGCCAGCCATAGAAAATAGCAGGTACATGAGTATCATAACTGTAAATCGTACCATGAGAAGTTCCTGTAGTAGAATATTCAATATCTCCAGGTTTGTCAACAATTACTAAATCTCCATTTTGAGTAACGTCATAACCTTTAGCTACAAAATTTAAAGAATAATCATTTCCTCCATTTGCTAAAATTTCCTCTTCAGTATAAACCTTTTTCACTTGAGGCTGCGAAATCAGAAACTCTTTAAAAGCTTGCTTAACTTTCGCTAATTCTAAACGTTTATCTTTTATGATTTGTCTATTAAAGAAAACATTAAAATTTGAATAATTTAAAATCAAATCAACTCCAAAAGTTTTTGTTGAGAAATCCTGTAAGCTTTTCTTAACTTGCTTAGAAGGATAATTATCTACATTATACTTACGATCTTTTAAATAAA
>NZ_MUHD01000025.1:0-1023 GCF_002217395.1 Flavobacterium plurextorum | reverse complement strand
GATCATTTCCATAAGGAGTTGCACGAATAACTCCTGCATCATTCTTCTCATACATTGATTTTAAATCATATGGAAAAACAGGAGCCGCACTTCCGTACAATTTCCCTTCATAAGGATTATTATCTGGAAGACTCTCATTATACACTGAAGCTGGCTTGTATAAATCCCAACCTTTATTAATGTATTTTAAGTAGTTTTTTTCATTATTAAATTCAGAAACCCATTCTGGCAATTTCTCACCATAAAAAGTACTAGAAATGAACGATCCTGTCTTACTATACCAAAATGCCCAATTAGCAAAATGTCCTGCAGGTAAAATTGCACCACGATCTTTAAGGCTCATCCCAATAACTTTTCCATTAAAATTGGTTGCCATTCTAACTTCATCAGTAATCGTAGTACTTTGAAGATTCTTAGGAGACATTGCTCCTTCATCTGCAGTTCCGTCACCAACAGTTTTCACGTCAGCGTCATCAGTACAATACATTTCTTTTCCAAGAGTTCTACTGAACCACTCGTTACCAACAATACCGTGTGTAGCAGGCGTTGTACCAGTATAAATTGAAGCATGCCCAGGAGCAGTATAAGTTGGCATATAATTGTAATGCATATTCTGAAAAACATATCCATTACTCATTAATTTTTTAAAACCATTCGGGGAAAAATCATCAGAAAATCGATATAAATATTCCATTTTCATTTGATCAACTACTATACCTACAACTAATTTGGGACGTTGTTGTGCACTAAGATTTGTAATAACAAAAAGTGTCAACAGTAAAATACTTTTCTTCATGTTTAAATAAATAATTTAAAGACAAAAATACTCATTCAAATCCAAAAATTCTAAAGTATTAATACTTAAGACTGAACAAATAATCATAATTTAACAAAATTAAACTACACACTATCATTGAATCAAAGAAATACTTATTTAAAAACTCTGTTTTCTAGAATTAATAAAAACATTATAAGAAGTAAAAAAAAGAACCTTACACTAAAAAAAAAATCCTCATCAAATAA
>NZ_MUHD01000024.1:108600-127293 GCF_002217395.1 Flavobacterium plurextorum | reverse complement strand
TTCTCATTTTCCTTACCAGTGTTTCAAATAACTTTCCGCATTTTGCGGGGTGCAAATGTAATATCCGTTTTCCATTCTCACAAGCTTTTCGCAATATTTTTTTGAAAATTTCTTCTCTGCTTATTTGCCTTGCTTGTCAGTATTTCGGTGAACGTTTATCGCTGTTGCGGGTGCAAAAGTACACAACAATTCCACTTAAACAAGCCTTTTTTGAAAGTTTTTTTATTCTTTTTTTACTTTATTTCTTAACTAACTGATAACGGATTCTTTACAAAACAACTTTTCGCAATCTATTGTAAGGGTTTTCTCCATTACAGTGTCGTTTCTTTATTTTTTACACTTTTAAGCCCCCTGCTTTTGCAGAGTTTTCAGCGTTTTTCTTATTCTGTGGTGAAGAATCTAAGATTTACAATCTCTTTTTAAAGCTTATTTGATCTTTAAAAGAACTTAATTCTTCTTTTCCTCCTTTAATAGCTCATTCTACAGCCCCGATAGAAGTGGAAATCCTTTTATTTGGGGGTTCAAAATAAAAGATTGAAACGAATAGCGGGAAAAAGCTGCCAAAAAATACAAAACCTAAATATCTTTTGACTGCTCTCCCTTTTTTACTCTTATATAGTATAGCAGCATTTACAATTTATAAAACACAACACTACAACCTTACTTATATATAATAGCAATCTTATACATATATATGCATAAAAAACAAACCCGACAGGTTCTGAGAACCTGTCGGGTTTGTTTTCTTTTTAAGTCGCTTAGAAATTAATCATAACGAATAGCTTTTACAGGCGAAATCTTTGTTATCAGATATGAAGGCACTATTAAGACCAGGAAACAAACTGAGATCGTCAACAAATTCAACAATGCGATATATCCCCAATTTAAATACACTGGTGCTTGATTCACATAATAGTTTTCAGGATTAAGCTGTACGACACCAAACTGCTGTTGTATTAACAACAACGCAATTCCAATTAGATTACCCCAAAACAATCCTCTCACTATTAAGTAAAATGCATTATACAGAAAAACTCTTCGAACAACCCAATTATTAGCACCCAACGCTTTTAAAATTCCAATCATTTGCGTACGCTCTAAAATAAGAACCAACAATGCCACAACCATATTTATAGTCGCCACCAAAATCATTATACCAAGAATAACAATTATATTAAAATCGAACAATTGAAGCCAATCAAAAATGTAACTGTATTTATCGGTTATTGTTTTTGCGTCTAAGTTTGGCGGTATTTGTTCATAGACTTGATTTCCGACTTCCTTAATTTCACTAAAGTTTTTTACAAATACTTCAAATGCTCCAATTTGATCAGGTGTCCATTTATTGATTCGCTGAATATGCCTAATATCTCCTAATATATATGTAGCATCAAAATCCTGAAATCCTGAAGTAAATATACCTACAATTTTAAATCGACGACTGTTTGGCAGTTTCCCTTCTTCTTCTTTTATAAAAAAGGTATTAAAACTATCTCCTAATTTTAAATTAAGCCGATTAGCCAAAAACTTTGATATAATAACATCTTCATTCAATGTTTTTGAAAAATCCGGCAAATGTCCTTCAATCAAATATTCCTTTAGGTTTTCCCATTTATAATCTGCTCCAACACCTTTAAAGATAATTCCTTCAAAAGCATTTTCTGTTCTAATAATTCCAGCTTTACTAGCTATAGCTTGAATATGACTTACCTCTGGAATGGATTTAAAACTTGGATAAAAACTCTGAGTCTTTAAAATTGGAGTTAAAGTTGCTTCAGAATTATTATTATCTAAATTAGAAATAATTATCTGTCCATTAAACATTGAAACCTTTTCACGTATCTTTTGCTGTAAACCAATTCCAGTCGCTAC
This sequence comes from Flavobacterium plurextorum, assembly GCF_002217395.1. Classification (GTDB taxonomy): domain Bacteria; phylum Bacteroidota; class Bacteroidia; order Flavobacteriales; family Flavobacteriaceae; genus Flavobacterium; species Flavobacterium plurextorum. The sequence goes on along the minus strand of NZ_MUHD01000024.1, from coordinate 125,421 downwards.
AGAAATAATCATCATAATCATTCCAATTGCAATGGCAGAAATAGCAATCTTAATAATAGGAGCTGATATACTGCTTTTATAATCTTTGGCAGTTATAAGTCGTTTGGCTATAAAATATTCTAAATTCAATTTATCAGTTCGTATTTAAACGTTTATTTTTTCTCTTATTCTAATTATTCAAAAATACGTCTAAAAAAACGAAAATGAATAATTCAAAAACACTAAAACAGTGTTCTACTCTTTACAGTGGAAGTTTTTTCTTCATTTCCTCTACAATATTGTAGGCCGCTGGACAAATCGCAACATTTTTCAATGTCAGATCTGAGATTTGATGAAATTTTTTACGATCTGTATGGGGAAATTCTCTACATGCTTTTGGCCTAACATCATATATCATACAATAATTCTCATTATCCAAAAAAGCACAAGGAACGCTTTTCAACACATAATCTTTATCTTCATCAATTCGAAGATACTGATCAATAAACTGCTGCGGTTTTTGCCTAAATGATTTCGAGATTCTTTCAATATCAGCCAAAGTAAATAATGGACCCGTTGTTTTACAACAATTAGCGCATTGCAAACAGTCCGTTTTTTTAAACTCAGCATCATGCAAATCCTGCATTACATAATCTAAATTCTTTGGTTGCTTCTTTTTAAGCTTATCGAAATACTTTTTGTTTTCGATATGCTTATCTTTGGCTAACTTATTTAAGTTATTTAAAATTTGTTTCAAGTTTAAAATTTAAAGTTGATCGGCAAAATTAAACAACTTTAAACTTGAAACCTCAAACTTTGAACTAAAATACAATGAAAGATCTTTTTGGGAAAGCGATCTACGATTTCCAAACCAATAATTCTCCGGAAGATATTATAACTGAAACTTCAATTTCTGAAGAAGACGAAATGAGCATTGAATATTTATTCCGTTCTTATAACGAAATGCCAAAACTAGAACAAAAAGCATTACAATTAGCTTATGGAAAAACGCTAGATGTAGGCTGCGGCGCTGGGAGTCATAGTTTATCATTGCAAAATGACCGTAATTTAGATGTTACTTCTATCGATATATCAGAAAAAGCAATTGAAACTTGTAAATTACGCGGGTTAAAAAATGCTCATGTTCAAAATATTTTAGATTTTGAAGGAGAAAAATTTGATACGATTATCTTATTAATGAATGGAACAGGTATTTTTGGAAAATTAGAAAATTGCAATAATTACCTAAACAAGTTAAAATCTCTCTTAAATCCGTCTGGACAGATTTTACTTGACAGCTCAGACATTATATATATGTTTGACGAAGATGAGGACGGAGGAAAATGGATTCCTTCAAATAATGATTATTATGGAGAACTGACTTTTAACATATCGTACAAAGGAGAAAAAGAAGACACTTTTGATTGGCTGTATTTAGATTACAACACGCTTCAGAATGCTGCCAATGCAAATGGACTAAAATGCGAATTAGTTTTGGAAGGAGATCACTATGATTATTTAGCCAAACTTACTCTATAACTTAAAAGATTTTGACCAATGGAAAATTTAGATCTAGAAAAATTAAAATATCCTATAGGTAAATTTACAATTCCCGACACTTATACATCTGAATATATTTCTCATAAAATTGAGGAAATTGCAACTTTTCCTGAAAGATTAAAACAAGAAACGATTCACTTAAATGACGAACAGCTAAATACGCCATATCGACCTGAAGGATGGACTGTTCGTCAAGTAATTCATCATTGTGCAGAAAGCCATATGAATTGCTATATTAGAATCAAATGGGCTTTAACCGAAAATAACCCTGTTATAAAAGCTTATGATGAAACGCTGTGGTCTGATCTGCCCGACAGCAAAATGATGCCGATCGAATCATCATTAAATTTATTACAGGCACTGCACTACAGATTAACATACATCATGAAAAGTTTATCAGAACTTGATCTTGAAAAATCCTTCATTCATCCTGAAAACAATTCTGAATATAGGATCAAGCAAATTATTGGAATGTATGCCTGGCACGGGAACCATCATTTAAACCATATCATAGCATTGAAAAAATACAAAGACTGGAATTAAGTTTTCGTTTATTTTTTCAATAGACGAACATTAATCATTCTAAAGCAAAAAAAACTCTTCGTATGAAGAGTTTTTTTTTGTTTATGGTATATTTAGATATTTATGCGTCTGTAATGAAACTCTCCATTTCGGATTATTCATAACATAATCTACAATAAGTGGTGTCATTTCTTCCTTCTTACTCCACTCTGGCTGCAAAAATAGGATTGCATTATCATTTACCAGCTCCGCTTGTTCTTCGGCGAAGATAAAATCATGCTTATTATAAATAATCACCTTTAGCTCATGTGCATTATCATAAACATCTTGAGTTGGCAGTTTATTCTTTTTTGGCGAAAGACAAATCCAATCCCAAGTTCCCGATAATGGATATGCTCCTGAAGTTTCAATATGAACTCTAAGATTTTTTTCTTTCAGTTTACTCGTCAACAATGTCATATCCCAAGTTAAAGGCTCTCCACCCGTTACAACAACAGTGTTTGCGTATGTAGCAGCATTATTAACAATTACATCGATACTTGTTGGCGGATGCAATTCTGCATTCCAACTTTCTTTCACATCACACCAATGACACCCAACATCACAACCTCCAATTCTAATGAAGTAAGCAGCAGTACCTGTATGAAATCCTTCGCCTTGAATGGTATAAAATTCTTCCATCAAAGGCAGCATTGCTCCTTTATTTACTTCTAATTGTATTTCTTTTGATAACATTATTATAATTTAAAGTGCAAAGATAGTCAATTAAATACGGAACAAAAAAACCCGATAGTTCACTTTGAACTATCGGGTTTTATAAATTAGTTTAAAACTATATTATTTTAAAGCTTTCACTGATTGTGAAGCATAAGCATTTGCAGGATCTAAAACTAAAGTTTTATTAAAATACTCAACTGCTTTTACTTTATCAGTATTAGCATAAACTGCACCAATACTATTGTAAGCCTCAATCATTTTTTTCACTGTAGCAGGTTTTGCTAATTCTTCAGCTCCTTTTGCAGTTGTTCTTGTGATATATTCTTCGTAGTTTTTGATAACTAAATCATCTTTCTCTAACAAGTTGTTGATTCTTCCTTTGTATAGGTAAGCTTCATCATAAGTTGGAGAAGCAACTAAAATTCTATCAAAAGCTTCTTCAGCTTTAGCTAATTGAGCAACATCAGCAGCACCATTAGTTTTATTTGCGTTTGCATAGTAAACTGAAATACCGTAGTACACATTATCATCTAAATAATTTTTAGATTCTTTATTAGTAGCACCGAATTCAAAAACAGCAGCTGCTTGTGCAAATTGTTTTTTACCAAACAATCCTTTTCCTAATTCATTAAGTTCTTCAACTACTAATGGCTCTAATTCAACTGCTTTTTTAATATCAGCAATACCAGCATCAAATGAAGCCTGATCTACTGCACCTTCAGCGTTTGTTCCTTTTTTAATTTTAGACAAACCTAAGTACATATAATCACTTCCAATTACTTTATTAGTAGGAACTTTAACGTAATCTTCTAGAGATTTAATCGCTACATCAACGTTTCCGTTTTCATAAGCAGCATAACCTAAATATCTAAAAATTCTAGGGTTTACTTTATCTTCAGCAATCATTTTATTTGCAACAGTTTCTAAGCTTTTATAATCTTTTACCAAGATTAAGAAATCTGCATGACGCATTTTAGAATCTAAAGAATAATCTGTTAAGCTTAAGTATTTCTCATAGTTTGTGATTGCATGCTGTAAGTTAACTTTTGCTGTTGAAGGTTTATTTCTTCCCCATTTGTAGTAAGTCTCTGCTAACTCTCTATAAACTGGACCATAGTTTGGATTCAAAGCAATAACTTCATTAAAAGATTTAATTGCTTCATCATATGATTTTGCACCTTTTAACAAAACTCCTAATTGCATTTTAGCTCTCAAAAGTGTAGGATCGGCAGTAAAAGCATCACGGTAAGCTTTGTAAGCCTCGTTTTGATTATTAGCTCCGTAATAAGCATCACCAATAGCCAAAAGTGCATTTGCATTTTGAGGCTCAATTAACAACGCTTTTTTCAAACTAGCTACAGCATTTGTATAATCAGGATTAACTGAATTAGTATATGCTTTACCTATGTAGATAAATTCATCTACATCTTTACGTTTCATATCTTTAGTAGCCAAAGCAAAATTAGCTTGAGCTCCAGCAACATTCTTATTATCTAGTTCTAATTGTCCTAAACCAATATAGTTTAAGTTTTTCTTATCTGATGCTTCGATTCCTTTTGAATAATAAATTTTAGCAGAATCAGCAATTCCTTGATTTAAGTATACGTTTCCTAAAACGAAATCCGCTTCACCATCAGACGGCTTATCCTTGATAATTGATTTAAGCAATGATTTTGCTTTTTGAAATTGCTCAGCATCAACTGCCTTCTTAGCTTCTTTAACATCTTGCGCCTTTACAACTGAAGCTGACGCAACAAATGCAAGACTGAAAATTTTAAATTTATTCATCTTTAGTGTAATTAATTTATTCGTTATCTTTTAAAAGTTCTTTTCTAATTTGAAGTTTTCTACCAGGTGTTTTTATTGGCAATAAACCTGATTTTAAAACTATTCGTTGTCCAATATCTCCGGCAATAAATGAACCAAAGCCCATTCCTAAACCATTATACCCTTGACAATTTATAATAAACAATTCACGTGCCAAAGGATACTTTACCTCCGCAAGATCATTTTGTGTTGGACTATAATACTTATCATCTTTTAGTCCTTTAACACTTAAAACATTAATTTTTTTCACAATTTCAACCAAATTTGGAGATGGCTGTGACAACCAATTAACTCCTACCACACCAATCATTCCGCTATTTTCAGAAACAAACTTAATTACTTCTTCATTTGTTTTGAATGAAAAAACGTTTTGCGATGGGACATTTTTTACTTTAGCTAATTCTTTCATAAATCGAACTGTACTAGAATTTGGATTATCAAATACAAGACCTTTAATTCCTGTATTAGAATTACCCTGCATAAAATCGATTACCGTTTTCAACGCAATTAATGTATCATTATTGCTTTTGCTCGAAATTAAAGCAATTGCATCTACCGCAAACGGAGTTACACGAGGTTTTATTTTACTTTTTTCAAATCTTGTAAGTTCCTCTTGAGACAAGTTTCTAGCTGTTACTGCGACTTTAGTCTTCTGATTTAACAAATCATTTATTATCTCTGCTTCAGATTCTGGCTTAACATTAATTTTAGCACCATAATAAGTTCCTTCAAAAACAGCCACCTGATCATCAACGATTGGTTTTATAGTTTCGTCTACTGCAATATCCAACGACCCTTTCAAAATTGTTTCTTTATCAGATTCATTCTTGCTTTTTTGGTTACACATGGCAAACAAAAAAACAAAAACAACCAGACCTAAAAACTTACTATATTTCAGCATAATTATTCTGCATTTGAATTAATTAATCTTAAAAAACGTATTGCTGAATAAACAATAAGCAATCCGCCAAAAGCATATCTGTATTTTGGCTCCATGTCTAGCGGAAGTTTTTTCCAAAACATAATCATTAAACCAAGCACAAGATATATTAAAAAAAACAGTATTCCTAAAACAAGAAGAAATCGCTCTTTGAGCGATTTCTTCTGAATATTATTAAGCATATCTTTTAACATTATTCTGCAGATTGAATAGTAATAGGCAGAGAGTAAAGAACCCTAACTTTTTTACCATTTTGCTCGCCAGGAGTCCATTTTGGACATTTTTTAAGAACACGAATTGCTTCTGCTCCTGTACCGTAACCGATATCCCTTAAAACTTTAATGTCGGTCAATGAACCGTCTTTTTCAACTACAAAAGTAACGTAAACTTTACCTTTTAAACCTTCTTCTTCTGGAGTTTTATAATTGTTTCCTACGAATTTATAGAACTTCTCCATCCCTCCAGGGAAATCAGGTTTTACTTCAATACCAGCTGTATTATATACACTGTTATCTTCTTCTACTACCTGAGAAACAGGCCCTTTACCTACTGGCTCATCAACAGTTAAAACTGCATCCGGATCTCCTTTAATAGTTTCAGAACCTACTTTTTTATCTTTAAGCTCTTCAATTTTAGGAGGATCTTCGGTAACTTCATTTGCCTTAGCAACAACCGGTTTCACAAACTTCACTTGATCCACTTTTGGTGGTGGTGGCGGTGGTGGTGGTTGATTTGGCTTAATTTCCTCTTTTGGCTTAGGAGGTAATTTTACTGTCGCGATTTTAATATCGTTATTTACGTCCTCATCAGATGAATCCGGTAATAGGCTAACAATAAGAGGAGCTGCAACTGCTAAGCTAAAGATAACAGAACCTACAATAAGTGCTTTTATTGTAGTTTTTCCATTCGCTTTTCTTAACTCATATGCACCATATATCTTATTACGACCTTCGAATACGATATCAAGCCACTGATTTTTAATAATATCTAATTTCATTTTTCTTGATTATTAGGATGTTAAAACAAGACAACTCTTATTTTTTATCTATCAATTTGGTTTCCTCTGGTGAAAATTCAGGAACAATTGCATAAGTATCAACCCCAGTAATTGCCATCTCATCCAACATATCAACTAAATTACGATAAGTTGATTTTTTAGTTGGTTTAATAATAACGATAATTCCATTCTTAGGTTTACCTTTAGCAGCAGAATATTCTAAAACTGATTTTTTTCTTTTAAGAACTTCTCTACGTATCCCATCTTTACCATATGCAATATCTTTAGGTCCAGCTATAGGAGACTCTAACAATCCCATATAATAAGTCAATTTATTATTCTCTCCTAATATTACCGTCATCGTACGATTTTCGTCTACCTTGATATCTTTATTCTTAGTAGGATCATCGTCTTTATCTGGCAATGACAAATCCATCGATTGAGGTTTTGACAACGATGTGGTTAGCATAAAGAATGTGATCAATAAGAATGCCAAATCCACCATTGCCGTTAAATCGACTTTTGAATTTTGCTTTTTACTTCTTACTTTACCACCTTTTCCGCCACCACCGTCGCCGGTATTTAATTCAGCCATTTTAGTGTATCTTTTTTAATTAAAAGTCTTTTCCTCTCATACCAGTAACTAAGTTAAAGGAATTGATTTTTTGATCTTGTAAAATATCCATAATCTTTTTGATTTGAGGATACTCTTCTTTTGCATCTCCTTTAATTGCAATCTGCAATTCTTTATCATCAAGATCAATTGCAGCTCTTCTTGAAACAAGAAGCCACTCTTTTAATTGATTGTCTAAAGAATCGATTGGAATTCCAGGTTGATTTGCTTTTACTCTATCAGAAGCTTTCATGTCGATGATTTGCTTTAAACTTGCTAAAGGAACACCAAAGTCATCCATCAAAGCAAATTTCTCTTTATCATCTTCTGAAAAAGTCACGCCTAATTTTGCGCCCATACCTTCAAGAGTTCTTTTGCGAAGTTCTCTTCCTTTGATATCAAAGAACACTTTGCTCTTTCCGTCATCTCCTTTACCAATAGTAATAATTGCCAAATCAGCATCTGGTAATTTACTCTGTACAGTAGAAGAAGGCATATCAACAGGCAGTGCTTCAGGCACCTTAGCAGTAGCGGTCAAAATAAAGAACGTAAGCAAAAGGAACGCAACATCACACATGGCAGTCATATCTGTCGATGATGACTTTTTTTTCATTTTTATTTTAGCCATTCTCTTTTATTTTATTGTGAAATAATTAATTGTAATTATAGTAATAATTAAAAACTAATTATTGCTTCAAGCTTCCTCTGAATTTTCTGTAAGTGTTTACGATTGTAGTACCTGCCTCATCGATAGAGTAAGTTAAATCGTCAATTTTAGCTGTAAAGAAGTTGTAAGAAACAATTGCAAAGATAGAAGTCGAGATACCTGTTGCAGTGTTGATAAGTGCCTCAGAGATACCTGTTGCAAGAGCAGCTTGATCTGGAGTTCCAGCAGAAGCTAACGCACCAAACGCTTTAATCATACCAGATACAGTTCCTAATAATCCTCCTAAAGTTCCTAATGATACTAAAGTAGAGATGATAGTCATGTTTTTCTCTAACATTGGCATTTCTAATGAAGTTGCCTCTTCGATTTCTTTGTGGATTACTTCTGAAGCTTCTTCGCTGTTGAATCCTTCTTTTTTAACATCTTGATATTTAATCAAAGCAGATTTAATTGCATTTGCAACTGAACCTTGTTGTTTGTCACATGAAGCGATAGCAGCCTCGATGTTTCCTTCTTTAATACTTCCTTGAACGCTTTTCATAAATTTATCTAAGTTAGCTTTTCCAGCTGCTTTACCGATAACAATGAATCTTTCAATAGAAAAAACAACAACCATTAAAAGCATACCTAATAATACTGGTACAATGAAACCTCCTTTGTATACCATACCTAGAGTATTGATTGGGTGACCTGTCTCTGGGTTACCTCCCTCGAAGTTAGCTGGGCTACCCATGATTACTTTCCAAATAAACACCCCAACTAAAATACACGCTACAATAATGATTCCAGTAATCATTCCTCCTCCGTTTGAAGTGCTTTCTTTTTTAACTTTAACGTTTGCCATTTTTTTTAATTTTAATAGTTTTAAATAATTTTTATTTTTTAGTTATATTTAACTTGTAGAGGAGCAAATTTATATTTTTAGTTTAAATAAAAAAACTTTTTTTAATTTTATTGAAGCAAATTTAACGTCAAAACAAAAAATATCGCATTAATTTGCAGGCATTGTTTTTATGATAAAACAAAAAAAAGGGCGAATTATAAAAAAATTACAACGTTTTAGTAAATATTCAAACATTCCTTTAAAATCTTCTTAAAAAACTGCGAAATTATTTTTTATGTACTTTTCAATCAAAAACCGCTTTTTCTTACTAAAAAAACAGCGTTTAAACTGTTAAAACACAAACAAAACCTTTATAATCATCTAAATTACAAATAAAAACATGAATAAAAAAGATAATTTCATTCAAGAAATAAATAACGGTTATTCAGCAAAAGGCGACACAATCACACTTGGCGGCGCCATTTTAGACGGAGAAGCCATTGCAGAAGCTCACGTCAAAATTCCCTTAAAGACTTTAAATCGCCACGGACTTATAGCAGGTGCAACTGGAACAGGAAAAACTAAAACAATCCAGGTTTTCTCTGAACAGTTATCAAATGCAGGAATACCTGTTTTAATGATGGATATTAAAGGTGACTTCAGCGGTATTGCTAAAGAAGGAAAAGAAGAAGGTTTTATTACGGAACGTCACGCAAAAATAAATGTACCTTATAATGTAGCTGCATTTCCTGTTGAACTAATGTCATTGTCTAAGCAGGACGGAGTTCGTTTACGCGCTACGGTTTCTGAGTTTGGACCAGTTTTGTTTTCAAGAATTTTAGATTTAAATGATACTCAAGCTGGAGTTGTTGCGGTAATCTTTAAATATTGCGATGATAACCAAATGCCTTTATTAGATTTAAAGGACATAAAAAAAGTAATCAATTATATTACAGAAGAAGGCAAAGATGAAATCGCAGCAAACTATGGCAAGATCTCAACAGCAACAACTGGAACAATTCTTCGCAAGATAATTGAGCTGGAACAGCAAGGCGGCGATATCTTTTTTGGCGAATTGTCTTTTGAAACTGATGATTTAATGCGTATTGACGAAAACGGCAAAGGCTACGTAAACATTATACGTTTAACAGATATTCAGGATAAACCAAAATTGTTCTCTACTTTCATGTTGAGTCTCTTAGCCGAAATTTATCAAAAAATGCCCGAAAAAGGAGATTCTGACCAACCTGAATTAGTAATTTTTATTGATGAAGCACATTTAATTTTCAACGAAGCCAGCAAGGCACTTCTAGAACAAATTGAAACTATTGTAAAATTAATCCGTTCCAAAGGTGTTGGTGTTTATTTTGTGACGCAAAACCCAATGGATGTCCCAAGCGGAGTTCTGGCACAATTAGGATTAAAGATTCAGCATGCACTTAGGGCTTTTACTGCAAATGATCGCCAAGCCATAAAAAAAACTGCCGACAATTATCCAACTTCTGAATACTATAAAACAGATGAGTTACTGACAAGTTTAGGAATTGGAGAAGCTTTAGTTACCGCTTTGAACGAAAAAGGGATTCCAACGCCGCTTGTTGCAACTATGATGCGCGCACCAATGAGCCGAATGGATATACTATCTGCTGAGGAAATCGAAGAAATAAACAATAAATCTAAACTCGTTAAAAAATACAGTGAGGAAATTGACCGCGAAAGTGCTTACGAAATTCTAACTAAAAAAATTGAGGATGCAACGCAAGCTGCTGCCGAGCAAGAAGAGCAAACACCAACAAAATCTTCAAAAGCAGGACCAAGCACTACAGAAGTAGTTACAAAATCTGTTTTGAAAGTGGTAACAAGCGCTACCTTTATAAGAGGTGTTTTTGGAGTTTTGAGCAAAATCTTTAAAAAATAAAAACATTAAACCGTATAAGTGATATAAGTTCATTTAATTTATAGGTCGAATTCATTGCGTACATAAAAAATCAAACCCGACAGGTTTTAAAAACCTGTCGGGTTTACTATATGTAAAGTATTACATTAACTTATATCACTTATATGGTTAAAAAAATTATTCGTTTTGCAACAGCTCCAAAATTTTATTCTCAACCTCAGGAGTGTTCCAGATATTTTCGATATTATCAAGTTTTAAAACTTCTTCCATAATTCCGTTTTGAAAATCGCCTATTGCCAAAGCTTCGGCATAAGGACGATCACTAAAAGTAACTCGGCTGTAAAGCGGAATCCATTTTTCTGGATGTTTATCTGAAAAGACTTTTTCAATCTTCTTTTGCAATAAGAATTTTTCATCTGCCGTTTTTGTGCTCATTTCCATGAAATTTCGGTACGAAAGTTCTGCAATGGCATCAGCATTTGGTTTTCTTGAAATTTGATATTCTGAGAAAATCTTTTTCCAGTCGTCTCCAAACTTCTCAATCATCTCATTCAAAACCGTAATATCTTCAAAACCGGCATTCATTCCTTGTCCGTAAAACGGAACAATAGCATGACAGGCATCTCCAATCAAAGCGATTTTATCTTCGTATGTCCACGGAAAACATTTCATGGTTACTAAAGTACTGGTTGGATTTTTAAAGAAATCATTTGCCAGTTCCGGAATTACTTCGATCGAATCTGGAAAGTTTTTCTCAAAGAAATCTTCTACCATTTTGCGATCTGTTAATGATGCAAATGAATTTTCACCTTCAAAAGGCATAAATAAAGTACAGGTAAAACTTCCGTCAAGATTAGGAAGCGCAATTAGCATATACTCTCCTCTTGGCCAAATATGAAAAGAATTTTTATCTAATTTATGTGTTCCATCAGCATTTGCTGGAATATTCAATTCTTTATAACCCATATTTAAAAATTCCTGCGAATAATTAAACATGCTCTGACGCTGCATTCTGTGACGGATTCTCGAAAAAGCACCATCGGCACCAAAAACCATATCATATTTTCGTTCTTCCCACTCACCTCTTTCGCTTTCGCCAATATGTAAAGTCGCATCACTCAGCGTTACATCCCATATTTTTTGCTCAAAATAAAATTCAGCTCCAGCATTTTCGGCCAAATCAATCATTTCGCGATTTAGTTTCCCTCTTGAAATCGAATAAATCGATTCGCCTTCTTGACCATAATTCTGAAAATTGAGTTTATCAACCAAATGGATCGCACGTTTGTCCATCGGAATTGCAATTTCTCGAACTGCATCACCAACACCAACTGCATCCAGCGCTTTCCAACCACGGTTAGACATTGCCAGATTAATAGAACGACCAGAGAAATTTATTTTGCGAATATCAGGGCTTCGATCATAAACATGAACGGTGTGACCTGCTTTTTTAAGATAAATTGCCAACAGCGATCCGACAAGTCCAGAACCTACAACAGCAATTTTTAGTGAAGTTTGCATCAGGGAAAATCTAATATATAAGGCCGTAAAAATAAGTAATAATTGTACATCAGCTTTAAAATAAATGAATTATTTGCTCTTGAGCTGCTTATAAGAGTTTTGAAATCTTTCATTTTAAAAACTAGTCTATTCATTTAATTATATCGATTCTGAAAGAAACAGCAAAGACGATGTTTATTACAGTATAATTTTGGAGGAATGTAAAAACACTAAGCGTGATTATTTTGGGGAGTTTATTTAAATATATGGTAATAGAAAAAATCTTAATTTAGTCTGAGATTTTTAAAATGATAAATACCCTATAGACAAATCCTAAAATGCAATTATACTCAGAACATTACGTAAGTCAAAAAGCGGAAAGGTTTGTCAATAAAATTTGGTGTTTGGATAACAGCATCGGCGAAAGCCTGATTGAGAACAAACTTGTTTTACCAAACGGTTGTTTTAATCTTGCATTTGTAACTGGAAATGTAATTGAGGTTCATACTAGTAAAAACAAATACGAGATGAGCGCAGGAATTTACTTTTGCTCGCAAATGACCAATAAGGTTTTAGTACATATTCAGCCTAAAACAAAAGTTACGATTGTTCAGCTTCATACTTGGGCGCTTTCGATGTTTCCAAAATATGATTTAACTGATTCTGCCGATTCTATTGTCAAGATTAATGCAGAAGAATTGCCTTTTAAAGTTAAAACAAACTTTGATATTGACGGATTCTTAAACGTTTTAAACAATTATTTTGAAGAATTAAATGCTTTGCATCCTGACAAAAATGTCATTGAAAAAATATGCGAATTTGTAAAAAGCAAAGAAGAAGACATTTCGGTTTCGGCAATCAGTCAAGAGCTAAAATCTTCGCAGCGTTTATTACAAATTAAGTTTAAAATGGCAACTGGGCTTACTATCAAAAAATACATTCAGATTTTGAAGTTTAGAAAATCAGTAGATCAAATGATAAATACTGATCTAGAAAAACTGAGTTTGACAGAAGTTGCACTTTATAATAAGTATTTTGATCAGTCGCATTTTATAAAAAAGTTTAAAGATGTAACTAAAACAACTCCTAAAATGTTTAAGCCAGATTCTTATTTTTTATCACAAAAAAGATAAGTTTTCGCATTTGTACAATTTTGTGCGCTTTGGTTTGAATTAATTTTGCCAAATCATTAATCATCAATCAATCACAAAATGAAAATCAAACGCACTTTATTTCAATTAAAAATTCTGTTAATTGGAATTTTACTTTTTCAAATCCAAATTGGACTTGCGCAGGAAGACAAAACCTCAAACTTGTACAAAACTATTATATCAAAAGACAGTCTTCTTTTTAATGTAGGTTTTAATACTTGCGATGTAAAACAGTTTGAAAATCTTTATACTGAAGATTTTGAGTTTTATCACGACAAAGACAGCATTTCGGATAAGGCTCGTTTTTTAAAAACTTTTAAAAATGGCATCTGTTCTCCAACAAGAAAATACAATTATCGAAGAGAATTAATTGACGGAAGTACTGAAGTTTATCCGTTGTTTAAAAATGGTATTTTATATGGTGCTATACAAATGGGTACGCATCGTTTTTATGAATATACAGCAGGAAACCCAGAGAAAGCAGGTAGTTTTGCCAAATTCACACATCTATGGCTGTTAAAAAATAAAGATTGGAAACTAGCAAGATCGTTGAGTTATAATCATCAAATGACAAGTTCTACAGCGGGTAAAACTAATATTTTTGACAATGAACAGGAGACAGAAAAATGGCTCAAAGAAAATAATATTCCAGCTTTAGGAATTGGAATTATTACTGACGGAAAACTGAAACAGATTAAGGTTTTTGGAGAACTTAAAAAAGATGTTTCGGCGCCTTATAATACAATTTGGAATGTTGCTTCATTAACTAAACCTATAACTGCCATTGTGACTCTAAAATTAGTAAGTTCGGGTAAATGGGATTTAGATGAACCGCTTTATAAATATTGGACGGATCCTGATATTGCAAAAGATCCCAACGCAAAACTTTTAACGACAAGAATTATCTTAAGCCATCAAACGGGTTTTCCGAATTGGAGATTTATGAACGAATCTGGCAAGCTGGATTTTAAATTTAAACCCGGAACTAAATATCAATATTCTGGCGAAGGATTAGAATATTTACGAAAAGCACTTGAAAAAAAGTTTCACAAAACACTGGATCAATTAGCGGATGAATTAATTTTTCAACCTCTAAAAATGACGGATACCCAACTAGTTTGGAATGATAAAATAGATCTTTCGAGGTATGCTATTGGTTATGATAATAAAGGAAACGCCTATGAACCAACCAAAAACAAAACAGCAAACGCTGCCGATGATTTATTAACGACTATTGAAGATTATGGAACGTTTTTATGCAGCGTAATAAATAGTGATGGATTGAGTAAAAAGGTCTTCGACGACATGACTTCACATCAGGTTGAAACGAAAAAAAACAAATACTTCGGACTTGGTTTTGAAATCTACGATTTAGGCAATAATATTTATGCTTTATCACATGGCGGTGCGGATAAAGGTGTTCAGACTATTTTTATCTTACTTCCAAAGACAAAGCAGGGTTTAATCATTTTTACCAATGTTGACGATGGTTATAAAGTTTACGAGAAAATAGTGAATCATTATTTGGGTGAAATTGGTCAAAAAATAATCGACATTGAAACGAAGTAATGCTTTAACTACTAAATATCATGATAAAACTACTTATTCTAATATTATTGCTTATAAGCAAAATCATATAATTAAAATCCTTTGAATGTAATTGCCCTCGTCTGATCCTAAATGTTTATTTAACACATAGAAACATAGATTTTCAGCCTGGAAAAAGAATACAAAAGGAATACATTTCTTTCACATAAGCGTACTATGTTCATTTCAATTAAGTGAAATGTCTTTTATGAGAAGTCAAAATCTATGTTTCTATGTGATAAAATTAATTACACTCAAAAGGTTAATTTAAATAAGTTCAAATTAATTAATGGAAGATAAAACGAATTGTTAGTTACGAGCATAAACCTCTAATAGCATCTTTATGTTTATGCTCAAAATTCGTCTTGATTTGAAATAAAATGAAAAAATATTGATTGATGTTGAAACCAAAATCCAAATCAATCGTCTAACCTTTTAACGGCATCTCTATTTTTCATAAAAACGTTGTAATTTAGACTCAACTTACTTAAATAAAAGCCGTTACAAAGTTTCAATCATCAATCAAAAACGAATTATTCATTAATCTTAACCATTATCGTTAATCATGAAACAATCAATCAAATCAATTGCAGTCTGCACTATGCTGCTTCTTTTTACTGTAAGCCTTTTTGCTCAAAATAAAGCACAGCAAATTGAACAGCTTTTAGCAAAATATAATGAGTATGGACAATTTAACGGTTCGGCTTTGGTAGCTGAAAACGGGAAAGTAATCTTCAAAAAAGGTTTTGGTTCTGCTAATATGGAATGGAATATTCCAAATCAAACGGATACTAAATTTAGACTTGGTTCTATCAGTAAACAATTTACGGCACTTTTAATTGTAAAACTCGCCGAAGAAGGAAAAATAAAACTAGATGTTCCTATTACAACGTATTTACCAGATTACCCAAAAGCAAACGGCGACAAAATAACAATTCATCAGTTGCTTACGCATACCTCTGGAATTCCAAATTATACATCGCTTCCAAATTTCTTTAAAGATAAAAGCCGAAATCCCTATACTCCTGAAGAGTTTGTAAAAACGTTTTCTAGTCTTCCGCTTGATTTTACTCCTGGTGAAAAATTCAATTACAGTAATTCTGGTTATTTTTTATTGGGTTATATTATCGAGAAAATTTCGGGTAAAACTTACGAGCAGTATCTACAGGAAATTATTTTCACGCCTTTAAAAATGGTTAATTCTGGTTACGATCACAGCGATATTATTTTAAAAAACAGAGCTGCTGGTTACGAAAGGCAAGGAAAAGCAATTAGAAATGCGGCTTACCTTGATATGAGTCTTCCGTATGCAGCTGGATCTTTGTACTCAACTGTAGAAGATTTATTTTTATGGGATCAGGCGCTTTACACCAACAAACTGCTTACAGAAAAAAGCATGGAGTCTTTATTTAAACCTTATATTAAAGCTTGGAATGGTTTTTACGGATATGGATGGTCTACTTATGAAGTGCCAAACGGAGAGAACAGCAAATTAAACGTTGTTGAACATGGCGGTGGAATTAACGGATTTAACACCATTATTTCGCGTATTCCTGCTGATAAAAACTTGGTTGTTTTATTGAATAATACAGGAGGAACTGTTTTGGGAGAAATGAATACAGCAATTCGTGCTATTTTGTACAATCGGTCGTTTAATCAGCCTAAAAAATCGCTTGCACTTGATTTATTAGATATTTATAATGAAAAAGGCGCTGCAAATGGAACTGAAAATTATAAAAAACTAAAAAATGATCCTTCATATACTGTCAAGGAAGAAGATATGAATCGAGTTGGATATCAATTATTACAAACTGGAAAAAAGAAAGAAGCGATCGAAGTTTTTAAAATCAACACCGAAGTTTTCCCAAAATCAGGAAATGCTTATGATAGTTTAGGTGAGGCTTATTTAGCAGACGGCGATAAAAAAGCCGCAATTGCAAATTATAAAAAATCTGTAGAGCTTGACCCAACAAACGAAAATGGAAAGAAGGTATTAGCAGATCTTTCGAAAAAATAGAGTTTAAAAAAAACCTTCCCATAA
>NZ_MUHD01000024.1:0-108575 GCF_002217395.1 Flavobacterium plurextorum | reverse complement strand
TTATGGGAAGGTTTTTTTTAGATTCAAAGATGCAAAGGAACAAAGGTTCTTAACGCTCACAACTTTAAACTTGAAACTATTTTTGTTTTGGTTTCAAAACTAATTTTGTAGACGTTTTTATTATTTCGTCTTTATTCAGCTTCATTTTCCTGAACTTTCCTTCGTTGTACATTTCTGCTTGATCGCTGTAATGTTTACTAAATGGATTTCCTGATTGTCCTGTTGGCAAAATACTCCAGCTGTTTTCAATATCCGAAAAATCAACAATTCGTCTCGTTGATGGACCGCCTTTTACATAATATTTCCCTTCATTGTTTAAACCAAAAAATAAGTTATTAATTACTTCATTTGATCCCGGAGATCCAAAAGGACCAACATTAAATAAACCTCGAAGTGCAGCAATTTTACCAAGCGGATGTTCGTGTTCAACCGTATGTACTTTCTCCCATTGCCAATCGGCAACAGTATTTCCTAATTGCTTTTGAAGCGCGGCAACAGTCTCATGAAATGATTTTGCAACAATATCCTTTCTGGTTTCTTTTACATTTTTAGTTTTGACATTATCCCACCAAACTGAATTTTCATTTTTAATTTGATTGGCAATAACTTGTTTCCCTATCGAGATTCCTAAAAACAAATTAAAGTTATCCTCTCCCATTTCATCCTCAAAAGTATTCTTCAAGTATAAATACACCCATTTATTATAAATCGTTGGCGCAGTATCTTCAAGATTTGTTGTTCCTTTCCAAGACTTTAAAACATTGACAGCTTCTTTTTCTTCATTCGAAATCGTATTAAGATCGATATTCGAAATTAGATTTTTAACCGTTTCAACCGCAACATCAGAAGTATTGTCATAAATCATTTTACTGATTGCTTCTTTGTCCCAATCCGATTTTGCATCCATTAATCCAGAAATTCTTTTGGCACGGTCTTCTGGCAGATAATATCCTGGATACAAATAACCATCAATTGCTTCAGGCTGATTATTGGCCGAATAAACATATCCCCATTTTGGATTTTCGGCAGATGGATTCTTTGAAAAATCCAAATACTCAACAATATCCTCTTTTCCTGTTGAACCATCTAAAATTAAATGCGTATTTACACCTTTATTATGCTTATACAATTTTCCCGTTGCCCACCAAGCAACATTTCCTTTAGCATCACCATACATGACATTTAATCCCGGTGCTGCCACTAATTGAGTCGCTTTTCTAAACTCCTCTTTATTCTTTGCATGCGAAAGTCCATAAACAGCATCAAGAATCTGAATTGGCTGCTGCGTATACGTCCACAACATTGCAATTGGATTCTTCTTATCCAAATGATCCAGTAAATCATTCATAACTGGTCCATGTCGGCTTGATTTTATTGTTAAAACAACATCCGAAGTATCTTTTACTTTAATCGTCTTTTTTCTAACTTCATAAGCTGCAAAACCTGTTGGCGTTTGATATTGATTTAAATCTCCTGTTTTGTTCTTTTCTTGATAAAAATCGATATCATCATTTTCAAACATAGTCAAACCATAAGCATAATCACGATTGTGTGCCAATAACGGAAAAGGAGTTCCTGCCAAATAACAGCCGTAAAGTTCATGTTTTGGCGTCACAATATGTGCTTCATACCAAGTTGCAGGCTGTGAAAACCCAATATGCGGATCATTCGCAAAAATTACTTTTCCACTTTTCGTTTTATGCGGACCAGCAACCCAGCTGTTACTTCCTACAAATGGCGGAATTGGCGATTTGTCTAATAAAGCTGTTATAGATTTTGAAATCTCTGTATATTCTTCAATATTCTCTTTTGAACTCTTGATCTGCGTTGTATTGAATTCCCCTTCAATTCCTAAATCCTTCAAATAAGCGGCACCATATCTATTGCGAATATCTGTCAATAATGGATCTGTTTTTTGAGCCATTGCAAAACTAAAAGACATATATCCAAAAATATTATACACATCATTTATAGTGAATTTTTGCTTTTTAACACCAACAAGAGTAAATTCAATTGGTGTAGTTCCTTCCTCCAAGTATTGATTAATTCCGTCTAAGTAAGCCTGCGTTAGTTTATAACTCGCACTATTCTTGTCTAATTTTGAAATGGCTTTCGCCGAAGCTTCTTCAATACCAATTCCAGCGAAAAACTTATCATTTTTGAGTGTAACAGTTCCGAAGATTTCTGATAACCTGCCCGGAGCAATTCTGCGAAGCAATTCCATCTGCCACAATCTTTCCTGTGCATGAACATATCCAAGAGCAGTCATTGCATCTTCTTCAGAATCGGCATAAATATGAGGAACGCCGTATTCGTCAAAATAAACAGTCGTTTCCTTTTGAAGGTTTTTCAATTGCAATTCACCTTCATATTTGGGTTTTAAATGAAAAATATAGGCACATAAACCTATTCCAATTACAACAACAAGTACTAATAAAACCAACAGAAATTTTTTAAATCTTCTCATATTTCGTAAAAAGTATAAATAAATAAGGTTTATAAAATGATGTAACCAAAAAGCAGAATAATGTAAAATTCATTCCCTTTAAAAGTCTAAATTTATGTATTTAAAATCAATACTATAAATGTCTGTCTATAAAAAAATAACTATTGGAGTAATTTCTCTTTTTGTACTTGTAATTCTGACCAACATTAGTCTTAATTACTGGATCAAAAAACAGCTTCCAATTATTATTCACGAAAAGAACAAAACAGCTTACAACATCAATTACGAAAAAATTGAAGTTTCACTTTTTTCCCGTAATATCTATGCCCAAACATTATTAGTAAGTCCGAAAAACGAACCAAAAGATAGTAAAAATGGGCTTTTTTCTAAAATTGAATCAGTTACAATTAAACATTTTAATATTTGGGATCTGGCTTTTAGAGATATTATTCAGGCCGAAAGTATAATTATCAATAAACCGCGTGTTATTTTATACAAAAAAGGCGAAAAACTTTTAAACGACAACAAAAGTATCAAAACCCAAATCATTGAACCTTTTCGAAAAATAATTGCTGTTTCAAACATTTATCTTAATGACGGAACGGTGGATGTTGTTTCTTTAGATACTGAAAAACCAATTTTAAGCATCAAAAAAATCATCCTAAAATTAGAAGGAATTCTGTTGACAGATGCTACTTTAAAACAAAAAATCCCGCTGCAATATAAAACGTATGCGCTGGTTATTGATAGTTTGTTTTACAGACCAAATGCTTTTTATCATATCAATATTGGTAAAATAAGCACCGAGAAGAACTTTTTAAAAATCAACAACTTCTCTCACCTTCCTCAATTCAATCGACGAGAATTTATTAAACGATTAGATCAAGAAAAGGACATTTATACCTTAAAATTCGATTCGGCACAAGTACAAAAAATGAATTGGGGTTTTAAAAACGATCGCTTTTTCTTCAGAGCAAATTCAGTTGTGATCAATCATTTTGACGCCAATATCTATCGCGGAAAAATGCCAAAAGATGATCTGAGTAAAAAATATCTTTACAATCATTTATTGCGAAATATTAAATTCCCACTCCAAATTGACACTTTACAAGTTCTGAAATCGAAATTGGTTTACGAAGAAGAAATTGATTTCGCCAAAGGCCCTGGAGTTTTAAATTTCGACAAATTCAATTTGCAGGCAGTCAATTTAAAAAGTGGTTTTGGATGGAAAAAAACCGATGATGTCAAAATTAAAGTGAAATGCCTTTTCATGAAAAACTCTCCGCTGGATGTTGATTGGAGTTTTAATGTTTTAGATAAAAAAGATAGTTTTCATATTCAAGGCGTTATTTCAAACTTTGATGTTTCTGCCATGGGACAATTCAGCAAACCCTATATGAACGCTTCCTTTACAGGAAATTTTAATAAATATCGCTTTGATTTCTACGGAAATGACAACATCTCAAAAGGAAATGCATCTCTAGATTATGATGACTTAAAAGTGAAATTATATAAAAAGGAAAAGCCTGAAAAAGAAGCCAAACTCAAATCAGCTATTGCCAATTTACTGGTAAAAAATGACTCAAAAGACAAAACAAAAACCGCTGATATTGAAATTGAAAGAATTCAGGAAAAGTCATTTTACAATTTTTTATGGCGAAGTATTGCAGAGTCTTTGAAGAAGATTTTGATTTAGTTTTGTTTAAACTCAAGGTATTTACCACAATTTTGTCATTCCGAGGAACGAGGAATCTTTGTAAGAAGCTCTACAAAGTATTTCATATTAGTAAATCAATAATCTTAAGAAAAATATGATTCAAAAAATCTAAGTCTGGATTAATTGTTTTAATCAATTCTATTTTCTTATCTCTAGTCCAGCCTTTTATCTCCTTTTCTCGAATAATTGCCTCTTGAATCCACGTAAATTTTTCGTAGTACAATAAAAATTCAACTTTATATTTTGAAGTAAAAGTTTTATTTTCTCCAGTGACATTTTCTTTATGCTGACATAAACGAACCCTTAAATTGTTTGTTACCCCGGTGTAAAATAAGGTTTTAAACTTATTTGTTATAATGTAGATGTAATAAGTGTGATAGCCTTGTAATGATTCCATTTAATCAAATTAATTATTTGTTCCAATCCTAGAAACAAAAACAAAAAGATTATTCTTACTTTTTATGTATAAAAATAAATAAACAATTGTGAATTTGCATGCGGAGTTACTTACGAAGATTCCTCGTTCCTCGGAATGACAAAATTGAGAGCGACCTAATGGCGGAAAAACTTTCTCAACAATCTACAAACCTGATAATTATCAGGTTTTTAAAAATTATTTTTTTTTTCATTTGCTTTTATTTTAATCTGAAAACAAATGACAAAAACACCTTTGCATACTTTCCATATTCCGGTAATGGGACTTGCCTATACGATAGACAGCCCAATAAGAGTGGCTCAATACGGGATTTCGTCTGTGGTTTCAATCGCTGATGACGATCTAATTGAAAAGATGCGTAATTTCTACAGCACTAAATTCAACATTCCATACGAAGAAATAAGTCAGAAATTTCACGATTATCGCGCTGAAAGAATTACTTCTTACTTAAATTTAGTCGACAAAATTGTAAAAGAAAAATTCGAAACTTTTAAAACCGAATTAACAGAAAGCAAAACGGCTCTTGAACATTTCATGTCGATGCTGCCTAATACTTCTGATATTAAAAAAGGTTTCCAGAATTTATTGGATGATGGTATTTCTTTTAAAGAAAACATTCAAAGTTATATTGAATCACATCTTTTTCCAGGAGAAATTGACGTTAACATTATGACAAAACTGGACAAAGATAATTTTATAAAAAATGAACAGCTTCCAATTGAATTTAATGATGCTCACGCGGCTTTAAGAGGTTTTGCAAATAGTAATTTAGAATCGTCTGTTGTACTTTCTGCTGGAATGAATCCGAGATTGTACAGCTACTTTGAAAACTTCAAAGATTTTTTTCCAAATGAAAAGAACGAACTAAAAAAGAAAATTATTCTAAAAGTAAGTGATTTTCGATCGGCTATGATTCAAGGTAATTTCCTTGCTAAAAAAGGACTTTGGGTTTCTGAATATCGAATTGAATCCGGATTAAACTGCGGCGGTCACGCTTTTGCAACTGACGGACTCTTATTAGGGACGATTTTAGAAGAATTCAAGCAGAAAAAAGAGCAATTGGTACAATCTGCTCACGATTTAATGATTAAGGCTCTACAGCTAAAAAATCAAGCTTTTCCAGAAAATCCTTTAGACCTAAAAATTACGGTTCAAGGCGGTGTTGGAACTGCTGAGGAGCATGAATTTTTATTAGACCAATACAAAGTTGATTCTGTGGGCTGGGGAACTCCATTTTTATTAGTTCCAGAAGCTACTTCTGTTGATCAGGAAACCCGAAATTTATTAATGAAAGCCAAAGAAAATGATTTGTATTTAAGTCATATTTCGCCTTTGGGAGTTCCTTTTAATACTTTGCGCGGCACTTCAAACGAAGTCTTAAAACAAAAACGTATTCACGAAAATAAGGCAGGAAGTTCGTGCCCGAAGAAATTTTTAGCATTAAGCAAAGAATATGATCCTCACGGAATTTGTACGGCTTCAAAAAAATATCAGGATATAAAACTAGCAGAACTAGAAAGCGTAAAAAATACTTTATCTGCTGATGCATTTGAAAAAAGTAAAATGAAAATCACTGAAAAATCATGTTTATGTGTTGGTTTAGCAAATGCTTCATATCTTGAAAATGATATAAAAATAAAAGGTCAAGCGCAAGGCGTTGTAATTTGTCCAGGACCAAATATGGCTTATTTTGATCAGGAAGTTTCACTGAAAGAAATGGTACAGCATATTTATCAAGGCAAAACAATTATAAGAACTAATGACCGCCCCAATTTATTTGTGAAAGAATTAAAAATGTATGTTGATTATTTTAGAAATGAGATCGAAACAATCTCTGGCGAAGTAAGCACAAATCAGCTTAAAAAATGGAATTCTTTTAAAACAAATATTTTAGATGGAATTGAATATTATCAAAATCTATTTTCATCTACTTTCTATTTTAAAGATGAGGAAGAAAAAATCAAAAAGCAATTCGATTTTTATAAATCAGAATTAAACGCAATTTCAATACCAACTTTACAATTAGCTTAAAACAAAACCCCGATCAAGATATCTTAATCGGGGTTATTTATTTAAACAGAAAAAGCAGTTACTCCTTTTTCTTTTTACTATCAATAATTGCACCTGTTCCGGCTCCAACTCCTGCTCCGGCTAATCCGCCTATAATTGCACCTTGTCCTTTTTTCTTACTGACAATTGCTCCAGTTGCGGCTCCTACTCCTGCACCAATTACCGCGCCTTTAGCTGCAGAACTCCAACCTTTCTTTTTAGCTGGTGCTGGTGCTGCTGTTGTCGCTGCAGCAGTTCCATTTGCTTGCTGATGCACAACAACAACTTTTTCTTTTTCAGATTCAATTTTTTGTTCTTCTTTAATCTTAGCCATTTCAGTCTTCATTGAATCGATAACTCGCTGCTTGTTAATCTCAACTTTCATTGAATCAATACTGGCTTGTTTGGCTTTATTTATATCTTCTTTATTTTGATTCTGACAAGAAGTTAAAAGTATTACCGCTAATAAAATAAATAAGCCTTTCATGATTGTAGTTTTTAATAATTATACACTACAAAATAAAGGATATCTGCTATAATGCTTATTACAGAATTTTTTGGAAAGTTTATATGATTTGAAGATTATGGATTCATTGACAATTTTATCTCATTTCGAAGAACAACGAATATTACTTTCCTAAAATTCCTTTTTTCAAAATTTGCCCAAAGTCATACATGTCCTCATAAGAGCAATACAAAGGAACTGGCGCCAGACGAATTACGTTTGGTTCACGCCAATCTGTAATAACTCCATTTTTCATTAAATAATCGAACAAGCTTCTTCCTTCTCCATGTAGAAAAACAGACAATTGTGAAGCTCTTTCTTCAGGATTCGCTGGCGTAATGATTTCAAAAGTACTATCAACTTCCTTATCAATTTCGTGCAGAATAAATTCTAAATAAGACGTAATATGATCCCGTTTTGCAATTAAAGCATCCATTCCAACCTCAGCAAACATCTCTACAGAAGCTAAATAGGGTGCTAATGACAACACTGGAAGGTTACTAATCTGCCATCCTCCTGCTCCTTGAACAGGATCAAAGTTTGGTTCCATTTTAAAACGACGTTCTTTATTGTGTCCCCACCAACCTGCAAATCGTGGTAAATCTAGATCGCTGTGATGTCTTTCATGAACAAAAACTCCTGAAGCATTTCCAGGTCCTGAATTCATATATTTATAACTGCACCAAGCGGCAAAATCTACATTCCAATCGTGAAGTTCTAATTTGATGTTTCCAGCTGCATGTGCCAAATCCCAGCCTACTTTCGCTCCTGCTTTTTGCCCAGCTGCAGTTATGGTTTTAATATCGAAAACTTGTCCCGTATAATAATTTACACCTCCAATTAAAACTAAAGCCAATTCGTCGCCAACTTCTTCGATTTTTGCTAAAACATCTTCAAGACGAATATTGTGCTCGCCTTCGCGTCGTTTAACTTCTACAATGGCATCTTCTGGTTTATATCCATGAAAATGAACCTGACTCTGGAACATATATTGATCTGATGGAAATGCTTTTTCTTCGCAGATAATTTTATAACGCTTTCCTTTTGGCTGATAAAAAGAAACCATCAATAAATGAAGATTTACGGTTAAAGTATTCATAACGGTAACTTCTGACGGAAGTGCTCCCACAATTTTACTCAATGGTTCAGCGAATCTTTCCTGATAATCCCACCAAGGTTTCTCTGCATAAAAATGACCTTCAACAGCTAATTCTGCCCAGTCATTCATTACCTCGTCTATATAAGCTTTTGTACGTTTTGGTTGCAATCCTAAAGAGTTTCCAGTGAAATAAATTACTCGTTTATCATTTACTTTTGGGAAAATAAATTGATCTTGATAGTGATTCAATGAATCTTGAGCATCTAATTGTTTCGCGAATTCGCGTGTATTTTGAAAAGTCATTGTGTTTTTGTTTTGGATGCTAAAATAACAAAAATTGTTTATTTTGTTTCAAGTTTAAGGTTTCAAGTTGATATGCTTCGTGGTATTTAACTGCAAAGTTCGCAAGGTTTTTTGTTCCGTTTGTGTTTACCAAATGCATAAGAACACAAAGCTTTGCGAACTTTTCGGTTAAATCGCATAACGAACATCAAACTTGAAACCTGAAACTTGAAACCATTAAAAACAGAAAACCCGACAGATTCTAAAAAAACTGTCGGGTTCTTATTTTGAAAATAAATTCTAATTAAAGAATTAACATCGCATCTCCGTAAGAATAGAATTTGTATCCTTCTTTGATCGCTTCGTCGTATGCTTTTTTCATTAAGTCATGACCACAGAAAGCAGAAATCATCATTAATAATGTTGATTTTGGTGTGTGGAAATTAGTAATCATACAGTTTGCAATACTAAAATCGTGAGGAGGGAAAATAAATTTATTTGTCCATCCTTCATAAGGATTTAAAGTATTTGCAGAAGAAACAGAACTTTCAATTGCACGCATAGAAGTTGTTCCTACAGCACAAATACGTTTTTTCTTTGCTTTTGCTTCATTTACAATGTCGCAAGCCTCTTGTCTGATGATTAATTCTTCAGAGTCCATTTTGTGTTTAGATAAATCTTCAACCTCAACTGGATTAAAAGTTCCTAAACCTACGTGAAGTGTAACTTCAGCAAAGTTTACTCCTTTAATTTCTAATTTTTTCAAAAGGTGTTTTGAGAAGTGTAAACCAGCAGTTGGTGCCGCTACAGCTCCTTCTTCTTTTGCATAAATTGTTTGGTATCTTTCAGCATCTTCGGCAGTAACCTCTCTGCTGATATATTTAGGAATTGGAGTTTCTCCAAGTTCTGTCAATTTGTTTCTAAACTCTTCGTAAGAACCGTCATATAAAAAACGTAATGTTCTACCACGAGAAGTTGTATTATCAATTACTTCGGCAACTAATGAATCGTCATCGCCAAAATAAAGTTTATTACCAATACGGATTTTTCTAGCTGGATCAACTAAAACATCCCATAAACGCTGCTCAGAATTTAATTCTCTTAATAAGAAAACCTCAATTCTTGCACCAGTTTTTTCTTTGTTTCCGTACAAACGTGCAGGGAAAACTTTTGTATTGTTAAGAATTAAAACGTCTCCGTCATCAAAATAATTGATAACATCTTTAAACATTTTGTGCTCTATTGTTTGTTTTTGACGGTCAATTACCATTAAACGAGATTCATCTCTATTTTCTGCCGGAAATTCAGCCAAAAGTTCTTTCGGTAAATTGAAATTGAAGTGTGATAATTTCATATTTGAAGTTAGATTTTAAAATATCAATCTTAGACTTTTTTATCTAAAATTTTAAATCGCTTGCAAATATACGATTGTGAGATAGGCGTTGTCAAGTGTTTTGATGTTTATTTTCAAAAGTCCCTGATTTAGTGGAGTTTTCAGAACCATTAAAAATGTTTTTTTTACCATATAAGTTAGATAAGTTCATTTAATTTGGATTTCTTAAACAAAAAAACCTCTGGTTGAAACCAGAGGTTATATTATTAATCTTTATTAAGTCCTTTATTTAAATGAACTTATATAGTACAATTTGATTACAATTCTGAAACTTGAAAGTTTAAAGCCTTTAAATCATTCCAAAAATCTGGATATGATTTTGAAACTACTTCGGCATCATCAATAATAATTGGCACTTTTATAGCAAGCGGTGCAAATGCCATTGCCATACGGTGATCGTTGTAAGTTGCAATATGAACATCTTGATTAATTTCTCCAGATCGCAATAAAGTCAAACTATCATTAGTTACAGAAATATTGGCTCCTAATTTTGTAAGCTCAATTCTTAAAGCTTCAAGTCTATCTGTTTCCTTAATTTTCAGTGTATGAAGACCTGTTAAATGGCATCCAATTCCTAAACCTAAACAAGTTACTACAATTGTTTGCGCAATATCTGGTGTATTATTCAATTCAAAATTTACATCTTCATATGCAAAACCAACTTGTTTTTCCAATGTCATTTGATTATTTTGGAAAGTAGTTTTTACACCCATTTTTTCATAAAGAGAAACTAATTCAGAATCTCCTTGCAAGCTGTTTTCTTTATAACTGCTTAAAGTTATTTTTGCAGCATCAGCCAAAGCCACAAGGCTAAAGAAATACGACGCAGAACTCCAATCAGATTCTACAACCATTTCTTTTGATTCAACAGATTCTTTAGGATAAACTTTTATTACATTTCCTTCAAAACTAGTTTGAATATCTAAATCTTTTAGCAAAGCCAAAGTCATTTTGATATACGGAATCGAAGTTATTTCTCCTTCTAAAGTTAACTCTAAACCATTTTCTAATTTTGCCGCTACTAACAAAAGTGCAGATATATACTGACTGCTTACATTTGCCGCTAAAGTAACTTTTGAAGCGGTTACTTTTTTTCCTTTGATTCGAATTGGCGGATAACCAACTTCTTTTTCATATGAAATTTCAACGCCTAATTGTGCCAAAGCTTCAACTAAAATTTTAATCGGGCGCTCCTGCATTCTGCTTGAGCCTGTCATTACCACTTCTCTGCCTTCATTTACTGCAAAATATGCTGTTAAAAATCGCATTGCCGTTCCAGCATGGTGAATGTCAACAATTTCGTCATTTCCTGCCAGCGCTTTCTGCATTACTTCGCTGTCATCAGAGTTTGAAGTATTGGCTAATGTGATATTTGGAAATAATGCTTTTAGTAATAATAAGCGATTTGTTTCGCTTTTAGAACCCGTAATATTTAGTTGCGAATTATCAATCGTAAATTGTGAATTCGTGCTTAATTTTAAATTCATGATTTTAGTTATGAGTTGCGAATTGTGAGTGACATAATTCGAGTGCGCAATTTACCACTCCTCGCTCGTAAATCAAAATCTGCGCTAAAATTTCACAATTATTTCAATTTATCGTTGTTTTTGTGACGATCTTTATCTCTAACTGATTTTAAGTCCATTTTTTTATCAAAAGCAGCTTGTAAATCAATTCCTGTTTGGTTCGCCAGACATAGAACAACAAAAACAACATCGGCCAATTCTTCCCCTAAATCTTTATTTTTATCACTTTCTTTCTCAGATTGTTCTCCATAACGACGAGCAATAATTCTAGCCACTTCGCCTACTTCTTCTGTAAGCTGAGCCATATTTGTTAATTCGTTAAAATATCGAACACCGTGTTCTTTTATCCAAGTATCAACATCTAGTTGTGCATTTTTCAAATCCATCTTTAAGCTTTTTTTAGAACAATTTTTTCATTTTGACTAGCAATCATTTTTTGAAACATAGTTTTCAATGCATTGTAATCTTCAGCTGCAAAAATACTATTGTTAATGTCTTTTGAAAAGCTAAATTGGATTTTGTTTCCCTCGTTTAAAATATTTAATGATAAACTTATAGACTTATCTTCGAGAGAAAGTCTAGTTGATTTTGGCAGCATTTCTACAATATAACCTTGCGGAATTTCTAAAATTGCAAAAACTTTCTCTTGTGTAGGATATCCAAAATAAACCCCCATTTGTCTATCGTCCTGTACAAAAGGATTTTTTGACTGCGTATAAAACAACATGGGACTTATATATAATTTTCCTCCTATCATTTCTACAAAATTATCAGTTTCAAAACTGAAGGCTTCTATAAGCGGATCAGAAATATTGGAGATTTTATTAGTTACTAAATAATCTGAAATCTTCAGATTGCCAAGCTGTTGCTCCAATTTTTCAAGATAATTCTCCTGATTTTGTTTTCCGTTTTCAATTCTAAATTTATAAGCTTTATAATCTGTTCTTTGAATTCTAATTTTTCCATCAATTTTTCCATTTTCATTAAGCCTAAAGCTTATATTGACACTTTCTTTTGAAGGTTTTGCAGGAACTAAATCAATTTCTTTTGACGTTCCGTCGCTCTTAATTAATCTTCCTTTCCAGTTTAAAACATTTAAAGGAAGTATATCTGGTACTGTGAATTTTCTAGATGCATCTAATAAAATTTGCTTTCCATCAATTTCAACTGCTGCAATTACATAATTAAATCCAGTCCTTGTAGGATAAATTGGGATTCCATTTTCAATTGTGCTCACCAAAACAGGATTTGCTTCTATTCCTGCCCATTTCAACATATTTAAGAGTATAAAATTGATTTCTGCAATATTTCCGGTTTGATCTTTATATGCTTTTTCAATTCCTTTATCTGTATATAAGCTATTAATTTCATTCCAGTTCATTTTATTCTGAACGAACTGAAAAATAGCATTCATTCTGTCATTTTGAGAAGAAACATTTGTAACTACTTTTTTTACGTCTTCAATCAAAAAACTATTATTACTGAGTTCTTTTCCAAAACGATCTTCTTTAAAAATAGTAGTAGCTACACCTTCCCATGTTATTGTATAATCCTTTACAGGCTCATCCGGCATTCGGACACGTTCTAATTCATGTTTGACACAGCCTCGGTAGTTCTCTATATTATTGACATAGGGTTCTTCTTTTAGCGCAGGTATGTTTTTTCCAGAATAAACCGCATTAATCTGCTTGTAAGTCATCACACGACTTTGGTCGTATTTATCTGTAAAATTCTGACTTCCCATTACAATTTTAGAATCGCTTTCTAAGACATGATTACCAACTAAAAGACTTTTATAGATATAAAATTCTGGAAACTCTGTTTTATATTCAAAATAATTTAAAGGAATACTATATTGAAAATCAAAATCAGGAAATTGAACAATGTTTTCAGACTTTAAAACGTATTTATATTCTATTACAGATCCAACTTTTACATTTGGGAATGTAATTGATTTTTCATTCCAATATTCGTTAATTGTCTTCTTGAACAACGCTTGATTACCAAGCTTTGTTTTTTCAATTTTTCCATCTTCAAGATTGTATGTGACTGCATTTGAAAATGTTAATAATTCTTCATTTAAATTCTGATAGCCAACATAATAACGCACTTTCTGATTTGCCCATTTGAGGCCTTCTTTTTTGTATATTTTGATTTTAAATTCATAAGTATGAATTGCAGAAAAACCTGTTTTCCCATTATAGTTAAAAACTGTTTTCCCTTTTTTAAATAAAATCGCTGCTGGAGCAGAAGAATCTGCAGGGTGCATTTTTTCCTGTAATTCGTCAATAGTGACTTTTCCAAGCTCATATCTTTGCGCCTGGATATCAAAACTATTCCACAAGAATGCTGTACAAATCAGAAGAAATCGCAACATACTAAATACGTTTTAAAACTATTTTTTCTGTTTCTTTTGCAACCATCGCTTTATAATAATCTTTCAACATATCATAGTTTTCAGCAGACACAATTGCTTCATTGATTTGATGTGCAATTGTTAACTGAAGAAAATTTCCGTTTGCTGCTATATTGTATTTAAAAGTCCCTAAATCACCTTCCATACTTACAACACTTTGAGCTGGTATTGTTTCAACTGTAAATCCTTCTGGAATTTTAATGGTAATATTATATTTTTCTAAAAACGGAAAACTAAAATCTACCGGATATTCACGAGCTTCTTGTTTGAACGGATTTTTATCATTGGTAAAAAACAACATTGGGCTAACGTATATTTTATCTCCAATTAATTCACATAAATTTGATCCTGTAAATGAGTAAGACTCAATAGCCGGCAACAAAATTTCTTTCTCATTTGTTCTTTTATATTCGCTTATTTCAATTTTGCCATTTTGATTTTCCAATTTCTCAAGATAATCTTCTTGTTTTACACTATAAGAATTCTCTCTTTTAACCATTGCATTATAATCTGTAGATTGTCTTCTTGCTTTTCCTGAAATTTTACCATCGGCTTCAATGGTATAACTTAGAGAAACAGCATCACTTGATGTTTTACTCGGCATTAAGTCAATCTCCTCAGAAGTTCCGTCTTTTCTAATTAATCTTCCAGACCAGTTTAGAGCTCTTAAAGGCAAAACATTTGGTGTAGAATATTTATCTGTGGCATCTATTAAAATATTTCCATTTGGTGTTTCTACAGCTGCAATTACATAATTGAATGCTGATCTATTAGGAAACAATGCAATTCCGTTAGATCTTGTACTTACTAAAACTGGATGCGCTTTTAATCCAGAATGACGCAGCATTGCAGTAAGCATTAAATTAATATCGGCTATATTTCCTGTTTTTTCTTTGTATGCTTTTTTAACTCCATTTTCACAGCCATAACCTGTATAACCATTCCATTTTACATTCGATTTCACATGATTAAAAATTGCCCAAATTCGTTCTTCAGGTGTATTTAATCCAGCTAACAGCTTTGTTAAATCCTCTTCAAAATAGCCTGTTTTATTTAGCTCAGGACCAAAATCATCATATTCATAAATTGTTTTCACAACTGAACTCCAATTTGTAGAATATTCTTTCATTGGTGAATTTGGAAATTTTGTGGCCGATAACTCATACTGAATACTTGATGTATAATTATCAATATTATTAACATAATCTTCTTCTTTCATCGCAGGAAAATCAACTGCCACATAAGTAGTTTCAGTTTCCAAATAATCTACTTTATCTCTCGAAAACTCAGTCACAGTAGCTGTACCAGAATTTCCTCCAGATCTTTCTTTAGTAGTAAATGTTACCGATTTTGAATTCTTAAGAGTCGTTACTTTAGGAAAAACATATCCTTTTTGTCTTGAATTAAAAACATAATATTCAGGAATATGTACTGAAAACTCAGAATAATTTACTGGGATACTGGTTTGAAAATCCCATTCTCTTATCAATCGATCACTTGGACATTTGATTGTATATCTAAATTCGATTACTGAGCCTTCTTTTACATTTGGCATTGTAATTTTCTTTTGTCCTTTGTATTTAGTAATCACTTCATCAAAAGTACCATCGCTTTTAAGTTTTGTTTTTTCAATTTTACCATCAACTAAATTATAAGTAACGGCATCTGTAAAAAATACGCGTTCTTTTAGGTTAGTAGTATTCCAATACCAGACTGCTTGATTTGCCCAGCTGTAACCTTCTTTTTTATAAATTTTAATTCTCGTTTCTACATCCGTTAAGGTAACAAAACCATTGCTGGGATCATATTCAATTCTGGCTTCTCCTTTTGTGTACAAAACAGCAGCTACTGCCGATGAATCTTTGGGATGTACCTTTTGTTGTAATTCTGCAATTGATACTTTCCCTAATTTAAAATCCTGTGCGCTTATTTTTGAAACAAACAACAACAGAATTGATAAACATAAAGGTTTACTAAATTTCATTTTGGTTAGTTTTTGGTTAGTTTTTGGTTAATATAATTTTAGCATTATCATTACGTGACACTTGCTCCATAAAAAGTCTATACTCATCATATTCTTTACTAGAGTATTTTCCGCGATTTAGAAACATAGACCTTTTATAGGTTAGCTTATTATTTTCTTTTTTAATTATCTCTGTTTTATATTCTCCGAATTTTCCTTTAAGCTCATAATTTTGAGGAAGGAATTCGATACTGAAACCGGCAGGAAGATTTATTTCAATTTCATCTGTATCTAAGTAACCGCGTTGAATTTGAAATGGATTTTTACGGTTTCTTATTCGCTTTACATTTTCAGAATTTTGATTGAAGGCATCAACAGCAAAAATCATTTTATTTCCTGTTACAGCACCATAATTAGTTGCGGTTAACTGTACATCTTCAGAGAAACGAATATTTTCTTTATCGTTTTCAAATGCTATTTTACCTAATTTGATGTTGTTTATGTTGTCCCAGTACTTTTTATAATGCGCTTCTTTTTCTGTAGGCTGCAGTTTTTCAATTTGTTGTTTAATTCCGTATTGAGAACCTTCAGAAACAATATTTACTTTACCTGAAAAAATGCCATTTTCATCTAAAGAATAGTTTCCTTTACTGAATTGAGTATTATCTTTTGATTCATAAATTTTTGTTCTGATTATTTCGCCTCCGTCAGGTTTAATTACGATAACTTTTCTATTGTCTGTAAAATTTGCCTGATATCCAAAAGGATCCTGTTGACTCGTACATTCTAAAAAAACATGTTTATCGTTATTTGGTATACATAAAACTACATGATTTCCTTCTATCGAAAAGAAATCCTCATCTATATCTCTTAAATCACGATCACCATATAATTCAGTATAATATGATGGAACTCCTACAACATCTAAAAGTGCCCTTGTATAATTTGATAATGCTTTACAATCTCCATAACCTAAACGATCAACATCTGTTGCCAGCATAGGTTTGAATCCTCCAATACCTAATTGAATACTCACATATCTGGATTTCTCCTGCACATATTGATAAATAATTTTTGCTTTTTTTATAGGATCTGATTCATTTCCCGCAAGTGACTTTATCTTGGTTTTGGTTTCCTCAGGCAATACTATTGTTTCTGCTAATATTTTTTCTGAAAACCACTTTCCATACTCCTTCCAGTCTTTTGCATTTCCATCAATTCCTTCTAGATTAAAGTATTCAAGACTCATAACCACTTTTGGATACAATTCATTAAATGCAGGACTATAATCCTCAGGTCTTTGAGCTGTAATGTTTTTTGCGGTATATGAAAGTTGGCTTTCTGTATCATCTGTTTTTTTTATATCAAAAACCGACAATAGACTTTCCTTCTTTCTAAAGCCAAGATTATTAGGATATTTTACATTTAAAATAGATTTTTCTACACTTACAAAATATTGATCTAAAGGATACCAACGCGGAAGAAAAGCCGTATTTGAAGTTTCAGTTTCACTGGTATAGACTATTGTAAAAGGATATGAGGTTGGAGTATAATCTAAATAAATATATCTAGCATCTGAAGCAAGTGTAACTCCATCTACTGCACTGACATCTTTAAAATCTTTACGTTTGATTTTTTTAACCTCACTGCCAAAGGCATCATAGACAGTTGCTTCAATATTTTTGACAGAGCTTCTTTTATTATAATTTTCAGAAGCACTTACAGCTCTTATGCCTTTTTCATTTAATACTGTAACAGCTCTCAGTGTTTTAATATTCATACTTCGCTGTGAAACAATAGTAATATCCGTTTGATCTAAACGAACAACGGCATTGGCATTCTCTTTTAAACTGTCTGCAATGGTTAAAACAGAATATTCACCCTTTTGAGCAAAAGAAATGGTGGCAAATGAGAAAAAAAATAACGCAATAAAAGCGGTTTTCATTAGTAAGTAATTTCGTCAAATATATATTATTTTTAGAAATTCTTAACATTTGTCTAATGATTTTTTAATCTCTGTTTTTACTGTCTATTAAAATAGTTACAGGACCGTCATTTATAAGACTTACCTTCATATCTGCACCAAAAATTCCAGTTTGCACTTTTTTATTAAACTCTTTTTCTAAAGATTTTACAAAGTTCTCATACATCGGAATCGCAAATTCAGGTTTTGCAGCTTTTATATAAGATGGTCGGTTTCCTTTTTTTGTAGAGGCGTGAAGTGTAAATTGGCTAACAACAATTATGTCGCCGTCGATATCCTGAACTGAGCAGTTCATAACATCATTTTCATCACCAAAAATTCTCATTTTAATGATTTTTCCCGAAAGCCAGTCAATATCTTCCTGAGTATCGGCATCTTCAATTCCAACTAAAACCAATAATCCTTTTTTAATGTCGGCTGTTTTTTCTCCGTCAACAGTAACGGAAGCTTCTGAAACTCTTTGAAGAACAATTTTCATGAATTAAAATATTATTTTGGTAGTAGAATGACCTTTTTAAAGTGTAAAATGCTGGTTATGAAATGTAAATGGCTATTTTCTTGTTTCATCACTTGCTGCACGATCATCACCATAAATATCAGTTCGGTAATGTTCTTCATCTCCTTCCAATATTTTAAGATAACTATTGTAACGCGACCAAGCAATTTCGTCTTTTTCTAAAGCTGCTTTTATAGCACAATGCGGTTCTTCTTTATGTAAACAGTTGTTGAACTTACATTGATCTTTAAGCTTAAAAAATTCTGGAAAATAACCGCTGATTTCTGTTGGTTCCATATCGACAATCCCAAAACCTTTAATTCCAGGTGTATCGATAATTCTAGCATCAAATGACAAATCATACATTTCAGCAAAAGTTGTAGTGTGCTGTCCTTGCTTGCTTTGTTCTGAAATTACTGTAGTTTTTAAATGAAGACTTGGTTCCATCGCATTCACCAGAGTTGATTTCCCAACTCCAGAATGTCCAGAAAACATGCTGACTTTACCTATCATCATTTCTTTCAGTTTATCAACGCCTTTATTTTCTGTTGAAGAAATTCTGAGGCATTTATATCCTATTTCGGTGTAAATATGCTGTAAATAAAGCTGATCGTCTAATGTCTGTTCATTGAGCGTATCAATTTTATTAAAAATTAGAACAGCTTCAATTCCGTATGCTTCGGCAGTAACCAAAAAACGATCAATAAAGCTTGTCGTTGTTGGCGGATTATCAATTGTAACCAACAAAAAAACTTGATCTATATTAGAAGCAATAATATGAATCTGCTTAGACAAGTTAACCGATTTACGAACGATATAATTTTTTCTTTCGTGAATTTTATGAATTGTTCCTGTTAAGGTATCTGAAGTTTCTTCTAATTCATAATCGACAATATCGCCTACAGCAATAGGATTAGTACTTTTAATCCCTTTCATTCTAAACTTCCCTTTCATGCGGCATTCGATAAAATCGCCTTTTTCAGATTTTACGGTATACCAACTTCCTGTAGATTTATAAACGGTTCCTGTCATTCTATAATTTTAGATATCAGATTTTAGTCCCGAAAGCTATCGAGAAAAAGGCAAAATTACGTTTTTAGAATGGAACAACGTAATTTCGCCTTTTAAATTTGAAAGACATCCTTTTAATTTGCAGACTTTACCAGATAATTTCGGCTAAAGCTTGATTCTCTTTTATTTTCCCTAACTGAATTGTTTTTAAAGTTCTGGAAGTTTTTCCTGCTCTCGTAATATAAATTTCGACCATTAATGTTGCCGGACCATTTTCTGTTAATTCAGTTTCTCCAAAATAATTGGTTTTAATTTGATATTTCCCTTTTACCGCATTTCTGATTATATATTGTTCCGGGCCATAACCCTCGGTAAAATCTTTAGAAAATCTTCCTCCAATTTGTGTAGAAGTATGGCTGTAGTAACATTCTTCATTTGTTGGTTCAATTACATGCAAATCCAAATCAACATCCATTTGGTTCCAATTCATAATGACTCTGATATCAACTGGCATTTTAGCAAGGTACTTTTTATCAAGCTTACCCGTTTTTATGCTAGAATGTGCTGTTATCATACGGTTAACATCCATTAAAATAATATCTTCTACACCTTCATACTGACCGCTCATTTCTCCATAATAATTCACTTCAAGTGCTTTAATTAATTCATCAAATGCTTCTTGATATTTTCCAGCATCTTCTAGTGTTAAAGCATAATCTCTAAAACTCTGCGGTTCATGTTCTCTCCATTTTACGACTTGTTTTGCGGTAAAAACTGCATCATTATAATCTTTCCACTGACGCAAAGTATAAGTCAAAGTTTTATAAAGCTGATGATTCTCTAAGCCTAAATCGGCAATATTGCTAATGATCAGCAATGCTTTTTTAAAATCGCCCTGATTGTAAAAAAAGTGAGCTACATCAAAATAAAAACTTGGGTTTCTTTCCTGCGATTTTCTCAATTCAAAATACAAATCGTATTGTTTTTCTTTTGGCACTTTTGCTAAAGCTTTCAAATACAATCGATCTGGATTCCAACTTTTTGTTTGTACAATTCCACTATTTGAAGATTTCTTTTTCGTTGTTATGATAATAACTCCATTTGCCCCTCTGCTGCCATAAGAAGCAATTCTAGACGCATCTTTCAAAACATCTACTGTATCAATATCATCTGACTTTAAATCGGTCAATTCACCCTCATAAAACTGACCATCAACTATAATTAAAGGCTTTTTTGAATCTCCAGCTAAATAACCTCTACTGAAATTTAAATCTTGTGAAAGGTCTTTGTTTTTTGAAGCATTTTCTGGGAGATAACCTGCCACAACTGTTTCTTGTAATTTAGCGGCATTCGTCTCTCTTTGTATTTCTTCACTGCCAACTTTTTTATCTTTTAATTCGGTAATTTTTGGCACATCCTCAGTAACCTCTTGTGCTTTTGCAACCACAGGCGCAACAAATTTTACCTGATCAGTCTTTGGCGGAGTAGATGTATTATACACAGCATTATCTTCCACAATAACAGTTGAAACTGATCCTGCTCCAACAGGTTCGTCTATTGTTACAGCAGCATCAGGATCTCCTTTTATAGTTTCAGTTCCAACTATAGCCTCAGTTCCAATTCTTATATCCCCATTTCTGCCTTCAGCACTTGGCGGCGGCGGCGGCCCTGGAACTTGTCTATTGTGTTTATACTTAGATGCTATTTTTTGTCCATTATACTTAAGATTCTTTTTCCACCAAACATTTAATCCATTAAAATAACTTTCTATATTGTCCCAATTACTTTTTTGCTGAGCCACATTAGTATCATGTTCCTGTTTTTTAATTCTGTCAAATTCAGAACGTAATTCTGCTGGCGGAATAATATCGTACATAATATAATCTCTCACATTTTCCAGAACAATCAGTGAAGTATTTTTGGTTACAATGCCGAATTTCTTTCCAAGAAACTCGATTTCATCTGCGTTTTTAGCATATTGCAATTCAAAATTCGCAATTTTTTTTTGCGCCCAAAGTTTTTCAATATTTACATCAGCAGAACTTTGAACAGCTGCATCAAGCGTAATTTTCTTTTCTAAAACAGCTTCATTATTATAGCCGAATAATAAAGTAATTTCATTTTTCGGATTCAAAGAAATTCCTGAAAAACTAAAATTCCCTGAAACCGGAGTTCCTTCCATTGGAAATAAATCAGTTGTAGTTAAATTTTCTTTTATTCCTAAAAATTTCAAACTCGCATTCGTTAATTTATCCAGAGCAGTTTCAGCACTTATCTGATTTAAATTGATAAAGTTCCCTCCCGTTTTCATTGCCGAATAATTCAGAAAAGAAAAATCAGCAGATACAGAAGAAGTAATAGTATAAACCTGCTTTTTAGTTTTTGGCAGAAGGTTTTCACTTAAAGAAGATAATCCATCAGAGAAAAATAAAAACTCATCCTGATTTTCAAAACTAATTTGTGAATAACGCGTTCCACCATCGTATTTTGTATTTTCTAAAACGGTTTTTAATTCAGTCCAATTTCCGTTAGAAATCACAAATTCTTTTTGCTTTTCGAAAGTGTAATTTAAAAAGTACAAAGTCACTTTTGTATTTTTATTTTTTTGGAAATAAGCATCAAGCAAATCCAATTCTTTCTTTAAATCTCGGTTTTTACAGCTCAATGAATTATCCCAAATCAAACCAATTGAAGCCGGATTTTTTTTAGCAATTTTATTTCCCTCTATAAAAGTATTTCCATAAAAATAATATTGACCGCCAGCATCCTGCATCATAACACTTGGGATATTTTGCTGAATTGGAATTTTAATAACTATTTTTTCTGCAGGCTCATAATTTTCTTTTTTTACGGATGCCTGGAAAGATTGGTTCCATTTTGAAAACGAGATTTCTTTCTCTGAGCTCTCAGTAACAATTGGCGCAGTCGAAGTTCCCAAAACAGTAACATTAATTTCAAACTGATCTAATTTCTTTGGAAATCGACTTACCAATTGATACGCCAGATTATCTTTATCAAAAGCCGAAAGTTCTTCTTCATAACCAATAACAACTGTTCGTTCTCCATTTGGCATCAACGGATAAATTCTTGTTTTAAAATTATTTCCATCTACTTTTTCTAATAATCCCGGATCAACACGACGATGTTCGATAGCTTCAAAAACTTGTTTCCCTTTATTTTTATTTACCGGAACTGCTTCACGTAGTTTGCCATTGATGTCTATCGCATATCTTGAAACCGAAACGTTTTCAGGCAGTGGAAAAATAAGTTCTGCTTCCATTTGACGAGTTCCCGAGTTAAAAAAATGCATTTCAGCAGTCGTATAAGCAATGTTTCCTACCACTTTTACATTCACAAAAAGTTTACTCATTCTCACTTTTTCAGCTTCTTCTCCTTTAACGGTAAGTTCAGGACTTTGTGCGAAAGTTTTCGTTCCAATAAAAAACAGAAAGAAAAGCAAAACATTCAAATTCATTTGAAAACTGCCAGGCGCAGACGAAAACAATTTTAATTTCATGACACAAAAATTAAGGTTTATATTGTTATAGAGAACAAAAGACATTAAAAGGTTGGGAAGATAATTATTTTATTTTTATCTGTTTGGTCTGCAAAATCTGCGAGCGAATATTTTTTCTCGCAGATTTTCCTGATTAGCAGTTTTATTTCCTTTTTAGTCTTCCCTTAAAAAGCCTCTTTTTGAATTTCGATTAAAATAATCGTTTTATTTTTAGGCAAAAAGTTGAATAAAAAATGTAAGCAAAAAAAATCTTCTTCGTTTTTTATTAAAAGAAACTATGTCAAAACTTTTGAAGGTTTTAAAACAAAAATATCGGAAAAAACAAGAGCTTTAACCGAATTCAATATATCAATAAATTTATCTTTACATACCTTTCGAATCATATCAAAAATCAAATTATTTAATTATATTCAACAAGTAAATGATGGATTTAAAAATCTGCATCATTTTTCTATTACATCTCAAAAAAAGAATAAAATGATATTGAAAACAAAATATGCTGTAGCAGCTTTATTGACAACCTTTCTTGTTTCTAACGGATTGAAAGCACAGACAAAAGCAATTAATATAGAAAGCAGTTATATTACAGATCCACCCGTGACGACAACCAGCCACGCATCAACTTTAGTGGAATACAAGCCAAATGAGATTTTAGCTGCTTGGTTTGGAGGAAAATATGAAGGATCAAAAGATGTCGGAATTTATATTTCAGCTTATAAAGATAAAAAATGGTCGGCACCAAAAGAATTGATTCAGCCTTTAATAAAAGGTACTGATACACTCCCTTGCTGGAATCCGGTTCTTTTTAAAGCTAAAAGCCAGAACTTGTATTTGTTTTACAAAACAGGAAAAAATCCAAGAGAATGGTTTGGTGCTATGATTGTTTCCAAAGATAACGGAACAACTTGGGGAGAACCAAAATACCTTCCAGATGGAATTTACGGACCAATTCGTAATAAACCAATTGAAACTATTCCAGGAATAATTTTATGTGGGAGCAGTACAGAAAGTGTTAATACTGACGAATGGAGAATCCATGTTGAAGAATATACAGAAGCGACTGATTCTTGGAAGAAAATAGCGGTAGAAAACCGTCAGAACTTTAATGTCATTCAGCCAGCATTTTTAATTCATAGTGCTACAGATATTCAGATGTTATCCCGAAGCAAACACAATAAAATAGTTTCAAGCTGGTCTGGAGATAACGGGAAAAGCTGGATAAGAACCAATACAATCAATGTGATCAATTCTAATTCAGGAATAGATGCTTTAACCATAAATAAAAACCTTTTTTTATTGGTAAACAATCCATTACCGAAAGGAAAAGACTGGTTTAACGGAAGAAATATTTTGGATGTAGAATATTCAAAAGATGGTCTGAACTGGAAAAAATTATTTGATCTGGAAAAACAGGAAAAAGGTGAATTCAGCTATCCGGCAATCATCCAGACTACTGATAAAAAAGTACATGTTTTATATACTTATGATAGAAAGTACATCAAACATACCGCATTCGATTTGAATTAATCAGTATAATATGTGAGATCTTAAATCGTATTCATCACTTATACTGAACTATACTGTTTTCGATAATTTAACTGCTCTTTTCCTTATTTTTAAAACCAAGTTCTCGACAAGTAAACAATTGTTTCTTTTTAAGGAGTAATTAATTATTTTATCTGCTTTATTTTCTATTTAAAATTAGGACAAAAAAAAATCCCCAAAGTCCGAAAACAATGGAGATTTAATATAAAAAAACAATCTATTTTTAAAATCGTGCTATAAGAAATTTCAAATTAACTTATAGCACTTATATGGTTTAGAAAAAATTATGCGTTGAAAATTTTCTCTTGGTGACCAATACTTTCTTGGTGAATTGCTTTGAACATTCTTAAAACAAACTCTTCAGTAAGACCTTTTTTCTCACCTTCAAGAATCATTTTTCCTAAGATTTCGTTCCAACGATTGTTTTGAAGAATCGCAACGTTCGCATCTTTTTTAACCTGACCAATTTCGTCAGCCACTTTCATACGTTTTCCTAACAATTCTAATAAGTTAGCATCAAGAACGTCGATGTTAGCTCTTAGTTTAGTCATTTTTTGGCTGTACTCATCTGTAGTATCATCTGTTTTTCTGATAGTCAAATCTTTAATGATTTGTTTCAAAACATCTGGAGTAACTTGCTGCGCAGCATCAGACCAAGCGTTGTCTGGATCGATGTGTGTTTCGATAATCATACCATCGTAGTTCAAATCTAAAGCCTCTTGAGTTACTTCAAAAATCATTTTACGATCTCCAGTAATGTGAGATGGATCGATGATTAATGGTAAATCAGGGAATTTATTTTGCAATTCGATAGCAATCTGCCATTCTGGAATGTTTCTGTATTTTGTTTTTTCGTAAGTAGAGAAACCTCTGTGAATAACACCTAATTTCTCGATTCCAGCCATGTGTAAACGCTCAACACCACCTAACCATAAAGCTAAATCTGGGTTTACTGGATTTTTAACCAAAACGATTTTATCAGTTCCTTTCAAAGTATCAGCAATTTCCTGAACCGCAAAAGGGTTTGCAGTTGTACGAGCACCAACCCATAAAACATCAATATCATGTTCTAAAGCTAGTTTACAGTGCGCTGCAGTTGCAACTTCAGTACCCATCAATAAACCAGTTTCAGCTTTAGCTTTTTGTAACCATTTTAAACCAATTTCTCCAACACCTTCAAATCCTCCTGGACGCGTTCTTGGTTTCCAAATTCCTGCTCTGAATACGCTAACTTTTGAATCTTTCAATTCGTGAGCAATTTTCAATACTTGATCTTCCGTTTCTGCACTACATGGTCCAGCTATCACAAGTGGGTGATTTAAATTGAAATCTTCTAACCACTTTCTCATTTCTTTCTTATTTTCCATCTTAATTCTAATTTACTTTTTAGTTGTTGTTAATCCGTTTAGTATTTCTTTTATTTTATTTGTGCTTTCCATTTCTTCAAAAATGGCTTTGTAATCTTCTTCTTTTAGCAAATCCCTAAACCGACTGAGATTTGAAATATATTCTTCTAATGTTTCCAGAACGTGCTCTTTATTTTGCTTAAAAATTGGTGTCCACATCGCTGGCGAACTTTTTGCTAAACGAACCGTACTTTCAAATCCACTACCCGCCATATCAAAAATATCCTGTTCGTCTTTTTCTTTATTCATTACCGTTTTTCCCAACATAAACGAACTAATGTGCGACAAATGTGAAACGTAAGCAATGTGTTTGTCGTGCGAAGTTGGATCCATATATCGAATCCTCATTCCAATTTCGCTGAAAAGCTTTAACGCCTTTTCCTGCAATTTAAAAGTGGTTTTTTCCACTTCGCAAATAATGTTTGTTTTCCCTTTAAACAAACCTTTTATCGCCGCCGAAGGCCCTGAAAACTCCGTTCCCGCTATCGGATGCGTGGCAATAAAATTTCTTCTTTTCGGATGACTTGCTACTGCTTCACAAATTGGCTTTTTCGTCGAACCAACCTCAAAAACAATCGTTTTATCTCCAACTTGATCCAGAACTTTTGGCAAAACCGTCAGCGCCACATCCACTGGAACCGAAACGATCACAAAATCAGCTTCAGCCAAATCTTCAAAACTTCCCGCTTCGTCGATAACTCCTAAATTAATGGCTTCCTGCAAATGTTTTTCGTTGCTGTCAATCCCAAAAATCGTCGAATCAGGATGTTGGTCTTTGATGTCCAGCACCATCGAACCGCCTATTAACCCTATTCCTATTACGTATACTTTCATATTTCTTTTTATTAGAAGCTGCTTCCTGCTATCCGTTTCAATCTTTTCCACCTCCCGAAGCCTCGGGACCGTCGCAAAAGGATTTCCACTTCTATCAGGGCTAGGGCTTCTCGTTTTTTCAAGACCTTTTATTTTTTCTGTCACCCTGAGCGAAGTCGAAGGGCGCTCCAATTGTAACGCGGGCTTCGACTTCGCTCAGCCTGACAATCTGGATAAAAATCTTAATACTTAATTCTAAAGTCTTAATACTTAAAACCTATCAATCGCTTCTTGTACTTTTTCTTCTTTCACACACAATGAGAATCTGATATACCCTTCGCCGTTACTTCCAAAAATGGTTCCCGGTGTAATGAAAATATGTTTCTCATATAATATTTCGTCAATGAACTTCTCTGCTGATTCAATTCCTTCCGGAAGTTTTGCCCAAACAAAAAGTCCAACTCCTTCTTTATAAACTTTACAATTTAACTTTTCAGCTAATTTCTCTGTCAATTCTCTACGGCGTCTGTAAATTTTATTTTGATCTTCGAACCAAGATTTATCACAATTTAAAGCTGCAACGGCACCTTTCTGAATTCCGTAGAACATTCCGCTGTCCATGTTGCTTTTTACTTTTAGAACTGCATCGATAATTTCAGGATTTCCTAAAACCATTCCAACTCTCCAGCCAGCCATGTTGAAAGTTTTACTAAGTGAATTCAATTCTAAAGCCACTTCTTTTGCACCTTCAACTTGCAATAAACTCATCGGATTATCATTCAAAACAAAACTATACGGATTGTCGTTAATCAATAATATGTTGTGTTTTTTAGCAAAAGCAACCAATTTTTCAAATAACGCGAAACTTCCTCTCGCTCCTGTTGGCATGTGAGGATATCCCAGCCACATGATTTTTACTTTCTCCAGATCTAATTTTTCTAAAGCTTCAAAATCTGGTTCCCAAGCATTTGCTTCTTTCAGATCATAATAAACTGGAACCGCTCCAACTAAATTAGTTACCGAAGTATACGTTGGATAACCTGGATTCGGAATTAAAACATGATCGCCTTCATTTAAAAATGCTAACGAAATGTGCATAATTCCTTCTTTTGAACCCATCAAAGGTAAAATCTCATTATTCGGATTTAATTCAACACCAAATTGATTCTGATAAAAATCGGCCATCCCTTTTCTCAATTCTGGTAATCCCTGATAGCTTTGATAACCATGCCCGTTTTCGTCTTGAATTGCCGTAGCGACTGCTTCAATTACTGCTTTTGACGGACTCAAATCAGGGCTTCCAATTCCCATATTGATGATCGATTTTCCTTCAGACATCAATTGACGAACTTCTCTCAATTTTGATGAGAAGTAGTATTCTTCAACTGTGTCTAATCTTTTTGCTGTTGTAATCATTTCTGTTTTTTATTAAAAAATGCTTTAGGCTTTAGGCCGTAAGCTATATGCTTTTCTCTTTGGACTTTCGACTTTATGACTCAGCCAGAGGCTTTGTATTCTTATATTCTCCCAAAACTTTAAAAT
Source organism: Flavobacterium plurextorum (assembly GCF_002217395.1). Lineage (GTDB taxonomy): Bacteria > Bacteroidota > Bacteroidia > Flavobacteriales > Flavobacteriaceae > Flavobacterium > Flavobacterium plurextorum. Next base: position 80,429 of record NZ_MUHD01000024.1, on the reverse strand, counting down.
ATTCTGCCATTATATTTAATAACGCTTTGGCTTTTGCAAAATCTTCGTATTTCTCAAACGTCACATCTACGAAAAATGAATATTTCCAAGGTGTTTCAATTTTTGGAAGCGACTGGATTTTTGTCAAATTCAGTTTGCAGTCACTCATTACATTCAAAACCGCTGCTAAACTTCCTCTTTTATGATCTAATTCAAATTTTACAGAAGCTCTGTTGATTTCGTTTTCTGGCAAAAATGAATTCTGCTTTTTGATGATTACGAAACGCGTCATATTATTTTTAATCGTTTGAATCGATGACGCAATAATATCTAAATCATACATTTCAGAAGCTGTTACACTTGCAATTGCTGCAATTCCAGTTAATTGTTTTTCCTGAATTCTTCTTGCTGTTTCGGCTGTATCTTTATCCTCAACCAATTTGATATTTGGATATTGTTTCAAGAAATCCATGCATTGCAAAAGTGCCATTGGGTGCGAATGAACTTCTTTTATGTCCTCAATTTTCTGACCTTTTAAAGCCATTAAATTTTGCTGAATGTTTAAATAATGCTCTCCAATAATGTGCAAATTATTCTTATCAATCAAAGCATAATTCGGAATAATTGGTCCTGCAATCGAATTTTCAATTGCCATAACTGCCTGATTCGATTTTCCTGAAAGCAGGCTGTCAATCAATTCTTCAAAAGACAAACACTCATCAATTTCCACATTTTCAGAGAAATACTCCTTTACAACCTGATGATGAAAAGAACCTTTGATACCTTGTATTGCAATTTTCGTTGTCATATATTCAAAAAAAAATCCTGATTTTCATCAGGATTGTATATTAGTTTTATTTGTCTTAAAATTTTCTCAAATAACCATAGCACAATCCTCACTTCTACTAAAGAAGAAATAAAAAGAGTTGCTAAAATAAAAACGGTTACTTGCCATTTTGTTTGTGTTTTTAAATAAATTCTCTGCGAATGTATAAATTATTTTTACTGCACCAAAAAAAAGATTGCATTTTATGAAACAAAAAGGGATTTCTTAACAAATTTATGATGTTTTGTATGATAATATAAAAATATCGACTTAAAATGAGATATATACAATGGGGTTTTGGAAGATTCTAAGATTCTGAGATCCTATTCCGAGGCTTCGGGACTAAGTTTTTTTAGAACTTAAACTATCGATATAATAATATTTTACACCATTTTTGTCATTTCGATCCCGAAGCCTCGGGATCGAAATGACAAGATTGCGATTAACCAAACAACCCAGAAACAGGCTTATTCCTAATCCCAATTTTAGAATAATCGAAATTCATTTTTTGTTGTAATAATGAAGCATACACACTTCTAAAATCAATCTCGTATTTTAAATCCCCATTATCCAAATTAGATAAATCGGGATTATTCCCTAAAACTGTTCCTTTATTATTACCTCCAATTATAAACATTGGCGCAGCAGTTCCGTGATCTGTTCCGTTTCCGTTATCTTTTACTCGTCGTCCAAATTCTGAGAAAACTACGATTGTAACATTTTGTAATAACTGCGCTTGTTTCAAATCCTGATAAAAACTATACAAAGCGTCATTTAAATCGGTTAATTTTTTCTCATGAATAGCGAGTTGATTATCGTGTGTGTCAAATCCGCCAAGCGAAGTATAATATACTTTTGAATTCAAATTCCCTTTTATTAATCGTCCAATCCATTCCAGATTTTTGGATAATTCTGTTTTTGGATAACTAATTTCAGATTTTGATTTTGCCAAAGCTTTCTGAATTTCATCTGATCCTTCGGTAACAGAATTGGCAATTTTTCGAACAAAATCCAATTGCGGATTATCAGACAAGGTTACATTTTCTTCTTTATCTGATTTTACTTTAAATCGGTTTGGATCTTTTACCGTTATCGAATTAGGCTCCATTCCTTTCAAAGCCAGATTATCAATCGAATCCAAATTTATTCCCGCAGTTGCTTGATGTCCGTTACACTGCAAATCGAGATAACGGCCTAACCAGCCTTCATTAATATATTTATTCGAGTCCGCTGCGGTTTGCCAAATCTCCTGACTGCGAAAATGAGAACGAATAGGCTCAGGATATCCAACATTTTGAATAACCGTTAAATCTCCGTTTTGCTGCATTTGAGCAAAATCTTTTAAAGATGGATGAAATGCCATTCCTTTATTTTTACCAATAACAGCATCTTTACTTAAAGCTATTTTTGTTCTCAAATCATAATACAACGGATTATCGTAAGGAATAAAAGTATTCAATCCGTCATTCCCGCCATTTAATTGCACAAACACAATGCACTGCTCACCGATTACCAAATTATTCTGCGAACCAAAAGCATGTAAAAAATCAGGAAGCACCAGCATTCCGCCAGTAAAAGTTCCTGTAAGCGTTAGAAAATTTCTTCTGTTCATAACTGCAGTTTTCTAAATTAATTGATATTCGGGTAGTTTTGTAATGTAATCAAAGAGTCTTATTACAGCGAAACTGGCGTGCGTTTCTTTTGGATCAAAATCATATTTCAGCAAACTCTCCATATCTTTTTGCGTGGCATCGTTTACATTAAACAACAATCTGTTCGACAACTCAGCAATAATCGTTTTGTTATTTCCATTAGAATCAAAATCTATTTTTATGTTGAGCTTTTCAAATTCTGATTTTGGTTTCTCTGCATCAGAACTCATTGTATTTAATACTTTTCTAGTAATACTTCTTCCACTGCAAAGTAAATCGGATGTATTGTTGCGTTGCAAATAAATTTGAGAAGTCAGCCAGGAATTTCCGCCGTCCCATCCTTTTACATTTACTTGATTGTATAAATCCATTCCTTGCTGCTTGAGAAAAAATAGAATCATAGCATCGTCCAGATCATCGATATGTAATTCATCCAAAAGCTGCAGAATATAAACCAGTGGATCCTTAATCTTTGTTCCTGAATTTTCCTTTTTATATTCTTCGGTAAAAATTTTAGTTAACAAAGGCTGAATTTCAAACTTTACTTTTCTAAAGTAATCGCCATAATAAGTCACCAAATCTTCTGACGGATTATCATAAATAAACCATTCTAGTATTTTTCGAGTAATGAGATACGGTATATTTTTCTGCTCAAAAATAATATCAACCAGATCATCTGCTTTCCAGTTTCCGGTTTTTCCAAAGTAAGTTTTATCAGTATCATCTTCAGCAAAACGCCTGTAGACTGAACCATCATCTCCATAATTTAATCCTGCTAAAGCTCTTGCTCCATTTTTAATGTCGCTTTCGGTATAATTTCCAATTCCGATCGTGAATAATTCAAGTAATTCACGACTTAGATTTTCATTATATTTTCCTTTTTTATTATCGACATTATCTAGGTATTTTACCATTGCATTCGATTTTATGATTTGCTTGGTCATTTCTTTGAAATTCCCGAAAGCATGTTCGCGTAAAATCATATTGTGTTGGTAAATCCAGTAATTGACTTTTACTTTTTGAGAAGTGGAAACAAAATGATTGTGCCAAAAACAAACCATATTTTCGCGCAGTGGAAATTCGTCGTTGCGCATTTTACCAATCCACCATTTTTTTAGTTCAACGGCAGAGTAGATTTCTTTTTTAAGAGCTTTCTTTTTTTCTTCAGAATCAGCGGTTTTTATAGATTCCCGAAGTTCTTTGAGCTCTAGTAGTGTTTTGGGATCATCGTTTAAAAAAGCAGGAAGTTGTGTCTCGAATTTTGAATCATAGGAATGTTTTAGAAATTTTTCTAATCCTAATTTTTCTATTGCATCGGATTCTTTTCCAGAAAAACCCAACCGTAACGACCAAAGATTGCTTTTTTTCATAACACAAGAATTTGTTTAGAAATAAGACTCAACTTTCTCTTAAAGGTTTAAAGAGAAGGTTCTGAGTTTCTTAGTTACTAAGGGACTAAGTTTTAAAATCTTTGGTAATAATTAGAACGGGGAATTTTTAGGGATATTGTGATGGCTAAGATTATCGATTTTTATCGTGTAGAATGGATTAAAATCATTAATATCTCAATTCTTTATTTTTCTCCAATAATATTTTGACTGATCTACATTATCAAACAAAAAAGTAATTTTCTTATCACTTAGAATTATATATCTACTTTCTCTCTTATTCTGATCTTCGATAAGCTTTAATGTATCCTTGATAATAGTCCAATTTCCATATTCTTTTGAAGTTCTTAATGGAACATTTTTTCTCGCCATTTTTCTTGATGAAAATTTTTGATTTATTAAGCAATATCTCGAATCTTCTTGTAACATCATAACATTAATATCATAAGAATAACCAACTGCCGGATAAGAATCATAAGCAATTCTATAAATAATATCCTTTTTTTGAGCATAAAGAGAGCCAACCATCAAAAGCAAACATAACACAGTCTTCTTCATTCGAAACTATATCTTTATTGCATCAAAATCTTTTTTTGTCATGATCTTTTTATCAAGCATGAGTTTTAACCAATCTTCAATTGGTTTCTTAGAAACTTTGTCTAGCTTGCTAATATCAATTTTTGAGGAATCAGAATAATCTACATTGTCTTTCTCGTACAATGCTTGAAGATAATCATAATATCCTCTTTCATAATTGTGTTGCAAAGCCATGATTTTGGCATAAACCATTACACTATCTGTGCGCACTTCTATAGCACTTTCTTTAAAATCATAAAAAAGCTCTAAGTAAGCATCTTCATCGCCCTTCTTTTTAACTCTATTAACCAAGGCATCATAATTGGTCCTTATAGCATTCATCGTAACAACCTCATCCTGATCAACATCCCTAGAATCGCTTTCCTGCTTTGCAATCTTGACTTCTTTTATATCTTTAGTTTCTTTCTTTTTGCATGAAAGAAAAAAGAGTACTACCAATAAATAAATGATTTTTCTTTTCATAAATTTATATTGAATGATAATTAGCCCCGATTGAAGTGGAAATCCTTTTTATTTTTTTTCTTTAAAAAATAAAAAGATTGTAACGAAAAGCGGGAAATAGCTCCTAAAAAAAGCAGCTATCATTACAATAACTGCTTTCTATAAATTAAAGATATAAATCTTTCTTCTTTATTCTATATCTCTTTCCTCTAAAAAAAAAATTAAGACCCACACATTTCACAATCTTCAGGATCTCCAGCTTGTGCTTTTAGCAACATTGCTTTATAATCCTCAACACTGATAGCTTCAGTTTCTACAACTGCCGCAGTTGGAGTTTCTTCTTTTTTATCGTTGTTTAGAGTAAACTTAATTGCATCTACTGCCGATTTTGTTCTTAGGTAATACATTCCTGTTTTTAAACCTGACTGCCAAGCATAGAAGTGCATTGACGTAAGTTTAGAATAGTTTGCATCTTGCATGAACAAGTTCAATGATTGCGATTGGTCAATGAAATATCCTCTTTGACGTGACATATCGATAATATCTTTCATCGAAATTTCCCAAACTGTTTTATAAAGATCTTTTAAGTCTTGCGGAATAATATCAATGTTTTGAACAGATCCGTTATGACGCATAATTTCTTGTTTCAAGTCTTCGTTCCATAAACCTAGTTTCACTAAGTCTTCTAGTAAATGTTTGTTTACTACGATGAACTCTCCCGACAATACACGACGTGTGTAAATGTTTGATGTATACGGTTCGAAAGCTTCGTTGTTTCCAAGAATTTGAGAAGTCGAAGCTGTTGGCATTGGCGCAACCAATAATGAATTACGAACTCCATGCTCTACTACTTCTTTTCTTAATGAAGCCCAGTCCCAACGACCAGATAATTCTTCATCTTTCATTCCCCACATATTGTGTTGGAATTCTCCTTGTGACATTGGTGAACCTTCAAAAGTTGAATATGGTCCTTCTTCTTTTGCCATTTCCATAGAAGCGGTTACGGCTGCGAAGTATAATGTTTCGAAAATTTCTTGATTTAGAACTTTTGCTTCATCACTTGTAAATGGCATACGAAGCATAATAAAAGCATCTGCTAAACCTTGCACTCCTAATCCTACTGGACGGTGACGCATGTTTGAGTTTTCAGCTTCTTTTACAGGATAGTAATTTCTGTCAATTACTTTATTTAAGTTACGAGTTACACGTTTTGTAACGTTGTAAAGTGCTTCGTGATCGAATTTTCCGTTCTCGATAAACATTGGCAACGAAATAGAAGCTAGATTACAAACTGCAATTTCATCTTTAGAAGTGTACTCCATAATCTCTGTACACAAGTTTGAAGAACGAATTGTTCCTAAATTCTTGTGATTTGATTTACGGTTTGCTGCATCTTTGTACAACATATATGGCGTTCCAGTTTCGATTTGTGACTCAAGGATTTTTTCCCATAATTCACGTGCACGAATGGTTTTTCTACCTTTTCCTCTAAATTCATAATCCGTATACATTGCTTCGAATTCTTCTCCGTAAACATCGTATAATCCTGGACATTCGTTAGGACACATTAACGTCCAAGTTGTATCTTCCTGAACACGTTTCATGAACAAATCTGAAGTCCACATTGCGAAGAATAAATCTCTTGCACGCATTTCTTCTTTTCCAGTATTTTTCTTTAAATCTAAAAATTCAAAGATATCAGCATGCCAAGTTTCGATATAAATTGCAAAACTTCCTTTACGTTTTCCGCCTCCTTGATCTACGTAACGCGCAGTATCATTGAAAACTCTCAACATTGGAACAATTCCATTTGAAGTTCCGTTTGTACCGCGAATGTAAGATCCTGTAGCACGAACGTTATGAATAGAAAGCCCAATTCCTCCTGCTGATTGTGAGATTTTTGCTGTTTGTTTTAATGTGTCGTAAATACCATCAATACTATCATCTTGCATCGCCAAAAGGAAACAAGAAGACATTTGCGGCTTTGGAGTTCCTGCATTAAACAACGTTGGCGTTGCGTGTGTAAAGAACTTTTTAGACATTAAATCGTAAGTTTCAATTACCGATTTTAAATCGTCTAAGTGAATACCAACAGAAACACGCATTAACATGTGCTGCGGACGCTCAACGATTTTTCCGTTTATTTTAAGAAGATAAGAACGCTCTAAAGTTTTAAAACCAAAGTAGTCGTAATTAAAATCTCTAGTGTAAATGATATGCGAATCAAGGAAAGCAGAGTTTTCCTGAATTACTTTAAATACTTCATCCGAAAGCAATGGTGCATCTTGACCATTTCTTGGATTTACGTAATTGTACATATCTTTCATCGTTTCAGAGAACGATTTTTTTGTATTTGAATGCAGGTTTGAAATTGCCACACGAGCTGCTAATTGTGCATAATCCGGGTGTGCAATAGTCATAGACGCAGCAGTTTCTGCCGCAAGATTATCCAATTCTGAAGTCGAAACTCCATCATACAATCCTTCGATAACTCTCATCGCTACCTTTACGGGATCTACAAGCTCATTTAAGCCGTAGCACAATTTTTTGATTCTTTCTGTAATCTTATCAAACATTACCGGCTCTCTGTGACCATCTCTTTTTACTACATACATAAGCTTACTATTTTAGTTATTGAAAAAATGAAAGACACTGGAAAGCAAATTCCAGCACTTAAACATTGTGTGTTTTAAAAATTATCTTTTTTTTTGAGAATTGTAGGATTCTCAATAGTTATCTGTTTCCAGTCTGAAAAACAAACCGAAAAGGCATTAAAAAATGTCATTGAATCTTCGATTGGGGAAAGAGATTCAATCTAAAAAAATACTTGTAAAAGTTTTATTCTTTTCAGTGTTTAAAATTGCACTGAAATTATTTTTGTTGTCTAAAAATCTGCATCAAATGAAATTTTCTGAGCATCGCTGTCTGTGTTCATCACACCTGATTTTTGATACTCTGCAACACGTTTTTCAAAGAAATTGGTTTTTCCTTGAAGAGAGATCATGTCCATGAAATCAAACGGATTCGCTGATCCATAAACACGCTCGCAGCCTAATTCTACTAATAATCTGTCAGCAACAAATTCTAGATATTGCGTCATTAAAGTCGCGTTCATTCCAATTAAACTTACCGGAAGAGATTCTGTTACAAATTCTCTTTCAATATTTAAAGCATCAACGATGATTTCTTTAATTCTGTCTTTTGGAACTTTATTCACCAAGTGATGATTGTGCAGGTGAACTGCAAAATCACAATGTACGCCTTCGTCACGAGAAATCAATTCATTAGAAAAAGTTAAACCTGGCATTAAACCACGTTTTTTCAACCAATAAATAGAACAGAAAGCACCAGAGAAGAAAATACCTTCAACAGCAGCAAAAGCGATAAGTCTTTCAGCAAATGAATCAGATTCGATCCATTTTAAAGCCCATTCTGCTTTTTTACCAATTGCAGGAAAAACCTCCAAAGCATTAAACAATTCTGCTTTTTCTGCTTCGTCTTTCACGTAAGTGTCAATTAATAAAGAATAAGTTTCACTATGAATATTTTCCATCATGATTTGAAAACCATAGAAAAACTTAGCCTCAGCATATTGAACTTCGTTTACAAAATTCTCAGCAAGATTCTCATTTACGATTCCGTCAGAAGCAGCAAAGAATGCCAAAATATGTTTGATGAAATATCTTTCATCATCACTTAATTTATTATTCCAATCCGTCAAGTCTTGGTGCAAATCGATTTCTTCTGCAGTCCAAAAACTAGCCTCCATTTTCTTATACCATTCCCAAATATCATGATGTTTGATAGGAAAAATAACGAAACGATTTTTATTTTCTTGTAGTATTGGTTCGACTTGTGACATGACAATTTTTTTAATAATTTTTACTGAATTTTTTCTAATTCAATACACTACAAAGATTGTTAATTGCTGCCAAAAATAAAAGCCAAACTTATTCACAATCGGGCGTAGTTTTTAACAACGATGAAAAATTGAAATGTTTTTCATACAACAATCAATTCTCTGTAAATGAATGATTTAAATACTGAATATACATCTTGAAGCCCTGTAAAATATAGACTTTTTGAAATAAAAAGCAAGGAATTCTAAAATGTTTTTTAAGTTTTTTTTTGAGGCTCGGCTTTCCTTTTTCTGAGTAAAAGCGAATCACTTTTCAACAACGATAAGCCTTGCCGAATTTTTACGAATTTTTAAGTTCTTCGGCTACTTTTTCAAGCTCCAAATACCAATCTTCTCCAAAGCGGCGAATCAATGCTTCTTTGACAAATTTATACACGGGAACTTCTAATTCTTTACCCAAAGAACAAGCATCATCACAAATATCCCACTTATCATAATTGACAGCAGCAAACTCCGTGAAGTCTTTTACACGAATTGGGTATAAATGACAAGAAACTGGTTTTTTCCAATCTACGATTCCTTGATTATAAGCTTGCTCAATTCCACAAAGCGCAGTTTTCCCGTCAAAAATAACGTAAGCACAATCCTTATTATCAATCAAAGTCGTTTCCAAATCTCCGTCAGTTCCTTTTACCCAAGTTCCTTGCGCTTCGATGGCGTCAATTCCTTCTTTTCTTAAAAAAGGTTTTACTTTAGGATAGATTTCTTCTAAAATCTTAGTTTCAGCTTCACTTAAAGGTGCACCTGCATCGCCGTCGACGCAGCAAGCCCCTTTGCATGCTGATAAATTACAAACAAATTCTTTTTCGAGTATATCCTCTGATACGATGGTTTTTCCTAGTTGAAACATTTTGCAAAGGTAACTAAAGATTCAGGAAATAAAAATCACTCCCTCACTTATGTTCTTAAACCAAACTAATTTAGAATGTTACTATTTTGTCCGCCTGTTTGACGTAACTATTCTAACACATAGAAACATAGATTTAACCCTCTAAAAAAGACGTTTCACTTATTTAAAACAAACATAACCGGCTATGTGAGAGAAACCCGTTTCTTTTTTTACTCTTAAAAAATAAAATCCATATTTCTATATATTTAAAAAAGCGTCAATTACGCCGAACGGGCTATTTTCGCTACATAAATTTGTAATCAGCCTTATTAAATACATAAGCACTTTTTTCTAAACTCACACATTTCATTGTCGTCACTTTTCCTTTATTCTTCAAATCCTTCATCGTCATATCCATCAATAAGGTTTTATCTTCCGGCTTAAAGTAGTTCGTTAAAGCATCTGGCATTTTCCAGCCTTTTTGATTTTTGAACATATCTCCAAAACTCACTTTGGCTTCGCTTGTATAATAACAAATAATATCATGTTCATCATTCGTCATTTCAATTCCTTTACAATTGTATCCTAGAATAGTTTTATTAGGTAATGTCTTGATGGTAAATTTAGCCTTCTCACTTTCTTTTTTTGCCATTTCTGTATAATCCGGCATTTTAGACGCCGAAGCCATTTTCTCTTTGCCGTTACCAAAACCTGTCACCGTTATATTATTCTTAGAATCCATAATCATCAACATACTCTGTCCTTTTCCCTGATCGATATTCATTGCAAAATAAGCCGCATTAGGTTCCAAAAAATAATCAGCATTCATCGCCTTTCCTTCACCAGTTTTAATTTCCATGACATATTTCCAGCTAAAATTATAGGAGTTTGGCACAACTGACGGATCTACTTTATTTTTTCCATAACTTAAAATCGCATCATTCATATTTACATTTTGATCAGCAGCTTTACCACTGTCACTTTGGCCTTTTTTACCAGCCTTATCTTCTGCAGCTTTTTTAATTTGCTGCCAAATTTGAGCTTGCGAACTATTGAATGAAAACAACAGAACCAAGAGTACTACAACCAACCGCATTCTTTCCATGATCAATAAACTTAAAATTACAAACAAATTTACTAATTGATTTTCAGTAAGTTATAATTTTTAACTTTTGATTTCGCAAGCTTTTTTCAAAACAAGCAAGAAAAAAATTAAGTTGAAAAATAATCCGTCTCTTTTTCTCTAAATCAACAATTGAAACATTATATTGTTATAAATATCACATTTTACACGTATAATATGTGTTTTTATAACAAAAATACAACGTAACAAAAAATCACCTAACTTTATTACCTACTTTTGCAGCAAATTATTAATCCCTTAAAATCAGAACTATATGCTAGAAATCGACTTTAGAGAAATTATTACAGTTGGAATGGTACTTTTTGCGGTAATCGATATTGTAGGTTCTATCCCAATTATTGTCAATTTAAGAGCAAAAGTTGGTCACATTGAATCTGAAAAAGCTTCTATTGTAGCCGGCGCCATTATGATTGTTTTTCTATTTGTCGGTGAAGGCTTCTTAAGCCTTATTGGTATTGATGTACACTCGTTTGCCGTTGCAGGTTCATTTGTATTATTCTTTCTTGCTTTAGAAATGATCTTAGGAATTAGAATTTATCGCGATGAAGAACCAGGATCAGCATCAATTGTTCCGCTTGCCTTTCCATTAATAGCCGGAGCAGGTACAATGACTACTTTACTCTCACTTCGATCTCAATTTCACACCGTTAATATTATCATTGCAATTATATTAAATATCATCTTAGTTTATATTGTTTTGAAATCATCTAAAAAGATCGAAAATTTATTAGGAGAAAACGGACTTGGCGTGGTTCGCAAGACATTTGGAGTCATACTTTTAGCAATTGCTGTTAAATTATTTGCTGCGAATGTTAAAGGTTTGTTTGTCTAAGATTTATTTTTATACTTTTACCTCATAAAATTTCTAAAACAGAACTTTAAGACTTTTTTTAACTTAAAGCTCCTTTTGATTATTTTAGACAAATAAATAAGCATATGAAAATCTTTACTTCAATCTTAGTGCTTTTAGCATTAGCTCTAATTGTTTTTAATATTACGTTATTAGACTTTAAAAATCCTTTTCAAGGTGATAGTATGGTAGCTTTTATTGGAATCGCAGCTTCCTTTTGCGCGGTATTGATTCTTTTGATTTTTAGAATTTCAAAAAGAATTGAAGAAAAAACAAACGGTCGATAATATATGTTTGACGTTTTAATTGTCGGTGGAGGAGTCTCAGGGATTTCTTGTGCCCTTGTTTTGGGTTCTGCCAAAAACAAAGTTTTTGTTACCGATAAAAAAATTGGAATCTTTACACATCAAAAAAATTCTTCTTTACAAGAGGCTATTTTTTATAATGCTTATGGTATTTCGCCTGGAAAATTAGGTTCTGAATTACTAACGGAAAGCACACAAGATTTAGCAGCTTCTTATCCACATATTACTCAAATTGCAAATGAAAAAGTAATTAAAGTAGAGGGAACTTATCCTGAGTTTACTGTAATTACGAACAAAAATTCTTATCAAACAAAAAACATTGTTGTTGGAATTGGTTCTGCAAATACTTTTGATATCGAAGGTTTGATGCAGTATATTGAACCTCATAAAAAAGCACTTCCCGAAAAACAACGTATTCAGCTTAAAAACGACGATCATAAAGTTGCCGACGGTATTTATGTAATTGGAACTTTGGCAGGCTGGAGAAGTCAATTAGCCATTGCTGCAGGAAGCGGTGCGGCTGTTGCAACAGATATCCTGACTTTATGGAATAACGGTGTACAGACTCACGCACACGATAGTATTCGATAAAATCTTATAAAATTTTAAACCATATAAGTGATATAAGTACATATATGCGTTACGCATAGATTAAACGAACTTATATCACTTATATGGTTTATTTATTTTAATCCGTTGCTGTTATTTTACTGAAACGATCTCTTTTACTTTGATATGTTTCTCAGTATCAGTTTTCCAGATTTCTCCTTTTAACGAGACCTCATCACCTTCTTTTAATTTTTTGTAATTTTCTGGCCCGCCAACATTTACAATACTGATTGTGGCAAAATAAACTTCGTTTTTAGCAGTACTGATTTTAGCTGTATAACCATCCTTTCCAAATTCAATAGACTGAACTTTTCCTGAAATTGTATTTTTATCTTTCATACTTGCACAAGAAATTGCAAAAGCCATTAGAAGTAAAAGAAAACTTATCTTTTTTAAATTTTTCATATTTTGTGATTTAACCGTAATCTCTAGAACTAAGAATTACGAAAAGCAAGCAAAGTCTTATTTTGAAAATTTACGCTAATTGTGTGCAACTTCCAGCGATCACTTTTAAATCTTCGCCAAACTGTTTCCAAACTCGAATGTATCTCAAAACACCATCAATTGGATTGTTATCAAATTTTCCTTTTAATGAAACTGTAACAACAACGACAGCTGAATCTCCAATTATATTAATAATTTGATCGGAAGCCTCAATCATATCAATTTTCATTTTACCCGAACGATAAGAATCGAGATCAAACTGTTTTGTAATTGTATTACCATCAGGCAAATTGAACAACAAATCGTCATGAAGCATTCTTTCTAATACTAAAACATCCGCATTTTTAACAGCAGTCAGAAGTTCGATTTCGGCATTTACAACAGTTACTACTTCCATATTAAAAAGGTTTATGGTTACTTTTTCGGGTTTAAGATTGTTTTTATCATGGCGTCATCTTTCAAAATAACATCATAATAATACATTTCTCCATACAATTGTCTGGCAAATTCTGCAGTGATATATCTGTTTACCAAAGCTTTTGTTTTATCTAGCTTTAAATCTAAACCGGTCAACGAAATGTATTTTTTAAACTTCTTAAAGTAGTCGTCAGAATTTTTCATCTGTACCAGAAACTCATTAAAATGAGCGTCTTTAAAAGCATTTCGGTTTTTGTCTAATTCTTCAAAAACAAAATGCCCTACTATTCCTGTTTGAAGCAAATAAGCCACATTTTCATTTCCGTGCTCTGCTTCCATCGGCACAAAAACATCCGGGACAATTCCGCCGCCGCCGTACACGATTTTACCTTTTGGCGTTTTAAATTTTAAAGAATCTGCTACTTTTATACTGTCTTTTGCATACAATTCGCCTGTTGTAACACGCGACTCTGATTCTTTAAAATACGCTTCATTTCCTTTTTTATACGGTTTTTGAATTGATCTTCCGGTTGGCGTATAATATCTTGCCACGGTAAGACGAACTGCCGATCCGTCGTTGAAATCCATTTCACGCTGTACCAAACCTTTTCCAAAAGAACGACGCCCAACGATAGTTCCGCGATCATTATCCTGAATTGCTCCTGCTAGAATTTCGCTTGCCGAAGCACTGTTTTCATTGATTAACACGTATACTTTTCCAGCTTCAAAACTTCCTGCTTTCGTAGCATACGTTTTTTCTGTTGTTCCGTTTTTATTTTTAGTAAAAACAATCAATTGCTTGTCTTTTAAGAATTCATCTGCAATTGCAATCGCTTCTTCCATATAACCGCCTCCGTTATCACGAAGATCGATTACGAGCGACTGAATTCCTTTTTCTTTTAATCGCGTTAAACCCGTTTTAAACTCATTAAAAGTAGTTTCGGCAAAACGATTTATTTTGATGTAACCTACATTATTCCCAATCAACAAAGAAGCATCGACACTTTTAATTGGAATAATATCTCTTTTGATTTTAAATTTCAGCTTCTTTTGTTCTGATTTTCTAAAAACGGTCAATTCTATTTCAGAACCTTTAATTCCTTTTAATTTAGAGAATAAACTGTCTGAAGGTAATTTTCGCCCGTATAATTTAGTTTTTCCTGCAAATAAAATTCGGTCGCCAGATTTTAATCCTGCTTTTGCAGAAGGTCCGTTTTCGACAGGTTTTATAATGGCAACAGAATCTTTATACATATAAAAATTGATGCCGATTCCAACAAAATCGCCTTTCATACTTTCGGCTACTTCCGCCTGTTCGCTTGGCGGAATATAAACGGAATGCGGGTCTAATTTTGAGAGTATATTATCGACGGTAAGATTAACAATTGAATCGGTGTTGATGCTGTCAACATATTCATTATTGATAAAATCGATAAGTTTGTTGAGTTTAGTTTTGGAGTAATTTTTAGCCAAAAACTGGTCATCTGCAGAAGTGTGCATTAAACTTCCGAGTACTGTTCCTAGAGCAAAGGCAGCTCCAATAACAATTGGCAGATATTTGGGATTAAATTTCATTATTCTTCTAAAACAGGAATATGTTCTACTTCGACACCCGCTTTTATTAAAAATTGAATTCCAGAGTCATCACGATATCCATTATGATATACAACTCTTTTTATGCCTGATTGATGTATTAATTTACTGCATTCTTTACAAGGCGAAAGCGTGATATACAAAGTTGCACCTTCACATGATTGTGTTGATCGCGCTACTTTTAAGATTGCATTTGCTTCGGCATGTAAAACATCCCAGCGTGTTAATCCATCTTCGTCTTCACAGCAATTTTCAAATCCTGAAGGCGTTCCATTATAACCGTCAGAAATAATCATTCTGTCTTTTACAATGATAGCGCCAACTTGTTTACGCTTGCAATAAGAGAGTAAACTCCATTCTTTAGCAATTCTCAAATAGGCTTTATCGTATTTATTCCGTTTTTTTACTTCCATTTATTTTATCTGTTCCAAATTGGGCTTTCGATAATCATCGGAATTACTACACCAATAATAAAAGCCGACATCACAAGTGCCCAGTCGCGTTTTGAAAAACGAAATACCGTCTGTACAATATATGAGATTACCAAAACTACAAAAACCACTACTAACTGCGCTGCTTCAATACCTAAAGCAAATTCTCCTAAAGGTAATAATTTTGAACTTGGCGAACCTCCTAAAATAGTTTTAAAATAATTCGAAAATCCAAGTCCGTGTATAATTCCAAAAAACAGCGTTACAAAAAATATTAAATTTATGCCGTCATTTTTAGTTGCTTTTCCTGCGGTAAAAAGATGATATAAGGCTGTGATCAAAATCGTTATCGGAATTAAAAACTCCACAAGATTGACTTTTACTGTAATTATTCCAAAAACAGAAAGTACTAACGCTACGGTATGACCGATTGTAAATAAAGAAACTAAAAGCAAAATGCGTTTCCAGTCTTTAAAAGTATACGGAACTGTTAATGCTATTAAAAAAAGAACGTGATCGTAAGCGTTGATATCTAAAACATGCTTTAAACCTATTTGAAAGTAAATCCAAAATTCTGACATAAGAACTAATAATATTTTAATGATTAGGGGTTGTAAACTTACGATTTATTTTGAAAATTCAATAAATACCGTTCTTAAAACAATGAATAAAAATAAGTTAAATTTATGAGGAATTTAAAATTGTTAAATTAAAATAAGATTTATCTTTGCGAAATAAAACCCTTTTTAATTATGCCATTTTCAGAATTATTTGATAACGAATTCAAACAAAGAAACAGAGGTCATTTCTCTGCAATTGTGCGTGTAGCATTTGCTGACGGTAAAGTAAGTCCTGAGGAGAAAGACTTTTTGGACAAATTAGCTTCAAGATTAGAAATCTCTGAAGAAGAATACGGTGAAATCTTAATTGATCCTTGGAAACATCCAATAAACCCGCCTTATTTATATGCACAACGTTTAGAGCGTTTGTTTGATTTGGCGAGAATGGTTCATGTTGATCATCATTTAGGAGATCAACAAGAAGTTATGTTAACTCGTATGGGATTAGCTTTAGGATTTACTCCTGGAAACGTAAATTACATTATTTCAAAAGCATTGTCTTTGATCGACAAAAAAGTAGATTTAGATACTTTCGTTTTTGAAATGGAAAATATGAATAAATAATATTTAAGTATTCAGATTTTAGCGTTCCGTTTATATGCGGACTTAAAATTGAAACTTAAATAAAACTCAAAAATAAACCCGACTGATTTTTAAATCTAGTCGGGTTTATTATTTATGTTCAAAACGGTTCTTTAAATTATTTTGACTGTAAAACTCTTATCTGCTCAAAACGATTGCCTGCTTGTAAAGTAACATAAAGTACTCTTTCGGCATTTGTTTTATTTGGATTAAACGTAATTATTATGTTTGTTCCGTCTTTTCTTTCCACTTGAAATTCTGAATTTATCACCTTGAAGTTTTCAGAAAGCATATCTTCTTTTTTCACATCAATACGATCACTGTTTAAACCTATTCCGCTCAACCACCATGCTTTCGATTGTGTTGTAATGGTAATTGAATTTGAGGCAGAACTAAAATTAACCTCATTTTGAGACAGTTTTATTGTATGTGTTGTTCGTCCAGCAATCTAATCTTCGGTATTTTCATCATTACTGCAAGAAGTAAAAACAAATGAAAACAATCCAAATAGCGCAATCAATACTTTTTTCTTCATAATAATCTTAGTTAAGATTTTTGGTTTTCTTAGTTGGTTAAAAATAAATTAATCAATATTTTCTCATAAGATTAATTTATTATAAGATGTTAAAAATGAGAACGGTTGCGTCTAAATTTAAATAGCCTAACAGATTTAAAAAAATCTGTTAGGCTATTTGTGACTGAATACTAAAAACGGATTACTGAGTACTTACTCAGCTGCCATAAATTCCTCTGCTTTTTCTACCATTTTATAGCTTCCGCAGAAAAACGGAACTCTTTGATGAAGTTCTGTTGGCTGGATTTCCATAATTCTTCCAAAACCATCAGTTGCTTTACCTCCGGCTTGTTCTGCAATAAACGCCATTGGATTACATTCATACAATAAACGCAATTTCCCTTTTGGTGCTTTTGAACTTGTTGGATAAATATAAATCCCGCCTTTAATCATATTTCGATGAAAATCTGAAACTAAACTTCCAATATATCTTGACGTATAAGGTCTGTCTTCTTCTTCACGCTGACAATATTTGATGTAGTTTTTTACACCTTGCGGAAAATGAACATAATTCCCCTCGTTTACCGAATAGATATTTCCGCTTTCTGGAAATTTCATATTTGGATGCGAAAGGTAAAATGTACCAATTGCCGGGTTTAATGTAAATCCGTTTACACCATGTCCTGTTGTATACACTAACATAGTCGAAGTTCCATAAATTACATATCCTGCTGCAACTTGATTGATTCCCGGTTGTAAAAAATCCTCGCTTGTTACCGGAGTTCCTATTGGTGTAACTCTTCTAAAAACAGAAAAGATAGTTCCTAAAGAAACATTTACATCAATGTTCGATGATCCGTCAAGCGGATCCATCAAGATCACGTACTTATTATTATGACTGTTGTCGCTCCCCTGAACAGTTATAAAATCGTCGTTTTCTTCTGAAGCAATACCACAGACAATCTCACGGTTTATTAACGTCTGGATAAATACTTCGTTTGCATAGACATCTAATTTTTGCTGGTCTTCTCCTTGAATATTTTGTTCGCCTGCAGCGCCAATAATATCCACTAAACCTGCTTTGTTTACTTTATAGTTTACGACTTTCGCCGCCAAACGTATAGAGTTGATAATTCGGGAAAGCTCTCCCGACGAATACTGAAATGCTTTTTGGTTCTCAATAATAAACTCTCCCAGTGTTTTATTGCGTTCTTCCATTGCTATATCGTTATAGTTTTTAATTTTAAGTCACAAATATCGCTTATTTTGTGAGAATGATTTAAAAATTATTTTGTTAGTTTACTACTATTGTATATTTGCTAATTAATAGCTGAAAGCTGCATATAAAAAAACGCTTTTTTAGCTAATAAACGGTTAATAATAAGAATATATGAAATTGATCTTAACAAAGACACAATATCATATAGAAGCAGTAAAAGAATAAAATTCGGATAGTTATGAATATTAGAAAAGGCAATCCTGAAGACATGAAATTTGTCTTGGGATTAATACAAGAACTGGCAATATTCGAAAAAGAACCTGACGCAGTTATTATAACTGAACAGGATTTAATACGTGACGGATTTGGAGAAAAACCGCTTTTTCATGTATTTGTAGCTGAGATTATAAATGATTTAAATGAAAAGGAAATTGTTGGAATTGCATTGTACTATTACCGTTATTCGACTTGGAAGGGAAAAACAATCCATTTAGAAGATTTAATTGTAAAAGAAAAAATGCGAGGCACTGGTCTTGGTTCTGCATTGTATGCCGAAATAATGAGACAGGGAAAAAGAGACAATGTTCGAAGAGTTGAATGGAATGTTCTCGATTGGAATACTCCAGCTGTAAAATTTTACGAGAATTCAGGCGCAAAAATTCTCGACGGCTGGCAGGTTGTTCAAATGGATGAAAAAGGAATTAACACGTTCTTAGAGAAATTATAAAATAATGTTTGCCACAAATCAGCACGAATTAAATTAGTTGAAATTAGTGATAAACTTACACAAGATTGTAAAATCATTTTAATCCTATAATCTGTGGCAAAAGAATATAAAAAAATACCAGATTTCGTAATCTGAAATCTAAAATTAAAAATCTAAAATTAAAAATGAGAGTATTTAAATTTGGTGGTGCATCGGTAAAAGATGCAGAAGGAATAAAAAACGTATACGACGTTTTA
Source organism: Flavobacterium plurextorum (assembly GCF_002217395.1). Classification (GTDB taxonomy): domain Bacteria; phylum Bacteroidota; class Bacteroidia; order Flavobacteriales; family Flavobacteriaceae; genus Flavobacterium; species Flavobacterium plurextorum. Next base: position 61,107 of record NZ_MUHD01000024.1, on the reverse strand, counting down.
CAAAAAGTGGGTTACGAAGATGTGATTTTAGTCGTTTCGGCAATGGGAAAAACCACAAATGCTCTTGAGGTTGTTATCAAGAACTATTTTGATAAATCGGCAGAGCTTAATTCATCTGTACAAGAAATAAAAAAATACCACAACCAAATCTTATTGGATTTGTTTGAAGATGAAAAACATGAAGTTTTTGCAGCTGTGAATGCGCAATTCTCAGAATTAGAATATTTCTTAGCACATAATAAATCTCCAAATTATAATTTTGTTTACGATCAAATTGTAAGTTTTGGAGAATTAATCTCGACTACTATTTTAAGTCATTTTATGAATTTCATGGGCATTCAAACGCAATGGCTTGATGTTCGTAATTTTATTAAAACAAATGCAAACTACAGAGATGCTGAAGTAGATTGGGAAGCAACGCAGCAGCTTATCAGTAAAAATGTACCTAGAAAAATCTTAAACATAACACAAGGATTTTTAGGTGCCGATGAAAATAATTTCACTACTACTCTAGGTCGTGAGGGTTCTGATTATACTGCAGGAATTTTTGCTTATTGCTTAAACGCCGAAAGTGTAACGATCTGGAAAGATGTACCAGGAGTTATGAATGCTGACCCGCGTTATTTTGAAAATGCAAGTTTGCTGAACCAAATTTCATATCGCGAGGCAATCGAATTGGCTTTTTACGGCGCAACTGTAATTCACCCTAAAACATTACAGCCGTTACAGAAAAAAGAAATTCCGTTGTACGTAAAATCATTTATCAATCCTTTATTAAAAGGAACGTGTGTTTCTAAAGGTGTTGATCTTGAACCGCAATATCCTTGTTTTATCGTAAAAAGAGAACAGCTTTTAATTTCTCTTTCTTCGATTGATTTCTCTTTCATTATGGAAGAAAATATCAGTGAGATTTTTGGGTTATTCCATGAATTTAAAATCAAAGTAAACTTAATTCAGAATTCTGCTATTAGTTTCTCTGTTTGTGTGGAAGATAAATTTGGAAATTTCAGTGATTTGAACGCTATTCTTTCGAAAAAATTCAAAGTAGATTACAGCGAAAACGTGACTCTATATACTATCCGTCACTTTACAGAAGATGCTGCGCAGACTGTTGAAACAAACAAAGAAGTTTTACTAAAACAAGTCAGCCGCGAAACCATGCAGATTGTAACTAAAGAACTTAATTAATACTTTGTAAAAGGTAATTATTTCAATTCAAATATATTTTAGAAAGGCTTCACTTAATTGTGAAGCCTTTTTAGTTTTCTGTATCATTCACTATTTCTTTTTTAACCAATTCTTCTGGTGCTATTTCAAAAAGCTCACAAATTTTAGTAAAATGACTTGCCCAAGAAGTGCTTTCTCCACGCTCCATCCTCGCATAGGCTGATTGCGAAATGTTTAAAAAATCTGCAACTTGCTCCTGTGACATATTTTTATCCTTACGTAGATTTTTAAGCTTATTTCCTATAACCATATTCATAATCAATCATTTTACAAACATAAAAATAAGAAATATTTTATATTTTCCTATATTTAGGTTTTAAATAACCGATTATCGACTAAGATTATTTTTCAATTAATCATATATTTGGAACAATAATAACTCATAAACCTTACATGATTATGAAAAAACTAGAATTACAAAAAATGGAGAACTTATTTGGTGGTCCATACACTAACACTCTTGATCAAGAAGCACCAGGTCCAGATGAGGGCGGCGGTGGTTGTAGTGGAGCAAATGTAATGGGGTGTTGGGTTGATGTATACCCAAATCACCATTTGGGATCACTTGTGGCAGGTTTGACAACAGCATTTATCCCACAAACTGCAGTAGCACTTGCAATACTTGCGCTGCAAAAAATGGATGCTAAATTCTTATACTAATATTTTAAATATTCCAAAATGAAAAATTTAGCCATCTATTATTTTCAAATTTTAATACCAACTCCATTATTATATTTTAGCGCAAAAGAAAAAGATTATATTTTGTTCTGCACACTAATGGTTTTCTATTATATCTACCGAATTTTTACCGATTATTATAGATTATCAAAAAAAAATGTCCTTAAGAAAAATGACTATTTACTTTTTATATTTCCGTTATGGAATATAAAATATTTTAAGGAATTATACTTTGAAAAGTAAAGCTCAATATCGACAATTATAACAACTTATTTCCTCTTTCAATCGCATTTATTCATGGTCTTGTAAGCTTTATGTTTACAATGATTGGAGCATTATTTTTGTATTTCATTCCAAAAAACACCACTATTAAACTAAAAATATGGAAATTATAACTCTGATACTTAAAAACCCTGTAATTCTCATTTCATTAATTGTAATAGTTTTATTTAAATTATTTCCTCCAAAAAAAATAAACTCTTTTTATGGATACAGAACAACGAATTCTATAAAAAACAAATCAAACTGGGATTTCGCGCAAAAATACAGCGCACATCTTTTAATAATTTTATTGACTCCGTTACTTTTATTCCAAGTCTTGTTATATTTTATTTATGGAAGTACTACAATAATAGATTTATCCATAGTTTTTTGTTTACTGATAAGTTTTGGAATTGTTATATACAAAACGGAAAAGAAACTAACCACAATATCAAATTAAAGCAACTATCTTTTAATTTTTTTAAACAATTAAAAGTCAAATAATGAAATTAAAAATTCAAAAAGCAGTTGCTTTTTTCGACAAGTATCTTTATAGTCCTACAGTTCTATTAGGAATGTTTTGGATATTTTTCTTTAAAGGAGAACGATTTTCCATTCAAAAAATAATTGATGCTCGATATGAACCAGAACTCTACGGCGCAGCAATAATGGCAGTAGTTTTTTTGACAATTTTCAAACACAACAAAAAAATCCGACTAATAAAAAATAGTGAATAATACATGTTGTACAAGAAACAAACATATTATAAAAAGTAAATTATCATGGTAGAAATTTTTAGAGGCTCTTATATTGAAGCAATGAATATTAAAAATTTATTGGAGAATAATGCTATTTTCGTTTCTACGGCTAACGAATATATGTCAAGTATTCAGCCGTGGTCTGTCTCTGCTGGAGGTAATGCTCCCGCAATTCTAAACATTCGAGAAGAAGATTTAGAAAATGCTTCGAAAATAATACAGGATTATAACAATGGAGAATATAATTTGGAGGTATAAAAAATACACTACAAGGCATGTCAAGTAAATGCTACCTCGCTCTATTATTCTCTGTCTGCTCAATTTCAGTTTTCTTATAAGTTGTTTTTTTGGAGTTCCCGAAACTATAGGTCGCAATTAGTTTAAAATAATTTGTGGTGTACGTTCTATGATAATAAATTTGAGTTTTCCCTACTTCATAATCACCGGAAACCATAAACTTATGAAAGATATCATTTGCTGTAAAATTTAGTCTTAGCGCCTCTTTAAAAAAGTTTCTTTCTATACCCAGTGTAACGGTTGAGCGCGGGTTTTCACTTCGCAATCCGTAACTTTTGTCTCCCAAATACCAAGCTAATAATTGAATTTTGAAAAGATCAGGAATCGTAAAAGTATTATTTGAATACAAATAAATTTGAGGTTTAACCGGGCCTAAAGCATATTCATAGAAATTATCGACTGATTTGCTTAAATTCATGCTCACAGTATTAGTAGAACTCCACCATTTCAAATTGAAAGATCTCGAAAGTGACGTAAAAAAGGTATGCTCTTTTTCAATGTTTAAGGATCTTAAAATATAACTATTTGGAGTATCACCTTGCAAAGCGGCTCCTGAAATTGGGTCAATTTTATACGTATATCCTATTTTAAAATCAAATTTTTTGTACATCGCTCCTATTTCAAAAGCATGTACCTTTTCAGGAAGCAAATTTGGATTTCCTTCTATTGTCGTAAATGGATCTTGGTAAATAACATACGGGTTTAAAGCTTGATATCTTGGTCTCGTAATTCTTGAAACATATGAAAAATGCCCTTTCCAATCTTCTGATAAATTAAAATTGAAAAGTAAGTTTGGAAAAAAGTTCTGATAATTTTTACCAAATTCCTGAACTCCGTTTGCATTTGTATACAAATCATAACTTGTTCTTTCAACTCTTGTTCCAATAGAAAAATTAACTTTTTCGCCCAGCATACTTCCAAAATTAAAATAAGCAGCTGTAATTTTTTCATTGTATGTAAAATCACTCGAAAGAGTATCATCCAATTCAAAATCATTCGAATTAGCAATAAAAAAATCAGTTCCAGATTTTATAGCGGCATAACTAAATTTGACTCCAAGTTCAAGTTTGGTTTTATCACTGATTTTTTTCGAATAATCAGCTTGTGCCATCGCAATATTAATGGTGTTTCCAACATCATTTTTTAAAAATCTTTTTCCATCAGTTTCATCAACTACACTATTTTCTTCAATAAAATCTCTTACCGTTCCGTTGTAATTCGAATATTGCGTTCCTATAAACAAAGACGAACCTTTTGAGTCTGTTATCAGATTATAATTCAAATTAATAAACTGATTCAACAAAACATCATTTTTGGCAATATCTGTAGCATAAAAACTATTACCTGAATTATTCGTGATTGAATTCCTGCTTTTTACGGCTCCGCCTAAGTCTTCGATATTACCGCTGTAAGCTAACGATATATAACTATTTGTCGAAAAAGTATACTGAATTCCAGCTCCGAAATTTGAGTAATTATTAAATTGTCTCTGCCAATCGGTTGTTAAAACAGACTTCATATAAATGTCGGGATTTGGACGCGTTCTAGTCGTAAACAGCAATTCCCGACCTTTGCCTAATTGCAACCCGTAATTGGTTATAAAAGAAAATTTGCCTTTGGTATAATTAAAATCTACAAGTGTATTGGTGCTTGTTCCTGCAAATTTAGAAACGGTAACATGCTGGCTTGCCGTTCCCATTATACCATTTTCGATATTTTGTTTTGTAATAATATTGATAACGGCTTTTCCCTCGGCATCGTACTTTGATGATGGATTTGAAATCACTTCAATTTTTGCAATCTGTGAAACTGGAATCGCAGCAAAACGTTCATAATTTATCAAAATTCCGTTGAGATAAATAATGGCTTCACCTTTACCGAGAACGCTTATTTGTCCTTCGGCAACCACAATATTTGGAACTCGGCCTAACAATTCATTTACAGAGCTGCTCGTTGCGAGAACTGTTCCTGTTACATTAACATCGATTGTTCCGTTTGCGCCGTATTTAAGTAATGACGGCTGACTTTTTACTACTACTTCGTTTAACTCATTGTTGCTTTCTAAAACTATAATCGAGCTCAAATCAATATTTACGGCATTTGAATAGTTTATGTTCAAATGTTTATCTGCAAATTCTGCCGAAGTCAATTTTAAAATCACTTCTTTTTGATTGATATCCGATAATTGAAAAACGCCATCTAAAAAATCCTGCTGTTTTAAAATTAAAGAATCACGAACAGACAAAACAACGGCAGTTCCCATCATCAATTCGTTATTTCGATTGACGACTTTTCCGGAAATTTTTTGAATAGACTGTGCTTTTAAAAAAACACTATTAAAAAGAAAAGAATATAGGTAAACGAAAACCAGAATTAAGAACCTCATAAAATTTAACGATTAAGATTTGACTTTTTGCAGAGACAAAAGTCAGCTCTAAACCGCGAAACGAGGTAATCGAATGAGAAATCAGGAGTACGAATTTATAAATCAACACTTCTGTTAAGTCTGTAAAGCTTGAATTTGATAATTTAATGGTGTTGTTCCAGTATGTTTTTTAAAGGCTGCGAAGAATGTCGATTTCGAATTAAATCCAACATCATAACCAACAGATTCTAAAGTCAGTTTATCATTTGATGCAATAATTCTACAAGCATTATCTATTCTGAATTCATTTATATAACTGGTAAAATTCTTTCCCAAATTATTATTTAAAAATTGGGACAATTGATGGCTTGATATATTTATTTCTTCGGATACATCTTTTAGACTCAAATTAGGATTTTTATACAATCCTTTCTCGTTCATGTTTTTTTCGAGCTTCTGAAATAAATTCATGGCTTCTTCATCATTCATTTTTTTATCTTTTTGAATGTTGAACACAAACAAATCGTCTACTTTTTTTCTATACAAAAGAATGAGAACAATCAAATATAAAATGAAGGTAAAGGCAAATGCTCCAGTAATACAAGAAACGAAAGAAACGCCGATAAATCCTAAATAGTAACTTATAAATATCAAAGTATTTCCTAAAAGCACCATGCCAAACCATTTTTCTGACGGGGTTGAATTACTGTAATTCTGAAATAGTTTTTGAATCATCGTTCTATTTTCAAAACCCGAAACTGCGAGATACAAAAACCATTGAAAGAAAATAAAGGCAACTAAATAATCATTCCATAAAACGGGATAATTTTGATAAGGAAACAGAAAACCAATTATGAGAATACTCAAAATCCAAATTCCCAAATGCCATTTCCATTTTATTGGAACTGTATTATTTCCTTGAATTGCTGATTTAAGTGAATAATATAAAAATGGTCCAATTAGCAAACATGCCGAAAGTCCGATTTGAAGATAGGTTTTGGCAAGATTGTTATTAAAATACACAAAAACCGTAACGGTGATACGAGTGCTTAAGGCCAATAATGCAGCTCCTAGAAATAGATTGGTAAGGTGTTTTTTCTTAGTGAAAAACAAAAAATACAGACTTAGAATAAACCCGTTGAAAGCGCCCAACGCACCAAAAAAGAATAATATTTCTTTGCCTATACTCATATTCTAAGGGTGTAAAGCTTGAAGTTGATAATTTAAAGGTGTTGTTCCGGTATGCTTTTTAAAGGCAGAAAAAAACGTCGATTTCGAGTTAAAACCTACATCATAACCTACAGATTCTAAAGTTAATTTATCATTTGACTTTATTATTTTACAAGCTTCATTCACTCTGAATTCATTTACATAACTTGTAAAATTCTTTCCCAGATTATTATTCAAAAACTGAGATAATTGATGTGGTGTTATATTTAATTCCTTTGATAAATCCTGCAAAGACAAATTTGCATTTTTATACAAACTTTGCTCAATCATTTTATTCTGAAGTTTGTCAAATAAAAGGGCTGCTTCCGGTTCCTCAATTTTCTTTCCTGAAGATTTTTGTTCATACAATAAGAATAAATCATCTGTTCTTTTTCGATACAGAAGAATAGAAATTATCAAGTACAAAATAAAAGAAAAAACAACTGCTCCGCCAATATAAACCGCTGCTCTCGCTCCCATAATTGCTAAAAAATAAAAGAGAAACAATAAAAAATTCGCAAGAAAAAGCATTCCAAACCATATTTCGGCTGGAGTTGTTTTTTCTTTTCTCCTGATAATTTTCTTTAAAATGTTTCTAACTGTAAAAGCAGAACAAAGAATATAAACGAACCATTGAAAATAAATAATTCTGATAAAGTAAATACCCCAAAGTTCTGGATACATTTCATATGGATATAGGATTCCAACGGCTGCAATTAAAATTCCCCAGAACAGAAGTGTCAATTTCCAGGATTTGGGCAAAATAGTAACTTCATCAACTGCAGATTTCAGAAAATAATACAAACACGGACCAATAAAAAAACAAGCAGTAAGTCCAAACTGCAAATACAATTTTGGCAGTTCTGGATGAAAATAAACAAATACTGACTTTGCTATTCTTACGCTTAATGCAAACAAAAGCATTCCTAAGAAGTAATTTGTCAAATATTTTTTCTTAGTAAAAAAGAAAAAATAAAGGCTCAAAATAATTCCGTTGAAAGCTCCCAATGCACTAAAAAAAAATAAAAGTTCTTTACCAGTATCCATTATTCAAATTTGTTTATCCTGACAAAGCTAAAAAAAAATGATTTCGGTTTCCTTCTTTTTTAATTTTAATAGGAATGCGATTATTCAGATAGTTGAAAATATTTAACTATTTTTATAAATCTGAAAGGAAAAAACAAACAAGATTAAATATTCCAAAATCATGGAAAACGAAAACGAGCCTTCTGAAGAAACCAAAGAAAGATGGATCAAAGATCCTGACAATTGGATTTGGGGAATTTTTTATTACAATCCGAAAGACAAAAGAATCTTTCCTCCAAAGAAAATTAAAGCGTTTGGCTGGACGACAAATTTTGCAAATCCAAATTCTGTTTTTGTATTATTAGTCATAATGGCTGTTCTTATTACCTTAGGACAATACCTCAATTAATCTGTAACAAACTGCAATATTCAAGGCGATAATTCCCGATTATAAATACTACTTTTGATTTTTGAGAGTTAAAGTGTTTATGTTGAAAAAATTACTGTTTTTTGTGATACTGTTTTGGTATTCTGGGCTTCAGGCGCAGGAAACTGAATCACTGTACAAAACAAAAAAAGTCGTTGTTGTAAAAGACACAATTCATCTGGAACCTTTTAGTATAAACTCCAGTTTTTTTGAGCTTTTAAACACCAAAAATCAGCCCATTGATTCTACTTTTTATAAAATTGATTTTCAAAAAGGAACATTGCTTTTAAATGAAAAATTCACTTCGGTTTCGGATACTTTAATTGTTAATTATCTTAATTATCCTGATTTCTTAACAAAAGAATACGGCTTCTACAAAGACAGTCAAGTGGTGAGCAACGATATTGGCACTGAGAAATTATACAAAATTGACGATTCCAACACTAAAAAAGTCACTCCTTTTGACGGCTTAAATACTTCTGGAAGTATTACTCGAGGTGTAACAATTGGAAACAATCAAAATACTGTTTTAAACTCTAATCTGGATTTACAAATTACTGGAAAAATATCCGATAAAGTTAGTTTGCGCGCTTCACTGCAAGACAATAATATTCCGCTTCAAGATGGCGGTTATTCTCAAAAACTAGATCAGTTTGACAATATTTTCATGGAACTTTTTACTGATGATTGGAACATTCGGGCGGGTGATGTTTTTCTGGAAAATCGGAAAACACAATTCTTGAGTTTTAACAAAAAAGTTCAAGGACTTTCGGCCAGTTTTGATTTTGATACCGAAAAAAGTAAAACTAATGTTTTTGCTTCGGTTTCGTTTGTAAAAGGCCAATATGCGAAAAGTACTTTTACAGGTCAGGAAGGAAATCAAGGACCTTATAAACTTAAGGGACAAAATGGCGAATTGTATGTTTTGGTAATTTCAGGTTCTGAGCGTGTTTACGTAAATGGTGTTTTGCTTAAAAGAGGAGAAAACAACGATTACGTAATTGATTATAATGCGGGCGAAATTGTATTTACTTCTCTTTTTACGATAACTTCAGAGATGCGTATCAATGTAGAATATCAATATTCTGAACGCAATTACAATCGGTTAGTGACTTACGCAGGCGCAACGCATGAAAACAAAAGCTGGAGTTTTGGCGGTTATTTATACTCCGAAAATGACATGAAAAACCAGCCGTTACAGCAAAATCTTTCTACAGAACAAGTACAGGTTTTGGCGCAGGCGGGCGATAATCAAAATTTAATGAAAGCACCATCGGCGTATGAAGATGCTTATGCTGAAAATAAAATATTGTACAAAAAAAACAGTGTCAATTCTGTAGAATATTATGAGTACTCAAAAAATCCAGCGGATGTTTTGTACAACGTAAAATTTAGTCTTGTGGGCAATAATCTCGGAAATTACATCATTCAAAATAATACTTCTGTTGAACGAATTTATGAATATGTTACACCAATAAATGGCACTCCGCAAGGAAACTACGAACCAATTGTACAGTTAGTTGCACCAATAAAAATTCAGGTGGCGACTTTTCTAGGAAAGTATAATCCTGACGAAAAAACAGTGGTAGATTTTGAAATTGCAATGAGTAATAACGACAAAAATTTATTTTCTCCAATTGATGATTCTGATAACGAAGGCATTGCTTTTAAAACGAATATCAAAAAACGTCTTTTTACAAGAAATTGGACTTTAGATGGTTTTGCTGATTATCAATTTGTTCAAAAGAATTTTAGATCTGTAGAGCGCTTGTACAATATCGAATTTAACAGGGATTGGAACTTAAACACAACACTTTTAGGAAATCAAAGTTTACTGGTTACGGGTTTAAACTTTGATTTGTTTGCAAAAAAGGAGACTTCTAATATCGGGTTATTTACTTATCAATTTGAGAAATTGGATTTTACAGAAAGTTATTCGGGAGCTCGTCATACTGCGACTGCTTTATTCAAACTTAAAAATTGGACAATCGAGAATCAAGGCAGTTTTTTAAATAGTGATGCAGCGACATCGACTTCAAAGTTTATTAGAAATCAAACGAGAACTAAATATCATTTTGGCAAAAACTGGATTGGAGGAAGCATGCAGCTTGAAGACAATCAGGAAAAAGATAAAGTTACCAATCAATTCTCGGCGATAAGCCAGCGATTTTCTGAATATGGTGCTTTTGTTGGGCGCGGCGACAGCACAAAGGTTTTTATAGAACTAGGATATTTACAACGAAGAAATGACAGTTTACAAAACGGACTTTTACAGCATGTAAATAACTCGCAGACTTATTATTTAAAGTCAAAACTAATTCAGAATAAAAAAACTGATTTAGCCGTTTATGCAAGTTATAGAAATCTTGATTTTAAAGATTCTAATCGAAAAAACGAACCTTCTTTAAACTCTAGGATTCTTTATAATGATCGATTCTTCAACCAATTTATGCAAATAAGCAGCGCTTACGAAACGAGTTCTGGAACCATCGCTCAACAAGAATTTACCTATATTGAAGTTCCTGCAGGACAAGGTGTTTATACTTGGAATGATTATAATGGTAATGGTATTCAGGAACTGGAAGAATTTGAAATTGCGGCTTTTCCTGATCAAGCAAAGTTTATCCGAATCTTTTTACCGAATCGAGTTTACATCAAAACCAATCAAAATAAATTTTCACAATCTGTTGTACTGAATCCGCTGCAATGGCAAAATGAAAAAGGGTTAAAGAAAATCATATCCTATTTCTACAACCAGACTTCCTTTATTATGGATCGAAAAGTAAAAAGTGAAGGTGAGCTGGAGTTGAATCCTTTTTATTCTTCAGATGAAAATATTCTGGGTTTGAATTCGAGTTTTAGAAACAGTTTATTCTATAATCGAGGCAAACAGAAACATTCTGTTACTTATTCGTATCTTATCAATAACGGAAAAAGTTTACTTTCAATTGGCTCACAAAATGTCAAAAACAATTCACATCAACTACAATACACGCATTTGTATCAAAAAAGCTGGTTATTTAATTTGTTTACAAAAACAATCAGCACTAATCTGATCTCTGCAGATTTTGTCGAAAAAAACTATGATTTAAAAGGCTATCAGCTTGCGCCAAAAATCAGTTATTTGTTTTCGAAAAATACCAGTTTAGATTTTTTCTATGAATTTCAAAACAAGGAAAATCAGATTGGCAATTTTGAAACATTGATGCAAAACCGTTTGGGAACTTCGTTTTCTTTTGCGGGAGAGAAAAAAGTAACTTTAAATGGTGAATTTTCTTTTTATGAAAATAAATTTACGGGGAATGAATTTTCATCAGTAGGATTTCAAATGCTTGAAGGTTTACAAGCGGGACAAAATTTGGTTTGGAAACTGCTGCTGCAAAAGAATATTACACAGTTTTTAGATGTAAATTTAAACTATCAAGGACGTAAAAGTGAGGCTGGATCTACTGTGCATACAGGCAACGTTCAGCTTCGAGCATATTTTTAGCGGTTAACAAAAAACATAAGAATTAATTGCTTAATTTTATAATACTATTTAAACTAAAATCTTATGAAAAAATTATTATTGCTCTGTTTTATAGTAGTTTTATCTACTAATTTTTACGCTCAGGAAACTGTAACTAAAGCGGCTAAAAGTAAAACCGAATCGACTGCTAAGAAAACTAAGGCTAAAGCTGATAAAACTACAGCAGACGCAAAGAAAACAGCTGATAAGGCTGCAAAAACGAAAAGCACTGCAGATAAGGAAACCGCTAAAGCGAAAAAAGAAACTGCTGACGCTGCTAAAAAAACAGCAGACAAAGAAACAGCAAAAGCAAAAAAGGAAACAGCAAGCGCTGCTAAAAAAACAACAGCAAAAGCTGAAAGTACAAAAGCTGACGTAAAGAAAACAACTTCGAAAGCTGATGCCGCAGCTAAAACAGCGAGTAAAGATGCAACTGCAACTAAAAAGACTGCGACAAAAACTTTAAAAGAAACGAATGAAAAAGCACCAAAAGTAGCTGATAAGGTTACTGGTGAATACAATGGTAAAAAAGTATATACAGGACCAAGAGGCGGTAAATACTATATCAACAAAAATGGTAATAAAACCTATATTCAGGATTAAGAAAAGGTACTGAGGTACTAAGATTCTAAAATAAAAGACTTTGAAGCCGAACGTAAGTTCGGCTTTTTTATTTACTAAAAAGAAACCTTAGAACCTTAGTACCTCAGCACCTTAGAATCTTAAATAAAATATTGTGTTAATAATTTAGTAATATGTGCGAAATAGCATAAAAAACATATTTCTTTATCTTCGTTTGCAAAAAGCGTTAAACTATGAGCATTGACTATTCTGCTAACAAAACAATTTTAGTTGCTCCATTAAACTGGGGACTTGGCCACGCCACAAGATGCATCCCAATTATTAAGGCGCTTCAAGAAAACAATTTTATTCCTATTATTGCTTCTGATGGTGTTGCGCTGGCTTTGCTGCGCAAAGAATTTCCATATATACAAACACTGGAACTGCCTTCTTACCACATTGAATATGCTAAAAATGGTAAAAACTTTAAATGGAAGTTGATTAAAAATCTTCCGAAGATGATTGCTGCTATTTTAGATGAGAAAAAAATGGTGAACGGCTGGATTAAAAAACATGGTATTGACGGAATAATTTCTGATAATAGATTGGGGGTTTTTAGTAAAAAAGTACCATCTGTTTTTATGACGCATCAGTTGAATGTGATGACTGGAAACACTACTTGGTTTACTAGTAAATGTCATCAGTATTTTATAAAAAAATATTCGCAGTGCTGGGTTCCAGATTCCAATGAAAAAACAAATCTTACCGGCGATTTAGGTCATCTTAAAAGCAATGATTTGAATCTGAAGTATATTGGTCCGTTGAGCAGAATGCGTAAAAAGGAAACGCCTAAAATATACGATTTGATGATTATTTTATCAGGTCCGGAACCTCAGCGTACTTATCTTGACGAAAAACTGCAAAAAGAAATAGCTGACTATAAAGGGAAAGTGGTTTTTGTGCAAGGAATTGTAGAGAAAACGCAAACTAAATGGCAGGCTGGAAATGTTACTTATTACAATTTCATGAATTCTAAACAATTAGAACAGACTTTTAATGAAAGTGATTTTGTTTTATGTCGTTCTGGTTATACAACTGTTATGGACTTGGCTAAATTGGGCAAAAAAGCTTTTTTTATTCCAACTCCGGGACAATACGAACAGGAATATCTGGCGGTAAAACTTCAGGAAGAAAATCTTGTACCTTATGCAATGCAAGACGACTTTACGATTGATGATTTATCAAAAGTAAAGTCGTTTAAGGGTTTGTCTCAATTTAATGAAGAAATAGACTGGGATTCGCTATTTACAGTTTTTGAGGACTAATTTTTAGAAATTGAACTGTGCTTGCAATCGCAGTAAATTTCCTTGTTGTCTGTTTATTGGAAGTGCGCTGTCTTCAAAAGTTCTGTCGGCAATTACATATTCGGCAGTTAATTCTAGTGCTTTAATTGGCTGCCATTCTATACCGATTTCGTAATCTCTTACAACGTAACTTCTAGCGTCTTTTTCATATTTTTTACCTCCGTCATAATATTGAAATTTTGCGAAAGGGTAAAGATGTTGTTTTTTAAAATCGAGTTTATAGCTCATCAATACATAACCTCCATTTAAATCTGTTTCATCAACAGTATTGGTTAAGGTATTGTAACGAGGTCCTGTACCGACATTATATTCTGCCTGAATCCCGAAAGGTCTTGGATACAAAACAAAAGTCGCACCTACTCTTTGGTCTTTTACATATTGTGGATCGTTAACTTTTACTCCCGGAGAAATTTCGCCAGTAAAAGCCCATTTACCTGTGTAAGCCTGAATTCCTGGTTCTATAATTTGACTTCCGATAACAAACGGATAAGTAACCCTTGCTACAACATTTAAGTCTCTGTTACCGTCTAGTTTATTTGCAATTTGCCCATTGTAAACTCCAAAAGCAAAAACCCCATAATCGCCAGATCCTTTAAATCCGTCTTTTACAAGCATTTCAAAACGTTTTCTAATTTCAGCAGGTGCCCAATAAAAAAACAAGCCTAAATCACGCTCATTCAAGATCGCACTATTCATAGCATCGTTACGATCTAAAGCTAAACGCTGTGAACTTGACTGCATATTTTCGAAACCGTATGGGATTTTACTTTGTCCAACACGTACACGATATTCTTTTTTCTTATCAAAAGAAAGATCGAAATACAAATCACGAATTTGCACAAAATTCTGAATTCCAGTACTTGGAGAACTTGCAAAATCGGGTTGAAAATAGAAAAACACATTAGGATGAACCTGTCCTGAAAACACTAAACGAGCACGACGAATAAAAAGTCCGTTGTTTGATTTTGCGTCTGGAGCTGTAGAAGTTGTTCCCCAAGATTTATCACATTGCTCGCAGGAAACTTTGTCGTTTGTAGAGAACAATCCATTGTATCTAATTTGCGCATAACCTCTTAAAGAAATTCTGTCGTACCAATGTTCCTCACCGCTGACTCCTGACTTAGTATCTGGCAGTTTCGCTTTATTGATAGAGTCTAAAATACGAATTACTTCGTTTTTTACTTCTTGCTTGTTCAAATCTTGTGCATTAGATGCCCAAGTCAACAGTAATAAAACTGCAATTATTTTTCTTTTTATCATTCTTTCTTTAATCCCTTAATTTCAGAATGCAAAGATGTATCACCTATGTTAAGAAATCATTAACCAGATGTTACTATAATAAAAATTTATTGTTATGGACTAAATCCGAATGTTGATTTATTGTTAAACACCTTTGTTTTAGGGTGTTTGACAAAAACCCGCTTACAATTTTTTAACGTCAGTTTTTTGGTTCTTAAGCGCTTTTTCGAGCGTAAAAGAGAATTCTGAACCAATTCCGAACTCACTTTCTACATAAACTTTCTCTTTATGCGCCTCAATAATATGCTTTACGATCGCCAAACCTAAACCAGAACCTCCTTCAGATCGAGTGCCGCTTTTATCAACTCTATAGAAACGTTCAAAAAGTCGTGGAATATTTTGTTTCTCAACTCCTTCTCCGTTATCGCTTATGCGTATTAAAACTTTTCTTTTGGTTAAATTAACTACACCAACTTCGGTCAAACCGCCTTCTTTTCCGTATTTAATCGAGTTTACAATTAGATTTTCTAAAACTTGTTGAATCCTGTCTTTATCACCTCGAATAATTACAGATTGTACATTTTTACTTTCAAATGCCAATTTAATTTTCTTTTTATCAGCTTTCATTTCTAATAAATCGAAAACATTATGAATGAGCTCTACAATATCAAAATCAGTAATCATCAAATTTAAATCACCAGATTCTAATTTGGTAATCATATCTAAATCTTCAACTATGTAAATTAATCGCTCAACTCCTTTTTCGGCACGTTTTAAATATTTTTTTCGGATATTTTTATCATCCATTGCTCCATCAAGCAAAGTCGAAACGTAACCTTGAACGGTAAATAATGGTGTTTTTAATTCGTGCGAAACGTTTCCTAGAAACTCTCTGCGGTATTGCTCTCGAATTTCGAGCATTTCGATTTCCAGCTTTTTATCTGTGGCAAACTTTTTTACTTCTCGCGACAGCGTTTCCATATCAGTCGTTATGGGCTGATTGATAAGTGTTGTTGATTCTAACAATGAAACCTCATCATATATTTTTTTAACTCTTCTATATATAAAACGTTCTACACGATATTGTAAAACCAGAAATGAGAAGATATAAATTGAGATTAAAAAAATTATGCCGAATGCAATTTGGTGTTTCAATTGACCTTTATAAAATAAAGACATCAATATGAGTACAAATCCTGTTGCAAATAGACTTATATATAATGCCGATTTTACAGCAAATTTGTATGTTTTTTTAAAATTAATTTTCATTGAAAATATTAAACCATTAACGGATTATTTTTTTCACCATATAAGTGATATCAGTTCATTTAAAAGCAAAGCTTAGTTGTATGGATTTACAATATGAACTTAAAAAAGCAAATCTTTGTCAAAGTTCAGAACTTTGACAAAGATAATTATTGTGAATGTAGGTAAACCAGAAATTAAGTGAACTTATATCACTTATATGGTTTCCTTAATATTGAATTCTTAAACTTCAAATTTGTAGCCTACCCCTTTTATGGTTTTAAAAAGATCTTCGCCTATTTTTTCACGTAGTTTTCTAATATGAACATCAATTGTTCTTCCTCCTACTACCACTTCGTTCCCCCAGACTTTATCAAGAATTTCATCTCTTTTAAAAACTTTACCTGGTTTTGAAGCTAATAAATAAAACAATTCGAATTCTTTTCTTGGAAGTGCAATTTCTACATTGCCTTTGATAATTTTATACTCTTCGCGGTTAATTTCGATTCCTCCAACATTTATAGTATCACTAACTACTTCTTGTTCTTTTAACCTTCTTAACAGAGCCTTTACTTTTGAGACCAATAATTTTGGTTTTATTGGCTTAGTAATATAATCATCAGCACCAGCATCAAAACCAGCTACTTGCGAATAGTCTTCACTTCTTGCGGTAAGAAATGTTATGATAACATTATTTAATTCAGGGATTTTTCTGATGTGCTCACAAGCTTCCATACCATCCATTTCAGCCATCATCACGTCCATAATAATTAATTCTGGCAATTCTTTCTGAGCTTTTGCTATAGCATCTTTTCCGTTAGAAGCTGTAACAATCTGATAGCCTTCTTGAGCAAGGTTATAGCCAACGATTTCTAAGATATCTGGTTCGTCGTCAACTAATAAAATCTTGGTTTGTGTTTTTTTCATAAATAGCAAAAATTGAGATTTTTACATCAAATTCTCTTTAATATATATCCGATGTTTTTTATTTCACAGGGTAAATATAGTAATAAATGAATCGTTAAAAATTGCTGTTAACGGTAATTTAATCTGGTAACAATTTGATAATCTTTAGTACACAAAAACATAACAAGTTCGTAACATCGACTTCACAGCTCAGTCATTTCTTTGCACAAAAATAAATCAAACACAACACTGAAATGAAATTCAATTTAAAATTTCTATTTATTGCATTATTTATCTGTACGATTTCGATCGCACAAAACAAAGGTACGATTTCTGGCGTTTTAACCGACAAAGAAATGAACAACGAAGCCTTACCTTTTGCAAATGTTTTAATTAAAGGTACAAACATTAGCGTAAATACTGACGTTGACGGAAAATATTCGTTAAGCGTAAATCCAGGAAATTATATCGTTATTTATAGTTTTTTAGGATATGAATCTAAAGAAGCTCCAGTTACGGTAAAGGCAAACGAAACTGTAGTGGTAAATCAAGTACTTTCTTCTGGAAGTTTTACTCTTAAAGATGTGGTCGTAAAATCTACTGGAAACAGAGAAAAAGAAACGGCTTTGTTATTAGACCAAAAAAATGCTGTGGTAATCAAACAAAGTATTGGTGCGCAGGAAATGTCTAGAAAAGGAGTAAGCGATGTTGAAGAAGGTTTAACTAAAATTACCGGAATTACTAAAGTTGGATCAAGAGGTTTATTTGTTCGTGGACTTGAAGACAGATACAACAACTTATTGATTAATGATCTTGCTGCTCCAACAAACAATCCATTTTTGAAAATTATTCCGCTAGATTTATTCTCTACGGATATCGTTGGTGTTATTGAAGTTTACAAAACATTCAGCCCAAACATTTATGGGGATTTTGCTGGTGGAACATTTAATATTCAAACTTCTAAAAACACAAAAAGCATCACAAAAATTAATATTGGAACAAGTTATCTTGTAAACAGTAATTTAAAAAGATTTTCTATTTCTAAAGATGCTGATTCTGCAGAAGGTTTTTTCGGAATGACTGGAGACAATAGAAAATTACCTTCATTATTAGGAGATACTCCATCTGGTCATGTTTTTACTCCTCAAGAATCTTTAAACTCTTTCCAAAGCGGTTTCGACGTTTCGACTATAAGAACGCCGTTAAATACAAGTATTGGTTTTTTACATGCTGAAAAATTTGATTTAGAAAAAGACAGAAGCATTTCTTATATCATCTCTGTAAATGCTGAAAACAGTTATGCAATTCAAGAAGGAGTTGACAGAACTTTTGCTTACCAAAGCACTGGAATCAGCTACAAAACTGATTTTATCACTACAGACAATCACTACAGAACTTCTTTGACTGGTTTATTAGGTTTAAACTATAACACAAAAAGATTTAAACTTGCTTACAATAGTCTTTTCATCAGAACAACTGATAACTTAATCAAAGATCAATTTGGTGTTGCAAATGCTGAAACTGGAACCGGAACAAACAAAACTCTTATTCGTACCAACCAATTAGACCAATCAGATTATTGGAACAATCAATTGTTGGGAGAATATGCAATTACAGAAGACAAAAGTCAAACTGTAAAAGCAGGTGCCTCTTATGCGTTGACGAAATACAATCAGCCTGACAGAAAAGCATTTTCAGGAATTAAAACAGATAACGATGGAATCATTGCTTCGATTGCAGGAAACAACTTTATCAAACAATATTTAGAAATTACTGGAAACTCTTATTTCTCAGGTTTAGCTGAATATAACTTGAAATTTGGAGCAGATAAAGGTCACAAATTAACGGTTGGTTATAACGGAAACATGTCAGATATGGAATCTTCATATCGTTTTATTTCTCCAACTCCTGGACCAAACATCGATGCTCCGCTTAACAGTATCGACGATCAATTGAATGGATACATTGCTGGAGGTGCTTTCAATTTTAGAGAAAGTTCTAACTCTACTTACAAAGCAATTTTAAAGGAAGGTGCTAATGCTGGTTATGCTAATTTACTTTACAAATTCAATGATAAATTTGAACTTAATGGTGGTGTAAGATTTGAAAGCACGAATAGAGAAACTAAATACAGAAATCAAGGTTCTTTTGATGAGCCATATGTAACTTTAAACTACGACAAAACTTATTTCTTACCTTCGTTAAATGCTAAATACAGCGTTACCGAAAAAGCAAATGTTCGTTTAGCTGGTGGTATTACTTATACTAAACCAGTAATAATGGAAGCTTACCCAATTGAGTACATCAATGCCGATGGAACTTCTATGAAAGGAAATCCATATTTAGTAAACAGTGATAATTACAATGTTGATTTAAAATATGAGTTTTTCCCAACTGCAAAAGAAATGTTCGCTGTAGGACTTTTTGGTAAACAAATGAAAAATCCTATCGAAAGAACTTTGACTGCAAATGCTGCCGGTTCTACAATTATCACTTATTTAAATTCTGACAATGCGGTAATATACGGTGCAGAAATCGAATTTATTTATGACTTAGAAAGATTAACTAATACTTTCAAAAATTTCTCTTTAGGTTTTAATACTTCATTAATGAGTACTAAAGCAGAGGTTAAACCTTTTATCATAAATCCTGACGGAAGTGTTACTCAAACAATCGAAACTCATACATCAAGAGATTTACAAGGTGCTTCAAAATGGTTAATCAATTCTGATTTGAAATATCAATTTGATGTAAACAAAAACTGGAGCAATACACTTTCATTAGTTTATTCTGTATTTGGAAAAAGAATTTATGCAGTAGGAACAAATGGTCTGGATCATATTTATGAACTTCCTGTTTCACAATTAGATTTTGTATGGAGCAGTAAATTATCACAGCATTTTGATTTAAAATTCTCTGCAGACAATTTACTTGATCCTGCACGAAAATTTGAAATTGGAGACAACAGTGTAACACCAGTTGTTGGAGATCCATTAACAAGAAGTTACAAAAAAAGCAGAGGCTTTTCATTAAGTCTAGGATATACATTTTAATCCTATTTAAAACCAAGATCACAAAGCCCTATTTCGATAGGGCTTTTTTTTATGAACATAATGTAAATCTCTTAACATTATCTTGACATTTAGGAGCTTTTATAATAACGGTATTGTAATAATCAGCTAACATGCATAAAAGATTCCCGTCCTACTTTTGTCTGCAAAGAAATCAACTATTAAACAACAATTATGAAAACTAAATTTTTCGCTTTAGCCCTTTCAATTGGCTTATTATTTTCATCTTGCAGCAATGACAACGATCCAGCTCCATTTACTATCGCTCCTTTAACAGGAACTGAGAGTGTTGTTGTAGGAGGAACTACAACTTTCAGCAGTACAACTACAGGCGGTACTTATTCTAGTGCTACGCCAGCTGTTGCAACTGTTGTGCCTGCTACTGGAGTTATTACAGGGGTTTCTGTAGGTACTTCTGTTATTACTTATACACTACAATCTGTTTCAGTAACAAAAACAGTAACTGTAACGGCTGTTCCAGTTGCAACAGGAGAAATTACTGGACCAATTACAGCTAATAAAACTTATGCTTTAGGAAACTATACTATGAAAGGTATGGTGAAAATTAATTCTGGAGTAACAGTAACATTTGATGCTGGTTCAACAATTACAGTTGATAAAACTACTGGAGACAACGCTTTAGTTGTATTAAACGGTGGTAAATTAATCATCAACGGTACTGCTGACAAACCAGTTGTATTTACTGAAAAATCTAAAATCGCTGGTTCTTGGGGAGGTATCATCATGTACGGTGACGCTCCAATCAATGCTATCAACGGTGTAAAAACTTCTACTTCTGAAGACGGAAATGCGCTGCCTTACGGAGGAACAAATGCAGCTCACAATGGTGGTTCATTGAAATATGTAAGAGTTGAATACGCTGGTTCTAAATTAGCTGATGGAACAAAAGAATTAAACGGATTCTCATTCTACTCTGTAGGATCAGGAACAACTTTAGATCACTTAGTATCTTACAAAGGTGCTGATGACGGATTCGAATTTTACGGAGGAACTGCAAGTTTAACAAATGCAATTTCTTATGACAATACTGATGATTCATTTGACTGGCAAGATGGATGGCAAGGTCAAGCCAATTCAAACTGGTACGCTCATCAAAATGCAAAAGGAAACTTTGGAATCGAAATTGAATCTTCTAAAAACAACAACGCTTACTTCCCTAAAGTTACAAACATCACTTTAAGAAGAATTGCTGGTACAACTCCAGAAGCTGTTGGAGATGTTCAAGTTGATGCATTCCAATTCAAAAATGAAGGAAACGGTGATTTCAGCAACATTATCATAGATGGTTACGGTGATTACACAGAAGGTGGTAAATTATACACAGGAGCAGCAGTTAAAATTCAAGATGCTTCTACAAATACTAACCAAGTAAACGGTGGTAAAATTAAAATCACTAAAGTTAAAATCACTAATACTTCTAAAGATATCTTAGGTGTAGTAGTAGCTCCATGGGACGGTGTAGTTACATTCCCAGCAGGAAACTTCGTAATCGATGCAACAGCAACTGGAGCATCTATCACAGGTGGTGCTTGGGCAACAGTTAACGGTGTTGACTTGACAAAATAATAAGTTAAAAAAAATAATGTTAAAAACATCCTAATAATTTAGGATGTTTTTTTTTGGCTTAGTTTTTGTAATTTTTTTTGTATATTTACTCATCAAATAAATGCGATGGCAAAAAACTACTTTTATATTACTTTTTTATTGGCTTTTTTCTTAACTGTAAGTGTTTCAGCACAAGACAGTAAGCAATTACCCAAAACTCAAGAGTCCGTAGGAATTGAGGGTCTCAGCTTGTACCCTAACCCAGTGGTCAATGGAAAAGTATATATTACGTCAAAAAATGATTTAGAAAAAGAAATCATCATTTTTGACATCTTAGGAAAAAGAGTATTGCAAACGCATCTAAGCTCAAAAGAATTAAACGTTTCAGATCTTGTTCCAGGCGTTTACATTATAAAAATAAGCGAGCAAAATGCTACGGCAACCCGAAAGCTCATTATTCGATAAAACAAAAAAGCTCTTATGGAGCTTTTTTTTAGTTTACAGTGTTCCGCTTTTTAATATTCAGTCTCATTATCACTTGTAAAATTTGATACTTAAGAATACTGAAACTAAAAAAGACAACACTGAACGCCAAAAAATAAATATCTTTGCACAAAAAAAGTTTTGATTACAGCCAGCGATATATTTACGATTTCCAGCCATAAGCAATTTGAAAAAACAGCACTAAAAGTGTTTCGCTTTCAATATGAAAACAATCTAGTATATCGTGATTTTTGCGATTTCCTTAAAACAGACGTGCAGCAGGTAAAAACATTGGCGCAAATTCCATTTTTACCTATTCAGTTTTTTAAAAGCCATGACGTAGTATCAAACACCAATCCTGCCGAAGTTACTTTTACCAGCAGCGGCACGACTGGAATGATCACGAGTCGACATTTAGTTACCGATGTTTCTCTTTATGAAGAAAGTTATCGAAAAGGATTTTCTCAATTCTATGGCAATATCGAAGATTATGTTGTTTTAGCCCTTTTACCGTCCTATTTAGAACGCGAGGGATCTTCGCTTATTTATATGGTCGAAGACTTAATAAAACTATCCAATCAGCCTGAAAGCGGGTTTTATTTACACAATCACGACGACTTAATTAAAAAACTGACTGAACTTGACGAATCAGGTCAAAATGTAATTCTAATCGGCGTTACTTATGCTTTGTTAGATTTAATAGAAAAACACCAATTCAATCTTCAAAACACCATTATTATGGAAACTGGAGGAATGAAAGGAAAACGCAAAGAAATGATTCGCGAAGAACTTCACGAACAACTTTGCAAAGGATTTGGTGTAAATGCAATTCATTCAGAATACGGAATGACAGAACTTTTAGCGCAAGCTTATTCTTTAGGCGAAGGCGTATTTGAATGTCCGTCTTGGATGCATATTTTAGTTCGCGATCCAGAAGATGCTTTGACTTATATAAAAGACGGAAAAACCGGCGGAATCAATGTTATTGATTTAGCCAATATCAATTCTTGTTCTTTTATTGCAACGCAGGATTTAGGCAAAAAAAATCCCAACAACTCTTTCGAGGTATTGGGACGTTTTGATAATTCTGATATTCGTGGATGTAATTTGATGGTGTTATAGTTTAATCATTGATTTGTTAAATCGTTTAATCAGTTCAACATTCGATTATACAATTTACCTATTAAACAGTTAAACAACTCTAATCACAAAATAGTTTTTCTTTCCACTTTGTAATAACACAAATTGATTGTTAATCAAATCATTTGCTGTTAACACAAAATCTTCTTTTATTTTTTCTCTGTTTACAGAAATAGAATTAGCAGTCAACGCGCGTCTAGCTTCTCCGTTTGATTTGAAAAAACCAGTCTTCTCGTTTAAAACCGTTACAATATCCAATCCGTTTTCCAAATCAGCTTTTGCGATTTCAGCTTGTGGAACTCCATCAAAAACTTCTAAGAAAGTCACTTCATCTAATTTTTTCAAATCATCAGCAGTAGAATTTCCAAACAAAATATTCGAAGCCTGAATCGCTTTTTCCAATTCTTCTTTACTGTGAACAAAAATCGTGATTTCTTCAGCTAATTTCTTTTGCAAGATTCTTAAATGCGGTGCTGTTTGATGCTCAGCAATTAAAGCCTCAATAGTTTCTTTATCTAAGAATGTAAAGATTTTAATGTATTTTTCTGCATCAACATCAGTTGAGTTTACCCAAAATTGGTAAAACTTGTACACAGAAGTTTTATCAGCATCCAGCCAAACATTTCCACCTTCCGATTTTCCAAATTTAGATCCGTCTGCTTTTGTAATCAAAGGTGTTGTCAAAGCAAAAGCCTTTGCTCCTTCTCCACCCATTCTGCGTACTAATTCTGTACCTGTAGTAATATTTCCCCACTGGTCAGAACCTCCCATTTGCAAAACACAATTATTGTTTTTATACAAATGATAAAAATCGTACCCTTGAATTAATTGATATGTAAATTCAGTAAAAGACATTCCTTCACCTTCTCCGCTAAATCTCTTTTTAACAGAATCCTTCGCCATCATATAATTTACCGTGATACGTTTTCCAACTTCACGAGCAAAATCAATAAACGAGAATTCTTTCATCCAGTCATAGTTATTTACCATTACTGGAGCATTTGCTTCTTTTGAATTAAAGTCTAGGAAACGAGACAGAACACTTTTTATTCCGGCAACGTTTTTAGCCAAAGCTTCTTCGTTCAACAAATTTCTTTCGTCAGATTTTCCAGAAGGATCACCAATCATTCCAGTCGCGCCGCCCACAAGAGCGATTGGCTTATGACCAAAATTCTTTAAATGAACCAATAAAATAATCTGAACCATACTGCCTATATGCAGCGAATCTGCTGTTGGATCAAAACCAATATATGCCGAAGTTACCTCTTTTAGCAATTGTTCTTCCGTTCCTGGCATGCTATCATGGTACAAACCGCGCCACTTTAATTCTTCAACTAGATTCTTCATTTTTAAAATATTTTGCGCAAATATAATCAATGGTAATCGCAATGACAAAAACTTATGCCACTAAGGCGCTAAGACACAAATATTATTTAAAAAAAATCAAAACTTTGAACCTTTGCAAAAAACCTTTGAAACTTTGTCTCTCTGCAGCTTTGCACCTTTCCAACAAAAACTTATATTTACAAAATGGTATTAGTAACTGGCGGAACAGGTTTAGTAGGCTCACATTTATTGCTTCATTTAATCGAAAATGGAGAAAATGTTCGGGCAATTTACAGAACCAAAAACAACATTCAAAAAGCAAAATCGGTTTTTGAACTTTACAAGAAAGAAGCTTTATTTGAAAAAATAGAATGGCTTGAAGCCGATATCTTAGACGTTCCTTCTTTAGAAAATGCTTTTATTGATATTGATTACGTTTACCACTGCGCCGCTTTAATTTCATTCGACCCAAAAGATGAAGAAGCACTTCGAAAAATAAACATCGAAGGAACCGCTAATATGGTTAATTTTTCGATTGCACTAGGTGTAAAGAAATTTTGTTTTGTAAGTTCTATTGCCGCACTTGGCGATTTAGCACCACACGAAACTTACATTACTGAGGAAACGGACTGGAATCCTGAAAAACCTCACAGCGATTATGCTATTTCTAAATACGGTTCTGAAATGGAAGTATGGCGCGCTCATCAAGAAGGTTTAGATGTTATAATTGTAAATCCCGGCGTAATTTTAGGACCGATTCCGAAAACAAAAAACAAACAGCAGGGAAGCGCTGAATTGTACTTAAAAGTCGCTAACGGTCTTTCGTTTTATACTCTTGGAAGTACTGGTTTTATTACCGTTGATGATGTTGTGAAAATTTCTCATCAATTAATGAACAGCGAGATTAAAAATGAGCGCTTTACTTTAATTGCTAACAACATTGTTTTTAAAGATATTCTTGATACAATTGCCGAAGCTTTGAAAGTAAAGAAACCAAGCATTCATGCCAAACCTTTATTTATGAATTTTCTTTGGATGGCTGACGGAATATTTTCAACCTTATTTTTTCAAAAAAGACGTCTTACAAAAGCAACTGCAAAAGCTTCCTATTCTAAAAATCTGTATTCAAATGAAAAAATAAAAACCGCTCTAGGAACGGTTTTTACAGATGTACATCAATATGTAAGGGATATTTCTAAATTATAGAATTATTTTTTTGGCTGCGGTTTCATTTGTCGTCTTATCGAGTCAAGATTTATTTGAGTCCTTGTCTTTTTAATCGAATCTTTCGGTTTTTCTTTATCCTTAAGATTCACCGCTTTCATCGCTTTTTTCTCTTCAATTTTAACGATCGAATCTGTGTCTCTTTGATTTTTTGCTAATCGTTTTCCAACCTCATCAAACATCTCTTTGTAGCTTTCATAATCTGCAGCATAATACATATTATTTTGAGCAAATTGAAGACTGTCTACTTTGTATTTTTTCAAAATAAACTTCGTTGGATTTGTTTCTGTAGAATCTAAAGAAACTGGATTTTGATATTTCATTGCTTCCAGAAGAGACAAATCATAAATAATATCAACCATTTTATCTTTCTCAATAAGTTTAGCAGGCTGTTTTACAACCTCTTTTTTACAACTTACAGAAAGAAATATAACTAATACTATTACAAAACAATTTTTCATTTCGGCTTTTTATCTATCAAACAATAAACGTTTTCCAGCACGGATATCTTTTACTTTAAAGTTATTGTAAACCATTTCACCATTTACAAAAGTGTGTGTAATTCTCGATTTAAAAGCTGTGCCTTCAAACGGAGACCAACCGCATTTATATAAAATATTATCTTGATTTACACTCCAAGGCAAACTCGGATTTACAATTACCAAATCTGCATAATAACCTTCTTTAATAAAACCTCTTTTTTCAATTTTAAAGATTTTCGCAGGATTATGACACATTTTTTCTACAATTTTCTCTACACTTATTTTTCCTTGATGATGCGCTTCGAACATTGCTACAACGGCATGCTGCACAAGCGGACCTCCAGAAGGTGCTTTTAAGTAAGATTGTAACTTTTCTTCTTTTGTATGCGGCGCATGATCTGTTGCAATAACATCAATTCTACCGTCATTCAAAGCTTCCCAAAGTGCTTTTCTATCACTTTCGGTTTTTACAGCAGGATTCCATTTAATGAAATTCCCTTTTGTTTTATAATCTTCATCGGTAAACCAAAGATGATGCACACAAACCTCAGCAGTAATTTTTTTATCTTCTAATGGAATTTTGTTTGTAAACAATTCCATTTCTTTTGCAGTCGATAAGTGAAAAATATGCAAACGCGCTCCAGTTCTTTTTGCTAAAGCCACGGCTTTTGAAGACGAAATATAACAAGCTTCAGCACTTCTAATTAAATTATGTGCCGTTACTGGAACATCTTCCCCATATTTTTCTTTGAACTCTGCTAAGTTATTTTGAATAGTAGTTTCATCTTCACAATGCACAGCGATTAACATTGGTGTGCTTGAGAAAATTTTTTCTAAAGTTTCTTCTTTGTCAACCAACATATTCCCTGTTGAAGAACCTAGAAATATCTTAATTCCAGCAACATTTTTAGGATTGGTTTTTAGAACTTCTTCTAAGTTATCATTGGTAGCTCCCATCATAAACGAATAATTCGCGAATGATTTTTGAGCAGCAATTTGATATTTATCTTCTAATATTTCTTGTGTAACGGCATTTGGAACTGTATTTGGCTGTTCGATAAAAGAAGTAATTCCTCCCGCTACTGCAGCTCTTGATTCCGATTCAATATCGCCTTTATGCGTTAAACCTGGTTCTCTAAAATGAACTTGATCATCAATTGCACCAGGAATCAAATAACTTCCTTCGGCATCTACAACAATACAGTCAGATGATTTTAAACTGATACTATCAGCGACTTCAACAATCAAGTCGTTCTCTATAAAAACATCTCCATCAAAAATAGACCCTTCGTTTACAATTTTTGCATTTTTAATTAAAATCCTATTCATGTTTTGTCTTTATAATGTATTGACTAATTTTTTTAATCTTAACGAAATCACTCCAAGAATTGCTTCTTTGATAATGGCGTTACTCATTTTCGAAACTCCTTTTGTTCTATCTGTAAAAATAATTGGAACTTCTTTAATTTCAAATTTAGCACAGTAAGTTCTGTACTTCATTTCGATTTGAAACGCATATCCCACAAACTTTATTTTGTTAAGATTGATTTTCTCCAAAACCTCTCTTTTATAACAAACGAAACCTGCAGTTGCATCGTGAATTTTCATTCCGGTAATAAACTTCACATAAACTGATGCAAAGTACGACATCAAAACTCGGCTTAATGGCCAATTTACCACATTTACACCTTTTACATAACGGGAACCAATAGCTAAATCAGCTCCACCAAAATGGCAAGCATCATATAATTTCTCTAAATCATTTGGGTTATGCGAAAAGTCAGCGTCCATTTCAAAGATGAAATCGTATTTACGCTCCAAAGCCCACTTAAAACCATGAACATAAGCCGTTCCTAAACCCGCTTTTTTTGCTCTTTTTTCAAGGAATAATCTTCCCGAAAATTCTTCTTGCAGCGCAATCACTTTATCGGCAGTATGATCAGGAGAATTATCATCTATTATTAAAAGATGAAAAGGTTTATGCTGCGAAAGTACCGCTCTCACAATACTTTCAATATTTTCAATTTCGTTATAAGTTGGAATTATGACAATACTATCACTCATTTTTCTTGGTAATTTCACCGCAAAAGTAAACTTTTTATAGCATTTGGTTCATAATAAATACATAATAAAAGTATTGATCCAAAAAATTACTAATTTTGTGCGCTATGATTGAACAACTTCATCCTCGAATTATTGAAAACAAAGATTGGGCAACTGTTTTATTCATCCTGACCTTTGCCATTGTTGCTATAACAAAATCAGCATATGAGACTCGTTTTTCTGAATTCAGCAAACTTATAATCTCAGATAAATATGCTAAAATTTATCGCGACAATAACCATATAAACAGCAGCTTTACTGTTGGTTTATTTTTTGTGCAGATTATTTCTTTTGCTTTCTTTATTCAGCTTACGATGAGTATTTATGGAACTGCATCAAAAACGGATTATTTATTGTTTATTCGAATCGCAACTTTTCTTCTTTATTTTATTCTAGCAAAATATTTGATCGAAAAAATCGTAGCAGCTTCATTCAATATTGATGAATTTATGGAGCTTTTTAACTTACAAAAAGTAACCTACAGGACTTACATCGGCGTTTTGATACTTCCTATTAATGCTATTTTATTCTATTATGACAATATTCCAATAATTGTTCCGCTAGCAATTATAGGTATTTCGCTGTGTATCAGTCTATACTCATATTTTATTTCAATTAAAACGTATCAAAACGTAATTATCGACAAGTTGTTTTATTTTATTTTATATCTTTGCGCTCTTGAAATAGCCCCTTATTATTTTCTCTATTATTGGATGACAAAAGGGAGTGCTTAGTAAATGTTTATAATATGAAAGTGAAAACAATTTTGGTGTCACAGCCTGAACCTAAAGTGGAGAATTCTCCTTACTTTGAGCTCCAACAAAAACACAAAATAAAAATTGATTTCAGACCATTTATTCATGTGGAAGGGGTTAGTGCAAAAGAGATTCGATTACAAAAAATCGACCTTAATCACTATACTGCTATCATTTTAACAAGTCGAAATGCTGTAGATCATTTTTTTAGAGTGGCTGATGAAATGCGCTACAAAGTACCTGAAGGATTGAAATATTTTTGTCAATCTGAAGCAGTTGCATTTTATCTGCAAAAGTATGTAGTATACAGAAAACGTAAAATTTACGTTGGTGCTAAAGATTTTGCTGATTTATCGCCTCTAATTAAAAAATACAAAGACGAGAAGTTTTTACTTCCAGCATCTGACCAGTTAAATGCAGACGCTCCAATAACATTAAATAGTCTAAAAGTAGATTGGGCACAAGCTGTTTTTTACAGAACTGTAATGAGCGACTTATCTGATCTTGCCGATGTTTATTATGATGTTTTGGCATTTTTCAGCCCAACAGGAATTAAATCATTGTTTAAAAACTTCCCAGACTTTAAACAAAACAATACCAGAATCGCTGTATTTGGAAGCACAACTCAAAAAGAAGCTTTAGATCACGGTTTAAGAATCGATATTCTTGCTCCAACACCTGAAACGCCTTCTATGACAATGGCTCTTGAAAAATATATCGCCGAAGCAAACAAAGGAAAATAAAACCTTAAGAATACAAAATATTAAAATTCCAAATTCCAAATTAATCACTTGGGATTTGGAATTTTCTTTTTAATGCATCTTCGCATTTTGAGCATCATTTCACTTTACAATATTTGTAAATCCTCCCAAACATCGAATTTTATTTTTTAAATCATTTTGAGTATATTTGGTTTTCAACTAAAACCAAACAACTAAAATTAGTTACAAACTATCACTCAAATGAAAATCAACTCGCTTTTAATTGAAATTGACGGTATCGACAAAGAAATTCTTCGATATTTAATGGATGATGCACGAAAACCCATTCTTCAAATCGCCAACAAAATAGGAATTTCTGGAGCTGCGATTCATCAGCGTTTAAAAAAACTAGAACAATCCGGCGTAATTTCAGGATCAAAGTTTACCGTTAATCCAAAAGTATTAGGTTACAATACTATGGCATTTATTGGCGTTTATCTGGACAAAGCCTCAAGAAACTCTGAAGCGGTAAAAGATCTTAGAAAAATTCCAGAAGTTCTCGAATGTCATTATACTACAGGAAACTGGTCTGTGTTAATTAAAATTATCTGTCGAGACAACGAACATTTAATGCAGCTTTTAAACACCAAAATTCAAGCAATCGAAGGTGTTTCAAGAACTGAAACCTTTATTTCGTTAGATCAACAAATTGACAGGCAGATTCAATTATAAATGTGTCAATGAGAAAATATGATAATTAGATAATTCACTGTTACATGTTAAATATTAGATCAGAGTACAAGACCATATTCTTTTTCATTGTTTATTTCTCAATAACCTTTATTTATACCGAAATTGATGCAGGAGGTCCATGTGCTCCCGGAATGGGTGCTTTTCTATTTCTTCTTGCAATTCCGATAAGCATAATTTATACTATTGTTCTTTTTTACAAATTATATAAATCTGAAGAAAATCAATATTTATATTCCATTTACACCCTTGCAGGACTTTGGGCTTTACTTTTTGTTCTTCTGCAATTAAATGAAAACTAAATAAAAAAACAAAACCCGACAAGTTTTAAAAACCTGTCGGGTTTGCTTTAAATTATCTAATTGACTAATTATCTCAATTATCAAATTAGTTTCTTCTGCTTCCTGAATAAATCGAGATATAGTACAACAGCGTTGCGATTGAACCTATAGCCGCAACAACATAAGTTCGTGCCGCCCATTTTAAGGCATCTTTTGCACCAGCCTGTTCTTGCTGAGTCAGCATATGTTTATTTTCTAACCAAGCCAAGGCTCTATTACTTGCATCATATTCTACCGGCAGCGTTATAATTGTAAACAATGTAGTTGCTGCAAAAATAACAATCCCAATTAGCAGTAATTGAGGAAAAGTTCTAATCATTAAGATTCCCGCAAGCAAAATCCATTGCACATAATTTGAAGCCACACTCACAATAGGCACTAATTTAGAACGCATTGTTAACCATTCATAACCAATAGCATGCTGAACCGCGTGCCCGCATTCGTGTGCCGCAACAGCCGCCGCAGCCGCGTTACGCTGATTATAAACTGCTTCACTTAAATTAACAGTTTTATCCGCAGGATTATAATGATCTGTTAACTGACCTGGAGTCGAAATAACACGAACATCTGTAATACCATTATCAGCAAGCATTTTTTCAGCGATTTCCGCACCGCTCATTCCGTTTCGTAATTGCAGTTTAGAATATAATTCGAATTTACTTTTTAGTCTTGAACTTACCAGCCAGCTGAATAACATTATAGCTCCGGCAATAATTAAATATCCACTTCCCATGTTTTTATCTTTTTTTGATTGATTTTTAAAGTTACAAAACAAATCACAATTTCTGAACCAAACTTAAAAAATGACATTTTGACATTCAAAACAGTAATTACGGCAGTAGAAATATTAAAAATTTAACAAAAAAAAGACGCACTTCAGTGCGTCTGTATAATATGGTCGTAAAATCATCCCTTAATGCAGCTGCTTATTTACTTCTTCAAACTTCTCAATCAGGGTATTTATTTTTGACTGTTGTTTTTTAATTTGTTTCGGGCGAATATAAAACCAATTAAACGCCATCCAAAGCAATGTTATTCCATAACACAAACTTGCACCCAAAGCGCTCATTCTGCTGGCATATTCATACATATACAAGCAAATTCCAGTTGTAAGCAGCAGAAAGTACAAACTCATCATTTTTGTCTGCATAAACTGTTGTTTCTTTTTAATCAAAATCAGTTTTTGTAAATATTCCTGATTCGTTTGTGTCGCATCGATATTTCTAAAAGGAGTCAACAATTTATTAAAAGCAAATACATAAATAACCATCGCCAAAATCGTTAAAACAATTCCGATTTTAGTCGAAACAAACTCTGGCTGATAATATATCCATATAAAAACAATACATGCAGTGGTCAAAAAAAGCAAAACATTGGTTATCCATAAACTTCTTAAACCTGCTTTTTTAAATTTACTCACTCTCGACAGCAAATCTTTCATATCTGGTTGATTTACGGTTTGTTTTTTCCATAAATCTTTAAAATCTATATTATTATCGTTGTCCATTTTCTTTAAATTTTTCAGTCAGTTTTTCTTTTATTCTGTGAATTTTCACTCTAACATTAGCATCAGAAAGTCCAACAATTTTAGCAATTTCCGACTGCTTAACTTCTTCTAATTCCAGTGAAATAATGATACGTTCTGTTTCTGGTAATTCGGCAATACATTTATACAAAAACTGAATTTGCGGCTCTATCGAAGTTTGTTTCTCTTCTGAAAGATGAATTGGCAAATCGGATTTCGGAAAGCGCTTTTCTTTTTCAATCTGTCTTAAACAATTATTAGATGCAATTCTAAAAATCCAGGTTCCAATAGCCGATTCGTTTCTAAAAGTCTCCAATTGCTGCCAGACAATTATAAAGGTTTCCTGAGCCAAATCCTGTGCTGCATCATAATCATTTACGAAACCCATGCAAAGCCTGAATATTCTATCCCAATAAGTCTTATAAATTTCTTCAAATTCCATTCTTACGATTTTACAAAAGTGTTTAATTGCGCCAAATACCAAGCCGTATCATCGTACATAATAAAATGCAGACCTTTACTTGCATATTGAAAATCAGCTGTTTTTAAATTTTTATATTGTTCCTCGATTGCTGGTTTTAAATTTATAAAATAAGATTCTAATAAAATTAATGATGGGCATTTTATAGCTGCAATTTTATTTCTCAAATCTGTATTCGAAAAATCACAATACATTTGAGCAAATGTTTTTCTGTCTGATTTTACACTCCAATCTACAACTGTATCCATTTTTGAAGCATCAGCAAGAAGTCTCGGCATTGTTTTTTTCTGCATTTCAAGAAACTGAGTATCTGTCATTCCAGTCATTTGACTTACCATTGCTGAACAATCATTATTTTCTTTCGATTTAAATGAAGGATCCATCAGCGCAGCCAAACACGGAAGCGCATCTACAACTACAATTTTCCCAATTAATTCTGGATAATCAGCTGCGATAGCCAGCGCAAGTCCGCCGCCCATACTATGACCAACTAGAATTGGCTTTTCAATTTTATTGTTTTTAATATAATTTGCGATTTCTGTTTTCCAATTTTCGAATGATGGATTCTCTTGTGGTTTTGCTCCTGCAAATCCTGCCATTGTAAGCGTATAACAAGTATACTCTTTTTCGAAAGCGGTTTTGGTTTCATTCCACACCTCTCCAGAAGAAGCAAATCCGGGAATGAAAATTATTGATTGTTTTCCTTTTCCAGTTTTAATAACTTCGAAAGGAAATGATTTTGTTTGTGCAAAAACATTTAGACATAATGCTGAGAATAAGAATGCGATAACTAAGATGATATACTTTTTCATTTTAATAGTTTTAAGTTGTTAATTTAATCGGATCCGCCTTTTGGATACGAGAACTATTAAAATGTTACAAAAGTTTTTAAATTTTTGATGAGATAATTCTAAATCCCAGTATTGGTGCGGTTTTTAACCGTAAAGAGTGCGAGATTATTTGCTCGTTAAGACACTAAGCCGCAAAGCTTTTTCCCCAATCTTGCCATTTCGACGAAGGAGAAATCACGCTAGAAATTACACATTCAAAACCGCCAATCTTTGTCGAGTTATGCGTGTGATTTCTCCTTCGTCGAAATGACAAACTGTACGAATTCGTATTGTCAGTCTGAGCGTCCCTAGACAACTATACGAATTCGCATTGTCTGTCTGAGCGGAGTCGAAGACCTTTCGCAAAATTAAAGTCCTTCGACTCCGCTCAGGATGACAAACTATGCGTTTTTCAAAATAAAAATTCGCGCAATTTGTGGCAGAAAAAAAAGCACAAAAAAAATCCCAAACTCCAATCGTAAAATTGGAATTTGGAATTTTTAATATTTAAGAATCAAACTGGTTTATCCAACCAAATTGATAATTTTTCCAGGAACGATAATCACTTTATTCGGTGTTCTCCCGTCTAATTGTTTTTGCGTTCTCTCGTCTTTCATTACGATTTCCTCGATTTGTTCTTTGGTTAAATCCAAAGGTAATTCGATTGTAAAACGCATTTTTCCGTTGAAAGAAACTGGATATTCTTTATTTGTTTCCACTAAATGACTTGCTTCAAAAACTGGAAATGCTGCTTCAGAAATTGATTCTGTATTTCCTAACTGCGACCATAATTCTTCTGCGATATGCGGTGCATAAGGCGAAACCAAAATGGCTAACGGTTCTAAAATTGCTCTTGAATGGCAATTTTGAGAAGACAATTCATTTACACAAATCATAAACTGAGAAACCGAAGTATTGAAAGAGAAACTTTCGATATCTTCCGCCACTTTTTTGATTGTTTTATGCACTGATTTCAAGTTGTCTTTTGTTGGTTCGTCGTTGTTTACAATTAAACCATTGTCATCAAAATACAATTTCCATAATTTTTTCAAGAAACCAAAAACTCCTGAGATTCCAGCAGTATTCCAAGGTTTTGCCTGCTCTAACGGACCTAAAAACATTTCGTATAAACGTAATGTATCAGCGCCATATTCATTACAAATATCATCTGGCGTTACTACATTATAGTATGATTTCGACATTTTTTCGACTTCACGACCCACAATATATTTTCCGTTTTCATCAAAAATAAATTCTGCAGTATTAAAATCTTCTCTCCAAGCTTTGAATTTTTCAATATTCAATTCATCAGAAGAATTAACGAAATTAACATCAACACGAATTGGCTGTACATTTTGATCTTCAATTTTATTTTTAGATACAAAAGTATTTGTTCCTTCTAATCTATAAACATAAGCTGTCGTTCCTAAAATCATTCCCTGATTAATCAGTTTTTTGAATGGTTCTTCGGTTGGAGCAAAGCCTTTGTCTTTCAGGAATTTGTTCCAGAAACGAGAATACAATAAATGCCCTGTTGCGTGCTCGCTTCCTCCAATATATAAATCTACACTTTCCCAGTATGCCAAAGCTTCTTTGCTTGCAAATTCATTTTCATTGTGTGCATCCATATAACGCATCCAATACCATGAACTTCCCGCCCAACCCGGCATAGTGTTTAATTCAAGAGGAAAAATCGAAACATTATCAGCTAAATCAGTATTAACAACTTTGTTTTGTTTTGTATCCCAAGCCCAAACCGCTGCGTTTCCTAATGGAGGCAGACCGTCTTCTGTTGGTAAATATTTTTCTACTTCAGGTAAAATAATTGGCAAGTGCTGTGAATCAATCATTTTTGGCAATCCGTTTACATAATAAACTGGAAATGGTTCACCCCAATAACGCTGACGAGAGAAAACAGCATCACGCAAACGGTAATTTGTTTTTCCTGTTCCTTGTCCAATTTTTTCTAATTCCTGAATAGCCTTTTGAGTTGCCTCTTTATAATTTAATCCGTTTAAGAAATCAGAATTAGCGATTTCAACGTTGTCTTTTGACCCATAAGCGGCTTCAGAAATATCAACATTTGCAAAAATGTTTTTAATTTCAGGCATTCCTTCAGTTCCTTTAAAGAAATTAGCAAAAGCATAATCTCTTTCGTCTCCGCAAGGAACCGCCATTACAGCACCAGTTCCGTAACCTGCCAAAACATAATCTCCAATCCAAACTGGAATCGCTTCTTTTGTAAATGGATGTTCTGCATAAGCTCCTGTAAATACTCCCGAAATTGTTTTTACATCGGCCATACGCTCACGCTCAGAACGTTTTGACGTTTTTTCGATATAAGCTTCAATTGCCGCTTTTTGTTCTGGCGTTGTAATTTTAGCAACCAAATCATGTTCTGGCGCCAAAGTCATAAACGTCACTCCAAAAATAGTATCAGGTCGAGTAGTAAATACTTCGATAAAATTTGTTTCAGGTTTCACGTTTAAAGTTGCATCACTTTGCGCATCAACCTGAGACTTGAAACTTGAAACTTGAAACTTAACTAAAGCTCCAACCGATTTACCGATCCAGTTTCTTTGAGATTCTTTTATAGACTCACTCCAATCGATATCATTTAGACCTTGAAGCAAGCGTTCGGCATAAGCAGAAATTCGCATACTCCATTGTGTCATTTTTTTTCTTATAACAGGAAACCCTCCACGTTCAGAAACACCGTTTACAATTTCATCATTTGCTAAAACAGTTCCTAAACCAGGACACCAGTTTACTTCGGTTTCAGCCAAATAAGTCATTCTGTATTGCAAAAGGATTTTTTCTTTTTGATCTTCAGAATAAGAGTTCCATTGAGCAGCAGTAAAAATCGCTACGTTGTCATCGCAAACTGCTTCAACTAATGCATTTCCGCTTTCTTCAAAAACTTTTACTAAATCTGAAATTTCAAAAGCTTTTCCTTGTTTTCTGCAATACCAAGAATTGAACAATTGAATAAAAATCCATTGTGTATGTTTGTAATAATCAGGATTTGAAGTTCGCACTTCACGCGCCCAGTCAAATGAGAAACCAATTTTATCTAATTGTTTTCTGTATCCTGCAATTTGTTTTCCTTCTTTGTCTACGCCGCCATCAATATTAACACGCGTTGTATCTTCTGGACGCTGTCCTGTCTGAATCGCATATTGTTCTGCCGGTAATCCGAAACTATCGTAACCCATTGGATGCAAAACATTGAAACCTTGATGTCTTTTGAAACGAGAATATACATCTGAAGCTATATAACCAAGCGGATGCCCAACGTGCAGTCCTGCTCCAGATGGATAAGGAAACATATCGAGTACATAATGTTTCGGTTTTTCAGAGTTATTTTTTGCTGCAAAAGTTTGATTTTCTGCCCAATATTTTTGCCATTTGGCGTCAATTTCGTTTGGATTGTATTTCATTTTATAAGGTTCAAAGTTGCAAAGTGACAAAGGTTCAAAGTTTTTCTCACTTAATGAATTATCGCGCAAATTTACATTTATTGTTGCTTGTTGCAAAGCTATTTCACTGACAAACAAATAAAATAACAAAATACTTATTTTAAATTAAGTAAAAATACTTATGTTTGCAACAACAATACTTAGTTCACGTGTTTTTAATTGTTTATTTTTTAATAATAGAAGAATACTATTACAGTAAAAACGATTATTTTTACAAGGATATATTAAGAATGAAATGAGTAATGATAAAAAATATTCTATTGAAGTACGACTTTGGATTGAAGAAGCTGAAGGTCCGTTTTTAGGTATTGGAAAAATCTGGCTTCTAGAAAATATTCGCAAAACAGGCTCTATAACAAATGCAGCCAAGGAGATGAAAATGGCATACAGACAGGCTTGGCAATTGGTGGAAGAAATGAATCAGCGAGCTCAAAGTCCGTTAGTAGAAAAATTGTTGGGCGGAAAAGGCGGCGGCGGTGCAAAATTGACAGATGCTGGAGAAAAAGCGATTGCAGTTTTTTATGAAGTAGAAAAACGCATTAAAGATTTTGCTGAAAAGGAAACTCAAAATTTGAAGTTTTAAACAGCTTCAATTTCATAGATCGTTTTCATTGAAATTTACCAATATGATTTTGGTCATAATTTAAATGTGTAGAAATTGCTTTTTTTGTCGTGCAAATCAGTATTCCTGAAAAAACACACTGAATTTTTATTTTAAAAAACATACAAACCAAAACAAATTTCTTAATTATCAGTATTCATTTTAAAACATACTGAAAAATCGTATCCTTATGAAACTAAAAATTATCGCCTTTTTACTCTTTCCGCTAATCGGATTTTCCCAACAAAACAATTCAACGCCAACAGATTCCATAAAACCATCAAACGTTTTTATGCTGGGAGAAGTAATTGTTACCAATCATCAAAATAAAGACACTTTAAACAGAGTAACTTCAAAAACAATGGTTTCTCAAAATAAAATGGATGTTTCGAGAGCTTTAAATATGCTGCCGGGAATTACATTAACGTCTTCTGGACCGCGAAACGAATCTATGGTTTCAGTACGTGGTTTCGATTTAAGACAGGTTCCAGTTTATATGGACGGTATTCCTGTTTATGTTCCTTATGACGGTTACGTTGACTTGGCAAGATTTACCACTTTCGATTTGGCTGCGATAGATGTTTCAAAAGGATTTTCGTCTGTACTTTATGGTCCCAACTCACTTGGAGGCGCCATAAATTTAGTTTCTAGAAAACCTTCTCAAAAATTAGAATACGACGGCTCACTTGGAATGATTAATGAAAATGGCTATAAAGGAAACATCAACATTGGCTCTAACATTGGGAAGTTTTATTTTCAAGGCGGATTTTCTTATTTGGATAGAAATTCAACTAGAATGTCATCTAATTTTGTTCCAACAGCAAATGAAAACGGCGGACAAAGAGACAATTCATATCGCACGGATCAGAAAATTAGTTTTAAAATTGGATGGACTCCAACTGAAAAAAGCGAATATGCGATTGGCTACATAAATCAGCAGGGCGAAAAAGGAAATCCAGTTTATACAGGAAGCGATCCTTTAAACTCTCTTTTACTAAAACCTCGTTACTGGCAATGGCCAAATTGGGACAAAGAAAGTTTTTACTTCATCTCAAATTCTAATTTTGATGACAAAAACAGCTTAAAAACAAGGTTGTATTTTGACCGTTTCAAGAATACTCTTGACAGTTATGATGATGCAACTTATACGAAACAAACCAAACCGTATGCTTTTGAAAGTATTTACAATGATTACACTTACGGTGGAAATCTAGAATACAACACCAAATTTATTCCAAAAAATGATTTGAAAATTGCTTTTCATTTTAAAGAAGATGTACACCGCGAAAACAATCTTGGTGAACCAGTTCGTCATTTTATAGACAATACAGTTTTGGTGGGAATTGAAGATATTTATAAAGTTACTCCAAAATTCACTGTTATTCCTGGTGTGAGTTACAACATTAGAAAAAATACTGAAGCAGAAGATTACAACAGCACTACAAAAGTGATTTCCGATTATCCATCTGCTGGTGCGAGTGATGCTTTTAATGCTCAAATTGGA
Source organism: Flavobacterium plurextorum (assembly GCF_002217395.1). Lineage (GTDB taxonomy): Bacteria > Bacteroidota > Bacteroidia > Flavobacteriales > Flavobacteriaceae > Flavobacterium > Flavobacterium plurextorum. Next base: position 21,674 of record NZ_MUHD01000024.1, on the reverse strand, counting down.
TTTTTTTATCAGTTGAATGAAGCGCAGAAATTGGGCGCAACAGTTTCGCAGAAAACAAGATTTGCAACAATCAAAGATCGTTATTCGTATAGAATGGGAACTGCAATACCAAATCCGGACTTAAAACCTGAAAAAGCTGTAAACTACGAATTGAATTATACGGCGGGACTTTTTAATAAAGTTACTTTTCAAACGGCGCTTTTCTACAGCAAACTTTCTGATGCGATCTTAAATGTAAGCAACGTTCAGCCTGGAAAATCTCAAATGCAGAATTTTGGTGAAGCGGAATATCTTGGCGTTGAAGCTCAAATAAACTATGAAATCTTATCTAATTTGTCGCTTAATGTGAACTACACTTACATTGAACGAAACAATATTACAAATCCGAATATTCATTTTACTGATGTTCCAAACACAAAGGTTATGGGAACTTTAGAATATAAGCCGATTAAAATATTGCGTTTAATTGCTAATTCTGAATTTAATTCATCTCGTTTCAGTACAAGCTATGGAGCAAGAGTTCCAGATTACACACTTTTGAATTTTTACGCTTCGGGTAAAATAGCCAAAAATTTCAGCATCGATGCAGGAATTAATAATATCTTCGATAAAAACTATTGTCTTGTTGAAGGTTACCCTGAAGAAGGCCGCAACTTTTTTGTAACGCTTCGTTTTTTTAATAACTAAACCTAAAATAATTTTATATGAAAACTCAAAATTATATTCTAGTCCTTCTTATTGCATTTTCATGCGCAATGTGCAATTCATCTAAAAAGGAAAAAGAAGATTCGATTGCAACAGAAAAGGTATCTAAAACAGACAATGATAAACATCCTGTTCTTACACCGGCTGACAGTTTAAAAATGGTAAATCATACTATTGAAGTAAAAGGCGATGTCGAATTTCCGCTTCAATTAAGTGTTGATTCTTTAAAAAAGATGAAGGTGGTAACTATTGATGATTTTAAAGTTGTCTGCCAAAGCGGCGAAGTTAAAAAAGATAACAAAGTGTGTAAAGGCGTGCTTTTGAAAGATATTTTAGAGAAGGCAAAAATCAAACAAGACGGACATAAAGACCGCAATTTTTATATTGTGGCACGAGCTTCTGATGATTACAAAGCCACTTTTTCATGGGCAGAGATTTTCAACAATCCAACCGGAGAAAATGCTTTTGTTCTTTTTGAGGAAAACGGAAAACCACTGAAAAGCGGCGAAATGATTGCTATTTGTAAAAATGATATTAAAACTGGACCTCGCCATGTTTACTGGCTTAAAAGTATCGAAGTTTATAGAGTTAAGTAAGGTGCTAAGGCACTAAGATTCTAAGGCGCTAAGATTTTTGAAACATTAGATACAAGTTTTCCAAACTTTTAAAATATTTTCAGCCACAGATTAAAGGATTACACAGATATTAAAAATCTTTTTAATCCTTTAATCTGTGGCTGTTTTCTTTAGCTTTACAAGCTTTATGTCTTTTAAGCAATTACGTTATTAAAAAAACTTTGCTCCCGATAGCTATCGGGATTGCGGTTAAATCGATACAAAATTTTATGCACTTTGCTGTTAAATAAACTTTTATTCAATATGGAATTGTACATTTATGGTATAAAAGTTCGTTAATAACTTTAAATAAAGAAATTCTTTATTATTTTTACCACATAATTTAAGCAAACTATGAGTTCTAACTTTGATAAATTTCAAAAACGCAGGTTAATTTCCTCTTATTTTTCGGTAGTATTAAGTGTATTTCTAGTATTATTCCTTTTGGGAGTATTAGGATTATTTATTATTAATTCTAAAAAACTGGCAAACGATTTTAAAGAAAAAATTGCTATGACAGTTTTCTTTAAAAATGAAGCAAATGACAGCGTTATCAAAGCATTTAATACAGAATTAAAAAGAGCGCCTTTTGCGAGATCTTATGCTTACGTTTCTAAAGAAAAAGCAGCAAAAGAACATACTGATATTATTGGAGAAGATTTCCTGACATTTTTAGGAGAAAATCCTTTATTGAATTCATACGACATTCATTTAAAAGCAGATTATGTTGAAAGAGACAGCATTTTGCAAATCGAAAGCAGTTTACGTAAAAATACTATGATCGAAGATATTGTTTACGACAAACAATTGGTAAATCTGGTAAATGATAATATCAAGAAAGTAAGTATGTGGATTTTGATTATCAGCGGTTTTCTAGCTATAATTGCGGTTTTATTAATCAACAGCTCATTGCGTCTTTCTATTCACTCAAACCGTTTTATTATTAAAACCATGCAAATGGTTGGTGCAACCAAATCGTTTATTCGTAAACCTTTTGTAATGCGCAGTGTAAAACTAGGAATGCTGGGTGCTGGATTGGCAATTATTGCCTTAATTGGACTTTTATTCTACGTTGAAACTAATTTTCCTGGTTTAGGAATTCTAGAAGACAAAGCTTTAATTGGATTGGTTTTATTGGCCGTTTTTGGATTAGGAGTTTTAATTACTTGGGTAAGTACACATTTTGCAACGCAACGTTTCTTGAATTTAAGAACTGATGATCTTTACTAATTATTAGAACAAAAAGACTTTCATAAACTTAGTTCAGAACAACAAAATAAACAAACCTTTACTGGTTTAAAGGTTCAAAAAAAATAAAAATGAAAAACAATAATACAGAAGAAACTCCAAAACACGAATTCCTTTTTGACAGCGTTAATTACAAAATCTTATTGATCGGAATTGCTGTTATCGCTTTAGGCTTTATTTTAATGTCGGGCGGAGGAAGTCATGATCCAAATGTTTTTAATGAAGATATTTTTAATTTCAGACGTATTCGCTTAGCTCCAACTACCGTTTTAATTGGTTTTGGAATTACGATTTATTCTATTTTCAAAAAATCTAAATAGTCTTTTCTAGACATCTTAGATTATTAGATTAATCTTAAACATATTTAAGAGATCTAAAAATCTAAGAGGTCTAAAATCTAAAAAAACAAATGAATACATTACAAGCTATTGTTCTTGCCATTATTGAAGGAATCACAGAATTTTTACCTGTTTCTTCAACTGGACACATGATTATTGCCTCTTCTTTTTTTGGAATTGCACACGACGATTTCACCAAACTTTTTACTATTGTTATTCAACTTGGAGCAATTCTTTCGGTTGTAATTTTATATTTTAAACGTTTCTTTCAAACACTTGATTTTTACTTTAAACTTTTAGTTGCTTTTATTCCTGCCGTTGTTTTAGGATTATTATTAAGTGACTTTATTGATGGTTTATTAGAAAATCCAGTTACGGTAGCAATTTCTCTTTTAATTGGAGGTTTAATTCTATTAAAAGTCGACGAATGGTTTAATACACCAAACAGCTCAGAAACTTCACAAGAAATCAGCTATTTACAAGCTTTTAAAATTGGTTTATTTCAATGTCTTGCCATGATTCCCGGCGTTTCTAGAAGTGGTGCAAGCATCGTGGGCGGAATGTCTCAAAAATTATCAAGAACTACTGCTGCGGAATTTTCATTTTTCCTTGCTGTACCGACAATGTTGGGCGCAACGGTAAAAAAATGTTACGATTACTACAAAGCAGGATTCGAATTATCTCATGATCAAATCAACTTATTGATAATAGGAAACATTGTGGCTTTTATTGTGGCGCTTCTTGCTATTAAAACCTTTATTGGATTTTTAACTAAAAACGGATTCAAAGTTTTTGGTTATTACCGAATTATTGCTGGAATCATTTTATTATTGATTCACTTTTTCATTCACCCGCTTACCATTATATAATGACACCTGAAGAATATTTAGACGGACAAGTTTTACTGATAGACAAACCTTTAAAATGGAGTTCGTTTCAAGCTGTCAATAAATTAAAATATCTTTTAATTAATAAAGTCGGCCTGCCAAAAAAGTTTAAAATTGGTCATGCTGGAACTTTAGATCCTTTGGCTACTGGACTTTTATTAATTTGTACTGGAAAATTTACCAAAAGAATTTCTGAACTTCAAGGTCAAGCCAAAGAATATACTGGAACATTTTACATTGGAGCTACTACTCCATCTTACGACTTAGAGACTGAAATCGACCAGACTTTTCCAACGGAACATATCGATGAAGCGCTTATTCATGAAACGGTTAAACAATTTCTAGGCGAAATTGATCAAAAGCCGCCAATATTTTCTGCTATTAAAAAAGACGGTGTTCGTTTATACGAGCATGCACGTGCTGGTGAAACTGTCGAAATTGCCAGCAGAAAAACTACAATTCACGAATTTGAAATTACGCGAGTAGCTTTGCCTGAAATTGATTTTAGAGTAGTTTGCAGTAAAGGAACTTATATTCGCTCTCTTGCTTACGATTTCGGAAAAGCCATGAATTCCGGATCGCATTTAACTGTTTTACGCCGAACTAAGATTGGCGATTACGATGTAAAAAACGCAATTGATATTACTCTTTTTGAGGAAAATCTATAACATTATATTTTTTTGATTTTTGTAATTTAGTCGTTTGCTTTAAAATTTACAAAATGAAAAATTTCTTTTTAGCGTTATTTTTAATCTCCTCAAAAGTTTCTTTTAGTCAAACTGCCGGCCAAAAATTTGTATCGACTGATATTGAGAATTTTTGGAAAGCATACGAAAAGGTTACTTCTGTTTCTGACAGTATAAAACAATACCAATATTTAAATGAGTTTTATCTTGACAAAGGTTCGCTTGGATTAAAAAGTCTTATAGAAGTTCGTAATTATACTCCAAAAGAGTTCCTTAACTCAATTACAAAATACCCAAAATTCTGGAATTCATTAAAAGAAAACAGTACAAATGTCAGCAATCTTTATCCTGAAATAGAAACTGACATTCGTAAATTAAAAGAAGCGTATCCACCATTAAAACCATCAACTATTTACTTTTCAATTGGTGCTTTTAGAACAAACGGAACGATACAAAATGATCGAATTTTAATTGGAAGCGAACTCTCGTTAGCAGATGAAACTACTGTTATCGATGAACTTCCTGCATGGAGACAGAACTTTTACAAAGAATATAATCCCAGAAAAAATATTGCTTTATTATGCACACATGAATATGTTCATACGCAGCAAAAAGAATTAGTAGAAAACTTGCTTTCTATGTGTTTGTATGAAGGTGTTGCAGAATTTATTTCCTGTAAAGTAACAGACAAGAAATCGAATTGTCCAGCAATTGAATTTGGAAAAACCAATCAGGAAAAAGTCATAAATCAGTTTATTGCCGATTTATACATCATGAGCAATAATTATAATTGGTTGTGGGGTGAAAACAGAAATGATTTAAAAATTAGAGATCTTGGTTATTATATTGGCTATGAAATTTCTGAACGTTATTACAATTCATCCAAAGACAAAGCAAAAGCCATAAAAACGCTTATTGAGCTCGATTATCACAACGAAAAAGAAATGGAGCAAATCGTTGACGCTTCAAAATTATTTCCAAAAAGTGTAAAGAAATTAAATCAGGATTACGAAAAACAACGACCGACTGTACTTGCAATATCAGGTTTTAAAAACGGAAATAAAAAAGTAAAATCAGGACTAAGAGATATTACAATTACATTTTCAGAACCATTAAACGGCCGTAATACTGGTATCGATTTTGGTCCTCTTGGCAAAGAATTTTGCCCAAAGTTAAGTCCTGAAAAAATCTGGTCTTCTGATAAAAAAACATGGACTTTTAAAGCTGATTTGCTGCCAAACAAAAAATATCAAATCTTAATTACAAATAATTTCAGAAAGCAAAACGGAGTAAGATTAAAACCGTATTCGATCGAATTTCAAACGGCTGAATAAAAAAAGCACATTACAAATCAAACCGTAATGTGCCACCTCTTAAATTAAAGTAGTGCTATTTCATACGCAATTCTTTTGGAGTTAATAATGATGTACATTCTTTCCTCCAAACAAAAATGTCGAAAAAAAATCGTAAAACCTTTCGAATAACTTTTTCATAATAGTGCATTTTTTAATTGTTAGACATTAAATAAACACCAATAAAAAGAGTAAATCAAAAAGTAAATAATAGAAGTGGGATTGCTTTACTAAGATACAAAAATAATACTAAAAAAAATAACTCAAATACATTTTTAAGAGCATTATAACATTTGTTATCAACAAGTTACAAACATACAACTCAAGAATTCGTTTCGTAAATATTATAAATTAAAGCCTGTCATATTTGATATTTTCCATAATCTGAACCAATTCTTCTTGAACAGAAATTCCTTTATCAGCCAAATACCACAATTGAAGGTCTGTTTTAATTTTTTCATCAATTACGCCAAATTCCTTTTTATAGTTTTCCATCAATTCAGATGCTCCTTTTGGTCTTGGTCCCCAATCTGCGCGAACAATTCCGGCTTCTTTGCAAACAATAATTACTTTAGGTATTGCTCTTCCTCCATTTGTTAAATAATGATCCATCAATTCCGTATTCTCATCGCGGAAAACAATTCGAAGATCAATTTTTTTATTCGAATCATGTGCCATTTTATTCAAAATTGGAAGAATTTGCGCAGCATCACCGCACCAGCCTTCAGAAATAACCAGCCAGAAATAATGATTATTTAAATTTTGAAGCTTCGAAATTATCTCTTCAGAAATCTTGATTGTTTTGTCTAATCGATTCATTCTTGCTTCATTCAGCTTCGAATAATTGGTCAAACTTTCAGACTGTTCGTCTCCTGTCGATTTTCCTTCTATAAGCAGATCAGTGACTATTTTTCTATATTCTGCATAGGAATGACTGTTGAATAATGCCTTTGCTATAAATTTTTTCATAAATAATTATTTGATTACTATAAAAATACGGAATTTAAGAAGATGCAGAAATGACTTTTATCACATTCGTTAGAAAAAAAGCAAAAGTCGTGCAGTATTAAAAGAAAAGAGCAATTAATTTTTTGTAAACATTATTTTTAAAAATCAGAATATGTCTATATTTGCACAAATTAACGCAACACAAACATGAAATATAAAAGAATTCTTCTAAAACTTAGCGGCGAGGCCTTAATGGGTGATTTACAATACGGAATTGACCCTAAAAGATTAGGCGAATATGCAGACGAAATTAAGCAGATTCACGCAAAAGGAGTAGAAATTGCTATCGTTATTGGAGGAGGAAATATTTTTAGAGGCGTTGCTGGTGCAAGTGCAGGAATGGACAGAGTACAGGGCGATTATATGGGAATGCTTGCTACTGTAATTAACGGAATGGCTTTGCAAGGCGCACTTGAAGACAAAGGAATGAAGACGCGTTTACAAACGGCTTTGAAAATGGAATCTATTGCAGAACCTTATATTAAAAGAAGAGCTGATCGTCACCTTGAAAAAGGAAGAATTGTAATTTTTGGTGCCGGAACTGGAAATCCATATTTTACAACTGATACTGCAGCAGTTTTAAGAGGAATCGAAATTAATGCAGATGTTATCCTAAAAGGAACTCGTGTTGATGGTGTATACGATTCTGATCCTGAAAAAAATGCATCAGCTGTAAAATTTGATATGATTTCATTTGATGACGTTCTTAAAAAAGGACTAAACGTAATGGACACAACCGCTTTTACATTAAGCCAGGAAAATAAATTACCAATTGTTGTTTTTGACATGAATAAAATAGGAAACCTATTGAAAATCTGTGAAGGCGAAAACATTGGAACTGTAGTAAACGTTTAAGCTGCTTTAGATTGTTAGATTGAAATTCTAATAATCTTCAAAAACAAAAAAATAAAATTATATTAGTTAGTAAATTAAATGATCTGTTTTTAATCTCAAAACCAATCGTTTAAAAATCTAAAAAAATAAAAAAAATGACTGAAGAAATCGATTTTATATTAGAAAGTACTGAAGAATCAATGAACGGTTCTATTGCACACTTAGAAAAAGAATTTCTAAACATTCGTGCAGGAAAAGCTTCTCCAGCAATGTTGGGAAGTGTTTTTGTAGATTATTATGGTTCAGCAACTCCGCTTTCGCAAGTTTCAAAAATCAGCGTTCCTGATGCAAGAACAATTACTTTACAGCCGTTTGAAAAAAACATGCTGCAGGTTATAGAAAAAGCAATTATGGTTGCTAATATTGGTTTTAACCCAATGAATAACGGAGATGTTATTATCATAAGCGTACCGCCTTTGACTGAAGAGCGTCGTCGTGATTTAGCAAAACAGGCAAAATCTGAAGCTGAAGATGCTAAAATTGGTGTTCGTAACGTACGTAAAGACGCTAACAACGAAATTAAAAAATTAGAAAAAGACGGAACATCAGAAGACATTTGTAAATCTGCTGAAGAAGAAGTTCAAAATCTAACAAATACATACATTAAAAAAATTGATGAATTATTGGCTGAAAAAGAAGCTGAAATCATGAAAGTGTAATTGTATTTCATAACAAAATAAAATCCGTTTGGTTAAATTTTACCAAACGGATTTTTTTATTCTTATTTTTGCATACTTAAATGACATATTTTTCGTTTTTGAATCTATATAATTCTCTATGAGGCTATTTTGCTTATTGACTTTACTTTTTACGCTTAGCATACAGGCGCAAGTTCAAATAAGCGGAATTGTAACTGACTCAAACAACAAAGCACTTCCGTTTGCTACGATAACTACTTCAAACAGCACTAATACAATTACGGATGTAGATGGAAAATTTATTTTTAACATTGACTCAAAAACGGGAAGTTTTGCGGTTTCATACATTGGTTTTCAAACTAAAATCATAAGCATTACAGAAAATAAAAAATTCTATCCAATTTCGTTATCTCAAAAAACAGACGCTTTACAAGAAGTTATTGTTTCAAATGAAAACCCTGCTTTAACGATTATTAGAAAAGTAATCGCCAATAAAGACAAAAACGATCCACAAAAAAAACTCAGCAGCTTTGAATACAAAACCTATAACAAACTGCTCGTTACTGCAAATCCAGATTCTATTGACGGAAGAATAGATTCTTCTGCCGTTTATAAAGACTTTAATAAAAAGAAGATCAACATAGATTCATCTGATTATAAGTTTAAAGAAATTATAAGCAAACAGCATTTGTTTCAAACTGAAAAGGTATCACAATATCAATTTGGAGAAAATAAGCTGAAAGAAACTGTTTTGGCAACTAAAATTGCAGGTTTTAAAAACCCGATTTACGAAGTTCTTGCTTTCAACCTGCAGTCTATATCTATTTACGACAATAAATACGAGCTGTTTGAAACCAAATATGAAAATCCAATTTCGAGATCAGCACCTTCAAATTACAATTATAAACTGCTGGACACTGTGAACATAAAAGGTCGAGAAACTTTTATGATTTATTTTAAAAACAAGCAAAAACGAAGGGCTTCAGGATTAGAAGGCGTATTATATATTGATGCAGAAAACTTTGGTATTGCAAAAGCTGTTATGCGTATAAAAGGCGTTTTGGACATTAGCGGAATTCACGAATTTGAATATGTTCCAAAAGAAAAAATATGGTTCCAGAGTAACACCACTTTTAAAATTGTAAAAGGGAAAAATGATGATGACATCAAGATTCTGGGCGGAACGATTCAGTTTGACGGAGATGTTGCAGATAATTACGAACCGCGAAAAAAAACAGCTTCAGATTTTACGTATTTGCTTTCTGAGAGCAATAATTTTGATGTTCATTACAACACGAGTTCCTCTATAAAAAATCCTTCGCTTTATATCGAAATTAAAGAAGATGCCAATAAAAAACCTGAAAGTTTCTGGAACGAATACCGAAAAGACAGCTTAGATTTAAAAGGTCAAAAAACGTATCAATTACTCGATAGTTTATCTGTAAGCAAGAGAATTGAAAAACGTTTAGGACTTGGGCGAAAAATCATCAATGGCTATCTGCCAATTGGACCAATTGATCTTGATTTAAAAAAAATAATCAGTTACAATAACTACGAAGGTTTCCGATTGGGACTTGGCGGCATAACAAACGATCGTTTTTCTAAAAACTTCAGAATTGAAGGATATACGGCTTACGGTACGAAAGACGGCGCTCTTAAATACAATTTAGGAGTTGGTGTTTTGCTTGATAAAAGCACTAATACTTGGCTAAACGGATCTTATACAGATGATGTCAGGGAAATTGCGAGTACCTTTTTTGCTGTTGACAAACGGGTGTTTAAAATCTATGATCCAAGACCTATCAACATTAGTACATTTTATAAATACGACAGCTGGAAAGCAAACGTTCAAACTAAAATTATTCCTAAAACAGAAGCTGTATTTGAATTATCAAGAAGCTTTGTTGAACCTAAATTTGATTATCTCTTTAATTACAACGGTCAGCTGTACTCGAGTTATGTTATGACAACAGCAATGCTCTCGATTGTTTGGGCTCCATTCAGTAATTTTATGCAGACGCCGACAGGAAGAAATGAATCCGATAAAAAGTTTCCAAGGTTTACTTTTCAATTCACGCAATCCCTGCCAAATGTTTTAGATAATGATTTTACTTTTGGAAAAATAGATTTTAAAACGGAGTACGAAAAGCAATACTTAAACGGTCAAAAAACCAGCGTTTTACTTCAGGGAGGTTATGCAATTGGCGATGTTCCAATTACGCATTTATACAACACAATGCCGAATAACTTAACTAAAGAAACCGTAATTCAGCGTATTACTTTTGCCGGACGAAACAGTTTTGAAACCATGTTTTTTAATGAGTTTTTCTCTAGTCAATATGTATTCTTTCAAGTTAAACATGGTTTTGACCGAATCAAGATTATGAAAAAAGTACGTCCTTCTTTGGTTTTAGTGACACGAATGGCTTGGGGAAACATGGAAAATCCTGAGCAGCACGTAGGACCAACTTACAAAACATTAGACAAAGGCTTTTTTGAATCGGGAATTGAGTTAAATAAAATCTTCAAAGGTTTTGGTTTAGGCGGATTCTATCGTTACGGTCCAAATCAACTTATGAAGTTTGAGGATAATATTGCCGTTAAGATTTCTTATGTGATTGATTTAGGGTTATAAGATTTCAATTTTACCTATTATTTGTCATTTCGACCGAAGGGAGAAATCAGAAAAAAAATCCCAAACTCCAATTTTACGATTGGAGTTTGGGATTTTTAAATTGTAATTTCTAAAAAAATTATGGCTTCAAAATCAAAACTGAAGGTGTATTATTCAGCCAAGTACTTTGCGATTCTATTAGTTTTTTCCAGCTGTCTAAACTAATAATCATTAAATTCTGGCTTTCAATAAACTCTTTTTTAATTGTTCTGTCATGCATAATCATAATATGATTTGGGGCAATTTGTTCAATAGATCGAATCGTTTCTTGAATCTCGCGAGTATTTTTCACATCACCGCTGGCATCTAAAACTGTAATCTGTGAACCATTATTATTGATTAATTTCTTAGCATATTCAATTAAAAAAGCATCTTCTTTACTAAAAACGGGCATAAAAATCTGATTGACTTCTTCTAAATCTTTATCGATAAGTATACCAACCGGCATTTTAGTTTTTGCAATAATATGACGCGTTCTTTCATCAAAAGGAGAATTTTCAAACAATCCTTCTTTTCCTGTAAATTTATCGATTAAACGGTCGGGATTCACTATTCGGGTGGTAAAACCAAGTATTTTCCCCAGCAATGTACCTTCAAAAATAGATTGTCCTAAACCAACTAACAATAAATCATATTCACCTTGGTTTGCCGAATCAATAATCTCGGCATCAATATCGTTGGTAACTTTAAAAACACTTACCATGTTCTGATTCAAACGCTGAGATTCTTCAACAACCGGCACTAACATTTTACGTTCATGATCTTTTATATCAAACGAATGTATTTCTGTGCTCAATGATAAATGCATCGCTGTTACGATTGTATTGTCGCCTTGTTTTTTAACCAAACTATTTGCGATCTTCAACAGTTTCTTTCCTCTTTCAGGAGTTGCAAACGACAATAAAATCTTGTATTTGCTTTTATTTCCAATTTCCTGCGGCACGACTGTTTCTTTATCTTTAAATATAAATCCGATAAAATCTAAAGCTGGACCAGTCATAAAAGTCGTCACTAGAGCCATAATTACCATCATAGTAAAAATCTCTGTAGATAAAACACCAAGATCGTAACCAATGTTTAACACGACCAATTCCATTAAACCTCGAGTATTCATTAAAGCTCCAATAGCCAAACTATCTTTCCAGTTTTGTCCTACGAACTTTGCAGCCAATGCACTTCCAAAGAATTTTCCAACAACCGCAACTGCAATAATCAATCCTGTAATTTTCCATAAAGCAGGATCATTTAACAAGCCAATTTGAGTACGTAAACCTGTAAATACAAAAAATAACGGTAATAATACAATTATAGAAACGTCTTCGACTTTCTCAATAAATATATTTCTGAACTTATTATTTTCCGGCATAATAGCTCCTGCTAAAAAAGCACCAAACAAAGCATGAATACCAATTAACTCTGATGCATACGCAGAAATAAGAAGGGTAATAAAGAAAATAGCAACAACGGGTTTATTTAAACTTTCTCTTGTTGAATTTAAATCTCCAACACGTTTTAGGAACGGGCGAACAATTTTCAACATTATAATTACATACAAAATAGCGAGTCCAATAACATATAAAGCACTTGTAAAAGAACCTGCTTTTACAATCGCAATTACAACTGCCAAAATACACCAAGCCGTAATATCATCTGCTGCAGCGCAAGTTATGGCAATGGTTCCTAATTTTGTTTTCTGCATTCCGCGTTCCTGTACAATTCTAGCTAGAACTGGAAACGCAGTAATACTCATGGCAATTCCCATAAAAAGTCCAAAAGAAGCGAACTCAACACCAACTGGCGCAAACGTATGGTAAATATAATAGGCTAAACTTAATCCTAAGGCAAATGGAATTACAATACTTGCGTGACTGATAACAACAGCGTCATGCGCTTTATTTTTTAGAACTTTTAAATCCAGCTCCATACCAATAACAAACATGAAAAGAATTAAACCAATCTGGCTTAAAAATTGCAAATTACCTAAAGATTCTTTTGGAAATAAAGCTGCCGAAAACTCTGGAAAATACATTCCCACCAATGACGGCCCTAAAACAATACCAGCAATCATTTCGCCAATTACAGATGGCTGTCCTATTTTTCTAAAAACCCATCCAAACAAACGTGCCACCAAAATAATAGTAACGATCTGTGCTAATAATATAGCTAACGGATGCTGCAGGTTTTCGACCATTGAATGCAAGAAATCATTCCAATGATTACTTTCGATCTTTTTCTTAACGATATTACGCCCCACTTCCAGCGCTGCGCCTTTTGAAATTACCCAATATATCAGCGCTGTAAAACCACCGATAATTGTAACGTAAAATAAAGAGTTTTTAATGTTATTCATAACTCATTCTTTTGATTTATTGCAGCAAATATCAGAACTGAGGTTTAAGTGAAAAAGGAAAACTACACCTAATTTTCAATGTATGTAACAAGTGGGAAAAACTTTGTAATAAGTTATAAAAACGATTGTCATCCTTAGCGAAGTCGAAGGCTTAACACCCTTAATCGGGCATCGACTACGCTCAGCGTGACAGAAAATAATTTATCACAAGCGGCTATAGTTTTACTTTTTTTAAAAAATCAGAACGATAGGTTTCACTTAAAATTATAGTACCATTTTTGTTGTTTTCATCCGTATGATGCAATACAATTTCATTATGATTAAAGAATTTTATGGCTTTTACAGCTACAATTTCTTTTTTGTTTGCGCGACAAAAATCGGCATCAGGCAATTCCTCTAAAAGTGTGTCGAACTTAACATTTTTCAAATTCAAGAAACTTCCATCTGTAAGTAAAACCGTTTTATCACGACTATCGCTTGAAGCCGTTTTTATATATTGAATTTGATTAAAATACAGCAGTGTTTTGCCTTTATCAGTATTTAGCTGAATAAACTTTTTAGCAGCATTAGGCTTTTCAAAACGTTCTACAGCTTTTGTAATTGCTTTTTGCAGACGTTCTAATTTTACAGGTTTTGTAATATAATCTATCGCATCAATATTAAAAGCATCGGCTGCATACTCTTTGTAAGCCGTGCAGAAAATAACCATTTTATCACTGAGCATTTCCGCTAGATGAAGTCCATCCATTCCAGGCATTTCGATATCTGATATTAATAAATCAAAATCGAGATTCGGAATATCTGATAAAAGTTTCTCTGGATTATTATACGTTTTTACAATTTCGACTTCATGAATTTGTTCACAAAGCATTTTTAAGTACATTAATCCGGGAAGCTCATCGTCCAGCAGCAAGCATTTCAGTTTTGTATTCAAGGAGATCAATTTTTAGATGAGCAATATAAATATCGTTTTCTACAAACCTGTCAAGTTTGAAATTATTTTTATAAATAATCCTTAAACGATGTTCCAAAGTAGCATGACCAAAACCGCTGCGTTCTTTTTTAAGTACTTTTTTATCTGAGATTTTATTCGAAACCGTCATAAAAAAAGCATTATCGCGAAACTCAAAAACAACTGATATAAAGGCATCAGCGCTTTGCAAATCAGCATGTTTAAAGGCATTTTCAATTAAGTCAATCGAAATTAAAGGCGCCAGCAAAGGCTGATCGTATAATTTATCTTCCTTATTAATGTTGGTTTTTATCTTTAATTCGAAAAGCGGACTAATCTTGATTTTATTGATTTCGATTAAATTCAATGCAAAATCAATTTCTTCTTTTGCGGTAACAAATTTCTTTTTGCTTTCGTATAAAATATAGTCCAAAACATTCGCCAGTTTATCTAAAGCAAAATAGGTTTGATAAGCATGTGACTGAATCGAATTTAGAATATTCTTAAACAAATGCGGATTCAGTTTTGATTCTAATGTTTCTAACTGTAAATCATTCACCTTAACTTCAAGCGCATAAAAACTCCTTTCGGCATCATCTTTTGCCTTCTTCGCCTGCATTAATTGGTAAATCATAAAACAAATTATGATGATGAGAAGTAAAAGAATCGCTAAAAAAATAAATGTTGTGGTATTGTTTTCCTGCATTTTTAGTTTGTTTTTATGCCACTGATTAAAATGATTTTTTCTAGACTTAAAAAATCTGTGAGAATCTACGTAATCTGCGGCTTATTTTTTTTAATGACTAGAAACAAATTTCAATCCGATAATTGAGGCAATTAATGTTGAAAGGAAAAATATTCTCCAAAAAGTAGCTGGTTCCTTAAAAATTAAAATTCCAACTAGAACAGTTCCAACAGCTCCAATTCCTGTCCAAACCGCATAAGCCGTTCCAATTGGCAGTACCTGTGTTGCTTTATACAATAAAATCATACTGATCGAAAGGCACACAAAAAAACCAATCATCCAGTAAGTAGATATCATTCCTGCTGTTTCTTTTGCTTTTCCAAGGCATGATGCAAAGCCAACTTCAAAAAGTCCTGCAATAATTAATAAAATCCAACTCATTTTCTTTTCCTTTTAAATTAATTGCAAATATGAGAAAAGCTGATGATTAAACAGTGAAAAGAAAGAAATTTATCACAAAAAATAATATGAATATTTGTGTTAACATTAAGTAAAATACAATCTATTGTTTATGATTTTGAGCACTTTTCACTACATTTGCATCCATTTTTAAAGAATTTATGAAAAACAGTATCCAAGTTGGATTTTGGGAAAAATTGGCCCGAATTATACTTAAAAACAGAATAACAATTCTAATTGTGCTTTCTGCTTTAACCATTTTCCTTGCTTTGCAATGGAAGAATCTTTCAATGACTTATACCGAAGCAAATCTGCTTCCGAAAGACCATATTGCTAATAAAGATTATCAAAAATTTCTAGACAAGTTTGGCGAAGAGGGAAATCTTGTCGTAATTGGTTTTAAAGATCCTAAATTTTTTACTCCAAAAAATTATGCAGCTTGGAATGAGCTGATGACAGGTTTAAAAAAATCTAAGGAAGTTGATTTAGTGGTTTCATTAAATGATTTAAAGAAACTTGAAAAAGATACCGTTAACGAAAAATTTGTTTTATCACCGTTTATTGATCAAAGCAAAGTTTTAGATCCAGCTTATTTAAAAACTGTTCAATACGATTTATTTCATAATTTACCTTTTTACGAAGGTCTTTTATTCAATAAAGAAAGCGGCAGTGTTCGTTCTGCAATTTATATCAATAAAGCTTTAGTCAACACAGCCGAAAGAAAGACTTTTATCTTAGAAAATTTAGTTCCGAAAATCGATAAATTCGAAAAAACTACTGGAATTGATCTTCGCGTTTCCGGAATGCCGTATATCAGAACGATCAATGCGGACAATATGAAAGGTGAAATTGGTCTTTTTATCGGCGCGGCTTTATTTACCGTTTCTTTGATATTCTTTTTCTTTTTCCGTTCGTTCAGAGCGACGTTCATTTCGATTTGTATTTTAATTGTTGGCGTAATCTGGTCTTTTGGAACGCTGGGATTATTTGGTTATAAAATCACAATTTTAACAGCAATTATTCCGCCGTTAATTATCGTGATTGGTATTACAAACTGTATTTTCCTGATCAACAAATACCAGCAGGAAATCAAATTACATAACAATCAGGCAAAAGCGCTGCAGCGTGTTATTTCAAAAATTGGAGTTTCGACTTTAATGACGAATTTAACAACGGCAATTGGTTTCGCAACCTTTATGATTACAGGAAATGATTTGCTTTTTGAGTTTGGTTTAGTAACTTCAATCAACGTAATTTCTGTTTATTTATTGACACTTTTTATTGTGCCGATTATATACAGTTTTATGCCATTACCAAAAGAGAAACACTTATATCATTTAACTAAAACATATATTTCGACACTTTTAAATGTTGTTGAAAATCTAGTTAAAACAAAACGTAAAATTGTATACATCGTTTACGGTTTGCTTTTAGTTTTCAGTGTAATTGGAGTTTCGCAAATGAAAGTTTCGGGAAGTTTAATTGGTGAAATGCCAAAAAGCGCTTCTTTCTTTAAAGACATTTTATTCTACGAAAAAGAATTTAACGGAGTAATGCCGCTTGAAATTATGATTGACACCAAAAAGAAAAAAGGTGTTATGAAAGCGTCAACCATTCGCAAAATGGATGAACTGCAAACTACAATCGCAGAAATTCCAGAATTGGCAAAACCAGTTTCGATCGTGAATTTAGTTAAATATTCAAAACAGGCTTTCTACAACGGAAACCCAGAATATTATCAATTACCGACTTCGCAAGAACAGGCTTTTATTTTAAGTTACGCTAAAAACGCAACTAAAAACAGCAAAGAAAATCTAATGAAAGCTTACGTTGATTCGACTGGACAATATGCCCGAATCACGACTTTCATGAAAGATATTGGTACGGATGAAATGGCAAAAGTGGAGAAAAAACTTCACACTAAAATAGATGAAATTTTTCCAAAAGACCGTTATGAAGTGACTGTTACTGGAAAAGCATTGGTTTTCCAAAAAGGAACATCGTATTTAGTAGATAATTTAATTGAATCACTGATTTTTGCAATCGCGGTTATTGCGATTTTAATGTTGTATTTATTTAGATCTTTCAAAATGGTAATGGCGTCTGTAATTACCAATATTTTACCGCTTTGCATTACATCTGGATTAATGGGTTATTTCGGAATTCCGTTAAAACCGTCAACAATTTTAGTGTTTAGTATTGCGTTTGGAATTTCGGTTGATAATGCGATTCAGTTTATGGCAAAATACAAACATGACCTGCTTCAAAGCGGCGGAAAAGTAAAGAAATCGGTTTTCAGTGCTTTAAGAGAAACTGGAATCAGTACTTTTTACACCTCAGTAGTTTTGATTCTAGGTTTTGCAACATTTACGTTATCAAGCTTTAGCGGAACGATTGCTTTGGGAGGATTAATTTCTTGCACTTTGGCTTTTGCGATGTTTGCGAATTTAGTGGTTTTACCTTCGTTGGTTTTGACTTTTGAGAAGAAGAAAACTAAGAAAGAGGAATTGGAGAATTTGGATAAGTAAGATTTTCTTTTGCCACGAATTTCACGAATTGACACGGATTAAAATAAAAAACCTTCATCAAAGGTTGACACACAGTTTGTCATTTCGACGAAGGAGAAATCTTCGCAAGTAGCTCCGCACTGCAATTCCAAACTTTGTAGAGTTTCTTACGGAGATTTCTCCTTCGTCGAAATGACAAAACAAAAGAAATTACTTCTTATGAAAACGGGTGTCCTAGCCCTGATCGTCCCGAAGTTTCGGGAGGCATCCTTTCTATTTTTTCTTTAAAAATAGAAAGATACAGCGAAAAGAGAGCGGGACACGAGCTAAAAGCGAATTGACGAAGTAAACAGCTTCAAAAATTAATTATTATCGTTTATATTTGCAGTTGTTGAAAAACAAATAATTTAATATCAATATTATATAAAATGAAACACACAAAGGTTAAAGACTTATTAAACAGTACGACGACGCTACAGGAAGTGAATGCAAAAGGATGGGTGAGAACTTTTAGAAATAATCAGTTCATCGCGCTTAATGACGGTTCTACAATTAATAATATACAATGTGTTGTTGATTTTGAAAATACACCGGAAGAGACTTTAAAAAGAATCACAACTGGAGCTGCGGTTTCTGTAATTGGAACTTTGGTTGAAAGTAAAGGCGCAGGTCAGAAATACGAAATTCAGGTTTCAAAAATTGAAATTCTTGGAGATTCTGATGCGGAGAAATTCCCAATGCAGCCTAAAAAACACTCTTTAGAATTTTTACGTGAAAATGCTCACTTACGTGTACGTACGAATGCTTTTGGTGCGATTATGCGTGTGCGTTCAGTATTGTCATTTGCAGTTCACAAATATTTTCAGGAAAAAGGTTTTGTTTATGTAAACACGCCAATTATCACTGGAGCTGACGCTGAAGGTGCTGGAGAAATGTTCCAAGTAACTTCATTGCCTTTGGATAATCTTCCAAAAAATGAAGAAGGAAACATTGATTTCAAAAAAGATTTCTTCGGAAAACATACGAACTTAACGGTTTCTGGACAATTAGAAGGGGAAACTTTCGCAATGGCTTTGGGTCAGATTTATACTTTTGGACCAACGTTTAGAGCTGAGAACTCAAACACTTCTCGTCACTTGGCAGAATTCTGGATGATCGAACCTGAAGTTGCTTTCAACAACCTTGATGACAACATGGATTTGGCTGAAGATTTTATTCAGTATGTAATTAAATATGCTTTAGACAATTGTGGAGATGATTTGAAATTCTTAGAAGGAAGACTTCTTGAAGAAGAAAAATCAAAACCACAAGCGGAAAGAAGCGAAATGGCTTTATTAGAGAAATTGAACTTCGTATTGGAAAACAACTTCAAACGTGTTTCTTACACTGAAGCAATTGACATTTTAAGAGATTCTACTCCAAACAAAAAGAAGAAATTTCAATATATCATTAACGAATGGGGCGCTGATTTACAGTCAGAACACGAGCGTTACTTAGTTGAAAAACACTTTAAATGTCCGGTAATTTTGTTTGATTATCCAGCAAACATCAAAGCGTTTTATATGCGTTTGAACGATAACACTGAGCCAGGAAAAGAAACAGTTCGCGCAATGGATATCCTTTTCCCTGGAATTGGAGAAATCGTTGGTGGTTCTGAAAGAGAAGAGCGTTACGACGTTTTAATCGAAAAAATGAAAGCTTTAGAAATCGATGAAGAAGAATTATACTGGTACTTAGACACCAGAAGATTTGGATCAGCTACTCACGCAGGTTTCGGTTTAGGATTTGAGCGTTTAGTATTGTTTGTAACAGGTATGACAAACATTAGAGACGTAATTCCTTTCCCAAGAACTCCTGGAAGTGCAGAGTTTTAATCGATTTAGTTTAAAAAAGTTTCAGGTTTCAAGTTTCAAGTTATTGGAGCGCGAACTAAAATAATAATATTTGTTTCAGGTTTCAAGTTTCAAGTTGTGGTACGTTCTGCAACCTGAAACTTGAAACTTGAAACTTTTAACAAAATCAAATGCTAAAGCAATTTTTAAATTTAAAATTATCCCAAAAATTATCTCCACAGCAAATTCAGCTGATGAAGTTAATTCAATTGCCTACGCAAGCTTTTGAACAGCGTTTATTAGAAGAAATGAACGAAAATCCAGCTCTTGAAGCAGGAAAAGAAGATGAATATGAAGCTGATGAATTCGCTAATGAAGATTACGACGATTATGATGATGCAGAATCGGACAGAATCGAAGCTGATGACATTAACATTGACGAATATCTAAGCGACGACGATACGCCTGATTATAAAACTCAGGTGAATAATTACAGTGATGATGAAGAACGCGAAACACCTTTTGCTTCGCCAATTAGCTTTCATCAGGATTTAATCAATCAGTTGAATACTTTTATTTTGAATGATGAAGAACGCGAAATCGCCGAATTCCTTGTTGGAAGTATTGATGATATGGGTTACATCCGCAGAAGCGTTCCAGATATCGTAGACGACATGGCTTTTACTCAGGGAATTTATACTGACGAAGCAATGGTCGAAAAAATGCTGACTGTAATTCACGAACTTGAACCTTCGGGAGTTGGAGCACGCGATTTGCAGGAATGCTTATTACTTCAATTAAAGCATAAAACACCGACAGAATATGTTGATTTAGCGATCGATATTATCGAAAACCAGTTTGATGCTTTTACGAAGAAACATTACGATAAACTTTTACAGAAATACAGCGTTTCGAACGAACAGCTTAAAAAAGCAATTCACGAAATCGAAAGATTAAACCCAAAACCGGGAGGTTCTTTTACAGGAAATAATAAAGTCACTGAAAATGTAGTTCCGGATTTTGCCATCAGAATTGTTGATGGTGAATTGGAATTGACTTTAAACGGAAGAAATGCTCCTTCTCTGCACGTTTCTAAAGATTATCAAGAAATGATGCAGACGTATAAAGATTCTCGTGATAAATCATCTGCCCAGAAAGATGCAGTTCAGTTTATCAAACAAAAACTAGATTCGGCCAAATGGTTTATCGACGCAATCAGGCAACGTCAGGAAACGCTTTTTGTAACGATGAATGCGATTATGCATTATCAGGAAGAATATTTCTTAGACGGTGACGAAACCAAACTTAAACCAATGATCTTAAAAGATATTGCTGATATGGTTGGTTTGGATATTTCGACAATTTCGCGTGTTGCCAACAGTAAATATGTCGAAACACCATACGGAACAAAACTGATTAAAGAATTCTTTTCTGAAGCCATGAAAAATGACCAAGGAGAAGATGTTTCTACTTTAGAAATCAAAAAGATTCTTAAGAATACAATTGAAGAAGAAGACAAAAAGAAACCACTTCCAGACGATCAATTGGCAGAAATTCTAAAAGAAAAAGGATATCCAATCGCAAGAAGAACAATTGCAAAATACCGTGAACAATTAGACATTCCAGTGGCAAGAATGAGAAAGAAAATTTAGTTTTTTTTTGTTAAACCATATAAGAAATATAAGTTCATTAAAAAAACAAACCCGATAGTTTAAAAACTATCGGGTTTGTTTTTTCTTTCTTATCCATACTATTAAACTGGACTGAAGTCTGCTCTAAAATATGTATCAAACCTCTTACTCTTTTTTAGTTCCGAAGGAACAAATTATTTTGTAGAGCTGGACT
>NZ_MUHD01000023.1 GCF_002217395.1 Flavobacterium plurextorum | reverse complement strand
TTCTAACACATAGCTATGTGTATTTATGCAAGTAAAACACCTTTCAGTAGTAACAAAATTTATGTTTCTATGTGTTAAAAAAAAATATTCCAAACGAAAAAACTTCTAGTCAATCTCCTTTTCGTTGTCTTTTATAAAAGTGTCAATATTCATTAAATACAGATCAATAACAATACGTTGAGGTTTTGTTTTTAGTTTAATTTTTCCTTCTATTTTATTGTTTTTTATAGAGAAAGGATAACGAAACAATTTTCCGGTTTCATCATAAATTCCAATGTCAATTGCAGTATCATTCGCAATTAGTTTTCGTTCTCCAGTTGCATTTTCTTTATATTTTTCAGAAACAGCCTTAAAAGAAACTTCATAAAAACCATTCTTTTTAATACTGGTGACAGATTCTATTTTGGATGAATACGTAATAATCTGCTTAAACATTTCATCTAATTTATAATGAAGTTTTTTATCTGTTACGGCATAAATCTCTTTTAATAAATCCTCAGAATCAGGAAATGGATTTGGATATTTATAATGATTCAGAAAATTTTTCAAAGCCAGATTTACTTTTTCTTTACCAATTAACATTCGGAGTTGATGCATCACCAGCATACCTTTATCATAAGGCAAATGCGGGGTTTCATAATTTGTTTTATACAAAGGTGTTTCAGGATCATAACTTCGGCTGCTTAAATACAAATCGAGATGAATTTTTAAGGTTCCAAGTGTTTTTTCCAAACCATGTTCTTTTTCATAAAGCATAAGCTCGGTATATTGCGCCAAAGTTTCGGTCAAAATCCAGCTTCCTTCTTTTTGTTCTGGACTTATCTGCGCATTTCCCCACCATTCATGCGACAATTCATGAGCCGTTAATTGATTAATGATATCTTCTTTATCCTTGTTGTTGAGGTTGCTGTAAAACCCAAAATTCTCTTTCATAAAAACAGTTGACGGATAGGAAGTTGCAGCAAATCCGTCGGCGAAAGCTGAAACTTCGGCATAACGAATCGCTTTATACGGATATTTGCCAAAATTGTTTTGACAATAATCTAAAGTGTTTTTTACATCCTGAACTAATTTTTTGATATTTCTTGAATGTCTTTTATCGTAATAAACTTCAATAGAAATACCTTTATAATTCGTTTTTTGAATTTTATATTCAGCAGAAGAAAAAGCAAATCGAAATGGAATTTTGCCATTCGATTTATAATGAAAATAATTGCGGTTGTCTTTTTTCCATTTTCCAATTAAATCTCCAACACCAATCGCCGTTTGATTTTTAGAAGTAGAAACCACAGCATCATAATCAACGAAACCATATTTAATTTCAGATTTGTCTTCTAGTTTTTTAAGTGGTGACTGCGGTTTTAAATGCCTTTTTGCCCGTTCTTTTTTACTGCTTATTTCATTCGATTCCTGATAACCAAAAAGCGGAAAGTAACGACTCATTCGCATAAACGAACCATTTTCGATTATAGAGTTAAAAGCCGTATGTCCTTTAAATGGAGACCAAGAAGATTCAAAGGAAAAATTCATTTTCATTTTCTGCTGTGGTTGCAAAGGTTTTTCTAAGCGATACCAATAATGATGAAATGCCGAAACATCGTCTAGATTTTTAGAATTCGGAATTTCAACAGAAGTTAGTTTTGAGTTTCGATCTATATATAGGAGTAAACTATCAATTGGTTTTTCAGAATTATTAATCAACTCATAAGTGCCTTTTACCTCATAACGATTTTCTTCAGGAAATAAATCGACATTACTTTTTACAGAAACAATAGTTGGCTGAGCCAGATTATTATATTTTTTAAAGTGATTCTCGTATTTTTCGCTCCAGTTATTCTGATCTTTTTGGGTCAAATATGGATATTCAATATTTGTTTTATAAAAAAGATAACTTCCAAAACCAATAAAAAGAGTAATTCCCAATAAGAAAGTTGTTTTTTGAACAGCATTGCAGGAATTTCTTCGAAAGGTTTTTACGATTGAAGCATTTCTCTTCCATAAAATTCCTGTCAAAGTAAGAAGTACTAAAGCCAATCCGAAATTGTACAACATCGAAATGTGAAATGGATAAGTGTATTTTCCGAAACCATTCAAATCAAAATATTCCGATTTAAAAGCATTTCCAAATCGAAGTAAAGGATGGGAGATCCCTAATTGTTCTCCAATTCCGGTACAAAGCAAAATACAGAAAAAAGCAGCCACAGAAAGTCCGATATATTTATTCTTAATGAAAGTCTGAATCGCAATTACCAAAATGGAGATTAAAAGCAGCGGAAACCCGAGATAATAAAACAAAGAAAGATAAAGACCAATTTCGATTGGAGCATTGGCATTCACAATCTGAAAACCGCATCCAATCAAAATACTAATACTGATAATGATTAACGGAATTATAAAAAGCGCGCTCAATTTTGCCAATAAAACTACAAATTGAGAATATGGCGCAGTATTTTCCAGCATTTCGAATCTTGAATTTTCGCTTCGGTTTAATAATTCGCTGCTGTAAAAAAGTAGAATTAAAATCAAAATAAATGGCAGGCGATCCATTATGGTAGAAATCATCAAAGCCGTATCTGTAATTTTTTCGGCTAAACGGATTCCGCCATCAATTTCATCCGAAATTTCGATTACCAATAATCCCGAAAATAAAAGAATAATCAATAAAAACGGAATTCCCTTTAGAACTAAAAAAATATCCAATTTAATATTGCTTTTAAAAACGGCATAATTATGTCTGAAAGTTTTGAATTCGATGTTTTTTGGTATTTCCGAAGAAATGATTCTTACTTCTTTTGAAATAATTTTAGACGCTTTTATCTTTTTAGTTTTCGTTTTTCGGAAAGAAAATAATCGATACGAAACAAAAAGTAAAAGCAGGGAAATTGAAATCCACAATAATCGGTTAAATAAAAAGTTGCCAGAAAGCGAAACCAGTTCGGTATTTTTTTCAATCGCAGTCCAATATCTTGTTTGTTCTAGAAATGCAGCCAAACCAAATGGATCTATTTTTGCTGCCAATGACATGGCTTTCGCCGAAGAAGGAGAAGCATTTGCAAATAAAGGCGAATTCGAAAAAATCGAACCTGCTATATATAAGATGTAAATTAATAACCCGCCAACATAAATTAAAAGTTTACTTCGCGTAAGCCAAGCGAGAGCCGTCAATATCGAAAGACATAGGAAAATGTTTGGAATGACGATTACAAAAAACGGCCAGAGGTAATTTATGATTTCAAAAGGACCAATTTCGCTTTTAGAAAGCCAAGACATTTGATGTCCAACGATCATTCCAGTAATAAACATTCCAAAAGAAACTACAGCAATAAGAAACGCAGTAATAAATTTAGGCGCCAAATAATGAAACTTTGAAATAGGCGAGGAGAAAAGGATCGAATCGAATTTTGTTTCATATTCCTTTAAAAAACTCTGCGCAGCTTGAAGTGTAATCGAAAATATCGTCATTAGCGAAATCAGTCCAATCGCATAAGTCAATACATACGGACTATTTTTGTAAGCACCCGAAAACGAGAAATTCGCAAAAGCACTCACAAAAAATCCTAAAACCAAATAAATGATAAATGTGGCATAAAAAGTCCAGCTTCTGGTGTTGTTATGCCATTCAAATTGAATTAATTTTGAAAGCATAACACTAATTTTTAAGTTGATTTTGAGCTAAAACACTAAAATAAACATCGCTTAAATCCGGCGAGATCAATTCGAAACCAGAATCTGGACGTTCATTTGAGAAAACATGAATATTGATTTTGCCTGAATTTAGGTTTGATGAAATGATGTTATAGTTCGATTGATGATCCTTCAATTCTGCTTTTTCAATCGCTTTCATCCAGATTTTATCTTTTATAGAATCGATCGCTTCACTTGGTTTTCCTTCCAAAATCAATTTTCCGTTAGAGATAATTGCCATTTTTGGACATAAATCACGAACGTCTTCCACAATATGAGTCGATAAAACCACAATAATGCTTTCGCCAATTTCGCTCAGCAAATTATTAAATCGGTTTCTTTCTTCAGGATCAAGTCCTGCAGTAGGTTCATCTACAATAATAATCTTCGGATTTCCCAACAAAGCTTGAGTAATCCCAAAGCGCTGACGCATTCCGCCAGAAAAAGAATGAACCGCTTTATCTTTATGCTGTAGTAAATTCGTCTGCTGCAATAAATACAAAATTTGATCGTGTCGTTCTTTTTTATTAACGATTCCTTTTAAAACTGCCAAATGATCGAGCAGGCGATAAGCAGAAATTTTAGGATAAACACCAAATTCCTGTGGCAGATAACCCAGATTTTGTCTGATGAACATTGGATTTTCTAGAATATTAATTCCGTTAAATTCAATAATTCCCGAAGTTGGTTCTTGCAAAGCAGCAATAGTTCGCATTAAAGTCGATTTTCCGGCGCCGTTTGGACCTAATAAACCAAACATTCCGTTTGTAATTTCAAGCGATAATTGGTCAATCGCTTTTGTGCCGTTCTCATACGTTTTGCTGAGATTTTTGATTGATAAACTGTTCATTTTTTGATTGATTTTGATGATTGAATTAAGCTATGATTTGAAAAAATTAGGCAATAGAATACCTTTCGGCTTCAAAAGCCGATTTGTTAGGAGTAAGAAATAAGATTTAAAAAAAAGCTATTCAGCCACGTATTCTAAAATATCACCAGGCTGACAATCTAGTATTTTACAAATAGCTTCGAGAGTGTCAAATCGAATTCCTTTTGCTTTTCCAGTTTTTAGAATCGATAAATTGGCAGGTGTAATATCTAGTTTTTCTGCCAACTCTTTACTCTGCATCTTGCGTTTGGCAAGCATTACATCAACATTTACAATTATTGGCATAGTTATATAAATAAGTCTTGTTCGTTCTGAAGGTTTAAACCTTGTTTAA
Source organism: Flavobacterium plurextorum (assembly GCF_002217395.1). Taxonomy (GTDB): domain Bacteria; phylum Bacteroidota; class Bacteroidia; order Flavobacteriales; family Flavobacteriaceae; genus Flavobacterium; species Flavobacterium plurextorum. Next base: position 2,210 of record NZ_MUHD01000023.1, on the reverse strand, counting down.
AAATGGCTGCTAAAAAGTAAGCGAAAACACCAAGCATTCCGTGTAATAGAATAAAAAGTGAAACTTCGTTATCCAGCGGAACAAAAAAGAAAGCCACAAATATTACAATACTCGGAATTAATAAGTTTGATAAATAGAAACGCCTTAAATGAGAAATTCCGTTTTGAGTAAACAGTTTAGGTTGAAAAAATACCTTAAAAACATTACTGCTCAATAAAAAGAAAAGTCCGTACAAACTTAACGGCGCCAAAAAGTCAAACAAGATATACGGCAAGTTGTAATCACCAAGCATTAAAGGATGAGAAGTAAAAGGATAACAAACCTGAAAGTATTTTCCGTTGTCCTTAAAAGTCAAAAATAATCCCGTTACCAAAGTAAAAGCAGAATAGAAAGCTAGAAAGAAATAAACAACAGCCAGAAATCGGGTAAAGTAAAATAATATTTTAGATACAATATGAGTTGTCTTCATATATTGAAAAGTTAAATTGATATTGCAAATGTATAATTAATTATCGTAAAACAATAATTAATTATTAAAAATTACTTGTTTGTGTATTTTAGAGAATATTATAAATCTATTAACATTAGAAAACAAAAGGCATCCGTATAAATGAGTTAATTTTGTAGACTAGCATTTTTTTATATGAAAAACCCAATTTCAGTCTCATTATTAGAGCTCGCTATCATAACTCAAGATAGCAATGCTGCAGAAACATTTCAAAAAACAAAAGACATAGCGCAATTAGCAGACAATTTAGGATATAAACGATTTTGGCTTGCAGAGCATCATAACATGGCACACGTTGCAAGTACTGCGACAGTTGTTTTAATTGGTTATGTTGCAAGTCAGACAAAAAATATCCGAGTAGGTTCTGGCGGTATCATGTTGCCAAACCATTCTCCTTTAGTAGTTGCGGAACAATTTGGAACCTTAGAGACGCTTTATCCAAACCGAATCGATTTAGGTTTAGGAAGAGCGCCGGGAACAGATCAACCAACTGCCGAAGCAATCAGAAAAGACTTTTTTGAACAAGCACAGCGTTTTCCACAAAACGTAAGCAAACTTCAAGAATATTTTTCGAGTGAAAATGCAACAGGAAAAGTTCGTGCGTTTCCAGCTGAAGGTTTAAAAGTTCCAATTTGGATTTTAGGTTCAAGTATGGATAGTGCGGCTTTAGCAGCGGCTTATGGATTGCCTTATGCTTTTGCTGGACACTTTGCGCCTAAACTGATGATTCAGGCTTTTGAATTCTATCGCGAAAATTTCCAAGCTTCAGAATATTTAGACAAACCAAAAACAATGGCTTGTGTTAATATCATTGCTGCAGACACAAACGAAGAAGCAGAATTGTTGTCTACAAGTTTGTATCAAATGTTTCTCAACTTAATTCGAAACGATCGCAAAGGTCTACAACCGCCAGTTCCTTCATTAGATGACATAATGAACGAACAAGAACGTTTTCATGTCAATCAGATGACAGCTGGAACCTTCACAGGAAACAAAGAGGAATTAAAAACCGATTTGAAAAAATTTATTGACTATACTAGAATTGATGAGCTGATGGTAACAAGTCCAATCTTCGATCATCAGGCAAAACTAAAAAGTATTCAAATCACCAAAGAAGCAATCGATAGTCTTAACGAAAGTATACATATATAAGTATACTATAATATATAGTGATAATAACCGGACAAATTTTTTGAATCTGTCCGGTTTGTTTTTTATACATACCTATATAGGTATAGAATTATAGTTAAGCCCTAATTTTCTGTAGAGGCACACGGTAGTGCGTCTAAGTTGTGAGTAAGACGTGTTGTGTGTCTTCTTTGGAAAATAATCAACACTTTAATATGTACTAATGTCTAGCGGAGCAAAGTCAAAAGATATTTAGGTTTTGTATTTTTTGGCAGCTTTTTCCCGCTATTCGTTTCAATCTTTTATTTTGAACCTCAAAATAAAAGGATTTCCACTTCTATCGGGGCTGGAGAATGAGGTATTAAAGGAGGAAAAGAAGAATTAAGTTCTTTTAAAGATCAAATAAGCTTTAAAAAGAGATTGAAAATCTTAGATTCTTCACTACAGAATAAGAAAAACGCTGAAAACTTTGCAAAAGCAGGGGGCTTAAAAGTGTAAAAAATAAAGAAACGATACTGTAATGGAGAAAACCCTTACAATAGATTGAGGAAAGTTGTTTTGTAAAGAATCCGTT
>NZ_MUHD01000022.1:9067-100008 GCF_002217395.1 Flavobacterium plurextorum | reverse complement strand
TTTTTAATTATTCTAAATAAAAACAATAAAGTAGTAACCAATCTAAAACCAATGAAAAATTTTAATGCGAGAATAGCTAAGTTTTTATTTATATTTAGTTGTTTGTTTTCTTTCTGTCTTGTTTCCGCGCAACAAAATCAGGGAAAAATAAAAGGTCAAATTATTACCTCAGATGGTGCTCCAGCGGCGGGAGTTACCGTTAATTTAAAAAAAACGAAATACACAACAGTAACAAATTCAGAGGGGAGTTTTCTTTTTAATGAGATAAAAGCTGGAATGTATGTACTGCAAATTTTTTCTAAGGGATATCAGTCTTTAGAACAAGAAATCGCTGTAAATTCAGGAGAAACCCTTACAATTAATCTTCAGCTGACCGTTTCGGATAAGACGACGGAACCTGGCAGCATGGAATATCTTGATAACGGTGATGAGCTTAAGGAGATAATTGTCTCCGCAAGCAGGAAGATTGAAACATTATCAAAAACACCATCTTCTGTAACGGTAATAACATCAAAGGAAATTGAAGATCTTTCAATTGTTAGTCCTAATATAGCAAATATCGTAGCATACGCTGTTCCGGGGTTAGGGTCGGCAACAAATAATACAGGTAATTACGGTCAAACTTTACGCGGGAGAAATCCACTAGTTCTTATTGACGGGATACCACAGTCAACGCCTTTAAAATCGGCAGGAAGAGAGATTCGTTCAATTGATCCTTCAGTTATTGAACGTATTGAGGTTATTAAAGGTGCTACTGCCATATATGGAAATGGTGCTGACGGAGGATTAATCAATTATATAACCAAAAAACCTAAAACTCAGAAGAAATTTGGAGGATACAGCGAGGCGGGAACTTCTGGAAATGTACAAGGAGACAGTGTCGTTGGGTACAGGTTTGTGCAGCAGTTTTATGGAAAAATCAATAAGTTCAGTTACATTGTAGCTGGTTCATATGATAAGACGGGTGTTTTCAGGGATGCCGAAGGTGAAGTAATTTCACCTGAATATGGATTGGGAGAAACTAAAACCTATAATGTTTTTACAAAAATAGGCTATGATTTTACCGATAAACAGAGGGTGGATGTAATGTATAATTATTTCAGCTCGAATCAAGACTCTGATTATATTCTTAAAAATGGGATATACGGGGTAAGCCCTGCCATTGGGATTCTCGGAAATAGACCTGGTGTTGATGAAGGTACAAAATACAATCACAATGCCAATATTCAGTATTTTAACAGGGAAATCTTTGGAAATACGAGTCTTACGGCTAATATTTATTTTCAGGATTTTGAAACAGTCTTCTCTAATTCAACATTCTTTTATGGAGGAGGTCAGTCTCAGACTGCATCAACTAAAAAAGGATTCAGATTATACTTAAATACTCCTTTTGTTCTATCCTCAAAAATTAGCGGAGATGTTACTTACGGGGTGGATATTTTAAATGATAAAACAAATCAAAAATTGGTAGACGGCCGTGTCTGGGTGCCTAATATTGATATGGTTAACCTAGCACCTTATATGCAGTTATCAACACAGTGGTTTGATGATTTTACGGTAAAATTCGGTGTTCGTGCCGAGAATATAAAAATTGACATCGAAGATTACAATACCATAGCTAAAGGTGCTGGTGGCGCTGGAAGTATTGCTGTTAAAGGTGGAAACCTAAGTTATGATGCTTTTGTTATCAATACGGGAATCAGATATTCAAGATTTAAGTTCTTTAATCCTTTTGTAAGTTATTCACAGGCTTTTTCAATATTTGATTTAGGAAGGGTGCTGACGGCGGCTACAGAGGATGCTGTGTCAAAATTACAAACTAAACCCATAATTGTAAACAATTACGAAGGAGGCTTTAGCAGTCAGCTTGGAAAACTGAATCTGAGTGCGGCATTTTATTACAGTACTTCAAAACTTGGAACCAATTTAATTCAGGTTGACGGACTACTGGTAGCCGAACGTTTGCCGGAACGAGTATGGGGTAATGAGTTTCAGTTGGATTATCAGTTACTTAAACAGCTTACTATTGGAGGAAATTACGCTTATGTACAGGGCAGGGGAGATAAAGATTCTGATGGAACTTTCTATGGTCCAACCGATATTTATTTAAAGTCAAATCGTATACCGCCGGTAAAAGTGACTGGTTACGCAAAATTCGGAAACGAAAAATTAAATCTGGAATTGTACTATATGTATGTTGGGGATCGCGATGTTTTTATGCCAAATGCTAAAGGAGCTTATGCTATTGGTGAAGGTCCGATTAAATCTTTTAATTTGTGGAATCTTGCTTCTGCATATAAAGTGACCAATCAGATTAGAGTGAAATTTGGTCTTGAGAATATTTTCAATACGGCCTATTATCCAACTACTTCACAGTTTTACGGAAGCAATGCGAATTATACTAGAGGGAACGGACGAAGATTCAATCTGGCACTGGGATATAGTTTTTAAGTCATTACTTTTTTCCGATTACAAAATAGAGGTTTCTGATTTTATCAGGAACTTTTATTTTATAAGGGTGTTTGTAAAAACTCCAGTGCAATAGGTTGTAATTTGCTGTGGTCATCCCGATCAAAATCGGGATGCGATAGCTGTTCAATTGCATTTTAAGTTTGAAGCAAAAAAAAGTCTTTTCATTTTCTTGAAAAGACTTTGTGTATAATAATAACATAAGCTTTAAAATTGTAATTTGAATGAATGGTTTGGAAACTACGTTATCCTCTGTCTAATTATTCTGTAATAATGAATTCTAAAGTTTTTTCAATATGTTTTGCTTTAATTATTCCTTTTGCATATTCAATATTGTGATCTGTATTGTATTTTGTTAAGTAAGCATTGTTTATTACTGGAGTTAAGTCGTTTTTGTCAATTGGAACAATTGCTTTAATGTTAAAAATATTTTCGCCACATTTTATTTGTCCTTTAGGGTCTTGTAAAAAAGTATTATACCAACTTTTTTCGGCCAAGCCCCATGATCGGGCAAAAATTCTGTCATTAACAACGATCATCCAAATGTCTAAAAAGGTTTCCCTGTGCAAGCCTGCTTTTACACCTATAAGGTTGTGTGTTTCAATATAATTTATTGCAATTTCTTTTTTCATAATAATGATATTTTTATCGAAATTAGAACGAATAAAAATGCTTCAAAATTTTATTATTTACTTTGCTGGTTATATTATTTACTTTGACTTCTCTTTTATATAATTAACTTATAGCATTATCTTATTAATTGCATTTACAAAGCAATCTTTGTAGCTTTTTGCTACTGTAATTTTTAAATCTTTTATTACAATTTGATTGTCTTCAAAATATTCAATGTTTGTCAAATTTACTATATATGAATTATGAACACGCATAAACTCATTGGGTAAACTTTGAATTAAGTCTTTTAACGTTTTGTAATAGAGATATTTTTTATTGAATGTGGTGTGAATTTCTACATAATTTCCTAGTCCTTTTATAATAGTAATGTCGTTAAAGAAAATTTTAATCAATTTTTTGTCTGCCTTTATAAAGGCAAAATTTTTGTGTTCCATTAGTAATTTCTTAATTTTTAGGCTTCAAAAATTATTAGAGAGGATTATTTTTTAGTAATAGAAAAAAAGTATTAGTTACTCTGTGGTGCTACAATTTCTTGTAAAACATTCCATAATGGAATTAAAAACAAAAAAGCCGAACATTTCTGTTCGGCTTTTGTCGGGGTGGCAGGATTCGAACCTGCGGCCTCCTGCTCCCAAAGCAGGCGCGATAACCGGGCTACGCTACACCCCGAAGATGTATTTGTTGTACTGCCCGTAAGCGGATGCAAATATAGTAATAAATTTTGTTTACAAAAGAAAAAACGAAAAATAAATAAAACTTATTTTAGGATAGTTATTTCGGATTTATTTTGGGTGTTATTTTTTATAATAAAGTTTACATTTGCATCACAAAAAATACTATAACGTTATGTCAGATACAATCGAAAAAATTAAATGCCTTATTATAGGTTCTGGTCCTGCGGGTTATACTGCGGCAATTTATGCAGCCAGAGCAAACATGAATCCAGTATTATATCAAGGAATGCAGCCTGGAGGTCAGTTGACTACCACTAATGAAGTTGAAAATTTCCCAGGTTATGTTGATGGTGTTACAGGACCAGAAATGATGATTCAACTGCAAGAACAATCAAAACGTTTTGGTGCTGATATCCGCGATGGCTGGGCTACAAAAGTAGATTTTTCAGGTGATATTCATAAAGTTTGGATTAATGATACAATCGAGTTGCACTGTGAAACAGTAATTATTTCTACTGGTGCATCTGCTAAATATTTAGGATTACCTTCAGAACAACATTATTTACAAATGGGCGGTGGAGTTTCTGCTTGTGCTGTCTGCGACGGATTTTTCTACCGTAATCAAGAAGTTGTAATTGTTGGAGCAGGGGATTCTGCTTGTGAAGAAGCACACTATTTATCTAAGCTTTGTAAAAAAGTTACCATGTTAGTAAGAAGCGAAAAATTTAGAGCTTCTAAAATTATGGAAGAACGTGTTCGTAAAACTGAAAATATCGAGATTTTAATGAACCACGATACTGTTGAAGTTTTAGGTGACGAAAATGTTGTTCATGCTATAAAAGCTAAAAATAAAACAACAGGTGAAGTTTTTGATATTCCTGCAACTGGATTTTTCGTAGCAATTGGTCATAAACCTAACACAGATATTTTTGCAGATTATATTACTCTTGACGAAACAGGTTATATCGTAAATACTCCTGGAACGTCTAAAACAAATGTTGAAGGTGTTTTTGTTGCTGGAGATGCTGCAGATCATGTGTATCGTCAAGCAATTACTGCTGCTGGTACTGGTTGTATGGCTGCGCTTGACGCTGAAAGATATTTAGCTTCAAAAGAATAAATTGAAAGATTTAGTTTTCATGTTCTTTGAATGTGAAAAATGCAAATATGAAAAAAGTCCCATTCTTAATTGAATGGGACTTTTTGTTTATGTTGGTTTCTTCTAAATACTAGTGATTTAGAAAGCTGTTTACAATGTTGTTGTTTTTGCTTTTGGCGCTCCTGGTTTTTTAATCAGTTTTGCTTCTTCGCTAAAGCGTGTAAGTTCTATTTTTGGATCACCCAATAATGAAATTTCAGACTTGTCTCCAGCTGCTATTGCGACAGTTGTTTCTGCTAAAATAGAGGCTACAGCAGAACCTTCAGTTGTGATATTTGCTTCTTTCAAAGTAAATTTTGTTCCTGTAAAAACAGAGTTGTTGTCTAAACGAATCGTAGCTTTTTCTGTAATTCCTTCAATTGTTGCGCTTGCTTTTTGATACAAATCGCATTTAAATTTCATGGCAGAAATTAAGGTTTTTATTGAGGCATATTTGCTCAATTGTAAACTGGCTTCTTCCGATTTTAGATTTAGTTCTGTTCTTGATCTGTCATCAGCAACTAAATTGAATTTTTTTGAGTTTACATTCAAGAATAATTTTGAAAAATCAATACTTTTAAACGTAATATCGTCTAGTTGAATTTCTTGAATTGCATATACAATTGCATCATTTTTTGCACTCACTTTTGTCAGCGAGTTAGTGTATGTTATATGTACAGCAAGTTTTTTAAAAATAGTGCTTTCTTTTGAAGTGAATAAACGAAGTGTTTTTTCTTTTAAATCCATTCCTATGATATCATGAATGTTATCATCAGCTTCAATTTTAATTTCGTTTTTTTCTCCTCTTTCAAGGTAAACTTCTATATTGTCTTCCACTTCAATAGCATCAAAATTTCCTACTTCTTTAATTGATGTAGTGACAATTTTAGAACCTTTTATTTTTTCTCTTTTTTGAGCAAAAGTTAATGTTGTTACTAAAAGCAATAGCAGCAGTGCAGTATTTTTTTTCATTAATTCTAGATTTGATTTTAGCAAATATAAAAAAATCATCCACTTTTGATGAATGATTTCTTTTATATTTAACAGTTAAGAGCTGCTTAGTGCTGACTTACACTTCCGCCTGAGCTTACATTTTTTTCGATTGTTTTAGGTGCAATGTCGTAATCAATATCACCTCCGCTCGATGCATCTGCTTTTAAACTTACTATAGGATGTACCGTTATGCTTCCGCCGCTTGAAGCTTTTGCTTGAACTTCATTTGCCAGTAATTTCTTTGCATCTATGTTTGCACCACTAGAAGCTTTTGTTTGAATTCTCAATGCTTTTCCTTCTATCTTAACATCACTTCCGCTGCTTGAGTTTACAATGATATTGTCAGATTCGATGTTAAGATTCATGTTTGCAGCGCTCGAAGTTTCAAGTTCTATGTTTTCTCCTTGAATGATATTTTTTCCTTCTACTGATGATGCGCTCGATGCTTCCAATTTATTAATAACAGGCATTTTTACAATCACCTTCTTCATTGTAATGTTTCGGAATGAGTTGAATTTGCAATGGATAACTAAAGTTCCGTTCTCAACCTTTGTGATGATTTCTTTTTGTAAATTATCATCGGCTTCTACTATAATTTCTGTAGCATCAGATTGTTCGATTACCAAGTCGATAGCATTGCTGACTTTTACGTTCTGAAAATCTCCTTGAACAATTCTTTTCTCGGTGGTTACGTTTCCGCTTCCTTCAATTGTTTTCACGTTAAAATTACATGAGGCAAACAATAATGCGGTGATAGTCGCAACAATAAATTTTGTAATATGAATGATTATTTTGATCATGGCTTAGTTAATTTTAATTACAACTCCGTTTTTATCAGTGGTTAGCTTTCCGTTAGTTTTTTTTCCGTTAAGAACTTCTTTTCCATTTATTTTAATAGAAACTTCTTTTACTGTATCATTATCAATTTGGTTTACTTCCTCTACATCGTCATATTCATTTTCATCAGCCGGACAGTCTAAACATTTAATTTTTGATCCTTCAACTTTGTAGTTGTAGTTTCCGCTAAAATGCAGATTGAAAAAATCATCATCAGAATCGTCATAATCTTGTACAGATGCGTCTGGTTTAAATAACTGCCCTTCTGGTAAGTATAAGTAAACATCAACTTCTTGACCTCTAAATTTGTTTTTTACATCTGTAAGAAAAAAGTTATCCAAAATTAAAGAATTTCCTTTAACTTGAAATTTATAATCAATTTTTTCTGCTCTTTGTTTTGCTGCTATAAAAGAGTTGCCTCTTGCGCTTTTTTCTATTTGAATATAAGGAGCAGCTTCATCAGTGTGTAAGACATGCAAACGAACATCATTAGAATAGATTAACTGATTGTTAGCTGAATCTTGTACAAATTCAAATTCGCTGCGGTGATTCAGATCTTTTGCATAATAATCGTTGTATCTGAATTTTACAAACAAAGTATCTTTTGTACTAATGCTAAGTGCTTTTTTCTCTACAGTTTTATTGTCGTATGAAATTTCAGTAGCTTGTTTAATTCCAATGCTGATTGCGATTGCAACAGCAATAATCCAAATCGCTAGTAAAGTGTATTTTGTGATGTTTCCGATTGATTTTAAACTTGGAGACAATAGTTTGAATCCTAATAAAGTTAAAAAGAAGAACGGAATTCCAACCGCAAAGAACATTAACAAACCAAACGACCAAATAGGATAATCTGTAAAGTTTCCAGCGTCAACGAAGTTTTGCCAAGGAAAGTCAACAAAAACATTAGTTCCTAAAGTAAAAACTCCAATCAACAACATGATCAAAACACTAATTCCAGACATGATTAAAATTACGCCTAAAAATTTAGCGAAGATTTTAAAGATGGTCATGACAAAGTCTCCAAATGAACTACTTATTCTCTCAGCTCCCGACTTTACTTGGTTTCCCATTTTGTCATAATCTGCATTTTTAAATTTATCAGATAATGAATCAATTTCTTCACGTACTTTTTTTTCGATGTTTGAAATGGTTACCGGCTCACCAGTCATCTCCAATTTTTCTGAAGTTGTTACCGCTTCAGGAGTTACAATCCAAAGTACGAAGTACGCTAGAATTCCAGTTCCAAAACCTGCAAAAACAAATACTAAGAATACGATTTTGATCCATACAGCATCAATTCCAAAATAATGTCCTAATCCAGTTGCTACACCGCCAATCATACCTTTTTCTTTATCACGATATAATTTTTTGTGTTTTCTTCCACCGTAATTATTAAAAGATTGAGATGATTTTTCTTCGTCTTCAATGATGTAGTCTTCAGGTTGTCCCATTACCGTAATCACTTCGTCAACATCTTTTAGTCCTACAACATGTTTTTCGCTTTTTTGTTTTTCTGTTAATAATTCAGAAACGCGCATTTCGATGTCTTTGATGATTTCATCTTGACCAGACGAATTATTAAGAGATCTTTTTATAGCGTCAAAATAGCGTGTCAATTTTAAATATGCATCTTCATCGATGTGAAAAAACATACCGCCTAAGTTAATATTTACTGTTTTGTTCATGACTTATTGATTTTGATTGGTGATTAGATTTACAGCATCAGATAATTCTGTCCAGGTGCCGCTAAGTTCGTTTAAAAATGTTTGTCCTATTTCGGTTAATCCATAATATTTTCGAGGCGGCCCTGAGGTCGATTCTTCCCAGCGATAATTTAGTAAACCGTCATTTTTCAGCCTAGTTAAAAGTGGATATACAGTTCCTTCAACAACTAGTAATTTTGCGTTTTTTAAAGTGTCTAATATTTCAGATGTATATGCGTCTTTTTCTTTTAATACTGATAAGATGCAAAACTCAAGAACACCTTTGCGCATCTGTGCTTTTGTGTTTTCAATGTTCATAATTTCATTTTGTTTTTTTTAGATTGAACAATTCGTTTTTTGATTGATGATGATTGATTGATGATTGAATTCGAAACTATTCTTGTTGATTGCTTGTAAAGTTTCGACTATAACTTTTAATTCGTTGATTACTTTATAAAAGGAATCGTTAACGGATACTTATATAATTCTCCGTTTGAAGCTTTTATTGAAGCATAAATCACTAAAAAGAATTCAACAAATTTTAATACCGCAAAAAGTAAAACTGCTGTTAAGCCAATACTTATTAATCCAATGTTCCCTTCAAAGTTGAAATTTCTGATGACAAAATTTTCGTCATTAAAAACTGCTTGCATCGGAATGTTCTGCAGGATAACAGCAAAGAAAATTGGAATTGCAATTAAAGCTAAAACTAAAGTGTAAAGCAATAAACTCAATTGAAAATTCAATGTCTGTTTTCCGTGGTGATTTACAAATTCTGATTTGTCTTTGTAACTCGTCCAGATTAATATTGGAAAAATGTAATTTCCAAATGGAATAATGTACTGAGTCAACGTACTTAAATGTGTGAACGTCGCAGTGTTCTTTTCTGATGTTGTTTCCATGATGAGTGGTGTTGTTGTTTCCATGATTAAAAGTATATAGTAATTTCTTATACAAATATATGGCTAAAAGACAGTATCTTGTTTTGCATAGTACTGATTATTAACAAAATTTTAACAAATTTTGGATTTCAAAAATGGCTATAAAAGACTGAAAACCATTCGTAAGCCCTGTTTTTACTGCTGCTTTAGGAAAGTAAAAGCAATTTATTGTGCGTGCATAGTTTTTTTGTATTTTTACAAAAAAATAAATTCTATGGCTGTATCAGTTTCCAAACTCAACAAATTTGTACTATTCAAATTGCCATCGGCATACATATGTGGTGTACGTGTAAAGGCAATCGACAAAGACAGATGTATAGTAAGCGTTAAACACCGTTGGATAAATCAAAATCCTTTCAATTCAATGTATTTTGCAGTTCAAGCAATGGCAGCCGAATTGACAACGGGCGCTATGGTGATTTCGCAAATACAAGAAAGCGGTAAAAAAATATCAATGCTTGTTGCCAACAACAAAGGGAATTTTAGCAAAAAAGCAACTGGTAGAATTACATTTGTCTGCAATGATGGATATTTAATTGCTGATGCGATTCAAAGAACTATTGCAACAGGCGACGGACAAACGTTCTGGATGAAATCTATAGGAACAAACGAAGATGGAGTTCAGGTTTCTGAAATGGATTTTGAATGGAGTGTGCGACTGAAATAAAATAGCAATAAAGAAATACTATATATGACCTGTTCTAAACAGGTCATTTTTTTTGCGTAATGTTTTGTAAAATGCTGAATTTTATTGTTTTAGTTTGTTTTTTTCAGGGTTTACTTTTGTAATTTTATTCGGAATTACTGCTGTATATAAAATTAGTTTATTAATGCGATCTTCATTTAGTAATAATAATTTTACAATTTAAAGAATTATCTTTATGCAGTAAGCTTCTCATTTATAATAAGATATCAAATTTTATTGATGTTGTTGAAGGCTTTAAAGATTTCAGATTAATTTTTTAATAGCATTTATCTAAAAAGAAAAGTTTATGGATGGTAAAAAGCAAGTATTTCAGACCGTAACTCAAAAACGCTGGAAAACTTTTCAATGGTCAAGTCGGCTTATTTTGTTTATTCTTATTTTAATGGTTCCCATCTTTTTTATCACTTTAAAAAGAGGATTAAAGCCGCCATTACCGCTTTTAGCCAATAGCAGTCGAGCAGGACATAGTTTAGAAAATCCTGTTACGCCCAAAAATCTGACGGATAAAGAGCTTAAAAAGTTTAAGGGGTTTGATTATTTCTTAAGAGCAAAAACTAAAATAGATAAACTAAAAAAACAGCCGGCCGTTTCAAAAACAGCTTCAGAAGTTAGAGCCGCTTTTTATGTAGATTGGGATCCACAAAGTTTATTTTCACTCCAAAAAAATATTGATAAACTCAATATGGTCATTCCAGAATGGTTTTTTATTGATCCCAAAACTGATTTATTGCGAACAGAAATTGACACTGCAGCATTAAAAGTAATGAAAAAAGGAAAAGTCAAAATACTTCCTTTAATTAACAATATAAATGAATCTTTGGGTGAAGGCGAATTTGATGGTGATCTTATTCATCGCATTCTTCATGATACAAATAAAAGAGAAAGACTTATTGATGATATCGTAAAGACCTTGAAAAAATATGATTTGCAAGGAATAAATATCGATTTTGAAGAATTTAAAGAGAATGGCGATGAACCGATAATTGCTTTTCAAAAAGCATTATATGAAAAACTGAATCCAATGGGATATCTTGTCACGCAGGATATTATGGCAGGTGATGATGATTTTAATGTAAAAGCATTGTCAAAATATAATGACTATATGTTTCTTATGGCTTATGATGAGCATTATGCTAGTAGTATTCCCGGAGCTGTAAGCAGTCAGAAATGGATAGAACGAATTGTAGATAAAACGGCAAAAGAAATTCCGTCAGAAAAAATCATTTTATGTTTTGCAGGTTATGGATACGACTGGCAGGAAAAAGAGGAGGGAGAAACCATCACGTATGATCAGGCAATTGCGATTGCCAAACAATATAATGCCACGATAAAGTTTGATAATAACAGTTACAATAACTCCTTTAAATATACAGACAGCAACGGAAAAAAACATGAAGTCGATTTTGAAGATGCCGCGACAAATTTTAACACGATCAGGTTTAGTGACGAATATGGCTTAGCAGGAACCGCTTTATGGCGTTTAGGAAGTGAAGATCAACGTTTATGGACTTATTATCATCGAAGTTTAACAAACGAAAGTCTTAAGAAAAAACCTTTCGATTTTAAAGTAATGAAACGTGTCAATACACGAATAGAAAGTCCTGCATACATTGGCGATGGAGAAATATTAAATGTTATTGCCGATCCTGCACCTGGAAAAATTGAGTTGGAAATCAATAAGGACGAAACGATAATTACAGAACAGAAATATGTAGAATTACCAACAAAATACGTAATCAGCAAATTTGGAAATGTAAACAAACAAGTTATTTTAACTTTTGATGACGGACCAGATCCTACTTATACACCAGAGATTTTAGATATTTTAAAGAAGGAAAAAGTACCCGCAGTATTTTTTGTCATTGGTATTCAAGGAGAAAACAATATTCCGTTACTACAAAGAATTTATAACGAGGGTCACGAAATAGGCAATCATACGTTTACGCATCCTAATATTGCTTTGGTAAGTCCAGAAAGAGCCGCTAAGGAAATGGAAACGACACGATTATTAATCGAAGCGGTTACGGGAAGAAGCACAGTTCTTTTTAGAGCACCTTACAATGCAGATGCTGAGCCAACCACAGAAGCTGAGCTGAAACCAATTGCTTTAAGTAAAGCCCAAAATTATTATACCGTTGGTGAAAGTATCGATCCCAATGATTGGGAAAAAGGTGTAAGTGCTGATTCTATTTATAAGAGAACAATATCACAATATGAGGCAAATCCTGATAAAGGAATTATTTTACTTCATGATGCAGGCGGAAACAGAGAAGCTACTGTTGAAGCTTTACCTCGAATTATTAAATATTTTAAAGACAGAAATATTCAGTTTACAACCGTTTCTCATTTGCTGGGTAAAACTAAAGATGAAATCATGCCAGAAGCAAAGGGACCGTTTATCTCACTTGATAATTTCATTTTCGATTTTGGATATTGGTTTGGACATTTTATTACAGCAACATTTTGGGTAGCTATTTTTCTGGGGTTCTTAAGAATTGCGTTAATGGCTGTAATGGCTTTTATAAAAAAATGGAGGGACCATAAATATCCGCCTGTTTATAGCGATTTTCAAGGTGAGCTTCCAAAAGTAAGTATTATTGTTCCTGCCTATAATGAAGAAATAAATGCCGTAAAAACAATCGAAAATTTATTGGGTCAGGATTATCCTTTCTTTGATATTGTTTTTGTTGATGACGGTTCTAAAGACAAAACTTTTGAAATGATCAATGAAGCTTTTGCTAATAATCCGAAAGTAAAAGTACATACGAAACCTAATGGAGGAAAAGCATCGGCATTAAATTACGGAATTGCGCTGACTCAAAATGATTATGTAATTTGTATTGATGCTGATACACAACTAAAAACAGATGCTGTTTCGCAATTAATGAAAGGTTTTAGAATTCAGTTGAAAAATAATGAAGAAATTGGTGCTATTGCTGGAAATGTAAAAGTGGGAAATGAAAATACAATGCTTACGAAATGGCAGAGTATTGAATATACAACGGCACAAAATTTTGATAGAAGGGCTTTTGATTTAATCAATGGAATTACGGTTGTTCCTGGAGCAATTGGTGCGTTTAAAAAAGAAGCAATCGAAAAAGCGGGAGGATTTACAACTGATACACTTGCAGAAGACTGTGATTTAACAATTCGTATTTTAAAAAACGACTATCATATTATAAATTGTATTGAAGCAGTGGCAGTAACTGAAGCTCCTGAAAGTTTGAAAGAGTTTATGAAACAGCGTTTTCGCTGGAGTTATGGTATTATGCAGGCTTTTTGGAAAAATAGAGATGCGTGTTTCAATCCAAGATATAAAGGGTTAGGAATGGTTGCTTTGCCTAATATTCTGCTTTTTCAAATTGTGCTGCCAATTTTCGCGCCTTTGGCAGATTTAGTTCTTATTTTAAGTTTATTTTGGAATTATAATGATCCAGACAGTCTTCATAAAATACTAGTTTACTACATAGCATTTATGTTGGTTGATATGCTGGTTAGTGTGATTGCTTTTATTTTTGAAAAAGAAAAACTGACCAAATTAATATGGTTAATTCCACAGCGATTTGTGTATAGACAATTGATGTATGTGATTTTATTTAAGGCCTTACGAAGAGCCATAAAAGGCGAAAGCCAAAGTTGGGGAGTTCTCACACGAACAGGAAATGTGGCAACGGTGAAATAGTTTTTGAAGTTTTTTTGCCACAGATTAAAACATTAAAAGGATTTCTTTTTGAATGAACTTTTGACAAAGTTTAAAACTTTGTCAAAGTTGGTTACGAGTTTTCTCGCCGCAAAAAAACATAAAAAAAAGGCTTCAAATATTCGAAGCCTTTTGTCATAATATGCGCAGTAATTATTTCTTAGAGCAGCATTTTTTGTCTTTTTTATCATCTGTTTTTTTAGAACAAGATTCTTTTTTAGCTTTTTCTTTCTTCGGAGCTGGTTTTGTGTCTTGTGCTTGTGCACCAATTGTAAATAAGGCGATTGCTAAAACGGTAAATAATTTTTTCATTTTTTGTGTAATTTAATTGTTAGGTGTTATTCTTTTTTTGATTGAAAAATGTTAGTTCAAATATAATACGATTTAGTTTTGGAAATTGTCAACAATAAGTTAATACGTATCAAAAAAGCATTAAATTTATTGTTAATTATCTGTTCGGTATAATTGTAAAACAATACAACACATAGAAATATAGATTTTATGTCTAGAAAAGGAGAAAAAAAGTGAAACGCCTATTTTTGACTTTAAAAGCTATATTTCTATGTGTTGAAAATAATTAGACAACGGTAACTTGAATTACTTATATAGTTTAAAAACAATTAATAATTCAAATTCACTCCAAATCCAACACCCATATCGCTGTCATAATGCGTTGTGATCCCAAAGTTTCTGCCTACTACATATTTTAGACCAGCCATATATTCCTTGTCTGTGTTCCACATTAGATTCATTCGTAAGCGTCTAGAAAGCGGAATGTCTTTTCGTTCAAACTGTATTCTCACATTTCCATCAGTGAAAACCTCAACTTGTGCCTTTACAAGCATTGGTAAAGTATATTCGATACCAGCACTAAAAACCGAACGATTGTCTTTGGTATTAGTTTGACCAAACATATTTTGTTCCTGTTCATCCATTCCCATTTTTCGGTATCGCCAGTCAAAACCTATAAAAGGCATAAACCATTGCATTTTTCCAATGTATCGGCCAATGTGTGTTTCAGTTTCATAACCATGTTTGTCATTATAACCCAATCGCCATTCTGTTCCAATGCTCCAACGAGTGTTGCCAAGCATTGCTTCTCCATCGTTTCCATTTGAAGCAAAATCATTTTCGGCCATAAAATGAAACATACGATCATCCATTTTCAGCATTTTGTCTGCCATTTTTGGATCATGAATCAACGGATTTGGAGCTGAATTTTCATAAGTAAAAATACGTCCCATTCCTGCCATCATATGATATAAAATATGACAGTGAAAAAACCAATCACCATCAGCATTTGCTTGAAATTCGATTGTATCTGTTTCCATTGGCATAATGTCGATAACATTTTTCAGCGGAGAATAATCGCCATGTTCATTCAAAATCCTAAAATCGTGTCCGTGTAAGTGCATTGGGTGGCGCATCATTGATCCGTTGTACAATACAATACGTACGTTTTCACCTTTTTTGATTAAGATTTTATCTGTTTCAGAAATTACTTTATTGTCTAAACTCCAAACATAGCGATTCATGTTTCCTGATAATTCAAAACGTAGTTCTTTTACGGGAGCATCTTTGGGCAGCGTTGTTATCGTTGGAGATTTTAGCATTCCATAATTTAGAGTTGTGATTTCGGCAGTTTCAGTTGTATCAGTTGACATTTTCATGTCGCCCATATTATGTTTCGAATGATTTTCTTTTTTCATTGATTCATCTTCTCCAGAAATTTCAGGATACATCACGGCATTCATGTCCATTTTGTTGAGTGACATTTTCATACCCATATCATTCATTTCGCCGTTCATTTTCATCATGTCATTCATCATTTGCATACCTTCAAAATATTTCAATTTTGGAAGATGTGAAACAGGCTGTTTGGTTCCTTCACCTAAAAACAAAGAAGCTGATCCTGTTCTGTCTTCGGCTGTAGCCAAAAAAGCAAAAGATTTGTTGTTTTCAGGAATTGTTACGACTACATCATAAGTTTCAGAAACAGCAATAATCAATCGATCGACTTCTACAGGTTCAACATCATTTCCGTCGCTGGCTACAACCGTTATTTTTCCGCCGCCGTACGTCAGCCAGAAATAACTGGAAGCACCTCCGTTTGCAATTCGCAGTCTTACTTTATCGCCTGCTTTAAATTGCGAAAGCTGATTTTCATTTTTTCCGTTAATTAAAAACTTTTCATAATAAACGTCACTTACATCCATGGCATTCATACGTTTCCATTCGTTGGTGACTTTTGTCGAGAATTTTCCTTTTTGAATCGCCTCGGCATAACTTTGTGTTGTTCCTTTTTTTATAGCAAACCAATCATTCGCATTGTGCAGCATTCGTTGCACATTCTCTGGTTTCAAATCTGTCCATTCGCTCAAAATTACTGGAATAGTGGGTAAATCGTCGATACCTTTTCTAAAAGTAGGATCGTCTTTCTTTTTGTTGATGATAAAAAGCCCGTATAAACCTATTTGTTCTTGTAAACCTGAATGGCTGTGATACCAATAAGTTCCATTCTGGATTATAGGAAAAGTATATTTATGAGTTGTTCCGGGTTTTATTGGCATTTGCGTTAAATAGGGAACACCATCTTCTTTATTTGGCAAAAATAAACCATGCCAGTGCATTGCTGTGTTTTCTTTTTTTAAATCGTTATGCACATAAATTTCGGCAATGTCACCTTCAGTAAAAGTCAAAGTCGGCATAGGGATTTGTCCGTTTACGGTAAGTGCACGTTTTTCTTTTCCGGAGAAATTTACAATCGTATCGCGAACGTGTAAATCGTAACGAACTACTTTTTGAGCTTGAGCACTAAAGGTGATCAAAAAAGCAATTAAAATAGTATATAGTTTCATAATGATTTTTTTAAAGATTAAGATTTCGTAATCGTAAGGCATTTACAATTACAGAAACAGAACTTAAACTCATTGCTAAAGCAGCAAGCATTGGAGAAAGTAAAATTCCAAAGGCAGGATATAAAACTCCTGCGGCAATCGGCACACCCAAAACATTATAAATAAAAGCAAAAAACAGATTTTGCTTAATGTTTTTCATAACAGAATGACTAAGTTTTTTCGCTTTTACAATTCCGCTTAAGTCACCTTTTACGAGTGTTATTTTAGCACTTTCTATGGCTACATCAGTTCCTGTGCCCATTGCAATTCCAATATTCGCTTGTGCTAAAGCCGGAGCATCGTTAATTCCGTCGCCCGCCATGGCAACAACTTTACCTTCGGCTTGTAAACGTTGAATTTCTTTTAGTTTATCCTCAGGAAGACAATCTGCTTTAAACGAACTTAAATGCAAATGATCGGCAACTGCTTTTGCTGTATTACCGTTGTCGCCTGTCATCATAATTACCTCAACGCCTTGATCTATTAAATCTTTGATTGCTTTTGCGCTGGTTGCTTTAACGGCATCTGTAATTGTAACGTAACCTAAAACGGAATTATCGACTGCAATATAAGACACTGTTTTGCCTAGATTCTGTTCGGCAATAATTTTATCTTCAATTGCCGCAGAGACAGATGCACCTACTTCAATTATCAGTTTTTTATTTCCCAATGCTGTTTTCGAGTTGTTTACCGTTCCCGTAACTCCTTTTCCTGCAACAGCTTCAAAATCGGGAACTTCAAGTAAACTTTGATTTTTCGCTTTAGCAAAATTAACAACAGCTTCCGCTAATGGATGTTCGCTGTATTGGTTTAAAGAAGCGATATATTGCAGTAAAGAATCTTCATTATTATTAACCGCATAAATTTTTTCTACAGATGGTTTTCCTTCAGTAATAGTTCCCGTTTTATCGGTAATTAAAACATCAATTTTATTCATGTTTTCCAACGCTTCGGCATTTTTTATCAAAATACCATGCTGCGCTCCTTTACCAACACCAACCATAACAGACATTGGGGTTGCTAATCCTAAAGCACAAGGACAAGCAATAATTAAAACTGCAATAGCATTAATTAAACCGTAGATATAAGCTGGCTCTGGACCAAATTTTGCCCAAACAATAAAGGTTACAATCGAAATGATAACAACTGTTGGAACAAAATATTTTGCTACGCGATCTGCTAGTTTTTGAATTGGAGCTCTAGAACGGCTTGCATCATTTACCATTTGTATAATCTGCGAAAGCAAGGTTTCAGAACCTACTTTTTCGGCAATCATTACAAAAGATTTTGTTCCGTTTATAGTTCCTGCAATTACAGTATCGCCTATTTTTTTATCAACAGGAATTGGTTCGCCTGTAATCATTGCTTCATCAATACTGCTTTCGCCAGTTATGATTTTTCCGTCAACAGGAATTTTTTCTCCTGGTTTTACACGAAGCAGATCTTCTTTTTTAATGTTATGAATCGAGATTACTTTGTCATGACCATTTTCAATCAAAGTTGCTTCGGTAGGAGCTAATTTTAATAATTCTTTTATAGCGCCATTAGTTTGTCCATGCGCTCTGGCTTCGAGTAATTGACCTAATAAAACCAGAGTCAGAATAACCGTTGCAGCTTCAAAATAGAGATGTATCGTTCCGTGATGTGATTTAAATTCTGACGGGAAGATATCAGGAAAAAACATTCCGGCAATACTAAACAAAAATGCAACACCAGTTCCAATACCAATAAGCGTAAACATGTTTAAATTCCAAGTTACGATTGATTTCCAAGCGCGTACAAAAAACATCCAGCCTGCATAAAAAATTACAGGAATTGAAAATAGAAGTTGAACCCAATTCCAGTTTTCAATCGACATTATTTTATAAAGCGGATTATTCGGAATCATTTCTGACATTGATATAATGAAAATAGGAAGTGTAAATAATACTGCAATCTTCATTTTCTTTACCAAGTCCGTATAGGTTTTATTTTCTTCAGATTCAGACGCTTGCATAGGAACCAAATCCATTCCGCAAATTGGACAATCGCCGGGCTCATTTGAAACAATTTCTGGATGCATCGGGCAAGTAAATTGCGTTCCAATTGCTGCTTGAGGTACTAAGTCCATTCCGCAAACTGGACAATCGCCAGGTTTGTCATAAGTTTTGTCGCCTTCACAATGCATCGGACAATAAAAAATGCCGGTTGTATTGTGATTATGCGTTACAGCTGTCTTCTTTTTATGTTCATGACCTGCATGATTATCTTTTTTTTCAGTAGAACAACAAGATTTAACAGGAGTTTCTGAGACACTTTTAGCAGAAGTCATTTCAATCGTATATTTTCCAGCTTCTGTTAAAGCCTCTTGAAATTTTTCTGTAGAAATGTGTTTTTCCATAGTAATGACTGCCAAAGGAGGATCTAAAGTTACTTCAGCTTGAACTCCTTCAATCGCATTCAAAGTTTTTTCAACTTTTTTGCGACATCCATCGCATGACATTCCTGAAATTACATATTGATGTGTCATTGTTTTATCTTTTTTAGTTATTACAATGCAAATGTCCGAAGTAAGACTTACTTCATGTTGTACAATTTTGAGAATGATTTGTAATATTTAGCAAAGAGTTATTTAACCGCGAAACAGGCAAATAGTATTATTTTTTTGTCATTTCGAACAACTAGAAATCGTAAACGATATGTTCACATATTAAATAATTAACACTGTTTCTCTGCGCGCTTTGCGGTTAAAAAAAATTACAAATTCTCAATATGAATGCGT
Organism: Flavobacterium plurextorum; assembly: GCF_002217395.1. GTDB lineage: Bacteria > Bacteroidota > Bacteroidia > Flavobacteriales > Flavobacteriaceae > Flavobacterium > Flavobacterium plurextorum. The sequence goes on along the minus strand of NZ_MUHD01000022.1, from coordinate 80,553 downwards.
TTTTTATCTTTCAATTGTTTGAAATGGGTAGGAGTAAAGCTTGTTACTTTCTTGAACTGATTGCTTAAATGTGCTACATTACTGTAGTTTAACAGATCTGCGATTTCGCTCAACGAAAGTTCATTGTAAATCAATAACTCTTTTACCTTTTCAATCTTTTGACAGATAAAATATTTTTCAATTGTGGTGTTTTCAATTTCTGAAAATAAATTGCTCAACGAATTATAATCCTGATTTAAATTATCAGCTAAATAATCGGATAAATTAGTTTTAAGTTCACCATTTTTATGGTGAACCAAGTCAACAATCAGCGTCTTAATTTTTTCTATTGTTTTACTTTTTTTATCATCGATTAAATCGAAACCTAAAGATTGAAGATTCTTAAGTAAAATTTCTTTTTGATTTTCAGTAATGACGTCTTGTAATTTCACTTCGCCTAATTCGACAGAAATTGTCTGAAGTCCAAGTTTTTCAAGCTCAGACTTCACAACCATATTACAACGAGCGCACACCATGTTTTTGATGTAGAGCGTCATATTTATTTGATGGTTTCTACTACGTTTCCGCAAGTTAGCATCGAAGAACCATAATATGGGTTTTTAACCGCTTTCTCTTTGCTTAACCAATCAGCATCTGCCATTGGGCAATGTTGTTTGTAAACAACTTCATTAGATTTTGAAACTTTTATTAAATCGTAAGTGCTTTTGGTCAACGATTTAAACGTTTCACGTTGTTTTTTAAGGTCGCTGGTTGTAGAAATGCTTTTTGCATCAGCAGTCATTTTTTTTACTGCTTTCATCCAAACATTATGTTCGTCATTTTTTAGTTTGTCCATTTTAACTTCTGTAATTGCAGCTAATAAATCTTTAGCTTTCGCCGAAGTTAATTTGGCATCACTTTTTATTAAGGCATCTTTTACTGCAAAATAAGCGTCATAAACAGATTGTAATTGACTTGAATCAGCAATCTCTATTGTAGTTGATTCTGTTGTGATTGTATTTGCTTGTACAAAATTTACAGAAAATAATAATGTGATTGCTATAGCTATTGTAGGTGTGAAATTTTTCATTTTTTCTAAATTTGATAAAAAGGATTTTAATTTTCCTTTTTAAGTTTAATATGTTTTTTATAAAGTCTCGATGTAAAGTTCTTTGCGTCTTTTTTTAGGTAAAAAACCATAGTTTGGAGGTTGGTTTAGATCCAATTATGGCTGTCGCAAATACAATTATTTTATTTTGGGCAGCAGCCAAATAGAAGTAAAACCATCTGAAATACCAGCGGTTTTGTGAAACGAGATTGATTTCTCAGTTGAGAAATTAAACAAATTAGTATCAAATTCAAATTCATTCAAAGCGATCAGGCTAAACTGTAACGCAGTTGTTGTACAGCTAGAATGATCACATTTTCCATTACAGCCATGCTGATCTTTTTTAGGACTTTGATCTTTTTTACAGCACTCTTTCTGACAAGTGTCAGGGTTTCCTTTTTTTGAAGAGGTGCTTTTTTCATGTGAAGTTTTTTCAGAAGAACGACCACAAGCATAACTCTCAGCTGACATCAAAAAGAAGACAAGAGTTAAAAACAGATATAATATGTGGATCTTTTTCGTCAATGAAAATGTTTTATAATTACAAATTTAAAGATTTTTTTTAACAGCTCCTATATATTTAAGATTTTGAATGTTACGTTTTTTTAAAATCTGTAGGATTCATGTTTTTTCTCTTTTTAAAATAATTCGATAAATGACTCTCATCTGTAAAGCCAAATTCGTAAGCAATTTGTTTTATTGGTAATTGATTATTGTGAATTCTTTTCTCTATTAAAGTAGTTCTCAAATTATGAATATAATCTCTATAACTAATAGAAAAGGTTCTTTTAAAGTATGCACTGAAATAGGTTTGTGCTATATTAAAATGATCTGCTATAACTTTAATTTGAACGAGCTTTGGCTGATAAATATTTTGATGTATATAAGTTGCGATTTGTTCATTATCGATATGTGCCGACTTCATTTGCAAGTTCATTCCTCTGATTGTTTCTTTAATCAAACCAAATATTGAAAGAATTTGATAAAAGACTATAGGCGAAGTAGTAACATCTATCTTGCAATTGTAGGCAGTAATATTTTCGACTGTGTTTTTTAGGATCGTTTTACACGGATCATCTAGTTTTAAAACGGTTTCTTTTAGGAGTTTGTCCCGCATAAAATCTTCAGGTGTATGCAAGAGCAAATCATCACAAAAAAGATTTTTATTAGAGTTGAAATAATTATCGGTAAACTTGATATAAACAAATCGAGTTGTTTTTTTTATGTCAAAGTAATGCTCATCTTCTGGTGAAATTACGAACAAATCACCTGATTTATAAGGAAGTAAATTGTCGTTCAGATGATGAATTCCATTTCCCTTTTTAATATAAATGATTTCGTAATATGTATGCGTGTGCGGAGGCAGGTGAAATTTGTCATCTTCAAATTCATCAATAACCAAAGTTTTGAATTGATTTAATTTTGGCATAACCTAAATTTACAAGTTTATATCGCAAATGTACAATTTTTGTTCAGACGCATAGTGTTAAATTTGCGGTATAGAAAATCTATTCCTTTCTTGTAAAAACAAATGAAAAAAAGTCTTATTGCGCTCTCATTTGGAGGCTTAACTATTGGTATTACTGAATTTGTAATGATGGGTCTGCTTCCAGATATTGCTTCAAATATGAAAGTGTCGATTCCAGTTGCTGGATATCTTATTTCGGCATATGCACTTGGTGTTGTTATTGGAGCACCTTTATTAGTAATCCTTGGAAGAAACTTTCCGCCAAAAAAAATGCTCTTAATTTTGGCATTAATGTTAACTGTTTTTAATGCGCTTTCAATTATTGCTCCAACCTATAACTTTTTGTTTGCTTCCCGATTTTTGTCTGGTTTACCGCACGGCGCTTTTTTTGGTGTTGGTGCTGTAGTAGCAAGTCGTTTGGCTGACAAAGGAAAAGAAGCTCAAGCAATTGCTATTATGTTTTCGGGTTTAACCTTGGCTAATTTAATTGGAGTTCCAATAGGAACTTATATAGGGCATCACTTTTTATGGCGCTATACTTTTGTATTGATTGCAATTGTTGGACTGCTTACTTTTCTATTCATTTATTTATGGATGCCGAGTTTAGAAAAAGGAGAGACCGTTAATATGAAAAAACAACTGGAGTTTTTTAAGAAAACGGAGGCTTGGTTGATTATTGGAATTACAGCAATTGGTTTTGGAGGATTGTTTGCTTGGATTAGTTACATCGCTCCCTTGCTAATTAATGTTTCTAAATTCTCTGAAGGTGATGTTTCATCTATTTTAATTTTGGCTGGACTTGGAATGGTAGTAGGAAATTTTGCCGGTGGTAAACTGGCTGATAAATTTTCACCTGCACCAACCACATTGGCTTTACTGTTTATTATGTCAATCGATTTGATTTTGGTTTACTTTTTCTCTTCAAATCAATATATGTCGTTGTTTTTGACATTTTTAACTGGATGTATTTCTTTTTCGGTAATAGCGCCAATTCAAATGCTTATGATACGAACTGCCAAAGGTGCTGAGATGATTGCTTCTGCAGCGCTTCAAGGAAGTTTTAATATTGGAAATGCATTAGGAGCTTTTTTAGGCGGACTGCCTTTAACGGCTGGTTATAGTTATGCTTCACCTAATTTAATAGGAGTAGCAATGTCAGTTATGGGAATGCTTATAACGATTACTTTAATAAGAGCACACAGAAACAATCTGAAACTTCAAAGGATCTAAATTATTTCCTGTTTTTTAATTCTATTAAACCCTTAGATATTTTCTAAGGGTTTTTTTATGGCTTTATATTATTTGCTGAGGTCGAAAAGTGTTTAATGTTTTAAAAGTTGCCTCGGGTATTTGCAGTTATCTTTTTGTAAAGGAAAACTTTGTAAAAAAAGAAGAGCGATATAAAGTCTGGTTTTGTATTCTTTGTTTTTTAAATGTTAAAAACACACTTAAAAATATCTTAAATTGTAAACATGTAATCGATTGTTTTTTTTAGAAAATCGCAAGGAATTTTAAATTTACAATAATATATTTAATATTTATACATCAATTAAATTACACATATTGTAGAAAAAGTCGATTTTATTTTGCTTATATAATTTTTATTATGAAATTTTTATGAATTTTAATTTTTTGTATAAAAAAAATATCTATGTTTGTGCAATCGATTACAATTTTTACAGACTGTTAAAAATACTTTGCTTTTTAATAGCAATAAAATAGGTTAAGCCTATGATTTTATTGAAAGAAAAAGAAAAAACGTTTGCAAAAGCTGTAATTGTAAATTAAAAAGAAACCACAAAAAACCACTTTTAAAACAATTAATAACTTAAACAATCAACCATGAATTTTAATGATTTATTAAACAAAGGAACAAATCGTTGCTTTGCTGTTGTTTTCTTATTGTGCTTACTGATGGGCAATCGAGCGCATGCTCAGACTGTGACATTAGAAGGAACTGTTAAGGATGCGGCAGGACTTTCTCTGCCGGGAGTTAATGTTCTTGAAAAAGGGACAAAGAATGGAACTTCGACAGATTTTGATGGACACTACAAGATTAAATTAACAAATCCGAAAGCAGTTTTGACTTTTTCTTTCATAGGATTTGTAACTAAAGAAGTTTCGGCGGCAGGTAAAACTAAAGTAGATGTATCATTAGTTGAAGATGCTAATAATTTAAATGAAGTTGTTGTGATAGGTTATGGTACAGCAAAAAAATCTGATTTAACAGGTGCAGTTGCTTCAATTTCAGGAAATGAATTGAAAAAAGTACCTGTTTCTAATATTGCAGAAGCTTTAACAGGTAGAATTGCTGGAGTTCAGGTTGTTTCAACTGAAGGTTCTCCAGATGCAGATATCAAAATTAGAGTACGTGGAGGCGGATCTTTAACACAAGATGCTTCGCCTTTAATAATTGTTGACGGCTTTCCTGTAAACAGTATGAGCGATATTGCTGCTTCAAATGTTGAGTCGATGACTGTATTGAAAGATGCTTCTTCTACAGCAATTTATGGATCTAGAGGAGCAAATGGTGTTATTATCGTAACTACTAAAACTGGTAAAGACGGGAAAATGGCAGTTAGTTATAATATGTTTTATGGTATGAAAACAATGGCTAATGACATTGATGTACTGCCTACAGAAGATTTTGTAAAATGGCAGTATGAATATGCTTTACTAAGTCAAACAGATAAAACTATTTTAAGTAATCCAACATCTTACACTAAGTATTTTGGAAACTGGCAAGATCGTGATTTATATAACGGAGTAAAAGGAACAGACTGGCAAAAGCAAATTTATGGTCGCCGCGGTGAAGTAAATAGTCGTGATTTAGGAATTCGCGGAGGTACTGAAAAATTGAGTTACAATTTTAACTATGCTTATTACGATGAGAAAGCCATCATGGTTGGTTCTGATTATAAAAGAAACAACTTGTCGCTTGCATTAAAGAACAAAGCAAGTGATAAAATCGATCTTGGTTTTACAGTACGTTATTCTGATACAAAAATAAATGGAGGAGGAGCCAATGAACAAAATGAAGTTTCATCTCTTGACAGCCGTTTGCGTCATAGTGTTGGGTATTCACCAATTCCAATGCCGGGATTAACAACAGATAATGATGATCAAAGTGTTAACAGTTATTTAGTGAATCCATTTTTAGCGATCTCAGATAATAACCGTCAACAATTTAGAAAAAACTATAATTTATTAGGAAGCTTTGGTTGGAAGCTTGCTCAAAACCTAAAATTTCAAAGTGATTTAGGGTTAGACAATTTTAATAATACAGATTACCGTTTTTATGGTTCTTCTACTTATTTTTCAAGCACTGCTAAAGTTGGAGCTGGAAAACCAGGTATGGTAATGAGCGATCGTAAAGATGTTCGTTTTAGAAATGCGAATACATTAAACTATGATTTTAAAAATATCTTAGGAGCAAACCACCATTTGACAGCGCTTTTAGGAGAAGAAATGATTACTACTAGTTCAAATACTGTAACTACAACAATTTTAAATTATCCTAAATTCTTTAATTTAGATCAAGCAAAAAAATTAACAACACAAGGAACACCTTTTTCAGTTGATAATTTTTATAGCCCTGATGACAAATTACTTTCGTTTTTTGGACGCTTAAATTATGATTATAAAGATCGTTATTTATTGACCGCTTCTTTCCGTGCAGATGGTTCTAGCCGATTTTTAAACAGCAACCGCTGGGGGTATTTCCCGGCAGCAGCAGCAGCTTGGAAAATTTCTGAAGAAGATTTCTTAAAAAATGCTTCTTGGTTAAGTCTTCTTAAATTAAGACTGAGTTATGGTGAAGCAGGAAATAACAATATTCCTGTAGGGCAAACAGTTCAAAGTTATCAATCTAACACAAATTCTTATATAAATGGTTTCGATAGTTATTGGGCGCCATCAAGTGTTTTGGCAAATCCAGACTTGAAATGGGAAACTACTGTTACACAAAACATTGGTCTTGATTTTGGATTTTTTAAAAATCGCTTAAACGGAACTTTCGATGTATACAAAAACGTAACTAAAGATCTATTAATCGAGTTTCCAGTAGGAGGTACAGGGTATAAAACGCAGTACAGAAATATGGGTGAAACACAAAATACAGGTTTTGAAGCTACAGTAAATTTTGTGGCAATTGAAAAGAAAAATTATGGTTTAAACTTTTCTGTGAACGTTGGAGTTAACAAAAATAGAATTAACTCTCTTGGAGTAATGGATAATTTTGGCGTAAATACCAATTGGGCATCAACAGATATTGGTAATGATTATGCAGTAAATGTAGGTTCACCAATGGGATTAATGTATGGTTATCAAAGTGCGGGACGTTATGAAGTTTCAGATTTTGATTATGTTGGTGGAAAATACACTTTAAAATCAGGTGTTGCAGATGCAACTAGTGTTCTTGGCGCTTTACAACCAGGAATGATGAAGTTGAAAAACACAGATGGTTCTGCTGATAATAAAGTTACAGCATCAGATCAAACTATTATTGGTAATTCTAATCCAAAAAGTACAGGAGGTTTAGTTATTAATGCAAATGCTTATGGTTTTGATCTTTCTGCTGCTTTTAACTGGACAATTGGAAATGATATTTATAACGCTAATAAAGCTGAGTTTTCTACATCAAACAGAAACGGTCAATATAAAAACTTAAGCACTGAAATGGCTGATGGTGTAAGATGGACAAACTTAGATCCTGCTTCAGGACAATTGGTTACAGATCCAGCTAAATTGGAAGCGCTTAATGCTAATACAACAATGTGGTCTCCTTATATGCAGAAATTTATGTTTACAGATTGGGCGGTAGAAGATGGTTCTTTCTTTAGATTGAATACGCTGACTTTAGGATACAGCACTCCAGAATCGTTTACCTCTAAACTTGGAGTGAGTAAATTAAGATTTTATTTTACAGCAACTAATGTTTTTATAATTACAAATTATTCTGGTCCAGATCCTGAGGTGTCAACAAAAAGAAAAACACCACTAACCCCGGGAGTTGATTATTCAGCATACCCGAGAAGCAGACAATTGGTTTTTGGTTTAAACCTTAATTTCTAATTTTAAAATTTATCAAAATGAAACATAAAATAATAATAGCAGGTTTAATTATCTCAGGTTTATTGACTTCTTGTCAGGATTCTGCCGATGATTTTTTTGATACTCCTGCACAGTCAACATTAGATGAACAGCTTATTTTTTCTACACCAGGATTGGCACAAGGAGCAGTTGATGGAATAAAAGTGTCGTTTGGAGAAGAACAATCTTATAGAGGAAGACTTTTAGCTTATCAAGGATTAAACACAGATAGTGAGTGGCTTTTGGCTTCTTCAAGTGATAATGCTAAATCTGATTTAGTAGTTTATGATGCTAAGGCTGATAATACGGAAATGAATTCGCCAAAAAATGCTTGGGCAATGATGTATGAAGGAATTGAGCGTGCAAATTTATGTATCAGAGGAATTCGTGCCTATGGTAATCCTTCTACAAACCCTGAAATGGGACAGTTGTTGGGAGAAGCATTAACATTACGTGCTATTTACTATGCAGATTTAGTTAGAAACTGGGGTGATGTTCCAGTGCGTTTTGAGCCTGTTTCTACAAACACTATTTATATTCCTAAAACGGGTCGTGATGAAATTTATAAGCAGTTAATCGCTGATTTAGGAGAAGCTTCAACTTTGGTAGCGTGGCCTAATGCGACTTCTGCAACTGCAAGTACAGAACGTGTAAATAAGGCTTTTGTAAAAGGATTTAGAGCTAGATTAGCTATGATGGCAAGCGGTTATCAGCAATATCCTGATGGAGTAAGAAGAAGTAATGATCCAGAACTTTCAGTAGCTGCAATGTACAAGTTAGCACTAGAAGAATGTCGTTCGGTTATTACAAGTGGAACTGCACGTTTAGAACCAACTTTTGAAGGGCTGTGGAGAAAATACAATCAAGAAAATACAACTGCTGGTGGAGAATCTCTTTGGGAAATTCCTTTTGCTGATTCTAGAGGAAGAATGCTGTTTACTTTTGCAGTTAGACATGATGCCATAGATCAATTTCAAGCTATGGGAGCTAATAAAGGAGGAGTTAACGGGCCATTGCCATTTGTTTTTTATGACTATGATCAAGTTGATACAAGAAGAGATGTAACTTGTGTTCCTTATAAATGGGGTGCTGCAGTAAATGGAAAATCTAAACAAGAACTTACAGATTTACAGACTTGGTATTTTGGTAAATATCGTTTTGAATGGATGAAACGTATTGCCAGCGCACCAAATGACGATGGTGTAAACAAAATTTATATGCGTTATGCAGAAGTACTTTTAATTGCGGCTGAAGCGGCTAATGAGTTAGAAGGAGCAGGATCTGCTGCAGTTTACCTAAAAGAAATTCGCCGCAGAGCATTTGCACCAGCAAATCAGGCTGTAAAAGTAGATGCTTATGTAGATGCTTTAACAAGCAAAGATGCAATGATGAATGCAATTGTTGAGGAAAATAAATTAGAATTTACAGGAGAATTAGAGCGTAAATATGCATTAATCCGTTGGAATTTGCTAAAAACTAAACTTGACGAAGCTAAGGTTAAAATGACTGAGCTGAAAGCGCGCACTGGTAAATATCAAGATGTACCAAAAACATTGTATTATAAATACCAAGATGATGGATTTACACTGGATATTTATGGTTTAAATCGTGGTGAAACTCAGATTCCAGTAGGTTATACTTCAAAAAGCTGGGATAAGCTGGAGGATAATAAAATAACCACTTTATACAAAGCCGGAGTAAATCCAGATAAAAGACAATTTTGGCCAATCTGGCAGACATTTATTGACGGAAGCAATGGGAAATTAGTAAATGACTGGGTTTTTGGAAACTAATAATAATTAATTGATAGTAATATAATTATGAAAGCAAAATATATATTTAAAGGCTTGCTGGCTATGTTTTTATTAGTAGTACTAAGCGCAGGATGCGAAAGTTACAATGAAGCAGTCTTACAAGACATCGGAGCAGATAGAGCATTTTCTCCGGTAGCACTTACAGCAACAATTAGAAATCAGACTACAGTCGAATTGAACTGGACAGTAAAAGAGGATGCAGATCATTATGTAGTTGAATTTAGTGCAGATGATACTGAATTTAAAACCATTTTTAAAACCGTAAATGTAGCACCAAAAGAACTGCCGGTTCAAGTTGCATTAGAAGGAGAAACAGTTTATTCTATTAGAGTGAAAGCTGTAAGTTCAGCAGGAGTGGCAGATTCTAAATGGACAGTTACAAGTGCGACAACATTAACCGAGCAAATTTTATTTCCAGTTGCTGATGCTGATATTGAAGCAAAAGAAGTGACTTTAAGATGGACGCCTAATAGTTCAGTTACACAAATTTCTGTTATGCCGGGCAATATTACACATGCTATTACGCCGGCAGAAAAAGCAGCTGGCGTTGCTAAAGTAGCAGGTCTAACAGGTGAAACTAATTATACAGCAACTTTATTAAATGGAACAAAGAAAAGAGGCGTTAGAACCTTTACTACTGGAATTGATATTGGAACTGGTATTTTAGTGAAACCAGAAGACGATTTAAATGCAAAAATAACCGAAGCGGCTTCTGGAGCAATTCTAGTTTTAATGCCAGGAGATTATAACGTGTATAAAGGAGATATAATTGTGAATAAATCAATTACCATAAGAGGATTACGTCCTGCTGATAAACCAAAGCTGCACGTTAAATTCACATTGAACTCTGGAACAGCTGATTTTTCATTAATTGATTTAGATTTAGATGGGGCAGGAGTAGGTGATTTCAGCTTTATTACTATCAATACAGCGTCTGCAATATATGAAGATATCTTAATCAGTGGTTGTTATGTTCATGATTATCTAAGAGCTTTAGTTTACGGAAGTGTTAACGCTGCAAAAGTAGCTTCGTTTACAGTAGAAAATAGTGTAATTAAAAACGTAAGTACTAACCAGCAAGCTGAAACGATAGATTTTAGAAATACATATGTGGCAAGTGTAGTAGTTAAAAACAGCACATTTGACTCTTGTTCGATCGGACGTGAATTTATTCGTATCGATAACGCAGGATTAACAGGTACCGGTTTAACATCAAATGTATTAATCGACAGCAGTACTTTGTATAATGTTTCAAGTAACGTAGCATCAAAAAGAATTTTATATCTTCGATTTGGAGCTAATACCTCTACGGTGAAAAATACAATAATTGCAGGAACAACAGCAATTTATTCAAATCAAAACGGAACAGGAACGCCTACAGCTCCGCCAACATTTGTATCAAATAACTACTTTAATGCTAGTTTGTTGTATACAGTTGGAGCGGCAGCAATAACGGTTGATAAATCTGCAACATACACAACGTTAGACCCGCAATTTACAAGCGCAGCAACAGGGAATTTTACAGTTAAGAATCAAACATTAATTGATAATAAAATAGGAGATCCACGTTGGAGACCTTAGTTTGTATTTAAGTTTTAGTTAGAAAAGGGATGCGATTTTATTTCGCATCCCTTTTTTACTTTTAGTTTAGACAGTTATATTTCTGTAAAAGACAAAATTATTCAATCTCCAAATCAAATTTTTCTAATAATCCCGCAAGAGCAGCATGCGAAACTTTAGTTTTTTTGATCTTGTTTTCAGATGGATCAAAAGCATAATTCCTAGATGTCCTGAAATCTGTTTTTTCTAAAATACAATCCTGAAAAGTGGCATTGACTAGATCACAGTTTTTAAAAAGAGACAAAGACAAATCCGTATTCGAGAAATCGACATCTTTAAGCGAGCAGTCAACGAAATTAGTTTTCTTTAGTTTTTTGTAAATGAAAGTCGAATAATCTAAAAGACAATCTTGAAAATTCATTGAAAACAAAAAGCTGTTGCTGGCGCTAAAATCCAATCCCATTAATTTACAGCCAACGAAATTGATGTTCTTCAACCCCGTATTCTTAAGAATCGCCAGCGAAAGATTACAGTTTTTAAAAGTAGAATCCAGAAAATCATTATGGCTTAAATCGCTTTTAGAAAAGTTGCAATTGACGAACTCGCAGTTTACAAATTCAGTATTCGATAAACTTTGATCAGAGTAGTCTACAGTGTCAAAAGTTCGGTTTTGGTATAATTTAGATTCCATAAAGTATGTGAAGATGTTGTAAATGTTTAAGTTTTATTCTAATTCAATGCAGTCAAAAACAGCATTATTAAGAATCAGATTAGGAATGTCAAGTTCGCTGTCAATTCTCAAAATATTATCACAGTCTTCGAGATCAAAATTCCATAAAGTATCAGGCAGCAATTCGTGAAGCAATGCAGAAGCCGACTCAAATTTTGAAGTGCTGTCTACAGAAGTTTTAAATACATAAATCATAATTTGCATTTTTTGAAGAGGCAAATTTCTGAAAAAAGCAATCGTGTTTAATAGGATTCAATAATCAATAATTAGGACTTATCAATCATTTTTCGGTATTGAATAGGTGTGATTCCTTCATGTTTTTTAAAGAAACGACTAAAGTAAGATTGATCTTCGTGACCAACTTGTATGGCAATTTCACTTACAGAAAGTGTTGTTTGAAAAAGCAGATATTTAGCCTCAAGCAATATGGTTTCATCAATCCATTTGGCGGCAGATTTGCCCGTAACAGTTTTTACTGATTTGTTTAAATGGTTTGGAGTAACATTAAGCAATGATGCATAATAATGAACCAAATGCTGTGTCTTAATATTTTGATGAATCAGTTCCTTGAACTTATTTGTGATAACCTCCGCAGCCGAAATATTTTTAGAAACTTTAATCGAATTTTTATTCATTTCATAAAACAAAGCAATTAAATACGATTGCACAATATTTAAATTTGCGGTTGTAGTTTCAGAATATTCTTTTTGAAGTCGGTTTAAAATGGTCTCGATATCAGGGACATCCTCTGGAGTCAAAGTAACTTTGGGGTTGCCGGAAATTTTCAAAAAATCAAAATCATTCAGCATTTCTCTATTGCCGTATTTTCCAATTAAAATATCAGGATGAAATTGGCAGATATAACCAGTATGTGCATTATTGATGTTTTTTATTGAAAAAACTTGACCTGCAGGAACAACAATAATTTCATTAGAAACCGTTTGGTACTCTTCGTATCCCGACTTCATAACATGTGAACCGGAGCTTACAAAAATTAAAGTATGACAGCTGTGTTTGGAAGGTGGAACAGGATATCGCAAGCGCATCATTTCTTCCATTTTTAAGCAGAAAAAATGATCTGAGTTTGATCTGAAAAGAACATGCATCGGATTGTCCTCGCCTAAAAATTTCTCTCTAAACCCCTTTGCTTCGTATGTTTTTACATTTTCACCTGCCTTTGTTTTCATACTTAATAATACAATCTAAAATCTAGTAATTTGCAAAGCGCATAGTGTTTTTGATATAAATCTTCGACTACTTCGGTAAGATCATCGTTTTCTTGATATAAGCTGAAAAAAGCCTTGTCAATAGTGCTGCAGCTGGCAATTTTATTGTAAGAAGAACCATAGCCGGAAATGGCACGAGCACCAGTGATATCAAGAAAATACTGCGCCTCATCATCATTGAGATCCAATCTTTTTTTATTGGCAAAATGAATAATTTTCCCCTTCATTTTTCCTTCAAAAAGTTCTGCTATTTCTTCTAAACTGTAGTAGTAATCATGAAGACAGATATTGTTTTCCTGACCAGGCATTACCAGATAAATAATTTCATAATCCTTAAAATTATGATCATCATACAGTAATGTGTTTAGGCTTTCTTCTAGACTTTCTATCGTATCGCAGGTTTTGTATATGCTGGCAATACCTTGGTCGAAAGCAATTTCTTCAAGATTTTTGACCACATCAGTTGCTATAATGTTATCTACATCCAGAACGCCTTCAAGGCAGAAAATAAATTTTTCATTATCCATGCTAATGTTTTTTTGCTTCTAAAAAAAAGGCCAATTATCTATTAGACAAATATATTTTTTTATGAAGAAAAATTCTTGTCAACAGTCTATTTTAACTCATTTTTTAGAGTATTGTAAGGTTTTTATTAAGAGCGTAAAGCAAGCTGTACGGTGCTGTGTTCAAGATAAAGCAAACTTTTTAAGCTTATAAAACCTTCTTAGATTAAAAATGCAGATTTGTTGACTGCTTTATATAATTCATCACAAACGAACTCTGAACTTTACTGATATTCGGAATTACCGAAAGTTTTCGAATAAAATCATTAAAAGCTTCAGGATCTTTTACAACCACTTTTAAAACATAATCAAAAATTCCTCCAGTTATATATCCTTCAACCACTTCTTCAAGAGCAGCTACCTGTTTAGTAAATTCTTCTACAAGTTCAAGACGCTGACTATTTAGTGAAACATTTATAATTACGGTAAAATTCAATCCTACTTTTTTCGGATCAATTATCGCAACATAATCTTTTATATAGCCTTCGTTCTCCAGTTTTTTTATTCGGTCATAAACAGAAGTTCTCGACATATTTAATTTCTCAGTTAGATCCGTAATGTCAAATTTTGCATTTTTTTGAAGGATTCTCAATAACTCAATTTCTTGTTTGTTTAATTCTTGCATCGGATTTTTTCCAGTTAGATAATAAAAAAATATTCTAATTTAGAACAAAAAATGATTATTTGGTATTTTTTAAGAATAAAATACATATTTATTTTGGAAATATAGATTATTGTTCGCTGTTGTATACTTTTGTTTGGACAAAAAATAGATTTTTAGTTGTAAAAATGAATAAATATATAATCGTTGTAGCATTGGGAGCATTAAGTTTTGGAATGCTTTCATCATTTGCTAAAATTGCCTACGGACAGGGCTATACTGCTGGGGAAGTTACATTGACTCAGGCTTTAATGGGAACTTTGATTTTGTGGACAATAGTAGTTTTTAAAAGTATAAAAAACAGAAAAAAAATTACTCCAAATTGGAAATTACTCTTGGCAGGAACCTCAATGGGAACTTCAACTTATACTTACTATCTTTCTGTAGCTTATATTCCAGCTTCATTGGCAATTGTTTTACTAATGCAGATCACTTGGCTGAGCATTGCCGTTGAATGGATCTTTTTTAAGAAAAAACCAAATGCTGTTGAGGTTTGGTGTGCTGTTTTTGTGATTGTAGGAACTGTTTTGGCAGGTAATCTTTTAGATTTAGGCAGCTCTAATATTTCGGTTATTGGAGTTTTACTAAGTTTATTGTCAGCATTGCTTTATACACTTTATATTGTTTTTACCAGCAAAATAGGAAAAGAGACACCAATGTTCGAAAAAAGTGCTTTAATGACAAGCGGATCCGCAATGATTATCTTTTTAATCAACTGTGAAGCAATTGTTACAAGTACACATTTAGATTTTGGATTGCTTCAATGGGGGGTATTTTTAGCTGTTTTTGGAACGGTGATTCCGCCAATTTGTTTTTCTGTGGGAATGCCAAAAATTGGTGCCGGTTTAAGCTCTGTCTTACTGACTTTAGAATTGCCTGCCGCTGTTTTTTGTGCGCATATTATTTTAGGAGAAAAAGTTACTTTTTTACAGATAATAGGTATAGGCGTTATGTTAGGATCTATAGTTTATCTTAATGTTGCAAAAGTCAAAAAAGCAAAAGCAATTCGAAAACAAACGGCAGACAGCTTAGTCTAACAATTAAGTTTTAAATAGAAAAAGCTGTAAGCAGTTCTTAAAAATGTTGGGGAACATTTTATTAATGTGATAATGATTTTAACCCAATAATTGATCCAATAAGAGTAGTGATAAAGAAAAGTCGCCAGAAGTTAGCAGGATCTTTAAATACTAAAATTCCAACCAAAACAGTTCCCACCGCGCCAATACCAGTCCATACTGCATAAGCTGTGCCTATTGGTAAAGTTTGCGTTGCTTTTATCAAAAGTGCCATACTGATTGTAAGAGAAATCAAGAAACCAGTATACCATAAATACATTTCATTTCCAGTTGATTCTTTAGCTTTTCCTAAACAGGTAGCAAAAGCAACCTCAAATAATCCCGCAATAATTAAAACAATCCAATTCATATCTTTTTTTGTGCAAAGATTAGAAAAGGAAGTCAGAGAGATTTTAACAAATGTTAAAAAATAAAACTTATTTAATTTCAGCTCGAATTCTGCTCAAGCTCACTTGCGAAATACCAAGATAAGAAGCGATGTAGCCTAATTGTACACGCTGAATTAATTGTGGATTATTTTGCAAAAGTTCCAAGTAGCGTTCCGTTGCGCTGCGAAATTGGTGTGATATAAGACGTTCTTCTGTTTTGACAAGTTCTTTTTCGGCAAATTTTCTGCCCCAGTTTGCAATATGGATATCGATTTCAAAAAGCTTCTGCAGTTTATTTGATTTCAATTCATACAATTCGCAATCTTCTAGCAACTCAACATCTTCATATCCTTTTTGATAAACAACGTAGCTTTTCATAGACAAAATAGTGTCGCCCTCTTTTCCAAACCAAAACGTTACTTCATTGTCATTTTGATTAGAATATGCTCGTGCAATTCCCTTTTTGATAAAATAAATAGTAGTTTCGATTTTATCAGCTCTCAATAAAATATGTCCTTTAGAATAACTTTTTTCTTCAATACAATCTTGAAGAAGTCGTTTTGAAGTTTCTGGTAAAGGAAGAATGTTATCCAGAATTTGGTCTAATTTCATTGAACTTTATTTTAAAATTTAAGAGATGAAGTTTATGGTTTTGTTGTAACGCAGGTCAAAATAAAGAAAAACTTTTTTAAGTTTATTTCCATCCAAATTATATTTTTAGAATTATTCCTAAATCTAAGTGTTTTCTGTTTCTGAAATTATTGTTTGCTTTTCTTTAAAGCGCTTAATAATTCCACGAGATCAACAACTGCGTAAGTAGAAGAATAGTCAGATACAGCATAAGGTAATATAAGGCTGTTGTTGTGAATAATTGCGCCGCACGAGTATACAACATTAGGAACATAACCCTCTCTTTCATCTTCAAGAGGAGAAAGCAATGGTTCAGGAAGTCTTCCAATTTCTTTAGACGGATCATCAAGATCAAACAACGAAGCGCCAATGCAGTAACGTCTCATTGTGCCAACACCGTGAGTAATAATAAGCCATCCTTCCTCAGTCCAAAGAGGAGAACCGCAATTTCCTATTTGTGTAAATTCCCAAGTATAACGCGGCTCTTGTAAAAGAATAGTGCTGTTCCATTGCGTTACTCGATCCGAATACATAATGTAGTTGTTTACGCCGTCTATTCTCGCAAGCATCGCAAATTTTCCTTTTATTTTTCGTGGAAATAAAGCAAGATTTTTGTTTTGTGCACCTTCACCATTCAGAGGCATTACTCTAAAACTATAAAAATCTTCAGTAGAAATAAGTTTAGGTAAGATAGTATGACCATTATAAGCCGTATAAGTTGCCATAATGCGTACAGAATCGTCATCATCAATAAAACGAACAAAACGAGCATCTTCGATACCACGGCTTTCCGAATCAGAGATCGGGAATATAACACGCTCTGTAATATCAGAATCGTGCTTGAATAGCAGGTCATAAAATGAATTGGCAAGCCAGAGTATTTCTTCAAGCGCCGTTCTTCTTTCCTCTCGAATAGACGGATCGCTGAGTGCAGTATTCAACATGTTTTTTAAAATAGCAAACTCAAACTCATCGGGTAAATCCTGCATAATCTGAACAATATATTTGTCCGTAGTATGCATTTCATACAACTTAGTCAAGAAGCGCTCTTTGTTGAATAAAGTTTTGTGTTCAATTTCGGCTTTATCAATATTGTGGCCAATTTTCATGATCTGCAAATTGTTGTGCCTATCCAGAATTCCTCTTCTAAAAACAATTGATGATATATGACCTTCACCTGTTGCACGAAAAGATATGATAACACGTTTTTCGCCCGCCTCTAAACCAGATTGATCAAAATCTTCGACAATAGAAGGATTAAAAATAGCAGCAGATTCGATCGCATATTCCATAGTGCAATACGAACCTATAAGCATTTTTCGATCCAGAGACATTCCTTCGTAGTCAATTTGCATTGCTTCGATTATTGGGCTTATTTTCTCGCAATGTTTGATAAAAATAGATGAGATATTTCGATGACGCCTTGCAAACTCACGTAGTGTTTGTTCCAGGGTCTCTAAAACCTGCTTTTCATTAAGCGTCATTATTCGAGCAACCATTTGCTGCGTTCGTTCTTCGCCATTCATGAAATAGCGGGCAACAACTCTTTTTGAATCGGGGATGAATTTTATGTTTTTTCGGACTACAGATACTCGCATAGATTTATTCTTTTTTAATTAAAATAAAATAACTGCATGTGGCAGACCGCAAATCCTGTTAACAGATGCTCGAATTTAGGGGTAAGAAGATGGAAAATGGCCTGCTCAAAATAAGATTAAAACTAGTGTAGTTTTAATTTTTATAACAAGTTAATGATTTTGTAAAAGAAAAGAGCTTAAATTTTTATTAAAAATTTTGCTTTTTTCTTTTACAGCTAATAAAAGTACTGCGTGTAATTGTTTGAATATGAGTGTTGTGTGGTTGTAAAGGGTAGGCGGGGTTTTATTTTAAAATAAAAAAGGGCTAAAGAAGAAGAACTTCCTTAACCTCAGAATTATTAAAATTTATTTCTTTAATTTTAAATCTAAATGAATCTGCAATTATAAAAATTAAAAGCAGCTGCTGTAATTATTTATTTTCCCTGCTCTAAATTATCAACCGCAGAAATTTGATCAAGTATATTGGTTTGATTTGGCGAAATGTAGTTTTTTACCTCGCTTGCAGCTTCTTTCTTAAAAAGAAGATCTAATGCATTGTATAGTTTTAATAAAACATCTTTGTCTTCTTTTTCAATTTCTAAAGCAGTATTGAAATTAAAAACATAATTATTCGAATTGCGTACTTCTACCTTTATCGTTTTTGATGTGATTTTAAATTTTACTATATCCATGATTTTTAATGAATTACTTAGTTTTTAAAAAGCTGTTTTTAGCGATAATTATAAAATGTAAGTTACAAATTTTGCCATAAATAATCACTGTAAATAAAAAAAAGACATCACTTTTAAGTGATGCCTTTTTACCTGTAGCGAGGACGGGAGTTGAACCCGTGACCTCAGGGTTATGAATCCTGCGCTCTAACCAACTGAGCTACCTCGCCTGGACTGCTATCATGAATTCCTGATTGCGGGTGCAAAGATAGAAATAATATTAAAGCGTACAAGCATAAAATGAAGAAAAAAAAATATTTTTAAAAATGCATTGTTTTTGAACATATATTCTTATATTTCGAAAAAATTAAAAGTAGCACATGGATCCAAAAATACGTTACGAGATCGAGTTCCCGATCAATTCTTCGCCGCAATTATTGTATCAATATATATCAACGCCGTCAGGTTTATCAGAATGGTTTGCTGATAATGTTAATTCAAGAGGTGAGTTTTTCACTTTTATTTGGAATGATTCGCAGGAAAAAGCGCGATTAGCTTCAAAAAAAACAGGTGAAAAAGTAAAATTTAAATGGGTTGATGAAAGCAGTAAGGATACTGAGTACTTTTTTGAACTGCATATTTTAGTTGATGAATTGACTAAAGATGTATCATTAATGGTAGTTGATTTCGCTGAAAAAGAAGAAGTAGGAGAAGCTAAACAATTGTGGGAGAATCAAATCTCAGATTTGAAACATCTTATAGGATCTGTTTAGTAAAAGTCTATTTTATGCCTTATATTTGCCCTGAACAAAATTCAGGGTTTTTTTATGATCAATTTTAACGGAAACATAGCACTAGAAGAAAATATCTTAACTCAAAATCGTGCTTTTTTATATGGAGACGGCGTTTTTGAAACCGTAAAAGTAATCAATAATAAAGTCTTGTTTCTTGAAGATCACTATTTTAGGTTAATGGCTTCGATGCGAGTGGTGAGAATGGAAATTCCAATGAACTTTACAATGGAATATTTCGAAGAACAAATTTTAAACCTTCTTAAAGAAAAGAATATTTCTTCATCTGCAAGAGCTCGAATTACAGTTTTTAGAAAAGATGGCGGCTTGTATCTTCCAAAAAACAATGAAGTTTCTTTTTTGATTCACGCAGTTGCACTTGAAGGTACTTTATATGCTTTAAATACAGCTGAATATGAAGTTGATTTGTATAAAGACTTCTATGTAACAAAGCAGTTATTATCGTCGATTAAAACGACTAATAAGATGATTAATGTTACTGGAAGTATTTTTGCACATGAAAACGGATTGGCAAATTGTATATTGCTAAATGATTCTAAAAATGTTGTTGAGGCGCTGCAAGGAAATTTGTTTATGCTTGTAGGTAAAAAACTTATTACACCGCCGGTCTCTGAAGGTTGTTTAAATGGAATTATGCGTAAACAGATTTTAGCTTTAGCTAAAAAAGTTGAAGGCATAGAAATAACTGAGGAAATAATCTCGCCATTTGATCTTCAAAAGGCAGATGAATTATTTCTCACAAATGTAATCACGGGAATACAACCGATAACTAAATATCGAAAAAAAGATTTTACATGTAATCTGGCTCATTTATTAGTACAGAAGCTAAATGAATCCATATCTGAAAATTAATTCAGATATGGGTTTTCAGGTGCATTTGACCAAATGAGATAGTCGCCGCCAAGCTCAATAATTTGTTCTTTCCAAAAGTGAGTGGTAGACTTTCCAATAATTTTATTTTTGTAATTATTATCAGCAATAATCCAGGAGTTTCCCTGCATTTCATTCTCAAGCTGATTCTCGTCCCAACCAGTATAGCCTAAGAAAAAACGGATATTGTTTTTGTTGATTGATCCGTTGTTTATTAAGTCTTTGGTCGATTCAAAATCACCTCCCCAGTATATTCCATTAGAGATCTCAACACTATTCGGGATTAACTCAGGAATATTGTGAATGAAGTACAAATTGTCTTGCTCAACTGGGCCTCCATTATATATTTTGAAGGTCGCATCAATTTCCGGGATAAGATCATTAATCGTGTATTTTAACGGTTTATTAATGATAAATCCTATGGATCCTTCTTTGTTATGGTCTGCTAATAAAATTACCGATCTGTTAAAAGATAAATCTCCAATTATTGAAGGCTCGGCAATAAGCAGGTGTCCTTTTTTTAATTTTTCTGAAATCATACGGCTACAATTTTTATTAAATTTACTCATAAAAAAATTAAAATCACAAATAAAATCGTTAAACCGCATAAAAAAACCCTCCATGAGGAGGGTTTTAATTATATTATTTAGATTAGAGAACTTTCTTACTAGTTCACTGCTCCTTCTAATTCAGCACCAGCTTTAAATTTTACTACATTTTTTGCAGCAATTTTGATAGTTTTTCCTGTTTGAGGATTTCTACCGTCTCTAGCAGCTCTCGCAGATACTGACCAAGATCCAAAACCTACTAATGAAATTCTTCCGCCTTTTTTCAAAGTAGATCCTACATTTCCTAAAAATGACTCTAAAGCTAATTTAGCCGCAGCTTTTGTAATTCCTGCATCAGCAGCGATAGCATCGATTAATTCTGATTTGTTCATAATAATTAGTTATTAATTGTTGGTTAAAAAAAATTGTTAATACACAAATTTAGTAGGAAATCCGTTGCGTGCAAGTGTTTTCTTTAATTTTAGCTATAATTGTTGATAACTTGCTTTTTTTGTTCATAAAGGATGTTGTTTGTCGATCAAAAACAGGTACAAACCCCTGTTTTACTGATGTTAATAGACCTTTGCGTCATCAGAAAAAGTTATCCCATTTAGTAATTCAGCTACTTGCATTCGCTTTTTTCCAGGTAATTGTAAACTTAAAAGCTGAATGAACCCTTCTTTAATTGCAATTTTGATTTCTTTTTTACTGCTGATCAGACTTCCAATTTCATGAGAATGTGCTTCTACAGCTAGTTTTGCTTCATATATTTTGATGCTTAATTCTTCATTTTTATCCTTCAAAAAACACCATGCAGCAGGATACGGACTTAATCCTCGAATTAAATTATTGATTTCAGTTCCAGATTTTGTCCAGTCAATTTTACAATTCTCCTTATTTAGTTTGTAAGCCGTTTTGATTTCCTCGTTATCTTCCTGAATCGTTGTGGTAACATTTCCGTTTTCAATAACTTTTAAAGTGTCAATTACAGTTTGGCTTCCCAATAACATTAATCGATCGTGTAACTGTCCTGCATTTTCTTCGGGCTCAATGGCGATTTCCGAATTTAAAATCATTGCTCCAGTATCAATCTTATCATCAATAAAGAATGTTGTAACTCCGGTTTTGGTTTCTCCATTAATAATTGCCCAGTTGATAGGTGCAGCTCCTCTATAATTTGGAAGTAAGGAAGCGTGAAGATTAAAAGTTCCTAAACTTGGCATTTCCCAAACTACTTTTGGCAGCATTCTAAAGGCAACTACTATTTGTAAATTGGCATTTAAAGCTTTTAATTCTGCTAAAAAAGTTTCGTCTTTTAAATTTGTTGGCTGTAATAAAGTAAGATTGTTTGCCAATGCATATTCTTTTACCGCCGAATATTTTATTTTTTGTCCGCGGCCGGCTGGTTTATCTGCAGCTGTGATAACGCCCACAACATCGTAATTGTTTTTTATAATAGTATCTAGAATGCCAACAGCAAATTCTGGCGTTCCCATAAATATAATTCGTAATTTTTCCATTATGATTTTAAAGTGTATTTATTGTTCGCTAATATAACGATATGATTGTTTTCTAATAATTCTTGAAGAACAAGTATTATATCTGATGCATCTAGTTTTATCTGGTTTTGAATTTCTCGCGAAGTCAAAGATGCCGTTTTTAATAAAGACAAGATTTTGTCAGCAATCGAATCGGCTTCAGTGATTTTTCCTTTTTGTGTAATGCAATACGAGCAAACGCCGCAATTTGAATTAGTTTCTTCTCCAAAATAATCCAAAACCAATCTGTTTTTGCAGGTTTTGTTTTCCTTTATATAATATAGAACAGATGAAAGCTGCTCTTGTTTAAGCTGATTCTGTTTTTCCAGATACTTAGAAACTCTATTTATGGTCAAATCATCTTCACGAACTTCGTTGAATAATATTGTCGCATCGTTATTTTTAGATTTGTATTCGATAATCTCTTTATCTCTCAGTTTTTCTAAAAGAGAAGTAATCTGTTCTTCCGTATGATTTGATTTTTTTGCAATCAGCGAAAGATTTATCGGCGTTTTCATTTCATGAACTCCAGGATAAGTTCTTAAAATCGCTAAAATAATTTCTTCGTCTTTCTGATTTAAACTTGTATATCGAATAACTTCTTTGGATTCAATTAAAAACTGCATTGTAACCTTCTCTGAAAATTCCTGAGACATTGTAATGATTCCCTGTTGGTTTAAAAACTGTAAAGCATTATAAGTTTTTAAAGTAGGGAAGTCGTATTTGTTGCAAAAATGATTCAATTTAAAAGAGAAAGTATCGTCTAAACCTTCGCCGTATGCTATTTGAAAATAGTTACACAGTTTGACATACATCGTTTTTAGGAATTTTTTATCAGGCAGAATACTTAAAAACTGTTGTTCAGTCTGGTTTGCATCTGAGTTATTGTATAATAAAACCGAAAAGGCTTTTTCGCCATTTCGTCCCGCTCTTCCTGATTCCTGATAATAATTTTCTAGATTTTCAGGCAATTGCGTATGAATGACCGTTTTTACATTGTCCTTGTCAATTCCCATTCCAAACGCATTTGTAGCAACAATAACCTGCGCTTGTTCCGACATCCACGACTGCATATTTTTGTCTTTTTCTTTTGCCGAAAGTCCTCCGTGATAGTAAGTAGCTCTAAAACCAAGCGATTGTAATTGTGTTGAAATGTTTAAGCATGATTTTCTATTTCGTACATATATAATAGAAGGCTGCGGGTTTTTCTTTAAAATTTGTTCGACACGATACAGTTTGTCTTCAACTTCAAAAACCATGTATGCGATATTCTTTCTTTCAAAAGACTGTTGAAATAGTTTAGTGTCTTTTAAACCTAATTCAGTTTTAATATCTTCAACAACTCTTGGCGTTGCAGTTGCAGTCAAGGCCAAAAAAGGAATCTTAGGAAAGTGTTTTTTAAGTTCCGAAATTTTTAAATAAGCCGGTCTAAAGTCGTGTCCCCATTGCGAAACACAATGCGCTTCGTCAATGGCAATAAAACTTATAGGAAGATTTTTGATGCGCTCTAATATCCAGTCTGATTGTAAACGCTCCGGCGAAAGATAAAGAAATTTGTAATTTCCGTATTGACAATTGTCTAAAAGATCAATGATTTCTTCCGTATGAATTCCGCCAGTAAGAGCAATTGCTTTGATTTCTCTTTTTTGCAGATTCGCTACTTGATCTTTCATCAAAGCAATCAATGGTGAAATAACCAAGCAGATTCCTTCGCGCATCATAGTTGGAACCTGAAAACAAATCGATTTTCCGCCTCCTGTTGGCAGCAGTGCAAAAGTATCATGACCTTCTAAAACCGAATCAATAATTTCTTTTTGAAGAGGTCTGAAACTTTCGTGTTTCCAGTATTTTAAAAGAATATCTTGTGCTTCCTGCATGGCCAAAGTATTAAAGTTAAAAATTTAGAAATCAGTTTCTAGTTTTGCAACTTTAAACTCGCCGCTAAATTTTATCTAATATATAAAGAATTCTGTTTTCAACCGTATCTTTAGGAACTTCAATTAAATCATATCCGTATTTTTTATACGTTTCAATTAAATGTTTCTGAATTGTTATTGCTTGTTCGAAATTCTCATAACGCTCAGTGTCGCTCTGATAAATTTCTTCCCAAGGCGGTAAAATAAAAGTTTTAGAATATTTGTAATCTTCACAAGCTTTTGCAAAATGTTCAGGATATTCATCGCCAATATAGTCCATGTAGGCTGTAACATCAGGGATTCCGCGATCAATAAAAACTACAGTATCGGGCTCCTTTTTTGCATTTTCGTATTGTTTAACACGCCCTTCCAAGAGCATTTCGCTGAATAATAAAGGTTGTTCTAAGAACAATTGTTCGATACCTCTTTTTTGAGCTTCGAGTGTAACTTCTCTAGAAATTTCAGGGTAACAGCAATAGCCGCGAGCGACTAATTCGTTTATAAGTGTAGATTTTCCTGTACCAGGACCTCCAATAAGGACTATAATTTGTTTTTGCACTATTCTAAAAATAAAGCGCAAATTTACCTAAACTTATTCGTAATTAAAAAGAATATTTACGCGAAGCGAAAGATTTGGCATTTTTGACGGAAATGGTTGGTTGTTCGTGTATTTGTTGATTCGCGAAATATTACGGTAAACTGGACTGAAGTCCAGCTCTACAATATAGTTTGTTCCTGCGGAACTGAATCAAAATAGGTTTGTGTTTTATGAATTTTGCGGTGAACTTGACTGAAGTCCAGCTCTGCAATATAGTTTGTTCCTGCGGAACTGAATCAAAAGAGGTTTGTGTTTTATGAATTTTGCGGTGAACTTGACTGAAGTCCAGCTCTGCAATATAGTTTGTTCCTGCGGAACTGAATCAAAAGAGGTTTGTGTTTTATGAATTTTGAGGTAAACTGGACTGAAGTCCAGCTCTACAATATAGTTTGTTCCTGCGGAACTGAATCAAAAGAGATTTGTGTTTTATGAATTTTGAGGTAAACTTAACTGAAGTCCAGTTCTGCAATATAGTTTGTTCCTGCGGAACTGAATCAAAAGAGGTTTGTGTTTTATGAATTTTGCGGTGAACTGAAGTCCAGCTCTACAATATAGTTTGTTCCTGCGGAACTGAATTAGAGAAAGAGCCAAAGGCTCAACAAATATTGTAGGGCTGGACTTCAGTCCGGTTTAAAGGTGTGTAATATTTTTAATATTTTGGTCTGGTCAAAGTATTTATTCGCAGAATAAATATTTTCCAGTATTCACGTCTTTTTTAGAAGGAACAATCAAATGTGATTCAAATTTCTTTCCTTTCAAAACATCATTTACAAAATCGAGAACATATTGCTGTCCGTCATGAAAAAGATAACCTGAGAATTCATGTCCGCCGCCGCAAAAAGTAATCAGTTCGATGTCTTTATGTAAATCCTGCATATGATTGTAAACCGCGTAAGATCCAAATAAAATCAACCAGCCCGAAGCATTTGTTGGACACGAGCGGTGCGAACCTGCGTTATAAGGAACTGTATCGTCATTGCTTCCGTGTGCCAATAACATCGGAATCGCTTTTTCTTTGGTGATTAAATTAATGTCTTGAATTGCGCCTGAACCTCCAATGAAACCTGCATATCTAAAATTTTCAGGCAAATTACGTTTGTATAAATTCATAAGTTTATAATCCCAAAACGACGCATGAAAACCAATTTCGGCACCAGCACTAATACCAGAAATAAATATTTTTGAAGTATCGAGATTGTATTTATCGGCATTTTCGATTAAGTATGAAGTTGCCTGCCACATATCGCTCACTCCAATTTGAATCGCTTTTATTTTTTCGGTTAAAACACCCTTACACCCAAAATCTTTTCCTTTCATATATAAACTGTATGAAATGCTCGCAACGGCATAGCCATTTTTAGCCATAAACATTCCAAAGTCTTTTTCACTTGTGCGTTCGCCGCCAGAAAATCCGCCTCCAAATGCAAACAGAATTACGGGAATTTTTTCATTTGCTTTTTTCTTTGGCAGATATAAATCTAAATCTAGTTTAAGCGTGTCATTTTGAAAATAAGTTAAGGTTTTGACTTCTTGTGCTTGAATCGAGTTTATTGTAAAAGCGATAAGGAGTAAAAAGAGTTTTTTCATTGTAATTTGTTTTAATCTCGCAATCCCGATAGTTATCGGAAGCAGAGTTGCAAGGTATTCCAAATATAAAGGTTTGTCACGAATTTTGCCAATTTAAATCTTAAAAGAAATCAAAATTTTAGTAAAATTTAATAAAGAAATTTACAGCAGTATAATTAGTGTAAATTCGTGAAATTTGTGGCAAAAAAATAGTTATCTTTTCAATAGAAAAAATCTAAAATCTAAACTCAGAAATCTAAATTCAAAAATCGTATATTTGCGTTTATTTTTAATTACGAATGGAGAACGATAAAGAAAAAAAAACAGCGGAATTTTACGAAAGATTAAAAGTCGAACTTGATAACGCAAACACTTGGCCTGCAGAATATTTGTATAAATTTATTGTGCCAACTCTAGCAGACAATGTGGAGCGTGTTGAAAAAGCTTTTGATGCTATGGGCGCTGTTATTAAAACAACAAAATCTAAAACTGGTAAGTTTACCAGTGTTTCTGTAGATGTTACCATGCACAGTTCTGATGCTGTAATTGTTAAATACAAAGAAGTTTCTACAATAGAAGGTATTGTTTCATTATAACTTATGAACGAAAAATATAAAAAAGAAGTCGCGAATGATGTTGTTTTTAATTTAGAATACAATTCTGAAAGACAACGATTAATTATTCCAGAATATGGTCGTCATTTACAAAAACTGATCGATCAGGCTACTGCAATTGAAGATGATGAAACGCGCAACAAAGCTGCGAAATATATCATTCAGGTTATGGGAAGCTTAAATCCTCATTTGCGTGATGTGCCGGATTTTCAGCATAAATTATGGGATCAGCTGTTTATTATGTCTGATTTTAAATTGAATGTAGAATCTCCGTATCCAATTCCATCAAGAGATGTATTGCAGTTAAAACCAGATGTTTTACAATATCCGCAAAACTTTCCTAAATACAGATTTTATGGAAACAACATCAAATATATGATTGATGTTGCCAATAAATGGGAGGAAGGCGAAATGAAAAATGCATTGGTTATGGTAATTGCCAACCACATGAAAAAATCATTTTTGAGCTGGAACAAAGACACTGTAAAAGATGATGTGATTTTTGAGCATTTGTATGAATTGTCGGGAGGGAAAATAAACCTGCTTCACAGTACAGAAGAATTGTTGAACACCACAGATTTGATGCGTACTAATAAACGTGTTTCAAATAAGATTACACCAGCCGGACAACCAAAAATTCAAAACAACAAAAACAATAAAGGAGGTAAACAAAAGACCTTTCAAAAAAATAATAATCAGAAATAAAAAAAGGGCTGAGATGCTAAGGGACTAAGTTGCTAAGATTTTACCTTAGAACCTGAGAATCTAAGAACCTTTGGACCTTAAAAAAAATCTATGGGAATTTTTAAAATCGAAGGAGGAACTCCTTTAAAAGGAGAAATCACTCCACAAGGAGCAAAGAATGAGGCGTTACAAATTTTATGTGCCGTGCTTCTAACAGGAGAGAAAGTAAAAATTAATAATATTCCTGATATTATAGATATCAATAAATTAATCACATTGTTGGGTAATTTAGGGGTGAAAATTCAACGTAACGAACCAGGATCAATCACTTTTCAAGCAGATGAGGTTAATGTTGGATATTTAGAAACTGAAGCTTTCAAAAAAGAAGGCGGAGCTTTACGTGGTTCTATTATGATTGTTGGGCCTCTTTTGGCTCGTTTCGGAAAAGGATATATTCCTAAACCGGGAGGAGATAAAATTGGGCGTCGTAGATTAGATACACACTTTGAAGGGTTTATCAATCTTGGAGCAAAATTTAGATATAACAGAGAAGATCATTTTTACGGAGTAGAAGCTCCAGAAGGTCTTACTGGAACAGATATGTTATTGGACGAAGCGTCTGTAACAGGAACTGCAAATATAGTAATGGCTGCAGTTTTAGCTAAAGGAACAACTACAGTTTACAACGCAGCATGCGAACCATATTTACAGCAATTGTGTAAAATGTTGAATTCGATGGGAGCTAAGATTACTGGAGTTGGATCTAATTTATTGACTATCGAAGGTGTTGAAAGCCTTGGCGGATGCGAGCATAGAATTTTGCCTGATATGATCGAAATTGGTTCTTGGATTGGTCTTGCGGCTATGACAAAAAGCGAAATCACGATTAAAAATGTAAGCTGGGAAAATTTAGGTTTGATTCCAAATACATTCAGAAAACTTGGAATTACAATTGAAAAACGCAACGACGATATTTATATTCCTGCTCACAAAGATGGATATGAAGTAAAAACGGATATCGACGGTTCAATCCTAACAATTGCTGATGCGCCTTGGCCAGGATTTACACCAGACTTGTTAAGTATCGTTTTAGTTGTGGCAACACAAGCAAAAGGAGACGTTTTAATTCATCAAAAAATGTTCGAAAGCCGTTTGTTTTTCGTAGATAAATTAATCGATATGGGAGCAAAAATTATGTTATGTGATCCGCACAGAGCTGTGGTTATGGGACATAATTTTGAATCTCAATTAAAAGCAACAACAATGTCGTCTCCTGATATTCGTGCAGGAATTTCATTGTTGATAGCAGCTCTTTCTGCAAAAGGAACAAGTACAATTCAAAATATTGAACAAATTGATCGCGGATACGAGCGTATCGATGAGCGTTTGAGAGCAATTGGAGCAAAAATTGTGAGAGCGTAAGAAAATATTCGCCGTGAATTTATGTAATTCGCGGTGAAAAAAAATAGTCTAAATGACAAATGAACAAAAAGCTGTAAAAGCTACTATCTTTAGTATAGTTGGAAATACCTGCCTGGCCCTTATAAAAGGTCTCGCAGGTTTTTTTGGCAATTCATATGCCTTGATTGCAGATGCGATCGAATCGACAACGGATATATTCTCGTCTTGTCTGGTTTTATTCGGAATAAAGTATTCTAATAAACCTGCAGATGAAAATCATCCATATGGTCATGGTCGTGCCGAACCTTTAATTACATTTTTGGTTGTTGGATTTTTAATTACATCAGCAACTATTATTGGTTACGAAAGTATTGCTAATATTCAAACACCGCACGATTTGCCTAAATCATGGACATTGTATGTTTTGGGAGCAATTATTGTTTGGAAAGAATATTCGTTTCGATTAGTAATGAAACGCAGTAAACAAACAAATAGTTCTGCTTTAGCGGCAGATGCTTGGCATCATCGCAGTGACGCTATAACTTCTGTAGCCGCATTTGTTGGGATTTCGATTGCCCTGTTTATGGGAAAAGGCTACGAATCTGCAGATGATTGGGCAGCACTTTTTGCTGCATTTTTTATACTTTATAACAGTTATAAAATTTTTAGACCAGCATTAGGCGAAATCATGGATGAGAATCTAAATGATGATTTGGTAGAAGAAATCAGAATAAAATCATTAACCGTTGTTGGAATCTTAGGAACCGAAAAATGCTTTATTCGTAAAGCCGGAATGAAATATCACGTCGATCTTCATGCCATAGTATCAGCAAAAATATCAGTTAAAGAAGGTCACGATTTATCCCATAAATTACAAGATACCTTAAAAGAAAAAATTCCTCAATTAGGAAATGTTCTGATTCATATCGAACCAGATGATTATCACTGATTTCTGAGATTGAAAGGGACTAAGGTTCTAAGGTGCTGAGAAAAAAACTTAGCATCTTAGAACCTTAGTATCTTAGGAACTCTTTTAATCTAACACATTCAAAATCTTCAGCCCGAAAACAACTCCATTTTGCTGAATTCCTCCTTGATAGGAATGTACATAGTCTACTCTGAATATTTTGAATTTTCCGAAACCTAGATTATCCAAACCAACGGTAAATTCAGTATAAGGTTTTCTGTCAGGAATTGCCAGTGAATGAAATCCTAGATTCATAGTTGATTTTAATAAATTAATCAACGGAATTTTATTGGTTATAAAACCCATATCATTGTGCTCTAAGTGCATTTCAAAATAACTGTCATTTGTACTGTTAGTGTAGTATGGCATTAAATTAAAAACATTCAAATAACGGTCGCTGGTTCCAATGTGCGTTTGGTTTCCGTTAAAATGTCTGTAATCTATAAAGGAGATGTTTTCGGCATTGAAAAATTTACCTGCTCTAAAGTTCATTCCTAAAACGCCTTTATTGTTTAAAGAAAGATCATATTGAACAGAAGCGCCGATTCTTTCAAATTCATACTTCTTCTCGCTTGCAGCAAATGCTTTTTCAAAAGCTAAAAATACAGTAGGATATTTTTCGTTTTTAAAGTTATATCGTCCGTCAGGTCTCGAAATGTATTTGTTTCCAAAGTTAATACGTGCA
The DNA here is from genome assembly GCF_002217395.1 of Flavobacterium plurextorum. Lineage (GTDB taxonomy): Bacteria > Bacteroidota > Bacteroidia > Flavobacteriales > Flavobacteriaceae > Flavobacterium > Flavobacterium plurextorum. The sequence continues at coordinate 49,832 of NZ_MUHD01000022.1, read as the reverse complement.
GTCAAAGCTGTTTTAAACAAATGATGCTGATCAAATGCCGGCGTTATAAAATCGTTTGGCGCCAGTGGATTATTTGACGTATAAATATCATCTCTTTTAAAGAAAGAATAATCAGTAGTATTAAAAAGAGGTTTTCGCTGTTCGTAGCCAATCTTAGCATTTAAATTTATTCCATTTGCAATATCCTGTCCATAATTAATTTGTGCAAATTCTAAGTTGTACAATTTCATATAATTGTCTTTGAAAAACAAGGAACTTATTGAATTGACAAAATTACTGATAGGTTCAGCACTATTAAATTGAGCAGTTTTTGTTCCTGCGGAAGCCCAGATTGTCGCATGGTTTATGTTGTTAAAGCGATGGCTGAATTGACCTGTAACACGAAAACGTTCATCAGAAAAGCCATAATTAAAAGTGGTGCTTATCGATGTATTCTTCCCCGTTTCTTCATTCCATTTTTTAAATGAAAAACCAGAATCTAGATTAAAACCTTGAACAGTATTAAAACTTAAAGAACTTAGGTTCAATAAGCCTTTATACTCAAACGAGTGTTTTTTGAAAGTGTTTTTATAGTCATAACCCATTATTACATCCCAGATTTTAAACTTATTGTTTTTAGCATCTACAGAATCAGTATATTTTTGAGACTTTCTGATGGTTTGTAAACTGTCTTTTTTAATATAATCATTACTTTCTTCAATCGTCAAAGGAATTGGACGTATTTGATTCCAAAAAGCATCATCTTTTTTATTCGCATCAGCTTCAAATGCTACAATTTCATTTCCAAAAGTTTTCTTTTCAAAAGAAGCTGGAAATTCATAATTCGAATAAACATAATTGAATTTTCCAGAGAACTTTACGCCAAAAGCACCGGCATTAAAAGAAAGAGTTTGCGCGTTTTTTGACCAGATTTTATTTTTGACATTATAACTGAAACTCTGTTTTAGATTCATTACGTCGGTGAATTCATTTTTCATTCTGTAGCCTTTTATGTCTAAGTCTACAGCATAAATCGCAAAACTATCATCAACTATATATATGTAGCCTTCAAAAACGGGTTCTTTATCACGTTTTGGTGTTACCTTTATTTTGTTAATCTGTTGATTGTTATCGTCAAAAAAAGTTCCTTCAAGTTTGTATTTGTAGTAATTGAAAGCATTATCGGCGATAGGAGAGATAAGATTAATATTGAATTCTAATGTGTTATCATAGAAATCATAAGTAGATAAAGTTGCTGTGTTATAACTGAATCCGTTATTATTTCCTGAAATTTTAGAAGCAATGATTTTCTCTTTTAGTTTTCCAGGTTTCTCAAAAGAAATCTTAGAAATAGTTTCTGATAAATATAAAATACCAGTTCCGGTCGAGTCTAAATTTGAAGCCATTTCGTCACCGATATCGACTTTCATGCCCATTATTTTCTTTGGAAGATCTTTTATTTTAAACATTCCTTTCGAATAGAAATCAGCGGTATAACGAGCCGTTTTATCAGAGTTGCTTTTTTTGTTTGCAATGGCGCTTTTTATAATGGCATTTGCAGGGTTATCTTTTGGATTAATTACAACCTCATTGAGTTCAAAATTTTCTTCGTCGAGTTTTACATCTAAAGTCAACGTTTTAGAATCAGAAGCAACAGTTAGCTTTTGGGTTTTAAAACCTAAATATTGAAAGGTGATTTTGTTTTTACCAATTTCTTTTACATTAAGCTGGTATTTTCCCTGCTCATTTGAAGTGGTACTGGTATAAGTGTTCTCCTCAAAAACAGAAACGAAAGGCAGCGGGTTTCCTTTTAGATCAGTTATTGTCCCTTTGATTTGGGCAAAATTGGAAATTGAAAAAATTAAAAAGGCGAGTACAGTAAAGTTTTTCATGAGAGTGGTTTCTCTCGCAAAAATAGAATAAGTTAAAAATGAGCTTATTAAAAAATTGTTAAAAAAAGACTTACAAGAAAGATTGAATGGCTAACTCGTAACTTTTTAGACCAAAACCTAAAATTACACCTTTTGCATTTCCAGACAAATAAGACTGATGTCTGAAACTTTCGCGAGCATAAGTATTTGAAATATGTACTTCGATTACTGGTGTTGTAACCGCTTTCATCGCATCGCCTAAACCTATAGAAGTGTGAGTATATGCTCCTGCATTTAAAATAATTCCATCAAAAGTAAAACCGCATTCTTGAATTTTACCAATCAATTCACCTTCAATATTGCTTTGGTAATAAGAAAGATCGATACTTGGAAATTTTTGTTTCAACGTTTCAAAATAATCTTCAAAAGTTTGGCTTCCATAAACTTCAGGTTCTCTTTTTCCTAAAAGATTCAAATTGGGTCCGTTGATAATGCAGATTTTCATAAGTAATTTGATTTTAATTATAAGTGATGTAAGCTCATTTTGAATTTTATTGAAAGCACTTCACTAAAGTGTAAAAATAAAAAAACCGTTCTAATTAATAGAACGGTTTTTGTAAAACTATGTGATATTCTTTTTAGAACATGAATCCAGCAGAAAGTTGAACTGTTGAATTTTTTACATCAGCTTTTGTTGAAACTTCTGTTAGTCCTAGTCCGTAACGAGCTTGAACAAAAATACTTTTAGTTACTTTTAAGCCTAATCCAGCATTAACAGCAAAATCAAAAGTTTTTGGGTCTTCAGCATCAAACTCTTTTTTGTTGCTTAATAAGAATGAAGCTTGTGGACCAAGTTCTAAACTAACTGATTTAGTTAGGTAGAATTTTGCCATTACAGGAATAGCTAGGTATCCAAGTTCATTTTTAAATTCTTTAACTGCATTTTTGTATGTAGCACCTTGAGTTGAATATAAAAGCTCTGGTTGAATAGAGAATTTTTCTAGTAATTTAACTTCTGCAACAAGACCAGCATGATAGCTTGTGATACCTTCTTTATCAAAAGCTACACCGTTTAGACTTGCATCTCCAGTTTGGCTTGCAAAGTTAACACCGGCTTTTACTCCAATTTGTAATAATTGTGCTTGAATGGTTGCTGATGTTGCTAAGAACAATACAGCTGCTAAAAGTATTTTTTTCATAAAAATGTTTTTAGGGGTTTTGTGTTTAATTGTTATTTAAAAGTCAAAACTACATTATTTTCAATTTATTGCTTTACATCAAGCTTTATAAAATTATTAAAATTCACACTTTTTTTAGCTTTTTAAGCTGTTTTACACCTGTGTTTTCTTCTAATTATTTGGAAACCAATCATTTGTTTGTAATCTAATTCTGTCTTATTTTGATGTTTTAATGCCTTATTGTGGACGTATTTTAGTAAGTGTAATCTTAATTTTGTATTCCGTAATAAAAAAATAAATTATGAAAAAAGTTATTTTAACTGCTGTTGCAGTATTTGGTTTTGCATTTGCTAATGCACAAACTGGTGGATTTGCTAAAGGAGATGCTTTTATTTCTGGAGCTTTAACTGTAGGTTCTACAAAAACGGGTGATGCTAAAGCTAGCGGATTTGAAATTGAGCCAAAAGTAGGTTATTTTGTATCTGAAAACATTGCTATTGGAGCAAAATTAGGTTTTGGTTCAAATAAGATTGGTGACGATAAAACTAATGCATTTACAGCTGGAGCTTTTGGTAGATATTATTTTACTCCTGCTTCTCAGTTTTCAGTTTTTGGTCAAGCTGGTTTTGATTTTACAAATACTAAAGCAGGGGATTTTAAAACAAATCAAATTGGAACAAATGTAGGATTAGGTTTAAGTTATTTCTTATCAAATCATTTTGCTATCGAAGCAACTTGGGCTGGTTTAGAATATAGTGTAAACAATAATGGAGGTCATGGTGCTGATAAAAGTAACAATTTTGGTTTTGGTACTGACTTAAGAGATGTAAGTTTTGGAGTAATCTATAAATTTTAATTAGTTTCTAAATAAATTATTTCGTTAGTTTAAAAAGCCTTCCTCTTTTGAGGAGGGCTTTTTTGTGGGTTTAATTATTGAGAATATAGTTCAATTGCTTTTAAATAAGTTAGTTAATTTCTTATTACTATTTTTTTTGTTAAATTCCTAATACAGAATTATGAAGAATATTTTTATATTTGATCTGTGTAACGTAAAAATAAATTGTAATGAAAAGAATTATTTTAGCTGCTATAGCAGTAATGACGTTTGGATTTGCTAACGCGCAACAAACAAGATTCGGAGTTAAAGGAGGTCTTAACATTTCAACGGTGGTTGGAGGAGATGTTAATGATACTAAATCCTTAATAGGTTTTCATGTTGGAGGTTTTGCAGAAATTCATGTTGTTGAGAAATTTTTCATTCAACCAGAACTTTTGTATTCTGCTCAGGGTACTAAAGTTGATGGCCCTTTGGGAAGTGATGTCGATCTTAAACTGAATTATTTAAATATTCCTGTATTGGCTAAATACTATTTTGTAGAAAATAAATTTAGTGTTGAAGCAGGTCCGCAACTAGGTATTTTGTTGTCTGCAAAAGGTAATGGTACTGATGTTAAAGATCTTACCAGATCTACAGATTTTGGCTTTAATTTAGGAGCTGGATATAATTTTACTGAAAATCTTTCAGTAGGTATTCGTTATACGATTGGTTTGTCTCCACTTTCTGATAAAGATATCGATAATACAGAGGACTATTATGATAGTGCAAAAAATAGTAACCTTGCGTTGTCTTTAGCTTATAAATTCTAATATCTTAAAACGATATTTTATGTAAAACCTTCCTGAATTTCAGGAAGGTTTTTTTATGCTTAAAAATGTTTTACTTTGTAAATATGAAATGGAATAATTATATAAAAGACTATCAATCGTATTTGCGGATAGAAAGAGGATTGTCTAAAAATACCATCGAGAATTATAGTTTTGATATAGAACGTTTATGTCTCTTTTTGGAAAACAATCAAATCGATGTTTCGCCTTTAAAAATTACTGACGAAACAATTCAGCAATTTATTTATTCCGTATCCAAAGAAGTAAATCCTCGATCTCAATCTAGAATTATTTCTGGTCTGAAAAGCTTTTTTAATTACTTGGTTTTTGAAGATTACAGAAACGATAGCCCTTTAGAGTTAATCGAAAGTCCTAAAACCGGCAGAAAATTACCGGATACATTGTCTGTCGAGGAAATAGACGCATTAATTGCTGCAATAGATTTAAGTAGTAACGAAGGGGAACGAAACCGAGCCATGTTGGAAACTTTATACGGATGCGGACTACGAGTTTCGGAGTTGGTTTCGCTCAAAATATCTGATTTGTTTTTTGATGAAGGTTTTGTAAAGATTACAGGAAAAGGAAATAAAGAACGTTTTGTTCCAATAGGTAAAGTGACTCGGAAATATATAGAGATTTACCAAAATGAAATTCGGGTGCATCTAAATATTAAAAAAGGTTTCGAAGATACTTTGTTTTTAAATCGTAGAGGGAATCAGCTTACTCGTGCTATGATTTTTACTATTATAAAAGACTTGGCTGTAAAAATCAAGTTAAGTAAAACGATTAGTCCGCATACTCTGCGTCATTCTTTTGCGACACATTTATTAGAAAATGGCGCCGATTTAAGGTCGATTCAGTTAATGTTGGGACATGAATCAATTACCACAACTGAAATTTATGTGCATCTTGATCGAAGTTTTTTGAAAGAAGTGATGCATTCTTTTCATCCGAGAAAATAATTTTTTTGTGCTGAGCCCGCATTTTAAACCAAAAATTAATATATTGTATTTGATTTTGTATTAAAAAGAAATTATAAAAAGCGATAATAAAGCTTTGGAATTCGATTTTGAGAAGTAATTATTTACTTAAATGACGGCGTATGGTTTTTGATTTTTTTAATAGTGAAGATTGCTTAGAAGTTAATAATTTTTACAAAAAGCTGCTTGCAGAAGTGCCAGACTTAATTTTTCAGTTTGTAATAGATCAAGATAATCATTACTCATTTCCTCTTGTCAGCAGATCTGTCGATGAAATTTTTGAACTTTCAATAAATAAATTTACAGATGATATTAAGCTGATTATCTACGAAAGAATTTTGCCCCAAGACCGTGATATGTTTTTTCAAACTTTGGTTAAAGCGCGAAAGGAAATTAAGCCTTGGGAGATTGAATTTAGAGCTGTTTTGCCTAAAAAAGGACTTCGCTGGTTTAGAGTTTCGGCTAAAACTGAATTGTCTGAAGGAAGTAAAGTGAGTTTTTTTGGACATGTTTCAGATATAACTGAACTTAAAGATAAAGAAGAGAAACTTCGCATTTCCGAAGAACGTTTTCAGTTTGCACTCGATGCTTCAACGGTTGGTATTTGGGATTGGGATATGGTGACTAATAACGTTTTTTATTCGTCATTATCATTAAAAATTCTAGAATTAGAGTCAAGTGATATTTTTGATGATCCGGAGCGCTGGGATAAAATTGTGCATCCTGATGACCTTCCGAAGTATTATTCTGATATCAAAGAACATTTTGAAAACAAGATACCTTATTACGAAAACTATCATCGCGTAATGACTTCCAGTGGCAATTATAAATGGATTTTAGATCGTGGAAAAGTTATTAAACGTGATGAAAATGGAAAGCCATTGCGTGTTATAGGAACGCATACCGATATATCATTGCAGAAAGAAAAGGAACTTGAACTTTTGAAAACAATGAAATTGTACAGTGATCAAAATAGCCGACTGCTGAATTTTTCGCATATAGTATCGCATAATTTAAATACTCAGGCAGGGAATATTAAATCAATTTTAGATTTTATTGATGCTGATGGTGATAAGGAAACGGTGACCGAAATGCTGGAGCATTTGCGTACGGTTTCTAATGATTTAAATGAAACAATTTCAAATCTAAGTCAGATCGTAAAAACGCAAAGCAATATCAATATCACAGTTGGGCCATTAAAGCTTTTTGAATATATAGAAAAAACTATTTCGACGATTAAAGGGCATAGTAAACAGAAAAAGGTAACGATTATAAATAATGTGCCTGAGTACTTGATAATAAATTTTAATCCTGCTTATCTAGAAAGTGTTTTGTTGAATTTTACAACTAATGCAATAAAGTACGCGCATCCTGATCGAGATCCAGTTATTATTTTTGATTTTGGTTTGGAAACAGATGGTCATAAATCATTGAAGATTACCGATAATGGTTTAGGAATTGATTTGAAGGTATACGGTGATTTGTTATTCGGGATGTATAAAACATTTCATAAACATGAAGAGGCGCGAGGAATAGGTTTGTATATAACCAGAAACCAAATAGAAGCCATGAAAGGGACGGTTTCGGTAGAAAGTGAAGTAGGAGTAGGAACGAGTTTTAAAATCACGTTTAATGATCTTTAAAAGCTTTTACTATTAGATATCAAAATAAAAAAGGCAGTTCGTAAGAACTGCCTTTTTATTTTTATGTATGAGTTGCTGTTATTTTGCAATATTTACAGCTCTTGTTTCTCTAATTACGGTTACTTTAACCTGACCTGGGTAAGTCATTTCAGTTTGAATTTTTTGTGAGATTTCAAATGATAAGTTTGCTGCATTGTCATCAGAAACTTTTTCACTTTCAACGATAACACGAAGTTCTCTACCAGCTTGAATAGCGTAAGCATTTTTTACACCGCTGAATCCGTAAGCTACTTCTTCAAGATCTTTCAAACGCTGAATGTATGAATCTAAAACCTGACGTCTTGCTCCTGGTCTTGCTCCTGATATAGCATCACAAACCTGAACAATTGGCGACAATAATGATTTCATTTCGATCTCGTCGTGGTGCGCACCAATAGCGTTGCATACTTCTTCTTTTTCTCCGTATTTCTCGGCCCATTGCATACCTAATAATGCGTGAGGTAAATCGCTTTCTGTATCTGGAACTTTACCAATATCGTGTAGTAAACCAGCTCTTTTAGCAAGTTTTACATTCAAGCCTAATTCAGCTGCCATGATACCGCAAAGTTTTGAAACTTCTCTTGAGTGTTGTAACAAGTTTTGACCGTAAGATGAACGGTATTTCATTCTACCAACAACTTTAATTAATTCTGGATGTAATCCATGAATTCCTAAGTCGATAACGGTACGTTTACCAACTTCGATAATTTCGTCGTCGATTTGTTTAGCTGTTTTTGCAACAACTTCTTCAATTCTAGCTGGGTGAATACGTCCGTCAGTTACCAATTTATGCAATGACAAACGAGCGATTTCTCTACGAACTGGATCAAAACAAGAAAGGATGATTGCTTCTGGCGTATCGTCAACGATAATTTCAACTCCAGTTGCAGCTTCAAGAGCTCTAATGTTACGACCTTCACGACCAATGATTCTACCTTTTACATCGTCAGATTCGATGTTGAATACAGAAACGCAATTTTCAACTGCTTCTTCAGTTCCAACTCTTTGAATTGTGTTGATGATGATTTTTTTAGCTTCTTGTTGTGCAGTAAGTTTAGCCTCTTCAATTGTGTCTTGAATATGAGACATTGCTTTGCTTTTAGCTTCTGCTTTTAAGCCTTCAACTAATTGTTCTTTCGCTTCTTCTGCAGAAAGTCCAGAAATTACTTCAAGCTGCTGTAATTGACTTTTGTGTAGCTTGTCAACTTCAGCTTGTTTTTTGTCTAAAACTTCAATTTTATTGTTGTATTCAGCTGTTTTAGATTCAAAATCGTCGTTTACTTTTTTAGCTTTTGAAAGCTCGTTAGAAACTTGAGATTCTTTATCACGCACTCTTTTTTCTACTTCAGCAACTTTTTTATCTCTTGCTAAAATAACTTGTTCGTGTTCTGATTTTAATTCGATAAAACGTTCTTTTGCTTGAAGAATTTTATCCTTTTTAATATTTTCGGCTTCTAAATTAGCGTCTTTTAAAATAGAAGCTGCTTCTTTTTTTGCGTTTTTTATTAGGTTTGAAATATTACTTTTCTCGATAAATTTAGCTATTGCAAAACCTGCTGCAATACCTACTATACCAATAATGATCGTTATGATGTCCATGTTTGTTAAGGTTTATATATAAAAAAAGCCTACATTAATTGCTTGAATAAACTCGTAAAGACAAGTTTTGAGCTAACTCACTGTTCAAGTTTCCTCGCAATAAAGCGTGGCATGCTATAGTAGTGATGATTTGCTCATTCTAAATTGTTAGTGTTGAGTTTACCAATTGTGAACTAATGTAGGCAGTATCTTAGTTTCTGTAAAGAACGTTTAGTTTTCGAGATATTGATCTAAAAGCAAATTTAATTTTTTAATTCTTTCAATAGTTTGCTCGCCATCGATTGCGTTATCAATTTGTTTTTGTTCCACTTGCGATGCAAATTGCAGTGCGCACATGGCTAATACATCTTGTTTATCGCGAACTGCGTAACTTTCTTCGAACTGCTTAATCATGGCATCAATTTTTTTTGAAGCACTTCTAAGTCCTTCTTCTTGAGCTGGATCTACCGTTAATGGGTAAACTCGGTCTGCAATTGATATTTTGATTTTAAGCTTTCCGTCCATGTTATCTAATCTGATAGTTGTGCTATACAGTAATCAATTTCGCGAATTAATGAATTTATTTTAAGCTTTGTCTCTCTCTTGTTGTCGTCGCTGCCAAGCAACGAATTGGCTATCTTAAGTGTGTCATACTGCTTCTTCAAAGCTTCAATCTCCTCAGATTGTTTTCGAATAATTTGCGCAGCTTTGGCTAATTCTAATTGTAATACCTGATTATTCTTTTCCAAGCTTTTTGATTTCTCAAACAGCTTTTCAATTTTATATTCAAGAGTATCAATTATTTCGGCAATTACACTCATTATACATCCTATTCATTACTTAATCATACAAAGTTAATATTCCTTTTTATTAATGCAATTTTTTATCGATTTTTTTGCATTAAAAATAGACAAATAAATGAATTTCAATCAATTGTGTTTTTGTGGTTGTATCTTCGGTTTTTCCCTGTTAATTTTTTATCTTAGCAAAAATGTTATTTATGAGATTTTCAGTATTTGCCCTTTTGTGCGGCCACTTTATTTTTGCCCAAACACAATATCCTAAAGATTACTTTCGCCCGCCATTAGATATTCCGATGCAGCTTTCTGGTAACTTTGGCGAGTTAAGACCAAATCATTTTCATGCTGGTTTTGATTTAAAAACCAATCAGAGAGAAGGACTAAATGTGTATGCAATTGCCGATGGTTATGTGTCAAGAATAAAGATTTCGACGTTTGGAAACGGAAAATGTATTTACATTACCCATCCAAATGGGTATACTTCTGTCTATGGTCACTTGCAAACCACTAAAGGAGCAATTCAAGATTATGTAAATAAAACGCATTATGCTGAAAAAGCTTATGAAATTGAAGTATTCCCAAAACCAGGCGATCTTCCGGTTACAAAAGGACAATTAATTGCACTTTCTGGAAATACAGGTTCATCTGAAGGGCCGCATTTGCATTTTGAAATTAGAGATACAAGAACAGAGTTTGTAATTAATCCGATTTTCTTTGGGTTTGATAAAAATATTAAAGATACAAAGAAACCAACTTTGTCTAGTTTGTACGTTTATCCGTTGGATAACGCCTCAGTTAATCAATCAAAACAACCTTTACTGCTTAATATGACGCTTCAAAAAGACGGAACTTATCTTGCAGGAAAAGTAAAGACTAATGGGAAAATTGGTTTTGGAATTAATGCTGTTGATACTGATGATGTTTCTTTTAATAAAAATGGCGTTTTTAATGTTTCGACGTTTTTGAATGGAAATCAAAATTACAATTATCAATTTAATACGTATTCATTTGATGAAATGCGTTACATCAATGCATTTATTGATTATTCTCGATACAAAAAAACAAGTCAGCGTATTCAGAAGCTTTTCATGAAAACACCTTTTGCGTTAAGCATTATAAAAACGGATGCATCTAGAGGAATAATTACAGCAGAACCTAATTTGGCGTCGACTTATAGAATTGAAGTTTCAGATTATTACGGAAATTTAAATTCGATCACAGTTCCAATCGAATATGATTCAGCTGTTCCTTTGGTACCGGCAGAAGCGAGTACATCTAAGTATTTTGTTAAATACAATAAGGATTCTAATTTCGAAAAAGACAATATGTCTGTTTTCTTCCCTGCAGGAACATTTTACGATGATTTTAATTTAAACTTTGATGTTAAAAACAATCGAATTTATATTCATGATGATACAGTTCCTGTGCATTCTAATTTTACTATAACCATCAAGGATAATACTTATTCTGAAGCCTTGCGCGACAAAGTTTTTATTGGAAGAATAAGCGGAGCAAGCAGCAGTTACAATGGAACGGTTAGAAAAGGAGATGTTTACACGGCAAAATCAAAAGTACTAGGACAATATGGTTTAGTATTAGATACTATAAAACCAGTTATTAAAATTACAAAACCGGTTCAGGACAAATGGATCAGCGATCAGAAAAAAATCGAGTTTATTATAAGCGATTCTTCATCAGGAATTAAATCCTATAATGGGTATTTGAACGGAAAATGGGTTTTGTTTGAATATGAAAATAAAAATAAAAAGATTACTCACACTTTTGATCCTCAATTGCTGCTTGAAGGAGCAAATGATTTAAAAATTGAAGTAATTGATAATGTAGGGAATTCTTCTATCTTTGAAACACGTTTCCTTAGAAGTCAACAAAAATAAAACCCAAATAGTTGTATAATAATAGGTTCATATTCGCCTTGTTTTTTCTGTTTTTTACATGTGCTTTGTTTGCTCAAAGCGGACATGTTAAAGGAATTATTGTAGATGATGAAAATAATATTGTTTCAAATGTAAATATTTCCTCAGGTAAAAGCAGTACACAATCCGATGCCAATGGTTTTTTTGAAATTGATGTAGTTTCAAACAAAAAAGTTTCGATAATTTTTACCCATATTTCTTTAAAAATGATAAGCTTAACGGTGAGTTTAAAGCCAAATGAGTTTTTTGTTTTTAATCCGATAATGAGTAATTCTGAAGAACAAATGGGAGAAGTTTTTGTGTCTTCCAAAAATAGAAAACGTGTTCAGGGAATTGCAACAATTGATTTAACAGCAATAAAAAAAGTTCCCGGTGCAAATGCGGGTGTAGAAAATATCTTAAAAACACTTCCGGGTGTAAATTCAAATAATGAACTTAGTACTCAGTATGCAGTTCGAGGCGGTAATTATGATGAGAATTTAGTTTATGTTAACGAAGTTGAAGTTTATCGTCCCTTTTTAATTCGATCAGGACAGCAGGAAGGGTTAAGTTTTACCAATACAGATTTAGTTCAAAATGTTGATTTTTCGGCAGGTGGATTTCAAGCTAAGTTTGGAGATAAATTATCATCAGTTTTAGATATTACTTATAGAAAACCAACTCGGTTTGGCGCTTCTTTAGAAGCCAGTTTTTTAGGCGGAAGTGCTTCTGTTGATGCCGTTTCAAAAAACAAAAAATGGTCAGCAGTGACAGGAGTTCGCTACAGAAATAATAGTTTGCTGGTAAATAGTCAAGATACAAAGACAAATTATACCCCAACTTTTGCAGATCTTCAAACTAATATAAATTACGATATTTCTGAAAAATGGCAAATGAGTTTTCTGGGAAATGTTTCGCAGAATAAATATTTGTATCAGCCCTTAACGAGAGAGACGAAATTTGGAACTATCGATCAGCCAATGGCGCTTAATGTGTATTATGAAGGTCAGGAAAAAGATCAATATGACACTTACTTTGGAGCTTTAAAAACAACTTACAAAGTTTCTCCATCGCTTACGCTAAAATTGATTGGTTCATTATTTCATACTACAGAAAAAGAACATTTTGATATTTTGGCACAGTATCGTTTAGGAAATGCGGCAGCGGAGGATGGAACAAACGTGACAGCAGTTGACTTTACTCGAGGAATTGGATCGCAGTTGAATCATGCTAGAAATGATTTGGATGCTTTAATCGCAAATATTGAAATTAAAGGTTCTAAAGACTGGAAAGAAAGTCAGCTTGAATTTGGGTTGAAATATACAAGAGAATCAATTCGCGATAGAGTTATCGAGTGGGAAGTGATTGATTCGGCTGGATTTTCAGTAAATCCGCCTTTAGTTATGCTGCCAAAAAATAATCAGCCTTACACACCTTATGAAGGTCCGCTTTTACCTTATCAAAACGTTCGAGCAACAAATTTTAATACTATAAATAGATTTTCGGGTTATACACAATGGAATAAACAATCCGAAATTGGTTCCAATCAAATTTGGTTTCATGTTGGCGCTCGTTTTCAAAGCTGGAATGTTTCAGGCGCCGCGGTTGAAGGAAAAAATCAGTTTGTGTTGAGTCCTAGAGTGCAGTTTGCAATAAAACCGGATTGGGATATGGACATGGTTTTCAGAATTTCGGGAGGACTATATCATCAGCCGCCTTTCTATCGAGAACTTCGTGATTTGAATGGAGTCGTGAATCCGAATGTAAAAGCGCAGGAAGCAGTTCATGTCGTTTTGAGCAATGATTACAATTTTAAAATGTGGAATCGCCCTTTTAAGTGGGTTACAGAAGTTTATTATAAGTCACTTTCAGATGTAAATGTGTATTCTATAGACAATGTTCGAATTCGATATGTTGCCAATAATAATGCAAAAGCATATGCGCAAGGTTTAGATTTTAGATTGAATGGAGAATTTGTGCCAGGAACTGAATCTTGGGTTAGTTTTGGATATCTGAAAACCGAAGAAAACTACGAGAACAAAGGTTATATCGCACGTCCGACAGATCAGCGTTTGAAGTTTGCAATGATGTTTCAGGATTATATGCCAAATATTCCAAGTGTAAAAGTGTATCTTAATTTAGTTTATAATACTGGTTTGCCCGGAGGTGCGCCAGCGTATTCTGATCCTTATTTGTATCAAAACAGATTAAATGATTACAGAAGAGCGGATATTGGTTTTGCTAAAGTTTTTGTAGACAGCAGTACTCAGAATGCTAAAACGGGCTGGCTTAAAAATTTTAAAGAGTTGTCTGTTGGGTTAGAGATTTTTAATATTTTCAACAATCAAAATGCTATTACGAATACTTGGGTTCGCGATGTTTATTCTAAAAACCAATATGCGATTCCGAATTTTATGACTTCAAGAGTTTTTAATATAAAACTGAATGCAAGGTTATGATAAGGAAAAGGGAAAATAGAAGAAGGATTTATTATGTTCCCGGAATGATTTCTTTGATTGTTATTCCTTTGCTGTGTTTTTATCATTTTTATAAAGTCGATGCTTTTAAAGAAGAGCGATGTATGGATATTTATATCTGTAATGACTCTATTGGGACAAAGAATGTTATGAGTTATAAAAGGAATTATAAGGTTTTTAATTTTAATAATTCCTTGGATTTAGAAAGAAAAAAGTTAAATAGACTTCGATTTGATTTAAAGGAATTAAATCGTACAAATGATACAATAAATGGAATTCAAGTTTGTTTTGGCACTAAGATGAAATATGAAGTTTATATTGAAATTTTGGATATCTTCTTTGCTGAAAAAGAAACATTGTTTATGCAATATAAGAACAACTTTTTTGTTTTGAGAATACCAAAGCCTAAGAATCAAATAAGTTTGAAAATTGTCCCAATTACATGTGGTTATTTCGAAGCTAATAAAGATTATATCTTGGAACAGGAGAGAAAGAGAAAGTACGAGTATTACTTATCTTTGTATAAACAAAATTGGATTGTATTTTTAGGTTATCTTGGAATTGTGTTTCTCAATATCTTTGCTTTAGTAAAATTCAATAAAAACAGATAATACGATCAAAAATACTATATTTGATATTCTAATATAATTTGCAAGCATGAAAAATTCCTTAAAATATATAGCCTTAATAATCATCGGTACATTAATGAGTTGTAAAGATGAAGTTCAGCAAAAGCCAAAAGTGATTTATGATGGTTCAAATAAAGTTGGAACTGTCGCAAAAAGTGATTCGACACAAATTGAAATTGCAGATTTGCCTATTCAAATGGAAGGAACGAATTATTTAATTCATCCTGTTGGTGATTTAAGGGTTTTTGAAAAGGGTTCAAAAGCGCGTTACGGTTCTTCGAGCGTGAATGATATAAGCTTTACAATTTCTAACTTGGGAGAATATGAAATTACTGGATATCTTCAGAATTTAAAGTTTCAAAAAGTAGATTCAGATTCAATTCGTCCGCTTTCAGATAAACCTGTTTTAATTTTAACTGCCACTTATTTGAAAACGGTTGCAGACAAAACGCAGAATAAAGTGATGGTTTATACTTTAACAGATTCAGATACTAACAAAGATGGTAAAATTGACACAAGTGATATTAAGACTTTGTATTTAAGCGACATCAGCGGAGAAAATTTTACAAAAGTTTCTGCTGACTTGGAAGAATTGGTAGATTGGAATTTGATCGAATCTAAAAACCGTTTGTATTTTAGAACAATCGAAGACACAAACCAAAACGGACAGTTTGATAAAAATGATGTGCTGCATTATAATTATATCGATTTGGGCTCGAAAAAATGGGAAGTTAAAAATTATAAGCCTATTTAAAAGGTTCTGAGGTGCTAAGATACTAAGATTCTGAGGTTTTACAGATTAAAAAATTAAGGTGATTTTTGCGCTTTATAAAATAAAGAAAGGCGTGTAGAAATTTAAAATTTTCTACACGCCTTTCTTATTAAGTCACAATTAGAAAAGTTTTTAATCAGTGACAGGATAAAAACTCAGCGTCTTAGCGCCTTATAACCTTAGCCTCTTTATATTAATATATCACTTTCTAAATCTGATTTTTCGATGTCGAAATCGTGACCTAATTTATGAACCAAATCAATAACCAGTTTTTTGTACCAGTTTTCAGATTTTGGGTGAATGTATATTTTCTCAATAAGATATTTAAGGTCAACATTGATTCGTAAACCATCGTTTATTTTGAGATTGCTTTTGGAAGTATCGGTAATAATTCGGACTTCGCGTTCGTATTGAAAGCTTTTTCTTTTGAATAAAAATGGAAAGAATAAATCGTCAAACGGAATATATTCTTTTTTGTAATCGATGTAATTTACTTCGCCTATATATTGGTCGAAATTGTTCTCTGGTTTCAAAGCTTTCTGTAATCTCCCAATTGTAGACTGAATAGCCAATCCTTCGCTGTTTTGAGTAAAAATCTGCCACATTGCAAACGATTCGTATTCATTTATATGCCAGCTGCTGATCGCTACTTTCTCGCGATGTGTTTTGTAGTAACTTAGGAAATCAGGATTGTCAACTGCAAGCTTTTTTATCTCTTCGTAAGTAGGTTCGCTAAAAGTGCCTTCGTATTGATCTTCAAATTTATCAGAACGTGACATAAATAATTTCTTCGAAAGTAATAAGTCTAGAAATTTAGATAAATCAAGATATTTCCAGACAATCGTATTAGGATCGTCTGGCAGTTTGATATTAGGGTTGTTAATATACATTTTTAAGAAGCGTTAAAAAGTTTATTCTTTAACTAACCTAAAGTTATAAAAATAAACACAGATTAAAGAAATTAAAATCAGGTTTAATAATTCTTTAATCTGTGTTCGTTTATTTGTTAAGTCTTGGTTTTGTTTTTAAGACTCGAAAGACTGCATAGTTACCAGTTTATTATAAGTTCCGTTATGTGCAATCAATTCTTCGTGCGTTCCTTGTTCTACGATTTTTCCTTTTTGCATCACTACAATTACATCTGCTTTTTGAATTGTAGAAAGACGATGCGCAATTACAATTGAAGTTCTGTTTTGCATCATGTTTTCTAAAGCTATCTGAACAAATTTTTCGCTTTCAGTATCTAATGCAGAAGTTGCTTCATCTAAAATCATAATCGGCGGATTTTTCAATACCGCTCTTGCAATCGATAAACGTTGTTTTTGTCCTCCAGAAAGCTTGTTTCCGCTGTCTCCGATATTGGTGTAAATTCCCTGCGGAAGATCTTTTACAAACTCATATGCATTAGCAATTTTTAAAGCTTCGATTATTTCGTCATCAGTAGCGTCTAGTTTTCCTAATGAAATATTGGCTTTAATAGTATCATTGAATAAAATGCTGTCTTGTGTTACTAATCCCATTAAGCTTCGAAGCGATTGCAGATTCATGTCTTTAATGTTGATGCCGTCAATAGAAATTGTTCCGTTGTTTACGTCATAAAAACGAGTCAGTAAGTTTGCGATAGTACTTTTTCCACTTCCAGATTGCCCGACAAGCGCAACAGTTTGTCCTTTTTTAATTTGAAGAGAAAAGTCTTTTAAAACCGTTTCTTCTTCATATTTAAAGTTGATATTTTTAATATCGATATTATCGTCAAAAGTCGATTTTTCAATAGCATTTTCTTTAGAAACAATAGTGTTTTCTTGTTCCAAAATTTCAAGAACACGTTCTGCTGCGGCATTTCCTCTTTTTACTCCATAAGAAGCTTTAGAAATGCCTTTTGCAGGAGTTAGAATATTGTAAGCCAATCCCATGTAAGCAATAAAAGCAGCGCCCTCTAAAGTTTTGTCAATTAAAACCATCTGTCCGCCGTACCAAAGTAAAATGGCAATAACAGTAATTCCCATAAATTCGCTGGCAGGAGAAGCTAAGTTCTGGCGGTTTCCAATACTGTTCGATAAATTGAAAAAACGTTCTGTCGAATTTTGAAAAACGGTATTAAAGTAATTTTCCGAATTATATCCCTTTACAACTTTCAATCCACCAATTGTTTCTTCGATAGTCGATAGAAATCTTCCTTGTTCTTCTTGAGCTTTTGTAGATTGTTTTTTAAGTTGTTTTCCAATCAATGAAATAATATATCCTGAAACTGGAATAAAAATAAAAACAAACAAAGTCAGTTTTGCACTGATGATAAGCATAGTAGCTATCGTAAAAATAATGGTTAAAGGCTCTTTAACGATAAGTTCTAAGATTGCTAAAAATGAGTTTTGAACTTCGTTTACATCAGCAGAAATTCTAGAAATTACATCTCCTTTTCTTTTTTCAGAATAAAAAGCCAAAGGAAGTTCTAGTGTTTTTTTATACAAAGCATTTCTCATGTCTTTCAAAACACCATTTCTCAAAAAATTGATAAAAAACATCGCCAAATAATCGGCTAAATTTTTTAATAAAAAGATTGAGATGATTATAGCAACCATAATGGAAAGAACGTAACCAGATTCGTGAGTTCCTTTTGTTGTGGTAATATAGTAGCTTAAATAGTCTTCGCCATATTCCTTAAGCTGTAAAATCCCTTTAAATACGGGTTTTACATTGTTTGCTTTTGTTTTGTCAAATAACACCTGAAGCATCGGTATTAAAGCAACAAACGAAAGCGTGCTGAAAAGCGCATACAGAACATTAAAAAAAATGTTTAAGAATGCATATTTTTTATATGGGTATATAAAAGGAATTATTTTTTTGAAATTACTCATTTTGGTGTTTTTTACCATTAAAACCCGATAGTTTAAAGAAACATATCGGGTTTTTGAATATTGTATTTTATTATTTCAATTGCATATCTGCAATGATATTCTGAATTTTTTGGTCTAAGAAACTTTCTGCGGCATCAAAATCTTGAACCGATTCTAATTCAGCATTTACACTGATGTAGAACTTAATTTTTGGTTCTGTTCCGCTTGGTCTTGCACAAATTTTAGAGCCGTCTTCAGTATAATAAATCAATACGTTTGATTTCGGAATATCCATTGAAGATTCTTCATTTGTCAATAAGTTCAATGCAGTCGATGATTGATAATCTTCAACCATAATTACACGTTGACCGTTTACTTCTTTTAGAGGATTCTGACGTAGATTAATCATCATTTGATTAATTTCTTCTAAACCTTCCATGCCTTTTTTAGTTAATGAAACTAAGTATTCTTTGTAAAAGCCATTTTCAACATAAAGTTGCAAAAGTTCTTTATAAACAGAGCTTCCGGCAGCTTTTGCCTGAGCAGCAACTTCACATATTAATAAGGTAGCAGCAACAGCATCTTTATCTCTCACTGCGTCGCCAACCATAAAACCAAAGCTTTCTTCTCCGCCTCCAATAAACTGAAGTTCAGGGAAATCTTTGATCATTTTGGCAATCCATTTAAATCCTGTTAAGCCAACTTTGCATTCTACGCCGTAACTTGTAGCTAGCTCCATCATCATTGGAGTTGAAACGATTGTTGAGCCTACGAATTGTTTCCCGTTAATTTTACCAGCTTTTTTCCATTGTTTCAATAAGAAAGAAGTCATTAAAATCATGGTTTGATTTCCGTTAAGTAAAATTATTTTACCATCATTATTTCTTACGGCAACTCCTAGACGATCACAATCAGGATCTGTTCCTACTACAATATCTGAATTGGTTTTATCTGCCAAAGCCAAAGCCATTGTTAAAGCTTCTGGTTCTTCTGGGTTTGGAGATTTTACTGTTGGAAAATCACCGTTTGGTTCAGCTTGTTCTGGAACAATATGAACATTTGTGTATCCAGCTTGTGATAAAGTATCTGGTACAGATTTTATAGAAGTTCCGTGTAATGAAGTAAATACAATATGTAAATTGTTTTTGGCTTCAGCCGGAGTATTAAAACTTGCGTTTTCAATTGAAGATTTTACAAATGCTTTGTCAATTTCAGTATCGATATATTGAATTAAGCTCTCATTTGCATTGAACTTAATTTTATCGTAACTTAAATTTTCGATCACATTAATAATTGCAACGTCTTGCGGAGGAACAATTTGTCCGCCATCTTCCCAATACACTTTATATCCGTTATATTCTGGAGGATTGTGAGAAGCAGTAAGAACGATTCCGCATTGACAGCCTAAATGTTTAAGTGCAAAAGACAATTCAGGGGTTGGACGCATATCAGAAAACAAATAAACCTGAATTCCGTTCGCAGAGAAAACATCCGCAACCACTTTTGCTAAAGTGTTACTGTTATGACGGCAGTCGTAAGCAATAACAACTTTTAAAGGCTGATTTGGAAAAACTTCATGAAGATAATCAGAAAGACCTTGAGTGTTTTTTCCAAGTGTGTATTTGTTGATTCTGTTATTTCCAACACCCATAACACCGCGCATTCCGCCAGTTCCAAATTCTAGATTTTTATAAAAACTTTCTTCAAGTTCTTTTGGCGAAGTAGTCATTAATTCTTTAACAGCTGCTTGGGTTTCTTTGTCAAATGTTGGCGTCAACCATTCGTTTACAGCATTCAATATGTTAGGTGCTATATTCATGTAAATATCTTTTTAATATTTTTTAAATAAAAATAAGTTTTTTTCAGGAGTTGATCCTGTTTTTTTTTATGTCAGAGAGGGCAAAGTATTTTGGTTAAAAATTAACCTCTCTTGAAACCTTATAACGTTCTTCGTTGTTTTTAGTTCTCAAAATGATTTCACCTAGGAAGCCTGCTAAAAAAAGCTGAGTTCCAAGAATCATTGTTGTTAAAGCAATAAAAAACCACGGATTACTAGTTACGAGGCTGTATTTCATCCCGTTATACATATGGTATAGCTTTGAAACACCAATGTATCCCGCAGATAAAAACCCGATAATGAACATTAAAGAACCTATCGCTCCAAATAAGTGCATTGGTCTTTTTCCGAATCTTGATAAAAACCAAATCGTAATTAAATCCAGAAAACCGTTTATGAAACGATCCATTCCAAATTTAGTTTCACCATACTTACGTGCTTGGTGAATAACCACTTTTTCGCCAATTTTATTAAAACCAGCGTTCTTTGCCAAAACAGGAATGTAACGGTGCATTTCGCCAGATACTTCAATGTTTTTTACAACTGTGTTGTTGTATGCTTTTAGTCCGCAGTTAAAATCGTTCAATTCTACTCCTGAAGTTTTTCTGGCAGCCCAATTGAACAGTTTTGAAGGCAGATTTTTTGCTACCACAGAATCGTAACGTTTCTTTTTCCATCCAGAAACCAAATCGAATTTCTGAGTTGTAATCATTTCATATAATCCAGGAATTTCATCTGGACTATCTTGTAAATCGGCATCCATTGTAATAATTACATCGCCTTTTGCTTTTGCAAAACCAGCATGTAAAGCCTGTGATTTTCCAAAGTTTTTCATGAAACGAATTCCTTTTACATTGGAATTTTCGTTTGAGAAACGTTCAATAATATTCCAAGAATCATCTGTACTTCCATCATCCACAAAAATGATTTCATAAGAGTAATTGTTAGATTGCATCACTTTAATAATCCATGTGTAGAGTTCTTGAAGTGACTCCTCTTCATTTAGAAGCGGTATAAGTATAGATAAATTCATTTATATTTTTATTCTTGTGTAGATTTGCTTTTGAAAAATGCAGCTAAAATTAATCCTAAAATAGAGTAGCCGACAATACTGAAAATTAAAGCTTTTATTTGTTCTATAGTTGAGAAAGGACTATTTTCTTTCATTTTAGCTAAGGCTTCATTTACAGCTGAAGCTGGTGTTCCAAACTTTTGTAAAGTTTCAGCCATGTATTTTATAAGTAACTCGTTTACGGTGTCTTTAGCGCCTGGGTCAACTACATTAAATAATATGATACTAAATAAGGTAGAAATTGCTAAGGCAACTATAGTAGTTATAAAAAAAGTGGTAAATGCATCTTTAAACGAAAAAAAGCCATTGATTTCTTTTTTTGTTTTAACCAATAATAGGATGCCGATTATTAAATAAAGCACAAATGTTAGAGCGCCTATCCAGCCTGAAACAAACAATTTTAGATCTATAGCATACATTGCTGCAGTAATCAAAGCTAGGATGATTCCTAGAGTAATGCCGTAAGTAACTCCATTCTTTTTAATAACTTCATTAATCATATTTCTATAAGTTTAAAATTAATCCACAAATATAGTAATTCCCACTATAATCGAAGATAAAAAAAGCTTTTCGAAATAAACTAAAAAAAAGCGAGCTAAGTATTTGTTTATTAAAAAAGAATTGTAAATTTGCACACTCAAAAATAATTAAATTTTTAAACAAAAAAGAGTAGAGTTGTTTATACCTTTTTCTAACCATGGAAAAGCTTCAAAATAAAAATGCTCTAAAACAATAAATAAAAGAAAAGATGAAAAAAGGAATCCACCCAGAAAATTACAGATTAGTTGCATTTAAAGACATGTCTAACGATGAGATTTTTATCACTAAATCTACTGCAGATACAAAAGAAACAATTGAAGTTGACGGAGTTGAGTATCCAGTTGTAAAAATGGAGATTTCTAGAACATCTCACCCTTTTTATACTGGTAAATCTAAACTTATTGATACTGCAGGACGTATTGATAAATTCAAAACTAAATATGCAAAACACGCTAAAAAATAATAGCTGTTTACAATCATACAAAAGCCTTCCAATTGGAAGGCTTTTTTTGTACAATAATTTATTAGCCGCGAATTCATAAATTATTTTATTCTAAATTATTAAAAGACAAAAACTAGATTTTAAAACATAGCTCGTGGTTGAAACTACGGGCTATGTTTTTTTTATTATAATTAAGAGCAATGTAATTATTCAGGAATTAATTGCGAACTACTAAAACAAGTTTAGTAAAAACATAAATATTTGTAACTTTGACCCTGATAACCAAATCAAGATTTTAACAAGTACAAATTTAATTTATGAATTATATTCTTTTTGACGGTCCGGTCCGGAATGCTTTACTGCCTTTTACTTTTACAAGACCTGTGGCTGATATTTTAATTGGAATTATGACGATCCGCCAAAAATGGGAATCTCGTCTAGGTTCTACCATTACAACAATTACAGAAGATTATTTATCTGCCAAATTTCCTATGGTGGAAATGGAGGAAAATGTAATGATCAATGCGGCATATTTGCCAAATGATGTTCTGGCAGAGTTAATTTCTGATTTAAAAGAAAATCAGGCGATCTTTAAAGGTGATGATGTTGTTGCTTTTTTTACAACAGAAAATCAAGAAGAAGTTGATTTTGATTCATATGAAATTATTCAGTACAATGACGATTGTTTAACGGTTGAGCATACGTGGGATATTTTCTCCAAAAATGATGCGGCGATTCGTGCTGATTTTGCTTATTTGACTGAGGATAGAAAATCACAGCCAATTCCTAAGAGTGTAAATGTTATTGCGCCTGAAAATGTTTTTATCGAAGAAGGTGCAAAACTAGAGTTTGTAACTTTAAATGCATCTACAGGACCTATATATATAGGTAAGAATACTGAAATTATGGAAGGAACTGTAATTCGTGGTCCTTTTGCTTTATGCGAAAATGCTTCAGTTAAGCTTAATGCTAAAGTTTATGGTGCAACAACAGTTGGTCCAGGATCTAGAATAGGAGGAGAGGTTAAGAATTCTGTTCTTTTTGCAAATTCAAACAAAGGACACGACGGATTTCTAGGTGACTCAGTTTTGGGAGAATGGTGCAATATTGGTGCAGATAGTAATAATTCGAATCTTAAGAATAACTATGAAGAAGTGAAATTGTGGAGTTATGAAACAGAAGGGTTTGCAAAAACAGGTCTTCAGTTTTGTGGTTTAATGATGGGAGATCACAGTAAATGCGGTATCAATACCATGTTTAATACCGGAACTGTTGTTGGAGTAAGTGCTAATATTTTTGGTTCTGGATTCCCTAGAAATTTTGTTCCGAGTTTTTCTTGGGGCGGAGCAGCAGGTTTTACAACTTATGTAACCAAAAAAGCTTTTGAAACTGCCAAATTAGTAATGGGACGACGAAATATTGCTTTAGATGAAATAGAAGCTTCAATCTTAGAACATATTTTTGAGGAAACTAAAAAATGGAGAAAAGACTAATTAGATAATTAGTCAATTTGATAATTTAATAACACCGATAGATTTTTGAAATCTATCGGTGTTATTTTTTAACCACAGATTTGAGGATTGAAAAGATTTTTTTGCAAAGACAAAGTAATCAGTGAAAATCCTCTAATCTGTGGCAGAAAGCGATATATATCCTTTGCTAATATGAAACAAATGTTATTTATCGATTTTAGTAAAATCTCCCTTTGTGTTGAATTTTAATTCTAAACCGTTGCTTAGTTTTGTTTCGTAGCCAAAAGTTCCCAGTTCAATTTTAGTTACTTTTTCTTTAGGGAAATTTGTTTTTATGTAAGAAGCGATTTTTTTAGGGATAATAGATGATGGAAGTTTTGCGCCTTTACCATCAACTTCTTTCCAGTTTCCTTTTTTGTCAAATTCGATTTCAATTTTATTATCAAATTGAACTTTGTATTCTGTAGAGAGAATTTCTTTATCCTCTAGTATGTAGCTTGGTTTTTTTGAACCAAAGTGCGTTTTTAAAAAAGTTTGAGCATTTGCTGGTAAAGCTTCTTTTTTAATTACAGTTTTTTGTGCATTTGCAGAAAGTCCAAATAATAACGCTGTAATAAGGCTTGCGGTTATGTTTAATTTAGTTCTCATATTTTGCTGATTTTTAAATTCTTATACAAGATAAGATTAAATTTTGTGAATATGTAAGAATATTGATATAATTTAAAAAATCCTGCAGCTCAGTAATCTAAAAAATATTGTCTAATACTCTAATTAATCTATCTTTGCAGCACGAAAAAAAAGGGTAGTTAGATAAACGATTAACCGATTAAACAAATTCACAGAAAGTAATGATTACAGTTAACGATATTTCGGTTCAGTTTGGTGGAACTACATTATTTAGCGATGTTTCTTTTGCTATAAACGAAAATGATAAAATTGCCCTTATGGGTAAAAATGGTGCGGGAAAATCGACACTTCTAAAAATAATTTCAGGACAAAGTAAACCTTCTACAGGAAGTATTTCTACACCAAAAGATGCTGTTGTGGCTTATCTGCCTCAGCATTTATTGACCAAAGACGGTTCGACTGTAATGGAAGAAGCTTCTAAAGCTTTTGGTGAAATTTTTAAAATGAAAGCCGAAATTGACGAAATCAATGAGCAGTTAACGGTTCGTACAGATTATGAAAGTGATGGATACATGAAATTGATCGAACGAGTTTCTGACTTAAGCGAGAAATATTATGCAATTGAAGAGGTAAATTACGAAGCCGAAGTTGAAAAGATCTTAGTTGGTTTAGGTTTTGAAAGAGAAGATTTTACACGTCAAACTTCTGAATTTTCTGGAGGATGGAGAATGCGTATTGAATTGGCTAAGATTTTACTTCAAAAACCAGATTTGATTTTACTAGATGAGCCTACCAATCACATGGATATTGAAAGTATTCAATGGTTGGAAGAGTTTTTATTGACTTCTGCCAAAGCGGTTGTGGTAATTTCGCACGATAGAGCGTTTGTAGATAATATTACAAATCGTACAATCGAAGTAACAATGGGAAGAATTTACGATTATAAAGCTAAATATTCTCATTATTTAGAACTTAGAAAAGACCGCCGTATTCATCAGCAGAAAGCTTATGATGAACAGCAAAAAATGATTGCTGACAATAGAGCTTTTATTGATCGTTTTAAAGGAACGTTTTCAAAAACTGATGCAGTACAATCACGTGTAAAAATGCTTGAAAAACTTGAAATTGTTCAGGTTGATGAAGTAGATACTTCTGCATTGCGTTTGAAGTTTCCGCCGGCTGCACGTTCTGGACAATATCCTGTTGTGGTAAAAGAAATGTCTAAATCGTATGGAGATCATGTCGTTTTTAAAGATGCCAATGTTGTAATTGAACGTGGTGAGAAAGTTGCTTTTGTTGGTAAAAATGGAGAAGGAAAATCTACCATGATCAAAGCGATTATGAAAGAAATAGGAATTGACGAAGGAAGTGTTGAAATTGGACATAACGCACAAATTGGATATTTCGCTCAAAATCAGGCTTCATTATTAGATGAGAATGCAACTATTTTTGAAACTATCGATGCAATTGCTGTTGGAGATATTCGTACACAGATCAAAAATATTCTTGGAGCATTTATGTTTCAGGGTGATGATATTACTAAGAAAGTAAAAGTGCTTTCTGGTGGAGAAAAAACGCGTTTGGCAATGATTAAATTGTTGTTAGAGCCTGTAAATTTATTGATCTTGGATGAGCCTTCGAATCACTTAGATATGAAGACAAAAGATATTATCAAAGATGCTTTGCGTGATTTTGACGGAACATTAATCTTAGTTTCGCACGATCGTGATTTCCTTGACGGATTAGCAACTAAGGTTTTCGAATTTGGAAACAAACGTGTGAAAGAGCATTTTGAAGATGTAGCAGGTTTCCTTGCTCATAAAAAGATGGATTCTATGAGAGAGATTGAAAAGTAATTCTCTCTTTAAAAAATATAAAGGCATAAGTTGATTCTTATGCCTTTTTTTATGTCAAAAAATTATGCTTCTTTTAAAATGCTTTTCTTTTTAAAATACAAAGCAATGTAAGCACCAACTGAGCAGACTGAGCCAATAATAATCATATTCCAAATTGGTGTTGTCGTTTGTGAAAAAGCACCGTCTTCAATAATAAGAATTCTAAAAGCTTTCAAGAAATGAGTCAGCGGAATCACATTTGCGATCGCTTGAACGGCTTGAGGCATTTGGCTTAACGGCCAAGTAAAACCACTTAATATAAAGCTTGGAGTTGCGATTACCATTAAAATTTCTGTCGCTTTTAATTGATTTGGAACAACTACACTTACCAAAATTCCGATGAAAGAAACAGAGAGTACAAATATCCCGGCGATAAAAGTAAGCGGTAATAAATTTTCATAAAATGGAAGCCTGAACCAGAAAGTAAAAAGCCAGTAAATAAGCCAGACACCAAAACTCATTATCAGATATGGAATTATTTTTACGGCAAGCATTTTGAAAACTGACGGACATCTTTTTACTAAATCTTTAAAAGTTCCGTTTTCAAATTCAGAAGCAAAAGAAAGTGCTAATCCAAGCAAAAGTACCTGCTGTAGTACCGTTGCAAGAACGCCTGGCCAAAGAAAATACATATAGTTGGTACTGCGATTGTATTTTTTTATAAAAGTAGTTTTGAAAGGCTCATATTGCGACATGAGCAAATTTTCAGGAACACCTTGTTTTCTTAAAGTTTCAATTTGAACGCCTGCTTTTAATGTTCCTAAACAAACTTGTATAGCAGTCGAAGCATAATTGGCGGTTAGAACATTAGACGTATTTACGATAGTTGTAATTTCAGGATATTTTTTAGTGAGCGTCATTTTTTCAAAATCTTTTGGAATAATAACTACACAAGTGGCTTCTTTTTCAATGGCAATTTTCGAAAGATTATTTTGATCGTACAAAATAGAAGCGATAGATAAAACTTCATTATCCTCAAACATTTGAACCGCTTTTGAGCTTAGTTCACTTCGATCCTGATCAACTACAATTATGGGTAAATCGGTTACCTTGCCTTTGCCGTAAACATATCCTAATAAAACACCATAGAGTATGGGTGCGCCAATGAATAGTATTCGGAGGACTTTGTTTTTCCAAAATAATTGGAATTCCCGTTTAAGCAATGAAAAAAAGTTTTGCATAGTTAAAGCGATAAAGTAACAGTTGTTTTTGTAATAAGATCTTTTGCCTGCTCAATATTCGAAGGCGTTATTTTTATTTCAAATAAGCTTTCCTGCATTTCATAATCTGGATATGCAGTAGCAATATTTCCGTAAGCTCCCAATTGTTTTATGGTAGTTACAGTTCCTTTAATATTCTCTTTTTTATATGGAACCTGCACAGTTATTTCTTGTCCTTTTTTAAACTTATCCAATTGTTTTTCAGGTATTGTAAAACGAAAATAAGTACTGTCGGCAATATAGCCATTAAACAAAGTGTAGCCCGGCAATGCGAGTTCGCCAAGATTTAAAGTAATGGTTTCGATACTCATATTTTGCGGAGCAATTATATAACGTTCCTTATTCGCTGTTTCTACTTCCTGCAATGCGCCAAGCGCTCTGTCTTGTTGTCCTAAAGCCATTGTTTGCTGTTCGATTCTAGCGCCTTTTTTTGCATCATCAAGCTCGGCAATAACCGCATTGTATTGCGCCTGTGCTCCTTGATACTTAGCAAAAGTTTCATCGTAAGTTTGTTGAGAAATCAAAGAATCTTTGAGCATATTGGTCAATCGTTTGATAGATTTTTGAGCAAACTCATATTGTTCCTTCAATCCCATTTTTTTAGCTTCAAGCTGTTTTATTTGGTTTTCAGTAGCGCCTTTTACTGCCATTTTATATTGTGCTTGAGCCGAGATTACTGCACCTTCAGCTTGGCTTTTTTTAGCATCTACTTCTGGAATATCTAAAATTGCCAATGTGTCTCCTTTTTGTACAATGTCTCCCTCCTTGACAAAGATTTTTAGAATCTTGCCAGGAATTTTACTGACAACTGCAATTTGTTCTTTTTCTATTTTTCCTTGAATTGTATCTTCTTTTTTTGCTTTTTGACAGCCGATTAAAAGGAGAATTGCGACAGTGGTTACAATTGTTTTTTTCATAAAATAGAACTTTTATTTAGATATTTTTTTTGATAAATCGCCAGTAGCAATTATAGTTTCAATAGCGGCAAGCCTTTGTTCAATCAATGTCGTTGTTTTGTTTACAGATGCTTTATAAGAGTCGTTTTCTGCTTCAAGACGTTCAGATATGTTGATTAAACCTTCTTTATACTGTTTTATGGCAAGATTTAAATTATTGTTTGCCACTTTTTCCTGCTGTTGAGTGATGTCTATTTTTTGAGTCAGGACACTATAATCAACAAGATTTTTTTCCAGCAGAAGCTCGAGTTTTTCTTTAGTATCGTCAATTTGGTTTTGAACCTGTTCAATATTTATTTTGGCTTCGTGCACTTTGTGTTTTCTTTCAAAACCAGAAAAAACTTCCCATTTCATAGCAGCTCCTACAACCCAATTGTTACTTATTGTAGCTTCATTTAAACCTAAATATAAAGCTTGATTAATTCCTGTAATTATTGGCGTGGTAGCATTTGCGTCAAAAAGACTGGAATACGAAACCCCTCCAAATGCTCCTAAAGTTGGCAGGTAAGTTCCTTTTTCCTTCTTTAATAAATATTCATAAGCAGATTTAAAGGATTCAAGTGCTTTTATTTCTTGTTTGTTCTGAGTGTTTAATTTTTCATCCGTTATTAAATATGGGTTTAAGTCGTAATGAACATTTTCTATTTCTGTAATAGAATAACCCGTTAAATATTGAATTTTTTTATAAACTAACTTTCTTTTTCCATCAAGTTCAATTTTTTTTGAAGTCAGTTCTAATGAAGCCAGCTTAATTTTATCTCGATCATACGGAATTGCAAGTCCTTGTTCGATGGCTTTCGTGACACGTTTTGTTTCCGTTTCTAGTCGGTTTTCGCTTTCCTTTAGCAGTTTGTCAATCTCTTTTAATAATGCCAATTGATCGAAAGTGTTGATGACTTCTTTTGTGATTTGATCCTTTTCAGATTCTTTCAGGAACATTGTTCCTTTGGTTTTTTCTCCAATAGCTTTTGCGCCGTTCGGAATTTGCATACCGCTAAACAATACCGTTTTTGCCATTACGCTTCCGTTAAAGATATTTCCGTAATTTTTAAAAGCAGTTTTACCGTCAAATAAAGGATAGTTTACAATTGGAATAGTTGCCGTAGGGAGATCTACAGTAAGTTTGTTGTCAAAATAAGTATAAAGAGCACTCGCTTCAACCGTTGGAATGTATTTATTCCAGACGCTTTTTTCTTGAAGATTCAATTTTTCAATATCTAAATCCTTGTTTTTTAAAGAAGCGCTTTTTTCTATAGCCTTCTGGATCGCATCATCCAAAGTTGAAGAGACCTCAATTTGGCCATATCCATAGGTAATTGAAAGAAAAAAAAGAAAAAGAAGTATATGTTTTTTCATCGCAATTTAATTTCTATAATTTGACAAATCGTAAAACAGATTTTGTAAGATAGTACAAAAGAAAAAGATGTTCATAAAGAACGGTTATTTACAAATATAAGAATATAAGTCTTACAATATTGCCTTTTTTAGAAGTAAAATTGAGTAAAAAGGCTATTTTTATTTAGTATTTTATAGTGTAAAATAGAAAGTTATAACATGTTGTTAAAACTTTGTCTGTTTTTTCATACCTTAGTCAAGGTAAAACTTAATTAACTAATTATTAACATGAAAAAAAGTATTCTATTTTTTGCGGTTTTAATGAGTAGTTTGTTTAATCCTTTGTTTTCTCAAACAAATGACGAACCTGTAGCTTTAGGTCTGCCTGGGGACAATCTTAATTTATATGCGGTATTAGATGTGTTTCAAAAATCAAAAACATTAGAAGATTTTGAAAAGGCATTAAACGATCCAGAAACTAAGGTTAACAATTTAGATTTAAATAATGATGGAGAAATCGATTATATTGAAATCGAAAGTCATAAAGAAGGAAATACACATGTAATTGTGCTTCAAGTAGCGGTAAATAGTAAAGAAACTCAAGATGTTGCTGTTATTGAAGTTGATAAAGACAAAAAAAACAATGTTCACGTTCAGGCAATTGGAGACGAAGATTTATACGGTAAAAATTATATAGTTGAACCTGCAGATACGGTTTCTGGAACACCCAATCCCGGTTATAAAGGAGATCAGACTGTAATTATAAATAATAATACAACAAATAATTACAATACAACAACCAGTCCAAGTTATGTAAGTACAAGTGTGAGTGCGTGGCCTGTGGTTTTGTTTTTGTTCTCTCCTGTGTATGTAGCTTACAGATCACCTTGGTATTGGGGATATTATCCTCCGTACTGGCGTCCATGGCGTCCCGTTTATTATCATGATTATTGGGGGTATCATGGACATTATTATAGCAATCGTTATTATCGAAGAACTACCGTTATAAGAAATCCTAGGTATTATAATAGTTATGCCAGCAGAAGAAATACATCAGTCGTAGTTAGAGATAATCGAGTTAACGGACGTTATAGAGGAACTTATAATGGCAGAGATTATAAAAGACCTGCACCAGTAACGCCTGCAAGACCTTCAAGACCAGGAAATAGTACAAGGCCGGTAACTCGACCTACAAATCCGTCGACAAGACCTGGAGGCACAACTAGACCAGTAACACGTCCAACAAATCCGGGTACAACAAGACCGGTGACGCGACCAACAAATCCAACGACTAGACCTGGTGTGACAAATCCAGGTACAACTAGACCGGTAACTCGTCCTGCAACCCCGTCAACAAGACCGGCAGTAAGACCAACGCAGCCTGTAACTCGTCCTGCGGTACCAGTTGCAAGACCTGCAGCTCGCCCAGCACCAAGTCCAGCACCAAATAGAAATACAGCAGCCCCGAGGCCGGCAAATAGAAGTTCAGATAGAAGATGAGAAGGGAATAAAAAAAGTAAGCAAAGCTAATATTATACTAATTTTTTATTTAAAGTCTTTATGAATAAATCTTTACTAATAAAAATTGTTTTTATCCTTTTGATAATACCACATTTTATGAATGGTCAAACCGCAGCAACTCAAACGGCAACGGATTCTGATGATGGTGTTAAATATCCGCAGTTTCAATTTAAAGGGCTTTTTCAAGCTCGATATTTAGAAAGCTTTGGTAAAAATGTTGATGTTCTGGGAGTTCATCATTCAACAGGAGATGTAACTCAAAGTTCCTTTGATATTAAAAGGATGAGGGTTGGTCTGAATACAAAATTAAGTGAGGCAACCGAAGTTGTGATCTTAGTAAATTTAGCTGACTTCAAATCAGATACAAAAGGGAAGGTACTTGAAAATGCTTATGCAAAATATACTTTCAGTAAATATATAGCCGTAACTGGTGGTCAATTTCGACCAGCTTTTGGTATCGAAGAATTAGTTCCTGTTGATATCATTAAGTCTTTCGATTTCTCTAATCAATATTATGAGTTTGGAAAAAACGGATGGACGAGTTTTCAAATCGGAGCTTCGGCAACTGGAAATTTTGACATTGGTAAAATCCCTGTAAACTATGCTGTTTCGGTTTTAAATGGAAACGGAAAAAATCAGGAAATGGATAAAGATAACGGAAAGCAATATTCTACACGCTGGGTTTTTGGATTGTCAAAAGAACATAAAATAAATTTAGGTTTGAACGCTGGAACGGGGAAAGTTTTCAAAGAAAAAGTTTTTGCTTTTGGAGCTGATATTACCAGCGATTTTAAGTTAACGGATAAATTTACTTTTGATTTGCAAATAGAGTACAAGCAGGGAACAAATCATAATTTATATTTTTCGTTACCCGCAGATACAAGAACTCCTGATGTTTCGGATTATCAAATGCGCGGAATTTATTTTCTTCCTAATTTAAGATACTCCGTTAATTACAAAAAACTAACATCTTTAGAGTTGTCTTGTCGTTTTGAAAGTTTCGATCCAAGTTATAAAATTAATTCAAATGTTAGGAAGACTTATACGCCAATGATTAGTTTTGAATTTGGAAAAGCTTATACAGGTCGTATCGAAATGGGATTTGAAATAGACAGATATGCTCGCAATATCCCAGACACCTCTTCTTATAATGATAATCTGTTTCTAATTCAGTTTCAATGCAGACTGTAGTCTAATTTAATCCTAATTTTATGAAAGAAGTAAAAATCCCTCAAACCTTAATTACGCTAGTAGTTGGAATTGCAATTTGGTTAATCCCTGCGCCAGATGGTGTAGTAATCGAAGCATGGCATTTGTTTGCCATTTTTGTAGCAACAATTTTAGGAATTATTCTAAAAGCTGCTCCAATGGGTACAATGTGTATGATTGCCATTGCTTTAACCGCTTTTTCTCAGGTTTTGGCTCCTGGTGATGCAGGTAAATCTATTACTTTGGCTCTAAAAGGATTTGGAGATAAAGTAATTTGGTTAATCGGAATTTCATTTTTTATAGCTAGAGGATTTATAAAAACAGGTTTAGGAAACAGGATTGCTTTTTTGTTTATTAGAATATTCGGAAAAAGTTCATTGGGTCTAGCTTATGGTTTAGGTTTAGCCGATTTGGTTTTAGCTCCTGCAGTGCCTAGTAATACAGCTCGAGGCGGAGGAATTATTTATCCTATTATGAAATCAATGTCAATGAGTTTTGGTTCTATGCCGGATCAACCCGAAACACACCGAAAACTAGGATCGTATCTTACTCTAAGCAGTTACAATGCAAATTTAATCGCATCGTCTATGTTTTTAACAGGGACAGCCAGTAACCCAATGTGTCAAAAATTTGCACTTAATTTAGGAATAAAAATTTCTTGGATGTCGTGGGCTGCGGCGGCAATAGTTCCTGGTTTGTGTGCTTTTTTTGTAATTCCTTTTGTCTTATATAAAATTTATCCGCCCGAACTTAAAAAAACCGGAGATGCACCGCAGATTGCTGCTCAGAAATTGAAAGAAATGGGGCCGATTACCCGTAACGAATGGATGATGTTGTTAACATTTTTTATTTTGTTGTTTCTGTGGATGACTGGTGATTTGTTTTCTATTGATGCTACAACAACAGCTTTTATTGGTTTAGTGATCTTGCTTTTAACTTCAGTTCTAACTTGGGATGATGTAAAAGCTGAAAAGGGAGCTTGGGATACAATCGTTTGGTTTTCAGTTTTAGTTATGATGGCAAGTTCGTTGAATGAACTAGGTTTTATAAACTGGTTTAGTAATGTAATAAAAGCAGAAATAGGAGGGCTAAGCTGGCAGATGGCATTTCCTATTATTGTGTTAGTATACTTTTTTAGTCATTATCTTTTTGCCAGCGCAACAGCTCATGTGGCGGCAATGTATGCGGCACTTTTAGGAGTAGGAGTTTCATTAGGGGTTCCAGGATTGCTTTTAGCTTTTATGCTGGGTTTTGTGGGATCAATTTATGGAACTTTAACGCATTATGGTCATGGGCCGGCACCTGTTTTTTTCGGGAGCGGCTACGTAGATTTAAAAAGCTGGTGGGTCAAAGGTTTAATAACCGGACTTGTGATGCTTTTTATATATATGGTAATCGGCGGTATGTGGCTTAAGCTGATAGGCGATTTTTAGATTCTAATTCCCGGAGGAAGCAATTCTTTATACTTAGGGTTTTTTTTGAAAAAAGAGACGATTTTTGGGTGGATTGGAACTACTCTGAACTTTTTTTCTGTACTCAACTCCATTATATTTTTAAGTAAGGTGTCGATTACAGGCTGATTTTCGTAGTTTTCTGGAGTGTTGATTTTGGTTAGGAAAATTTTCTTTTCCTGAAATGAATATTCAATGCTTAATAATCCTTCTGGAACTGTGGTTTCAAATTGTCTTGCAAAAGTATTGTCTTTGATTTCCATAGTAATTTCAATAGATTCCATAATTTGTCATGTTTTTTATTAGTCGTTAATATGTAATAGAGAATGGGGTGGAACAATCTCATGTAGAATTCTTTTTCAAACTTTTAAAAAATGTCGGACTACAAAGGTAATCATTTGATTTTCAATATTAGATTATTTTTTAAAATCTGTGTTTTAGTCCCGAATGATACTGTTTTTTTTGATTTTATTTTTTTACTGTTCAATTATGGTGTAAGATTTGCTGTGCATATAACTAAAAAAAGTACTTTTAACTTGAAATTATAGCCGTAATTATAATCCGTTTTCAGACAAATGAGCAAAATTCCTGTATATTTTATGCCTGGTTTAGCAGCAAGTCCTGCCATTTTTGAAAGAATCAAACTTGATGAAACTATTTTTGAAATGTGTTTACTGGAATGGGAAATTCCAAAACCAAAAGAGTCATTGTCTGATTATGCCCTTCGAATTTCTAAAAATATAAAACATGAAAATCCAGTTTTAATTGGAGTTTCCTTTGGGGGAATTTTGGTTCAAGAGATGGCAAAACATATTCAAACTAGAAAAGTAATTATTATTTCAAGTGTTAGAAGTAATGTTGAGTTTCCGAGAAGAATGAAAATTGGCAAAACAACAAAAGCCTACAAATTGATTCCGATGAAGTTAATTTTAAACATTGAGAATCTTGCAAAATACTCTTTTGGCGAAAAAGTTAATAAACGTATTAAGTTGTATGAAAAGTTTTTAGCGGTTCGTGATCTTAATTATTTACAATGGGCAGTAGAATCGGTTATTTTATGGAATAGGAATCAAATAGATGAAAAAGTGATTCATATTCACGGAGATCAAGATGATGTTTTTCCTATAAAGTATATTAATAGCTGTATTGTTGTAAAAGGCGGAACTCATATTATGATTCTCAATAAATACAAATGGCTGAATGAGAATCTGCCTTCTATTATATTGGAGTAAATTCCATCCCGATAACTATCGGGATTAAAAATCCAAATTCTAATTCTTTTTGGATTTAACAATCTTTATGGAGCTGCTTGTGAAGATTTCTCCCTTTGGTCGAAATGATAGACTTGCTGATAATTCTATTAAACAAAAAAAATCCCAAACTCTCCCGAGGTTTCGGGATGGAATTTGGGATTTCATCCCGAAGTATCGGGATTATAATTTAGAAAATTAGATTTTCTTCATTTGTTCTTTCATCATTGAGATTTGCTCTTTCAGCATTCCTTGTTTGTCTAATTTTTTAGCTTCAGCTAATAAATTTGTCGCTTCAAGTTTTCTTCTGCGTGACATTGCAACTCCTGCAAGGTTTAATTTTGCTACAGCTAGATCCATATCCATAGACAGTCCAAGTTCGATTGCTTTTTTGAAATGTTTCTCCGCTTGAATAAGATTTGTTTGAGATAACATGATTCCGTGAAGATAATTAAAATAACCTTGTTGCTTTCTTACTAATGCAGTTTCAGGGTTTTTAATATAAGACAGCCATTTTTTTGCTCCTTCAAAGTCTTGTTTTCTTAATTTAAGGAAGGCTAAAAGGATAAATTCATTTTTAAAGTAAAGAAAAATTGGAATTGCAGTAAGTAATAAAAGGAATATTCCGTTACCTATATTGCTTTCTGTAAATTGCCAGATGCCAGCTACTACAAGTAATCCAGCTAAAATAAGTTTGATAATTTTATTAAACATAATTGATGTATATTTGTGATTGCAAATATAGTAAAATGAATTAAAAATATTTTTATTAAAGTACTTGCCAGAAAAAAAAACCTTTGTATATTTGCACTCGGTTTTGGAATAAGGATATCCAAAACAGAAAAAGAGATATTAGATACCATTTAAAGATACAAAGCAATGAGCAAAAGAACATTTCAACCATCGAAAAGAAAAAGAAGAAATAAGCACGGATTTATGGACAGAATGGCTTCTGCGAATGGAAGAAAAGTTCTAGCGCGTAGAAGAGCAAAAGGAAGACATAAATTAACTGTTTCTAGCGAGCCTAGACACAAAAAATAATGTTTGTATAAACATACATAAGGCGATTACTTTTTTAGTATCGCCTTTTTTTATACCTTGTCGGTAATAAATTTGTAACATTCTAGTTTCTAAAGCACTGTGAATGTTTTTTGAATACATTATAATAACTACACAATACATACAAAATGCCTAAAGACACATCAATAAAATCAGTTTTAATAATAGGTTCAGGACCTATTGTTATTGGTCAAGCTTGCGAATTTGATTATGCGGGATCTCAATCTGCACGCTCAATTCGTGAAGAAGGAATTGAAGTTATCTTGATAAACTCAAATCCAGCGACGATTATGACCGACCCTACTATGGCCGATCATGTTTATTTGAAACCACTAACTACAAAATCGATTATTGAAATTCTAAAGGAACATCCACAAATTGACGCTGTTTTGCCAACAATGGGAGGACAAACGGCTTTGAACTTGTGTTTGGAAGCTGAAGAAAAAGGAATTTGGCAGGATTTCGGCGTAAGATTAATCGGGGTTGATGTAAATGCAATTAACATTACCGAAGATAGAGAGCAGTTTAAACAGCTTTTAGAAAGAATTAATGTGCCAACTGCACCTGCAAAAACAGCTACTTCATATTTAGAAGGAAAAGAAATTGCTCAGGAATTTGGTTTCCCGCTTGTAATTCGCCCTTCATTTACACTTGGAGGAACTGGAGCAGCAGTTGTTTACAAAAAAGAAGATTTTGATGAGCTTTTAACAAGAGGTCTTGAAGCTTCTCCAATTCACGAAGTTTTAATTGACAAAGCTTTAATGGGATGGAAAGAATACGAATTAGAACTTTTGAGAGATAAAAATGATAATGTTGTAATTATCTGTTCGATCGAAAATATGGATCCAATGGGAATTCATACTGGAGATTCAATTACAGTTGCGCCAGCAATGACATTATCAGATACAACTTTCCAAAAATTACGTGACTACGCTATCTTAATGATGAGAAGTATCGGAAATTTTGCAGGAGGTTGTAACGTTCAATTTGCGGTTTCACCAGACGAAAAAGAAGATATCGTTGCGATTGAAATTAATCCTCGTGTATCTCGTTCATCTGCTTTAGCATCAAAAGCAACAGGTTACCCAATTGCTAAAATTGCTTCTAAACTGGCTTTAGGATACAACCTTGATGAATTGCAAAACCAAATTACAAAATCAACTTCGGCTCTTTTTGAACCAACTCTTGATTATGTAATCGTAAAAATACCACGTTGGAACTTTGATAAATTTGAAGGTGCTGATAGAACTTTAGGACTTCAGATGAAATCTGTTGGTGAAGTAATGGGAATTGGACGTTCTTTCCAAGAAGCATTACACAAAGCAACTCAATCTTTAGAAATTAAAAGAAATGGTTTAGGTGCTGACGGAAAAGGATATAAAAACTACGAACAAATTATCGAGAAGCTGACTTTTGCAAGTTGGGATCG
This sequence comes from Flavobacterium plurextorum, assembly GCF_002217395.1. Lineage (GTDB taxonomy): Bacteria > Bacteroidota > Bacteroidia > Flavobacteriales > Flavobacteriaceae > Flavobacterium > Flavobacterium plurextorum. Next base: position 12,159 of record NZ_MUHD01000022.1, on the reverse strand, counting down.
TGTTTTTGTAATTTATGATGCAATTGCAATGGGAATTCCGTTGAGCCGTATTCATGAAATCACAAAAATCGATATGTGGTTCTTAAAACAATACGAAGAACTTTATACTTTAGAGAAAGAAATTTCTAACTATAAAGTATCTAATCTTCCAAAAGAGCTTTTGCTTGAAGCGAAACAAAAAGGTTTTGCCGATAGACAAATTGCTCACATGGTAAATTGCTTAGAAAGTGAAGTGCATACTTTACGTATGGATCAAAATATTAACCGTGTGTTTAAATTGGTTGATACTTGTGCGGCTGAGTTTAAAGCAAAGACACCTTATTATTACTCTACTTTTGAGGCTGAAATCGAAAAAGCAAACGGCGAGCGTTACGTAGATAACGAAAGTGTTGTTACGGATAAAAAGAAAATTATCGTTTTAGGTTCTGGACCAAACAGAATTGGACAAGGAATTGAGTTTGATTATTCTTGTGTGCACGGAGTTTTGGCAGCAAAAGAATGTGGTTACGAAACGATCATGATCAACTGTAATCCTGAAACAGTTTCGACTGACTTTGATACAGCTGATAAATTGTACTTCGAACCCGTTTTCTGGGAGCATATTTATGACATCATTCAGCATGAAAAACCAGAAGGTGTTATTGTTCAGTTAGGTGGACAAACGGCTTTAAAATTGGCTGAAAAATTATCTAAATACGGAGTGAAAATCATCGGAACTAGTTTTGATGCGCTTGATTTAGCTGAAGATAGAGGACGTTTCTCAGATTTATTGAGAGAATTACACATTCCTTTCCCACAATTCGGAATTGCTGAAACAGCTGATGAAGCTTCTGCTCTTGCGGATACTTTAGACTTCCCATTATTGATTCGTCCTTCTTATGTATTAGGAGGTCAGGGAATGAAAATTGTAATCAACAAAAAAGAATTAGAAGAGCACGTAATCAACTTACTGAAAACGATTCCAGGAAATAAATTGCTTTTAGATCACTATTTGGCTGGGGCAATCGAAGCTGAAGCGGATGCAATTTGTGATGCTGACGGAAATGTTTACATCATTGGAATTATGGAGCATATCGAACCTTGCGGAGTTCACTCTGGAGATAGTAATGCTACTTTGCCTCCTTTTAACTTAGGAGAATTTGTAATGCAGCAAATAAAAGATCATACAGAAAAAATTGCGAGAGCTTTGAAAACTGTTGGTTTAATCAATATTCAGTTTGCTATAAAAGACGACACAGTTTACATCATCGAAGCAAATCCAAGAGCTTCTAGAACGGTGCCATTTATTGCAAAAGCTTACGGTGAACCTTATGTGAACTACGCTACAAAAGTAATGTTAGGACATAGTAAAGTGACAGATTTTGATTTTAACCCGCAATTAAATGGGTTTGCAATCAAACAACCGGTTTTCTCTTTCAGTAAATTCCATAATGTAAACAAAGCATTAGGACCAGAAATGAAGTCAACTGGAGAAAGCATCTTGTTTATTGATGACTTAAAAGACGATCAATTCTACGAATTGTACTCTAGAAGAAAAATGTATTTGAGTAAATAATCTCAAATTCTAATATAAAAAAAGCTCCAATGAAAATTGGAGCTTTTTGTTATTTAGTATTTTTTGCTTTTTCATATCTCATTTTTAAACCTTCAAGATAGGGGGCTTTTTGTTCTTCTGCTAAAGCAATAGCTTTTGCAAAGTGAGTTAAAGCTAAATCTTTTTTACCGTTTATTTCAAGCATATCAGCATAATTAAGGTAGGCAATAGGTGATTTTGGGAAAATAATAATATTACTTTTTAAAATCAGTTCAGCAATTAAAGGATTTTTTTTGATGTTTTGCGAGCCAAAAAAGTTGATATCATTCTCGCTGAATAAATTTAGTGATTTTCCCGTTTTAAAAATCTCAATTATTTGTTGTTCTATGTCAGAGTCTTTGTTTTCAACTGCTGATAATTGGGCGTTTTTGTCAATAATACTTTGTAATTTTTCATATAAAAGTTTTGATTCTGAATTTTTTTTACTGCGATATTCTTGTGCTGATTCCCTTGCTAATTCCACGGCTCTGTCATAAGCTTTTTCCGGAGAGGTTTTAATTTCCGGAATAACTCCAATTCCTTCCCAGTTTGTATTTGTTATCGGATTGATGCCTGTTCCTGTTGGTATAAAAATTTCTAAGTCATTATTTATTTTGAAAACTTCTCCTGGATTAGCAGCGCCGCCAGAAGTTTCACCAACTAGTATTGCTCTTTTTTGAGTCTGCATATCATAACTAAATTCCTCAGCTCCAGAAAAAGTTTTTGAACTTATAAGTATAAACAAAGGAACGTCAATCATTTTTTTTCCGTTGACCTCACGAGTGAAAATCTTGTCACTTCGATTTCCTTTTCTAAAATATAGAGTATTGATCAATAATTGATTTTTAAGAAAATAACTGCACAAATAATTTACTGTTCTAGGGTTGCCGCCGCCATTATTCCTTAAATCGATAATTACAGCATCAGTGTTTGATAAAAGATTCATATAGGAATCAATTGTCTTATCGGTCTCTGAAAGAAAAAAGCTGATGTCGAGATAACCGATATTTCCATCTATTATTTTTGTCTCTTTAAATCCATTTGCTTGTTTTCGGGTATCAGTGTAATTTTTTAAGTAAAGTTGATAATCATTACTTAACGATTCATTTTGCTTTTTAGGAACAAATGCCGGCCATATTCCTAAATGTTTGTCGTTATTTACAAACCTGATTTCTTTTGTCATAGCAATTGCAAAAGAGTCTATGATTTCATATTTTTTGAAGACTCCTTCTTTTAGTTTCTTTTTTAAATGTCTGCCTATTGCTTGCGCCTGATCAGGAAATACATAGTTTTCATTTAATAAGGTGTCAATTTTTAGAATAGTCTCTTTTTTGAAATTATCATTGATTTTTTTTTGACCATAAATATCTGTTTTAAACAAGGTCAGAATAAGAAAGAGGTATAGAAAAATTGATTTCATGTTGATTTTGGTGTTGGTTTAGGATAGTGTGATGCTTATCAAATATACCTAAATATTCTAAAACCTTTTCTGAGCTGCTTCAAAACAAAAAAGCTCCAA
>NZ_MUHD01000022.1:0-9034 GCF_002217395.1 Flavobacterium plurextorum | reverse complement strand
TTGGAGCTTTTTTGTTTTGATTATTTTTTGTTATTCGCTTTTTTCGTACGACATATTGTCTCTTGTGTTCTTTTGTACAGAAATAGCACCGAATAAAGCAAGTAGAAAAGCAAAAGCATAAAAACCTTTTTCGCTTGGTAAGATAGTCGCATTTACTAATCCGATGGTCAATAAAGCAATTGATAAAAGCGTTCCAAACCAGCATATACCGTAATACATATTTGTAACAGGAAGATTTTCTAGTCTATCTCTAACGCTTTTTTGTAATGAAACTACTCCGAATAGACCAAACATTAATACAGTAAAGTAATATCCTTTCTCGTTTAAAAGCATTTCAGCTCTTGCAAGTCCAACTATAAATCCAATTGTTCCAGCTCCAAGAGCTACCCACGATGCCGCTATAAAGGCAACTGATGTTTTTTGTACCATGTTTGTTTTAATTTATTAAATGTATTGGTTAAAGGCAAATGTAATTAAATTCGTATAATATATACGAAAAAGAATCTAAAGATTATTCAGTTTTATCTTCTTAATTGTTAAAAATAAAAAAGCCCCATAATGGAGCTTTTTATTTTTAAAGTAAAATGTAGTTGTTATTTAACTAGCTGCTGTAAAGGTTTTAGCTGTTCCAAATCAATATTTGATTGTTTTAGAACGGTCATTAAAGTCATTATATTGTTTGGATTCATGTTTTTTCCTAAAACACGAACTACAGCAAAACCATTTTCTTTTCGATTAGCAAAAACAACAAACTCTTCAATGTTTTCATCCGTGCCCACATAGCTTATAGAAGCGCCGTCTTTACCAGAACCAAACGTCATTAGCTGTTGGTATTTTGGATCTTTTAAAATAGCTTTGACTTTTGCTCTTTCAGTTTCGAATTGAGCTTGGTTCTTGTCATTTGCTTTAAAAGCTAGAATATTCATTTTGTCAAATGATTTTAGAGCTTCGTTTTGCTGCGCAGATAATTTTGCTTTGTCTAAATTTAAAATATTAGAGGAAACATCGAGAGCAATAAAATCTTTATTGTCTGTGTTTTGTACAAAATATTTTTGCAATGAAGGTTCAGAATTACAACTTACTAAAGTCAATAAAACTAAAAGGGCTGAGGTAAAAACATTGAGTTTCATCTATGTTGAATTTATTTTTTATAGGTCATGTATGTTATCACCTTTTGATTGTTAAATGTTCGTTTGCACAAACTTTTTACTGCTGGTGATTTTGCAATTATTTTTTGCTTTTAGAGGCTTTTTTTAAGTCAGAACCGCCTGGAAGCTGCATTTTGTCTGTAAGTACTGAAATCTCGTTTAAGTCAAAATTTCCAGTTAGAGAAAGTAAGACAGTTTCGTCATTTTTTGCACCGTCAACAAACATTAGCAGCTCTTTAATTTGTGTATCGCTGGCGCCTGATTTTACCATTATGCGTACATTTTTACCGCTGTCATTTACTCTCATTAGTTCTTCTAAACCTGCTGTTTTGATATATTTATCAGCAGAAGCTTTCATATCTGCTTCGATTTTTGGATTTTTGGTTGTAAACACTTTCAAATAATCTAATTTTTTAATCAGATTAATGTATTGTTGTGTTTGTTTGTCAGTTGGGTCAGCTTTTACTTTGCTCATTAAATCGAACATTTTTTTGTTTACGATTACTGAAGTAACATCGTCTTGACCATCAAATTTGTCAAAAGCGCCTTGAGCATAAAATACATTTGTTACAAAGGCGAATACTAGTGTTATGATAAGATTTTTCATTTTTGATTGAATTTAATTACTGTTTAAAGATTTTGTTTTTTGATTGCTCGTATTCATTAATGTATTGTACACTTTCGATACCTACATTAACATTGTTTGATAATAGTGCCAAAGCTTTTTGAGTCGCTTTCAGCGCTTCTTCCGGATTATCATAGGTTCCTAATTCTGATTGTGCTGCAACCACTGGAGCTGCATTTTTTTCACTTATCAAAAAATAAGTTCCAATTCCGAGTAAAACAACAGCCGAAGCAGCAATCGATAACCACGCCACATTTCGTTTTTTAGTTTGTAGTGGAATTTCCTGCGTCGATTTTTGCTGTTTTACTTGAGAGAAATAACCAAAAAGCGGTTTGTATTGCTCCAAATGCTGCGCAACATTTGATGATGAAAAATATTCTTTTAATTGATTTTCTTCGGCAATAGTTGTTTCTCCCTCGAAGTATTTTTCTAATATATATTCTATTTTATCTGATTCCATAACTGTGTGTGTTAATCATTGCTTCTCTAATTTTTTTTCTTGCTCTTGAAAGTGCTACTCGAATCGCTGTTTCATTCATATTGACAATTTTTGCAATTTCATCAAATTCATATTGCTCGACATCTCGCAATTGAAGTATTATTTGCAATTGTTCAGGGAGTTGGTTTACTATTTTTTCAACCCACTCTAAACTGTCTGAATCTTCCAGTTTTTTATCCAATTGCGGCTCACGATCGGTAAAATTATTATGAACAATTTTTAGATTTCCAGCTCTTTTTGATTTTAATTGATCAAGACAATAATTTTTAGTCATTGTCATTGCCAATGCTTCAACATTATTATAAGCACTTAAATCGTCTTTTTTATTCCATAATTTAACCATTACCTCCTGAGCAGCATCTTCTGCTTCTTCGGTGCTGGTAAGCAATCGTTTTGCCAGACGAAAAACTTTGTCTTTAAAAGGATTTACTAATTCTATAAACACATTCTGGTTCATAAATTAAAGGTTATTCGTTAGCTTATATAGTCAAGACGAGACACGATTATTTTTGTTACAAAGACTTTGTATTTTTTTTATAAAAAAAGAATACTACTTAAAACTAAAGATAGTATTTTTACGTTAGTATTTTATAATGATGCCGAAACCAAATTTTATGAAAACAATTCTAAGATCAGCACTTCTCTTGTGTATGCTTGCATTTTCTTTGCAATCTTGTGAAGATCAGGACGATGTTATGTCTCCGTCTCATTTACAAGTTAATGATTTTGTATGGAGAGGATTGAATGAAGTTTATTTATGGCAGGCTGATGTGCCAAATTTAGCCGATGATCGTTTTGCGACAAAAGCGGACTTAGAAAATTATTTAGCGGGTTATTCAAGACCAGAAGATTTATTTCAGGATTTGTTGAATAAACCAATAAGCAAATACCCAAATGGTAATGCAATTGATCGTTTTAGCTGGATTGTTGATGATTATACAGTTTTAGAACAGGAGCTTAACGGAATTTCAAAAAATAACGGTTTAGATTTTAAACTTACTAGAATTGCTCAGGGATCTAATGATTTAGTGGGCTATGTTCGTTATGTTATTCCTAATTCTAATGCATCGACTAAAGATGTTAAAAGAGGAGATTTGTTTACGAGTATAAACGGAACTAAACTTACGATTTCAAATTATCAATCTTTATTAAGTAATGATAACTATACGTTAGATCTTGCTGATTTTAGCGGATCGGCATTTGTATTGAACGGAAAAACGGTTTCCTTGTCTAAAACAACTTTAGAAGAAAATCCTATTCTTATTAATAAAGTGATTGAATCTGGAGAACACAAGATAGGATATTTAATGTATAATGGATTTTATGCAGGATATGATTCCAAGTTAAACCAGGCTTTTGGCGACTTAAAAGGAATTACGGATCTGGTTTTAGATTTAAGATATAACGGCGGAGGTTCTGTAAGATCTTCTACACGTTTAGCCAGCATGATTACCGGACAGTTTGAAGGGAAAATATTTTCGAAAAGACAATATAATTTTAAGTTGATGGCTGGGATGACAGCCGATGATTTAGAGCTATTGAATGAAAGATTTGTAAAAAGTATTGATGGTGCAGCAATAAATAGTTTAAACTTGGCGAGAGTATTCATTATCACCACAGCAAATACAGCATCTGCAAGCGAATTGGTTATCAACGGACTAAAACCATATATTGAAGTTGTTCAGGTAGGCGAAATTACTACAGGTAAAAATGTGGGTTCGTTTACGGTTTATGATTCTCCAACTTTAACCAAGACAAAGGTGAATCCAAATCATAGATATGCTATGCAGCCGTTGGTTTTTAAAATTGCTAATGCCGCTGATTTTGGAGATTATACACAAGGATTATCACCAACCTTTCCTTTAAATGAAAAGGTTGTTATAAAGGATGAACCAGGTACTCATTTGGGGATATTAGGAGATAAAACGGAGCCGCTGTTAAATCTAGTGATTTCAAAAATAACAGGAGCAACAGCTAAAAAGATCCAAACCGACGACAGTTTCGATTTACCTGAAATCAGCAATTCTAAAAAAATAAATGGACTTCGAAATGAAATGTATTTAGAGAATGTTCCAAAAGAATTTATGAGGACTTTAAAATAGAAGTAAAAAAAATAGGCTTTCAGAGATGAAAGCCTATTTTTTTTCCAAAAACTAATAACAAATTCTAAAAGAATTAATCATTAAAATAGAAACCATTTGGTGCAATACCAACTGTTAATTCTTTTAGTAAAGTTCCAGTCAAGTTATAGATGTATGCTTTACTGTCTACTTTGTAGTTACCGCTGTCTGCCAAGTAAACTTTACCGTCTTTAACTGCAAAACCGTATAAGTTAGCAACTGAAGGAGCATTGAAAATTGGAGTTGAAGAAACTGCAGTTGCAGAAGTGTTTATAACAAAAACAGAATTTTTTACTGTATAATAAATTTTGTCATCAGAAATATCTAAATATCCAGCTTTTTCTAAACTTGCAGGGAATGGAAGTTTAGAAACAGATTTATCTGCTAATTTTACTTTTACAATTTCGCTGCTTGCTCCACCCCAAGGTGCTCTTAATATGTACAGAATACCATTTTCCTCTTCAATTGAATCAGCGCTCGTTCCAATTGTTATTGGAGCTTCTACAGTTTTAGTTGCAATATTAACAATCAAAAGTTTGTCGCTCGCATCTGGTTCAGTAATGTACAATTTACCATTTTCAAGAATAAGTCTGTTTGCAGTAGCATTCAATTCGATTTTTGATTCTACCTTGTTTGTCGCTAAATCAATTACAGCAACGTAATCATCAGTATCGCCAGTGGCAGCATTAATGTACGAGTAAGTATTTGCATTAGTAACGTAAGCTTTTCCGTCTTTTACAACACCATATCTTGGATTAGCAAGTCCGCTGTCGATTTTAGCGATTAATTTAAAAGTATATCTGTTTACTACATTTATAACATTTGAACCACCAGCAATGATGTAAGCTCTGTCTCCGTTAAAGAAAATGTTTTGAGCGTATTTTCCAAGTAAATCTGATCCATTTGCTGCAGTGTAAGCATCTTTTGTAAAAAGACTAAAATTATCACTAGAAAAAGAAACCGTCCCTTGTCCTGTACTTCCTTCATTTAAAATGAAAAATCCGTTGTCGTATTCTCCTTTTGGCTGGTCATCATCGTCATTAGAACAAGACACAAATAAGGAAACACCAAGTGCTATTAAAAGTAATTTACTAAGTTTCATAATTATTAAAATTTTAAAGTTAAATACATGTTGAAATTTCGACCAGGCATAGGTCTGTCCTCAAGACTTTCATAATTTTCGTTGAAAATATTCAATACCTGAATGCCAAGTTTGAAGGAGTCAAGAAATTTAAAATCATAATCGATTCCAATATTGGATAAGGTATAATCTTTTATGATTTCGTCTGGATTGTTATCTGCTCTAGTGTAAACAAATCCGTTATATAAAAATTGATAATAAGCAGAGATTCTATTTCTAGAATAAGAAACGGAACCTGTCACTTTATTAAAAGGAACAAAGAAAAGCTGTTTTTTAGTTTCTTCGTCTTTAGAAGCAGTGTAAGCATAAGAAGCATTTGCACCAAAAATATTTTTACCATACTGTTTTTTCCAACTCAACAAAGTTTCGGCACCATAACTATTAACCTTATCTCTATTTTGAGGTGTCCAGATGCCATTTGAACCCGGAACCCATTGCAGCAAATCTTTAATTTTGATGTAATAAAAAGTCTGTGTAAGCGAAATGTTTTTAAAAGTAAAAACGTTTCCAATTTCTGCCTGATAAGAGCTTTCTGGCTTTAAATCAGGATTCCCGCCTTGTTCCCAGTATAAATCATTGAAAGTTGGGATTCTGAAGTTTCGAGATAAATTCAGTTTTAAATTGTACAATTTGTTAAACTGATAAGAAGATCCAAGATTGAATAAAACAGGAGATTTGTAATTGTCTGTAAATTCTTTTCGAATACCAAATTCATTCTTCCAGTCAGTCGAAAAATCTTGTTTTATAAGTAAAGCAGCCGAACCAATTTCTCTAGTGTTATCTCCAAAACCGCTTCCGTAACCTTTTGTTCTGTTATAATCTACGATTCCGTTTATCTGAGTCGACTTAAACAAAGTGTAACCCAAATCAGCTTTAGAAATAAAACTCTCCGTTTTTCCGTATGTATATTGATTTTTTGAATTATCAGCATAATACTGATAGTTTTCAAAAATATACGCCGTTTTGAAATTCGCAGTAAGTTTTCCAAAATTACCATCGTATTCTAATAAGTTTCTGTTGAAACCATTAACATACTTACTTTTAGTTTCTGTTTCAGTAATTAAAGAAGTATTTCTATCTGTATTTGAAGTCTGAGTGTATAATTTTAAGCTGTTTTTAGCATTAATTTTATATCCCACATTGGCATTCATTGTAATAACGTCGTATTGTCCGTTTTGGTTCCAGCGTTGTTCACCTCTCCAAGTATATCGATTTAAATACTTATAATCGTTTGTTGAGCTGTTTTTAGAAAAACCAATTTGAGCACTCCATTTTTCGTTAGAAATATTGGTTTTATAATTGATTCCAATCGTGTTGAAACTGCCATAATCTAATCTTAAATTATTCTCAAAACGCTTATAAAAACTCATGTCATTATTTAAATGCACAGTTCCTCCAATTGCACCGCTGCCATAAATAACGCTTCCTCCGCCTGCTTTTACGCTGACAGAATTATAATCGAAGCCCGAAATTGTATTGAAATCAGTACTTCCGTTCATTTGAGAATTAATGTTAATTCCGTTCCAGATTACTGCAGTCTGCGAAGAAGTAGTTCCTCGAAAAGAAACCGTAGAAAGCATTCCGCGACCATATTCTTTAAAATAAAGAGTTGAATTAAAATTTAATAAATCAGTAAGTAAAGCTTCATTTTTACCTATAATGGAATCATTAAGTTTTAAAACGGATTGAGAATTGGAGTATTTTTTAAGATTAGCATCAGAAACCAGAACTTCTTTCAGGTTATTAATAGAATCTTTTTGCGCCAAAATACTCTGGCACAACAATAAGAAAAGACAAGCAAAGCGTATTTTTAAAGTCATAATTTCTACACTCTTTTTCCCGAGAGCTCGATATTTGTTACAAAGGCAGGTCTCCTGGCTTGCGTCTTGTTGTTTACCTTCCCATTCGCCGCGGCGAACAGTGGTTTTGTAGTTTACAACAAGCATTCTTTTCAGAACAAAGCTTACAGTTGCGGGTACAGCTCAAGAATTTTTACTTGATTCCCTTTTAATGTGTTAATAATAAAACACAACCTTAATTTGCTGCAAATATAAAGTTAAAAATAATGATAATTCAAATTTGTTTTGCTTTTCAGATTAAAATGCAAACAAAAGGACTTTATAATTCGATTTTTATAACCTGTCCAAAGTCTACTTTGTTTTGAAAAGCATCCTTTAACGGAAGTGAAGTCTGGTGGCATAAAATACTTCTGATTACACCGGCATGTGCTGTAATAATAATTGGAGATTTTATTTTTTTTGAGATAAGTGCTGTTATAAAGTCTCCAACTCTTTCGTGTAATACAGCAAACGATTCTCCATTTTGAACTTTAATATTTACAAAATCTTCCATCCATGGATTTAATTGTTCTGGTGGAATTTCATTCCAGTTTTTCAATTCCCAATCGCCAAAATTCATTTCCATTAAACGCTCGTCTTCTTGATATGAAATTGCTTTGGTTTTTGCTTGAATGTATTTTGCTAAAGTAACACAGCGTTTTAACGGACTTGTAAAAATGAGAGCTTCTGAAGGTAGTTGTGAAACAATGTTTTCGAATATCATTTCAAAAGGAGCAGCAATATCAACATCAGATTGCCCGTAGCAGATTCCTTTCTCACAGACCGTTTCAGTATGACGAACTAAATAAATTTCCATATCAAAAGAAAGCTTAAGTAATAAACAACTTCACAAACTTGCTGTGTTGCGCCAAGACAGTCTCCTGTATAGCCGTCGATCCATTTTTGGAAATATCTAGCGAGAAAATAACGCATAATAAAAACAGGAATTAAAGCTAAAAGAAATTTAGAATTGAAATAGGAGAGTGCCAGCAAAGGAATCAATCCGAAGAAAAAAGATCCGAAAATTTCTTTCCAGCTATGTTTTTTAGCAATCGGTTTACTTTTGCTTGAAGCATCGTCTCGAGAATATTCATGCGTGAAAATAATACTAATTGCAGCTAAACGACTTATAGAATGAGCGGAAATAAATAATAAAAAAACTAATAAATAAGAATTACTGTTTGTAAAAAGTGAAATTGATTCTGTCAGCAATTTAAATTTTGCTAAAAAAAGTAAAACTAATCCAATTGCTCCATAAGCTCCAATTGCGCTGTCTTTCATAATCATGAGGATTTTTTCTTTAGTCCATCCTCCGCCAAATCCATCGCAGACATCAGCAAATCCATCTTCGTGAAAAGCTCCAGTTGTTAATACAGAAGCTATGATGGCAAAAATAACTGCCGTTTCTGTTGATAGGAAAAGTGAAAAAATATAGAAAAAAGCAAATGAAATTGTTCCTACAATCCAACCGATAAATGGAAAATATCGTGTTGCTTTATTTAAGTAATCTGGATCATGATTGATGTTTTTTGGACAAGGAATTCTGGTGTAGAACATCAAACAGGTGAAGAAGATGTGTAGTTCTTTTTTCATTTAGATTGTAGTTGTTTGGCTAAAGCCTTTTTGAGAGACAATATTTTGTTCCAACATCTAAAGATGTTGG
>NZ_MUHD01000021.1 GCF_002217395.1 Flavobacterium plurextorum | reverse complement strand
AAACAGGTGATTATGTAAATTATAAATTTATTAATCAAATAACCATTTACTATATCAAATCTAAATTTAAACAGCTTAAATTTTGTATTCACTTTTTCATAATCAAAATTCGCTTTAACATAGATTGCATATATAAAAATCAAACTTGTAATTATACTGGATAATATATAATATGTCACATCTATTTTTTTCATAATATTCATAAAAATAATATAGAGGCATAAAAATAGTGAAGAACTATAAATTATCTTTATTGGCTTTTCCTTGAAAACATTCATTTTCTTAATTTATTATTAGTTTTTTGGTACTATTATGGCAGTTCGTCCTATACTTCTCTCACTATCACCAGCATAATATTCATCTACACCAGCTGGTATAAAACCCATTACCGCGGTCATTATACCACCTCCTTTAATTCCACTACCTGGCGTGAATAATTTCATACTTTCTTGAAGAATACCACCAGAAGCAGGAACCAAAGGATTAATACCTGAATTTTTTGGATCCATAAATATATTGTGGTTAGCTCCATTTACTTGATGATATGCTTGAATCCCAGTAGCAATTGCAGATAAATTTTTATCGCTTTTAAGGGCGGAAGAAGCATTAGCCGAAGTCATCGATTTTGAATAATCTACAATATTATTTACGGTAGTACCAGAACCTGTGCCACCTACCATAGGTCCCGCATATGAAGTGCTAGTGGTATTTGTCTCAGTTGCTTTTATTCGAGTAGAACCTCCTGTTATTTTCATTACTGCATTTCCATCTTTATCAGTCGACATTTTATAATTTATATTTGTAGTTGTACTAGTTGTGTTAGTTGTTGTTGAACCATCTTCATTTTTAGTTTCTACATTAGTTGTTCTTACCTGTGTCAATGTATATTTATTTTTACCGTTGTAGGTCATAGAATAGTTGTTACTAGTAGTTATTGAAGGATCTGAAGGACTCATTCCATCTGGGTCAACAAACTTAATAGGATTATCAAAGGCATAATTATATGGAGACCAACGTCTCATCTTCTCCGCTAGCGGGTCAATGTTCATCCATCTTCCTAATGCAGGGTCATAATTACGTGCCCCATAGTCGTACATGTTAAGCCCCAGCTCGTCCTGCATTTCCTTCCCGTTGTACTTATACTTATTATTTGTAGCTAAAACATCATTATATCCTTTATGCTTTAACCCAAAAGGATAATAATTATTTTCTTCGATAATTTCAAGAACTTGTGTCTGCGGGTTTTTAGCGTAACTAACACGAATGTTTCCTAAATGATCTTTGTACTGGAATACATACGACAATACACCATCTGTATTTTTAACATATCCTTCAGCCGTTGGAAAAAACTCTAAATTATTGTTTTTATACTGAAAACCACCTAAATAATCTGTTGTAGTTGCTGTTCCTGTGTTAGTTACAATTTTACTCAACTTCTGCCCTGCAGCATTGTAAATGTACTCAATTGTGTTTCCTGTTCCAAATGTAATTTTCTTAGGCAGATTAAGCTGGTTGTAGGCTATATTGGTAATCCCTTTATTTTTATCACTGGTCATATTACCATTAGCATCATAACCATAATCATCGCCCGTTGTGTTTAAATCATTAAAACCACTGCTGTTGTTACCATTATCTGTTACTTTTAAAAGCTGGTTGGTATTATCTTTATATCCGTAAACTAACCTATCAATTATATTACTTCCTAATTGAGGGTCATAATCTCCGTTTCGATTCATGAATCTGATATTACCATTTTTATCATAAGACATACTCTCGTTATAACAATCGGTAGTTAATTTCGATTTTTGATAAATCGCACTTTTTAAACGGTTTAATTTATCGTATTGATAGCCATAAGAGCGTTCGAGATCATCAGAATCAGTTCGCCAAAAAGTTTCGGCAATGTTTCCGTTATACAAAGGATCAACATCAGTAATCTGAGTCTCTGGTTTATCGTAATTAATCTTGAAGGCAAATAAATCTTCGGGATCTGTGTTGTTCTGCAAATTATCTATTTCATTAATTCCAGTAAGCCAGCCTCTCACATTATATTTGTAATCTACTTTCTGAAAAGGATTTCCTGTACTGTTACCCACATTTTTACTAATTAGCTGCCCCATCGCATCGTAAGTATTTGATGCTATAAGCTGTACTGCACCTCCATTTACTTGATGTGTATGTGTAAGCAGACGATCTTGAGGCGAATAGGTAAATTCTTCTCTTATAGTTAATTCGATACTGCCGGAAGTCCGCTTATGTTTTGAAATTATATAAAGATTTTTACCCGTAAAATCTAGTTTGCTGTCTGTTATAGTATATCCTGCTAAATGGTTCTGCAAATAGGTTCGTATCGGACGGGCTTTGTCATCATAAAATGTTGTCGTGGTTTCTCCTGCTAAAGATGAAGCCGTTTCCAATGTTCTGATCCAGCTGCCGGTGGCTAAACTTTTTACATTACTTAAAACAAGCTGGTCTTCAATTTGACTTGGAACTGCCGGCGCGTTTGGATAATTGTAATTGTCATAATAATTAACCGTTAAAAGCTTAAAATTTTTGATCGCAGTATTATTACTGTAATACACTTGAATATCATCAATACTTCCTGATGTTTGTTTGGTTTCAGATGATGCTGTTGCTGCATTCTGAGCATCCTGAAGTGCTTTTCTTGCAGCAGAAGTGCAGGTTTGATTGTTCCATCCGGTATAAACTGGACGGCCGAAAGCATCATATTTAGTAATCATCCATCCTATAGAAGTATCGTCTTTAAAGGGCGAAAATGCGGGACCTGTCGCTGCCGGCCTGTCTAATTTGTCGTAAACAATAAACTCCCATTGTTTTCCTGGCAGCTTTTTCTCGACTAAACGATTTTTATTATCGTATTTATATTGATAGCATAAATCATCTAACATCTGATTACTAATTACACCTTCAGCTTTTGGAGGAATTACATATGTTAGGTTTCCATAAACGTCATACACATAATAGGTATCGTGTTTATCCCCCACATCATAGGTTCTTTTTAGGACTACTTGTCCCTCTTTATTTTTAAATTCTACTGTAGATCCACCAGTTTCTGATGGGTTATTTCCTGAATTTTCATCAAAAGTCACGTTTTTATACAATTCATTTTCACTATAAGTGCCCGCATCTGAAAAACTGATTTCATATAACCCTAAACCGGCATCCCAAGATGTATTTGCTTTAAACAATTTTACCTCTTTATCTTGATTAGTTTGGTATTTCAGTTTAATTTCGTGACCGCGGCCCATCTCCCACGAAGTTCCCGGCGCAGCCTGTTTTAATACTCTATTTAAAGGAGAAGCTTCTAACTGCTTCTCTGAAAATGGATTTGAGGTATTTTTATAGTTTGTATAAAACGATATCGAAGTGTTTACGGCAGTAAGTAATTCAATACGAGGATAACTATTTCCCCCGTTTGTCGAGGCATAAGGCAGATATTCCTTTATCTGTCTTCCAAAACCATCATATTCAACTGGAGTAATCAAATCTTCTCCATTTGCTCCTTGTCCTATAGCCGTTGTTTGCACGGGACGTCCCAGTCCGTCAAAATAACTCACATTTTGACTCATCTGATCTTTTGTCAAGGTGCTTAAATTACCTGATTGAACAGCCTTTTTCGGAGCTATTGTATAAATAAAATTATCATCGCTAAAAGTCTGAGCTGATAAGCTAAAACCTGTAAAGAGTAACAAAACTATAATTGGTATATATTTTTTCATATTATTAGCCTTTAATATCTATTTTTTAATCACCAATAAAGTAATACTTACAATACTCTTGGCGTTTAATGTAAGCGTGGTAAGCTTACTACCTTGACCAGCTGCAAATTCTACTACTACTTCCTGACTTGCTGCTACCCCAGATATTCGTAAAAAATTGACCGTAAATTTTAATGTTGCTCCATTATGATTTGTACCTGTAGCCCAAGCATCAATATTAAGTACTTTAGTAGAAGGATCAAAAAAGCGCTCAAATCGAAATTCGACTTCTCTAATAGTACATGTCCCATAGTTATTAGCATAAACTTGCCCATCAGTGTTAAATTTCGAAAGACCTAAACTATCTGCTTCTGCCTGAGAAACTGACGAAGTAACAGCTCCCGTTCCCTGACTATATGATACAGTTGATCCAGCTTGATTTTGTCCACAATTATTCCTTGTAAACAACCCGCTTCTGGCAATACTATTATAAACACAAATACCATTTGCGTTAGCATAAGCCTGTCCGTTATTATCTACGTCTGTCTGCGCTAAATTATCAGCACTTTCCTGAGAGTTTGAAACATATTTTCTACTTGGAACTGTATAAGTAACATAACTTCCAGACAAATCACCCCCACAATTATTTTTAGCAAATACTCCTGATTTAGATGAATTGTAAAAATAACAGTCCGCTATCATATTAGCATAATATTGTCCATTTGCATCGATCTCATTTCGAGCCATCCCATCTACTTTACTCTGTGTTCCTCCAGTATATTTACCAGCAGGAACGGTATAAATATAAGTTCCAGGAGTACTATAAACTGGACAATCATCCCTTGTAAATGTTTTACTAATAGCTGCATTACTATAAGTGCATCCTCCATTTGTATTTGCATTTGCTTGCCCGTTTATATTAAACAAAGTAAGTCCTTTTGAATCAGCATCAGCTTGGGAAATATTCGAAGTTTGCGCTCCTGCTGCTTGACTAAAAGTAATATTCGAACCTATTCCGCCTGGTCCGCAGTCATTCTTGATAAATGAACCACTTTGGGCAACGCTGAAATAAGTACAATATCCATTTGCATCCGCATATGACTGACCATCAATATTAAATTTAGCAAACCCTAATGCATCGGCGTCAGCTTGTGAAATCGTTGAAGTGGAAACTCCTCGATTCTGACTATAAATTACACTTGAGCCTACTCCACCATAGCCACATCCATTTTTATTAAATGAACCATTTTGCGCCGCACTATAAAATATGCATTCTGCTTCTAAGTTTGCCGCATTTTGTCCATATGTATTAATAGCATTTTGTGCTAATTGATCTGCATGCTCTTGAGAAATATTACTGATATATATCCCATATGGAACCGAATAAGTATATACTCCAGAACTGGTATTAGCTGGGCAATTATTTCTATAAAATGCTTTACTCACAGCTCCATTGTAAAACGTACAATTACCATTTGTATTAGCGTAATACTGACCATTGTTATTAATATCATCCTGCGCCAATTCATCTGCAACAGCCTGCGAACTTGTTGAATTATGTTTGCCTGCAGGAACTGTATAAACAACCACTGATCCAAATCCTCCTGCACTACAATTGTTTCTTGTGAAAGATGCACTTTTTATAGTATTACTAAAAGTACAAGTTCCAAAAGTATTAGCATTTGTTTGTCCATTATTATTAATATCCTCTTGAGCTATTGCATCGGCAGCAGCTTGCGAAATTGTAGAACTATATTTGCCTGCGGGAATTGAATAAACCATTACAGCACCCACTCCATTTACAGGGCAATTGTTCTTTGTAAATGTCCCGCTTTTGGCAATGTTGAAGAATGTACATGTCTCATTAGTGTTGGCGTAAGCCTGTCCATTATTATTTATATCATCCTGAGCTAATGCATCTGCAGCAGCTTGTGAACTTGTTGATTCATACTTACCAACAGGAACTGTGTAGATCACCATTGAGCCTATTCCTCCGAAAACACAATTATTTCTTGTAAATGAACCGCTTTTAGCAATATTACTAAACGTACACGAACCGTTTGTATTGGCATAAGCCTGCCCGTTATTATTAACATCATCTTGAGCTAACACATCTGCAGCAGATTGTGAACTTGTTGATTCATACTTACCAGCAGGAACTGTGTAAACTACATTTGAACCAATTCCTCCAACAGCACAATTATTTCTTGTAAATGTCCCGCTTTTAGCAATATTAACAAATATGCACGAACCATTTGTGTTGGCATAAGCCTGACCGTTATTGCTGACATCATCTTGAGCTAATGCATCTGCAGCTGCTTGTGAACTTGTTGATGAATGCCTACCAGCAGGAACAATGTAGACCACATTCGAACCAATTCCTCCAACAGCACAATTATTTCTTGTAAATGTCCCGCTTTTGGCAATATTACTGAACGTACATTCTCCATTTGTATTAGCATAATCCTGCCCGTTATGGTTAACATCATCTTGAGCTATTGCATCGGCAGCAGCTTGTGAAATTGTCGATGAATGCCTGCCTGCAGGTACTGAGTAGACAACCATCGAACCAATACCTCCAACTGGGCAATTATTTTTCATAAACGAACCGCTTTTAGCAATGCTAATGAATGTACATTCTCCATTTGCATTTGCATTCGTTAAACCATCAATATTAAACTTTGCAAGTCCACGAGAGTCAGCATCAGCTTGAGAAATCGTTGAAATGACAGCACCAACTGGCTGATTATACACTACACTAGAAGCGGTTCCGCCTGCTCCACAATTTGTTCTTGTAAACGAACCACTTCTGGCAATACTCTTATACATCAAGACACTCGTTGAAGTATTATCACTGCAATCCGTCTGCTCCCCTTTATAATTATAGCAGTATTTCTGAATTACATTTAAGTCTTTATCCTTTAAAAATTTTAGCCTGTCAAAAGAATCATATTCATAATAAGAAGTCATCCCTTTCACATCTGTAATACTTGTTACACCAACTAATGGATTATAAGTATAAGTTGAAATAAAAACATTTGGTAGTGCTATTCGAAATTCATTTAGAGCATTTCTTAACAATTGTTCTGTACAATTTTCTGACATACAGTTATCATTATCAGCATTTGAAAGTGTTTGAAGAGTTGATATCGTTTGAGAAGGAATAGTCGAATATGCAGCATTTTCAATCTTTGCAATTGGCTGTGTCTTATTGTAACCCCAAATTATTGAAACCGGCATTCCGTTTTCTGGAGTATATTGCAAAATATTTCCTTTTTCATCATAAAGATCATAGGTAATTTTTCTATCAGAGTTTAAATCTATCTCTGCTTGTCCTTTATTTATATAAACAAATCTTGGCAACAATAGATTATTAGTTTCTACACTTTTATCATAATTAGTAAGTTGCTCAGATATTTTAGTTCCTCCTTTAAAATTTTGTTTATCTAAAACAATCCCAATCATATATGCAGATTTCAATTCTGGAATAAATGGTTTTGAAACCATCTTTGAATCCAGCGCATAAAAATATTTTGTTTCGAGTGTTTCTCCAATTGAGTTAGTTGTTATTTGCGACGTTAATTGCAAATGAGATGGATTACCATAATTAAAAGTAGTACTACTGACTATTTTACCTGTTAAATCATTTGAGGAATTGTAAAAATAATTAGTTTTCTCAGATGTTTTTTGGTAAAACCAAAGAATTGGAAGATTGTATGTTATGGGCTCAATCGTTCGAAGTACTTCTACACCCCCGTTCGCATTATAAGGACAATTGGGAATCAGAGGGTTAGAAGGATTTTCCTGACTATTAGTAGTCGCCATACGAAACATTTTAAACCCTTTGTAAAAAGAGGTATTTGAAGCATCTTCAAAATAAATATTTTTCTCTTCTTCCAATATATATCTGGCAGCTCCAATTGTTCTATATATTTTTTTATTTAAAACTTTACCTCTTTTCCATGTGGTGGGAATTTGTACTGTTGGATTACCAAAAGGTATTTCATCTTGCCAAATGCTAAACTCATACTGTGTAAAACCATTATTAGTTTGATTTTTAGTATCAAACTGTTTTTCTTTTACGTATTTGTAAGCAACCGAATTCCCTTCTATCCCAAATCTAGAATTTGAACTAATACTATAAACAGCAGTAGAATTAATTCCCCCTGTACATCCTATTCCACCAGACCCCCCTGTTCCACCACATTGAATAAAATTATAATTTGTAAAAGTGTTGGATTGAAAAGTTGTACTCATCTTATTAATCAACTGACCACTCGTCTGTCCCACAGCATCTATATCTGAATAATCATATTCTTTCTTTAAAGCTAATGCATTGTCATTATCATAATTTTCTATACTTGCAATTCTAAGTCCTGCACCTAAATTATTTTTAGGCATAGGATCGTTGTTAACATACTTAAGCTGTAAACCTTTAACAGACATAAACTCTCCATACACTTCTACCTCTATTGTACCTGATTCTTTAAGATTCAAAGGCTCATTAAACTCTTTGGTAATACTCCAATGGCCAGAATTAAAAACTTCAATTCCTCCAGAAAAAACTCTAACCATAGCATGGTAATACTTAGAAATTGTAGGATCAGATGAATGAGTATTGTCCATTGAGAATTTCAATTGCCCTTTGGCTTCCTTAGCAGTAAAAGGGATTGATACATAATTGACACAATCTTTTGGCTTTATATTAAGACAGATTGGACCATCAATTCCTGGTCCTTCTTTTATTGGCACTGAACCTCCTGTGCCTTGTACTACACTACTGTTTACAATCACAGGAACGTATTGAGAAAAAACATCAACTCCATAAAACTGGTTTGTTTCATAGTTAAATTTTGTCCAACCTTTTGTAGGATAATGTATTTCTCTTAAAATTCCTGCCTGATTCTCTAAAGGATTTACAGAACGATCTCCTTTACCAACTTCTGCGGGGTAAGGATAAGAAATATAATGTTTGGGAATTAAATCCTGATTGTTAACTTTTCCATTATTATATCCAAAATAATCTTGCCCTTTGGAGGTTTTATTAGGGACAGAAATACTTGAATAGGTAAACTCCTGCTCTATTCTGCCTAGTAAATTAGCAATTCTATCTAATTTCAATCTTTTGTCTGAATAATAACTCCCAGATCCGTTAAAATACGAATAATCAAAAGAATAACCTTTTACATTTACATATCCAGCACCTAGTAATTGTTGAATTTCAATTTTACTTAAATATCCATTTTCAACACCGTCAACCAGATCTTGCCTTCCCACATTCTTAGTAAACAAGACTCTGGAATTACCATCATTGAAACTAATTTCTTTAATTTTTTTTAATATAGTTATCGTATTTCCTGTGCCGTCAATTACATTTCCTATTTGACTGCTATAACTAGATCCATCAGGACATTCTCCTTTAGTTACAATATTTTTCACTTCAACTCTTTGCGAAAAAGTTCTATCCGTTAAACTTCCATCATCCTGATAAGTGAAGTTTATTTTATTATTTGATGGCGTTTTTATTTCATCGACATACCAGGCACTAGTATAGCGATCGCTATGCGTCATGGATTGTATAGAAATTTCTGTAGTACCCAGCAAATAAACATTTCCTTGCGGATCTGTTATTTTAAATTTCATATTTTCTCTGTTTGCTCCCAAAAGATCAACTTTAAAGGCATTCGGAGGTATTGTTACAACATCATTATTGACAAAATTTCTAATATAAAAACTTCCATTTACTGTAGGAGATGAAAAAACATACATGTCTTTTACTCTTGACTTATCGAGATTCGGATCTAAAGTTCTAACGGCACCTTGATCATAAGGATGAAGTTTAAAATAAGCGATGATAGCATTATCATCTGGAATTTCATCTATATTAGGGTTATTTTCATCAATATCGTCTCTAGGACTTAAAACCACTTGTGCGCCAGCATTTAAATTCCATCCTAGACCCACCCATGTTGCTTCCTGAGTAACTTTGATACCTGAAGCATGATAATCTAAAGATATTGGCATCTTGAAATCCTTTAAATCAATAGTATACAATGGCACAGAAATATTAGGAAGACCTGTTGCCAAGTCAACAGGATATTCTCCATACTTTAAAAAGGCAGCTGCTTCTGGAGATTTTGGTGCAAAATTTGGTGTTTGAAAGCCGTTTACCTCCGTTTGAGCCTTAATTTGCAGGGGTAAATTAAATAATATTATAAATAATAATAATCTTTTAATTATGCGGCTAGAAAATATTCTATATTTTTTATAAGTGTTTACTGGAGCATTCATTATCTTACTGTTTTAATCACCTTTACAGATTCCGTTTTTACGTCAGTTTGAATCTTTATAATATAGATTCCTTCTGCATAATTACTTAGGTCTACAGGAACTGTCCTGCTGCTAATCTTGAAATTTTGCAAAACCCTTCCTAAAATGTCAACAACAGAGGCGGTGCCATCATTAAAATCGTAGCCAATAATTACATTTGTATAGGTAACTACTGGATTAGGAATAGCTTCAATACTGGCTTTTACCTTCTCTATTTTAGCTTTATCTTTAAGCTTTACGACCCAAAAATCGTTACCGCCAATATTTGAATTTTTATCCATAGATGAATTTGAATTTGAAGTACCTGCCATTAAATAGCCTCCGTCTCTGGTTTCAATTAGTTTTCTTAGTATATCTTCTCCGCTGCTTCCAACCGTTTTATTCCAAAATTCTTCTCCATTCTCATCAATCTTCAATGCTATATAATCATTAATTCCTTCTTTATCTTTACCAACACCAGCCATTTTTGCCACTTGACCTACAGTTGACTGTCTACTCTCAGCTTTTGCGTAACCTCCTATCAAATACGTATGATCTTTATTCTCAACTAAAGAGGTTAAAATATCTACTTTTCCAAAATCATAAGTTTTACTCCAAATAACACCGCCTTCTGCATCCAACTTTAAAACCCAAAAATCAGTTCCATTAGCAACAATTCCGCCAAGAGATGTTAAAGGATTTTTACTATTTGAATTACCTCCCACAATATAGCCCCCTTCAATTGTTTGATGAATGACATATGGCTGATCGTCTCCATCTGCTCCATAAGTTTTCTGCCATTGAATAGTACCTATGTCATCAATTTTAACAATCCAATAATCACCTACTCCTTTGTTACTCTCTGTTTTATCTCCAGACAACGGCGAATTTGAATATCCTGCTAAAATATATCCGTTATCTGTTGTTTGTTCCATACTTCTTAACAAGTCAGCATAACGGCCTCCATAGGTTTTCTGCCATTCAATTACTCCCTGTTTATCTAATTTTACAACCCAGTAATCCATGTTGCCACGACTTTTTTCTGATTTGCCATATAAATCTATCGTTGAAGATTCGGCCATTTTCCCTTCCGCTTTCACATTAGTAATAGAAGATGAACTCGAGCTGGAAGAGCCTCCTAATATGTAACCTCCATCTTTGGTTTGAAAAGCACATGATAATTCGTCCTGACCATCACCACCAATAGTACGCTGCCATTGTTCATTACCTGATGCATCAAGTTTTATAACCCAAAAATCTGTAAGTCCTTTGCAGTCTTCTTTTTTCTCAAAACTATTTCCTGAGCTTGAAGTTCCGCCCAGTATAAAACCACCATCTCTAGTGCCTTTTATACTTTGAAGCATATCGAAACCATTCCCACCTATACTCTTCTGCCAATCCAGCTCTCCTTTTTCATTCATTTTCCAAATCCAATAATCTAAATCTCCATGATTATTCTCGGTTTTATTTCCAGTTTTACTAGATAGAGAACTTCCCGCCAGAATAAATCCATAATCGGCTGTGGGTTGCGCATCAAAAAGGTAATCCGCATGTATACCGCCGTAAGACTTTTCCCAAAGAATATCTTGAGAATAAATTAAAAACGGCAAAAAAGTAAATAGTAGTAAGTATAATTTTTTCATCTTCAATTTGGAGTAAACTTAAATAAAAAGTAATATTAAAGCTACAAATATAGTTAAATGAAATGTTAATTCTTTACGGCTTCCCGTATTTTAATCTTAATTTTTTAAACTCATCAACAAATAAAGGAGGTTCGATGAAAATTTTTTTTTAAAATTTTATGATAAGATTTAATAATTCCGTGTTACCATAGAAATCAATTTATCTTAAAATCAAAAAAAAAAAAAAAAACAGCTCTTAGCAAATCAAAACCTATAATAAATCTCTTTCTTATACATTTTTTATATAAAAGTTGAGTACGAATTTTAATTGATCATTTGATACTGTTTTTAGGTAAATTTCCTTGCTTGTTCAAACTTCCAGATTGTGCGAATATTTTTTTTCAAGAAGAACTAAGATTCATGCAAAAACAGATCACTTCTCGAACTCCTAAAAATAAATAGAGGCGGCCTTTCGGCCGCCTCTATTTTATTCAATTCCTTTTTTGATATATTTTATTTTCAGTTAGTTATATTTCTTTTTATTCTAAAAAGGAAATATCCTGAAATAGTATTCTTATTTTAATTTCCACAAGTAACAGCAGTTACAAGTCCTGACGAATTAATCGAAACTGTTACTGATGATGTTCCTGCAACTAATCTATAATAAGTTGATGTAGCCCCTGTCCATTTTGAAGAGCTGTTTCCTGTAGAATCGGTATACAGTTGCGTTCCTTCTATTATTAAAGGAGTATCTGCATATAAAGTTCTTCCCAGATTTATACCGCCTCCACAGCTGTCACTTCCTCCTTTATCATATAAAGCTCGAGGATAAGTTGGACCATATTTACTATCCTTTAATAAAAACTCTAACGACACTTTTGGTAAAGGCGCATAGTTAGATGTTTTACCAAAAGAGATTCCAAAAACAAATAATGCCATAATTAAAACTGCTTTTTTCATTTGTTATTTTTTTAAAATTAAGTATTTCAAATATATAAAATTTTGCACATAAAATAACAAATCATTATTTTTAAATAAAAAATCACAATAAAACACCTAAAACACTAAACAAAAAATACAAAAATACCAAATTTAAACAAAACAACATCCTAACAATTTATCGTACAAAAACCGCTGCTAAAACAAATTAGTACTACGAAAATACACCTTAGCTTTCGTCAAAAAATCTTCATTAAAACGGGAAATTATTAAAAACTAAAAAATCTTAAAAAAATTATTATCCCGCCTTTAAATTATCTTCTTTTTTCAAATGTTTCTTCTTAAATTAATTACTTTGCATAAAATTAAGAGTCAAATGAATAAAATTTACTACCATCTGCTTTTTTGGTTGTTTATCTCTTTATATGTATTTGATTACATAGCTTCGTTTTACAATCTAAAAGAGAGTATTCTTTATACTTCATTTGAAGTCGCTGCTTTTTGCTCTGAATTTTACATTAACCTATTCGTTCTGTTGCCTTTTGTTTTAAACAAAAAAGGAAAAACAGCTTATGCTTCAGCTTTAATTCTGCTGTTAAGCATTAGTTTTTTAATCTATTACAGCACTGGATTGAATGTTGTTTTGTATGATGATGATTTACTAAAATCATTTATTTCATTCCTTCTAAATCATTCGCTTTATCTTTTCATCTCTTATATTGTTTGGTTTTTCAATAAATATTTCACAGAAAAGCAACTTCGCCTGCAGGCAGAAAATGAAAAACTGCAAACCGAAATGATGCTGCTAAAATCACAAATCAGTCCACATTTTCTTTTTAATGCACTTAATAATATTTATGCACTAACGTTGATAAAAAGCGACAATGCTCCCAAAATGCTTGCTTGCTTGGCTGATATACTTCGTTATTTTCTGTATGAAGGTGACAAGAAAAGCGTATCTCTACTGTCAGAAATTGAAATAATTCACAAATACCTTCAAATTCAGGAATACCGAGAAATTGCAGGAATGAAAAATATCAGCTTTACTATTTCTAATGACAACTCTGTTCTACAGGTTCCTCCCCTGTTATTTCTCACATTAATAGAAAATACTTTTAAGCATGGCGATATTATTGAAAATAAAAATGGTTTTGTCGATATAATTCTTACTGCTGCCAACAATAAAATTGAGTTTGCTGTTGTTAATTCATTTCAGCCTAAATTAAAAAATCAAGGTATTGGATTGAAAAATCTAGAATCGCAGCTTAAAAATCTGTTTGGAGACAATTACCAGTTAAGTACCGAAGACACTGATTCAATCTATAAAGTAAGTTTAAGTTTTTATGGAAACAAAGACAATATATAAATGTGCCATCGTCGATGATGAAACTTTAGCTCGTACTTTAATACGCACTCATTTAATGCATATTCCTGAGCTCGAAATTGTATACGAATGTGCTTCGGCACTTGAAGCCGATCATTATTTAAAAACAAATAAAGTCGATTTACTGTTTCTAGACATTCAAATGCAGCATTTGTCTGGAATCGATTTCTTAAAATCACTTCAAAATCCGCCAAAAGTAATTTTTACAACGGCTTACTCTGAATTTGCTTTAGATGGTTATGAATTAAACATTATAGATTATTTACTAAAACCAATAACTTTTGAACGTTTCTATAAGGCTGTAACCAAAGCACTGGAATTATTAAAATTAGAAAACGAAAGTAAGGAGACATCTGAAGCTTCCGTTATAGATCAATCAATAGTCATAAAATCCAATCATCAGCACATCAAAATTCTTTTGAGCGATATATTGTTTATTGAAGGTCTTCATAAATATGTAAAAATCGTAACCGAGAAAAAAACATATACTACTTTAATTGCTCTTACGGCGATGGAAGAAGAACTCTCAAAACAGCTTTTTTATCGCTGTCACCGCTCTTTTATTGTCAATCTAAGTAAAGTTGAATTGATTGATGGAAATTTAGTCATTATTGGTACTCATAAAATACCTATCAGCAAATTAAACAAACAAGAATTTCTTACCAAATTAGGTAAGAAAATTGGGTAAATTAAGCGTTAAACAAACTTTCTGTACCCAAAATAGTTCATTTGGGAGAAAAAAAATTATCAGGGTTTTAAAAATTATTCTCTTTGTCGAGTAATTTTTAGAACCCTGAACGCATTTATTCAATAATTTAAAACATCAAAATGTACAACAAAGCAATTTTATCAATGACTTTTGCAATTTTAATTTCAGCTTGCGACAGCAATGAAATCGAAGGATCAACACAAAATCCTGATCCAACTTTACCTATTACTAATGTTCTTTATACAATGCCCGAAGAATCTGCACTGCACGAAGGCACTTGGCTGCAATGGCCGCATCAATATGAATATGGCATTACATATCGCAACAGTTTAGACGCAACATGGGTGGCGATGGCAAAAGCTCTTCAATCAACAGAAAAGGTTCACATTATAGCTTATGATGCTGCAGAACAAACAAGAATTGAAAATCTGCTGACAAATGCAGGTGTGCCATTAACTAACGTAAATTTTAAAATACATCAAACAAATGATGTTTGGGTGAGAGACAACGGTCCTATTTTTGCAAAAGATCAATCTGGTCAATTAGTGCTTCAAGATTGGGGTTTTAATGGCTGGGGAGGAAAATTTGGTTATAAAAAATGTGATGCAGTTCCATCATTTATCGCTGGTGAAATTGGTATAAAAGCGGTAAATGTACCAATGGTAAACGAAGGCGGATCTGTAGAATTAGACGGTAATGGTGTAATGATGGCTACAAAAAGTTCTGTACTAAGCCAAAAAAACAGATCAACTCGAAATGAAGGTATGACGCAGGCTCAAGCCGAAGCTAATTTTACTAAATACTACGGCGCTACAAAATTTATTTGGTTAGAAGGAGGATTTAGTAAGGAGGATGTAACAGATATGCATATTGACGGTATTGCTAAATTTGTTCCAGGTAATAAAATGGTTACCATGAATAATGATGATTTATTGAACTGGGGATTAACACAAAACGATATTGACGTATTGTACAGCGCTTCTAACAAAAATAATCAAGCTTATACTAAAGTATTTCTGCCATTGTCAAAAAATGATGTTGTGACTACAAATGGTACCAATCTAGGCTACAAAGGCTGTTACATAAACTTTTATGTTGCCAACGGAAAAGTATTGGTTCCAAACTATAACGATCCTAACGATGCTGTTGCCAATAACATTATTGCCGGCTTATTTCCTGGAAGAACTGTTGTAGGTATCGATGTGCGAAATTTATACAAAAACGGAGGAATGGTTCATTGTGTAACACAGCAGCAGCCTCAATAATAAAAGACATAAAACTCAAAAGCTCCTTAGACAAGAATGTTTAAGGAGCTTTTTTATTTGCACTCAATTGTTTTATTAACTCATTATGTGTAATTGTTTTAACACATAGAAACATAGTCGCTGAGTTCTAAAAAAAGGCGTTTCACTTGTTTTAAATGCGCAAAGCATGGTCTATGCAAAAGAAATGTATTTCTTTATGTATTCTTTTCCAGCTATAAAACCTATGTTTCTATGTGTTTAAACATTTTTTTTGAAAATTACAGCCAACGTTTATGCCTTTTGTTTCCATTTCAATCTTTGGGATTTTCTATAAACTAAAGGAGACATTCCTTTAATCTCTTTAAACTTTCTATTGAAGTTCGAAATATTATTAAAACCGCACAATTCTGAAACTTCCAAAACCGAAAGTTCTTGCGATTTCGAAAGCAGCTTCCCTGCCCTCTCAATTCTGATTTCGATCAAAAACTGAAAAAAAGTTTTATTCGTTCGCACTTTAAAATATTTACAAAAAGCATTTTTGGTCATATTCGATAAAGCAGCAATTTCGTCGAGCGTAATATTCTTTTGAAAATTAGTCATAACATATTCAAAAACCGTCTGCATTCTTTTCCCTTCATTATCCGTTATTTTTTTATCATATATATAACTTGAAAGCGGTGTTTTTTTATCCTGTGAAAGCTTTTTTGTTATTTCTAAAAAAAGCATAAACCGATCAAATTCATTAACCGATTTGATCTTTTTAAAAGATTTAATAACCTTATTAGACGGATTATTAACCACAAAGCCATTTTTACAGCTTTCCCAAAACGGCTGAATTTCTTTTAAAGCAGGTAATGAAAAGAAGTCTTTCCCAAAAGAATTTGCAGTAAAAAACAAGGTTAACATCACAGATAATTCTTCGGTGTTGGCATCACTTCTAAATACGTGAGGCAGATTACTGCCTATAACTACGACATCACCTTTTTGATAAGGTGAAATAGTGTCACCTACAAAAATGGTTCCCTCACCATTCTCAATATAGCTGATTTGTATTTCTTCGTGCTGGTGTAATTTATCATAGAAAACAAACTCAACATCCTCCTGATAAATTAGCGAATCTTCTTTAGTTTTTGGAATTTTAAATGGAAATACTTTCATAATCAATTTAATTACATGTGATAAATATAAAAAAATGCACGCATATTAAGTAATAATTTTAAAAATTAATACTAAACCGGATAATATAGTATCTTTTTGTGATAACTTCCCTAAGCACATATTTACTACTTATAAATATTTTTGAAAAAATTAAAATCGTAATTATGAGTATTCAATGGAAAGGCGTTATGCCAGCAGTAACCACAAAATTTACTGCCGATGACAAATTAGACTTCAATATGTTTGAAGTAAATGTTAAAGCTCAACTCGAAGCTGGTGTTTCTGGAATAATTTTAGGAGGTACACTTGGCGAGGCAAGCACATTATTACAAGATGAAAAGAAAGAATTAATTCAAGAGACAATCAATATCGTTAACGGACAAGTTCCGGTAATTATGAATATAGCCGAGCAAACAACTCGGGCCGCAATTCTTGCTGCTAATGAAGCAGAAAAAAATGGAGCAAAAGGATTAATGTTACTTCCTCCTATGCGTTACAATGCCGCAAGTCACGAAACAGTTACTTATTTCTCTGAAATTGCAAAAAGCACTTCACTTCCTATCATGATTTATAACAATCCTATAGATTATAAAATAGAAGTAACATTAGATATGTTTGAAGAAATTTTAAAATTCGATAACATTCAAGCCGTAAAAGAATCTACAAGAGATATCTCGAATGTAACGAGAATTATAAACCGTTTTAACGGAAGATTAAAAATCTTATCTGGTGTTGACACACTGGCATTAGAAAGTATTTTTATGGGATCTGATGGATGGGTTTCTGGTTTAGTAGATGCTTTTCCGGCAGAAACGGTAGCGATTTTCAAACTGGCAAAAGCTGGAAGAGCCGAAGAAGCTTTGGCTATTTACAGATGGTTTTTACCTCTTTTGGAATTAGATATTAATCCGCTTTTAGTACAAAATATAAAACTGGCTGAAGTTGCCACAGGTTTAGGAACAGAGTATGTTCGTGCACCAAGATTACCGCTTCATGGAGCTGAAAGAGAAAGAGTATTGGCTATTATTAATGAAAGCCTTCGCACAAGACCTACACTTCCAGATTACAAGTCTATAGTGTTGTAAACTTGCCTTAAAAAGAAAACTAACTTTTTTTCAAAAGTTTAATTTGGTTGATTTAGTTTGTTTGTTTTTGAGCTGGTTATTATATCAATAACCAGCACACAAAACACTGTAATTTTTAACAAATCCGGATTTAACTTTAATCTTAACATATAAAAAAATGATTACAGGAAAAAATTATGTGGGAAGCCAGCTTTTGGCAGGCGGAACCAAAACATATAAAACCATAAACCCGCAGTGGAATATAGAAAATCCCTGGACATTTACAGAAGCATCTCCTGAAGAAATTGAACAAGCAGCTGCTTTGGCTGATGATGCTTTTAAAATTTATAAAAATTATCCAGCGGCAAAAAAAGCGGCTTTTTTAAATTCAATTGCAGACGAAATTCTGGAATTGGGTGACGCTTTATTAGAAATATACTGCACCGAATCAGGTTTTTTAAAAGGCAGAGCAGAATCAGAAAGAGGCCGTACTATTTTTCAATTGCGTTCTTTTGCTAATATGCTTTTAGAAGGAAGCTGGCTCGAAGCTACTATCGATACTGCAATTCCGGATCGAGCACCGCTTCCAAAAGAAGATTTACGCAAAATGCTGGTTCCGTTAGGTCCTGTTGTCGTTTTTGGATCTAGTAATTTCCCATTTGCATTTTCTACTGCAGGAGGCGATACAGCATCAGCTTTAGCAGCAGGATGTCCTGTAATTGTAAAAAGCCATTCTATGCACATTGCAACAGGTGAAATGGTTGCATCGGCAGTAATCAAAGCGGCAAAAAAACACCAAATGCCCGAAGGTGTTTTTTCTAATTTAATTGGCAGCGGTACAACACTTGGTACAAGTTTAGTAAAACATCCGCTTGTAAAAGCTGTTGGATTTACAGGAAGTATAAATGGAGGACGCGCTTTATTTGATCTGGCTTCACAACGCCCGGAACCAATACCTGTTTTTGCCGAAATGGGAAGCATTAATCCTGTTGTAATTTTACCTGAAGCATTAGAAAAAAACAGTAAAAAATGGGCCGCTGTTTATGCTGGTTCAATCACACTGGGAACGGGACAATTTTGTACCAATCCAGGGTTGCTTTTAGGAATAAAAGGAAAAGAATTAGATCAATTTTCAAAAGAATTATCAGAAGAAATTGAGAAAATAGCACCTTCTTGTATGCTGCATCCATCAATTAAAGCTGACTTTAATAACGGCAGAGAAAAAATCAGATCGCAAAACGGAGTTACAACTGTTGCCGAATACAAGGAAGAAACGGCACCTAATTATGCACAACAGACTATACTTAGTGTAGATGGTAAAACATTCTTAGAAAATAACGTATTAAGCCATGAAGTTTTTGGTCCGTTTTCGATTATTGTTCAATGCGAAAATCTAGAGGAACTTACTGCAATTATTAATAAATTAGACGGACAGCTGACTGGAACTATACTTGCCGAATCTGCCGAAATTTCAAATTATGACACTGTTGTAAGTGCTTTACAAAACAGAGTTGGAAGGTTAATTTTTAACGGAGTTCCAACTGGTGTTGAAGTCTGTGCTTCGATGCTGCATGGAGGTCCTTATCCTGCGTCGTCAGACTCAAGATTTACCGCTGTGGGAATTCATGCCGTAAAACGATGGGTTCGTCCTTTTAGCTATCAAAATTGGCCGGACGAATTACTTCCGGAAGCACTTCAGAATAAAAACCCATTAAATATCAATAGAACTGTTAATGATGTAATAACAAACAAACCTATTTAATTTTATGCCAAGAAAAACTTTTTTTTGTGTCGATGCACACACCTGCGGTAATCCAGTGAGAGTGGTTGCCGGCGGCGGTCCAAATTTAATTGGTGACAATATGAGCGAAAAACGCCAGCACTTTTTAAAAGAGTATGACTGGATTCGCAAAGGACTGATGTTTGAACCCCGAGGTCATGATATGATGAGCGGCAGTATACTCTATCCGCCAAGTGATCCTGAGAACGATTTTGGTATTTTGTTTATCGAAACTTCCGGTTGTTTACCTATGTGCGGTCACGGAACTATTGGCACAATAACTATTGCCGTTGAAGAAGGATTGGTTACTCCAAAAATCCCCGGTAAAATAAAAATGGAAGCGCCTGCCGGTTTGGTTCAAATTGAATATCAGCAAACAGGAAAAAAAGTAGATTGGGTACGTTTAACCAATGTAAAATCATATCTCGCTGCCGAAGGACTTACTATTGATTGTCCTGAACTTGGCGAAATAACGTTTGATGTTGCTTATGGCGGAAATTATTATGCTATTGTAGATCCGCAGACTAATTTTTCGGGAATACAAGATTTTACGGCAGCAAAAATTGTACAGTACAGTCAGGAAGTTCGTAAACGCATCAATGCCAAATATCCTGATAAGTTCATTCACCCAGAAAACAGCACTATTAGAGATGTCAGCCATATGCTTTGGACGGGAGATCCATTAGACTCATCATCGTCTGGACGAAATGCGGTTTTTTACGGCGACAAAGCAATTGATCGTTCGCCTTGCGGAACAGGAACTTCAGCTAGACTGGCACAACTTCACGCAAAAGGGAAACTAAAAAAAGGCGAAGATTTTATTCACGAAAGTTTTATTGGCAGCAAATTTATAGGAAGAGTTGAAGAAGAAACTTCTATTGGAGATATTAAAGCCATTGTACCAAGCATTCAAGGATGGGCAAAAGTATATGGTTACAACAATATAATTATTGATGAAGACGATGATCCTTACGCATTTGGATTTCAAGTAATCTAATTTTTTCTGCCTATTAATACAATTATTTAACACATAGAAACATAGATGCTTAATCCCGAAAAAAAGGCGTTTCAATTATTTTAAATATACAAAGCAGGTTTTGTGAGAGAAATGCATTTTTCTTTTATATTCTTGTATTATACAAAAAGCCTATGTTTCTATGTGTTGAAGAAAATTGCAGTCAGCAGATCAATTTAATTTAATATCAAGACAAATCATTGGTTTCAGCGAGAAAACACGCTTACCAATGCTTTTTTAAATTCATAGTTTTAATGAAAAAAGTAAGTATTATTGGTGGAGGAATAATAGGACTATGTTCTGCATACTATCTCGCTAAAGAAGGTTATGAAGTAGTTGTTTTTGACAAATCAGACATGACCGACGGCTGTTCGTATGGCAATGCGGGAATGATTGTTCCTTCTCACATTATTCCTTTGGCTCAGCCTGGAATGATAGCGCAGGGAATAAAATGGATGTTTGACAGCCAAAGTCCGTTTTATGTAAAACCAAGATTGAGCAGTGATTTAGCAAAATGGGGACTTCAATTTTACAAACATGCCAATAAACAGCATGTCGAAAAAGCGATGCCTGCACTTTGCAATTTATCATTGTTCAGTAAAGAATTATATGAGGATTTTATTAAAGAAAACAATTCCTTTTTTTACGAGAAAAAAGGTCTTTTGATGCTTTACAAAACTGAAAAAACAGCCGAAGAAATAATCCACGAAGGAGAACTGGCCGCTTCTTATGGATTAGAAGTCGATTTTTTGTCTAAAAACGAAGTTACAAAACTTGAAACAGGAACCCGTACAGATGTAATTGGCGGAGTGCATTATAAAAGTGATGCGCATCTTTATCCTCAAAAATTCATGCAGTTTTTAAAAGGAGAATTAGACAAATTAAATGTAAAAATTCACAATAGAACTTTAGTCGAAGATTTCATTATAAAAAACAATTCGGTTACAGAAATAATCACTGATATAGGACCTTTTAAAACAGATGAGGTTGTTTTGGCAACAGGATCATGGAGTCCCGGAATTGCAAAAAAACTGCATCGTTCTATTTCAATTTTACCTGGAAAAGGATATAGTTTTACTTTACACGATACCAAACAGAAACCTTCAATTCCTGCCATTTTATGCGAAGGAAAAGTCGCTGTTACGCCTATGAATAATGTTATTCGTTTTGGCGGAACTATGGAAATAACCCATACAAATGATACTCAAATAAATAAAAACCGAGTGCAGGGAATTGTAAACAGCATTAATGACTTTTATCCTGATTTAAAAGTCGAAATGCCAAAAGAAAAAGAAACATGGTTTGGTTTTAGACCTTGTACGCCGTCTGGAATGCCAATAATTACACGAGACAAAAAAATAAAAAACTTAACTTTGGCAACAGGACACGCGATGATGGGATTAAGTTTAGCACCAGCAACAGGAAAGCTAGTTTCTGAGATTATTTCGGAGAAAACCACATCTGTCAATACAGAAATGTTTCAACTATAAATTTATGAGATACGAATCGATATCAGCCTCTTTATTCATCGAAAACAGAAAACGTTTTTCGGAAAAAATGAATCCAAACAGCATTGCAGTTTTAGTTTCTAATGATGTAATTCCAAATAATGCAGATGACCTAATGGGATTTGCTCAAAACAATGATTTATTTTATCTGTCGGGAATTGATCAGGACGAAACTATTTTGGTTCTTTCTCCCGATGCATACAAAGAAGAAAATCGAACTATATTATTTATAAAAGAGGTAAACGAGCACACCAAACTTTGGGATGGTGATTTTTTGACCAAAGAAGAAGCCTCAGCAATTTCGGGTATAAAAAACGTAAAATGGATTCATGAATTTGAAAAAACTTTACAGCTTTTTGCTTTTGAAGCCGATGCTTTTTATTTGGGGCATAATGAACACATCAAAAGAGTAACTGCCGAAATGACGACTCGTCAAGATCGAATGATTCAATGGTGTAAAGAAAAATATCCATTACATCAATACGACAGAGCAGCAAAAATTACACGCGAATTACGCCCAATAAAATCTACGGAAGAAGTTGCTCTTATAGAAAAAGCTTCAGCCATCAGCGTGAAAGGTTTTGAACGTCTTTTAAAAGCCGTTAAACCAAACATTAAAGAGTTTGAACTAGAAGCTGAACTAATTTATGAAGTGATTAAAAATGGCGCTTCTCGTCATGCTTTCCGACCTATTATCGCTTCTGGAAAAAATGCCTGCGCTCTGCATTACAATACTAATGATGCCGTTTGCAAAGAAAATGATATGATCTTAGTCGATTTTGGTGTTTGTTACGCCAACTACAATTCAGATACAACAAGATGTGTTCCTGTAAATGGTGTTTTTTCACCCCGTCAGCGAGAAGTATATTCATCTGTTCTGCATTGTTTAAAAGAAGGTTCAAAATTGCTAAAACCAGGTATTCGTCACAGCGATTACGAAAAACAAATGGCAGCTTTAATAGAACAGGAATTAATTAAATTAAAGCTAATTACTCCTGAAGATATTGCCAATCAAAATCCTGATTATCCGGCTTACAAAAAATACTTCATGCACGGAACAGCTCATCATTTAGGTCTTGATGTTCATGATGTTGGATTATATTCGCGCACTTTAGAAAAAGGAATGGTGTTTACCTGCGAACCCGGAATTTATATTAGAGAAGAAGGAATTGGCTGCCGATTAGAAAATGATTACCTGCTTACGGAAGATGGAAATATAAACCTTTCTGAAGCGCTGCCAATCGAAATAGCCGATATCGAAAAATTGATGCAGCACAAATAGCTTCTTTTTAAGTCCCAGAGGGCAATATCATTAAGCTAAGGAACAAAATCGCAAAGTTTTGTCATTTCGACGAAGGAGAAATCTTCATGAGAAGCTCAACAAAGATTGGATTCTCGTTGCGGAGTTACTTGCGAAGATTTCTCCTTCGTCGAAATAACAATAGTGTGCCTAAAATTTAATCACATTGCCCTGCTGGGGCTTTAAATTTATCATCATAAAAAAACAGTTACAAGAGCAATTTTGTAACTGTTTTTTTTTATTCTGAAAATGAAGTTTTTATACTTTTTTAATATCTAGATGATCTTAACCAAATGTCTTCAAGTTTTAAAACATTTAAAACAACAACATCTTTAAGCAAATAAATACTTACAACTGCAAAACAACAAAATAAACAATACGCAAAACACGATAATATAATCTGATTTTATGATAATATATTGGCATAAAAAAAACCATAAATGCAAAATATTTGCACCTACTAATCATAAAATCATAATATGAGAATTAACCTTTATTTTAGAAAGATTGCGATACTCTTTTTTGTATTTGCAACGCAGCTAATCTTTGCGCAGGAAAGAATAGTGACAGGAGTTGTTACCGATGATGCAGGACTGCCTTTACCAGGCGTAAGTGTATCTATCAAAGGAACCAAAACAGGAACACAAACAGACTTTGATGGCGCTTTTTCTATCAGCGCATCTCCAAACCAAGTTTTAACATTTAGCTATATAGGACTGAAATCTCAGGAAGTACCAGCATCTACAAATAAGATAAATCTTAAAATGTCTGGAGGCTCAACAGCACTACAAGAAATTGTAGTAACCGCTTTAGGTGTTAAAAGAGAGAAAAAATCTCTTGGTTACGCTACACAAGAAGTCAAAGGAGAAGATTTGACAAGAGTTAACAGCGGAAACGTAGCCAACTCTATTTCTGGAAAAGTGGCTGGTGTTGACATTAGAAGAAACAACAACATTGGCGGATCAACAAATGTTATTATTCGCGGATCGTCTTCTCTTACAGGAAACAACCAAGCTTTATGGGTTGTAGACGGAATTCCTTTAAATAATGATAACACAAATACAATCGACCAACAAGGTGGTGGAAATACGGGTGGATACGATTATGGAAATGCGGCATCAGATATTAACCCTGATGATATCGAGTCTATGAACGTTTTAAAAGGCGCTGCAGCTTCTGCTTTGTACGGTTCTAGAGCTGCAAATGGTGTTATCCTTGTTACATTGAAAAAGGGAAGCAAATCTAAAGGCGGACTTGGAATTACTTTTACTAGTGGTGTAAATGTTGGATCTGTAGATAAAAAAACATTACCAGAATACCAAAATCAATACGGCAGTGGATATGGTGATTTTTATGGAACTGTAGATTTAGGAAGCGGTACACACCCTTATGCAGCAACTGATGATGCATCATGGGGACCAAAATACGATCCAAATTTATTGGTTTACAACTGGAACTCTTTTTACCCAGAATTGCCTACATATGGCATTGCAAAACCTTGGGCACCTGTAAAAAAGAATCCAAACAGCTTTTACCAAAAGAGTCTTACGTATACGAACAACATCGCTGTTTCGGCATCAAATGAAAATGGTGATTTTAGATTTGGATATACAAACTATAACCAAACTCAAGGAATTCTTCCAAACAGCAGCAACAAAAAAGACAATTTTAATTTTTCGTCGACTTACAAACTTAGTTCAAGAACAAAAATTTCTGCTTCTGCAAATTACTTAAAAGCATACGCAAAAGGAATGAACGAAACGGGTTACGGAGACGGTGGAAATAATTACTTGAGCAGTGTAAGACAATGGTACAACATGAGTGCTGATTTTCAGGATTTAGAAGATGCTTACAATTTAACCAAAAGAAACACAACTTGGAGTGTTGGCGGACCAACTGATTTAAGTGTTCAATTTCACGACAATCCATACTTTCAGCGTTACAACAATTACAACTCTTTAAACAGAGATCGTTTCTTTGGTAACTTTGCATTAAGCACAGATGTATCAAGCTGGTTAAACATTGTTGGAAAAGGATCTGTTGATTACTACTCTCAATTGCAAGAAGAACGTATTGCTGTTGGTTCTAAAAGAACATCCAACATGTTAGGACAATATTCTAGATACGACAAAACGTTCCGCGAAATCAATTTAGATTTAATCTTAAACTTTAAAACTGATATCACTGAAACAATTAAGTTTTATGGATTATTAGGAGGTAACACAAGACGTTCTGTTAACAATCATACTTATGCCAGAACTAATGGAGGTTTAGTTGTTCCTGGTAAATATATGTTAAGCAACACACTTTCTCCTATTAACTATCCTGACGAGTTTTACGAAACGATAGGTACAAATAGTGTTTATGCCAATGCAACATTCAACTTTAATGAAACTTATTTTGTTGAAGGCTCATACAGAGTAGATCAATCCTCTACACTTCCTAAGAAAAACAATACTTACACTTATCCATCTATTACTGGAACTTATATTTTCAGCAAACACCTTAATGCAGACTGGTTGTCTTTTGGAAAACTTCGTTTAAACTATGCAGAAACAGGTAATGACGCTGAGTTTGCTGTTATTCAATCAACATTTGCAAAAAACAGCAATTTTGGTCCTGACGGAATTCGTTTTTCAAATGAAAACAACAAAAGTAATTCGAACTTAAAAAGTGAGCTTACAAAGGGTGTTGAGGCTGGTATTGAGCTTAAATTCTTAAAAAACAGAATTGGTTTAGATTTTTCATACTATAAAACCAATACTACAAACCAAATTTTATCTATCGAAGTTCCTGTGCAAACGGGTTACAGCAGACAGTGGATTAATGGCGGAAATGTTGAGAACAAAGGTTATGAACTTTCGTTGAATGTTATTCCGTTTCAAACTAAAGACTTTTCATGGGAAGCTAGAATCAACTGGGCAACTAACAAAAACAAAGTTATTGACCTAAATGGTGCCGAGAGACTTTCGATAGGTTCATTTCAAGGTGTTGGATACATTGCTGAGGTTGGAAAACCAATTGGTCAATTTATTGGAAGAGGTTTTAAATATTTAGACGGCGAAAGAGTTGTAAAAGCAAACGGTCAATATGAAGTGGTAGCCGGAGCAACTATTGGTGATGTAAATCCTGACTGGACAGGCGGTATCAACAACGTTTTTCGTTACAAAGATTTCGCATTCAACTTTTTAATAGACATGAAACAAGGCGGAAATGTATGGTCTCTAGATCAACAATACGGCCACACTACAGGTATTTACCAAAGCACAGTTGGAAACAACCACCTAGGAAACCCTGTAAGAAATTCAATTGCTGACGGAGGTGGAATTATTCTTCCTGGTGTAAAAGCAGATGGCACACCAAATACAACAGTTGTTCCTGCTGATTATAACACTTACAACGCTATGCCGCAGGAAGCTTATGTTTATGACGCTTCTTATGTAAAATTACGCGAAGTAGGTTTGAGTTATAAATTCCCTTCAAAATACCTAACACACACTTTCATCAACAGCTTGGTTTTTGCAGTAAACGGAAGCAATTTATGGATTATCAGCAAAAACCTTCCATATGCTGATCCAGAAGCGGGAACGTCATCTGGAAATATACAAGGTTTTCAAACTGGAGTGTTACCAACAACAAAAGAGTACAACTTTAATATAAAAGTTCAATTCTAAAAACAAACAAAATGAAAAAAATAACAACCATACTCCTTGCAGGAATATTGCTAAGTTCTGCTGTTTCTTGCGAAGACATCGACCGATTAAACGAGAACACAAAAGCTTATACCTCAGCCTTACCGGGAAGT
Organism: Flavobacterium plurextorum; assembly: GCF_002217395.1. GTDB lineage: Bacteria > Bacteroidota > Bacteroidia > Flavobacteriales > Flavobacteriaceae > Flavobacterium > Flavobacterium plurextorum. The sequence continues at coordinate 173,511 of NZ_MUHD01000021.1, read as the reverse complement.
TTAATGACAAGTTCTCAAGTAAATTATTCTTATTTCTTGACAAATGCTTCTGTGAATGATAATAATTTTAGAGCATATGCACAGCATTGGACTACATCGACTTATACAGACGAAGTAAATTACAATCAAGCCAAAAGAAACTTAGGAAACTCACATTCTGTAGTACTTTATAGAGATGTCTTGCAGGATTTAATAATTGCAAAAAAGAAAATAACAGATGAGCAGGCTTTAGGTCCTGTTGAAACCGCTGTCAAGAAAAATAGAATTGCCATTTTGGAAGTTCAAATTATAATGGCTTACCAAACACTGGTTGATCTTTTTGGAAACATTGTATATTCTGAAGCTTTAGATATAGAAAAATATCCAAATCCAAAATACGACGATGCAAAAACAGTTTATTTAGATTTAGCAGTACGTTTAGATGCAGCAATTGCAGATCTAAACGGCAGTTATGACAGTTTTGGAACCGCTGACCTTATTTACAATGGAAAAGCAGCACAATGGAAAAAATTAGCGAATAGTGTTAAATTAAAATTAGGAATGCACTTAGCCGATGTTGATGCTGCCAAAGCTAAAGCAATGGTAGAATCTGCATACAGCTCAGGAGTAATTGCAAATAATGCTGAAAATGCTTTATTTCAATATTACAAAACCGTAATTGATCAGAATCCATTGTACAACAGCTTGGTAAACGAAAGCCAAATCATGCCGGCAGAATTTTTTGTAAATGAATTAAACGGAAAATCGGATCCAAGAAGAGATATCTTTTTTAATCCAGCTTCAAAAATTGCAGGAGCTTACAAAGGCGCACCTTACGCACAACAAGTAAGTTATAAAAACTACTCGAATGTAGGTGTAAGAATAAAAGAAAGAACAAATCCGGGAGTAATCTTTGACTATACTGAAACTTGTTTTTTACTTGCAGATGCAGCCAGCAGAGGTTTTAGTGTAGGCGCAACAGCTGCTGAATATTATGAGAAAGGAATTCGTTCCAGCATGAATTACTGGGGAGTTTCAACTGCAGATGCAGACACTTATCTAGCTAGAACTGATGTTGCTTATGCGACAGCTTTTGGAACTGATAAACAAAAAATCGCATATCAGCTTTGGATCGCATACTACAACCGCGGATTTGAAGCTTGGACTGAATACAGAAGATTAGACTTCCCTATTTTAGCTGCTCCAATAACAGCAGTTTCTGAAGCAGGAGGAAAAGTTCCAGTAAGAAACATTTATTCTTTATTTGACTCTACTTTAAATACAGCAAACTATAATGCTGCCGCAACAGCAATTGGCGGAGATAAAATGACAACAAAATTATTTTGGGATAAATTTTAATTTGAATTAGTAAGCAATTTAACATCTCATTAAATAGAAGCAGGCGCCTTAAAAACGCCTGCTTTTTCTTTGATTTAAACTCTGGAATTATGTTTTCTACACAAAATTCAAAACAAATCCAAAACAAAACAATGACACACGTAATTAACTGAATAAAAACACATAACATAATTTTAAAGTTAATTTTAAGATAATTTCATATCATAACCGAATAAAATAGTACAAGTATGTCATTTCATATAAAAATATCTTTGGTTCAACTAAACAAATACCTACATTTATGAAAACAAAACTATTTTTATTCGCGTCATTACTTATGATGCTTAAAATGAGCGCTCAAGGTCTTCCCTGTCGGACGAGCGAAGAGAATGAAAAAATCTACAAATCAAATCCTCATGCATTAAAAGAAAAACAAGACTTTGATGCTTTTAGTAAAAACTTCAGTACCGCAAGAAAATCAAAAACAGGTAAAATGGCCGAAACCTCTTATGTCATTCCTGTTGTATTTCACATTTACGGTGACGTTCAGAGCGGAAAAACAGTTACTTATCAAAAAATCGTAAATCATTTACAACATCTTAATGATGATTTTAACGGCCGTAATGCCGACTATCAAACGGTTGATCCTTTTTTTCAAGCCAGAAGAGGTACTTTAAAAATCGAATTTAAACTTGCCAAAATCGATCCAAACGGCGGCTGTACTTCGGGAGTTGTATTTCATCCTGCTAAAAATGGTTTTGGTAACGGCGGCGGTTACGACGATCAAATCGCAGCCGATGCTTGGGACAATACAAAGTACATGAATGTTTACATTCAAAACGATTTATACGCAGATGGCGCTTTAAACAATTCGGGCGTTGCTTGGTATCCTGATTCTGGAATGACTGCGAGCAATACTGCAAGGGTTGTTTTTAATGGAGCTTATTTATATGACAACTCCTATAGCACAGAATTTTCGGCAACGCTTACTCATGAATTTGGACATTTTTTGAACCTAATTCACACTTTTGAAGGAGGCTGTACAGGTACTGATGAGGTAGACGATACGCCTCTTGAAGACGGAAAACATACTTTGGCCTGTACTCAAGGTACAAACTGCAACGGAGACAGAGTAAACAATGAAAATTATATGGGGTACAATGGTGCTCAAGGCTGTTACAAAATGTACACTCAAGGACAAATCGACCGAATGGTTGCTGCCTTAGAACATCCCGCAAGAAAATCACTTTGGCAGGCAGACAACCTTATTGCTACTGGAGTAAACGCTACTGGAGGTTTACTAACCGTAAACACAAGTTCGTTTAAAGAAGCTATTTCTAATAATGGTGCTTTTGATACCGCATCAATCGTAACACTTTCCGGAAAAACATTTGCGCTTTCGTCAGGAACAATGACTTCTGGAACACATTTTTCTCATACTTTTCCAGCGGGAATTACACCTGTAATCACTGTTAATTCAAACTCACAATTAACGGTAACTTTAACTGGAAACGCTGCAAATCATCAAACAGCCAATAATACAAAAGGCGCAATTACATTTTTACCTGCCGCTTTCACAGGCGGAACTGCAGATCTAACCTGTACAAGCTTAAACTATGACTTTAAGTTTGTAGATCCTTATGGAATTTACTTTGTCGACATGCCAGACGCGACCGCATCTGCTGCTCAAACTTGGAAAGCATTTAAAATAAACAAAGGCGATGATCCTGCTTTTGGTTCTTGGAGATATACCGCCAATGCTTTAAAAATTGAAACTTATGCAAAAAAATTAGTGTGCGAAGCTGGAACAAGAAATATTACACTGCTTCCTGCTAATTCTTCTGTAAGTGCCGCAAGTAATTTCACAGCTCCGGGAGCTTATCCAAATCAGTTAGATTTGCGCACCGCAACATATACTAATTGGGACGGAAAAACTGGATATGTTGGTTTCGATTATCTTATTGATGGTTTAACTTGTTATGGCTGGTTTAAAGTTACGGTTGACGCAAACGGAGATGGTTTCAGCATTACTGAATACGCTTACAATACACAACCGGGAGCCGCAATTTATACTGGAATGACTCCAAAAACTGCCGTAGTTCTTTCGACTGATACTTTATATGAAGCAGATGCTAATGATGGAGGTGTTACCACAAATGCTGTAATTTCATTGTCTACAAATAATGGAACTTTTACAAAAAGCTCTGGAACTTTTACTGCAAATACGGACTACACTATTACTGGCGTTCCAGCAGGTTTAACAGCAGTTTTAACCTTGCAAAGCAACTCAAAAGCAGCCCTTACTTTTACAGGAAAAGCAAGTTCACATTTACCAGCCAATGATGCTGCAGTAATTGTAACGTTTAAAGATGCTGCAATTACTGGCGGAATAGCAACGCTTGACAATGCGGCAAAAACCATCAATCTAAAATTCGAATCTCCTTACGGAATCTATTATGTAAACAATCCCGATTACGTCGCTTCACCAGCATCGGTATGGCAATATTTTGATTTAGGAATTGGCGACAATACGGAGTATGGAGCGTGGCAATATGCCGCTAACGCTTTAAAAATTGAAACGTATGGTAAACGATTGGTAACTGAAACTGGAACACGAAACATTGCTAAAATTGCCGCAGGAACATCTATAGGTGCAACAAGCAACTTTACTGCTCCAGCAGCATATCCAAATCAATTAGATTTACGCACGGCAACTTACACTGCTTGGGACAATCAAACGGCTTATGTAGGTTTTGAATACAGCAGAAGAGGCAGAACTTGCTACGGGTGGTTTAAGGTAAAAGTAACCACAAACGGAGACGGTTATACAATTTCAGAGTTTGCTTATAATACACAGCCAAATCAAGCCATTATTGCTGGAGCAACAGGCGGAATAACCGTTGCAGCTCCAACAAATTTAGTTGCAACAGCAAATTCAACCAGTCTTCAAGCTGTTTTAACGTGGGTTGATAATGCCACTAACGAAACGGGATATACAGTAGAAAGAGCTTCTGCAGATGGTGTTTACAGCAGTATTGCAACTTTAGGCCCAAATGTGGTTACGTACACTAATACTGGATTAACTGCTGGAAATACTTATACTTACAGAGTTAAAGCCAGTGCAAATGCTGTTTCTTCAGATTATTCGAATGTCGCGACTGCTGTTATCGAAGCTGCATCTGCTTATTGTACGGCGCAAGGAAGCAATTCATACGAGTATATTAAAGATGTTACTATTGGAAGTTTTACAACCACATCTGGTGCAGACGCCTCAGGTTACGGAAATTATACTTCTAAAAACATAACATTAACGCCTAATACTAGCGCTGCAGTAAGCTTAACTCCAGGTTTTTCAGGTTCTAATTATTCAGAATCTTGGGGAATTTGGATCGATTACAACAAGAACAACACTTTTGAGCCTTCTGAAAAAGTAATCAACGGACTTTCGTCAACGGGCACTGTAACTGGCAATTTTACAGTTGCAGATGGAACTGGAACAACAAGAATGCGTATTGTAATGAAATACAACGGAAACCCAGCAACTGCCTGCGGGAATATTGGCGATGGTGAAGTTGAAGATTACACAGTAACTTTTGGAGCTTCAAATCCTAATCCAGTTACTTTAAATACGCCGACAAATATTGGAAATTCAGGCGTTTATTCATCAGGATTCTATGCTTCTTGGACTGAAGTTACTAATGCTACAAGCTATGAAGTGCAATTGTACAAAGCTGCAACAGGATGGACAACTACAGGAACTTCAACTACATATTATTTATGGATTCCGAAACAAGGAACTGAAACAGCTTACAGATTTAGAGTAAGAGCAGCAAATGCATCTGGAACGAGTGCTTGGAGTAATTATCTTGACATCAATCTGCCGCTTTCTGGAGCTCAAGGAAATGATATTTTAACAGGTAAAAAATCATTCTCAATGTTCCCGAACCCAGCAACTGACGTTGTAAATTTCAATTTTGAAAATGTAAATGTCGCAACTGCTGTAATTACGATTTACAATAATGTTGGTGCCGTAATTGATGCTGTTCGCAATACATCAAGCTATACCTTAAAGAATGTACCAACTGGTATTTATCATGTAGTACTTACTGATGGTAATTTCACTCAGAGAAAAAAACTAATCGTTAAGTAATTATAACCCATTGGGTGTAATTGCAAAAAAATAATCTAACACATAGAAACATAGATTTGATACATAAAAAAAGGAGATGAAAAAGAAACACATTTCTTTCACATAGCTAGTCCCGATCCCGAAACTTCGGGACGGGGTGCATTAAAAAAAGTGAAACGCCTTTTCACACTACAAAAGCTATGTTTCTATGTGTTGAAAGTAATTACACACAGCGGGTTCACCAAAATTAAAATACAATTCTAAAAAACAAAACCGCTGAGAGAACTCTTTCAGCGGTTTTTCATTTTGCATAACTTTGTATTTCTAACAAACGAGAACTATGAGAAAGCAATATAATCTGCGTCCAAGCAAAGATGGTCTAAAAGCCTGGGATGTGCATCGATTGGTAGAATTATCAAAAAAATTTCCAATAAAGAATATTTTACTCAGCGAAATAAAAGAGGTTAACGAACCTTATTGGTTTCAAGATTCAGATCAACAGCCAACTTGTGCGGCGATTCTAGAACACATTAAACTTATAGACGCTGTAGATTTGCAATATCCCATTATTTTATGTGCCGACGGACGTTTAATGGATGGCATGCATCGTGTAATGAAAGCTTTACAGCAAGATCAAACTCATATTAAAGCAGTACAATTTGAAATCACACCTGATCCTGATTTCATAGGAATTCCAGCCGATAAACTGCCTTATTAAATTTTATCTCAAGGCGTACAAATAAAAATCCCGCCTATTTATGCAAGTTGATTTACATAAATAGACGGGATTTCTGTTTCTTGTTTACTAATTAATACCCAAATGGATTTTCAACACTTTCCATTGGCGTTGTAAACCATTTTGGTCCGTTTTCTGTCATATAAAAATGATCTTCATGACGAATACCAAATTTTCCAGGAATACAAATCATAGGTTCATTGCTAACCACCATTCCTTCAAGAAGTTCAATTTTACTGCCTCTTACTAAATATGGATATTCATGAATATCTAAACCAGTTCCGTGCCCTACTCTATGTGGTAATCCCGGCAAATTGTAATTTGGACTTAAGCCTGCTTCTGCCAATGTTTTTCTGGCTGCATCATCAACAGATCCGCATGAAGCTCCTATTTGAGCAGCTTCAAAAGCGGCATGCTGCGTTGCTTTTTCCAAATTCCAAATTGTTTTATATTCTTCAGATGGAGTTCCGTATGAATATGATCTTGTAATATCCGAAAGATATCCTTCGAGTTTACAACCAGTATCAATAATAACTGCTCCGTTTTCTTTTAAATCCTGAGGTACAGAAACACCGTGTGGATATTGCGTATCATCAGCAAATAAAACAATACAAAAATATGAACCAGAGACTGCACCTGCTTTTATATGAGCATCATTTATAAATTTAGTAACCTCAGCAACCGTAATTCCAGGTCGTAATATTTTTGCCGCTGCACGCTGTACGACCATTGTAATATCTTTTGCTCTTTGAATAATAGCAATTTCGTTAGCCGATTTTTGCATACGACAAGCTGATGTTATTGCAAGTGCATTGATAATGCTATACGACTGATTTGCTTTTACAACACCATCAACCAAAAAATAAGGAGCTGATTCGTCTATTGCAACATCTCCGTTTACAATGTTTTTACCTTTCAATAATTCTCCCATCAAAGCATAAGGAGATTCGTGCTCTTCCCAACAATTAATTTTTCCGTTTAATTGCATGTACTTTTTAAATGTACCTTCTTCAAATTTTGGAACAATATAATCCAGCGTTCCATCATCATATAACAAAGCGCCCACCATTCTTTCTGATGGATTCCATTTCGTTCCTGTAAAATAATAAAGGTTTGTTCCTGCATTAACGTACAGCACTTTTACGTTGCTGTCTTTCATAATAGTAACTGCTTTTTTTAAACGCGCCAAATATTCTTCTGGCTGAATTGGCTTTACATCCAATGTCATATTTTCGATTTTCTCTAACTCAGCAGCAGCAGTTGAGCCTCCTATACCAATTGTCATTTTATATATTTTTTAAAAATTGATTAATTATCTAAACTTGTTCACGTGTACTTATTTTCAACACATAGAAGCATAGCTTTTTGTTGCGTGAAAAGGCATTTCACTTTGCATGAATGCACATAGAGGTTCTATGTGTAAATGATGTGTCATTTATTTTAATCTTTTATCCAATAAAACAAACCTATCCCGATAGCTATCGGGACTATGTGTTAAATAATTTTAAGCAATTACACTAACCTTTTTAATTATCTAAGTATAAAGCCATTTTTCATAGGATCTTTTGGATCTATTAAAAACGTGTTTACTCCAGTTACAAAAGCAGTTCCTTCTACTTGCGGAATTACAGCTTTAAAAGGACCAAATTTTTCTTCTCTAACAAGAGATCCTGTAAAAGTACTTCCTGTTATACTTTCTATTGTAATAAATTCATTCAAATTTATGGCATTTCTAGCTTTTTCAATCGCAATTCTTCCAGAAACACCGGAACCAGTTGGAGAGCGATCGACTTCTCCATCAGCAAAAACACAAACGTTTCGGCTGTGATTAGCAATATCAAGCGGTTCATCAATAAAAATGGTGCCGTATAAAAAACTCAAATCCTCCTCAAACGGATGCTGAATTTCTTTATCCTGATCCATCACAGCATGTTTTATATCAACGCCGCTCTGAATAATGGCACGGTAATTTTCTTCGGTTAAACCAAAATTCAAATGTGTATTTTTTCTCAAATCAACGTAAGCATAAAAAGCACCGCCATAAGCCAAATCATAAACAACATCGCCCACGTCTTGAACATTTGCAACACGATCTAAACCTACAACAAAACTAGGCACACAATGAAATCTCACTCCTGTTACTTCGCCATTTAAAATGGTTACATACGAAAAAATTCTACCGCATGGAGCATCAATTTTCAAATCATTCTCACCTTCTTTTATTACAATCCAATTCATTTTTGCTGCCAAAGTACTTATTGCAATAACCGCATGACCGCACATACTGCTGTATCCTTCATTATGCATAAAAAGAATACCAAAATCGGCATCATCATCATTTGGCGGAAGCAAAATACAACCGTACATATCAGCATGACCGCGAGGCTCAAACATCAATGCCGTTCTTAAATAATCGTAATTTTCTTTTATATCTCTTCGGTATTCTAAAACCGTATTTCCTTTCAGTTTCGGAAAACCAGAAACAATTACGCGCAAAGGTTCACCGCCTGTATGCATATCAATTGTTTTTATCTGCAGTACATCTGCCTCAGCTTTATAATCAATATTATTACAAATATTATGGTAGGTTTTAGACATTTTGTTGTGTTTTTAAATTATACTCTTCATAAAAATATCCAGCCGCAACAAGATCTTCTAAAGCGTGTCCAACGGATTTAAAATAGGTGATTTCAGTCTGAGATGTTCTGCCTGTTTTGATATTACTGCACAGTTCAAATAAATCTGCTTTGATCGTTTCTTTTGTGATAATTCCACTTGTCAGCGGAATCAAAATATCACCGCTTTCCTTAAGTCCGCCTTGATAAGTGTCCAGAAATAAACTTGATTTTAAAACAGCTTCATCATCTGCCTCACGCATATCTTTTTTATATGCGCCAACAAGATCTAAATGTTGTCCTGCTTTCAGCCATTTTCCAAAAACAAGCGGAACAGGTGATAAAGTTGCTGCCGAAATAATATCAACTTGAGAAATAACTTCTTCTACAGTTGAAACCGGCTTACAGCTGAACGAAGAATTTTTAAGTGCATCGCAGACCAATTGCGCTTTTTCTATTGTTCTTCCCCAAACAAAAACCTCTTTTATTGGTCTTACACTCGCATGAGCTTGAATTAAATTTATAGCTAAAGCTCCCGTTCCAATCATCAGCATAGACGAAGACTCTTTTCGAGAAAGATAACTGCTTGCCAGTGCAGATGTTGCCGCAGTTCGTTTTCCTGTTAATGACTTCGCATCAAGAATTGCTTTTATATTTCCTTTATGTCCATCGAGATAAATATAAGTTCCTTGTATTGAAGGCAAATCATATTTACCATTATTAGGACTTACGGTAACTATTTTCACTCCTAAATCTTTGCCCGCTTGAAACGCCGGCATCAGCAGTAATGTCGAATCTTTCTCTTCTGCAGGATTAGGATAATCATGATGATGACGCATAGGAACTTGGATCGCCGAAGTCGAAAATCCAGCACGAAGTCTTTCTATAAGCTCTTTAAAATTGCATTTTTCTTCAATGAAATGATCTGAAATAAGTTGTATAGGTTCCATATATTTTGTTGAAATTTTATTAAAACAATCCGTTGAGTGAAATTAATATTAACACATAGAAACATAGATTTTGTATTCTCAAAAAGGCATTTCACTTATTTTAAGTACACAGAGTTAAAACTATGTTCAAGAAATATATTTCTCTTTTACATTCGTTATTGCGCCAAAAAACTATGTTTCTATGTGCTGAATATTTTTTTGAATTGCACCCAACAGGTTAAAAATAGAAGATTATTTTATGATAATACTATTTCACCCAAAATCAGATAACATACGCCAACTTAAGGTTAATATAGTACAAATTGATTAGGCTTTATGATCCTATTTTTATAAAAAACAATTTTAAAAAATAATGAAAAAGTTAAAACACATTTTAGTAGTACTGTCTGTTTCCTTGACATTCTGTACTAGTTTTGCTCAAACTGAAACCACAGCTCAAACGAGCTTAGAAAGCAAATTGAAGGAATTATTTCCTGATGCTGCTATTACAAAAACTAAAGACCTTGATGGTTTTAGCGAGTCTTATCAATTAGTTCTTAACGAACCTTTAGACCACAATAATCCAAAAAAAGGAACTTTTAAGCATTATGTTTATTTATCGCATTTAGATTTTAAAAGTCCAATGGTGATTGAAACTGAAGGTTATGCGGCACGCTATAAAAAAACCGAATTAAGTTCTTTACTGCATACGAATCAGGTAATTGTTGAATATCGTTTTTATGGAAATTCGAGACCTAATCCAATTCAATGGGAATATTTAACTAATGATCAAGCGATTGCCGATTATCATTCGATTGTAACAAAATTGAAGCAATTGTATACCGGAAAATGGATTTCGACTGGAATTAGTAAAGGCGGAGAAACAACTTTAATTTACAAATCGAAATATCCTAATGACATTGATGTTGCAGTTCCGTATGTAGCTCCTTTAATAAACACACAGGAAGATCCTAGAATCGAACAGCATCTGGCAACTGTAGGAACTGCAGAATGTCGTAAAAAAATAACTGATTTTCAACGTACTTTACTTCAAAACAGAACAGCGCTTCTTAAAGAAATAAAAGCATATGCTGAACAAGAAAAAATGACTTTTACTGAGGTTTCTTTTGATGAAGCGTTAGAATATGGCGTTCTTGAATTTCCTTTTTCGTTCTGGCAGTGGGGAGGAAAATGCGAAGACATTCCAAACAGCACAGCATCATCAAAAACGCTCTTTGATTATATGAACAAAATTGTTGGAATTGGTTACTACAACGACAAAAATTATTATGATTTATTGCCATCGTATTATCAGCACATGAGCGAGCTAGGTTACTACGGATTTGATTTTACACCGGTTAAAGATTTATTGACAACTGTAAAAAGCACGTCGAACAATCGCTTTGCACCAAAAGATGTACGAATAACCTACAATCCAAAATACATTAAAAAAGTGAGGGATTATGTAGAAACTAAAGGTTCAAAAATACTATACATTTATGGCGGTTATGATACTTGGGAATCTTGTTCTCCCACTCCTAATTCAAATCTCGATGCTTTAAAAATGGTTTTAGCCGGCGGCAGTCATGCAACTAGAATAAAAAACTTTTCAGAGCAGGATCAAAATAAAATAATGAACACACTGACAAGATGGTTAACAGAACAACCGAACTTAAATTAAAAAAAGAGGCTGAAGAAACTTTTTTCTTCAGCCTTATTTTTATAAATCAATTTTGAACACAAATTTCACCAATTTACACCAATTTTAATAGGTTAATCTTGTTTGTGACAATTAGTGTAATCCGTGTTTCTTTTTTACTTGTCTCTAAAAGGCAGCTCTAATGAGCGTTTTTTTAATTTATTATACAGGTACATTTTTTTCAAAAGCTGAACCAAAAGAGAAGAAAGAATCTGTACTTCCTACACCTTCAATTTGATGAATTTGCTCGTATAAGATTTTACGAAGTTCTTCATTATTATAGGATACAATTTTAATAAATAAAGCATATTTTCCAGAAACCCAATGACATTCAATTACTTCAGGAATTTCTTTCAATTTTTCAGCAATTGAGTAAGAAAAACGCGCTTCTTTAGTAACAATCCCTGTATAGGTAACCGTTTCATAACCAAGTTCTTTGGCATTCAGTTTTACTGAAAATCCGGTAATAATTCCAGACTCTTGCAATTTCCTGACCCTTAAATGTACGAGCGAGTTTGATATGTTTAATTCTTTAGCTAAATCAGAAAATGGCACTCTTCCGTTTTCACTAAGTTTTTTGATGATTTCTTTATCTAAATAGTCAGTATTTTCATTGTTTTTTGCACTTGCCATGGTTCATTTTTTTGGATTGATTATACTATTTTGACAATTCTAAAGCTGATTCCAGCATTTAAAGTGTCAAAATTACAAAAAAACAATCACGAAATGTCTAATTATTAATAATCACGTACACACAATGTTACAATAACATCATTTTATATAGATTTGTGTCATAATCACACATTTTTAACAAAACCAAAATGAATAAAGATCAACTACTTACAAAACTATGGGAGCAATATGCAGCTATTACTCCATCAGCGAAAAAAATTCATGAATTATTAGAAGAAAAAGGTGAAGTAATAAAAAATGACCATATCGCAATTCGAACTTTTAATGATAAACGTATTAATATAGAGGTATTAGAAAAACCATTTTTAAATGTTGGTTACGAAGCAAAAGGTGAATACAATTTTGAGACTAAAAAATTATTTGCAAAGCATTACGAACACGCTACAGATAAAGATGCTCCAAGAATTTTTATTTCTGAATTGGAATTAGAAAAATGTTCTGATGAATTGCAGGAAACTGTAAAAGACATTTTGAACAGCTGTGATGATGATACATTCAAGAATCCTGAGTTAGTATTAAGCGGTTCTGTTTGGAAGGCAAATTCACAGAAAATCTATAAATCATTATTAAGTGAATCTGAATACGCAGCCTGGATGTATGTTTACGGTTTTAGAGCCAATCACTTTACTATAAATACTAATGCTTTAAAAGATTTTGAAACATTAGAGGAACTGAACACTTTCTTAGAAAACAACGGCTGGAAATTAAATGAATCTGGCGGAAAAATTAAAGGTACTCCAGAACAATTATTAGAGCAATCAAGTACATTGGCTGATTTGTATACAATTGATTTTGAAGAAGGAGCTCTGGAAATTCCATCTTGCTATTATGAATTTGCTCTTCGTTATCCTATGTCAAACGGAGAATTATATCAAGGTTTTGTTGCTTCATCTGCCGATAAAATATTTGAAAGCACAGATGTTAAACTGCAAAAATCTTAATATTCAAAACATTGGGTATAATGCATAAAAAATTAAACACATAGAAACATAGATTTTATGTTTTTGAAAAAAGTAAATCAAAAAGAAACTCATTTCTCACACATAGTCCCGAAGCATCGGGATGTATTAATGCAAGTGAAACGCCTTTTTTGAGTTCAATAATTCTATCCCGATAGCTATCGGGACTATGTGTTAAAAATAATTACAATTCAGATTGATTCACCGCAATCTCTCTTATCAAAAAATCAGCTTTTTTAAGGTCCGATAAAAGTTGAATAACATATCAAAAAAGGTCAAAATGACAACAACAGAATTACAATTTGGAATAAAAGAAGCTTTAAACCAATTAGGCATAAAGGAAATTAACGAAGGAACGTCAACAGGATTAAATAACTTTTCGAACGGGGAAATACTGGAAAGTTTTTCTCCTGTTGACGGACAGTTAATTGCTAAAGTTAAAACTTCGACAGCAGCAGATTACGAAAAAGTAATGGAGGCAGCTACAACTGCTTTCAAAACATTTCGAGTAATGCCGGCACCTCAACGTGGTGAAATCGTACGTCAGTTTGGCGAAAAGCTGCGCAAAAACAAAGAAGCTTTAGGTAAACTGGTTTCATATGAAATGGGAAAATCATTGCAGGAAGGTTATGGCGAAGTGCAGGAAATGATCGATATCTGCGATTTTGCAGTAGGACTTTCGCGTCAGCTTCATGGCTTGACTATGCATTCTGAGCGTCCTGGACATAGAATGTACGAGCAATACCATTCTTTGGGTGTCGTTGGAATTATTTCGGCATTTAATTTTCCAGTAGCCGTTTGGGCTTGGAACACAGCTTTAGCTTGGATTTGCGGTGATGTTTGTGTTTGGAAACCATCTGAAAAAACACCTCTTTGCGGAATTGCATGTCAAAACATTATTGCTGAAGTTATCAAAGAAAACAATCTCCCTGAAGGGATTTCCTGTTTGATCAACGGCGATTATAAAATTGGTGAAATACTAACAAATGATAGCCGTATTCCGTTGATTTCTGCAACAGGTTCTACTCGCATGGGTAAAATTGTAGCGCAGACAGTTGCAGGACGTTTAGGGAAATCGTTGTTAGAATTGGGAGGAAATAATGCCATTATTGTAACTCCGGATGCTGATATAAAAATGACGGTTATTGGTGCTGTTTTTGGTGCTGTGGGAACTGCAGGTCAAAGATGTACATCTACACGTCGTTTAATTATTCATGAAAGCATTTATGACAAAGTAAGAGATGCAATCGTTTCGGCTTACAAACAATTACGTATTGGAAATCCTTTGGATGAAAAGAATCATGTTGGACCATTAATCGACAAACAAGCAGTCGAAATGTACAACTACGCTCTTGAAAAAGTAGTTGCCGAAGGAGGTAAAATTCTAGTCGATGGCGGCGTACTTTCTGGCGAAGGATACGAAAGCGGCTGTTATGTAAAACCTGCAATTGCTGAGGCAGATAATTCATTCGAAATCGTACAGCATGAAACTTTTGCTCCTGTATTGTACTTACTTAAATACTCAGGAACTGTTGAGAATGCAATTGCTGTTCAAAATGGTGTTGCACAAGGATTATCATCGGCAATTATGACCAATAATTTAAGAGAAGCTGAACTGTTTTTATCCGTTACAGGTTCTGATTGTGGTATTGCAAATGTGAATATAGGAACTTCTGGTGCTGAAATTGGCGGCGCTTTTGGAGGAGAAAAAGAAACCGGAGGAGGAAGAGAATCTGGGTCTGACGCTTGGAAAGTATACATGCGAAGACAAACCAATACAATCAATTATACTACTAGTTTACCATTGGCGCAAGGAATAAAATTTGATCTGTAAGCAAAAACTAAAAAAAACTAAAAAAAAACAGATTAAAAATTCATCGCATTTTATATATCAGGTTTGAAACCGAAGCCAAAAAATAAACTGCTTTTATAACAATTTTAAAAAACTAAAAAAAAAAGAAAAACTATCGGATTTTAATTAACCAAAAACTATCACCAAATGAAAAAACTATTAATTAGGAAGCTGAATTTTATTCCTTTACTATTATGTTTATGGCTGCCAACTCTCCATTATGGTCAAGCACAAAAAAGCATAACTGGAAAAGTAACTGATGATAAAAACAATACGTTACCAGGCGTAAGCATTTCTATAAAAGATTCAAACTACAATGCTTCAACAGATTTTGATGGTAATTATACCTTGTCATTCCCATCAAATTTGACAAATCCTACGATCATTTATTCGTTCTTAGGTTTTATTCAAAAAATAGAAACTGCAGACAACCGGACTACGATTAATGTAACAATGGCTGAAGAAACCAATAAGCTTAATGAGGTTATTGTAATTGGTTACGGCTCTCAGAAAAAAGGTAATGTTACCGGAGCCATTTCCTCTGTTAAGAAAGAAAGTATTGAAGCAAGAGCTACGACAAATCCTGCCGAAGCGCTGCAAGGTTTAGTAGCGGGTGTAAATGTGCAAAAAAGCGGTGGTATTGCCGGTGCTGATGTAAGGGTAAAAATACGTGGAGTAAATACCTTTGGAGCAACTGAACCGCTTTATATTATTGACGGATTTCAAGGCGATATTAAAACTATAAACCCAACAAACATCGAATCGATGGAGGTTCTTAAAGATGGAGCTGCTGCGGCTATTTATGGATCTGTTGCGGCAAATGGAGTAATTATAGTTACTACCAAAAACGGTCAAAAAGAAGGTATAAAAGTAGATTTTAGTTCGTTTTTAAGTTTAACAAATGTTGCTAACACTTTAGACTTATTAGATGCTGACGGTTATCGTACTGTACATAAAAGAATGTATGATGAGTATAACAAATATGCTACATCGCCAAAGCCGCTTCCTGCTTATATTACTGCTCCATCTGATGTTAATACAGACTGGCAGGACGAAGTTTTCCGTTCTGGACTTACTCAAAATTATGGTTTAGGAGTTCAAGGAAGACAAGGCGATATTAAATTTGCTTTGTATGGTAACTACGTAAAACAAAAAGGAGTTGTAATCGATAATGATTTTGGTCAGCAAACAGCAAGTGCAAGAGTGAGCTTTAAGAAATCTATTTTTGATGTAGATGGAAAAATGGCTTATATAGCAACACAAAATGCACTGCCTAATTTTCAATTAAAAGAGGTATATACAATGGCTCCTTTAGTTCCTGTTTACGATTCAAATGAACAATATGGTTATGGATTAACAGGTAAAAATGGGCTTCCGGCAGGAACAAATCCAGTGGCAGAAGAACATTTTAGAAAAAGCAAAGACAACGGACAGGATTTAACAGCAAATATTGCTATTACAGCCAACATTACTTCATGGCTGAAATACAAAATCGCCTATTCTTACCACATGAAAAACAATCAGCAAATGGCTCATTTTCCGCCGTTTATTGCTAATCCAAAAGAAGTACATCTTTATCCGATGCAAACGGAGTTGAGATCACATTGGGATGAGCAGATATTAGATAATATCATCACTGTTGATAAAACTTTTGGAAAACATACTTTTGGTTTAATGCTTGGTAACACTATTAATGGTCAATCATCAAACTGGAATCAAGTAAGTGTTGAAGGAAAAACAACAGACTATTCTGTAGAAAACGGAGAGCTGGTATCAATCGATCGTCCGTCTGGATTTTTAGATCCAAATTTTGAAACTATCGGTGCAGGTAAAGGAGGAACTTACTCTGCTGACGGTTCAAAATTTCAATACAATCGTGTTTCATTTTTCAGCCGTTTAAACTACTCTTTCAACGATCGTTACTTACTTCAAATGACGGTTAGAAAAGATGGTTCCTCTAAATTTGGAGAAGACAGCCGTTGGGGAACTTTCCCATCGATTGCTTTAGGATGGAAAATAGATCAAGAAAACTTCTTCCCAAAAGACTTTTTCATCTCAAATTTAAAACTACGTGCAAGCTGGGGACAATTGGGTAACGAAGCTGCTTTAGGATATTACTCTGCAAATACTTTAATCAAAACTGGAAATACTCTAGGCAACGGTTATGTACAAGGAGTTGGAAGTAATCCATGGCCGGGAAGTATTGCAACTGCATTAGAAAACAGAAACTTGCAATGGGAAACAACCGATTCTAAAAACGTTGGTATCGATTTCACGCTAAAAAGCGGAAAAATCAGTGGTTCGATGAACTACTATCATAATGTTACTGATAATTTATTGATAACAAAAAGATTAGCACCGTCTGCAGGTATTGATAATCCGATACTTAACGTAGGTAAAATCAGCAACAGCGGTTTTGAACTTGAGGTAAACTACCGTGATCAAGTTGAGGAATTTAAATACAATGTAGGTTTCAACCTTACCACACTTAAAAACAAAGTAGAGTCTTTGGCAAACGAAGGGCAAACTATTTATGGTGAAGGATTGAAATTTGGAGAAGAACATTTCCCAACACAAGCACGTGTAGGAAGTCCAATAAGTGGTTTCTATTTGTATAAAACCGATGGTATTTTCCAAACTGTTGAGGAAGTAAAAGCACACAGCAAAAACGGTGTTTTATTACAACCAAATGCACAGCCTGGAGATATTCGTTTTAAAGATTTAAATGGCGATGGTTCTATAGATGAAAATGACAAAGCTTACGCTGGAACAGGATTACCAAAATTAGAAGCAAATCTAAGTTTAGGAGCGAGTTACAAAGGTTTCGACTTCTCTGCATTAATAGGAAGCGGATGGGGTAATAAACTATATAACGGAAATAGATATTTTTACGAATCTATGAGTGCAGGAACCAATATGCTGGCTTCGACTCTAAATTCTTGGACACCAGAAAACCGCAGCAACATGCCACGCGCCGTATTGCAAGATCCTAACGGAAACAGCCGTGAGTCTGATCGTTTTCTTGAAAGCGGAAACTTCGTGAGAATGCGTCAGATACAATTAGGATATACAATCCCAAGTAAAATGTTAGGTAAAGCTAAAATAGACAAACTTAGATTTTATGTAAGTGTTGAGAACCTATTTACAATCACTGATTACTCAGGTATTGATCCAGAATTTTCTCGCGCATCTGTTCTTGATACTGGTGTTGATCGTTTTGTTTATCCATTTACAAGATCATTTGTATCAGGTGTTCAATATATATTTTAATTCTATTTAAAAAAGACAAAATCATGAACAAGATATTTTATTTATTATCCATCATAAGCTTATTCACTATTACAAGTTGTAGTGATTATCTAGACCAGCAATCTCCAGACCAGCTTACCTCTGGTAATTTTTGGAGAAATAAAGCCGATGCTGAATCTGCTTTGGCAGCAACGTATTCACAACTTGAAGCAGCTGTCGACGAATGGGCTTTTGCCGAAGTAAAATGGCCGGTTGAAGCGTATCGTGAAGACATTTGCGACTTAGGAAGCGATGCCTTAAACTACCAAAGCTGGGTTGAGCTTTCGACATTTACCTATACAAATGGTAATCCTCAATTTACAACGTATTGGAGACTTAACTATAGAGGAATCAGTAATGCTAATCAAGTTATCGATAAATTGCCGCAAGTTCCTGCAGCAAATTTAAACGATGCCGACAGAGCACAAATTGAAGCCGAAGCTCGTTTTTTACGTGCTTATTACCACATGAAACTGCTTCTAAACTGGGATCAGATTTATGTTAGAAAAAAATACATTACTAAAGAAAGCGATCTAAGCATTCCGTTATCAACACGTGCTGAAGCATGGGATTTTATTACAAGCGAACTTAAAGCTGCAGCAGCAGTACTTCCTGCAAAACAATCTACAGATAAAACGGGACGTGCAACAAGCGGTGCGGCAAACAGCTACCTTGGATTTGCTTATTTAACCAGAGCTTATGAAGAAACAGCTCAAAAACAAGCTTTCTTAAACGAGTCTCTTACTGCACTTAATAAAGTACAAGGATATGACTTAGTTAAAGATTACGTTTCTATGTTTGATGGTACTGCGAAAAATACCAGAGAATCGATCTTCGAATTACAATTCTCAGAAACAACAGCAAACGGTGCTTTTTATCGTAATGCTCTTCATTATTGGATGGCTGCTGCAGAACTAGGCGGATGGGACGAAATCCTGCCAAGTAAAGTACTTATAAACGAATTTAAGAAAGAAGGAAAAACAGCAACTACAGGTAACTACGATACTCGTTTTTACAGTACAATTTTCTTCAAAGATCCTTATTTTAATGATCCAAATAATCCGTTAGTATTAGGAACTACTTATGATGATAAATTTGGCGATACAGACAAACCTGTATTCCGTAAATTTATTCCAAGTACACAAGAAAAAATGAATCAGGAATTTACTGCAATCAATGTTCCATTAATGAGATACTCAAACGTATTATTGATGCAGGCCGAAGTATTAAACGAATTAGGTCGTACACCAGAAGCAATTCCGTACATCAACAAAGTGCGTAATAGAGCAGATATGCCAGCAATGACAGGAACAACTGCAAGCGCTGTAAAAGCTCAAATCGAACACGAAAGAATTCTTGAATTTCCTCTTGAAAACTATCGTTTTTATGACTTACGTCGTTGGGGAAAAACAAAAGCTGCTCTTGATGCTGCAGGACGTACTGGGTTTGATGCTGCAAAAAACAACTTCTACCCTATTCCGTTAACAGAATTACAAGCAAATTAATCCATTCAATAATTACAATTTCTAAAAGAATAGCCCTATATTTCTTGGGCTATTCTTTTTATCTAATAGCAAATTGCTGGAGATAGTATTCTATAAACCATTCTCCACAATATTATATTTATCTAAAAGCATCGATTGATATAAACGGCTGAAATAAAAACAAAAAACACTCAATAAAGACGAAATAACATGGGCAAAAGGCATACACTTTTTATTCTATCCTTCTTTTTTATCTTACAATCCGGCTCGGCGCAAAAAGGATTTCCAATTTTAGAATCCGCAAAAAACAGCTTAAATTATAAGGGAAATCCAGCGAATGCGACAGATCGTAACTCATTGGCTTTTTCAGATAAAGGCGCTTGGTTTGCATTCGGATTCTTGGATACACCAAATACGCAGGCAGGATTTTCCGGTCCATTTTTAATGACAGAACAAAACGGAGTTTGGCTGAGTCCATCATTTGTTTCTTTACAGCTTACTGACGAAAATAAAAACGAAGCCATTAACTGGAAAAACACTTTAGTAAATCAAAGCAGTTACAACAGCCATTTAGAGCAGCAATTTCAGAACGAAAAGGTAAATGTAAAACAAC
The DNA here is from genome assembly GCF_002217395.1 of Flavobacterium plurextorum. Taxonomy (GTDB): domain Bacteria; phylum Bacteroidota; class Bacteroidia; order Flavobacteriales; family Flavobacteriaceae; genus Flavobacterium; species Flavobacterium plurextorum. The sequence goes on along the minus strand of NZ_MUHD01000021.1, from coordinate 153,197 downwards.
AGCTTGTTTATTTGTCAGGTCATTCGGTACTTCAAAAAACAAGTATTACCAATAAAACAGGAAAAACAATAACACTTTATCCGTCTTATAATGCCTCTCTTTTTTTAAATAATTTAAAGTTATCCGATGAAAACAAAACTTTAAAAATAGTTTCTTCAAAAAGTAAAGCGATTGGATACATTCAGTTTTTAAACTCAAATCCTGCAATCGAAATTACAAAAGAAGGTTATAAAGCTCAAACTGAAAAACTAACTTTAAAACCTAATGAAACTAAAGATATTGTTGTTTCTCAAACCTTTATTTTTCCACAGTATTCATGGCAGAAAGAAAAAGAAACGATAGCTAAAACAACATTTAACACACTGTTGAACAACACACAAAAAGAAAAAGAAAATCTATTGGCACAATTAATTGCCAAGAAAAAAGCGATTTACAAAGACAATATTTATTCTGATTTAATTGCAAAATTAGAATTGACATTACAAAACAATACCAGAATTGCAGCAGAAGGATTAAAACACGGAGGTCTTTTTCCGAGCTACAATTACGAATGGTTTCATGGATTTTGGGCATGGGACAGCTGGAAACATGCGGCAGCTGTGGCAAATTACGATGCTGAATTGGCGAAAAACCAAATGCGTGCTTTATTTGATTATCAAGAACCAAACGGTTTTATTCCTGATTGTGTTTACAGAAATAATCTTATCGAAGAAAACAATTACCGCAACACAAAAGCACCGCTTGCAGCATGGGCAATTTGGAAAATTTATGAGAAAACAAAAGATGCAGCTTTCTTAAAAGAGTTTTATCCAAAATTAAAACTATACCATAACTGGTGGTACAAAGAACGTGATCACGATCAAGATGGTTTATGCGAATTTGGCTCAACAGACGGAACTCTAATTGCAGGAAAATGGGAAAGCGGAATGGATAATGCTGTTCGTTTTGATGACAGTAAAATCTTAAAAAATGGAGAAAAAGCTTTTTCTTTAGATCAGGAAAGTGTCGATTTAAATTCATTCTTGTATGCCGAAAAAAATTATTTGAGTAAGATGGCTCAAGTTTTAAAATTGACCAAAGAATCAAAAGACTGGCAAGAGGAAAGCACAGCACTAAAAACTAAAATTCAAACTCAATTTTGGGATGCTTCTACGGGTTGGTTTTACGACACAACAATCGACGGAAAATCGTTAATAAAGATTATGGGATGCGAGGGATATCTGCCTATTTGGGCAGAAGTTGCAACTCCAGAACAAACTAAATTAATGAAAGAAAACATGCTTAATCCTGCTATTTTCAACACATTTGTTCCCTTACCGACATTAGCAGCAAATCATCCGAAATTTAAACCTGAAGGTGGTTATTGGAGAGGACCAATCTGGCTGGATCAAAGTTATTTTGGCATCAATGGACTTGAAAAATACGGATACACAAACGAAGCAAATCAATTAGCGCATAAGCTTATTCATAACGCTGACGGTGTTCTAGACAAAGGAACTTCTATTAGAGAAAATTATCAGCCTCTAACTGGAAAAGGACTTGAAGCTTATAATTTCAGCTGGTCGGCGGCGCATTATTTAATGCTTCTTTTAGAAGACAAATAATAAAACGCTGGATGCAGTAATTTTAAACACATAGAGGATACTTTTTTTTAATCGAAAAGAAGGCGTTTCACTTGTTTTAAATAAACATAACTGACTATATGAAAGAAATAAATTTCTTTTTATAACCTTTTTTCAGACATAAAATCTATGTTTCTATGTGTTTAAAAAAGTTAAAATATTACATCCAACAGCTTAAAACTAACGATCTAAATTTAATTAACACACAACAAGACAAAATATGTTCAACCAAAATATATCTCTTGCAAAATTTATTGCTGCAGTAACATTTATTGCAGGCAGTCATTCGACACCTATTTTTGCTCAAAATAAAAAAGCAGTTTCTTCAGAAAAAAAAGATCCACAGCGTTTTTTCTCAAAACCTGATTTAATGCAGATTGGCGTTTACTATTATCCTGAACAATGGCCAAGAGAACAATGGGAACGCGACCTGAAAAACATTAAAAAACTTGGTTTTGAATTTACGCATTTTGCTGAATTCGCTTGGACTTACATGGAACCGCAAGAAGGCGTTTATGATTTTAAATGGCTGGACGATGCTTTGGCTATAGCCGAAAAAGAAGGTTTAAAAGTGATTCTTTGTACGCCAACTCCAACTCCGCCGGCATGGATGGGAGAAAAATATCCTGAAATTTATTTAGTAGATGCAAACGGCCGTCGCAGAGAACACGGAAACAGAGCGAATGTGTCTATAACAAATGAAAAATACAGCCAATTTACAGATCAAATTGTTGCCGAATTAGGAAAAAGATACGGTAAGAATAAAAATATCATGGGCTGGCAGATCGACAATGAACCTCTTGGTACAGCAGATTTTAGTCCGTCGGCACGCAAAGCATTTCAAATTTGGCTTAAAGCCAAATACGGAACAATCGAAAAGTTAAACACAGAATGGGTTGGAAATTTCTGGAGCACACGTTACAATAACTTTGAACAAATTGTTTTACCAAATGCAGAAATGTATTTTGAAGATAAATTGAGTCCGCATGCCGTTTTAGATTTCAAAAGATTTACATCTGATGCTCAAGCTCAATACTTGAACAGACAAGCTGAAATACTTAGAAAATATGTTGATCCAAAACAATGGATTACAACAAACTTTACCAACGTAATCTATGACGCTGATCCAAGAAGTGCTGACAAAATGGACTTTATAACCTATACAATGTATCCTGTAAGCGGTCAAAATCCGTTAGGCGGCGATAGTTTTAGAATGGGTTCACCAAGCAAAATTTCAGAAGCAAATGATTACTACAGATCGATAACTGGCGTTACTGGTGTTATGGAATTACAGCCAGGACAGGTAAACTGGGCAAGTATTAATCCGCAGTTACTTCCGGGAACTGTTCACATGTGGATTTCACAGGCTTTTGGCGGCGGCTGTTCTTTTACTTGTACGTATAGATACAGACATCCGCTTGGAAGCAGTGAAATGTATCATGACGGAATTGTTGGTACTGATGGCGTAACACTTACGCAAGGTGGAAAAGAATTTGTACAATCTATCGAAGACATGAAATTACTTCGTAAAGAATACAATCCGAAAGCCGTAATACCGCAAGATATTGCGAAAAGAAAAACTGGTTTTTTATGGAGTCATGACAATCTTTGGGATTTAGAAAACCAGAAACAAACTAAATTCTGGAATACGTGGAAACACAGAAACACTTATACTTCGGCTGTTAAATCAACTGGTGCGCCAATGGATTTTATTACGGAAGAGGCTAATTTTGATGATTATCCATTTATTGTTGCTCCGGCTTATCAGCTTGTTGATCAAAAGCTGGTAGCAAAATGGCAAAAATATGTAGAGAACGGAGGAAATTTAATTCTAACTTGCCGTACAGGACAGAAAGACAGAAACGGTCATTTTTTCGAAGCAAATTGGAATGCTCCTATTGTTCCTTTAATAGGTGCTGATGTCGACTTTTTTGATATGCTGGTTGCAGATGTAAACGGAACGATTAAAGCAGGAAACAACAGCTACAAATGGAATACTTGGGCTGATGTTTTATCGCCTAAACAAGGAACAGAAGTTTTAGCCACTTATGACGATCAGTTTTATAAAGGCAAAGCAGCAGCTGTAACTCGAAAATTAGGTAAAGGAACTATCACTTATATTGGAGCAGAAAGCAACGATGGAAGTTTAGAGAGACAAATTGTACGCGATACGTATTCTCGTGCCAAAGTTGCGATTGAAAACTTACCAAAAGGCGTTTTTATAGAATGGAGAGATGGTTTTTATGTAGGCGTAAATTATACCAATGAGCCTATTAATCTGCCAATTCCTCAAGGAAGTAAAATATTGGTGGGACAAAACCCATTACAGCCTGCACAAGCTGTGATTTGGAAATAAAAGTTTGCCACTAATTCCACAAATTAGCACGAATTTTTTCAAATAGAATACACACAATAATTAGTGTAAATTCGTGCAATTTGTGGCGAAAAATAAAACAAACAAAAACAATAAAATACAATACCAATGACTTTTTCAGAAGCAGCTATTCAAGACTTAGTAAAAGAACATTACGGATTAACCGTAACCGTAAAGGCATTAAATGGATATGATGAACTAAATTTTCTTTTATCGAATGACAAAAATGAAAAGTACATTCTAAAAGTATCAAATGAGAGTCACTCATTTCCTTTTTTAGAAGCTCAGGTTGAAATCATAAAACACTTAACGAGAAGCAATATCTCTAATTGCTTTCAGCATTTTTGCATTAATAATCAAGGCGGTGAATTAACTAAAATAGTACTTGACGATCATACTTATTATATACGAATTCTAAACTTTTTAGAGGGTGTTTTTTGGGTAGATGAAAAGGCTAAAACAACTGAATTACATTATAATTTAGGTTCTTTTTTAGGGAATATGGACAATGCTTTAAAGGATTTTTCACATCCTGCAATGCATCGCAATTACACTTGGGACATTAGTCATGCGAGTGAAGCTGGAGATAACTTAAAACACATTCTAAATCACGAAAAAAGGCGTATTGCAGGTTATTTTCTACTTCAATTTGACACAGAAGTTCTGCCTCAAATACATCGCTTGAGACATGCTTATATACACAACGATGCCAACGACTACAATGTATTAGTGCAAGGTAATCGTGTAAGTGGTTTAATTGATTTTGGCGATATGGTCTACACCGCTCTTATCAATAATCTAGCTATCGCTTGTACTTATGCCATGCTCGATGAAGAAGATCCGATCGCTGTTGCGGCATCAATTGTTCAGGGGTATCATGAAGCATATAAACTTACGGAACAGGAATTAGATTTATTGTATTATTTAATAGCTGGAAGACTTTGCATCAGCGTTACACAATCTGCTTACAATGCTTCGTTAGACAGTAATAATGAACATCATTTTATTACTGAAAAACCAGCTTGGGATTTATTGTATAAGTTAATTCAAATTAATCCAATCAAAGCACAAGATGCTTTTAGAAAAGCTTGTGGTTTTGAAGGATTAATAAATGATACGGATTATAGCGATTTACTTGAAGTTCGTAAAAAGAAAATTGGTCGAAACCTAAGCATTGGTTACAAAGACAAATTAAAAATTGTCAAAGGCGCACTGCAATATTTGTATGATGACAAAGGAAAAACCTTTGTAGATTGTGTAAACAATCCATCGCATGTTGGACATTGCCACCCAGTTGTAGTTAGAAAAATGCAAAAACAAATTGCGACTTTAAACACAAATACACGTTATTTAAATGATGCAATAACAGAATATGCAGAAAAACTTACTGCTACATTACCTGAAAAATTAAGTGTTTGTTATTTTGTAAACTCTGGCAGCGAAGCAAATGATTTGGCTATTAGAATGAGCCGTCATTATACCAAACAAAAAGATATTATTGTACTAGATCATGCGTATCACGGAACCTCAACTGTGGCAATGGAAATGAGTCCGTATAAATTTGACAGCAAAGGCGGTTTTGGTCAAATGCCATGGATTCACAAAGCAATCAATCCCGATTTATATCGAGGTCCTTTTAAATATGGCGATGAAAAAGCAGGCGAAAAATATGCTGCTGACGTACAACGAATTATCGAAGATTTAAAGAAAGAAGATAAAGCACCTGCTGTATTTATTTGTGAAACTTTATTGGGAGTCGGAGGACAAATTCCGTTACCAGAAAACTATCTCAAAACAGCTTACGAATATGTCAGAGCTGTTGGAGGTGTTTGCATCGCCGATGAAGTTCAAGTAGGATTTGGAAGAATCGGAGATCATTTCTGGGGATTTGAATTACAAAATGTAGTTCCGGATATTGTAGTTTTAGGGAAACCAATTGGCAACGGACATCCACTCGCAGCAGTAATTGTAACAGAGGAAATCGCAGATTCTTTTAATAACGGATTAGAGTATTTTAACACCTTTGGAGGAAATCCAGTTTCTATGACAACAGGATTAGCGGTTTTAGATGTTATTCAGGAAGAAGAAATGCAGCAGCATGCACTTGAAGTAGGAAATCATTTGATGAACGGTCTTAAAACTTTGATGGCAAAATACTCAATAATAAGTGATGTTCGAGGACACGGATTATTCATTGGCGCCGAAATGGTAAAAGACAGAACAACAATGGAGCCTGCCGTTCCTGAAATAGATATTGTAGTTGAAAAAATGAAAGCAAATGGCTTTTTACTCAGTACAGACGGTCCTTTGCATAATGTTTTAAAAATAAAACCACCTATGACATTCAGCAAACAAAATGCTGATGAAATGGTGCGATTACTTGACATTGCATTAAGCGAATTGTAAAAAATATTTAACACATAATCCTGAAACTCTAATTGAGTTTCAGGATTATGTGTTAAAAAACAGCAAAAACAAACAAAGACTATTCCTGACTTTTTATCCGAATAACCTTGGATAAGGCAATCTTCTATATAATTACTGTATTAAAATGAATAACAATAATATCCTTTCCAAGAATTCTATTAATCTTGAAAGTTTAGAAAAGCAATTAGAAGGTAAATTATTTTACGATCATACCATGCGTCTGCTTTATGCTACTGATGCAAGCGCTTACAAAGAAATGCCTTTGGCCGTTGCAGTTCCAAAAACGAAAGAAGATATTCAGAAAATCATTGCCTTTGCAAGAGAAAATAAAAGCAGCATAATACCGCGTGCTGCCGGAACCTCACTTGCTGGTCAAGTGGTTGGAAATGGAATTATAGTTGATATTTCGCAGGAATTTACCAAAATCATTTCCGTTGATCCAATTGAAAAAACGGCTTGGGTAGAACCCGGAGTAATTCGTGATGAATTAAATCTTCATTTAAAATCATATAAACTGTTCTTTGGACCTGAAACTTCTACCAGTAATCGCTGCATGATTGGCGGTATGGTTGGCAATAATGCCTGCGGTGCACGATCTGTTGTTTATGGTTCTACTCGTGAACATCTACTTGAAGTTAAAGGCTTTCTGGCTGATGGCTGCGAGGTTACTTTTGGTGCTTTGACAAATGCCGAATTCGAAGACAAATGCAACGGAATTAATATCGTAAGTCCTCTCGAACAAGCCATTTATCTTCAAGCTAAAGATCTTTTATCATTAGAAACCAACAGAATATTATTCGAGGATAATTTTCCTAAAAAAACAATCCCGAGAAGAAATACGGGTTATGCTTTAGATTTATTGGCAGATTCTATGCCTTTTGGAGATTCAGACGAAAAGTTCAATTTTTGTAAATTAATTGCAGGATCTGAAGGAACTTTATTTTTTTCTACAGCCATAAAATTAAATTTAGTTGAAGCACTAAAACCTCACGCCGCTTTAGTCTGCATACATTTTGACAGCATTAATGAATCATTAAAAGCCAATATTGAAGCCTTAAAATTCAATCCAGACAGCGTTGAGTTAATCGATCATTATATTCTAGAATGTACAAAAGAAAACATTGAGCAAAGCAAAAATCGCTTTTTTGTAAAAGGCGATCCGCAAGCGATTTTAGCAGTCGAATTTTTACGTGATACTCAAGAAGAAATTGACGCTGTTGCGATAGAAATGGAAGCTTTGATGCGCTCTAAAAATCTTGGATATCATTTTCCAATCGTTTACGGAGAAGACACTAATAAAGTATGGGCTTTAAGAAAAGCTGGATTAGGTTTATTATCAAATATTCCCGGCGATGCCAAAGCTGTTGCTGTAATTGAAGATACGGCCGTCGATGTAAACGATTTACCAGATTTTATTGAAGATTTCAATGCAGTTTTAAAAGAAAGAAATTTAAACTGTGTGCATTATGCTCACGCCGCAACGGGCGAATTGCACCTGCGCCCTATTATCGATTTAAAAACAGAGGAAGGCACAGCAATTTTTAGAACTATCGCAACAGACATTGCACATTTAGTTAAAAAATATAAAGGTTCTTTGAGCGGCGAACACGGTGACGGAAGACTTCGAGGAGAATTTATTCCGCTTATGCTGGGTGACGAAATCTATCAAATGTTTGTTCAAATAAAAGAAGTTTGGGATCCTTGGGGTGTTTTTAATCCTGGTAAAATTGTAAATACGCCGCCTATGGATACCAGTTTAAGATATACAGCTGGTCAAGAAACACCAATGCCTGAAACTTATTTTGACTTTTCTGAGCACAACGGAATTTTGCGTGCAGCTGAAATGTGCAATGGTTCTGGAGACTGCCGAAAAACCGAAAAAAGCGGCGGTACAATGTGCCCAAGCTATATGGCAACTCGCGACGAAAAACACACAACACGTGCAAGGGCAAACATTTTAAGAGAAACGATAACGAATTCGAAGAAAGAAAACAAATTTGATGACGAAGGTCTTCTTGAAGTTCTCGATTTATGCTTAAGCTGTAAAGGTTGTAAATCTGAATGCCCGTCGAATGTTGATATGGCAAAACTAAAAGCCGAAACATTACAACACTATCACGATAAAAACGGTATTAAATTCCGTTCGAAATTGATTGGAAATACACCCAAAATAAATCATTTGTTTGCAGCAGTACCTTGGATTTACAATTTATCGACCAAAGGTGTTTTAGGAAATATTATAAAAAAAGCATCGGGTTTTGCAGTGGAGAGAAAATTGCCTTCAATGCATAAAATCACTTTTGAAAAATGGATGAAAAACTATACTCAAAAAGGCGATTTTACAAATGGTAAAGTGTATTTGTACAATGATGAATTTTTGAATTATTATGACGTTAAAATTGGTCAAACGGCTGTTAAACTTTTAAATCGTTTAGGTTATCAAGTGGAAATTCCGAAAATCGGCATCAGCGGTAGAACCTATCTTTCTAAAGGAATGTTGAAAGAAGCACGAGAAATAGTGGAACAAAATATTCTTGATTTTGAAAAAAGCATACCTAAAGATGGAATTTTAATTGGAATAGAACCTTCGGGAATTTTATCTTTTCGAGATGAATATCCCGATTTATGTCGCGGCGATTTAAAAGAAAAAGCAAAATTAGCGGCTTCAAAAACCTTTTTATTTGAAGAATTTTTAGCTTCAGAACTAGACAAAGGTCGTATTTCATCAGCCAGTTTTACTGATAAAATAGAACGTGTGCGTATGCATGGACATTGTTTTCAGAAAGCTTTATCCTCATTAGTACCGTTAAAGAAAATTTTAATGCTTCCAAAAAACTATACCGTTTTAAACATTCCGAGTGGATGCTGCGGTATGGCGGGTTCTTTTGGTTATGAAAAAGAGCATTATGATATATCTATGAAAATAGGAGAACTGGTTTTGTTTCCAACAATTCGTTCAGAAGAACAGGCTGCATTAATTTCGGCATCAGGAACAAGCTGCAGGCATCAAATTGCAGATGGTACAGGTCGTAAAGCACAACATCCGGTAGAAATATTGTTTGAGGCATTAAAATAGATTCTTTTTAAACTCGTTGAGTATATTTATTTTTTAAATATCTTTATGTTAAGATTACAGCTTTTACAAGAAAATGAATCTTTTTTAATGATCTAAAAAGTAATAATTTTGAGCACGACAGAATTTTTAACAAGACTTGCTGCCGCCACTTTAGCGGGATTAATTATAGGTTTTGAAAGACAATGGCATCATAAAGAAACGGGATTAAAAACGAATACACTGGTGGCAATAGGAGCCGCAACTTTTGTATTATTATCTATAAAAGTTGCAGATACTGCCTTAAATGTTGATGTAACTCGTATAACAGCTCAGGTTGTTATGGGCGTTGGTTTTCTAGGTGCAGGAGTCATTTTTAGAGAAGGCGATAATGTACATGGCTTAAACTCGGCCGCTACAATATGGTGCAGTGCCGCAATTGGCTGTATTGCTGCTTCTGGTTATTTTGCCGAAGCTTTAATTTGTACACTTATTGTTATCATTATCAACACCGCCATTGAACCAATCGAAAGATGGTTGAAAAACAGGAAGTAATATTCTCCTTTTAATTTTACCCTAATTCTTGAATTTTTCGCTCTTTACGATTTGGGCGATCAATTCTGCATCTGACAAACTGAGGAAGAAAACAAATTAGAAGATGTTTTCGTTTCCATCGATAGCATTTTAAAAAAAATACCATCGCCGTAAATAAAAATACGGCTGAACCAACTGCTGCCTGAAAAGGATATAAAAGCAGATTGTTTTGAGGAATAATCATTGGAACCAAAGCAATAGCACAAGCTGGAGCAAATGGTTTTCTGGTGATTTCAAAAAGAACAAAAAGGCATAAAAACAATAGCGTTACTGTAAACATCAGCGACAAGCCAAGTAGTGTATGCACATAATACTGAAAAATAGTTCCTAAAAAAGCGGCGATTACAACAACCAAATAAACCTGCAGCGGACGATTTCTAAATCCTGATGATGATGAGCTGAACTCTATAAACATAACTACTAATGGTGGAACTATGTAATACAATTGATTATTTAAAACCGGAATCGCCGCGATAAGCAGTAATCCAAAAAGTAATTTGATCCAATGCTGAAGTGTATATTTGTATTTTCCTTTCTTTAGATCAATTATAACCGCCTTACGCAGTCCGTTTTTCTCCAAAAACCATTGTCCAAAAACTACCAAAAGGCTCATTACAAATACAGAAATTGGATAAATAAAAGATTCCGTTCCTAATAACACAGGCAGCATCGCAGCAGATGTTATGGGTATTAAAGTAGTTCGTGTTACAACAAGACATGCCGAAGTAAAAACAAATGAAATGGCAATGTTTACTAAAAGTGGAAATGGAGAAAAACGAACCAGTAAAATTCCAAAAAAAGCACAAACAGTCATCAACACTATTAACATTGGTCTGCTGACTGTCCATATTTTTTTATCGATAACCCAAAATCCCAGCACCAATGCTGCCATTTCGGGAAACAAAATTTCCTTTTCACCCAGCCATTCTGAAATGCCGACCATCAAAACAATCATGATGAACGCAAACAAATATCTAATTAACTTATGTTTGTTCATTTTTTTAATCTTTCAGAAGCTTTTTAGCAGAATCAGAAGCAACAATCAAACCGCCGGCCATCATAATAATATCTTTTACAACTAATCGACCAGCTCCTGATAAATAAGGAAAACCAAATTGCGGAGTTGGCAGATCGCCTCCCAAATTAGGAACCCAAGTTTCTGGAGTTGTAATTAAAAAAGTAAGAGTTACCAATGCCATACCTGCAGTAAGCAATCCGCCGATAAGTCCCAAACGATTATTAAAAATCCCCAAAAAAGTCAACGCACCAATAATAACAATAGCAGTTCCCAAAGCATACGAAAAACTATACGTTCCGTTTTGATGATTCCATTCAATATTCTTTTGAACCATCTCCCCTTCTTTATTTTTATGTTCTTTATATTCTTGCGGATTATTATAAAAGAAACTCATCAAAGGGCTGTTGGCTACAAAAGGAACGATTCCGTCAGCCTCATATTGAAAAGCTTTAAGTCCGCCAATCCACACCATAACGATAAGAATAGCGATTCGCATAAAATTGATAAACTGCCCTTGTAATTTTGATAAAATGATTAAGATTTTCATAGTCTAAGTATTTAGACACAAAATTAAGAAGAGTCAATTTAGACCACAATGGACAAATATGGCTATTGTCTGGACAAATCTGCTACGATAGATATTCCAACATTTTCACGAAAAGCAGTTGGCGTAATTCCAGTATGTTTTTTAAAGTAACGGCTAAAATAATTCTCATCATCAAAATTCAATTCAGCCGCAATTTCTTTCATACTCTTATAAGTCAGATGAATTAACTTTTTAGATTCAAGTATTACTCTTTCATGAATTAATGTTGACGGTGTTTTTAAGAAATACTGCTTGCAGATCTTCGAAAAATTATTGGGAGAAATCCCCATTTTTGCAGCATAAAAAGAAGGCTGCCTTTCTTTATGAAAATTATTTTCCAGCAGCTCCTTAAAATTCATCAACGGATGATGTGCATTCTTTTCTGCTTCGATGCTGTTATCTTTAGATTTAATTTTACTGCATAATGCCAAAATCAGTTGTAAATACGCTTTTACAACTGCTGCAGCGTAAGTATTCGACTCTTGAAGCTCGATTATCATTTTTCTCAAGATGGAATCAATTTCGGCAAAGTCTTCTTCTTTAAGATTTATAAAAGTCTGCTGATAAATATTATTAAACAAAAGTCCATTGCAGGCGACTTCTTTTTTATGATATTCAATACAGTAAAAATCACCGTGAAACTGCAGTTTTCTAACTTTAATTGGAGATTTTACATTAAAATAAACCATTTGGTATGGCGTTGAAAACAGTACAATTTTGCCATTAAAAGAGTACTCGACTAAATCTACACTTACTTTCCCGCTGCCTTCAAATAAAAATATCGTGTAAAGCGGCGAACTGCCCAAATGATTAATATCATCTATACTGCATTCCTGCACTGAACAACCTTTTTGATTATTTTCTTTATCTTTCATTGATGATTTATTCTGTAAATTCTATTTGCTTTTTTAAGCAGTACTCAAAGTTAGAGTATTATTTTGGGGAACTGACTTTTAAAGACTATAAAAGAATAGCTCGATCAATGCTGTTTTTTAAAATTTCTTGTCATAGATTAAGTCTACTAGGTTTTATACTTACTAATTTTACAATACTAAAAAAAATCAATTATGGAATATACGGTTATAAACAACGAAAAAGACAAACGTTTTGAGATTCACGTAGATGGACATATGGCGTTTGAACAATACAAATTATTTGATGGCGGTATTGCTTATATTCATACTGAGGTTCCGCCAGAATTATCTGGACGAGGATTAGCGGCATATATAGCAAAATATGTTTTGGATTATGCAGAAGAAAATCATCTTAAGGTAAAACCGTATTGTCCTTACATAAAGGCTTACATCGACAAACATCCAGAATATCAAGCTAATTCATTGTTTCATAATAAAGAATTATAAAACTGATAAAACAAAAAAAGACTGCCCAAGCGAGCAGTCTTTTTATATATAATATTAAATGGCTTATTAAGCCATAAACAGTGCATGTTTATTATAATTGTACAAAACCTTATCATAAGGCACATAAAGTGAAGTTATCTTTTCTGATGCTTCATTAAACTTGATTCCGTTATGTTTTCTAAACAAGTAAATTTCTTTCAAGCAATTCGACAGACTTTGATGAATTGAAGTAGTAAAAGTAGGCAGTTTATTATCTCCTATTAATAAATCAATCTGATAATTGGAGCTGCTTTTTGACAAGTTGTTACCAATAATTCTTATTGTAAAAGTAGTCGCTTTTCCGTGTTGTTCACCTTGATATTGTAATACCATAATTTTATAATTAAAAAGGTTATATGTTTTTCTCTTTACTCATATTTAAAGTTATGAAAAAAAATGAATGTTTTAAAAACTAACATCAAATTTATTTGACAAAATTAAAACAATAAAAATAACTGCAATGCCTTTTAACAATTCATAAACTCAAAAAATTAAATAAAAAAAACCGTAAAGAATTACGGTTTTTCGGCAATTAACTAAATATATTTAATCAACTTTTTTCAACGAGTAAAATTCATTCATAAGCACGATTAATTTGCGATAATATTTTCGGGTATTTTTTCTTCAATTAAATCTAATAAAAATGGATTTCCATCTTCATCAAACATTGTCATATTCAACGAATCCAGCAAGGTTAGTTTTTTTGAAACAGCTCCTTTAAATTTATTGTAGGAAAGATTCATCTCTGATAAGTTTTTTAATTTTCCCAGTTCTTCGGGAATTTCGCCGTCAAAACTGTTATTAAATAAACTTAGGTTTTGCAGAGCATTTAAATTCAATATCTCTTTACTTAAGTTTCCAGAGAATTTATTACTGTTTAAAAGCAGTACTTTTAAGGTTGTAATTGTATATATTGAGCTAGGAAGTTGTCCTTCAATTTCATTGTCAAACAATGAAAGTATTTCTAACTTTTTTAAATTCCCAAAATTTAAAGGTAATTGGCCTGATATTTTATTAGATGAAATATCTAGAACTTCAAGTTCTTTAAAACCGCTGACAGCATTTGGCAATGTTCCCACCAATTTATTTTTATGAAGATCAATTCTTTCTAAATTGACTAAATCAAAAAACTCAAGAGGTAATTCTCCCTGCAGATTATTGTCTGGCAGATTAAGTCCTGCTACTTTTCCATTTTCTATTTCAACACCATACCAAGTTGAAATAGAAAGCGATAGATCCCATTTTATCTTCCATTGGGAGCCATTTGTAGCATGATAAAATTTTAGTAACGCCTCTTTCTCTTTATCTGAAACAGTATCTGCAAAAGTATTTAGAGAAAAAACAAACGCTAAAAAAAGAGTGGTTAAGCTTTTCATAACTAATTTTGGGGAATTAGATTTTTCTATTATCAAAATTAGGCAATTACTAGACATAAAGCATATATTGTCGATAAAGTGTTAATAAATAAAAACCATGTGTTATTTTTACTACTTTTTTAACTTTTAGCAACATAATCATTTTTTTAACTATTTTTGAATCAACTAATTCTAAAAACCTCATAATATGGAAATTCACTTCTCTGCGCTTTTATTAGCCGCAATTGTCACGTTGGTAGTTGGTTTTATTTGGTACCATCCTAAAGTATTTGGTACAATTTGGATGAAAGAAAATAATTTTACCGAAGATGATCTTAAAACTGGAAATATGCTCAAAATATTTGGGTTTACTTATATTTTTTCTTTGATGATTACGGTAATATTAATGGGATTAACCATTCATCAATCTGGAGCTGTCGGAATGGTTGGCGGTCCGCCTTTGATTGATGCTGCAAAACCATCATTTAAAGCTTTTATGGCCGATTATGGCACAGCATATCGCACCTTTAAACATGGTGCACTTCATGGATTTATGTCGGGTTTATTTTTTGCACTTCCAATTGTTGGAATTAATGGACTATTCGAAAGAAAGTCTTGGAAATATATTTTTATTCATGCTGGTTATTGGATGGTTACACTTGCTTTAATGGGCGGTATTATCTGCGGATTTGCATAAATAACAAAGAACTAACCCGTTTGAAAAATTAAATTCAAACGGGCTTTTCTTAATAATTACTTAAAGGAATTGAGTTTTTATAAAAATTATCTAATTTTGAACAAATTAGCACTCTCTTTTGAATACAACTTATTCTTTTCAAATCTACAACAGCGCTTCGTTACTGCCTTTAGAATGGAACTCGCTGGCTGATAATAACATCTTTTTGACACGGGAATATCTCGAGATACTCGAAAATTCTTCTCCTGTAAATATGATCTGTCATTTTATTGGAATTTTTGATAAAGAAACTCTTTTAGGAATTGCATTAACTCAGTTTTTATTTGCCGAAAAGCTGGAATCTTTTGGTGAACGTGATCAATGCTTGAAAACTTCTGTGCGTAATTTTGCTTTCAAAAACTTTGCATCACATGTTTTATTTGTTGGCAACAATATGCTGACAGGTCAAAATGCCTTTGCTTTTAGTCCAAATATAAAAGAAGCAAAAGCAATTAAAACACTTCATAAAGCAATTACACAGCTCAAAAAAGATTTAAAATCACAAGGTAAAAAAGTACATATTACGAGTATAAAAGATTTTACTGCAAAAGAAATTGAGCCTTTGCAAGCTGAATTTAAAAACAATTATACTTTTTCGACTCAGCCCAATATGGTTTTTGAAATCAATAGAAATTGGAAAACCGAACAAGACTATATCGACGCTTTGTCAAAAAAATATCGAGATCAGTACAAACGGGCACGAAAAAAATCTGAAGGAATTGAAAAGAAAAAAATGTCACTTTCTGATATTCGAAAATATGAAGATGTTATTTACGAGTTGTATTTTCATGTGGCCAAAAATGCGCCTTTTAATACTTTTTTCTTAGCTCGAAATCATTTTAGCTTTTTTAAAGAAATCATGAAAGATGATTTTTTGCTTTATGGTTATTTTCTAGATGAAAAACTAATTGGTTTTAACACATTGATAAAGAATGGAGCTGTAATGGATACTTATTTTTTAGGATATGATGAAAGTATTCAACGCGAAAAAATGCTTTATTTAAATATGCTTTACGATATGATTGCGTATTCAATTAATCAAGGTTTTTCATCAATTGTATTTGCTCGAACTGCTCTTGAAATTAAAAGTTCTGTGGGCGCGAAACCAGTAAAAATGTATGGCTTAATTACGCACAGCAATACATTAATCAATCACAATATTGGGAGATTCTTTAATTACCTGGAACCTAAAACGGAATGGCAGGAACGAAATCCTTTTAAATAGTCACGTAAAACTTTGGTAAAAGCTTAAATTCAAAGTTCGTTTGCGCATTTTTGTCATTTCGACGCAGGAAACTCGCGCGATAGCGAACAGGCGAAGCAAATCTCCGCGAGTAACTCCGCAACGAAAAACCAATCTTTATAGCGTTTCTTACGAAGATTTCTCTCCCGAAGCCTCGGGATCGAAATGACAATGATTGTGGTAATTTAGTATAAAACTAAAATTCTATTTTCACTTACGGAATTGCTATTTTCATCTGCTTATGCAAAATATGAACTTCTAGATTAGTCTGTGCTCCACAATATTCACCATCAATTTGAAAATTAACTGGATAATCTGTTTTTATAGTTGCTTTATCTGTTGAAATAATAACAATATCATCAGAGTCAATTGGCATATTCCCTGTAATGATTTTTCCGATCAACAATAAATCGAGACTTTTTAAAATTACTAATTCAAATTTTCCGTCATTCATTGCACCATTCGGATTAATAACTACTCCTGTTCCATACTTTTGTGAATTGGCAATTACAAGCATTCTTGCCGTATGCTCAACTTCTTCATTATTCGCCAAAATAGTTGCAATAAAAGGTTCCTCTGATTCTTTTAGAGCCGAAAACGCCTGCAAAGCATATCCCCAAAAACCTCGTAAATCACTTTGCTCATAGTTTTTTACCAAATTGGCATTTAAACCAAGGTCACTTAAATGAATACTTTTTTTACCGTTTATACAAATCATATCCATCTCGATATAATCATGTAAAAATGCAATTCTAAGATTCTCCTCTATACTTGAAGGTAAGTTCAAATCGACCGAAAGACCATTTGCAGAACCTGCTGGCAGAATCCCAAGAATTATATCGTATTGCTCCATTGCTTCAGCTACCATTTTAATAGTTCCGTCGCCTCCCGCAATGATAATTCGCTCTGGATTATATTGATTGTATAATGTTTGTATCTCTTTTAGATCATTTTTTCCTGTAGTTTCATAAACCCTCAAATCAAAATGATTTACTGCTGCAAATTCTCTAACAGCATCGATCAAATCTGTTTTATCAAGATCTCCAGAAATAGGATTTACAACAAATAGTATATTCTTTTTCAAAATTTTATTTTTAAAACCAATTAAAATAATTAATTTACAGTACTCTATAAAAGTACGGAATTAATGAAACCAATTTTACAATTATATCGAGGTTATGCCAATGAAGAAGAATTAATTGTAATGGGGCATGTCTTTAAAAGAACTTACGACTACGATTTTCAGAAAAAAAACTTCAAAAATGCCAGCTCGATTATCAATCAGTTTAGGATAAAAACACTTGAAAATTTTGATGTTTATTTAAAGTATGGCAATCAAGAGATTCATACAAAAACGCTTGAAGATGGTTATTTTAAATTTTGCATTCCGCTTGAAAAAGAAACGCATTTTGGATGGATCGAATACGAAGTGAGCATAAAATATGACTCGGAAATTATTGTATCTAAAGCAAATTTCATTAGACCGCACAAAGGAAATTTAGGAATAATATCTGATATTGATGATACTTTTTTGATTTCACATACTCAGAATATCTTTCGAAAAATATATATTCTACTTTTTAAAAATGTAAACGACCGCAGAGTATTCAAAGATGTTGTATCGCATTATCAAGCTTTAAGTTCTGCTGGACGTCATAATACTGAGGGCGAAAATGCCTTTTTCTTTATCTCGAGCAGCGAATGGAATTTGTACCGATTTATTGTGAAATTTGCCAAAATACACCATTTACCGAGAGCTGTAATTCTGTTAAAAGATATTAAAAGGAGTCTTACTGACTTTTTTATGAGCGGACGCGGTAATCATGATCATAAATTTGACAAGATAAAACACGTTTTAGAATTCTATCCGAACCTTAAATATGTATTATTGGGTGACGATTCGCAGCAGGATCCTGTTTTATATGAGCGAATTTGTAAAATTTTCCCCGTTACTGTAGTTGCTGTTTACATAAGACAAACTGGTAAATCACAGAAAGGCGAAGTAAAAAAAGTGATGCAAAATTTAGAATCTCTTGATGTTGCCGTTTGCTATTTTAAAGAAAGCAGTGAAGCAATTGCACATTCTAAATCTATTGGAATTATTTAAATAGTTTCAGGTTTAAAGTTTCAGGTTCTGTAACGTGAAACTTTAAACTTGAAACAACTCTATATTAAGCATTAAAATTGTCGATCTCTTCCTGAACGATCTCCCAATCTAAAAGCAATTGGTCAAGATCTTGTTTCTTTTTATTATAAGCGGTAAAAAATGAAGCATCTTCGATATGTTTGTCATAATTAGAAGCCAGCATTTTATCGTCATGCTGAATGTCTTTTTCTAACTGTTTGATTTGACTTTCGACTTTACTTAAACGGTTTTGAAGCGCTTTTCCTTTTTTCTGATCTTCGTAAGAAGTTTTATTATTTTCTTTTGGAGCTGCTGTTTTTACAACATCTTTTTTCTCGACTTCACGCATGTTTTCTAAATTACGCTGTTCTAAGAAAAAATTAATATCTCCTAAATATTCTCTGATTTTTTGATCTTTGAATTCATAAACAATATTCGACATTCCCTGCAAGAAATCCCTGTCGTGAGAAACTAACAATAAAGTGCCACCAAATTTTTGAAGTGCCGCCTTTAAAACGTTTTTAGATTTAATATCTAAGTGGTTTGTAGGCTCATCCATCAACAACACATTGATTGGCTGTAATAATAGTTTACAAAGTGCCAAACGGTTACGTTCTCCTCCAGAAAGCACTTTTACTTTTTTCTCAACATCGTCTCCACGGAACAAAAACGAACCCAACATATCACGAACTTTAGAGCGATTTGTATCTGTCGCCGCATCTTCCATTGTTTGAAGCAAAGTAATTTCGCCATCTAAGTATTCAGCTTGATTCTGTGCAAAATAACCTAGTTGTACATTATGTCCTAATTTGATATTTCCTTGGTACTCGAATTCATTAACCAATGCTTTAATGAAAGTCGACTTTCCTTGTCCGTTTTGGCCGACAAAAGCAATTTTACTGCCTCGTTCTACTAATAAACTAATATCTTTTAAAATGGTTTTATCGCCGTAACTTTTTGTTACATCTTCAGCTTCAATAACAACTTTTCCAGGTTCTTTTGAAACTGGAAATGAGATGTTCATTACTGAATTATCATCTTCATCAACTTCGATTCTTTCAACTTTATCTAACTTTTTAATCAACGATTGCGCCATTGAAGCTTTTGAGGCTTTTGCACGGAATTTCTCGATTAATTTTTCTGTTTCTTCAATTTTCTTCGCCTGATTTTTTTGCGTTGCCAATTGCTTTTCGCGAATTTCATGACGTAATTCTAAATATTGAGAATAAGGTTTATTAAAGTCGTATGCTTTTCCTAAAGAGATTTCGATTGTACGGTTTGTAACATTATCAAGGAACATTTTATCGTGGGATACAATTACTACAACTCCAGGATAATTACGAAGGAAATTCTCTAACCAAATGATACTTTCGATATCTAAGTGGTTGGTTGGCTCATCCAGAAGCAATACATCGTTAGCCTGCAAAAGTAATTTTGCTAATTCGATACGCATTCTCCAACCTCCAGAAAATGTTTCGGTTTGATTATTGAATACTTCTCTTTTAAAACCTAAACCTAAAAGAATTTTCTCTGTATCTCCAACATAATTATAACCTCCTAAAAGATCAAAACGATGCGTGTAATCAGATAAATCTTCGATGATCTGGCTGTATTCCTCACTTTCATAATCAGTTCTTGTAACTAATTGATGATTGATTTCTTCCAACTTCTTCTCTACAACTTTAATATCGGTAAAAGCTTCATACGCTTCTTCAAGTACGGTTCTTCCTTGCTCAAAATCAATATCCTGACGCAGAAATCCCATTCTGATATCTTTCTCTTGAGAGATAACTCCCGAGTCAGGAGCAAAATCTCTTGCTAACATTTTTAGCATTGTCGATTTACCTGCTCCGTTTTTACCAACAAGACCAACTCGGTCGCCGGCACCTAAACGAAAAGTAACTTCTTCAAATAAATATGTTCCTCCAAAAGAAACCGAAAGATTGTGTATATTAAGCATAATTTGTGACTATTGTTGCAAGCAGTATTGGTACAAAAATGTACCTTTGTTTTAAATTTTTTGCAAATGTTAAAAAAAGGATCCAAACTAAATAGTATTTTAACAGGAAGTTGTCCAAAATGTCAAAATGAGAGCATGTATTCAGACAAAAATCCGCTTCATTTGACTAATGTTCTAAAAATGAACGAGAATTGCAGCCATTGCGGTTTCAAATATCAAATAGAACCTTCATTTTTTTATGGCGCAATGTATGTTAGTTATGGTTTAAATGTTGCCGTAGGAATTGCTGCTTTTATTGTTTCTTTTGTATTTTTTGGAGCCAATATAGAGCAGTCTTTTATAGCGATAGTTATTACACTAATTCTATTATTTCCGTTTGTTTTACGACTTTCCAGAAATTTATACATTAACATGTTTGTTTCTTATGATCCAGAAACAAATCGAAAATAACCTATTTTCTCTTTTTATAAAATCGCTGAATATCTATTGTAGGATCTAATGGTTTTTTGTTTTCAATAAAATCAAATAAATCTTTAGCCATCGCAGGACCTAACATTACACCGCGTGTACCCAGACCATTTAACAAATGAAGCGATTGATGTTTGTCATGTGTTCCTATAATGGGACGCCTGTCACGAACAGTTGGACGAACACCTCCAAAATGAGAAACAATTTCGAAATCACAATTGATAATTTCCTTAATTCGTTCCACTAATTCTGTTTTGCCTTCTTCCGTTGGCAGATCCGTTTTGTCTTTCCAATTATAAGTTGCTCCTACTTTATATAAATGATCGCCTAAAGGCAGAATAAAGACACTGGTGTTTACAATTACATCTAAATCAAGTTCTGGTGCTTTTATAATCAAAAGCTCTCCTTTAGTGCCATCCAAAGGCAATTCTTGAAAAAAAGGATTTGCATGAAGTCCAAAACCTTCTGCAAAAATTACATTTTTTGCTTGATGCTCTTTGTATTGAACTGAATTATCATTAATTATTAGTTTTGAGTAATCAAAAGATTCTTGCAGCAAGAAATCATTTTCTAAAAGATATTCTTTGTATTTATCTAATAAAAGAGAAGTATCAACATAACCAGTATGCAAAACTTCGCCGTAATCAAAGGGAGAATCTATGCCAAAATATTTTGTAAAGATTAAATTCGTTGAAAGAAATGGTGCTAAAAGAGGCTTATCTGAAGCTGCAAACCAATTGTTTTGCTCTTCTATCGAGAAAAATTTCCTTAGAATCGGCAGTTTAAAATTAAATTTCGCTTTTAGTTTAGTCTCAATATGATTATAAAAATCTTCCATTAATACTAACTGCTCCTCCGCCTTCCAAACCTCGCTAAAACGCTTCAAAATAACTGGATTATACAATCCTCCCGCAACTCGAGATGAATTTTGAGAGTTATCACTAATTACTAAAATAGACTTGTTGTTTCTAAGTGCAATCTCTGCAAATGAAATTCCTGCCAAACCAGATCCAACGATAATATAATCAAACATGTTGTTGTATAGATAAGATAAAAAAAACTCTTACTACAAAGATAGTAAGAGTTTCGTTTAATAATTTAATATTAGAAAATTAGTAGTTCCACATATCTTCTTCGAAATTTCGTATTTTCTCTTTTACTCTTTCAGACTCTAATAATTGTTCTTGAGCATTATTTTTCATGTAATCTTTAATTTCACGATCACCATACATATTTTCTTCTTTATAAATTATAGAATTAAAACGTCTAGAATTTAAAACCTGATCAAATGAAATTGGTGCCGCCGAGTTTTTATCATTAAAAGCTTTTGCTTGATTTAGAACATCTCGAGCATTTGGAAAAAACACCCAGAACAATTCGATATAATCTTTTTCGTCGCTATTCATAGTATAAACATCTGGAGTTACAGGACAAATTCCAAGTAAGCGATACTTCAATTCACTCTGACGTTTATCAAAATACCAATACCCTTTAATCTTGTACTGTGTAACATCAGCAGCGGTAAGATCTTGCTTTAAGATATATTCCGCAGGAACAGTTCTTGTTGGACCAATTGTTTGATCTACATACGAAACAACTTTCTTTTTACCAGTACCAGTAACAACTTTTTTCTTTACGACACGTGATTTATAATCATCCGGATACTGATTAATAAGTTCTCTACCTGCGTCTGTAGTATCAACGCGAGTCAAAGAGCCTTCAATGTCTTTCATTGACTTTTTGGTATTAAAATAACTATCAGAATACACTTCTGTTATTTTACCTTGTCTGATCGCTTTTGTCAAAACATCATAAAGTGAACGTCTTTCTGGACCAATGTTTGCAGTATCTACAGGAAAATAAAATGGAAAATTGATTTTTTCATTCAAATCAATAATCTCCCATGTTGTTTTGCCCATCAATACATCACGATCATCTACGTAACCGTAAGATAATGGTTTATCATTATCTGAAATCAACCTTCCGGGAGATTTTTGCCCAATTTGAGCAACTGTCTTAGCATTAAGCAAATTTGATTGTGCGTTTGAAGCAAAGCTTCCCACAATAAAAACAAACACCATTAAAAATCTTGTTACTCTCATCATAATTTAATTATAAGACGTTATAACGCAAAAATACGAAGTTTGTTGTTATTTTTCCTACAACTCGTTAAAAAATTATTTCATCCTCAAAAAAGGCAGAATTTAAAGAGGCATAAATAGTAGTTAAAATAAAAAAACTCTTACTACAAAGGTAGTAAGAGTTTTTCTTAAAATTTAATATAGACACTTAATAGTTCCACATATCTTGCTCGAAGTTACGAATCTTCTCTTTTACTCTTTCAGATTCTAACAATTGATTTTGAGCATTATCCTTCATATAGTCACTGATTGCTCTGTCTCCATATAAGTTCTCCTCTTTGTAAACAACTGCGTTAAAACGACGAGAATTTAGTATCTGATCAAATGAAATTGGCAATGCCGAATTGTTATCATTGAAAGCTTTTGCTTCATGCAGCGCTTCACGAGCATTCGGGAAGAAAACCCAGAATAATTCGATATAATCCTTTTCGTCACTGTTCATTGTATAAACGTCTGGCGTTACAGGACAAATTCCAAGTAAACGATACTTCAATTCACTTTGACGTTTGTCAAAATACCAGTATCCTTTAATCTTGTATTGCGTAACATCAGCAGCAGTTAAATCTTGTTTCAAAATATATTCTGCAGGTACAGATCTTGTTGGACCAACTGTTTCGTCTACATAAGAAACAACTTTTTTCTTACCAGTACCAGTAACAACTTTTTTCTTAACGACACGTGTTTTATAATCATCTGGATATTGGTTGATTAATTCTCTACCAGCATCTGTTGTATCAATACGAGACAATGCACCTTCGATGTCTTTCATAGACTTTTTAGTATTGAAATAACTATCGCTGTACACTTCAGTTATTTTACCTTTTTTGATAGCTTTCGTCAAAACGTCGTAAAGCGAACGTCTATCTGAACCAATATTAGCTGTATCTATAGGAAAGTATAATGGAAAATTGATTTTTTCATTTAAATCAATAATTTCCCAAGTAGTTTTTCCCATCAAAACATCTCTATCGTCCACATAACCATAAGCTAATGGCTTATCGTTATCAGAGATAAGCTGAGCAGGAGTTTTAAGTCCAATTTGGGCTGGTGTTTTCGCGTTAAGCAAATTAGATTGCGCATTAGAAGTTAAACCTCCAGCGATAGAAACAATAGCTATTAAAAAATTTCTTACTTTCATCGTGGTATCATTATAAGATATTGAATGTAGTTTTCACTACTTATATTATTGTATTTCGTAAATTACCGGAGCAGTTCTTGGCAATAAATAACTACCAGCTCCAACAAGTTTAGTTTTAATTTCAGAAATAGTAACTTGGTCTCCTTTACCAGCTCTAGAAAGAACTTGTTTACATTGAGCATTTAATCTGTTTCCGCTTACAACAACCGTAGGCTGTCCAGCAATTTTCATATTAAATCCTACAACATCTAAACCAACTTCAAAATCAAAATCAAGTAATTTAGCTCCAATAGTAGCAATTTCTAAGTTAGATTTAGGTCCTTTTACAACACCCATCTCACCTCTAATTGTTCCCGTTGGACCAGGAATACCCTTAATTCTGAAGACCTTTCTGTCAGATGCAGATTTACCATCTGGCAATTTAGCTGTAACATTAATTGTAACTTCTGTTCCTTGACCAGGACTCATTTGATACTTTCCATTTCCAACCTTAGTCAACCCTGGAGCTGAAGCTGAAATATCTTTATCTGAAACTCCTGCAAAAGAGATAGTCATTGGATTAACAACACCTCTATAAACCACATTCATTTTATCAGCAGAAATTGTAGCTGAATTTGGTCTTGGTACTACAACATATTTTCCTTCAAATTTAAGCGGAATAGTTTTTCCATCTTCTAAGAAAGTAAATTGTCCATTAATGTTTTGTTCACCTATTGCTCCAGCTGTCATCGAAATAATCGCCTGTCCGTTAGCATCAATTTTTCCAGGTCCAGTAAATGATGTTGGTTTTGTATTTTCATCATAACGACCTAAAACAACTTTACCTGTTACAGGATCTCCTTGAAAATAGGCATTTTTATCTAAAACAACGATTGCTTTATAGTTGCTGTAAGACGCTGCTGCAACAGCTGCTTTTCCTAAAGCACTGTTATAAACATCAGCTTCTACTTTTTGAACGTCATTCTGCCATGCTGAAAGTTTAGCTGCAGATGCAATTGCAGGAAATCCTTTGAAGTGGTATGCTAAATATTTCTCTTTAATACCGTCTTTATTTTTTACATCAGAAACGTCGAATTTTTTCTCCACTTCCGAAATAATTGCAGCGTATTTTTTATCTGATCCTAAAGCTGCTTTAATGTCTGATTTATATTTTTCTATTTTAGAGATAATTTCTGTACCTTTTTTAGTGTACCCGTCTCCTGTAAACCAGTCGTCGATATTATCACCTCTGTCCATAGACTCATAAGGCATTTTTCCAGTTGCCTTATCAACTTCAAAACCTTTAACGGCCTGCGCTTTAAGAGTACCTATATAACCATAAAATTCTTTTGAAATTGCTTCTACTTTGTGAGCTGTTTCTGCAGCTACAGCAAATTCTCCTTTTGCTTCAGCTGCTTTTTGATCTAAAGCAGTTAATAAACTTGCATTTGTTTCAATTGAACTTGTATTTGCACCTTCAAATTTTTCGTTCATCAAACCAAAAGCAGATATAACTTCTTTTGATACGTTCATTGCTAACATTGCGATGAAAACCAGATACATCAGGTTAATCATCTTCTGTCTAGGGGTTAATTTTCCTCCTGCCATTTTTTCTAATTAGTTCTTATTAATAAATTTAATATAATAGTCAAAAACTAATTATCCTTTGTTACTCATTGCAGAAAGCATACCACCATAAACACTGTTTAATGAAGCAATGTTTGCAGTCATAGATTGCATTTGTTCTTTTAATTTAGAAGCATTTTCAGCGATTTCGCTGTTTGCTTGTGCGTTTCTTGAAGCACTTTCTAATTGTACTTTATATAAACTGTTTAATGATTCCATTTGAGCAGCAGCCATAGACATTTCTTCTGCATATTTCTTTTGTCCTGCGATAGAATCAACTGTTGGAGAAATTGCTTTTGCAGCTCCTTCAAAGTTTTTAATGCTGTTTCCTAAGCTTGACATTAACTCACCGTCAATTTTAGCTTCTTTCAACATTGCATCTAATTTTTGAGATAGTAATCCTTGGGCATCAGTTGGAGTTTCTACTTTCTCAGCTTTCTTTCTCGCTTGACCATTAGCTAATTCAGGATAAACAAGAGTCCAGTCTAGTTCATCTTCAACTGGTTCAAAAGCAGATAATGCAAAAATTATTGCTTCAGTAACCAATCCAATTGAAAGCATAACAGTTCCTGTTAATGGTCCCAATTCAAAGTGAGTAATTTTGAATAAAGCTCCAATAATTACTACTGCCGCTCCCATACCATAAGCGAAATTCATTGCTTTTTTACTTAATAATGCCATAATTCTTTTTTTTAGGTTTTAATTTAAATAGATTCGATTTGGATTTGTATTGATTTTAATTGTAATATACTATTTCTTTTTACCGGTTCCGTTTCCAGTTACTTGAGTTCCCATGTAATCTTGTACAGTTCTGAAACCAATATAACTTCTTGCTGAATCAGCGTATTCGTGATCACGTGTACTTACCTGTAGGAAATAAGCAACGTCTTTCCATGAACCACCACGAACAACTTTTCTTTGATTGTTTCCATCAATTACGTTAGGGTTCATTGTAGAAACATATTCGTATGCATTTGGATTATAAGCTGAATCTGTCCACTCTGAAACGTTTCCTGCCATATTGTATAATCCGTAACCATTAGGATCGTATGATTTTGCTTCAACTGTGTATAAAGCTTCGTCAGCTGCATAATCTCCTCTGTTAGGTTTAAAGTTTGCTAAGAAACAACCTCTATCACTTTTAGTATAAGGACCTCCCCAAGGGTAAGTTGCAGACTCAAGACCTCCTCTAGCAGCATATTCCCATTCTGCCTCTGTTGGCAATCTGAATGCATTAACTAAATCACGTCCTTTTTTCTTTGATTTGATGTAACCGTTTTTGTTTAGTGTTCTCCAAGCACAAAATGCTTTAGCTTGTTTCCAAGTTACACCAACTACTGGATAATCACCATAAGCTTTATGCCAGAAATAATCGTTATGCATTGGCTCATTGTATGAATAAGCGAAATCTTTAATCCAAACTGTTGTATCTGGATAAACGCTTACCTGCTCTGTTTTAACAAAGTCTTTTCTTTTTCCAACTTTAGCTTTTGCCGCAGCTTGAATATCCATCCAAGAATAACGGAATTTCAATTTATTTACATCAATTGTTCTTAAACCATTATATGATTCTTCAATAGGCAAATACATAGAATCCATTACCTCAGCATAATACTCGTCTGGATAAGCTTTTGTATCTTTTATTAACTTAATTTTTTTGTTTAATTTTCTACCAGCATACGGATCATCTTTTGTTCCTACACTATAATAATTATCATACATATATTTATCATAAGCAGTCATTTTATCCGGCTCAGAATCATTAAATGCATAATCAGCGATGCTTCCGCCTTTACTGCCTTTACCACCAGTACTTTTTTGACCAGTTTCATCAGCTAAAATAGCCAAACGAACTCTCATTGTAGAATCTTTTACCCATTCTACAAATTGACGATACTCACTGTTAGTAATCTCAGTTTCATCCATATAGAATGAACGAACCGTTACTGATTTAGTTGGAGCATCTTCTACATTAGCTAAATCAGCATCTGATTTACCCATAATAAAAGATCCACCCGGAACCAATGTCATTCCGTAAGGCTTTTCAGGATGCCATTTCCCTCCTGTAACACCAACCAACTCACCTTTGTCTCCTGACTTACCACAGCCAATTACTAGTGTTAACATTGCTGTAAATGCAATAAACTTCTTCATATAAATTTGGGATTATCTATTCATTATTATAGTTCGTAAACGTATTTATTATTTATCTAAAAAACAATACTACTCGCGAAATTTATTTTATCGTTCAAAAATAATGTTAAATAAAATAAAAAAAAAATATTTTATCGACAAACTAACCGAAAAAATCGACGTAAAACACGTTTTTTTACCATATATAAACCTTATCTTACTAAAAAATATTCTGCAATATTTTGTAATTCAAAAAAATTAAGAATTCTATTGAATTTTCGTTCTATAAAGCATTTTTTCGCTGTGCTTTCCACCATCTTTCTGGCAATTCTTGGTTGCAAGCACTCAAATATTCTTCATACGAACATGGTAATAACGTATTTCTTTTCAGTTTATTGCTGCCATTTGTTTCAAACGGAATTTCTATCCACCATCTGTCCGTTTTATCACTTTTATAGAAAACCAACTCTTCTTCTTCTAAAGGCACAATATACTTTAAGTAATTTGTTCTGCTGCCAAACGGATACTCTTTTGAACGATAATGATATCCTTCAATAAAATACCAAACAATTTGTGCGATAATAGGCGATTCCTGCGCTGTACTATTATGATTAAAAATTCCAAATGAAGAAACTTTATCACTAATTCCGGCATATCTAGCCAAAGCACAAATTTCTTTTCCGTTAAAACCATTTGGCTCAAAAGTAACAACATTACCTGAAGCAGAAGACTTGACAGAATTTAGATCAATACTCACTAAATCAGCATCTCTAAACACAGGTTCGGCCAGCGTAATTTTATTAGAGATTTCACCTAAACGATAAGAATCAAAAAACAACTTCTCAATTAAATCAATTTCTTCTTGTGAATTATAATACGTTTGATAACCAATATTACAGTAGTTAAAAAGGTTATTTGGTGCGTCAATAATAATCTTAGTCAGATAAGAATTAGCTGAAACAAGCTCATTTTCTTTACCAAAATCAAATCTATTATCTACAGAAACCAAATTCACCATTTGCTCTAAATCATCATAAGCACGATATAAAGCATAGGTCAAATCTTGTGAACCTCCAAGGACTATAGGAATCACTTTATTCTTAATTAAAGTCGAAGTAACTTTTTTTACTGCAAAATAAGTATCCTCTACAGAATCACCTGCAAGAATATCTCCAAGGTCAGCTATAGAAGCATCCCAATTACCAGGAAACATTCCGTACAGTTTTTTACGAACCGCTGTAAGATTCACTTCATTTATCATATTGATATTTCGGCGGTCCTCAAGAACGCCGACAATAGCAATATTAATTTTATCAATATCTGGAAATTGATCCTGTGTATGCAACACAATTTTACTGCCGAGTTCTTGTGAAGACAATGAACTTATGAAATTTACTATGCTTTCATTTAACGGTTGTAGAAAATCAAATTCCATTTATTATTTCTTTTTAGCAGCTGGTTTTTTAGCTGGAGTTTTTTTAGTTGTTGCCGCTTTTTTCGCTGGCGCTTTTTTTGCTGGAGTTTTCTTAGCAATCATTTCTTGAACTTCTGCCAATGTTAATTTTGTTGCATCAACATCTTTACTCAATTCAATTTTGATTTTACCTTTTGTAATTACAGAACGCCCCCAACGCGCTTTCTCAACCAAAATCCCTTCGTCTTCCCAATTGTGAAGTACTTTATCTATATTTTTTTGCAATTTATCTTCAATCAGTTCTTCAACATCAGCCTGAGATAAATTATCAAAATTGTATTTTTTACTCACATTTACAAAAAGACCATTCCATTTAATGAAAGGACCAAAACGCCCCACACCTTTCTGAACAGGCTCTCCTTTGTATACCGCAATCGGCGCATCAGCAAGTGCTTTTTCGTCGATTAACTCTTGCGCTCTTTCTTTCGAAACTCCCAAAGGATCTTCTCCACGAGGCAATGAAATAAACACACTTCCGTGACGAACATAAGGACCATAACGACCATTACTCACCTCTACTTCTTCTCCTTTGTACTCCCCTAAACTTTTAGGAAGCAAAAAC
Source organism: Flavobacterium plurextorum (assembly GCF_002217395.1). Lineage (GTDB taxonomy): Bacteria > Bacteroidota > Bacteroidia > Flavobacteriales > Flavobacteriaceae > Flavobacterium > Flavobacterium plurextorum. Next base: position 123,184 of record NZ_MUHD01000021.1, on the reverse strand, counting down.
AAATTCAAAGCTTCTTCAAGCGTAATATTTCCAATATTTTGATCTGACATTAAGCTGGCGAACTTTTTATCTTCGTCGTCAGCTTCTCCAATTTGAGCCATTGGACCAAATTTCCCTAAACGAACAGAAACTTGTCTTCCATCAGCATCTTTTCCTAGAATTCTTTCACCGCTTTCACGTTCAGCATTTGCCTCAACTTCTTTTACATTTGGATGAAATTTATTGTAGAAATCCTGCATCATTTTTGCCCAGTCAATATTTCCTTCAGCAATTTCATCAAAATCCTGCTCAACTTTTGCCGTAAAATTATAATCTAAAATATTTCCGAAGTTTTTAACCAAGAAATCTGTTACAATAGTTCCGATATCTGTTGGAACCAATTTTCCTTTATCAGAACCTGTGTTTTCTTTTAAAACTTTCTCTCCTACTTTGCTGTTTTGCAAAGTAAGCTGTGTATAATTACGTTCTTGACCTTCAAGAGTTCCTTTTTCAACATAATTTCTATTGATAATAGTCGAAATAGTTGGCGCATAAGTAGACGGACGTCCAATACCAAGTTCCTCTAGTTTCTTCACCAAAGATGCCTCAGTATAACGTGCCGGCGGCCTTGAATATCGCTCTGTAGCTGTAATATAATTATTTGCTAGTTTTTCGTTTACTTTTAATGCAGGAAGCATTCCTTCTTGCTCTTCTTCATCGTCATCATGACCTTCTAAGTACACTTTTAAGAAACCTTCGAAAAGCAATACTTCTCCAGAAGCTGTAAAAATTTCACTGTGATTATCTGCTTCAATTTTTACGTTTGTTCTTTCTAACTGTGCATCACTCATTTGCGAAGCCAAAGTTCTTTTCCAAATCAAATCGTATAAACGAGCCTGATCACGATCAATATTTACAGTATGACGCGACATATCTGTCGGACGAATTGCTTCGTGCGCTTCTTGCGCTCCTTTATTCTTGTTTGCAAAAACTCTAGGTTTCGAAAACTCTTTCCCGTATGATTTTATAATTTCAGCTTCAGCGGCGTCCATTGCTTCTTTAGAAAGATTTACCGAATCGGTTCTCATATAAGTAATAAGTCCGGCTTCGTATAAACGCTGTGCTAACTGCATTGTAATTCCAACTGGTAAATACAATTTTCTCGCTGCTTCTTGCTGCAACGTTGAAGTTGTAAAAGGTGCTGTTGGAGATTTTTTGGTAGGTTTAGTTTCTAAATCTGCTACCTTATATTTAGAACCGATATTTTTATTTAAGAAATCTTCGGCTTCTTTTTTAGTATTGAAGTTTTTTGGCAGTTTTGCTTTAAAAGCTTTTCCAGCTTCGTTCACAAACTCGGCAACAATTGAATACGTTGCAACTGCATTAAAATTCTGAATTTCGCGCTCTCTCTCAACAATCAAACGTACAGAAACTGATTGTACACGTCCTGCAGAAAGTCCGCCTTTAATTTTTCTCCATAAAACTGGCGATAATTCGTAACCTACTAAACGATCCAAAACACGACGTGCCTGTTGTGCATTTACTAAATTATAATCAATTTCTCTTGGATTATCAATTGCTTTAAGAATCGCAGATTTTGTAATCTCATGAAAAACAATACGTTTCGTTTTCTTTTTATCTAGTTTCAGTTCTTCCGCCAAGTGCCAAGAAATAGCCTCACCCTCGCGGTCCTCATCGCTTGCTAACCAAACCGTTTCGGCATTCTTAGATAGTGTCTTAAGTTTACTTACCAAAGCTTTTTTATCTGGAGAAACTTCATATTTAGGTTTAAAACCATTCTCTACATCTACTCCTATTTCCTTTGATGGTAAGTCGGCTATGTGACCATAACTTGACTCCACCTGAAAATCGCTTCCTAGAAATTTCTCGATTGTTTTCGCCTTTGCAGGTGACTCCACTATTACTAAATTCTTTGCCATTGCTCTATTTTTCTGCAACAAAAGTATTTATTTTTTTTAAATATTAACCTCGTCAATTCATTTTTGAGTTATTTTAGTATTATGTTTCTTAAAATTGAAGATTTATCTGAACTATTCTTTATAATATATATAGGTGTAACTTTTACTATTCGATAACCGAGAAATATGCTTTTTATTTATGAGTTTAGACAACCATCTATATCCCTTTTCTACTCTCGAAATAGAACTATAATCTCCGAAAATTAAATTTGTTAATTCTTTCCCTGCCATCTTGTCATATTGACCGTATTTACGCTATCTTTGCACTTTGAATTTTTACAATGGAAAAGATTATTGAAGAAAGCAAACAAGGCGAAAATCTTGTTTTAGAAAATAAACCTGAGAATACTAAAAAACTTTTTATAGAAAGTTACGGCTGTGCGATGAATTTTTCAGACAGTGAGGTCGTAGCTTCCATTTTGTCTGATGGGGGATACAATACTACTTCAGTTTTAGAAGAAGCTGACTTGGTTTTGGTAAACACTTGTTCTATTCGTGACAAGGCCGAACAAACGATTCGTAAACGTTTAGAAAAATACAATGCAGTAAAACGTATTAATCCTAAAATGAAAGTAGGCGTTCTAGGCTGTATGGCTGAACGTTTAAAAAGTCAGTTTTTAGAAGAAGAAAAAATAGTCGATCTTGTTGTTGGGCCTGATGCTTACAAAGATCTTCCTAATTTATTAGCGGAAGTTGAAGAAGGTCGTGACGCAATAAATGTAATTTTATCAAAAGAAGAAACTTACGGAGATATTTCGCCAGTTCGTTTAATGAGTAACGGAATCACTGCTTTGGTTTCAATTACACGCGGATGCGATAATATGTGTACATTTTGTGTTGTTCCTTTTACACGCGGACGTGAGCGCAGCCGTGAACCACAAAGTATCATGGCTGAAATTCAGGATTTATGGAACAAAGGCTTTAAAGAGATTACACTTTTAGGACAAAACGTTGACAGTTACCTTTGGTATGGCGGCGGTTTGAAGAAGGATTTTGTAAACGCTTCTGAAATGCAAAAAGCAACAGCTGTCGATTTTGACCAATTACTTGAAATGGTTGCTGTTGGCTTTCCTAAAATGCGTATCCGTTTTTCAACCTCGAATCCGCAGGATATGCACGAAAGTATTTTGCATGTTATTGCGAAGTATCAAAATATCTGTAAACACATTCACTTACCTGTACAATCTGGAAGCAATAGAATTTTAAAAGAAATGAATCGTCTGCATACACGCGAAGAATACATGACTTTGATTGATAAAATCAGAGCAATTATTCCAAATGCTTCGATTTCTCAGGATATGATTGCAGGCTTCCCAACCGAAACTGAGCAAGATCATCAAGATACGATGAGTTTAATGGAATATGTGAAATATAATTTCGGTTATATGTATTCGTATTCTGAACGCCCAGGAACTTTGGCAGGAAGAAAAATGGAAGATGATGTTGAAGAAGAAACTAAAGCTAGAAGATTACAAGAAATTGTCGATTTACAGCAAAAACATGCATGGTTTAGAAGCGAAGAGTTTGTTGGACAAGTTGTTGAAGTTCTAGTAGAAAAAGTTTCTAAAAAATCAAAAGATGAATTCTCTGGAAGAAACTCACAAAGCATAACAGTGGTTTTCCCAAAAGAGAATTATAAAATTGGAGATTTCGTAAACGTAAAAATCACAAGCTGCACTTCAGGAACGCTAAAAGGTGAAGCTATTAGTTTAAGTGAGATGAATTAAGTTTAACTTGTTTCAGGTTTCAAGTTTTTATTTGTTTCAAGTTTTATGTAACTTGACTTAAAATAGAAAATATTTAAAATTTAATTTATAATTAAAATATGGAAAAAGAAATTATTGTAAAGCCAAGTTTTACTTTCAAAGATTATTTTAAAGCTAATTTATATATTTATTTGACCAGACCTGCTTTCATAATAATCTCTGTTGTTGTTTTTTTGATTATATTGGTTAATGTGACAAACATTTTTTCAAATGAAGTCAATTTGAAGGATATTTTTACTTCTTCATTTGTTTTCATCTTATTATATCCTTTATTAATTATCTACTCTATTTACAGACACACAAAAAGAATATTTAAAAATCCAAGATTAAACGAAAACCTATCAATTCATTTTAATGAGAACTATATGGAGGAAGTTGGAGATAGTTTCAATATGAAATTCTTTTGGAAAGATCTCAAAAAGATAACAGAAAAAAAAGATTGGTTTTTAATATATCTAGAAAAAAATTCTGCCAAAGTCCTTAATAAATCAGACTTAAAAAACAACCAATACAACGAATTAAAACAACTTTTTAATTCAATCGACATAAAAAAGAGTTTAAAAAGTTAAGCTTCAGAAGACAAACTTGAAACTTGAAACCTGAAACAAACAAAAAACTTGAAACAAAAAACTACATGGAAACAGTTCAAGCAATAAAACAACGATTTGAGATTATTGGCAATGATCCAAAATTAAATCGCGCTATCGAGAAAGCCATTCAGGTTGCTCCTACTGATATTTCGGTAATGGTAACTGGAGAAAGTGGTGTTGGTAAAGAGAATATTCCAAGAATTATACACTCGCTTTCACACAGAAAGCACGGAAAATATATCGCCGTAAACTGCGGTGCAATTCCGGAAGGAACAATTGACAGTGAACTTTTTGGACACGAAAAAGGAGCTTTTACAGGTGCTACAAGCACACGTGAAGGTTATTTTGAAGTAGCTGATGGCGGAACCATTTTTCTTGATGAAGTTGGAGAATTGCCTTTGACAACTCAGGTTCGTTTGCTTCGTGTTTTAGAAAACGGTGAATTCATAAAAGTAGGATCGTCTCAAGTTCAAAAAACCAACGTTCGTATTGTTGCAGCTACCAACGTAAATTTATTTAATGCAATCGAAAAAGGAAAATTTCGTGAAGACTTGTACTATCGTTTAAGTACGGTCGAAATTACATTACCTCCTTTGCGTGAGCGTAATGACGATATCCATTTATTGTTCAGGAAATTTGTGGCAGATTTTGCTCATAAATACAAAATGCCTCCTCTAAAATTAGATGATGATGCTGTAAATGTATTGCAAAAATTTAGATGGAACGGAAATATCCGTCAGCTTCGAAATGTAGCTGAACAAATTTCGGTTTTAGAAACCAACCGTGATATTTCTGCAGCCACTTTACAATCCTATCTTCCTGCCGAAGGAAGCAATCTGCCATCTGTAATAAGTGACAGTAAAAAAGAAAGTGATTTTAGTACCGAAAGAGATATTTTGTACAAAGTTCTTTTTGATATGAAAAGTGATCTGAATGATTTAAAAAAATTGACTCTAGAGTTAATGAAGAACGGATCTTCAAAAGTTCAGGATATTAATCCGAATTTAATTCAGAAAATATACGGTTCACAAGAAAATGAAAGTGAGATTGATTTTGAAGAAGAACCGAGAACTGCTGTTATGACTCCCGCAGGCCGCGAAGAAAATTATCAAATGCCGGAAGACAATTATTTGTTTGCTGAAACAATTGAAGAAGAAGAAATTTTACGCCTTGAACAGAAAGAAATCGAAATGATCAAAAAATCATTAGAAAAAAATAAAGGAAAACGTAAAGCTGCTGCTGATGAATTAGGTATTTCTGAGAGAACTTTATACCGAAAAATTAAACAATTTGATTTATAGTTTTAGTGCTGAGTCAAAAACACACCAAAACATTTTTAACGAAAAATCAATACCTTTGATCCAAGCGTCAGTTAACTGGCGAAGCAATATTTAAAATAAAAAATGAAAAACTTAAAATATCTTTTTATTCTATTAATAGCAACCACTTTCAGCGGTTGCGGCGTTTACAACTTTACGGGAACTGGAACAATTGACGCGAAAACTTTTCAGGTTAACTTTTTCCAAAATAACGCTGATTTGATTGAACCTGGAATAGACAGACAATTTACATTGGCATTGCAAGATTTAATTCAAAACCAAACCAATTTGAACTTGGTAAGCACTGGAGGAGAATTAACATATGAGGGAGAAATTACAGATTACAGAATAACGCCAATGACAGCAACTGCTGATCAACAGGCTGCACAAAACCGTTTGACGATTCGTATAAATGTTCGTTTTACAAACAAAAAGAAAGAAACAGATGATTTCGAAAGAACATTTGAGTTTTATTACGATTTCCCTGGAAATGAATTACCAACAGGAAGCGTTTTAAACACAGCTATTCAAACTATTTTTGAGAGAATTACTCAGGATGTCTTTAATGAATCATTAGCAAAATGGTAGTTTTTTTTTAGTATAACTGTTAGATCGTTTATTCGTTACATCGATAAAATGATTCAACAAAAAAACCTTCCAAATCAAAAAAAATAATAATTAGACGATTAAATAAAAAGAGAAATGAATGTAACTGATTATACTTACTTAATGAACAAACCCGATGCTATTACAGAACAGCAGGCAGAAGCATTAGGAAGTGTTTTGAATGAATTTCCGTATTTTCAAAGCGCCAGAGCGCTGCGATTAAAAGGACTTTACAATCAAAACAGCTTTAAGTATAACTACGCCTTAAAAGTTACTGCTGCTCACACAGCTGATCGTTCGGTATTATTTGATTTTATTACTTCAGAAAATTTCACCACAATTCAAGGCGAATATTACGATCGTAAACTTCAAGATTTACTAGAAATAACTGTTGTTGACAGCGAAATTGTCTCGCCTAAACCAATCGATAAAGTTACATTTACAAAAATTGATCCGATTGAACAGTCTATTTTAGATTCAATTAAAGAAGCTTCAAATGTAGTATTTGAAGAACCAGCAAAAATTATAGAAAAACCTATTGATCCTATTATTGAAAAATCAATCTTAAGTTCGATAAAAGAAGCGGCAGCAAATACTTTTGAAGAAAAAACAAAAACAGAAGAACCAATAACCTCTGTTAATGAACAAATAATTGCAAGTCCTAGCGAAGAAGAAATTTTAAACAGTTTTAAAGAGGCTGAAAAAACAGAGAGCAACAACCCAATTGAATCTATAATTGAGTCTTCTGTTGTAAGTCCTACTGAAGAAGAAATATTAAATACTTTTGAAGAAGTGACAAAATCAGAAGAAAAAACAATTGAACCCGTTGTTGAACAGAAAGCGGTCACACCTATTAAAGGAGCAATTCCAACTTTCTTTGAAGAAATTGTAGACGATGAAATCGAAGAAGTAAGAGTTTCTCCAATCGAAGAATCAATTTTAAATTCAATAAAAGAAGCATCAACAGTTGTATTTGATAAGGTAAATACAAATGAAGAACCAAAAGAAACAGAGAGCTCTGAACCTGTAAAAAATGCCGAGAAAAATCTTGAAATAGGAAAACCATTAGATTTCTCTGATAATGAAAAACATTCTTTTCAAGAATGGCTGCAATTGGCAAAAACTGAACCTATAGACAGAACTGAGGATTCTTTAAACAATAATGAAGCTAAAACTGCTGAGGAGGCTGAAAGAATTGAGGAAGAAAAAAAGAAAAAGGCAGAAATAATAGACAAGTTCATCGAAACTAATCCTAAAATATCTCCAATAAAGCAGACTGCAATAACCCCTGCGGTGCAATTCGATATTAATAAAGAAGACAATTCTTACTTAATGACAGAGACTTTGGCCAGAGTATATTTAGAACAAAAAAAATATACCAAAGCGATACAAGCATATGAAATATTAATTTTGAAATATCCAGAAAAAATTACTTTCTTTGCAGACCGCATTTCGGATATAAAGATTTTACAACAAAATAACAATAACAATTAAGCAATGAGCACATTTTCAATTTTTTTAGTTTTAATCACAATAGTTTGTTTTCTATTGATCGTAGTAATCATGGTTCAAAACCCTAAAGGAGGAGGATTATCTTCAACTATCAGCGGAACTCAAATGTTAGGTGGTGTTCAAAAAACAACTGACTTTTTAGACAAAAGTACTTGGACATTAGCAACTATTTTGATTGTTTTAATTTTACTTTCAAGCTTAAGCTTTACAGGATCATTAAACGACACAGGATCTAAAATTATTGAAAAAACAGAAGCTCCTGCTGCAACTACACCAGCTGCACCAGCACAGCAAACTCCTGCTCCGGCAGCACCTGCTACAAAATAATAATTTTGATATAAATTAAAATGCCAGCCTGTCAAAGCTGGCATTTTTTTTAGGAAATAATGTCAGTTTTATGAGCATGGCACAGTTTCTGAAAGTTTTTAGAACATTAAAAAACGTATAACCTAATAACATAATAAAATCATGGCTTTAAACATAAAACCGCTTTCAGACCGCGTACTTATTGAGCCTGTTGCAGCTGAAACCAAAACTGCTTCAGGAATCTTTATTCCAGATACTGCCAAAGAGAAACCACAAAAAGGAACTGTAGTTGCAGTAGGAAATGGATCAAAAGATCACACAATGACTGTAAAAGTTGGCGACACGGTACTTTACGGTAAATACGCAGGAACTGAATTAAAACTAGAAGGAACTGATTATTTGATTATGCGTGAAGATGACATCTTAGCGATAATCTAAAAACACATATTGTATTAAGTACGAAGTCTTAAGAACTTCAATAACTTGAAACAAATCAAACTTTAAACAAAAATTAAAATGGCAAAAGATATAAAATTTGATATTGAAGCACGTGACGGATTAAAACGTGGTGTTGATGCATTAGCAAATGCTGTAAAAGTAACTCTTGGACCAAAAGGTCGTAATGTAATCATTGGAAAATCATTTGGTGGGCCAACGGTTACTAAAGATGGTGTTTCTGTTGCAAAAGAAATCGAATTAAAAGACCCATTAGAAAACATGGGCGCGCAAATGGTTAAAGAAGTAGCTTCTAAAACTAATGATTTAGCGGGTGACGGAACTACAACTGCTACAGTTTTAGCACAAGCTATCGTAAAAGAAGGTTTGAAAAACGTTGCTGCAGGTGCAAATCCAATGGATTTAAAACGCGGTATCGACAAAGCTGTTGAAGCTATCGTTGCTGACTTAGCTTCTCAAGCTAAAGTTGTTGGAAGCGATTCTGATAAAATCAAACAAATTGCTTCTATCTCTGCTAACAATGACGAGGTTATTGGTGAATTAATCGCTACAGCTTTCGCTAAAGTGGGTAAAGAAGGTGTTATAACTGTTGAAGAAGCTAAAGGAACTGATACTTTTGTAGATGTTGTTGAAGGTATGCAGTTTGACAGAGGATATCTTTCTCCTTACTTCGTAACAAACCCAGAAAAAATGGAAGTTGAATTAGATTCTCCTTACATCTTATTATACGACAAAAAAGTATCTTCTTTAAAAGAATTACTTCCAGTTTTAGAGCCAGTTGCTCAATCAGGAAAACCATTATTAATTATTGCTGAAGACGTTGACGGTGAAGCTTTATCTACTCTTGTAGTAAACAAATTAAGAGGTGCTCTTAAAATTGCTGCTGTAAAAGCTCCAGGTTTTGGAGACAGAAGAAAAGCAATGTTAGAAGATATCGCAATCTTAACTGGTGGAACTGTAATTTCTGAAGAAAGAGGATATACTCTTGAAAATACAACTATCGAAATGTTAGGAACTGCAAAAAGAGTTTCTATCGATAAAGACAACACTACTATTGTAAGTGGTGCTGGTGAAGCTGACATTATCAAAAACAGAGTAAACCAAATTAAAGGTCAGATGGAAACTACTACATCTGATTATGATAAAGAAAAATTGCAAGAACGTTTGGCTAAATTAGCTGGAGGTGTTGCTGTTCTTTACGTTGGTGCTGCTTCTGAAGTTGAAATGAAAGAGAAAAAAGACAGAGTTGACGATGCATTACATGCAACTCGTGCTGCTGTTGAAGAAGGAATTGTTGCCGGAGGCGGTGTTGCTTTATTAAGAGCAAAAGCAGCGTTGGCTTCACTTAAAGCGGATAACGCTGACGAAGCAACTGGAATCCAGATTGTATCTCGCGCTGTTGAATCTCCATTAAGAACAATTGTTGAAAATGCAGGTCTTGAAGGTTCTGTTGTTGTTGCTAAAGTTGCTGAAGGTTCTGGTGATTTTGGATACAATGCAAAAACTGACGAATATGTAGATATGCTTAAAGCTGGAATTATCGATCCTAAAAAAGTAACTCGTGTAGCTCTTGAAAATGCTGCATCTGTTTCTGGAATGATCCTTACTACAGAATGCGCATTAATCGATATTAAAGAAGAAAACGCTGGCGGAATGCCAATGGGCGGCGGAATGCCAGGAATGATGTAATTCATTCTCTTCTTAAAACTTAAAAGCGCTGGATTTTTATTCGGCGCTTTTTTTGTTTGACACAAATTACACGAATTTTCACGAATTATTTTTTAGCCACTGATTTAAAGGATTAGAAAGATTAAAATCTGTGAGAATCTTTTTAATCTGTGGCACTTTTTTTTCGCAAAGCATTCGTGTAATTCGTGTAATTCGTGGCAAGCTTTTTTATTTAACATTCTCTTTTTCTTTAAAAAATCTGTTATTTCTACCTTTGCAGTTCTATTAAAATTACAAAATGAGAAAATTCACAACTCACCTATTATCTTTTACACTCTTACTTCTTACTACTTTTTTACAAGCTCAAACTAACAAAGATTCTTATGTAGTTTTAGTTTCTATGGATGGATTTCGCTGGGATTATGCGAAACACTTTAAGCTTCAAAATTTAAAGCAAATTGCAGCTGAGGGCGTTCATGCAAAATCAATGAAACCTTCTTATCCAAGTAAAACTTTTCCAAATCACTATTCCATTGTTACCGGACTTTATCCAGATCACCATGGTATAATCAATAATGTTTTTTATGATGCTGCTTTAAACGAATCTTTCTCACTATCAAGCGATGCAAAAAGTGATTCTCGCTATTATGGCGGAAATCCTATTTGGAATCTAGCTGAACAGCAAGGTGTAAAAACAGCTTCTTTTTTCTGGCCTGGCTCTGATATTGATAAAAGAAATCCAAGTTATTTTAAAAAATACGATGGTAAAATTCCATACGGAGCTCGAATCGATACTGTCATGAAATGGCTTCAGCTTCCAGAAAAGCAACGACCTCATCTTGTAACTTTGTATTTCGATGAACCAGATCACACAGGTCACAACTTTGGACCATCATCGGCAGAGACTAAAAAAGCAGTAATAAAAATGGACTCGATTATGGGTGCAATATCACGAAGATTAGATCAATTAGAAATTGGAAAAAAAATCAATTTGATTATTGTTTCAGATCACGGAATGGCGAGCATCAGCAATGATAAAAAAGTGGCTGTTTTAGATTATTTAAAACCAGAATGGCTTGGATACAAAGCTGTAATTAACCCAATTATGAGTCTTCAGGCAAAAGCCGGCTGTCAAGATTCAATTGCAAAAGCCTTAAAAAAAGTACCGCACATTAAGTTTTGGAAATCAACTGAAGTTCCAAAACGACTTCATTACGGCACCAATCCGCGTGTGCATGATTTTGTTATCGAAGCAAAAAAAGGATACAGTTTAGTCAATAAAGAAAGTCAAAATATAAAAGGCGGAACGCACGGTTATGACAATAATGAGAAAGATATGCATGCCATTTTCTATGCAAAAGGCCCAGCATTTAAAGTTGATAAAACGGTAAAAACTTTTCAAAACGTTTCTGTTTACCCTTTAATTGCTCATATTTTAGGCTTGCAGATTGGGGAAATTGATGGAAAGTTCAACGATGTAAAATCGATGCTTCGTTAATTATAGAATGTGGCAATTAGAAAATTTGATAATTAGATAATAATCTAATTATCAAATTGATCGAAACTGAAAAGCACTCGAATTAGCAAGAGCTTCGACTCCGCTCAGCTAGGCAAAAAAAGAAACCCGACAGGTTTTAAAATCTGTCGGGTTTCTTTTTTTTTATATATGTTACGTAGACGCACTGCAGTGTGCTTCTACAAATACATTATTCTACATATAATTATCAAATTTTCTAATTGCCACATTATCTCATTCTCAGGACACCACTTTATACGTCGGATCTTCAATTATATTCACATTAATAACAGCATTGGCATTTTGAAGCAATTGCCTGCAGTCTGCACTTAAATACTGCAATTCTACAACTTTGTTTACTTGACTGTATTTTTTTGTCAAATTATTCAAAGCTTCGATCGCTGACATATCAGAAACACGGCTTTCCTTAAAATCAATAATAATATGATCTGGGTCGTTTTTAATGTCGAATTTCTCCATAAAAGCTGCTATCGACCCAAAAAATAACGGACCAAAAATTTCGTAGTGTTTTATTCCGTTTTCATCAATATACTGTCTAGCTCGAATTCTTTTGGCGCTTTCCCAAGCAAAAACTAAGGCAGAAATAATTACTCCAATTAGAACTGCTAAAGCTAGATTATGTAAAACAATTGTAACAAGGGCAACCAAAACACCAACAAAAATATCATGTTTAGGCATTTTATTGATAATTCTGAAACTCGACCATTCAAATGTTGTAATCGCAACCATCATCATAACACCAACTAAAGCTGCCATAGGTAATTTACCAATAACCGGCGCTCCAAAAAGTACAATCAGTAAAATTGTCAAAGCAGCAATAATTCCAGAAAGTCTTGCTCTGGATCCTGCACCAAGATTTACTAAAGTTTGTGCAATCATTGGACAGCCGCCCATTCCGAAAAAGAAGCCGTTTAAGATATTTGAACTTCCTTGCGCAATACATTCGCGATTACTATTTCCTCGTGTTCCTGTAATTTCGTCGACAAGATTGAGCGTAAGCAAACCCTCTGTCAAACCAACAGCTGCGACTATTACAGAATATGGAAATATGACTTTAAGGGTTTCGAAAGAAAAAGGAATATTAGGAATATGAAACGGAGGAAATCCACCTTGAACCGAAGCAATATCTTCGACTGTTTTAGTTTCAATATTAAAGATAAGCACAATGGCAAACACTACCATAATTGCCACTAAAGAAGCAGGAACTGCTTTTGTAATTTTTGGAAAAAGCAGAACAATACTAATTGTAAGGGCGGTTAAACCTAACATTATATACAAAGGCGTTCCTTGCAGCCAAGTTGTTTCGCCATTTACAATAGTTTTAAACTGCTCGAGCTGCGACATAAAAATCACAACCGCTAATCCGTTTACGAAACCAAACATAACGGGCTGAGGGACTAACCGAATAAACTTTCCGAGTTTAAAAAGTCCAACGGCGATTTGCACCAGTCCGCCAAGCGCAACCGCTGCAAAAACATATTCTAATCCGTGCGATTTCATTAGGGCAATTAAAACAATCACTGTTGCTCCTGCGCCTCCAGAAATCATTCCTGGTCTTCCGCCAAAAACTGCAGTAACTAATCCTGCAATAAAAGCGGCATACAAACCAACTAAAGGCGGAAATCCAGCCAAAATTGCAAATGACAAAGATTCTGGAATCATTGTCATTGCAACGGTTAAACCCGCTAAAATTTCATTTTTGTAGTTGACTTTTTGAGTAAAATCGAAGAGTTGAAAAGCTTTTTTCATAGGGCACAAATGTAAAAAATAATGCCCATAAAGTGAACATTGCTTTGTTCTATAAAAAAAGCAATAAAGAAAATTTTAACTTAGAACAACTGCTTTAATAGTAAAACTAAAGCAGTGAGAATAAAATTTATCATAATCTATTTTTGACTTTTATAAGAAATTAGAGTCCAAAATTATTTATAAAAGCAATATAAACAACTAGGTATTTATACCTGTTTTTACACGTTTTTACACTGCTGCACTCTCTTCTTATTACAGAATCAAATCTAAATCAATCCCATTTCACTTTTAATAAAAAAGTGTGTCACGGAAACCGTTAAAAATACAACTTCTTATCTCTGTTCTCCTTCTGCAATTTGCGCTTCTAAATATTGAATTACTTTTTGAAGACTTTCAATTGTCTCTTTTCGAGCTTCTGCAAGATCTTTATAATTGACAGCTTCATCTTTATCTAACTTCTCGGTTTTGTAATATATAACAGGTTCGTCACGAAAAGCGTCTAAATTTATCATGTGACCTGTACCTTTTAAAAGCCATTCGAGATTGATATCCGAATATCTTCTTAGAATATTTTCGAACTTATCCAGCCCAATTGTTTTATTTTTTTTTAATTGGCTTGCAAAAGAACCGTTAGACATACCAATCTCTCTCTCAAAAGCACTAACCCTAATATCTTTGTAATCAAGATATTGTTTTATTCTCTGTAAGGTGTTTTCTGACATAATTCATTATTTTATTAGAAAATATTCTATTTATTTGGTAATTAAGAAATATCTTACTATATTTGTCTCGTTTTTAATACAAATTAAGCAATGGACAAAAATATAAAAACTAAACCGAGTTACAACCAAGATGTCTTAAAGATTATCAAAAATAGATACGGATATTCTTACGACTATATTCGAAAGTCCATTCGAGGTGACAGAAACGGGATTACTTGCGACCTTATTAAAGCTGAATATTCCAAGCTTGTTAATGAGTATAAAAAACTAATGGCCAGCCAAATAAGCCAATTAAAGGATGTGAAAAAATAGCAGCCTTCATCAAAAAATATCAGAATTTAAACCTCTAAAAAACAAATTACACATAAAACAGACCCTACACTAGTCTCCATAATAGTGCTTATAACATAATACAGAAGAATCCTAACTCTCTGCACAAAAAATATAAGAAGGGTCGATGCAAATCTATTCATGCAATAGAAACGATTTTAGGTATGTAACTGATCCGCACATATCTAAGGTAATCTCTCAAGGAAGTCAAGGCCGTAAAGAAATTTCTTTACGGCTTTTGTCTTTTTATACTGATTCCAGTTTCAAATTAAGTGGCTATGAAAATCTTTATTCCTTTCTAAAAAAACTTAAAAAATCAAATTTGGAGCAGTATTTTTGCGTTACATATATACTTCACAATTAAAGCCCAAAAAATCGATATGACACGAGAACATTACATTCCTTTTAACAAGGAATTTTTACTCGAACAACAAATTACTGCTTTCGCTAAGGACTCACAAAAAACAGCCGATTTTAAAAAATTATTCGACATTATAGAACATTACTATCATTATGAATCTTTTAATCTGAATCGAAATCTAAAACAAAATTACTCTCTTTTTGATCCTGATTTGAGCGAAAAAGAACGCGAGGGTTTTATTGGAAAAAGTGATTTCTCTGTTTTCAAAAGTACTTTACTCACGGTTTTAGAACGCGGCAATTACCATCGCATAAACAAAGAAACTTTAGAAGTTGCTTTTAAAGAATCTGACTTGATTGGACTTGATTTATCGATTGATTTTAATGCTTTTAAAGATTACGAATTATATGTTCGCGGTCATCATAAGGCTAAAGAAAAAGTTTCGAAATATATTTTCTGGAAAAAAGAGGTTGAAATTGAATATTACGATCGAGTTATGATTTTTCTTAATTATAATGAGGCTGATTATTTAAGCGAAAAGAAAGTTAAACTGGGAAAAATGCCGATTGATCCGGGTTCGATCGCATTAAAAATCTTTAAACGTGTTCCTAAAAACGACCTTGAAACTATTTTCCCAAATGCCATTCCAAAAATGTCTTTAAAGGACAAATTACTGCTTTGGGTACCTGGACTTTTTGGAGGTCTTTCCTTATTAAGCGCTAAAGTAATTCCTGCTTTAATTAATATGTATGACGCTTATGAAACAGGTGAAACCATCGATTTACTAAACAGTAAAACATCTTTAAATCAAGGTTTGATTGCTTTAGGAATATTGTCTGCTTACTGTTTTCGTCAGTACAACAATTTTGTAAATAAAAAAATCAGATATTCTAAAATGCTTTCTGACAGTTTGTATTTCAAAAATCTAGGAAACAACAGCGGCGCTTTTTATTCGCTTTTAAATTCATCTGAAGAAGAAGCTTTAAAAGAAACCATTTTGGCTTATTCTTTTTTAAGCAGAAGCCAGCATCCGCTAAGCGCACAAGAATTAGATTTACAGATCGAGACTTGGTTTGCTGCGCACTTAAAAACGGAATTAGATTTTGATGTTAATGATGCTTTGTCGAAATTGAAAAGTATTGGCATCGGAATAGAAACCAATGGAAAATGGAACGTTATTCCGTTAAACGAAGCACTTATAAAGATTGACGAATTGTGGGATGGCGTTTTTAATTATAATGAGTGCAATAAATTACAAACGGAAGTTCTTAACTAAAAAAAACAGATCTAGAATTACAGTTTTATAAATTCTATCTGCCTATTTATTATTGCCATTCTCAATAAAACATTCGAAACTGAACAAGTAAAATCAAAAGAAAATTTTACTAGATTTACAAATACCTAAATCCAAAGAGAATGAGAACATTAGAGCAATGGTTTACTGAATATGCTGTAAGTCACCAAAACCCAAAGAACAAAGCGATACATTATATTTGTGTGCCCGCGATTTTCTTTTCTATTGTTGGTTTATTAATGAGTATTCCAAGCGGCTTAATTGCAAATACGCTAAAACTAAATGCTCCGCTTATCGAGAACTGGGCATTTGTCGTTTTACTCTTTGTTCTAATTTTCTACATCCGATTATCGATTGCAATGGCGATTAAAATTGCCATTTTTTCGGCTCTTTGTTTAATTGCGAATTATTATATCAGACAGGTTTTTCCGTTATGGATTTTCTCAATTGGCGTGTTTGTAATTGCTTGGATTGGGCAATTTTACGGGCACAATATTGAAGGCAAGAAACCTTCTTTCTTGAAAGATCTTCAGTTTTTATTAATTGGCCCGGCTTGGGTGGTAGAAAATTTATTTTCTAGAAAGCATTAATTATTACTCATTTACTTTAACAAAAGTAAACATCCACTTTACTGGGTTTTGCCAATCTTTACCTTTAAAACCTCCAACAGGCAGTTTAACTCTCACGGTATTCCAGCCTTTTTTCAGTGTGATTTTTGTTGGATCTCTAAACTCATATCCTTCATCAACCAATGGAATCTCTGAATTACCTTTCATATCAGGATGTTTCCAAATTGGCGGATTTACCAATAAATTATTCACCCAAACTGCGCTATTTAAATTATTCCAAGTACCAGCAGCCGGCGAATCTGTACTCATTGAACGTGATAAATTATTAAAGCCTATCCAAAATTCCTGCTCTTTATCTTCATCACTCCAAATTTGAGTTTGAGCATACCAAGTTGTATTTTCCTGCGGTTTCTCGATGACGCCAGAGATTTGCGGCGCCCACCAATGTCTCATAACCAAAGTACCGCCAACAGCTTTGTAAACAGGCTTTTCTTTCACTGCAGTAAATGACTGTTTTTCGAATGAAAAAGCTTTGGCTAAATCACCTTTATTATCATAAGGTCCATAAATATCCCAAACTAAATCGCCTTGCTTAACATAATTAAAAGACAAGTCTTTAAAATATTGTTTTTTTTGATCTAATAAACGATTTTCAAACTCTATAAATGCTTGTGCTTTTTCGGTTTCTGACTGACCAATAACTGCCGTCCAGCCTGCATAACCACCGCCACGCCAACTGCGTTCTGCAAAAGCCAGCATGCCTGGATAAACTGGATTCATTTTCATAACATCTTCTTCATTCGCCACTGCTCTATCATTCCATACGCAGACAGTGCCTCCTAAAGCATTTTCATTGCCTTCGGTTAAATTACATATCTGTCGATTAAAAATAGTAATAACACTTTCTAAAGGATCCATATGATTTAAATACAGATGTCTAGAATCTAAATATTTTATATTTTTATTCTTACTCACGCTCGCCGCACCTTCCATCCAAAGCTGACGAATTACTCCATCATTAAAATTCCCTCCAGGCTCCCATCCTATTACTTTTTTACCTAAACTTTCAGCCAAAGCAATAACTTCCGGCAAAAATTTCTGATTGGTTATTTTAACTTCGTCAGCACCTAAATGCAAATAAGGAACATCATAAGTTGCACAAAATTCTTTGATTATATTTTTTACAATTTCCAGACCTGCATCGCTTTGCATATCGACTCCCATTGCTCTTTTGAATGCTGCACTATGTCCAGGCATGTCAATTTCAGGGACTAAAGTTATGTATCGTTCTTTACAATACTTAATAAGCTCTTTTAAATCGCTCTCTGTATAATATTCTCCTTTATCACGAAGCATATATTCTGGAGCTGTTAACTGCGGATATAACTTACTTTGCAAACGCCATGCAATATCTTCTGTAGGATGAAAATGAAAGATATTTAATTTATAAGCCGCCATAACATCTATTTGCTGTTTCAAGAGTTTAACCGACTGATAATTTCTTCCTACATCAACCATAAAACCGCGCCAAGCAAAAGCAGGCCAATCGGTAATATCAGAAGCATCTACAAAAGTATTATCCCGCATTAATTGCAGTAAGGTTTGAATACCATTAAAAATTCCCTGCGAAGTATTAGCGGTAAGAATTATTTTATCTGATGTGGTTTCTAAGTGATATGCCTCAGATTGATTTTTTGGAACAGAAACATTCCCAAAATGCAACTGAATATATTTTTGATTGTATGCCGTTTTATTGGTCAATTTTACTCTCAACCCTTTTTGCCCCATAGCTTCTTTCAGGATCAAAGCTTCTTTCTCTAAAACTGGATCATCAAATAGAATTGCTGTTTCTGCAGTTAATGAAAAAGCACCTGTATTCCATTTCAACTGCTGTGGTTTTGGCAATAATGAAGGCTTTGATTCGAGATCAAAAACATAAGGATAAACTAAATGTTTCCATAATAAATAACCGTCTCCTTTAAGATGCAAACCGTCATTTGTTAACTCTTTTACTAACTTTCCGTTTTCATCACAAAAGGAAGCATGTAAATCAATATAGGTATAATGATAAACGGTAGAATTTTGCTTCAAAACAGCATTTAAGCGTTTTATCTGTTCTCCTTTACTCGTATGACTTTCAAATTTTTTATAGAAATCATTTACAGGTAATATACTTTGTACAAACAATTTTGTCGAGGGAGATTCTTGTTTTAAATACGAAACTATTTTTGCAATATTTTTAAAAATACTATCGGTCGAAATATTCCTTGACAAATCATTAACTCCAATCAACAAAAAAACCTTTGCTGGTTTTCTGATGGCAATTTCATCAATTCGATTCAAAACTGCAGCGCTTACATCACTGCTTATTCCACGGTTTTTTATACGATTATCCGCAAATAACTCAGCCCATTCTGCACCATTTGTAATACTGTTTCCAACAAAAACAATGTCATTTTTTGTCAAAGGCAGCGTTCTAAAATGAGAAACGCGCTGATGATAAAAAGTAGAAAATAAACTATCAGGCAGTATTGTTTTTTTTATCTGACAATTTGCACTTACTGCAGTACACAGGATAACAATCACGGCAAAATGAAACCAGCTGTGTTTTTTATAATAATTCATAATTCAATTCTAATTTTCCCATTTTAAACGTTCGCTTTTCTAATCTACTTTTAAAACACTTCGCTAAATCAATACAAGTTTGAAATATATAACACTCTATAATTATTACTTCCTTTCTTGAATTACTCTTTTAAATTACACCGTTTATTTAGAAAATTCTATATCAACAAACCTGCTCAATCCTCCTTTGGCAAGATCATTTTAAAACCCTCGTCATCATAGTGTAATTATTGCTAGTCATTATTAAAATTTTTTACCTCATTTTTCTTCTTCTTTTATTTCATCAAATAAAACCTCTCCTTTTTTACCTTTTTACATCAATTAATTAAACATTTCCTAAATATCATTCCTCCATTTGATTTTTAAAAAACATTCTTTTTTTGAGTAAAACACAAAAACAATACTTTACTTTATTTAATAAAATATTTTAATATTTAACAAATGTATATATTATAATCTAAGAAAAAAAGCAAAATAGTAAAAATGTGTTCGAACACATTGTGCAATAGCATGAATTAATAAAAATATTTAAAATGTTTTATTTTAAGATAAAAAATTACAATACAACAATATAAGCGTCATGCGCTGATTTCTTTACGGTTTTCCACATTGTTAAAAAATACTTAATAAATTTTTTTAATAATTAGATTGATTTATTAAAAACATTTCATACGTTTACAACCTAGAAAAACGTTTTAGTCAAAATTATTTGGTTCTTTTTTGATCTTTTGCTCTTTTATGCAGTAAAAACGGAACTAAAATATTTTAGTAGTATAAGCTAAAATCGAAACAGAAATACTATCGCAAAAAAAAGAATCCTCCCTTCTTTGAGCGATAGGTAATCTTGAGAGTTATTTACATTGAAATAACCGACTTGATTTAATTATAAATACATCAAAAAGGAAAAGAAGTTTTACCGGAACGTTTTGATTGAAGTTTATAATTACTAGAAAAACACTAAACCAGTATTTAGAAAGAAAGGATATCAAATTTAAAACAACAAGCCAATTTGACTAAAACGGGGAAACCCATTTTTATAGTTTTTTTTCATAAAAAAGCCAGCAGATGCTGCGAACACTACTGGCCGATTTCTTTTTATCAAGAAATACAGATTGGAAAAAAATAAACATGACCACGAAGGAAAATTATTATTAACCAAACCATTACAAAAGTATGAAATTACTACCAAAAAGCAAGCCTGAAAATTATTGGCTTATGCCTAAATTCGGGAACGTTATCAAATTAACTCCCTTATTTTTAATACCTTTTACTATACAGGTATCGGCAGCAAAATCTACTGCATCGACTATTTTATCAGAAAAAAATGAGGTCGTAAAAGCAGCTAATGACAGAACAGCAATTAACTCCTCTTTTTTTCAAAAACAAATAAAAGGAAAGGTACTCGACGAGGCAGGAAATCCTTTGCCTGGAGCAAATATTGTTGTTAAAGGAACTAAGGTTTCAACTCAAACTGACTTCAACGGTAACTTTGAAATAAATATTCCTGACGGCGCTACAAAACTTATCGTTTCTTACATCGGTATGGAGCAGCAGGAATTAACTATTGGCTCATCATCAATTACGGTTGTTTTAAAAGAGTCTGGACAAAAACTGAATGAGATTGTTGTTGTAGGTTATGGTACTCAGAAAAAATCTAAAATAACTGGTTCTGTATCAAAACTAGACAATAGAGTTTTAGAAACTGGAGTGCGCTCTAATCCTGCTTCGGCTTTGGCCGGTACTATACCTGGTTTAAGAGTGCAGCAAGCTTCAGGAAGTCCTGGTGCTGTTCCAATCATCACTTTACGCGGGGGAACTAATTATGATGGAAGTGGATCTCCATTAGTAATGGTGGACGGTTTTTTGAGAGCTAGTTTCAGCGAAATCAATCCTGATGATATTGCGTCTATAGAAGTTTTAAAAGATGCTTCGGCGACAGCTATTTATGGCGCTAGAGCAAATAATGGAGTTATTTTGATTACTACCAAAAAAGGTAAAGCGGGTGTTTCAAACATCACGATAAATACAAATCTTGGTATTAATACTTTAAATATCCCTTTTGATTTTATTAATGCACAAGAATATTTATACTGGTCTAGAAAAGCTATTCAAACTTCTGGTTCTTATGATGCCAGTCGTCTAAGTCAGTTAAATTCTACTGGGCCGTTTGGTACTGGAAACCTTTACAAAGATGCATCTGGAAACATTCTTGATGGTAATAAAAACGCATCTGCTGTATGGAGTCCAATGTTTAGAAACCCAAGTAATGAAGAGTTATTGGGGCAAGGCTGGCAAAGTATGACTGATCCTGTTCGCACAAATGCCGCTGGAGCTTATGATCCAAATGGAACTAATAAAGAAATCATTTTCAAAGATTTTAATTATAAAGACTACGCTCTTAGACCTCAAGGTATAACTAAAGATATTAATTTATCTATGACAGGCGGCAGCGAAAAAGGCAGTTATTACGCTGGTATTGGTTCTTATAATGAAGAAGGTTTACCAATTAATACTTTTTACAAAAGGCTGACTTTTGTTTTTAATGGTGATTATAAAATAAAGCCTTGGCTGACTTCTACTTCTGGCTTGAACTTCGCAACAGCACAATGGAGAGGTCCGCAAACAAATGGCGAAAGCAATTATTTAACTCGTTCTCTAGGTGCACCGCCAACAATGAGAGGAATGAATGCTAATGGAGATTTATTAGTAGGTAGAGATTATACAGATGGTAATCCGGCTGTTAATGATGATAAGTTCATCCGTAAAAACCAAACGGATAAATTTACAATGACGCAATCTTTTAAGGCTGATATATTGAAAAATCTATATTTTAGAACTAGTGCCAACTGGTTTTATAATGAAGGTTTTTATGAATCTTTCAATAAAGATTTCTTATCAAGCCCTAACAACATCAACAAAACTCGTTCTTCGTCAGCACAATTTGACAGATCATTTAGTCAGACTTACAATGGTACTTTTAACTATAATACTGATTTCTTAGGAAAAAACCATGTTGATGCTATGATTGGAACAGAGTACTATGACATCTACTCAAATGGAGTTTACGCTGCAGGTTCGGGTGCACCATCTGATGATTTTATGGATTTACAGTACACTAGTTCAGATAAAGACAAAAGAACTATTGACACTTACCACACGCGTCAGCGTATTTTATCTTTCTTTGGTCGTGTTACATATGATTATAATGAGAAATACTTAGCAACTTTTACTATCAGACGTGACGGATACTCTAAACTTCTAAATAATCGCTGGGGTAATTTCCCTGGAATATCGGTAGGTTGGAATGTACATAAAGAAAGCTTCTTAAGCGATTCTAAAATAATCAATACTTTAAAACTAAGAGCGAGTTATGGTCAAAACGGAAATGTGAGCGACAACCTTATCGGACCATACCAATTGCAAGGATCTTACGGAAGCAGCAAATATGACGGAACTGTTGGTTATCAGCTTAACGGACTTCCTTTTCCTGATTTATTATGGGAACGTTCTGCAACATATGAGTTTGGTTTAGACACTCGTTTATTCAATAGATTAGATCTTTCTCTAGCTTATTATAATAGACAAACAAAAGACAAAATTTCAAGTTTTACCCTTCCAGCTACCTCAGGCATAACGTCGATCACTACAAACTTAGGTAATATGCAAAACAAAGGTTTGGAAGTTGAGTTGAATTACAAAGTCATCAAAACTGCTGATTTCTCATTAGATTTCAATGCAAATGCGGCTTATAATGTTAACAAAATACTGAAACTGCCAAACAATGGTTTAGAAAACAATAGAGTTGGCGGAAGTCAGGTTACAGATAAAGACGGCAATTTAATTTGGGTCGGCGGACTGCAGGAAGGTCAAGATCCAAACGTTGCTTATGCTTATGTTGCAGAAGGTATTATTAGAACTCAAGCCGACTTAGATTCTTACGCATTAAAACTAAGAGATTTAATTGGAGCTAAAGTTTTAGTTCATCCAGATGTTTTTAACGCCATGAGTCCATCTGAAAAAGCGTTGTCTTATCCTATTGCTTTAGGAGACGTGAAATGGAAAGATGTAAACGGAGATGGTATCATCAATACTTATGATAGAGAATATATGGGACGAACTGTTCCTAGAGTAACTGGTGGTTTTGGTTTCTATACGACTTACAAAGGATTCTCTTTTAGCTCTCGTTTTGATTATGCTTTAGGTTTTGTTCAGTATGATGGTCCTAGATCTTGGTTTTTAAGTAATGCGCAAGGAACATTTAATACTACCAAAGAAGTTTTTGATACTTGGACTCCTGAAAACCCAAATGCTAAATACCCAACATATTACTGGGCTGATCAGTTGTTTAAAAACAATACTATGCGTACTTCAAGTATGTTTTACAATAAGGCAGATTATCTATCCTTTAGAGAAATCAGCTTATCATATTCATTGCCTGCTGACTTAATGACTAAATTAAAAATTGAGGGAATCAAACTTACTTTAACTGGACAAAATTTAGGTTATATAAGTAAATCGACTTTGTTTTCACCAGAGAAAACAGATCAAGGGATAAATGTTACTGGAGGTTATCCGTTACCTCGTACTATGGTTTTTGGTGTTCAAATTATTTTATAAAAAAAGATATGAAAAAGATATTAATAGGAATTGCATTTTTAGCGTTGTCAATTACGTTTAATGCCTGCGACAAACTGGATTTAGCTCCAGAAGATTATTACGCTAGTGAAAGCTTTTGGAAAACTCCTTCTCAAGTAGATGGAGCGATGGTAGGATTACATAACCAACTAAGAAACTATCAATTTACATTGTATACATTAGGAGAACTTAGAGGAGGAACATTAAGAGATGGAACCAGCTTTACTGGAACTGCATCTTTAAACTCAGGATCTATAGTTCGTCAGGATATTAGAGAATCATCACCTGGTATTTCAAGCTGGGCGGGACTTTACGCACCTATATTTCAGGTAAACAATTTTATCTATCAAGTAGAAAAAGCCCAATATTTGACTGCTGCCGACAAAAGTTATTACCTTGGTCAGGCTTATGGTTTAAGAGCGTTTTATTATTTTCAATTGTATCGCACTTACGGAAGACTTCCTGTAACCAAAGAACCTAAAGTAGCGATTACTACACCTACAACAGCTCAGGATGCTTATTTGCCTCGTACAAAAACAGAAAAAGAAACTTTAGACTTTATTAAAGAAGATGTAACAAAATCTATTGCAAGTTTTTCTGGAGATTATACGTCTAAAATGCAAAAAGGACAATGGTCACTAGGAGCTTCACAAATGCTTCAAGCTGAAGTATATCTATGGTCGGCTAAAGTAAAAATTGATGGTGCCAATCCAACATCTACAGCCGCTGATTTAGCGATTGCAAGAACTGCAGTAGAAGCAGTTATACCTAAATACAGCTTACAATCAAGCTTTGCTAACATATTTAACTCAGCTGCAACAGCTTCAATAAAAGGAAATAATGAAATTATTTTTGCTTTAAGATTTGGTTTTGGAGAAGCAACGAACAGCTACAGTCAATTTATTTATGCTATAACTGATCCATTAGCAGGTTATGTTGACGATAAAGGTGTTGCTATTCCTTCTAATGATCCACTAAAGGTAAATGGAGGCGGAACCATTATAAGATACGAGTACAAATATGAATTGTATCAAAAATATGATGCTGCAGACACGAGAGCAAATGTCACTTTCCTAAACTTCAACAAAGGAACAGTTCATGCGACCAACTTGCGTAAATTTATCGGAACTATTGTCGATGGCGCGCGTACCTTCTCAGATGACTTCCCTGTTTACCGCCTTTCTGAAGCTTATTTAATGCTGGCAGAAATAAAAAATAAACAAGGTCAAGATCCTTCTGCCGAAATCAATATTATTAGAACCCGCGCTTATGCCGGCGGCGGAGGTACTGCTCCTATTTATGCAAATGGTTCGTTCGAACAAAATGAATTAGCTATTTTTACTGAAAGACAAAAAGAATTTGTAGCCGAAGGAAAAATTTGGTACGACTTACGCCGTATGCAAGATGCAACTGGAACTCCTTTAGCATTTAGAACAGATCTTCCTTTAGTAGGTGTACTGCAAAACATCAGCGGAATAAGCCATAAAATAATATGGCCAATAGATATCCCTACTTTAAACAGTGATCCAACTTTAGAACAAAACCCATTATACAAAGGCACTTAATGCTTTTAAACTCAAAGCCTCAACAAAGCAATTTTGTTGGGGCTTTTTTAAAACAATAAAGTTGATTCTAGAAAATAAAAATTCGTCATTTAAGCATAAAATTTTAAATGATGTTTAATTCTCTGATTCGACGTTAATATTATTAATTAATCGTGTTTGTGTTGATTCAATAAAACAGTAAGTCCACTGAATTTTATCCCCATATCAGTACCAAAAGAATCCAACAAATTAAAAGTTCTTTTGATTATTTATAAGTTTATTATTATATATTTGATAAATCCTGACCTCCGTCAGACATATCTACCCAATTTTGATGTGATAAGCCTGATGTTATCAGTAGTATATACTAGTTGGCAGCAAGCAGAAACAAACATCCGTACCAATAAGAAACAAATGAAAATACGAAAAATAGAACTAAATGACATTAAGAATTTATCCGAGCTTTTTAATGACTACCGAATTTTCTATGAAATGGAATCTGACTTGGAAGGGGCAAAGAAATTCCTGCTTGAAAGAATTAAAAACAAGGAATCCGAGATTTTTGTAGCAGAAAATCCAGAAAACAACTTAATTGGTTTTGTTCAAATGTATCCAATTTTCTCATCGACAAGAATGAAAAGACTTTGGCTTCTGAATGATTTATTTGTTGTTGAAAATCACAGAGGACTTGGCGTTTCGGTTTTGTTAATCAATAAAGCAAAAGAACTTTGCATAGAAACCAATTCTTGTGGCATAGTTTTAGAAACTGCAAAATCAAACGATATTGGAAACAAACTATATCCAAAAGCTGGATTTTCAATGGACTTAGATCATAATTATTATTCGTGGAATAACAAATAAAAAAAAGAATGTTAGAAATTAGACCTATTTGTGAACATTGCGCAAAATCTTTACCAAACGAAAGTGAAGAAGCAATGATTTGTACTTTTGAATGTACTTACTGTAAGGATTGTGTAGACAATCTCTTAGAAAATGTTTGCCCAAATTGCGGAGGTGGATTTGAGAAAAGGCCAATTAGACCGAAAGAATTGCTACTGAAATATCCATCCAAAATAGAACCTCTACTAAAGCCAGTTAATTTAATTGAGTTTGAAGTTTTGAAGAGTAAAAACAAGGATTTAAAACCCAACAAACGATAATGCCAGCCTCTTTAATTGGTCATTCTAATGGTGCTGGCATTACCCAACACGATTCATAACAATATGGATGATAGAGATGACGAAACAGATCATAAAGTGATAGCAAATTATGTATTGACTTTTGTGAATGATTAGTCAAACAAAGAATAATAGCAAACCGCCAACATCTGCTACTAGTGATTTGGGCAATTGGCTTAATAGAAAGTTGGCTTTGTATTTGGGATGGTTTGGCAAATCCGAAGAATGAGCTTGATTTAGTTCCAAACATGCTGTAGTACCAAAACGTTATGGGTAAGTTAAAAACTAGATGTGCGAACTTAACAGATCAATGACGGAGTTCGAACCAAAATCTCCTTTAAACATAGTTATTTTCAAAACTAGAAGAAAATCTTAAGAACTTTCGAACCATAAAAAAAGCCTGAGAATATAAATTCTCAGGCTTTTTAAATTTTAAAGTGACCTTGACGGTGCAGAATTCGAACCATTTGTTAGAAGATTTAAAGATTTTAAATGACAACTTCTAATTCCATTGACTTATCATATAGAAGTCGTGCCTAGTCTAAACTTTGTAAATTTCGCCCCGAGGTTTATGAATTACTTAGCAGTAATTTTTATCTTTTTGCATTTTTCTTTGCCATAAGTTTTTCATATGCTTCTTGGCCATCAAAGCAATTTTTCCCTCTTTTGGTTACATAATTTTCTTTAAGCCAATTTTTAAGCTGATTCGTTATTGCTTCAAACTGATCAGACTTATCTTTTACATTTCCTTTGTCAAGATACTGATTACAGAAATTTATATAATACAAAAGACCATAACCCATAATTACGTAGGGAGCGGTTAATTGAATAATTTCATCTCTTCTCCAAATCCCTTCTTTTAAATATATCCCATTATCGTCAATCAACTTTGTATAGTTCGAGGTTTCTAATTCCTTTTTAGAAAAATAGAAGTTTAAGTATTTGTGATTGACTGTAATAATTTGAATTGCTTTTTCAAATGATACTTTTTCAAATCTTCTTTTATTTTCTGGATGTTGAGAAAACCAACAATAAACATTAAGATTTAAATCGCTAAAAATAAACTTCAAAAAATCTTTTAAGTTGTCCCCTGACCAATAACTTGTCAATTCTTGGAACTTATATTTAATCTTTGGCTTCGGACAAAAAGTAATGGGATTTTCAATCAATTCTTCAGTTGGAGAATAATCAATGTCTATTGACATTGGTTTAGAAATTTTATTGCAAAGAACGCAAGTTGTTACAATTAGTATTTCCCTAAAATCTTCCGTTCCGAGTCTTGGTATATAATTAAATGCAACCTTAAACCACTCGCTTTTACAACTGCATTTTTTCTTTTTTGGATACTCGCTTTGTATTAAGTCATACCAGAAGTCTAAACTGTCAAGGATAAGATAGTTTTGTTCACTTTTAGTTGTCAAAAGTCCAACTCCATCATTTTTAAGCAGACGGATTTGAAATTCATTTTCACCGCTTTCCGTCGATATATTTTTTATTACTTCTTGTTTCAAGATGTTTAAGGTTATTTGACAAAGTGAACTTAATAACTTTATTTTCAATATGCAAATAAAAAGTTACTCCATAAATTTAGAGACTTGACGGAGTTCGAACCAAAATTTGCCGTAAATACTGATATTTCAAAAAAAATAAAATTTTAGATAATAATTTTCGAACCAAAAAAAGCCTGCAAAATATACACTTTGCAGGCTTTCATTTTTTTAGTGACCGCGGAGGGGTTCGAACCCCCAACCCTCAGAGCCGAAATCTGATATTCTATCCAGTTGAACTACGCGGTCGATTGATTTATGATTTTAGAATGTAGATTTTAGATTACTGATTGCAATCTAAAATCTACATTCTGAAGTCTAAAATTATTTAAACTAAAAGTTTCTTTACAATTGCAGAGATGGTTTTTCCTTCAGCAGTTCCGCCTAATTGAGCAGATGCTAATCCCATAACTTTACCCATTGAAGCAATTCCTGAAGCTCCAGTTTCAGCGATAATTTTTGCAACCACAGCTTCCACTTCTTCTTCGCTTAACTGCGCAGGTAAAAACTTCTCGATTACTGCAACTTGAGCTAATTCTGGCTCAGCTAAATCAGGACGATTCTGCTCTGTAAAAATTCTAGCGCTCTCTTTACGAGTTTTTACTAATCTTTGAAGTAATTTAATTTCTTCATCTTCTGACAAATCTTCTTTAGATCCTGAAGCTGTCGAAGCTAACAATAACTCCGATTTAATAGCTCTTAATGATTCTAGTGCTACAGTATCTTTTGCTTTCATGGCCGTTTTTATCTCGTCCATGATTTGTGTTTGTAAACTCATGTTTATGTTTTATTTAAAATAAGCAAAATGCCTATTAATTGATATATTAATTTGGAATTTTTATTAACCTAATACTGTAGTTTGTCAGGCTGAGTCCTTCGTCCTCGCTCAGGATAAACTTAGTCGAAGCTCTTTCCAACAAGAAGCCCTTCGACTACGCTCAGGGTGACAATATTATTTTAAAAGTACTATTTAAAAGTCAAATTTCTAAATTCTGTGCGAAGATAAAAAAAATAACCCGAAAATTAAATCCAATTTTCGGGTTACCCTAATATTATGATTGTAAAATTAATCTACGTTGTCGTGCAAAAATGAATTATTTGAACGCAATTGAAGATCATTATTACTATCTGTTCCAACTGAAATTCTAGAATTTGTATTGTTAGATTGCGTATTTGATAAATCAATTCCTAATCTTTTGTAAGCTGGTTCTTTTTCCAACTCATCAATTCTAGAAACATTATTATGAAATTTATAATTAAACTCTTTTAGTTTCTTTCTTCTTTCTTCAGCTCTTAAACGTAATGTTTCTTCAATTGTTAATTCCATTGGAGAAACTTCTGAAGTTGTTGAATAATCTGCTTCTGTTGCAAAATCTACTCTTGGTTTCAAAGTAATGTTCAGCTCTTCTGGAACTACATCTTCGATCACTTTTTCAGCAGGTTTTGAAGACATTAAGTCATTCTCAACTTCCATATATTCTTCTAAAGAATATTTTATCACACCTTTATCTGAAAGTTCAGTTACCGGCACAAATTGTACAGGATCATTTACTTTAATGTTGCGAGTTTCATTACTCAACTCAAACATAATTTTTGATTCTTGTTCAGCAACCGGTTCTCTTTTAACTTCAGGCTCTGATCTAAAAAGAGGAAGATCAAAAGAAAAAGTCGTTTGTTCTTCTTTCTCAAATGTTCTTTGTTGTACTGGTTTAACTTCTTGAACAATTTCTGCTGCAGGCGTTGAAATTTTGAAATCAATATCTGTAATTGGCGAAACAATTTCAAAAGTTACGTCTAGGTTTTTAATAAACTCAGACATTACCACCAATTCTTCTTGATTAATTGTTGGCGTTGTTACAGGAGCAGCTGGAATTTCATTTACGGGAGCAACCGTATCCGTATCGTCCATTAAATCAAAAATAACTTTTTCCTCTGATTTTGCAATAGGTGTATCTGCATTCAAATCAAAAGAAGCAAGCGTTTTATTTGTTAAATTATGAACACTTCTTTGCTCATCTTCTAACGTATGAATTATTTTTTTAGGCTCTGTATTAACGATTTCATTTTGTTGTTCCACATCAAAACCAGTAGCAATAATAGTTACCGCAATAGCTTCACCAAGAGTTTCGTCTTCACCAACTCCCATGATAATATTAGCGTTATACCCCGCTTCTGCTTGAATGTGATCATTGATTTCTCCAATTTCGTCAAGCGTTATCTCATTAGATCCAGAAACGATAAGCAACAATACGTTTTTGGCACCTGTAATTTTATTGTCATTTAATAATGGTGAATCTAATGCTGATATAATCGCATCTTTAGCTCTATTTTCACCTTCTGCTACAGACGAACCCATTATAGCGGTTCCGCTGTTTGCTAAAACTGTTTTAGCATCACGTAAATCGATATTTTGAGTATAGTGATGCGTAATTACTTCGGCAATACCTCTAGAGGCAGTTGCTAAAACTTCATCGGCTTTAGAGAATCCTGCTTTGAAACCAAGGTTTCCGTAAACTTCTCTTAATTTATTATTATTAATTACGATTAAAGAGTCAACTTGTTTACGTAATTTTTCGATTCCTAAAAGCGCTTGTTCCTGACGTACTTTCCCTTCAAATTGAAACGGAATTGTCACGATACCTACGGTAAGGATTTCTCTTTCTTTTGCTAATTGCGCGATTACTGGAGCAGCACCTGTACCAGTACCACCACCCATACCTGCAGTGATAAATACCATTTTAGTACCACGATCCAATACTTTTTCGATATCGGCAATACTTTCAATAGCAGACTGCTGTCCTACATCAGGATTTGCACCTGCTCCAAGACCTTCTGTTAAATTCATACCTAACTGAATTTTGTTAGGCACTGAACTGTTTTGCAGCGCTTGTGAATCGGTATTACAAACGATGAAATCAACGCCTTTAATACCTTGTTTAAACATGTGATTAATGGCATTACTACCACCTCCACCTACACCTATTACTTTGATAACATTTGATTGGTTTTTTGGTAAATCAAATGAAATACTTCCAAATTCTGAGTTGCTCATCATCTTTTTGGTTTTTGAAATTCTTATTTAATACATTTTTTACTTCTTGGCTTGGGGCAAAGAGTAATCCTTTTCTTTTATTATTCTGCGTTGTCTAAAAAATCTTTGATTTTATCGACATATCTATCAAAAAATGATCTTCTTATTTTTGTTTCTGTAGATTCAGGTTTTTCAACTCTGCTTACTGTTTCTCGAGTATCTTCGATAGTTTCTACTCTTTCAACGTAATTTTCTTCTACTTCGTATCGCTGCACTGGCGGAGGAACATTTCTGTAAACTACTTTTGGCTGTTCGTTTACAATTTCCATTCTAACGGCACTTTGTGTGCTGTTTTCAATACTGTTCATCACTAAACCAACAGCTGTTGCAAACAATGGACTTGAAATTTCTTCGCTTGAATTTCCAGCTAAATGCTCGTTTGGATATCCTATTCTGGTATCCATTCCAGTAATATATTCTACTAATTGTTTAATATGCTTTAATTGAGCACCGCCTCCAGTAAGAACAATTCCTGCAATTAACTTTTTACGAGGATCTTCGTGTCCGTAAGCTTTGATTTCTGCAAAAACCTGTTCTACAATTTCCACAACACGTGCATGAATAATTTTAGATAAGTTTTTAAGCGAAATCTCTTTTGGTTCTCTGCCTCTTAAACCTGGAATAGAAACAATTTCATTGTCTTTATTTTCTCCCGGCCAAGCTGATCCGAATTTTATTTTTAAAAGCTCTGCTTGTTTTTCGATAATCGAACAACCTTCTTTAATGTCGTCTGTAATTACATTTCCACCAAAAGGGATTACTGCTGTGTGGCGAATAATTCCGTCTTTAAAAATAGCCAAGTCTGTTGTTCCGCCTCCAATGTCAATTAATGCAACACCAGCTTCTTTTTCTTCTTGACTTAAAACCGCATCTGCTGAAGCTAATGGCTCTAATGTTAATCCAGACAATTCGATTCCTGAACTTTGAATACAACGTCCCACATTTCTAATTGAAGATGCTTGACCAACTACAACGTGAAAACTAGATTCTAATCTTCCGCCATACATTCCAATTGGCTCTTTAATTTCAGATTGTCCGTCAATTTTAAACTCCTGTGGTAAAACGTGAATAATTTCTTCACCTGGCAGCATCGCCAATTTATTTACCTGATCAATCAAAAGCTGAATATCTTTCTCTCCAATTACCTCTTCTGGATTATTACGGCTGATGTAATCTGTATGCTGAATACTTCTGATGTGCTGTCCGGCGATACCCACAACAACATCTTTTATTTTATAACCTGAATTGTTTTCTGCTTCAAGTATAGCCTGCTGAATTGATTGAATAGTTTGCGTAATGTTGTTTACAACTCCTCTCGCAACTCCTAAACTTTTAGATTTCCCGATACCTAAAATTTCAAGCTTCCCATACTCATTTTTCTTGCCTATCATGGCAACTATCTTTGTCGTTCCAATATCTAGACCTACTGCAATGTTATCTTTTTCCATTTTCTATTATTTTGTGCAAACTACTTGTTCCGTAAACCTAAGGTCAATTTTATTGTATTTATATAACGAACTATCCAAAACCGCTTTTTGAAAAAAGGCTTTATAGTTTTTAAATTTTTTATCAACATTCATCATTCTGCCAAAATCGATGAAGTAATTATAATTTCTATTAAACATTTTTAGGCTGCCATTCGGCATAATTTCTATTGCAATGATGTTTTTTTTTAAAAACGCATCGTCATAAATTGTGCGAAATAAAGCAGCTAAATCTTCGTTATTTTTTTCATTTATTGCCCCTGAAACAAGAGGAACTCTAGCCGTAAAATTGTCTGACAAAGGCATTTTATCACCCTCATAGTCAATATAAAAAGACTGATCACCATCATAAACTCGCGCTATGGGTGTCTTCTGTTTTACTACCGCTTTTAGAATACCATCGATACTTACAAAAACATTCGACTTTTCAATCATGTCTTGCGTATCAAGGTTTTTTTCAATCTTATTCAAATCTAACTCATCTTTTCTAATACTGGAAGCGTCTCTTTTATTTTCTATCAACAATTTATTAACCGTTTCCGGCTTCACAAAAAGCGTATTTTCTCCTACAAAAACAACCATAGATTTCTTCAATTTTCGATCTCCATTTCGGTGTTGTGCGAAAGAATATAAAAAAAGCACCAACCCAAAAATTAGTATTAATCGAATATTTGTCCAATTAAATATTTTCATACAGCATTTTTTTGATTGACGGCACCATCTCTCCAACATCTCCAGCTCCTATTGTTACAATTATTGGCGCATCACTGGCTTTGATTTCCGCTAATAAATCATTTTTTGCAACAATTTTTTTGTTCGAATTCGTCATTTTACTTAAAAGCCATTGCGATGTAACTCCTTCCATCGGTAATTCACGTGCTGGATAAATATCCATTAAAAACACTTCGTCAAACTGAGAAAGACTTGCAGCAAATCCGTCAACAAAATCTTTTGTTCTGCTAAACAAATGAGGCTGAAAAATCGCCAAAACTTTTCGTCCTGGATACAATTCTCTAACCGCCTGATGAACAGCATTTATTTCAGTTGGATGATGTGCATAATCATCTATATAAACCAACTTATCCGATTTGATCTGATAAGAAAAACGTCTTCTGATTCCGTTAAATGAAGCAATGGCTTTTGCGATAGCACTGGTCGGGGTGCCATAAGTTTTTGCCATCGCAATAGCCATTAACCCATTCATTAAATTATGTTTACCAGGCAGTCCAAAATGAAGATCTTTCATTATTTCCGATGGCGTCTGCACATCAAAAACATAAGCTCCATCTTCGATTCTAACATTATACGCCTTATATACTGCATCTTCATTTATCGCACATTGAACTCCTTCAAGAGGTAATTCTTTTGTGATAAACAGATTATTCTTGTCTTCTACTTTCGCTGCAAATTCTACAAACGAAGCTTCAATAGCTTCACTTGTTCCATAAATATCCAAATGATCTGCATCCATTGAGGTTATGCAGGCAATATTTGGGTGCAAATGCAAAAACGAACGATCAAATTCGTCTGCTTCAACAACAGTAACTGTTTTTCCTGTTCCGATTAAGTTAGAGTTGTAATTCTCTACAATTCCCCCCACAAAAGCCGTTACATCAGCACCGCTTTCATATAGAATATGTCCCAAAATACTAGACGTTGTTGTTTTACCGTGTGTTCCTGCAACCGCAAAACTAAAAGTGTCTTTGGTAATGATTCCTAAAACCTCG
Source organism: Flavobacterium plurextorum (assembly GCF_002217395.1). Lineage (GTDB taxonomy): Bacteria > Bacteroidota > Bacteroidia > Flavobacteriales > Flavobacteriaceae > Flavobacterium > Flavobacterium plurextorum. The sequence continues at coordinate 88,610 of NZ_MUHD01000021.1, read as the reverse complement.
GCACGCTTTTTAATTTCGTAATTTCTTTCTATAAAATAATTCCACTCCGAATGTGATTTAGGAACCGCAGGCGTAAAAATTACCAATGTATTTTCTACATGATAATTTGTTGGAATTAAATTAATATTATCTTCAAAATGAATATCTATACCGCTTTCAATCAATTCACTTGTAAGCATTGACGGCGTTTTATCGTAACCAGAAACCTGTTTCCCAATATATTTGAAATAGCGGGCCAGGGCACTCATTCCGATGCCTCCAATACCAATAAAATAAACGTTTTGTATTTGATTTAAATTCATTTCTTTTTTTATTTATAAAAACATTCCAACACTTTATCCCTCAACTCTGAAAGAATATAAATACCCACTATAATTAGCAGTAGGAACACAATATCACTTATTGATTTTTGAAAATATTTCTTATCTTTTTTAAAATCATAATAATAACCTAAACCAATTAAAACAACGAACACAAAAAGAATAATTAAAATATAATTCATTAATCCTGTTTACTATTTAATTAACTTGACAATTTCAGCAACAATATCTTTTGTCGCTTTTGGCATTGCCAATTTTTTAATATTTGCACTCAATTGTTTTTGTTTTCCTTCATCTTTCAGCAGCGCTTCAAAAACAATGCTAAACTCATTATCCAATTCAGATTCTTTCAACAAAATTGCACCTTTAGCCTCTACAATAGCTTGCGCATTTTTAGTTTGATGATCCTCAGCTACATTCGGTGACGGAATAAAAATTACCGGCTTTCCAACAATACATAATTCTGACACTGATGATGCTCCTGCTCTTGAAATAATAACATCTGCAGCAGCATACACAAAATCCATTCTTTCAATGAAATCAACCACTTTCACACCTGGTTGATTGTATTTTTTATATTCTTCAAAATATAACTTCCCACACTGCCAGATTACCTGAACATCTTGCGAAAGAAAGTTTGGTAATTCTTTTTCAATTAACTGATTGATTCTTCGAGCACCTAAACTTCCACCTAGAACCAACAATGTTTTTTTATTCGGATCTAAACCATAAAATGCAATCGCTTCATCACGCTTACTTTCAATGTCAATTAGATCCTGACGAACTGGATTTCCTGTCAAAACAATTTTCTCTTTTGGAAAAAATCTTTCTAAGTTTTGATATGCTACGCAAATTGCATTTGCTTTTTTGCTCAACAATTTATTCGTAATTCCAGGAAAAGAATTTTGTTCCTGAATCACTGTCGGAATCCCTGCTGAACCAGCTGCCTGTAACAATGGACCGCTGGCAAAACCGCCAGTTCCAATAACTACATTTGGCTTGAACTTTTTAATAATTCGTCTTGACTCCAATAAACTTGAAGCCAATTTTAAAGGAAACATCATGTTTTGCAATGTTAACTTTCTTTGTAAACCAGCAATCCAAAGACCTTTTATTTCATAACCTGCTTGCGGTACTTTTTGCATCTCCATTTTATCTTTGGCACCAACAAAAAGAAATTCAGCATCAGGAAATTGTAATTTTAATTCATTTGCAATCGCAATTGCAGGATAAATATGTCCTCCTGTTCCTCCTCCGCTTAGTATGAATTTATACTTTGTCATATTTTCTAATAGCTATTATTATAAACTATCTTATCCTATTTATTTAAAACTGCATTCATTGGATTTCTTGAACTATCCTCGATCGAATACATTTCTGAATCTTCATAAGCTTCTTTTTCATCAACAGCTAAATCTTCTTCGGCTAATTCTTTATCAATTAATCTTTGAAGTGCTTCTTTTCGTCTTTCTTTCTCCTCCATTTCTTCGGCAATCTCCTCGTCTTTCTTGGTTACACTTATAATAATTCCTAGTGAAAAACAAGTCATCCAAATCGAACTACCTCCAGAACTTATCAGCGGAAGCGTCTGTCCTGTTACGGGTAATAATTCTACTGCAACCGCCATATTAATCATTGCTTGAAATATCATGGGGAATCCGAGACCGACGACGACTAATTTTCCGAATAACGTATTGGCTTTATGCGATGCAATCACAAATCGGAATAACAACAATAAATAAAGAACCAATATCGAAACTCCTCCTACCAAACCATATTCTTCTACTACAATCGCATAAATAAAATCTGAAGATGATTGCGGCAAAAAGTTCTTTTGAACACTTTTCCCAGGTCCTAACCCGCCTAATCTTCCTGATGCTATTGCAATTTTTGCTTTCTCAATTTGATAATCATCTTCATCTGGTTTATCAGTAGTGAAGTTCATAATACGACTTTCCCAAGTTGATACCCTGCTGAAGAATCTTGAATCCGGAAATGCTTTTGCCACCAAAAGGAAAAAAGCCAGCATTGCAATTCCTGAACCAATGATAAATCCAATATATTTTAATGGATACTTACCAATAAATGTCAACATCATAACCATCGAAAAAATCAACGCTGTGGTCGAAAAGTTAGCTGGTAATATAAGTGCCAAAGTGATAAAAACCGGAACCCAAAGCTGAATAAATGAGGTTTGAAACGGTTCGTTTTCTTCTTTGGTTTTTGACAAATAACGAGCAACATAAATAAACAATACACTTGCAGCTAATGTTGATGTCTGAAATGTAATTCCAATGAACGGCACCTGAATCCAACGACTTGCATTTGCTCCCGCAATTACAGTTCCTTTCAACAAGGTGTATAATAATAATAACCAAACTACTGGAAGTGCAACCTTAGAAATCGCTCTAAAATAATGGTATGGCACTCTATGAACCCAGTAAATAATCAAAAAACCAATACAAACGTGTGCTAAATGCTTAACCAAATAACCTAATGTATTCCCAGTTCCATGACCTATGTATGCTAGATTACTACTCGCACTAAAAACCGGCATAAATGAAAACAACGCCAACAGAGCCACGAATGACCATATTACTCTATCTCCTTTTAGTTTGTTAACTAACTCCTTCATTGTTGTTTTGTTTCAAGTTTCTTTTGTTTCAGGTTTCAATTTCGATAGCTATCAGAACTGAAACTTTAAACTATTTTCTACAAGTTGTGCACTGCTTGTTTAAATTGCTTTCCACGATCTTCGTAATTTTCGAATAAATCGAAACTTGCGCAAGCTGGAGACAACAAAACAGCATCACCTTTTTCTGTTAATCTTTGTGCTGTTTTCACAGCGTCGTTCATATTATTTACTTCAACCATAATATCAACAACGTTTCCAAAAGCATCAATAATTTTACGATTATCGATTCCTAAACAAATAATTGCTTTTACTTTCTCACGAACCAATGACATTAATTCGTTGTAATCATTTCCTTTATCAACGCCGCCGACAATCCAAACCGTTGGAACATTCATGCTGTCTAAAGCAAAGAAAGTAGCATTTACATTTGTTGCTTTTGAATCGTTGATATATTGTACATTCTGAATTTTTAATACTTTTTCTAAACGGTGCTCAACACCTTGAAAATTAGATAAACTTTCGCGAATTGTTGCATTTCTAATCTGCATCAATTTTGCTACGGAGCTTGCTGCCATTGCGTTTTTCATGTTATGTTTTCCTTCTAACGCAATGTGTTCTGTTTCCATTGTAAACTCTTCTTGGTTGATCTTTATTTCCATTTTGTTGTTATTTATAGAAGCCCCTTCATCAAATTTCTGAGTCAATGAAAAAGGAATTAATTTTGCTTTTGTTTTGTTGTTTTTTAACCATTCTACACTTGCTTCATCATCTGCATCGTAAATGAGATAATCGCTTTCAGTCTGGTTCATTGTTATTCGGAACTTCGAATTGATATAATTTTCATATTTATATTCATATCGATCTAAATGATCCGGGCTTATATTTGTAATTATAGCAATATCTGGTCTGTAATCTATAATACCGTCCAGCTGAAAACTGCTTAATTCAAGAACGTATGCATCGTATTTATTTTCGGCAACCTGCCAGGCAAAACTCTTTCCTATATTCCCTCCCAAACCTACATTGAGTCCAGCCGATTTTAGTAAATGATAAGTCAACATTGTCGTTGTTGTTTTACCATTACTTCCCGTGATTCCCACTGTCATTGCTTCTGTAAATGGAAATGCAAATTCAATTTCCGAAATCACTTTTATTCCTGCTGCGATCAGCTTTTTTACTATCGGAGATTTCTCAGGAATTCCAGGGCTTTTCATTACCACATCAGCATTCAGAATCAAATCTTCAGTGTGCTGTTCTTCTTCCCAAGGAATTTTATTTATGATAAGAACTTCTTTATAACTCTCTTTTATCTTTCCGAAATCAGATACAAAAACATCGTAACCTTTTTTCTTCCCGAGGATAGCAGTTCCAACTCCGCTTTCTCCTCCTCCTAGTACAACTAATCTCATAGTTTTTACAATTAAAAATTGAGAATTAAAAATTAAAAATCACTTAATCTGACTTTCAATCACCCTCTATTTTCCTTTTAAGGTTAGTATTATTTTCGCTAATATTCTGCAAATCTCATTTGCCTCAAAATGAATACTGTCAAATTCATTTACAGAAATATAATCTGTTGCTTTTAATAATTTCAGCCAATAAATAGTTTCTCTTGCTTCTTTATATGAAATTTCAAGCTTAAACAAAAACTCTTTATCAGAACGCCCTCCAATCGATTCTTCAATATTTGCTCCTATTGAAGTACCAGATCTTAAGACTTGCTTACTCAAAACATATTCTTTTTTATTCTCAGTCAAGTACTTGTACAAATTGACAATTCTAACTGCGAAATCAAATGATTTATCTTGAATAACATTTTCCTTCATATTATAAGAACGTGTATTTTTTCAATTTTTAATTCTCAATTTTTAATTGAACTTTATCGAAGTTTCAACGTAATGATTGATAATATGGCTAACATAATTGCAACAATCCAGAATCTTGTAACGATTTTACTTTCGTGGTATCCTTTTTTCTGATAGTGATGATGCAATGGCGACATCAGGAAAATTCTTCGACCTTCTCCAAAACGTCTTTTTGTATATTTAAAATAAGCTACCTGAATAATTACCGAAGCACTTTCTGCTAGGAAAATTCCACAGAACAAAACGATTAATATTTCTTTACGAACTGCAATTGCTAAAACTGCAATGATCCCTCCAATAGTTAAACTTCCAGTGTCTCCCATAAAAACAGATGCCGGATAGGAGTTGTACCACAGAAAACCAATCAGTGCCCCAACAAAAGCAGAGATAAAGACGGTCATTTCTCCCGAGTTGGGTATATACATTATATTCAAATAATTGGAGAAAATAATATTACCTGAAACGAACGTAAAAATTCCGAGTGCGAGGACTGAGATCGCCGAGGTTCCGGCCGCAAGACCATCTATTCCATCTGTTAAATTAGCTCCATTAGAAACTGCCGTGATAATAAAAATTACTACAGGGATAAATACTAACCAAGCCCATTTTTCATATCCATCTCCTAAAAATGATAAAACTTCAGCGTAATCAAATTCATTATTTTTTACAAACGGAATTGTTGTTGCAGTAGATTTTTCTTCAGCAGGAGCTGGTAATACCACAGCGGTGCTTGCATTTACCTTAAAGATATCTGCTCTTCCAGTATCCGTTCTAACGGTAACCGCTGGGTTAAAATAAAGAACCGCACCTACTATAATACCGAGACCAACTTGTCCGATAACTTTGAAAATACCTTTAAGCCCTTGTTTATCTTTTTTAAATATTTTGATATAATCGTCAACAAAACCAATTGTACCCATCCACAATGTAGTTACAATAAGCAATACAATGTAAATGTTGTGCAGTCTTGCAAATAACAAAACCGGAACTAAGGTTGCAAAAATGATAATCAAACCTCCCATTGTAGGCGTTCCTGCTTTTTCATTTTGTCCAGCAAGACCAAGCTCACGAACCGTTTCTCCTACTTGCTGGTTACGCAAGAAGTTAATAATTCTCTTTCCGTAAATCGTTGATAAAAGCAGCGAAAGCATAAAAGCCAAAGCTGATCTAAAAGTGATGTACTGAAAAACTCCTGTTCCTGGCCAATCCAGTGTTTTGTCAAAATATTCAAATAAATAATATAACATATATCGTGGTTTATTTGTTTAATCGTTGGTTTGTTGATTCGTTAATTGCTCATTTAATAATTACTCCATTAAACGAATAACCAATTAACCGTTTAAACTTTACTTTGCTAGTTGATCTAAAATTTCTTTTACAGTTTCCATATCATCAAAATGATGACGAACTCCGTTTATTTCCTGATAAGTTTCATGACCTTTTCCTGCAATTAGGATAATATCATTGGGCTGAGCCAATTGACAAGCCGTTTTTATTGCTTGTTTTCTATCAGTAATTCTTAGTATTTTTTTGTAATTATGCGCTTCCACTCCTTTTTCCATTTCATCCAAGATCACTTCAGGATCTTCGTTTCTAGGATTATCTGAGGTTAAAATTGCTTTGTCACTAAGATCTGTTGCAATTTTTGCCATAATTGGTCTTTTTGTCTTATCTCTATTTCCGCCGCAGCCCACAACTGTAATCAATTGCTCGTTTTTAGTACGGATGTCTTCAATTGTTTTTAGAACATTTTCTAAAGCATCAGGTGTGTGTGCATAATCGACAATTGCTGTGATTTTAGAATCTGTAACAATATATTGAAAACGACCTGAAACACTTTCTAAATCAGACAATAAGCGCAACGCTTCAAGACTATCCATACCCAATTCTACAGCAGTCCCGTAAATAGCTAAAACATTGTATGCATTAAAAGTTCCAATTAGTTTTACCCAAACTTCATTGTCATTTACTTTTAACAATAAACCTGATAATTGACTTTCTAATATTGTCGCTTTAAAATCTGCATATGTTTTTAAAGCATACGTAAATTTTCTTGCAACCGTATTTTGCAGCATTACAGTTCCATTTTTATCATCGATATTCGATAAAGCGAAAGCTGTTTTTGGCAGAGAATCAAAAAATGATTTTTTCACATCTCTGTATTCAGCAAAAGTTGGATGATAATCTAAATGGTCGTGTGAAAGATTCGTAAAAATTCCACCTACAAAATGCAATGCTTCTGTACGTTTTTGATGAATTCCGTGTGAACTTACTTCCATAAAGCAATGCGTTACTCCAGCTTCAATCATCTCATTTAAATAATGATTGATTGTAATTGAATCTGGCGTTGTATGCGTTGCAGGATACTCAGTTTCATCCACCATGATTTTTACAGTTGACAATAAACCAACTTTAAAACCTGCTTTTTGAAACAACTGAAACAATAATGAGGCAATTGTAGTTTTACCATTTGTTCCCGTTACTCCAACCAATTTTAATTTTGCTGACGGATCTTCGAAATAATTCGCCGCCATAAAAGCTAAAGCCGTATTGGTGTCTTTTACCTGAACATACGTAATTCCTTTTTGAATTGTCTCAGGGAGTGTATCACAAATAACTGCTGCAGCACCTAACTCAATAGCTTTATTAATATAATCATGGCCATCTGAAAGTGTTCCTCGTATTGCCACAAAAACATCGTTTGCTTCAACTTTACGCGAATCAAATTCAATTTTATGAATAGCTGTTTCTGTTGAACCTATAACAGATTCAATCGCCGCTTTGTATAATATGTCTTTTAGTATTTTCACGATAATTCTAATACTATAATTGAGTTTCTACTAATATTTTGTCCCGCTTGAATCGATTGATTCTTAACTTTTCCTACTCCTGTTACTTTCACTTTTAAACCTAAGTTCTCAAGTAAAGCAATTGCATCCATTCCCGGCATTCCTTTTAAATCAGGAATTTGTTTCGATTTTTTATTAGATTCTACATCATATTTATCGTAACTGCTTTCCTGCTTCGCAATTTTAGAATCAAGCTGTTTAATTTTATTTGTGGATGGTGCGTCTGTAAATATTTTTTGAGCGATTCTTTTAAAAACCGGTCCTGCAACGTCTGCACCGTAATAATTATTTCTAGATGTATTTGGTTTATGAACCACTACAATACACGAATATTTTGGATGATCTGCTGGAAAATATCCAACGAAAGAGGACGCATAATACATTCCTTCTCTTCCTGCATTACCATAATTCACCATAGCAGTTCCTGTTTTTCCTGCCATCGAAAAATCTTTTGAATACAATTTAGAACCCGTTCCTTTTTTTACCACATTCGCTAAAACTGCTTTCACTTTTTTAAGCGTCTCTGGCGAACAAACCTTCGGATTAATTACTTCTGTATCAAACTTTTTAATTGTTTTATTCCATTCCTTAATTTCCGATACAAATTGTGGTTTTACCATTACACCATTATTTGCAACGGCATTATACAAGGCTAAAGTCTGCATTGGCGTAACCGAAACATTATACCCAAAGGCCATCCACGGAAGCGTAGTTCCTGACCAATGTTTATCTCCAGGCTGCGGAATATACGGTCTTCCTTCTCCTTGAAAATGCAACCCTAATGTCTTGTTTAACCCATAACTATTAATATGATTTACAAACTTAGAGGGGTTATTTTTGTAATTCTCATAAACTGCCTGTACCATTACAGTATTTGAAGAAAGCTCGAATCCTCTTGCTAATGTAACTTTTCCATAACCGCCTTTATGTGAATCACGAACAGCACGTCCGTAATATCTAATTTCACCACCTCGACTGTCATAAACTGTACTTGTATCAGCCACTTTATCTTCTAAAACAGCCATTAAATCTACTAGCTTAAAAGTAGAACCAGGCTCATGAGATTCTGCAATTGCGTAATTTGTAGTTTCATAATACGATCCATCTTCAGCTCTTCCTAGGTTCGAAATTGCTTTCACATGTCCCGTTTCTGTTTCCATTACCACTACACAACCATGATCTGCTTCGTAGTCTTCTAATTGTTTTAATAAAGCATGGTGTGCAATATCCTGAATAAAAACGTCGATTGTCGAAATAACATCATAACCATCAATAGGATCAACTTCGTTCAAATCACGAATTGGCTTCCATTGTCCTTTTGCGATTTTTTGCTTTAAGATTTTCCCGTCTTTTCCGTTCAAATAATTCTTAAAAGCCCACTCAATTCCTTTTCCAACTTCAACTCCTGTTGCTGGATCAATTCTATCGTATCCAATTGTTCTCTCGGCAATTTTTCCTATCGGATGTTTCCTAACTGTTTCTTGCTCAACAATAATCCCTCCTTTGAAAGCTCCTAAGTTGAATAATGGAAAACCTTTTATTTTTACATATTCAGTATAACTTAAGTTTCTAGCAATCAAATAATAACGATTTTTATTTGCTCTGGCTTTTCGTAATTCTTTCTCAAAATAACTTCCAGATTTTCCTAAAACCGTTACAAGAGAATCAGATAATGCTTTTACATGCTTCTCAAAAGTTTCTGTTTTTGGAGCTTTAGCATCAAAACGAATCTCATAATTCGGAATTGATGTCGCTAATAAACTTCCATCAGCAGAGTAAATATTTCCTTTGTTTGCCGGAATTACAAAATTTCTAACGGTACGCTGTTTTGCTAATTTTCGGTAATAATCTCCTTCAACCCATTGAATATTGGTTAATTTAACAACAATAGCAATTGCCATCAAAAAGATGAAAACTGCTACGAGGTAAATTCTGTAGGATATATGTTTATCGTCTACTGCCATATTCTTTTAAAGAAACTTTTTTCTTCTTCTTTTTTAACTTCTATTTTGACTGGAGGAACTGTCGATGGAAAAATTTGCTTTTCGAGCATCTTGTCCGATATTGTTGACTCCATTTTTAACTTCATCAATTCTGAACGTCGATCAACAAATTCAGATCTTAGTTCTTTTACTTCGTTATTTAATTTTGCAATTTCAAAAACCTTTTGCTCATAACGCTGTGTATTTGCAATCATCAAAATTGCCAGCAGAATTATAAAAACAATGAATCGCCAATTCTTTACCGCATCATCATTTAGCAGAAATCTTGCTTTTAATATTCCAAATACTCCACTCTTCATTTTCTACCTATATATATTATATCTTTTCAGCAATCCTTAATTTCGCACTTCTTGCTCTATTATTGATTTTAATTTCAGCATCATCAGGAACAATCAATTTTCCGATAGTTTTAAACGGTACTGAAAAATTCCCGTAAAAATCACGTTCTGGTTCTCCTTCAAACATTCCGTTTTTGATGAATCTTTTTACCAGCCTGTCTTCTAATGAATGGTATGAGATTACTGAAAATCTCCCGCCTGGTTTCAAAATTTCTAAAGACTGCTCAATAAACTCTTTCAAAACATCCATTTCTTGATTTACCTCAATACGAATCGCTTGATAAATCTGAGCTAATATTTTATTCTTAACTCTTTCCGGCAAATACCTCGCAAGAACCTCTTTTAATTCATCAGTTGTCTTGATTGGGTAATCTTGTCTCGCCTCAACAATCGTTCTTGCTAAAACTGGCGCGTTTTTCAACTCCCCATAATCAAAAAAAACACGACGTAAATCCTGTTCTTCATATTCGTTAACCACTCGATAAGCATTTAAATCATTTTTTTGACTCATCCGCATATCTAGTTCGGCATCAAATCTGGTTGAAAAACCTCTCTCTGGAACATCAAATTGATGCGATGAAACTCCTAAATCTGCCAAGATTCCATCTACTCCTTTAACACCATGAAAACGAAGAAATCTTTTTATAAATCTAAAGTTCTCATTAATCAAGGTAAACCTTTCGTCTGGCAATGCATTTGCAAGCGCATCCTCATCCTGATCAAAAGCAAATAATTTTCCGTTTGGCCCCAATCTTTTCAAAATTTCTTTTGAATGACCGCCGCCTCCAAACGTTACATCTACATAAATGCCGTCTGGCTTAATATTTAAACCATCAACTGTTGGATGAAGTAAAACTGGATTATGATATTCCATTGTCGTCGTCATTAATATTTCCCATTACTTCCTCGGCTAAATCTGCAAAATCCATATCTTCGCCGCTTATTGATTTTTCGTATAAATCTTTATCCCAAATTTCCACAATATTAACCGCAGATGAAAAAACAACATCTTTAGAAATACCTGAAAACGTCACTAAATCTTTTGGCACTAATAATCTCCCTAATGCATCAATATCTACCACTTTAACGCCGGCAGTAAATCTGCGAATGAAATCATTATTCTTTTTTACAAAACGATTCAGCTTATTAATTTTTGCCATCATTAGATCCCACTCTTCCATTGGATACAATTCTAAACATTGCTGAAAAACGGAACGCTTCAAGACAAAACCGTCCTGAAGAGAAGAAGCCAATTGCTTTTTTAAAGGCGCAGGTATCATTAACCTCCCTTTTGCATCGACTTTACACTCATATGTTCCAACAATTGTATTCAAGAAAAACGTACTAATATGTTACACAGCAAAAATATAAAAAAAAATACCACATATTACCACTATATACCACTTTGTTAATAAGTTTAACCACTTTACTACCACCTCACCTAAATCATGAACAATCAATACGTTAGACAAAAATCAGTTTAGAAATATTTTCATTTAAGAATTACAAAAAATCCGCTTTATTTCTCTTAAAAAAGTAAACATTCTGCAATTTATTTAACAACTCATTTTTCCGGAAATCAAGCACTAAAACCTGATTTATAATCACTTACTAATTCTAACGAAATAATCTAGTTAAAAAAGGGCAGCAAAAATTCATTTTTATTTATTTAACCCTATATTTGTCCAAAATGAAATTGGCATTAGATTAGATGGACAAAAACTACAAAAAAGAAGGCAAATACAGCTATTATGAAGCTGGAGAGGGGACTCCTATCGTTATTTTACACGGGTTAATGGGAGGCCTTAGTAACTTTGATGCTGTAGCGGAATATTTTCCAACGAAAGGATACAAAGTTGTCATCCCAGATTTGCCAATATACACGCAGAGTATTTTAAAAACAAACGTAAAAAGCTTTGCCAAATACGTAAAAGATTTTATTAATTTCAAGGGTTTTGATCAAGTTATTTTACTTGGAAATTCACTTGGAGGACATATTGCACTTTACCACACCAAACTATATCCCGAAAAAGTAGCCGGACTCGTAATCACAGGAAGCTCTGGACTTTACGAAAGCGCCATGGGCGACAGTTACCCAAAAAGAGGCGATTACGAATACATCAAAAAGAAAGCTGAAGATGTATTTTATGACCCAAAAATTGCGACACCAGAATTAATAGATGAAGTTTACGCAACTGTTAATGACCGCATAAAATTAATAAAAACATTAACGATTGCTAAGAGTGCAATTCGCCATAATATGGCCAAAGATTTACCTAAAATGACAGTTGAAACCTGCATTATCTGGGGTAAAAATGACGCTGTAACACCACCTAATGTCGCTGAAGAATTTGACAACTTATTGCCTAATTCAACTTTGTATTGGATAGACAAATGCGGACACGCTGCTATGATGGAACATCCTCAAGAATTCAACAAAATTCTTGAAGAATGGCTTGTTGCAAAGAATTTATAGCATCTAACTTTCGAATTTAAGAAGGTTTTAAAACAAAAAACATGAAAATTAATACCGCCGAATTTATTATCAGTAATTCTGATGCTTCAAAATGCCCGGCCGAATTTCTGCCGGAATACGCTTTTATAGGCCGATCAAACGTTGGTAAATCCTCTTTGATCAACATGATTACCAATCATAAAAATTTAGCAAAAACATCTGGAAGACCAGGAAAAACTCAATTAATAAATCACTTTAAAATCAACAACAACTGGTTTTTAGTCGATTTACCTGGATACGGATATGCTAAGGTTTCCAAAAAAACAAAATCTGTTTTCCAACAATTCATTACTGATTACTTTGAAAATAGAGAGCAATTAGTCTGTGCTTTTGTTTTGATCGATATTCGCCATGAAGCACAAAAAATCGACATTGAATTTATGTCGTACATGGGTGAAAGCGAAATTCCGTTTTGCATTATTTTTACCAAAGCAGATAAAATCAGCAAAGTAAAAATCGATTCACATGTTGCGGCATACAAAAAACAAATGTACGCGAACAACTGGGCCGAAATGCCGCATTACTTCGTAACCTCATCTACAGAATCAATAGGAAAAGAAGAACTGCTTTCTTATATAGACGAAGTGAATCAAGAAGTCTTTAAAAACAACAACGACTTTTTGAATTCTAACTAAAAATACCGAGATACTAAATATAAAAAATCCCAAATTCCAAGTTTTACAACTGGAGTTTGGGATTTTTCATTGGCTGTTAATTCTAATTTCATTACTATTCATTATAATCAAAAGCATCATAATCTGATTCTTGAATTACTACTTTATTATTTAAAGCTTTCCATTCTTTAAATATTAAAAATTGATATATGATATAAAACAATGAATTAAAAAACCAAAAATCGAGCACAAATGGCTCAGTAAAAATTACTGAATCTGTATTACCGCTCAAAAAAATACTTAAACTGCAGATTAAATAAAGAATCAACCCATTACAGAAATAAAAATAATCAGACATATCAGTTTTAAAATTCTGTATCAAAAAGATAAATGCATACAAAATCAATAATCCTGAGGTAACACCAATTTCAAACAAATTGAATTCCCAATAAAGCTCTGGTGTTCTATAATACTGTATCGACAGTAAAACCAATACTGTAATAAGAAAGAAAAGAATCATTCTCTTTAAAGCAATATTTGAAAGCAGCCGATGAAAAAATATACTTAAAGCTATAAACTGAAAAATAAAATAATAATGCGAAAGAAAGAAATTCGATCCTGGATGATAAAACCCAATAATATTACAGCACAATTCCTGCACAAATAAACACCCCAAATAAACCATAATTATCAAATACAGAGTGTCTTTATTTTTTCTCTTCACATAAAAACAAATACTGTTTATCAGCAAAAAGAACAATCCTACAAGACTTACAAGGAATGGAAATAACATATAATTAAGTTTTCTTTGATCATCAATTTTACTTCACCAAGGTAATCCATAAAAAATAAATACTCTATAAAATCTGGCCGAAATTTATTTTACAATCAGAATTTACAAAACATCAAAAAACGCACAATTCTCATCCATAATTCTTAATTACAGATAAAGCTGAAACGAAAAAATCCCAAATTTCAATTTGTACAATTGAAACTTGGGATTTATCCCGAAGCTTCGGGATTGGATTTTCTATTACTTAGTCAACTCAAGTTTTTCTGCAAAGTAATCGCAGAAATCTTTCATCGTGTCTGACATTTTTTCGTCGTCTGTTGCACGTTTAAAAGTATCCGCCATTGCTACTAGTGTTTGATGGAAGAAAATTTTCATTTCATCAACAGGCATATCTTTTGTCCACAAATCGATACGCATTGTTTCTTTAGCTTTACTGTCCCAAATAGACAACATTATCGCTTTTGCTTCTTCAGCCTTAACTCCGCCGTCTTGTGCACTCCATGTTAATTTTTCTGGAACGCGGTTTTCATCTAATTCTATATTGAATTTAATCTCTGAGTTTATTGTATTTGACATTATTTCTTAGGTTTATATTTTGACTTTTCAAAAATTTCTTTTGCATTCACTTTTAATAATTCCGACAGCTGTACATTATTATTTTTCATATAAGAACGAACTATCTGCCAGCCAATCCACGCTCCCACTCTTCCAGGAGAATCGTTATCAATCTCTAAATAAAATTTTGAAAACGGAGCCGGCGCAATAAAACGTGTTGTTAATTTAGGATCTGCACTGTACAACATCTCTTTTTCTAAAAAATAACGCCACATATAGGCTTCATTTTCCTCACACCATTTAATTTGTTCTGGCGAATAACCAATTTTCTCAGCATCTGTATATTCTGGCAGCAATAAATCTTTTGCATACAACTGTTTCCCTTCAAAAATCATTTGAGAAACTAAATTCTTATCTGGATATGCAGGAATGTTTCTATAAGCAAAACTCGAAACAACATCCGGCATAATTTGTTTTTCCTCAAAGTTGTATTTTAAATAATTTGGAAACTCATAGAACTTATGCTCTTTTCCTAAATACAATTCTAACGCAACAATAACCAAACTATCTGCATAGATTGCTTTAGCATTATAGTCCATTTCTCCAATAACAGTAATTACTTTCGGTGTTTTCGTTTTAGGAAAATAATACTTTACATGTTGAAAAAGCGAATTAAATTCCTGACGAACCGGCTCAAAATTGGCGTATTTTTTTTGCACTTCTTCATAAACCTCACGCCAAATTGGTTCCTGCATTTTCTTTAACCAAACTGAATCATCATTACCAGCTGGAAAAAAGAAAGGAAACTGTTTTTTTACTTTTTCCAGATCCTCTGGTTTTGTTTCAAAAAACACTTTATCAAAACGTTCTACTTTAATATCAATTGGAATTTCTTCGACTTCTTTTTCAACCTTTGTTTTCTGGCTGCAAGACAAAAAAAACACGCACAGAACCACTGCAAAGCGATATATTTTCATTTTATTTTAATTAGATTTGTGTTGCATAAATTTAAATAATCGCTTACTCAAAAATATTTGTGCAAATATACATCCCTGTATCTTAAAACTTAAACTATTATGGCTAAAAAAAGCACTATTCAAACAGAAAAAGTAAACAAACATATTGTAGAATGGTTAAAAAATTATGCTGACAATGCAAAAGTAAATGGTTTTGTAATTGGAATTTCGGGCGGAGTCGACTCTGCTGTTACTTCTACATTGTGTGCACAAACTGGTTTACAAGTTTTATGTGTCGAAATGCCAATTCACCAAGCCGAAAGCCAAGTTTCTAGAGGGAGAGAACATATTAAACAATTAAAAAAACGTTTTGCAAATGTTTCGAGTGTAGAAACTGATTTAACAGCTGTTTTTGAAGCTTTTAAAGCCGCAGTACCAGAAACTGATGATCAAGCAAAAGTAAATTTATCCTTTGCCAATACACGCGCTCGTTTACGAATGACTTCTTTATATTATTTAGCCGGAATTCATGGATTACTGGTTGCAGGAACTGGAAACAAAGTAGAAGATTTTGGCGTAGGATTTTACACAAAATATGGTGACGGAGGCGTAGATTTGAGTCCAATTGCCGATTTAATGAAATCGGATGTATATGCTTTAGGAAAATTTTTAACAATTCCCGAATCTATTTTAACGGCAGCGCCAACAGATGGTCTTTTTGGGGATAATAGAACCGATGAAGATCAATTGGGAGCTAGTTATGACGAACTTGAATGGGCAATGTTAGCCTCGGAGTCAGGAAATACGGCGGATGACTTTACCGGGAGAGAAAAATCTGTCTTTGAAATTTATAAAAGATTAAACACCAGCAACAAGCACAAAATGGATGCAATACCCGTTTGTTTGATACCAAAAACGTTAAAATAAAACTTTTAACATTCATCTGCAATTAATTACAGAATTTATTTATTAATTTTACAGTTCCAAAAACATGAACAATTCTAAAAAAGGTAAAAATTATGATTAAAGTATGTCTTGCAGACAATCATCCTGTGACTCACTTTGGCGTTAAGTCTTATTTTAAAGACCACGATCAAATTTCAATTGTTGCCAATGTAGGCAATTTTTCAATGGTTAGAGATATCCTTCAGACGAAGGAAATTGACATTTTAATTCTAGATTTAGAGTTAGAAGGTCTTTCTAGCATCTTCGAAGTAAAGTCAATCTTGAAAAATTTCCCAAAAACAAAAATTGTAATTTTCAGTGACTTAGCTGAGCAAATGTATGCTCCAAACGCTATTAAAGCTGGAGTATCTGGGTATGTACACAAAACAGAAAAACTTGAAACTTTAGGTCTTTCTATTATTAAAGTACACGAAGGAAAAATTATTATCAACGAAACTGTACGTAAAAACATGGCACTTATTGCTAAACAAAGCAAAAGCGAGCGTTTGTACAGAAAACTTTCTAATCGTGAAATCGAGGTTTTACGTTACTTAAGTGATGGTAAGAAAAACAATGAAATCTCTAAAATCTTAAATCTGAACGAAAAAACGATCAGTACTTACAAATTAAGATTATTGACAAAATTGAATGTTACTAATTTAGTTGACTTAGTAAACAAAGCTAAGACTTTAGAAATTATTTAATTTAAAGGCATCTGATTTTACTTTGGTAAAATCATAAACCTAAAAAAAAGCTCTATACTGTTTAACATTATAGAGCTTTTTGATTTTTATTGATGATAAGGAACTACTACTCTTCCTAATTTTCGAGAAAAATTATTTAATAATTTAGAATAATCTATAACCATAGACAACAATTCTGAATTATCATCTTGCGGATCTGTCAGCAGTGAGTTTTTTAAATCGTGAATGATCTTTGAAACCAAATACCAGCGCATAGAAAATATTGTATCAGAAACATTTTGCTCAATTGTCTCATTTTTTTGTTTCGGAAAAATATTTTGGCCTTCCCAGTTATGGATAGTTAATCTTTCGTCTTCCATTAAAATATTGGTTACTTCCTGAGCAAATTCAGGCTGTAAATGCATCAAATATTTATCTAAACTAAAAGTCTCATTTTGATTGTAAAAATCAATTAATCCCGAAAAAATATTTTGAAACAATACATTTGAAAGTTCTACCTCATCTTCTTGCAGACTTAAATAGATTTTTTCGTATACTTTATATTTTCGTTTTTCGCTGACTTCTTTAACAACTCCTTCTTCATCTGCTTTTAGAAATACATCTTCAAAATCTTCTAAAACACTTCCGTAGAGCAATAATATTTCAATAATTTTCCGTTCAAAACCATCTAGAATATTAACCTTTTCTGCCTGCTCTTGAGGATATCCAGGTTCGCCCGGATAATAATCATCTGGCGGCCCTGTTCTTGGATCTTCTGGATCTCCCCCTGAAAACCCAGTATTCTTTGGAGCTTGGTTTCTAAAAACTTCAAAAGGTTTTTGTTCCTGTTTTTGCTTTTTAGCGACTTCTGCAAGATCTTTTTGAATCAACTGCGCCAAAGTACTTACCAAAACCTGCTCAGAAATCTCCATAATTCTGGCACATTCCTGAACATAAACTTCACGCTGAATACGATCTGGTATTTTAGAAATACTGGTAACCATATCCCGAATCAAATCGGCTTTTTTAATTGGGTCGTTTTTAGCTTCATTCATCAA
Organism: Flavobacterium plurextorum; assembly: GCF_002217395.1. Lineage (GTDB taxonomy): Bacteria > Bacteroidota > Bacteroidia > Flavobacteriales > Flavobacteriaceae > Flavobacterium > Flavobacterium plurextorum. Next base: position 70,481 of record NZ_MUHD01000021.1, on the reverse strand, counting down.
AATCGAAGCTTTAAACTGTATGAAATCTTTACTATTGTTTTCTAAATAAGCAACTAAATCATCATGCGAATTTTTTCGAGCAAAACTATCCGGATCTTCTCCATCAGGAAAAGAACAAACTCTTACGTTCATACCTTCTTCCAGAATCAAATCGATTCCTCGAATAGACGCACGTAAACCAGCAGCATCACCATCAAAAAGTACCGTAATATTTCGAGTCAGACGATTAATCAAACGAATCTGATCTGGCGTTAAAGCAGTTCCAGACGAAGCCACAACATTCTCAATTCCGGCTTGACTAAACTGAATAACATCTGTATAACCTTCAACTAAATAACAGTTGTTTTGTTTGGCAATAGATTGCTTGGCGTGATAAATTCCATAAAGCACTTTACTTTTATGGTAAATATCACTTTCTGGTGAATTTAGATATTTTGCTGCTTTTTTATCATTCGTCAAAATACGTCCTCCAAAACCTAAAACTCGGCCCGACATACTTTGAATTGGAAACATTACACGTCCTTTGAATCGGTCAAAAGGGCGATCTTCTCTCGCAATGGTTAATCCTGTACTTTCTAAGAATTCCATTTTATATCCTTTTCCTAATGCTTCTTTAGTCAAAGCATCCCAAGTTTCTGGAGAATATCCTAAATCGAATTTCTTAATGGTTTCATTTGTAAAACCTCTTTCTTTAAAATACGAAAGACCTATTGCTTTTCCTTCTTCAGAATTTATTAAAACATCCTGAAAATATTTAGCAGCAAATTCCGAAACCAAATACATACTTTCACGAACATCAGTCATTGCTTTTTCAGCATCTGTTTGTTCGGTTTCTTCGATCTCAATATTATATTTTCTGGCTAAATAACGAATGGCTTCCGGATAAGTAAACTGAGAATGTTCCATTAGGAATTTTACAGAATTCCCTCCTTTTCCTGTACTAAAATCTTTCCAGATTCCTTTTGCAGGCGACACCATAAACGATGGAGAACGTTCATCTGAGAAAGGACTCAGACCTTTGAAATTACTTCCTGCACGTTTTAAATTGACAAAATCACCAATAACCTCCTCAACACGAGCAGTTTCAAAAACAGTATCTATTGTATTTTGTGAAATCAAAACTTAAATTATTTTTAAAAATGAGAGCTTGTAAAAGTACATAAATCCTACTTCAATTTTTAGAATTTTTGAGCAAAAAAAAGCGTTTCTCTCGAAACGCTTCTCTTCTTAACTAAACTCAATTTCATACTAATTAAAATCAAAACGAATACCTAACGAAACATTATTTTCGTCAACTGTATTATTTTTAAACAAAGGATTCAAATCATATTTTAAGTACAAACTTATTTCCTTGTAACCTACGTAAGAACTCAGTCCATAAATAAAATTATTTACATTGTAATCTCCTTTTGTTTTTTGTGTTGTTTTATAATCGTTGTCTTCAAATTTTAAAATCTGTTTCGATTTTACATTGATTCCTGCATATCCGCCAAATCCTGCACGAAAACCTTTATGTGTTCTATAATATGTTTTCCCATTAGAATGACCATCTTTTGAAAAATCAAATTCTAAATGAACAGGAGCGACTAAATACACATTTCTAAAACGAGATTCTTTCAAATTTATCGGATTTGTGATTAAATCTGTTTGATCACCATTGACAACAAAACTGCGATTATCTGACGGTCGAAGGTTGTTATACATTAACGAAAGTCCATATTTGGCATGCAATAAATTATTGTCTTTCAATATTCTGGAATTAAATGTAAGACCCCATTCGTAAAAATGCGAACCAATAAAATCATAATTTGAATCCTGAAGTTTACCATCCGCCATTGTACTATTTAAACCTGCGGCAAATACAAATTGCGAAGTCGTTCTTTTTTCGCCTCGAATTGAATCTTTGGTTTTTTTATGATTCCAGTCATTCTTATCCCAGTATATAACGATCTTACTTTTTCTTGTTGAATCCTGTTCTTTCAGTTTTCCATCTACTTTTTGCTGAACCAGATCATTGAGATCATTTTGAGCCAAAGTCACTTTTTCTTCAATAATTACAGCTCTAGCTTCCGCTAATTCTTTCTTGCGCTTATCTGCTTGTTGCTGTGTAATTTTCCCCTCAGACAATTGCACATTTACAGCTTCAACTTCCTCTTTTAGCTTTTCTTTTTCTTCTTTAGTAACTTTTTCTATTTGATTTGCAATTTTCTTTGCCTTTGATTCGAAAGTTTCCTGACCCAAAACCTTACTGACAAATAAAAAAATTAGAACTACGAGATAAATGGTAAAATTTTTCATGATTGATTTTTTAGATTGATTGTTGATTGATGATAATTCTTTTAATTGTTAATTGTTAGCGGTAAATTCTTTATTCCATATCCATATCTGGTTAATCCTGAAGTCTCAGGACGACGCTGCAATATGAATCGTTCTTTCGGAACTAAAAATCTACATTCTTCCTTCTTACTTCTTCCTTCTTTCTTCTTTCTTCTTCCTTCTTTCTTCTTCCTTCTTTCTTCTTCCTTCTCTCTTCTTCCTTCTCTCTTCTTTCTTGCTCCTTTACGACATTCTCAATTCTCTACTCCTGTTGATTTCGGTTTGCCAGAGCGACTTTTACTGATTGATAATTTTTGTTGACTTTTGTAACTACTTTTTCTCTAAAGGAAAGCTCCAATTCGCCATCGACCTGATTAAGTAAATCATTAGCATTTACTTTTACTTTTGATTTTGGCTTAGCCGAATTTTCTGCTACAATTGTTTTTTCTGCCGAATCTAATAATTGATCTACACTTTCTTTTTTAGAAGTTTCAGCAATTGTGGTTTGATTTGTTTTTGATTGTTTTTCTTGATTGTTTTTGATGATGATTGAAGACTCCGCTATTTCATTTGATCCATTTTTAGTTGATTTACTTGATTTTTGACCCGAAACATCTAAGTGTTTATGTTTTAGTTTTTCCTCTTTCTCAACAGATTCTTTTTCTGAAACTACAACTTCCTGCTTTATTGAATCTACAACATTTAAAACCGGCTGAACAATTGAGTCTTTCTCCCTATTTTCTTCTACTACAACATTATTCTTTGGAGTTTCGACTGAATTTTCTTTTTGATTAAATAAGATAGTTCCAACTAGTAAAAACCCAGCAATACTTGCAGCTATGTAAAGCCATTTTCTTTTTGAATCTTTTTTTGAGCGTGGCAAAACTGTTGTTTTCTCTTCTTCAGCTATACTCAACATTGCATCCAATCGATCCCAGGCTTTATTGCTTGGCTCAATTTTGCGTTGATTTAGTTTGTCACGAAAATCCTTTTCAAAATTATTCTGTGCCATTTTCTTGTTTTTTTAAAATAGTAATTTGTGTTTGCAGCATTTTTCTAGCATGCGATAATTGCGATTTTGATGTTCCTTCATTAATCCCTAACATCTTGGCAATTTCATTATGTTTATACCCTTCGATAGCATATAAATTGAAAACCATTTTATAACCATCGGGTAAAGCATCAATTAAAAACTGAATCTGATCTACGGTAAATTGACTGTCGATTGCGTTGAAACTTTCTTCAACAAAAAACTCATCTTCGGCAAATTTTACTTTTTTCTGAACTCTTAAATACGAAATACATTCGTTAACCATGATTCTGCGAATCCAACCTTCAAAACTTCCTTTATTTTCAAATTTGTTTAAATTGGTAAACACTTTCATAAAAGCCGTTATCGTAACATCTTCTGCCAGCTGAATGTCTTTTATATATTGACGGCAGACACTCAGCATTTTCGAAGAAAACCTGCTGTAAATCTGTTGTTGTGCCTGCCGATTATTTTCGACTGCCAACTTTATGATTTCGGTTTCTTCTTGATGTAACGGAATAATTTTCATTAATAAGCTTTCGGTTTTTGGTTTTAGAAACAGTCTTCTATTAGCATAGACGATTGTCGATTTGAAATGGTTGCATGAAGTTTAAAAAATTTCAATAAAAAAAAAACTTAATTTCGAACCAAACGGAAACAAACAACTGACTTACAATAAAGTAAATCAATTATATAATTAATAAATCTAATTAAAAGAAATTATTTCTTTCTTTCAATAACGTAATTTACCATTAAAGTAAGTGCCGCTTTGAAATCAGAATCAGGGTAATTCTCTAAAAGCGAAAGTGCTTCTTGCTGAAATTGCACCATTTTATTTTCGGCGTAAGCCAAACCATTATTATTTTTTACAAAGGCAATAACTTCTTTTACGCGTTTTTTGTCTTTGTTGTGGTTTTTGATGGAGTTTATCAGCCACTTTTTTTCTTGCGGAGTACAAGTATTTAAAACATGAATTAAAGGCAAAGTCATTTTTTGCTCTTTAATATCGATTCCCGTTGGTTTACCTATTGCTTCTTCGCTGTAATCGAATAAGTCATCTTTAATTTGAAAAGCCATTCCGATAAGCTCGCCAAATTTTCGCATATTTTCAACCTGGACATCATCTTCAATTACTGATTTTGCACCAAGCGCACAACAAGCTGCTATAAGTGTTGCAGTCTTTTTTCGGATAATTTCATAATAAACATCTTCGGTAATATCTAGCCTGCGGGCTTTTTCTATTTGAAGCAATTCTCCTTCGCTCATTTCGCGAACGGCAACAGAAATAATTCGAAGTAAATCAAAATCTCCATTATCAATAGAAAGCAGCAAACCTTTTGAAAGTAAATAATCTCCCACCAGAACCGCAATCTTGTTTTTCCAAAGTGCATTGATCGAGAAAAATCCGCGACGGCGATTACTATCGTCTACAACGTCATCATGAACCAAAGTTGCCGTATGAATTAATTCAATTACCGAAGCTCCTCTATACGTTCTCTCATTTACAGCACCTCCAGAGACCATTTTTGCGGTTAAAAACACAAACATTGGACGCATTTGCTTACCTTTACGGTTTACTATGTAATAGGTAATTCTGTTCAGTAACGCCACCTTTGAAGTCATCGATTCATGAAACTTTTTTTCAAAAAGTTCCATTTCGTTAAAAATGGGCAGTTTTATTTGTGAAGTAATATTCATTTCGATTCCAAATATACTATTTTAAATAAAAAAACGTTGTGTATTTTATGTTAGTATATCAACATTTTTCTCTACCCGCCTAAAAAACTCACCAAAAACACATTCTAGTTAAAGCCTAATTTGTATTCATTAATTAAAATCAAGAAAACTATTTATTATGAAAACAAAATTTTTATTTATTGGAACATTAGTCGCTTTATCTTTTTTTATCAGTTGTAATTCTGATGAAAAAACAAATGACGGATCATCTGACGCAATTACAAACACTGAAATAGTTACAAATTCTAAAATTGATGCCTCGATTCAAGATGTAACTGCTATTGCTGAAGATCAATTTAATGCACAGCAAAATTTAACTGCAAAACCAAGCGGTCCGGTAAAAAATTTCCTTCCGAGCTGTGCTACTATTACAACTGCATTAACTAATAGCACCTGGACAATTACTGTTGATTTTGGTGTTGAGGGCTGTACTCTGGAAAACGGAAACACTGTGAAAGGAAAAATGGTTATTTCTTTCTCTAATGATTTTTCAGCGTCAACTCAAACCATTAGTTATACTTTTGATGGATTTTATCACAATGGCAAAAAACTTCAAGGAAGCAAAAGCATAGTTCGATCTGTAAAATCAACAGATTTACTTGCAGATGCACATCCGGTTTCAACAGCTGCAATAGATATGACTATTACTTTTGATGATGGAAGTGTTTACACCAGAAAAGGCACTTTGGTTAAAGAAATGACTGCTGGTTATAAAACTTGGTCTGATTGGGAAGATAATGTTTATGTAGTAACCGGAAGCGGTACAACTACTTTCCCAAATGGAGATACTTTTTCGGCAGAAATTACAACCCCTCTAGAATTTAAAGCTTCATGCAAAACCCCATTCCCTGTAAAAGGTATTGTGTCAATAACTAAAAATGATGCAAAAGCAATTATTGATTATGGCAACGGTGACTGTGATACGCTTGCTAAAGTAACAAAAGATGGAGTAACGGAAGAAATCGATTTGAAAAAATAAGAATCCTTTTTGCCCAGAAAAAAAGCATTAAAAACAAGACTATTTTTGTTTTTAATGCTTTTTTTATATTTCAAGATAAAATTCTATCCTTCTTTGTTTGCCAATTGACCGCAGGCAGCATCGATATCTTTTCCGCGGCTGCGTCGAACTTTAACCACAACTCCAATGTTTTCTAGAGCTTTAATATATGCTAAAATTGATTCTTCTGAAGCCTGTTGAAACTCTCCATCATCAATTGGGTTATATTCTATTAAATTAACTTTACAAGGCACATATTTGCAAAATTTAACCAATGCATCAATAGAAGCTTTGTCATCGTTAATTCCTTTCCAAACCACATATTCATACGAGATTTTACTTTTTGTCTTTCTGTACCAATATTCTAATGCTTCTCGTAAGTCCTTTAAAGGAAAGTTTTTACTGAAAGGCATAATTTTAGCTCGGGTTTCGTCTATTGCCGAGTGCAATGAAACTGCTAATTTAAATTTCACTTCATCATCAGCCATCTTTTTAATCATCTTTGGAATTCCGGATGTCGAAAGCATAATACGTTTTGGAGACATTCCTAAACCTTCAGGCGACGTAACCATATCTATCGCTTTAATGACGTTATTATAGTTCATTAAAGGCTCTCCCATTCCCATAAAAACAATATTCGAAAGCGGATGATTGTGATACAAACGACTTTCTTTATCAATCGCCATGATTTGATCGTAAATCTCTCCCGGCTCAAGATTTCGCATTCTCTTTAATCGTGCTGTAGCACAAAAATTACAATCTAAACTGCAGCCAACCTGACTAGATACACAAGCGGTGGTTCTAGTTTCTGTAGGAATCAAAACAGATTCAACAACAAGTCCGTCATGAAGTCTAACGGCATTTTTTACGGTGCCATCTGTACTGCGTTGCATTGTATCAACCTTAATATGATTGATTACAAAATTGTCTTCAAGCATAGATCGTGTTGTTTTGGCAACATTTGTCATATCTTCAAAACTATGAGCTCCTTTGCTCCATAACCATTCATAGACTTGATTTCCGCGAAAAGCTTTGTCATTATTTGCGACAAAAAAATCTCGTAATTGCTCTTTTGATAAGGCTCGTATGTCTTTTTTCTCCATTTGCATGCTGCAAAGTTAATCACTTTTGTCCTTTTTTTTGATTTTTAAACGCATTCTTAATTAAATCGAAAAAATCATCTACAATAAAAAGAGTTTTACACCATTCTTAAAAACACAAATAATCCACTAATAAACAAGCACTTAATATTACAAACATTTTTCTGCGAACCTATAATTAAGTTCAATTTGCCTCCCTATTATTTACTATAACAATTTATATCACTTTTGCCCTGATTTTTATCATTCTATTTTTTACAGATGCCTGATAATTTTGACATAAGAAATTCAAGGAAGCATTAAACTCTTTAACCACTGCAAATGTTTTAAGCTTTCTAAGTTAAATGATCAACCTAAAATTCTCAAAAATGAAAACAATTAAATCAATTTTATTTACAGTGATTTTTACAACAATCTCATTACAATTAAGTGCACAAAAAACCTATTCAGTAGTTGAGGCAAAATCAACTTTTGAAGTTGCAGGAACTTCTACCGTGCATGATTGGGTTATGAGATCCACAGAAGGAACAGGTATTGCTAATTTAACGGTTAAAGAATCCAAACTAGCCGGCATAAACAGCTTGACTATTTCTCTGCTGGCAGAAAGCTTAAAAAGCAGTAAAACCAGTATGGACAGAGTAGCATACGAAGCTTTAGATACAGAGAAAAATAAGAACATTGAATATGTTTTAAAATCTGCAGAAAAAATAAACGAAACAACTTGGATTCTAACAGGAACTTATACTATTGCCGGTGTCAGCAAAGAATATCAAACTCAAGTAAAAATAACTTCCAATAACGGCACTTTTATTCTGCAAGGCTCCAACCAAATTACTTTTAGCGATTTTGAAATGGCTCCGCCAAAAGCAGCTCTTGGAGTTGTAAAAACCGGAAAAGATTTAACTGTTATTTTCAACATTATTTTAAGCTGAAACAAATTTCACCAGATAAAAACAGCCTCTCTCTTTATAAAGAAAAAATTATTGGATCAAAGTGCAACCTCTGCTAATTTGATAAAAATTCAAATTCTTTTTTAATATTAATATTGATTTTACCAAAAATGAAAACGTTGTAGTTATTAAATACCAATTTAATAAAATTTTAACAATGATTTTTATCATGTCTCATACTAATTTATAAAGGGATCTTTGATACAAGTTAAAACAACATTCTTAATACTAGTATAGAAAAACGGCCGACTGATTAACTTATTTTTTACACTAAAAACATGACAAAATGAAGATCAACAAAATAAAACTATTTGCATTTGTAATTGTGCTCTTTGGAGTTACCACATTTGCTTCAGCACAAAAATCATACACATTAGATCCTAAATCAACTTTTTCTGTTGCGGGTACTTCAACACTTCATGATTGGGAAATGAAATCAGGTTCAGGAAGCGGAACGGCAACTTTAACGATTGCCAATTCAAAACTAACAGATATTGAAGCGTTGTCTGTAACTCTATTAGCTGAGAGCATTAAAAGTGAGAAAAAAAGCATGGACAAAGTTGCTTATACAACTTTAAAAACGGATAAAAACAAAAACATTAAATATGTTTTAAAATCTGCAGAAAAGGTAAATGAGACAACTTGGGAATTAACTGGAACTTATACCATTGCTGGAGTAAGTAAAGTTTATAAAACCACGGTTAAAACAACTATTACGAAAGATGGATTAAACATGCAGGGATCGAACAAAATCACTTTTGCCGATTTTGGAATGAAATCTCCAACTGCAATGCTCGGAACGATTAAAACAGGACAAGATCTAACAATAAAATTCAATTTAAACTTTAATTTATAAACGCCATGAAGAAAATTTATACTCTCGCAATAACATTAGTCTGCACATTTGCTGTTAATGCACAGGTAAGTTTCGGAAACATGCAAAACCAAATTTCTAGAGGAAAAGATGGTATAAATGTTTTCGACGTACAGAAAGACACTAGAGAATTTAAAGGTCTTAGTATTGACCTTGGTGGTGCTTTTAATATGGATTTCCAAGCAACAAATTCATTTAACAATCAACCTGCCAGCACTACAACTACGACTAATACGGCTACCGGAACTACTGTTAGATCAATTACTGGATATCGCTTAATGAACAATGAAAACAATTTTACTCTTCCTGCTGCTGATATGTATATTGGTGCTCAATTGTTTGATGGAGTACGAGTAAATTTAGATGTTTATTTAGCTTCAAGACACCACAATGATTCTTATGTAAAAGGTGGATACTTACAAATTGACAAGTTAGACTTCATCAAAAAAGACTTTTTAGCTGATGTAATGAAATATACTACAATTAAAATTGGGCAGATGGAGAACAATTTTGGTGATGCTCACTTCAGAGGTTCTGATAATGGTAATACAATCAGAAATGCATTTGTTGGAAACAACATTATGTATTCTTTCACTACAGAAATGGGTATGGAGGTTTATTACAACAGAAATGGATTGGTAAGCATGTTAGGTGTTACAAATGGTAATTTAAATCAAAGTAATGAAGAAGTTTTTTACCCTGCCGGACCAAACGCTAATACAACGCACAGCCCTTCAATATTAGCTAAACTTGGTTATGACAAACAGCTTAATAAAGATTTAAGAGTAAGACTAACGGGTTCTTATTACCATAATGCAAATCTTGGTAATGCAAACATATATTCTGCTAATAGATCAGGATTTGGTTATTGGGGTATATTGAATAATAACCCTTATAAAAACACCGTTACTAAGACCGATGCAAATGGTAATGTTATTTCTACAACTACTACTGATGTTGCTAGTAGTTTCAGTAAAACATCTACTCCAGAAGCAACTTTCAATCCTAATTTTAAAAATTGGGCTACGACATACATGATTAATCCTTTTGTAAAATATAAAGGACTTGAATTCTTTGGAACAATCGAATTAGCTTCAGGAGGTGATAAAGCCGGTACTGACGACAAGCGTACAGCTAATCAATATGCTTCAGAACTTATTTACAGATTTGGAGAAACTGAACAATTCTACATCGGAGGAAAATACAATACCGTATCTGGAAAATTATCTAATGCTGATGCTAAAAAGGTTACCGTAGATAAATTTGAAGCAAGTGCTGGTTGGTTTATGACTAAAAACATTTTAGCAAAATTAAACTACGTTAATCAAAAATATAAAGATTATTCACAATTTACAGGAGATCCTGCTACTGGAAATCTAAACAACTTTTATGGTGGTAAATTTGAAGGTCTAGTATTCGAAGCCGTAATTGCATTCTAATATAACAAAAAATGCTTAATAGATTCGTTTTTTTAATTCTGGGTTTAGTAATTTTCTTTTTCTTAGGAAGTGCTAAACCCACTTTTTTAGCAGATGATACAACTTTGGTAATAAACAAAATTAAAATAGAAATTACGGGACTATCATCTGTTGGCAAGTACAACTGTTCGAATACTTTTTCTATAAAAGATACAGTTTACTTAAACTCAAACAAAAAAAATACTTTTAATACCGCCATCAAAATGACAAACTTTGATTGCGGCAATAAAATAATGACGAAAGACCTGCAAGGAACCGTTAAGGCTAAAATATTCCCTAACAGTACCGTTTGTCTAACCGATATAAAGCCTAATGGCAAAAATTATAAATGCAACCTGAACTTTTTTATCACTAATAAAACACTAAAATATAAAGACTTTGTTTTATACAATGCTGATGATAAAATTCAAGGCACACTTTCTTTAAAATTCTCTGATCTTGAATTAGAACCTCCGGTAAAAATGGCCGGACTTATAAAAGTTAAAGATGATATTGTTATAAACTTTAGTTTGTATAAAAACTAAAGTCTCAATTGTCATTAAAAAAAATGCTTCGGCTGATCAAAATTTAAAAATTTGGCACGAGAATTGTCTTGCACTCAAAAGAAAATATAATCTTACAAAGCGCGCAATCATTTTAAAATTTGTATTTTTATTATTCCACTTTATAACGTTTTAAAATTTTTAACCTAAAAAGACAATTTATTATGAAAAAACAAATTTTAACTTTAGCTGTACTTGCATTATTAACATTCGCTGTGCAATCATGCGAAAAGAAAGAGCCAAAACCTGCAGAAGATGAATTAACTCTTGGAAACAAAGTTGACTCTTTAACAACAGATATTAAAGAAGTAAAAGACAGCGCTGTTACTAAAACAGAAAATGCTGCCGAAGAAGTAAAAGATGCCACTAAAAAGGCAGCCGATGATGTTGAAACTGCTGCTAAAAAAACAGCTGCCGATGTAAAAGACGCTACTAAAAAAGGTGCTGAAAAAGTAGAAAATGCTGCTAAAGTTGCTAAAGACGGAACTGTAAAAACAGCTAAAGAAGTAAATGACGCTTTGAAAAAATAATTTTCAACTCAAAATTAATACTGAAACCATTCGTTCACACGAATGGTTTTTTTATGCAAAATTGTAAGCGGATATTTTTTGTATTTTTGCTTTAAATTAGAACAAAATACAAGATGCATTTTATATCACAAGATCTAGAAGATTATATCGAACAACATTCTGAAAACGAACCAGAATTGCTGGCAAAACTCAATAAAGAAACTTACCAGAAAATACTTTTACCACGAATGCTGAGCGGTCATTTTCAAGGCCGCGTTTTAAGTATGCTCTCTAAATTGATCCGCCCGGTTAATATTCTTGAAATTGGAACTTACACGGGTTATGCCGCTTTATGCTTGTGTGAAGGAATGCAGGAAAACGGACAATTGCATACCATTGATATTAAAGAAGAATTAATCGATTTTCAGCGTAAGTATTTTGATGCATCTCCATGGGGAAACCAAATTTTTCAGCACTTAGGAGAAGCAATTGATATTATTCCGACTTTGGATATAAAGTTTGACTTAGTTTTTATTGATGCTGACAAAGAAAACTATCTTAATTATTGGGAAATGATCGTACCAAAAATGAACAAAGGCGGGATTATTTTATCAGATAATGTTTTATGGAGCGGTAAAGTACTAGAACCAGTTCATCCGAATGATGTGAGTACAAAAGTGCTTTTAGAATATAATCTACATTTAAAAAATGATCCAAGAGTAGAAACGGTTTTACTACCAATTCGCGACGGATTGACAGTGAGCAGAGTATTGTAGATTTTAAAATACTGAGATCCAAGGTTTTTTCTTTTCAAATTTTTAATCTATTTAGAATGAATCATTCAAATCAGATAAACAATGAAGGTTTTTCAATAATAAACAATGTTTATACCACTAATGAAATTGAAAAATTGATTTCATTAATTGAAAATGTCACCAAAAATGATTTTAATATTTCAACTTTTAGAAAATCGCAAGATTTGTTCGCGATCAGACAATTTCACAAAGAAATTCCAGAAACTTTAGACTTGATTTTCAATAAAAATTTAAATGAGATTATTAAATCTAATTTTGGAAAAGGATATTTCATAACCAAATCAATTTATTTCGACAAACCTGAAAAATCAAATTGGTTTGTCGCTTATCATCAAGATTTAACAATTTCTGTAGATAAGAAGATTGATGTTGAAAATTTCGAAAATTGGACTGTAAAGCAAAATCAATATGCGGTTCAGCCTCCACAAGAAATTTTAGAAAACAATTTCACAATCAGAATTCATATTGACAAAACCACAAAAGATAATGGCGCTTTAAAAGTCATCAATAATTCACATTCAAAAGGAATTTTAAGAATTGAAAATCTCAATTTTGAAAATGAAAAAGAAACAATATGTGAAGTCGAAAAAGGTGGCATTATGATAATGAAACCACTATTATTTCATGCTTCAAACAAAACCACAAACAACGAAAGAAGAAGGGTTATTCATATTGAATTTAGCAAACAAGAGCTTCCTTCAGAATTAGAATGGAGCGAGAAAACAACTCTACAAAATAATTAAGGTTCTAAGTTTTTCTCAAACAAAAACTTAGAACCTTAGTATCTTAGAAACTCAGAACCTTAAAAAACTATCCTGGGAAATATTGTGGTTTTAATCTTCGGTAAGCTAAATAAATTAAGAAACCAAAGAGAGCTCCAAAGAAATATCCTGTTAGAATATCACCTGGATAATGCAATCCTAAATAAATTCGGCTGTAAGCGAAAATTAAAGGCCATAAGAACAAGAAGCCTAAATACTTGAAATGGCGTTTTAAAACCAAATACAAGAAAGTGGCAACTGCCATTGTGTTTGCTGCGTGTCCCGAGAAAAAACTGAATGATTTTCTAACCTGAACAACTCTAATAATCGAATTGATATCAGGATTATTACAAGGACGTAAACGCTGAAATGTATGTTTGAATAAATTGGTAGTTTGATCTGTAAATGCAATTAAAATTGCAATAAAAAGTAATAAATACAAGGTTTGCTTCCCTCCTATTTTTTTATAAATAAGATAAAACATTAATAAAAATAATGGAGTCCAATACAATTGATTGGTAATAATCAGCCAAAGTTTATCATAAGTCTCAGAACCCAGTCCGTTTAGATATACTAATAAATTTACATCTAATTCTTGTATTTTTTCAAGCATATTACCTTTGACGTTTTACTGGTCCTGAAATTGAATCTATATCTTCTTTTACCTTATCGATTTCTGTTGCAGTATCTCCAAGCAGATTTCCAGTATCTCCTAATATATTTGATTTTGCATCATTTATCTGTGCATTGATATTACCTGTTATATCAGTCAAAGATTTTGTATCAAGACCATTGGCCTCTGCTCCTTTTTGAATTTCGCTTTTAATATCGTTGGTTGCATTTTTTAACTGAGCCATTGCCTTACCCATAGTACGTGCAATTTCGGGCACTTTATCAGAACCAAAAAGCATTAATACTATAAACAGTATGAAAATTAATTCTCCTCCTCCTATACCAAACATAACTTTTATTTTTGTGTGCCACAAAGATATTAAATTTTGCAGCGTGCCGTTTTAAAATTTCCTTAAAAAAAAAGACTCTTCTCAGAGTCTTTTAGGTTTATTCTTAGTCAAATTTTGACTTTTGTTCTACTTTTGGCCAAGAATTATTAGTTACATCAATATCTGCAGTTAATAATTTTGGATCTATTTGAATGCTTTTTATTGCTTTTGAAACTGCGTACACTTTCTTAGCTGTATCATTGTTTTTTCTCCAAATTTGTGCAGGATATTTGTAATTATCTTTTGTCCCGTCTTCATAAGTTATTTCAACAAGAATTGGCATAATCATACCTCCTGGCTTATTAAACTCAACTTCATAAAAATATTTAGGCGATTTTATACTTGCTTTTTCCTCAGCAGTAAATGTTTGATCAACATAATCTGCCAGTGGTTTAATGTCTTCAACATCTAATGCTTTTTTCTTAGAAGAATTTACTTCCGCATTATCTCCAGAAACTAAGTATACGAAAGGACCTTTTTCAAAACCAAAACGACCTTTTCTAACTTTTACATCTTTAATATCTGCCGTTGGAGTATCAGAAACATAATATTGCTTAACATCTTTAATTCCAATATCTACGAAATCAGTTGAATAAAACCAACCTCTAAAGAACCAATCTAGATCTACAGCCGAAGCATCTTCCATTGTTCTAAAGAAATCCTCAGGCGTCGGGTGTTTAAATTTCCATCTATTTGCATATGTTTTAAATGCATAATCAAACAACTCTCTTCCCATAACAACTTCTCTTAAAATATTAAGACCTGTTGCAGGTTTTCCGTAAGCGTTATTTCCAAACTGGTGAATTGTTTCAGAATTAGACATAATTGGCTCTAAAAACTTTTGATCGCCGCTCATGTAAGGAACAATATTTTTTGCAGGTCCGCGTCTTGAAGGAAACGTTGGATCTAATTCCTGCTCAGCCAAATATTCTAAAAAGGAATTTAAACCTTCATCCATCCAAGTCCATTGACGCTCATCTGAGTTTACAATCATTGGAAAAAAGTTGTGCCCAACTTCATGAATAACCACACCAATCATTCCGTTTTTAACCTCTTTACTAGTCACCCCATTTTCATCAGGACGCCCGTAATTCCAGCAAATCATCGGATATTCCATACCTTGATCTTCAGCAGAAACTGATACTGCTTTCGGGTAAGGATAATCAAAAGTATGCGCTGAATAACTTCTTAAAGTATGCGCAACTGTCATTGTAGAAGTTTCTCCCCAAAGCGGATTTGATTCTTTTGGATAAACAGACTCTGCCATTACAATTTTATTGTTCAATTTTACAGCCATCGCATCATAGATGAATTTTCTTGAAGATGCAATTCCGAAATCACGAACATTTTTAGCGCTGAATTTCCAAGTTTTTTTCTTTTCAGAAAAACCTTTTTCTGCTGCTTCAGCTTCAGCTTGTGTAACAATTACAACAGGTTTATCAAATGATTTTTGAGCCTGTTCGTAACGTTTAACTTGTTCTGCCGTAAAAACTTCACTTCTATTTGTTAATTCTCCAGTCGCATCAATTACGTGATCTGCAGGAACTGTAATATTTACATCAAAATTCCCAAAAGGCAGCGCAAATTCTCCGCTTCCCCAAAACTGCATATTCTGCCATCCTTCAACATCATTATAAACTGCCATTCTTGGATAAAACTGAGCAATTACATATAATTTATTCCCATCTTTTTCAAACAATTCATAACCTGAACGTCCACCTTCTTTTCTATAATTATTGATATTGTACCACCATTTTACTGAGAATACGATTTTCTCTCCTGGTTTTAAAGGTGAAACCAGATTAATCCGCATCATAGTTTCATTGATCGTATAAGACATTGGATTTCCCTTTGCATCTTTTACCTGCTCAATATTAAAACCACGTTCTAAATCTTTCTTTAAATATTTATTAGAAAAACCTTCAAGCGGTAAAACTTGATTGATTTTTTCACCTTCAGCCAATGAAGTCTGTGTATTAGCTTTAGCTTGGTTTTGATCTAATTGCACCCATAAATATTCTAAACTATCTGGCGAATTATTAGAATAAGTAATTGTTTCATAACCACTTAATTTTGATTTTTTATCGTCTAATTCAATATCAATCTTATAATCTGCCTGCTGCTGGTAATATGCCGGTCCAGGTGCACCAGATGCTGTACGAAACATATTTGGTGTTGCCAGCAAATCGTACATCTGACTAAACTTATTAGTATCGTATTTACCTTGTTGTCTTGGTGCTGTTCCTTTTTCCTGAGCAATTAACATAGCAGGAAAAATTAATAATAATGAAAGTTTTTTCATAAAAATTTAATGGTAATTATATCTGGGTGTGAAAATAATAATTAATATACTTATTTAACTTATAAATTAGTATTTTAACAATTCTTTCCTCGAAGACGGAGTAAAAAGCACACTCCTTTTAGTTCCAAATGCAGTTACATGTGTAATATTCTGCTGTTCTGCATTCCAATCAACCAAAACTGTGTTTACAATTTCGATCGTCTTAAACTTCTCAACATCTTTTATTTTGGAATAGCAAACCAAAACATCTCCTTCAACTTCTTTAGACAAAAAAGTGATTGGTTTTGCCTGTCCGTTTACTTTAATCGAAAAATTTTCGGAAAGGTATTTTTTAAGAAGATCTGCATCTGCAGGAGTTTCACGCTCTGTGCCTACAAATGTTTTTTTATGGTATTTTTTCTCCATACCATTATTCAAATCATCAATAAAAATTCGAGATGTAATCTGAATCATTTTCTTTTCTGCCGCATATTCAACCTGAAAAACACCTACATAAAACTTATGAAAGGCAAAAGCGGAAAGCGAAAGAAATAATATCCCTATTAAAGGATAAACGAACCTTTTTTTCATTACTGCGGAGAATTCACCTTTTTAAATTCCTTATTCTTATTGATCATAAAATCGATCAATTCAAATTTTTCTTCTGGCTTAAGATGCCTTTTAGATTCAGGATCATTAGAGCAATACATTAAAAACAAATCAATTTCATCCTGTTTCAAACCTAAAGTTTTTGTATAAAAATCTGGTTTAAAATTAGCTTTAGAATATTCTACAAAAGCAATATCAGATATCACTTCTTCTTTTACATCTTTATTTTTAGAAAGAAGTTTTTTTACATCCTTAAATATTCTAACGAAATCAGTTCCGTATTTAATTGTTTGATCAGAGTACATTACAGTATTCTTTGCTGTAGACTGCTTATCATCTTCAAACTGCATATCGACAAGAGTCTGTGAGTTTCCGCCTTGAAAAGCTTTAACTTTTAAATCTTTTCGAACTAAAACTTCTTTCAATTCATTACTTACCAAATCTAATGGCACTGAAAAAAGAATTTGAGAACAGTCTTTCTCTGTTAAAACAATTTTCTTTGATTGAAAAGCTAAACCAGTAAACAACAGCGTATCTTTAGGTCTTGCCATAATATCAAACAACCCGCCAGAACCAATAAATGTTCTAATTTTAGCATTTACATTCATAACATAACCGCTTTCTATAGCAAGCGATCCATTAACAACCTGACCATGCAAAGAGGTTCTTGGATTATTTTGACCAAACATTACTTGACAAAACAAGCAGATAACAACAATTGTAATTTTATTTTTCATTTTCAAGGATTATAAGATATTTACGAGCTAAATCAGTAATTAAAAACATGCTCATTGTTTTATTCTTAGTATTCAAAGATACGGCAAATTCAGTATCATCTACACAAAATAATTGAAATCCTCTAATATCATTAATAGGGATTTTTAATCTTTCAGTATAATAGTTCTCATCAAAAAGATATTCTATTTTTCTAAAAAGCATCTCTTTTTTCTCAACACTTATCTCCTTTTTCAGCATTGCAGTCCGTCCCGAAATCCCATTTAATATTTTATCCACCGAGGTTGAAGTTGCCGTATAAACTTTCCTTTCTGCCGGCGTATACGTTTTTTGTCCATGAGGTACAATTCCTAAATTTTCAGCCGTAATACCGTAATTATCATTTACAACAACTTCTTTTAATTCAATTTCTTTTGCTGTCATTTTAATCGAAAGCAAACTCAAACTAAGATCACCATTTGTAATCCGACGTTTTACAGGATCTAAATTTACTGCCGAAAACACCAAAACATCTCCTTCTTTTACCGAAATTGAAAAACGCCCATCATCATCAGAAACAGTCGCAATCTGCGTATTATTATTAATAACATTTACACCGCCGATTGGAGTAGATTGTTCAAATATTTGCCCCAAAATTACTTTTCCATTGCTGTTTTGCCCAAAACAAATTTGAACAAAGCACATAAAAAAGATTATATATAAAGTATTACTTAAGTTCACTTGCTATTATTTCTTTGTATTTTACAGCCAGCTCGTTTATTAAAAACTCCAGCTTAGACTTCTCTTTGCTTCTCAAAAGAGAAACGACTTCTTCATTCTCAACAAGGTAATATTTAAAATCTGTAACATATTCAGAAGAAACACCTAAACGATCCACAAAATAAGCCTGTTCAAATAAATATCCCAGTTGTACTATACTGACTTCCTTCTTCTCGACTTCAATATTCTTTTTCAAGTTTTTAGTCCGTCCAATTATTTTATTTAAAATAGGATCAAGAGGCATTGAACCTCCTAATAATCCTAAAAGAGAAATAGGCTTAAAATCCCCGGCAACAGCCAATTTTCTTTCAGCAGCGGTATATTTCTTTTGATTTTTCGAAACGATTCCAAGATTCACAGCATTTATATGAGCATATTTATTCACGACAACTTCACTCAATTCTGTCTGCTTTGTTTTCATTTTAATTTGTATCGAAGCCAAACTAAAATCGGTATTTGTAATTCGGTATTTTTGAGACTCCAAATTTATAGCCGAAAAAACTAAAACATCTCCTTCTTTTACTTTTATAGAAAATTTTCCATCGGCATTAGAAACAGATGTTACCTGAGTCGCGATATTAATAATATTTACTCCTTCAACCGAAATAGACGGTTCTAAAATTTGCCCCGAAATTTCTTTCGAAACCGTTTCTTGTCCAAAACTTATTTGAACAAACAATATAAGAAGCAAACTACTATTTGTTTTCACCCGCGATTATCTCTTTGTATTTTACTGCCAGCTCACCTAACAAAAACTCAACAGAAGTTTTGTTTTTCGAATTCAAAATAGCCGTAAATTTTTCATTATCTACAGCATAATATTCAAACCCTTTTACATAGTCAAGCGGAATTTTCAATCTATTAATAAAATGATCCATACTAAACATATTCTCTAAAAGCCTCATAAAAGCTTCTTTCTTCTCGACAGCGACTTCTTTTTTAAGCATTGCTGTGCGGCCCGAAAGAAAATTTATTAAAGGATCTGCAGTCAAACCACCTCCTGGAGCTTTTAAATCCGTTGCTGTATGCAATTTCCTTTCGGCTACTGTATACCTTTTTTGCCCCTCAGGAACAATCCCTAAAGAAACAGCATTTATTCTATCGTATCTCTTTACAACTACTTCCTGCAGCTGATTCATCACCATATTCATTTTTACCGTAAAGTTTAAATCTGTAAAATTAGCCACAGACAGTGAGACTCTATTTTCTTTAAATTGTATAGATGAAAAAACAAGCGTATCATCGGCTTTTGCCATAATCGAAAAAGCACCAGAAGCATCTGTAGTAGTCATTGCTTCTGTTTGCGCATTTACAACATAAACTCCTTCTAAATCATTGGTATTAGCAATGATTTTTCCATTCAAAACAGAGCGTTCTTGATTTTGAGACCATACATTTTGACTCATAACAGCAACAAAAAAACATACAACTTTTGTGATCAAAATAAAAAATCTTAGAATTTTATTAAAAAGGTAAAAATATCCTAATGTATTCCAAATTTAATATTAATGAGTTGGTAAAAATATGTTAATTAACCAAAGTTAAACACATGCAGAAAGCTAGATTTTTAATACCTTTAACATACAAAACCAGAGTTTAAAAATTATGAAAAGCATTATCATTGCAAGCACCTCTACTTTACACGAAGGCAGCTATTTAGAATACTTATTACCTACATTGCAAGTACATTTTAAAAACTGTAAAAGCATATTATTTATTCCGTATGCACGTCCAGGCGGAATTTCTCATGACGAATACACGCAAAAAGCTGCACAGGCTTTTGCTTCAATCAATATAAAACTGCAAGGAATTCACGAATTTGAAAGTCCTGAAAGCGCCTTAAAAAATGCTGAAGGAATATTTACAGGCGGAGGAAATACTTTTTTACTTGTTACGCAATTGTACAAAAACAACATTATGCAATTGCTTGCCGAAACTGTAAAAAACGGAACTCCATATCTTGGAACAAGCGCCGGAAGCAACATTTGCGGGCTGTCTATGCAGACAACTAACGACATGCCTATTATTTATCCGCCAAGTTTTCAAACTTTAGGATTAATTCCATTCAACCTAAATCCGCATTATTTGGATCCCGATTTAAACTCTAAACACATGGGTGAAACACGCGAAACAAGAATAAAAGAATTTCATGCTTTTAATTCGATTCCGGTTTTAGGCTTAAGAGAAGGCAGCTGGCTGGAAGTAAAAGGCGAAAAAATAACTTTAAAAGGAAGTTTACAAGCGCGTTTATTTTTACAAAACGAAACGCCGACAGAACTAGAAACTGAAAGCGACTTAAGTAATTTAAAGTAAAAAATTAAATATTTTAAATTCCAGATTCCAAAACTAAAGGAATAAATATAAAATTGGGATTTGGAATTTAAAGTATTGAATTTACATTTAGCTTAAAAACAAAAAAGCCTCAAACAATGTTTGAGGCTTTTGAAGAGCGAAAGACGAGGCTCGAACTCGCGACAACCAGCTTGGAAGGCTGGAGCTCTACCAACTGAGCTACTTTCGCATTAACAGGGTGCAAATATAAACAATTAAATCATTCTAAAAAATAAAAATCAAAAAATTATTTAATTTTGGTAAAAAAACCGAAACGATTAAATTTCGGTTTTTTAGAGCGAAAGACGAGGCTCGAACTCGCGACAACCAGCTTGGAAGGCTGGAGCTCTACCAACTGAGCTACTTTCGCATTACTGTGGTGCAAATATAGAAAATAAGTTAAGTTCAAAACAAGCTTTTTCGCAAAAAAAATCAACTAAAATCAACATTTATTTATAACACATTTAAAATTAAAAAGTTATAAAAACAATTATTTTTCAAAAATCATGAATATCATCAAAGAAATCCCCTCAAAAGAAACCTATATTGTCCGCCAACCAGTTTTAAGAAATGGAAAACCCATAGAAAGCTGCATCTTTGAAGGAGACGATTTAGAAACGACTCATCACTTTGGCTTGTTTCAAAACGAAAATTTAACAGGAATTATTTCATTATTCACTCAATCCAACCCTATATTTGCCGAAAATTTACAGGGTCAAATTCGCGGCATGGCAATTTTAGAGAATCACCAAAAAAAAGGATTCGGAGAAGCTTTAGTAAAACATTGCGAAGACTATTGCAAACAAAACAAAGTTGATTTGATTTGGTTTAACGCCAGAACCGCAGCGGTAGGTTTTTACAAAAGAATGAACTACGAAGTTCTTGGCGAACCATTTGAAATAAAAGATGTTGGAGAACATTATTTGATGTTTAAAAAAATATAGAATGAAAAAATTTTACCTTTTATTAGTATTATGCAGTTTGATTAGTTGTAAAAAAGACACTCCTAAAATCATACCTGTTGTTGTAAAAAAAGCTCCAGCAATCATACTTACTGATGAAAGAACAGTACAAATTGATACTGCACTAATTGGTACTTTTAAAAGTGAAACTTTAAAACAATTCTACAACTCTTCTGAAAACAAAACGGTTTGGGGAAATCTAAAAAAGAGAAATTATATCCTATCGCAATTAGAAAAGTCAGATGAATTAGGATTAAATCCTGAAGACTATAAAGTATCTAAATTAAAAAAGTTCGAAAGCAAAATCGGCTCTCTGAGCGATTCTGACTTGGCTGCTTATGATATATTACTGACTTATAACTTTGAAAAATATTTAAATCATCTTTACAAAGGCAAACTTGATCCTAAAAAAATATATACTGATTGGGATTTAGATCAGAAAACTTTTGATGTAAATAATGTCCTAATTAAAGCTTTTAATAAAGATAAATTAGACAGCATTGTCGACAACATTCAGCCAAAATCGCAAACTTATAAGCAGCTGTTACAGGCATTGAAAATCATTAAAACTTTTCCAGATGACGAAATAAAAAATATTCAATCTCTTGAAAAAATCACTTTAAACGACACAAATTCTGCTTTAATAAACATAAAGAAAAGGCTTTTATTCTGGAATGATATGTCAGGAAAAGACAGTCTTACAAACATTTACAATCAAAAGACATTTGAATCAGTCAAAAAATTCCAAGAAAGACACGGACTGGCTCCTGATGGAGTTATAGGACAAGGAACTATAAATGCTTTAAACTATTCTAAAGAAAAAAGAAGGCAACAAATTATTGTCAATTTAGAGCGATGGAGATGGTTCCCTACTGATTTAGCCGAAGAATATTTCATTATCAACATTCCAAATTACAGTTTAGATGTTGTCGAGAATCAAGACACTATTTTATCAAGAAATATTGTTGTTGGAACAAGCAAAAGAAAAACACCAATTATTACCTCTATACTAAAAACAGTTGTTTTTAATCCGACATGGACCGTTCCTCCAACAATTCTAAAGGAAGATGTGGTTCCGGCAATGAAACGCAATCGAAACTATTTGGCTAATAAAAGCATTACTATTTATGATACTGCCGGAAATAAAGTAGAACCAACGGCGTGGAACGAAAACAAACCTAACAACTATCGTTATATTCAAAGTCCTGGATACAATAATTCATTAGGATTAATGAAAATTTTATTCCCAAACCGCCATAGTGTTTATCTGCACGATACAAACCATCGAAATTACTTTGGAAGAAACAATCGTTCCTTAAGCTCTGGCTGCATCCGTGTTGAAAATCCACTGGAATTAGCAGAGCATATTCTGGATGATTCTGAAAAGTTTTCAAAAGAAAAAATTGATACTATAATTGCTTCCAAAAAAACAACTAGCGCAAGAATTACTAAAAAATATGCATTATATCAATGGTATTGGACTGCTTGGAGCAAAAAAAATCAGCTCATTTTTAGAGCTGATATTTATAATCTAGATTCAGATTTGTACGCTAAACTAAGAAATTAGCCTCTCCTCCATCGTAAAACTTCTTGATGGGTGATAGATATACAAACATGATTTATCTTTTATCGTTTCAATTATCTCATCTGTCAATTCAACCGGAAGAGCAGGACAACCTTGGCTTCTTCCTAACCTTTTATGATCTCTAATAAAAGATTCCGAAACATAATCAGCTCCATGCATCACCACTCCTCTTTCGCGAGCATTGTCATTCAAACCTCTTTCTAAACCATCTAAACGTAATGAAGCTCCATGTTTTCCTCGGTAAATTTCACCTGTAGCATAAAACCCTAAGCTGCTTTTAAATGATGAATTTATATTTGAAAATGCCGATGCAAATTCTTCACCAGTATTTCTACCATGTGCAACTAACGAATTGAACAGAATTTTATTCGTTGTCATATCAATCACCCACAAACGTTTGGTGTTTGATGACAAACTAAAGTCAATTAATGTTAAAATGTTTTTTTGAACAATCCCTCTTTCCTTTAAAAGATAAAAACCTTTTAAAGCTTCTGTAAAAGTTTTAAGTTCTGGAACATTAAAATTGTTAGTATCTAATGTTTTATAAATACTTTCGATTTTTGCATCAACTGTAAGGTTCTTTTCAACCTTAGCAATGTTTTTATTCGTTGTATTCTTAAGTTCGGGTGTGTTTTTTGAATCTTCGCCAAAAGATAATAATAAAAACACAAGCAGTGGATAAATTTTGTAAATCATTGAATTTCTTTAGGTTAATAAAAAATCTGGGTATGGCAAAAATATAAATTATTTACAGTCGTCAAAATAGAAGCCTGAAAATCAAGCCTTTTTTATTCAAACTTTAACATAATTAACATAAAAAAAGGGGTTCCTGTAAGATATTTACTTCTCCCTAAAACACAAAGATTCCTGCGCAAATTCTTAAAGAAAACACAATTAAACGCTTTTCTTTTAGTAATCAGGAGTATAATTTCCGAAACAAAACATAAACAATTGACAAAGAGAAAAGTAAAGTATACCGATATTTTACAAAAAATCACAATATTATCTTCCCTTTAAAACTCCGTATACCATTTCAACACTTTTATGCTGTCAAAAATAAGTTCAGAAAAGGAGCTTAGCGTGAATTAATTTTAAAAAATAAAGGCTTCTATAACTAAATTATTATTTTTTAATACGCTTCATTTTATTAAACATAAATGTAACAATGCTTTCACGCAAATTTTAGAAATGACTTATCTTTGTAAAAAACAAAAAGTAATGAACAAAAAAGTTATCCTTATGATTTTAGATGGTTGGGGAAAATCTCCTGACCCTAAAGTATCTGCAATAGACAATGCAAATGTTCCTTTTATAAACAGCCTTTATAAAGATTACCCAAACGCACAACTTCGTACTGACGGCTTAAATGTTGGTTTACCTGAAGGGCAAATGGGAAACAGCGAAGTTGGACATATGAATCTTGGCGCTGGAAGAATTGTATATCAGGATTTAGCCAAAATTAATTTAGCAGTAGCCCACAAAACACTTGCTAAAGAACAGGTTTTAATTGACGCTTTTACTTATGCTAAAGAAAACAATAAAAAAGTACACTTTTTAGGATTAGTTTCTGACGGTGGTGTTCACTCTCACACTTCTCACTTGCGCGGTTTAATTGATGCTTCGCAAGAATATGGTTTAGACAAAGTTTACGTACACGCTTTTACTGACGGACGTGATGTTGACCCGAAATCTGGAGCTAAATACATTCATGATTTAGAAGATTATATTAAAGATACTCCTGTAAAAATCGCTTCGATAATTGGTCGTTACTATGCAATGGATCGTGACAAAAGATGGGAACGTGTAAAATTAGCTTACGATTTAGTTGTTAACGCAGTTGGAACTCCATCAAAAAATGCAGTTGCAAGCGTTCTTGAGAGTTACGAAAAAAACATAACAGACGAGTTTATCGAGCCTGTTGTTATGGTAGATGAAAACGAAAAACCTCTTGCAACAATTGAAGAAGGTGATGTTGTTATTTTCTTCAATTTTAGAACTGACAGAGGGCGCGAACTTACTGAAGCGCTTTCACAACAAGATTTTCACGAGCAAAACATGCACAAATTAAACTTGTATTATGTTACGCTTACAAACTACGACGAAACATACCAAAATGTAAAAGTGGTTTACAACAAAGATAATATTACCGAAACTCTTGGTGAAGTTTTAGAAAAAGCAGGCAAAAAACAAATTCGTATTGCTGAAACTGAAAAATATCCTCACGTAACATTTTTCTTCTCTGGTGGAAGAGAAACTCCTTTTGAAGGCGAATCTCGTATTTTAAGAAATTCACCAAAAGTAGCAACTTACGATTTACAACCAGAAATGAGCGCTTATGAACTTACAGACGCACTTGTTCCTGAATTAAATAAAGGCGAAGTAGATTTTGTTTGTTTGAATTTTGCAAACGGTGATATGGTTGGTCATACAGGAATTATGAGCGCCGCTATCAAAGCTTGCGAGGCTGTTGATGCTTGCGTAAAACAAGTTATCGAAGCTGCTCTTGCAAACAATTATACTACAATTGTAATTGCCGATCACGGAAATTGCGAAACAATGATTAATCCTGACGGAAGTCCAAATACAGCACACACAACAAATCCAGTGCCGATTATTTTAGTTGATAAGGATTTAAAGAACATTCAAAATGGTGTTTTAGGAGATATTGCTCCAACTATTTTAGAATTAATGGGAGTACCACAACCAAATGCAATGACCTGTCACTCATTACTATAAACTCCGTTTAAATAATTTTTAAAAGCTGCTCTAATTCAAGAGCAGCTTTTTTTTTGCAAAAATAAAAGCTAAATGTTCTTTATTGATAGTAATACTATTATCTTTGCATTTAAAATAATTTTTATGGAAATTATACTATCGAATCTAAAAATCCAAGTAAACGAAAAGATCTATGTAAAAGATCCCGAAACATCAGCGCTGGGAAAAAAAATAATTGAACAGAGTATTCTGCTTATCGATACCATTGGTTTTGATAATTTTACATTTAAAAAATTAGGAGAAAAAATAGGATCAAACGAGAGTTCGATTTATCGTTATTTTGAAAATAAGCATAAGCTCTTAGTTTATCTATCTTCTTGGTATTGGAGCTGGATTGAATACAAACTAGTATTCACCACAACGAATATTATGGATAAAAATGAAAAACTAAGAAAAGCCATCACATTAGTTACAGAAAAAATAACAGATGATGTTTCGACAGATCATATAAACGAAGCTGTTTTAAATCAGATAATAATTGCTGAATTTACAAAAACACTTCATACTAAAGAAGTTGATCAGGAAAACAAAGAAGGTTTTTTCTTAATTTACAAACGGGTTATCAATAGGATTGTTGCCATTGTAAAAGAGGTAAATCCAGATTATCCATATGCAAAATCTCTGGTTTCAACAATTGTTGAAGGAAGCCTGCATCAGCACTTTTTAACAGATCATTTAAAAACAATTACCAATTGCAATGAAACTGTGACAACCACACAGTTTTACATTAATCTAGCAGAAAACGTTTTACGCTAACTATAAAAAAATCAACATGACACCTTTAAAACGATTTTACAATTTACTTGAATTAGACAAAAAAGACATTTACCAACTCTTTTTCTATGCCATTTTTGCGGGTTTAATCAGTTTATCACTTCCTTTAGGAATTCAGGCAATTATAGCTTTTATACAATCTGGCAGAGTAAGTGCTTCTTGGATCGTACTTATTATTCTAGTGGTTGCCGGAGTAGCCCTTGTTGGGGTTTTAGCTTTTATGCAATTGCGAATTACTGAAAACCTACAGCAAAAAATATTTGTTCGCGCTTCGTTTGAATTTGCAGCTCGTTTACCAAAAATAAAATCTGAGGAATTATACGGTACTTATCCGCCGGAACTAACAAATCGTTTTTTTGATACGCTAACTATTCAAAAAGGAACTTCAAAATTGCTAACTGATTTTTCTGCTGCACTGCTTCAAATTATTTTTGGACTTATATTACTATCTCTCTATCATCCCTATTTTATTGTATTTGGTCTTTTACTGTTTCTACTCTTATATTTTATCTTCAAATTCTCCTATAACTCTGGACTAGAAACGAGTTTAAAAGAATCAAAATTCAAGTACAAAGTGGCTGGCTGGCTGCAAGAAATGGCACGTAATAATTTCAGTTTCAAAAATCAATTGAACTATGATTTTGCACTTCAAAAGAATAATAAAATAGTAACAAACTATCTTAATTATCGTGAGAAACATTTTAGCATCATCAAAAAGCAATTTACACAGCTGATTCTTTTCAAAATTATCATTACTGCAAGTTTATTATCTATTGGAGGATATCTTGTATTAAGTCAGGAAATGAATATTGGTCAATTTGTTGCTGCCGAAATCATTATTTTATTAGTAATAAATTCTGTCGAAAAGATTATTCTTGGACTTGAAAGTTTCTATGATGTCTTAACAGCTGTTGAAAAAATAGGACAGGTAACTGATTTAGAATTAGAAGAAAACATAGATTCTGAAAGCGATAATTGCTACACTAATATCACTTTGGAAACTGAAAATTTAAAATTTAAATTCCCAGATTCGCCTATAAACGCATTAGATTCTATAACGCTAAAAATAAATCAAGGAGAAAAAATTGTTATTGAAGGCGAAAATGGCTCTGGAAAAACAACTCTTATCCGCTTATTATCTGGTTTATTAAAACAAAGTTCTGGCGCTTTTTATATAAATGATGACACATTTAGAAAAATAAACATCAAACAATATCGCTCGCAAATTGGCAATATCATTCATAATGAAACACCTTTTGAAGGAACAATTTTAGAGAATATAACTTTTAATGATCCTTCAATAAGTACTGAAGATTTAAAATGGGCGCTTGACGGAGTACAGCTGAGTTCTTTTATAAAACTTCTGCCAAAAGGCTTAGACACACATATTTATCCAGAAGGAAGACAACTATCCTCTTCTAACGCACAGAAAATATTATTAGCTCGAAGTATAATTCATAAACCAAAAATACTTTTTTATGAAGACCCAACTGATACTATGGACGAAAGTGTTGCTAATGAAATTATAGATTTTATTACTTCAGATAAAAACAAGTGGACGATTATTGTTTCATCCAAAAATCCGCATTGGAAAACAAAATCGACACGACAAATTACAATGCAAAACGGTCTTATTCTACTTGATCAAAAAAACGATATGCCATGCTAAACATTTCTGACAATAAAACCAAGCTGCAATCTCTTGAACGATACGAGACTGTAAAAAACCTAAGCAACAGAACTCATTATAAAATTTTAAATAAGATTATAATAGGTACTTCAATTCTAGGAATAACTGCTCTTTTTCTGCCATGGACACAAAATGTTTCTGGATCAGGATCTGTAACAACTTTAAAGCCTAATCAAAGACCACAATCGATTCAGAGTGTTATTTCTGGTCGAATTGAAAAATGGTATGTACAAGAAGGTGATTTTGTAAAAAAGGGAGATACTATCTTATTTATTTCTGAAATAAAAGAGGATTACATGGATCCTAATTTGGTCGAAAACACCAAAAATCAGGTAGAAGCTAAGAAAAACTCTCTAGAATCATACGATGAAAAAGTGCAAACTCTTTCTAGTCAAATTCAGGCGATTGAAAATGAAAAGAGACTAAAACTAGAACAAGCTAGAAACAAAGTCAGACAATCTCTTTTAAAAATAAAAAGTGACAGCATTGATCTTGTCGCTGCAAGAACACAGCTTCGAATTGCAAATACGCAATACAACCGATCTGTTCAATTAAACAAAGAAGGTTTAAAACCGCTTACAGATGTCGAAGAGAAACGTTTAAAACTGCAAGATGTTGATGCAAAAATCATAACACAGGAGAATAAGTTTTTATCCAGTAAAAATGAATACATAAACGCTAAAGTTGAAGTTAACCGAATTTCTGCTGAATATGCTGAAAAAGCAGCTAAAGCAAAAAGTGATCAATTTACCACACTAAGCAACAAGTTTGATACTGAGGCTCAAGTAAGTAAACTTGAAAACCAATACACAAATTACAGCTTAAGAAATGGTATGTATTACATTAAGGCAGTACAAGACGGCTACATAAACCGCGCTTTGCAAGCAGGTTTAGGCGAAACGGTCAAAGAAGGAACTCCAATTGTAACAATAATGCCTTCTCAATATGATCTTGCTGTAGAAACTTATGTAAACCCAATTGATCTGCCTTTGATTAAAAAAGGCGAAAAAGTCCGTGTTTGGTTTGACGGCTGGCCAACAATTGTATTTTCAGGATGGCCGGATATATCCTACGGAACTTTTGGAGGAAAAGTCGTGGCGATAGAAAACTTTATAAGCAGCAATGGAAAATATAGAGTTTTAATTGCTCCGGATCCTGATGAAGCACATTGGCCTAAACAATTAAGCATTGGCTCTGGCGCACAAACAATTGCTTTACTAGATACGGTGCCAATTTGGTTCGAAATCTGGAGAACTTTAAATGGTTTCCCTCCTAACTATTACAAAACTGGCGAAAAAGCAACTAAAGAGAAAAAATAATGAAACGGATACTTATAGCTTTTCTATTTTTGAGCTGTACGGTTTTTAGCCAGCAGCCCATATCTAAAGAACTCACCTATGATGAGTTTCTTGGATATGTAAAAAAATACCATCCTTTGGTAAAAAATGCCAATTTAGAAATCAGTAAAGCACAAGCCAATTTAATGATGGCAAGAGGTGGTTTTGATCCAAAAATTGAAGTAGATTTTAGTCAAAAAAAGTTTAAAGACAAAGAATATTATTCTATTTTAAACAGCAGTTTTAAAATTCCAACTTGGTACGGAATCGAGCTAAAAGCTGGATTTGACAACAATGAAGGTGTTTATCTTAATCCTGAAAACACAACACCTAATCAAGGTTTAACTTCATTTGGAATCAGCGTTCCTGTTGGACAAGGACTATTCATTAATCAACGAATGGCAGATGTTCGTAAAGCAAAAATTCAGATAAAACTAAGTGAGTCTGAACGAAAACTTGAGGCTGTCAGCGTTTTATATGATGCTTCTCTTGCTTATTTCAATTGGAAAAAGAATTTTGAAGAAATGAAACTGTATGAGACTTATAATAAAAATGCCGAAATACGTTTGGAAGGAATTAAATCTTTGACAAATCAAGGCGACAAACCTGCGATTGACAGTATTGAAGCAGGAATTATTGTAAAAAACAGAGCTTTGAGCCTTGAAGATTCTAAATTAAAATTAGCAAAAGCAAAACTGGAATTATCAAATTTCATGTGGCTTGACAACAATATTCCCCTCGAAATTTCAGATGAACTTGTACCAGAAAGCACGCTGGAAAGCACATTGCAGGAAACGCTAAAAACAAACGATCTTTTGCAAAAAGATTTCAGTTTAGAAACGCATCCAAAACTAAATGCGATGCAGAACAAAATAGACATCTTGAATGTAGAAAAAGATCTAAAGCAAAATATGCTGCTGCCAAAAATAAACATTGGTTATGCTTATTTATCGGAACCAAATTACATCGACAATTATAAATTTGACGATTACAAAATTGGTCTGGAATTTTACTTTCCTTTATTTCTGCGAAAAGAAAGAGGAAGTTTGAAATTAGCAAAATACAAACTACAGGAAAACGAATTTGCATTAGCATTAGAAAAAACACAATTGACTAACAAAATCAGTGCTCAAAAAATAGAAATCAATTCGCTTATAAAACAGAAAAAACTAGCTAAAGATTTAGTAGAAAACAACTTGACAATGTTAAATTCTGAAGAGCGTTTATTCTCATTTGGAGAAAGCTCTTTGTTTTTGATTAACACTCGTGAGAACAACTTAGTAAGTGCAAAACTTGCTTCAATAGCACTTGAAAACCGTTTTTATATCTCTAATTCTGAGCTTTTCAAAATCATGGCAAATCCTGATTGATAAAACTTCAACCATATAAGTGATATAAGCTCATTTAAATAAAAACAAAAATGCAGCAACTTAAAATCACTTATATGGTTTAAAATAATTGGTTAAACTATAAAATAATGATACGTCCATTCGACAGCATAAATTACAAGACCAATAAGTCCCCCAACTAAAGTCCCGTTGATTCTGATATATTGAAGATCTTTACCAATTTCTAATTCTAGTTTTTCAGAAACCTCTTTACCATCCCAACTTTTTACGGTTGAAGAAATCAAATCGCCTATAACTTTTTTATTATTCAAAAGAACAGACAAAAGATCATTTTTAATAAAATTATTGATCTTATCAATCATATGCGAATCTTCCTTTATTCCGTTTCCGAAACTTTGAATTAATCCAGCAATACTATTTTTAATAGACGAATCTTCCCCTTTTTTCAAATCATTAGAAATCGAAAGCTTTATTTCATCCCAAATCCCATTAATATAATCCTGAACTTCTTTTTTGCCCACAAAACTTAAAATCATATTATTGATCTTAACTCTCATTTCTTCAGAATTTTTGACCTTCTCTAAAAAATTGTATACGTATTCATCAATTTTAATTCGTACTGCACTTTCTGGATTTTTTGCTTCATTCAAGAAATCTTGTAATCCATTAAAAACACCTTCTGTAATACTTTTATCAGCAAGACCAAAACTCAGAAACGGAGTTGACGCTTTTACTTTTTTCCGAATCAAGTCTTTATTATTTGTCAATTCAGCACTCATAACCGTCAAAAGATTCGTCAATAACTGATCTTTTACATTTCCTTTTTGTAAAGGTTCTAAAGCCAAAGCCACCCAATCTCCGAAATTAATTCCTTCTAGTTTTTCTGCAAACTGAACCTGAATAAACCGCTTTACATCTTCGTCTTTTATAGTTCTTAAAACTCCCGGAATAATATTTACAGCAACAACATTTGCAATTTTATCTGCATTTTCCTGCTGTGAAAGCCAATCTGATGCTTTTGATGCAAAATTGAATTCTTCCAATTTAATCTCTAATTTTTCACGATTTAGAAATTCTTCCGAAACAAAATTTCCAAGATTCTCTCCAATCTCGTTTTTCTTGGTCGGAATTATAGCTGTATGCCAAATTGGTATTCCAAGCGGATGACGAAACAAAGCCACAACTGCAAACCAATCAGCAATTCCGCCAACCATCGCTGCCTCGCTGAACGCTTGAAGCATTGGGATTTTAAAATAAATTGCCACTACAAACAGCAAAACGGCAATACCCAAAAGCAACAAAGCATTTCTCTTCATTTTCTTTAATGCTTTTACTTTTGCAATATCCTGATCAGTCGAAATTTCCATGATTATTGACATTTTACTACTAATTTATGGCTTTTTTCTGAGACATCAGATCTTTTCAACTTTCTTTTTAAAAGCCCAGAATTTCATGAATTATCACGAATTAAAATTTGAGAGAATTTTTAAACACAATACAATTAGTGATAATTCGTGAAATTCGTGGCGAAAAAAATAATATAAAATTGTACTTTTGCGAACTGAAAATGGGAAAAATATGATTATCCAAAAAACTAGAGAAGAAATCGAATTAATGCGCGAAAGTGCTTTGATCGTATCAAAAACATTAGGAATGATTGCTTCTGAAATTAAAGAAGGAGTTACAACATTATATCTTGACAAATTAGCCGAAGAATTTATCCGTGATCACGGTGCCGTTCCAAGCTTTTTAGGACTATATGATTTTCCTAATTCACTTTGTATGAGTCCAAATTCTCAGGTTGTTCACGGAATTCCAAATAACACTCCTCTAAAAAGCGGTGATGTAATTTCGGTAGATTGCGGAGCATTTAAAAATGGATATCACGGAGATCACGCTTATAGTTTCGAAATTGGAGAAGTTGCACCTGAAGTTAAAAAACTTTTGCAGGTAACTAAGGAATCTCTTTATGTTGGAATTAGAGAATTTAAAGCAGGAAATCGTGTTGAAGATGTTGGAAATGCGATTCAAAAATATACAGAAGCTCATGGTTACGGAGTTGTTCGTGAACTGGTTGGACATGGTGTTGGGCAAAAAATGCACGAAGAACCAGAAATGCCAAACTACGGAAAACGAGGTCGTGGAAAACTATTCGTTGAAGGAATGGTAGTTGCAATTGAACCAATGATTAACCTTGGAACCAGAAACATTAAGCAGCATAAAGACGGCTGGACAATTACAACTGCAGATGGAAAAGCCAGTGCACATTTCGAACATGACGTGGCATTAGTTGATGGTAAACCTGAATTATTATCTACTTTTCAATACATCTACAAAGCTTTAGGAATCGAAAGCAATGAAGAAGACGAATTTAGAAAAGTGCCGCTTGTTTTATAACACAGATTTCACTAATTAGCACGAAATATACTTTGCCGAAATTTCACAAAATAAAAAAGTTGATGCATAATGAGTGATTTATATTTAAGAGATGAGTCTTATAAAATTATTGGAATCTGTATGGAAGTCCATAAAATTTTAGGGAAAGGACACAATGAAAAGGTTTATGGTGATGCTTTAGAATATGAATTCCAACGAAATGAAATCCCTTATAATCGTGAATTAAAATATAATATTACGTACAAAGACATAATATTGCCTAGTTATTATTTTGCTGATTTTGTTATTTTCGACGAAATTATTTTAGAACTCAAAGCAATCGCAGCTTTATCAACAAGTGAAATTAAGCAGACCTTAAATTATTTAGTAGCATCAAAAAACAAATTAGGTTTGTTAGTCAATTTTGGCGAAGACAGCCTTAAATACAAAAGAATAATACTTTAACCCAAATTAAAAGTTCGTGAAATTTCACCACAACATTAATCCGTGTCAATTTGTGAAATTCGTGTTCAAATTTATTTAACTGTGAAAAAACTTTTCAAATTAGTTTTAAATACTATTCCAAGACCTATATTAATTCGTTTGAGTTACGTGGCACGTCCTATTTTAGCTTTATCGCTGAAAGGAACTAAATTCACTGATCCTATTGACGGAAAAAGCTTCAAATCGTTTTTGCCTTATGGATACGGAAAACAACGTAATAATGTACTTTCGCCAAGTACACTTTCGCTAGAAAGACACCGATTGCTTTGGTTGTACTTAAATGATCAAACTGATTTTTTTACAGCACCAAAAAAAGTACTTCATTTTGCTCCGGAACAAGCTTTTTATAAACTTTTCCGTAAGCAGAAAAATCTTGATTATACAACAACCGATTTGTTTTCGCCTTTGGCAGATGTAAAAGCAGATATTTGCAACTTACCTTTTAAAGACAACGAATACGATGTGATTTTATGCAATCACGTTTTAGAACATATTCCAGACGACACAAAAGCAATGCAGGAATTATTTAGAGTTTTAAAACCTGGCGGAATGGCAATTCTTCAAATTCCACAAGATCTATCTCGTGAAGTTACATTTGCTGATGATTCGATTACAGATCAAAAAGAACGTGCTAGAATTTTTGGACAATACGATCATGTTCGCATTTACGGACGTGATTATTTCGACAAATTAAGAAGCATTGGTTTTATTGTAATTGAAGAAGATTATACTAATAAAATTACACCAGAACTGGTAGAAAAATATTGTTTAGCAAAAGGAGAAATTATCCCGCTTTGCTTCAAACCAGAAAACTAAAGAATAAAGATTTCTTTACAGTATACAAGTCATTAAATTTCATTAAAAACTTTTCAAAATAGCAATACTTTGAAAAGTTTTTAATTTTTAGACTATTTATCTAATTACAACCAAACCAAATCTCAAACCTTGGAACCTGCAAAATCATTTCAATTTTGTTTTGACATCAGTTTTGAAAAAAACCTGAACACTTATCTTCCAACAGCATATATTGTTGAAAATAATAGTGAAATCAAATATTTAAACAAAAAAGCAAGCACAGAAGTACTTGAAAGTTTTGGAATCGCATTTGAAAGCTTAGATTCTAACACAAAAAAAATACTGACCGCTTGCGAGTCTTTAAAATTGGAATTCATTTTCAAAAAATTCAGCGCAAAAGTAAAATCAGCAAAAACCATTACTGATTTACAAAAAGATTCTAAAATTGATTTTGCCATTCGTCAGTATTTAAATTTTAATCTAAGTTCGTTTTATAATCTAATTGTAAAAGAACAATTTCCGCTGTCTATTGACATTGGACCTGAGAAAGATTTTTATCGTTCCAGAGTTGATGTAAATCCGCTGTATTTTGAACCGCTGATTCAGTTTGACAAACATTCTGAAGGAATCACTTATACCCTTTCTTTAAAAGAAAATGAAACTGTTTTTCTACCGATGAACAGTAAGATTGATATTCTTTTGAATGAACCAGGCTGGCTGATTATCAATAAAAAATTAGGACAGCTGAAAGATCTAAACACTAAAAAACTACAGCCCTTTTTAACTAAAAAATCAATAGAAATACCTTCTAAATTAGTCGATAATTTTTTCAAGAATTTCATTCCTGAAATAGCTAAAAAAATCGACATCGAAGCAACTGGTTTTGAAGTTGAAAATCGTGACAAGATTCTTTCCTGCACGATTCAGCCCGTTTATGATT
The DNA here is from genome assembly GCF_002217395.1 of Flavobacterium plurextorum. Taxonomy (GTDB): domain Bacteria; phylum Bacteroidota; class Bacteroidia; order Flavobacteriales; family Flavobacteriaceae; genus Flavobacterium; species Flavobacterium plurextorum. The sequence goes on along the minus strand of NZ_MUHD01000021.1, from coordinate 34,569 downwards.
TCTTTAAAAACTGTTATTACCTCAACCTTTATTTTGACTACAACGGTTATACATTTGACGCAGGTAAAACAAAAAAAACACATTCATTTGTAGATTTCAACGCTGCAGGCGAACCTAAAGTTATTCAGTTTAAACGAAGTTCTGACGAAACCTTATATACAGAAAAACTGCTTGAACTTGGTTTAATAAAAATTAAAAATGAATTATTTGGATTAAATACTGCAATAGAAACTCCAGATCCTTATCTCAATATTCAATTCATTATTGATCACAAAGAAGACCTTGAAAGTTTGGGTTTTACAATTGAAAATCTAAAACTGGAAAGTAAAGAAATTATTACCGAAAATCATTCTGTTTTAACTTCAAAAGAAACTGCTGGAGACTGGTTTGACATCAAAATAATCATCACAATTGGTTCGTATACGATCAATTTTAGTGAAATCATTCCCAATATAAAAAGCAAAGAGAGACTCTTTTTACTGCCAGACGGAAACTATTTTTTGATTCCGCTAGAATGGTTCAGTAAATACAGCTCGCTGGCCAAATTAGCTAAAACAGAAAATGGAAATCTGCTTTTGCGTAAAAGTAATTTTGCGACATTAGACACCATTACAGAAATCAAAAACGAAGTTATTCACAAAGCTGAATATACCTCTTCTGAGTTACTAAAAGCAACTTTAAGACCTTATCAAATTGACGGCGTAAAATGGCTTTTAGGTCACCACAACTCTAATTTGGGCGCTTGTCTTGCCGACGACATGGGACTTGGAAAAACATTGCAAACTTTAGCCGTTCTAGTTGCCGTACAGGAACAATTAGGTTTTACAACAAAAACCACAAATTTTGATTTGTTTGCCAATGAAACTACGATAGAAAGAGAACCGCTCAAAGCTTTAATTGTTTTGCCTTCTTCACTAGTTTTTAACTGGTATAATGAATCAGGAAAATTTACTCCGCATTTTTCAAAAATGCAATATGTGGGTAATGACAGAAAACAATTAGCCAGCAGATTAGCCTCAACTGATTTAATTTTTACAAGCTACAGCATTATTCATCGCGATATTGCAATTTTAGAAAAGTATGATTTTCGTTATTTAATTTTGGACGAAAGTCAGTACATAAAAAACAAAGATTCTAAGATTTTTAAAGCTATAAATAAAATTGAAACGGCTCATAAAATCGCCTTGAGCGGTACTCCAATTGAAAACTCGCTGGACGATTTATGGTCACAGATGCAATTTATAAATCCAGATATCTTGGGCAGTTATAATTTCTTTGCAGCCAATTTTAAAATTCCAATTGAAAAAAAACAAGATGAGAATATTTTATCTGAGCTAAAAAACCTCGTTCAGCCTTATATTCTAAGAAGAACTAAAGAACAGGTTCTAAAAGATTTACCTGAATTATCGGAGCAGATTTATTACTGCAATATGGATCCTGAACAGGAAAAATTATACGAAAAAGAAAAATCAAAAGCGCGTAATTTTTTACTTAAAACTGATGGTTCAAGTCCTGACAAAATCAGCATTATCAATACGTTGATGAAGCTGCGACAATTAAGTAATCACCCGAAAATGGTAGATAAGGATTCAGAAATCGATTCTGGAAAATATATCGCTGTCACAAATTATTTAGAAACTTTAGTAAAAGGAAAACAAAAAGCGATCATTTTTAGTTCATTCGTTACGAATCTAAGTTTCTACACTGATTGGTGTAAGGAGAACAAAATAGAGTATTGTGAAATTACAGGCGAAACTCCTGCTCATAAAAGAGAGCAGCAGGTAAAACTGTTCCAGGAAAAAGAAAATCCTTTGTTGTTTTTTATTTCACTTAAAGCCGGCGGCGTTGGATTAAATATCACCAAAGCTTCGTATGTTTTATTTTTAGATCCGTGGTGGAATCCTTTTGCTGAAAAACAAGGAGTTGGTCGTGCGCACCGAATTGGACAGCTTAACAAAGTCAATGTTATACGATTTATTTCGAAAAATACGGTTGAGGAAAAAATAATCAAGCTGCAGGAAAACAAAAAACTGCTGTCTGATTCGCTTTTAGAAGAAAGTTATATCAATGACGAAATCGAAGCTAATTTAGAGTACATTTTAAATTCTTAATACGTTAAACCAATAAAACAGTCTATTTTTCGTTACATAAAATTGTTATATTTACAATCTTACAACGTAATAAGATGCCAAAATTTTTATATACAAGCTTATTTTTTATTCTAATTTTCACTTTGGCGAAAGCCCAAAATGTTCAAAAAGAAATTGATCCGCCTTATAATATCAAAACTGTTTCGTTTGTACAAAATGGCAGTAATGTTGTTCCTATTTTTGAATTAGGATCAACATTTGAATTTCAATTTGATGATTTATTTGGAAGCGAGGCCAATTATTACTTCGAAATTACGCATTGCGATTACAATTGGATTCCGTCAGACATTCCAAAAACAGACTTTTTACTTGGTTTTGATGGTCAGCGAATAACTGATTATTCTAATTCTTTTAATACACTTCAAATATATTCGCATTATAGACTTCGGTTTCCAAATCAATTTACTACGCAATTGCGAATTTCTGGAAACTACATTTTAAAAATTTTAAATGAAGATAAAGAAGTTGTACTTGCGAGAAAGTTTATTTTGTTTGAAAATCATTGTACCGTTGCAGCTCAAGTAAAAAGAAGCCGAAACCTAAGCAATATTGATTTCAAACAGAATCTTGATTTTGCAATAGTCTCAAATGATATTACTTTTCAAACGCCGACACAAAATGTAAAGGTTCTTTTATTGCAAAACGGAAATTTCAATACTGCAATAAAAAATATCCCTCCACAATATACAATTGGAAATCAGCTTGTTTACAAATACGATGCTGAAACTCAGTTTTGGGGCGGGAATGAATTTTTATATTTTGAAAACAAAGACATTCGAGCTGCCAATAATAATGTTGGAAAAGTAGGAACCAGCAACGATGTTTATAATTCTTATTTGTACACAAATCGTGCTCGAGGCAATCAGATCTATACTTTATATCAAGATGTTAACGGAAATTTTGTGGTTAAAAACATAAACGGATCAAATAATGATATTGAGGCCGATTATGCGTGGGTTTACTTTTCGCTTTCGGCTCCTGCTTTCAGACTTAATAAAGATATTTATATAACTGGAATGTTTAATAATTACAGTTTATCGCCAGAATACAAAATGGATTATAATACTGAAAAAGGTATCTATGAAAAGGCTGTAATGATAAAACAAGGTTTTACGAATTTTCAATATACGGTAGCTGATAAAAAAGGAAACATCGATAATGAAAATGCTATTGACGGCAATTTTTATCAAACAGAAAACGAATACACAATTTTGGTTTACTACAAGGAAAGCATAGATCGTTATCAAAGAGTTATAGGAAAAGGAAATGCAAACTCAATAAATATCGTAAATTAAAACATTGTTAAGGTTTTAGGACAAAAGATTTTTTTTTGTAGATTTGCATATATAATATACACATATTTACTACGTTAGTATGGTTTCTCAAATTACAAGAGGCATAAAAATATCTGTTTTGACTAGTTTTGAAGGAACTTACTTCAAAAACTACAAAATTCACTTTGCTTTTAGTTACGTAGTTACAATCGAAAATCACAGTAAAGATTCTGTTCAGTTAACTTCTCGTCATTGGGAAATTTTCGACTCTCTAAATGATTTGGAAGTTGTAGACGGTGAAGGTGTAATTGGTAAAAAACCAGTTTTAAAACCAGGAGAAAATCACACTTATAGTTCAGGTTGTTTATTATCGTCACCATATGGCGCTATGAAAGGTCATTTTAACATGATCAATTTTACTACAACAAAAACATTCAAGGTTATTGTACCTACTTTTAGAATGTGTGCTCCTTTTGCTTTAAACTAAATCATAGTTTAAAAGCTATCTTCTTTTTATCGTTATCTAAATCATAAATTTATCAAATTATTAATTTATCCTTTGTACTTTTGTGCGACGTTAGATTATTCGTAACAATCAAATCATCTAACCTGCAAATTGTCTAATTATCTAATTTTAAATAACATGCTAAAAGGATTCTTTCATGTACCAAAAGCGGTAAACGAACCGGTAAAAGGCTACGCACCTAACTCTCCAGAAAAAGCAGCTGTTCAAGCGGCTTACACTACAATGTGGAACTCTCAAATTGATGTTCCTTTATATATTGGAAGTGAAGAAATCAAAACTGGAAACACTAGAAACATTACAGCTCCTCATGATCACAAACATATCGTTGGAAAATATCATTTAGCTGAAAAACAACATATCGAAAGCGCCATTGCAAATGCTCTTGAATCAAGAAAAGCATGGGCAAATATGGCATGGGAACAACGTGCTGCTATTTTCTTAAAAGCTGCTGAATTAATCGCTGGACCATACAGAGCGCGTATTAATGCTGCAACCATGATTGGTCAATCTAAAAATATTCACCAAGCAGAAATTGATGCTTCTTGTGAATTAATTGACTTTTTACGTTACAACGTAGAGTTCATGACTCAAATTTATAACGATCAGCCAAAATCAGATTCTTCTGTTTGGAACCGTTTAGAATATAGACCTCTTGAAGGATTTATTTACGCAATTACTCCTTTTAACTTTACTGCTATTGCCGCAAACCTTCCTGCAAGTGCTGCAATGATGGGTAACGTTGTGGTTTGGAAACCAAGTGACAGCCAAGTATTCTCTACAAAAATTATCCTTGAAGTTTTCAAAGAAGCTGGAGTTCCTGATGGAGTTATCAATGTAGTTTTTGGAGATGCTTTAATGATTACTGATACTGTTTTAGCAAGCCGCGATTTTGCAGGTGTTCACTTTACAGGTTCAACTCACGTATTTAAAGATATTTGGGCAAAAATTGGAGCAAATATTCACAATTACAAAACATATCCTAGAATTGTTGGAGAAACTGGTGGTAAAGATTTTATCATTGCACACCCAAGTGCAAACGTAAAACAAGTAGTTACAGGAATTACTCGTGGTGCATTTGAATTTCAAGGGCAAAAATGTTCTGCTGCTTCAAGAGCTTATATCCCACAAAGTTTATGGCCGGCTGTAAAAGAGCAATTAATTGCTGATGTAAAATCAATGAAAATGGGTTCTCCAGAAGATTTCGGAAACTTTATTACTGCAGTTATCCACGAAGGTTCTTTTGATAAATTAGCAAGTTATATCGACCAAGCTAAAAAAGATGCTGACGCTGAAATTATTGTTGGTGGAAATTACGATAAATCTGTTGGATACTTTGTTGAACCAACGGTTATTGTAACTACAAATCCAAAATATACTACAATGGAAACTGAGTTATTTGGACCAGTTATCACAATTTATGTTTACGAAGATGCTAAGTGGGAAGAAACTTTAGAATTAGTTGATACTACTTCTGAGTACGCTTTAACTGGAGCGGTTTTCAGCCAAGATCGTTATGCTATTGAAGTAGCTACAACGAAATTACAAAATGCAGCTGGTAACTTCTACATCAACGATAAACCAACTGGAGCGGTTGTAGGAATGCAGCCTTTTGGTGGAGCAAGAGCTTCTGGAACTAACGATAAAGCAGGTTCTGCATTGAACTTATTGCGTTGGGCTTCTCCTAGAACTATCAAAGAAACTTTTGTAACTCCTGAAGATTACAGATATCCTTTCTTAGGTTAATTTTTGTTTCATCCCGACAGCTATCGGGACAAGTTTCAAATTTTGTGACTTATTCATATAAAAAAGCCGAATCTTTTCATTGAGATTCGGCTTCTTTATTTCTTTTAAATTTGGGTATACCTACAAAAATTGATCTTTTAATTGCCTAAATCAAAACTTGAAATAGTATGAAAGGCATCTGCTTCTTTATTTTTTTCTCCGGGAAAAGTATCGTAATTAACTACCAGTAATTTTCCTTTATAAATAATAGTTTCACACGGATTATCTAATTTCCCATCGGAACCATCGGCATCGTCATTTTCCCAAATTAAAGAAATTGTGTTCGTGTTTAAATTGAGTTGATGTACGCTGTTATTTTCATAATTTGCAATAAAAATGGCGTTTCTTTTTTCATCATAAAAAAAACCATCACAACATTTTAATTGATCTGAATCAAAAACAACTTTATTTGATTTTACTCTTCCATCTTTCTCAAATTCGATTTTATTGATAACGCCATCACCAAAATTTCCTGCATAAAGATTCCCTTTTTTATCAAAAGCAATTCCGTCAATTCCTATCGTTCTTTTTGTAACTTCGGGTTTTAATGTAAAAGTTGCAATGAGATAATTTTTCTTATTCGATGCATCCAAAATAATATTTTTAGCGTTTAATTGCTCTAGCGAAAAACTATAAATTCCGCTTTCTCTTCTATTTTCAAACAAAGCATCTGTTATATAAATTCGGTTTTTAGACCATCTCACCGCTTCTCCAAAATTAAATCCTTCTACCAAAACCTCAGCATTCAAAGGTTTCCCGTCTTTTACAATAACTCTAATCAATCTGGAAAAGTTCTCTTTTTCAGCAAAAAACTGATTATCCATTATGTATAAATTCCCATCAGGACCAAACTCCATTCCCATTGGATGCACCTTTTTTGTGATTGGGTGCAATGGCAATTTATCAAACCAAACTACTGGTTTATCATTTTTATCAAACGTTAGAATTTTACTTCCATATTTTTCAAATGTAATTGGATTTGTAATAGATAAAAACAAGTTGCCTTTTTTATCCAAAGCCATTCCATCAGGCGTTTGGCAGGTTTCTCCCAAATCGGCAAATAAAGTTGGTTTTATTACTTTCGAAGTCTTACTATATGTAATTTCTTGATTGCTTGCTTGTGAAAATAAATTCGAGGCATTGAATAAAATTAGAATCCCAATGGCAGTTTTAATTGCTTTTTTCATTTGTTTTAGTTTTACTTGTTTCTTGGTTAAAAAGGTTTTCATTTTAATGTATTACTTAAAATTGTCACTAACAGAATAATAAATTTGATCATTGTTTCTATTTTTTGACGAATATAAATGCGGTACCAATATCTTACTTTGCGCATAGCTGAAAAACCTCTTTTAGCATTCAAACAATCCTTTTTCGACAAACTGTTGGGTTCGTATGCGCAGATTGTCATTTTAAACGCTAAAACGTATTATTCAGATTTGTGAACAAGGCTTTTTTCTATATTTTGTTATCTTGCTCCCAATTAAAGATCTTATGAATTTTATTAGACAAATTGATTTTAAAAGAGTTGCTCTTCATTGTTTATACTGGATTTTCTTCTTGTTTTTTTATATTACAAATAAATCAAATGACACCAGTACTTATGATTTTACGTTTGTATATACTTGGAAGATTCTAGCGCAGGCAATCGCTGGTTATGGATTAATATATTGGATTATTCCGCAGACACTTAACAAAAAGAAATACCTACTTTTTATAGTTTCTGCTTTAAGCTGGCTCTATATTGTTTTTGCATTTTTGATGATCCTTAAATATTATTATTTGGAACCAAAATTTCCAGGATTTTTTGATGATTGGCTTGGACATAAAATGAACATTCCTCAAAGATTAACTTCTGTAAAATTGATTCTACGAGAGTTTTCTTTTATTACCTATCCAATTATTATTTTAGGTTTTATCAGCTTCAACAGAAAACAACAGCGTCTTTTAAAACTCGAAGAAGAAAAGAAATCAATGGAATTAAAGGTTCTGAAAAATCAATTAAATCCTCATTTCCTTTTTAATACCTTAAACAACTTATACACTTTAACACTAAAAAAAGACGATAAAGCACCCGAAGTAATTGCTAAACTATCTGAAATTCTAGACTTTGTTTTGTATCGATGTAATGAAGATTATGTTTCTATTGAAAAAGAAATCGCTTTAATTGAGAATTATATTGCTTTGGAAAAACTCCGCTACAGCGAAAACAGATTAGATATTTCATTTACCAAAGACATTCAGGAAAGCAATAAAATTTCTCCTTTAATTGTATTAACTTTTATCGAAAATGCTTTTAAACATGGTGTAGTTAATGAAACAGAAAAAGCTGCAATTCGGTTAAAATTAGAAAGTAAAAAACAGCAGATTATTTTTAGTATTGAGAATACAAAACCCAAGAATGATTTTGCCGCAATTTCAGACAAATCAAAAATAGGTTTAATAAATGTTCGTAAACAACTTGATTTGCTATATCCCAAAAAGCATAAAATGGAAATTAACGAAACGCAAACACATTATACAGTAAAACTTTACCTTAGTCTTTAATTTAGCTTGTTGTATAGAACACAAATGAAGAAGTTATATAAAAGTGACCTGAACTAAATTCAAAAAAAATGAAACATAAATGTATTATAGTTGACGATGAACCTTTGGCAAGAGAATTAATCGCTTCGCATTTGACAAATTTTGAAAATTTTGAATTAATTGATTCTTTCGAAAATGCACTGAAAGCTTATGCTTTTTTGGAAAACAATGTTGTTGATCTTATTTTTTTGGATATAGAGATGCCTTTACTAAAAGGAAATGATTTTTTGAAAAAATTGAAAAACCCTCCAAAAGTAATTTTCACTACAGCTTACAGAGAATATGCGCTGGAAGGATATGAACTCAATGTAATTGATTACCTTTTAAAACCTATTACTTTTGATCGTTTTTTTGTTTCAATTGAAAAATTCAGGCAATTACAAGCTCCAAAAAAAGAAAATAATTCAACGTCCGAAAACTACATTTTTGTAACCAGCGGAAATAAAAATATCAAAATTATTCTGGATGAAATATTATTTATTGAAAGCTTGAAAGATTACATTACTATTCATCTCGAAAATAGAAAATCATATCACATCAAACAAAACATCTCTGTTTTCGAAAAGTTACTAAATTCTGATTTTGTTCGTGTTCATCGTTCTTACATTATTCAAACAAAAAAATTGACTTCTTATTCTAAAAATGAAATCGAAATACATTCTATTGAAATCCCTATTGGGAATAGCTACAAAGAAAACTGGTTAAATCATTTAAATACAATCATCTAAAAAAAGCCGAATCATTTTCAAGATTCGGCTTTTACTTTTATTACTTCAGATTTACAGAAAAATAACTTCTCCCGAATGCAAATCATAATAAGCTCCTATGATTTTGATTTCGCCTTTATCTGCCATTTCTTTTAAAATTGGACTTTTTGCTTTGATATTTGCGATTGTTTCAATCACATTTGTTTTTGCAACATAATCAACAAATTCATCATTTTTAGACGTTTTGTCTCCTTTAAAATCTTGAGATTTTGCTACTGCTGGTTTTATTTTAGCAAGCATTGCTGTAATGTTTCCTAATTCTACATTGTCAATCGCTGATTTTATTGCTCCGCAGGATTCATGTCCTAAAACCAAAATAAGTTTTGCACCCGAAACTTTACAGCCAAATTCCATGCTGCCTAACAAATCTTCATTCACAAAATTACCAGCAACTCTTCCAACGAAAAGATCTCCAATTCCTTTATCAAAAACATCTTCTACCGGAATTCTGCTGTCGAGACAAGAAAGAATAACTGCTTTTGGATATTGCCCTTCGACTGCATCGCGAACCAATGCCGAATGATCTCTTAAGGTTAAATCATTATTCATATAGCGTTTGTTTCCTTCTTTCAAACTCTGAATAACCAAATCGGGCGTAAGAGCTTTTTGTTGTTCTGCGGTCAGAACTTTTTCTTTTAACGGAACTAATTTTGAAGCTGTTTCGATCATTACATTTTCATGTAATTCTTCAGGTTCTTTTGTTTCTTTTGTTTGTTTCTTTTCGCAAGAAACTACAAAAAACATCATTAAACCAATCGTGCATAGTATTTTATTCATCTTAAATATTTTAAAATTAGATAATTAAAAAGGCCAAATAATAAATTGAAAAAGTAAAATTTCTTACAAGTTTTACCAAACTAAATTTATAAAAAATAGCCTTACTTTAATTAACATTTTCATTCAATTTTGTTGTAATACTTTTCTTATAACATTGATTCCTAATACCATACAGTTGTTAAAAAACTTATTTTGTTGTTTTAAAAACTTCTTATACCATTTCGCAAAAAAACATCCTTTTAAATTTGCTTAAAATAATTTAAGCATCAATTATAATTTAACACTTTGGTCAAATGAGGAATTTAAACAATGTCCCTAAAGTAATTTTAGAATCAAAAAGTATAGGTCATTCAATTGATTTTGCTTGGACTAGCAAGAAAATAGATAAATTTTTAGATCCTCTCGAACAAAATCAAGAGCTGGAAAATGCGTTAACTCATATTAATCACAAAGGCTCAATTGGTCTAACTGCTGCATTATTAGAATGGATTTACTGGCGCTTTACAGGATTTACACAAACAACAAATGACACTCAAAAACGAATTGAAGCTCTTTGGTGTTCTATTAATGACCGAGAACAAACAGAACCTTTATTATTTGATACAAACTTTGAAATCACAGCAACTGGCTCAGTTGACGGAGCATTATGGATCGCTTTGATGAACGTAAGAATGATTGACGTTAGATATAGAAAAGGATCCTATTTTTTACAAAACGAACTTTTAGGCTTAACATTATTAGCACGTCACATTACTCCAAAAAAGAAAACTTTTGATAAATGGCTTAACAATACTATTGCAAATTTAGCCACATTATATCCTTGCACCTATAGTTATAATGATTTAGACGAATCTGATGAAGGGGTTTACAATTCATCTAATGAACCTGTAATATGCCGCGAATTTTTCTTTGATCCCGAATTTAAATATAGTCCTGAAGCATCAGAAGATGCAATTCATAGTTTTATTGACAATCTAGATCTTAAAGCAAATCCGTTTTTGAATTTTGCTAAAAAAGCCTCTAAATCAGCATAATATAATTTAAAAAAAAATAACCCGAAAGAAAATTCATTCGGGTTATTTTTCATGTTTAATCTAAGCTTTAAATTTTAAAGGCAGGTGAACCACTTTTTTAGTTTCAAAAAATTCATCTTCAAATATTTCTGCTAAGTCATACAGAGTAGTATTTGGAAAATCTTTTAATTCTTCGGCTAGATCTCCTCCTTTTAAGTATAGAATTCCGTTTTTCAAAGTATGTTTATGCTGCTTTTTAATTTTGTCTTTTATCCAAGAAACAAAATCTGGCATATTGGTTACGGCGCGGCTAACAATAAAATCAAAATCACCTTTTACTAATTCTGCTCGCTTTTGTTCCGCTTTTACGTTCTTTAATTCTAATGCATCAACAACACCTTGAACTACTTTTATTTTCTTTGCGATTACATCAATTAAATAAAAACGTGTTTCAGGAAAAAGAATCGCCAACGGAATTCCAGGAAAACCACCTCCAGTTCCAACATCAAGAACTGTTGCTCCCGGCTCAAATTTCATTATTTTAGCAATTCCTAATGAATGCAAAATGTGTTTTGTATATAAGGCATCAATATCTTTTCTAGAAATCACATTGATTTTTTCATTCCAATCGTGGTATAAAAAGTCTAATTTTTGAAATTGTTCGATTTGAAGATCGGTCAAATCAGGAAAATATTTCAATATCTCATCCATTGCTCTAAATTTTTAACAAAAGTACTACTTTACGATTGAAATATTTAACTCAATTTTGCAAATTGAAAATTTATAATAATTACCTTTGAAAACTATTTAAATTAATTATGAATAACACTGCTCCAACTTTTGCAAGGCAAGACAATCTGAAGTTTTTCAGAACACTTAACTCTCGGGTAAACAATTACTTTAAAGAGAACAACATTCAGAAGACCGGAAACTGGAAGCTGCACCTAAAAGCTGTTATTCTGTTCGCGGTTTTTCTTACTCCGTATTTTTTAATTCTTACACTTAATATGCCATTTTGGGTAATGCTGCTTTTATCGATCGTAATTGGTATTGGTATGGCTGGTGTTGGAATGAATGTAATGCACGATGGAAATCATGGTTCATATTCGAACATAAACTGGATCAACAAATTTATGGGAGGTACTATTTATGTACTGGCAGGAAATGTTTACAACTGGCAGGTACAACATAATGTGCTTCATCATACTTATACCAATATTCCTGGACATGACGAAGATTTAGATGCTGGAAGAATTATCCGTTTTACGCAAGATGCAAAATGGCATAGCTTTCACCGTTTTCAACATTATTATTCTGTTTTCTTATATGGATTATTGACTTTCAATTGGGCAATTACTACCGATTTTAAGCAAATGAGAAACTACCTTAAAAGAAAATTATCTTATGGTGAACCAAAAAGCCCAAAAATTCTTTGGACAACTTTAATCATCACAAAAGTCATTTACGTGTCAATTTGGATTGTTTTACCAATTGTAATCGGAATTACATGGTGGAAAGTTCTTCTTGGCTTTTTCGTAATGCATTACACAGCAGGATTAATCTTAAGTGTTGTTTTTCAATTGGCTCACGTTGTAGAACACACTACAAATCCAACGCCAAATGAATTGGGAGAAATGGACAATACTTGGGCAATTCACCAATTGTTTACTACAACAAATTTTGCTCCAAAAAATGCAATTGTTAACTGGTACACAGGAGGATTAAATCATCAAATCGAACATCATATTTTTCCAAATATAAGTCACATTCATTATGGTAAAATTGCAAAAATCGTAAAAGAAACAGCAAAGGAATGCAACTTACCTTATTACGAATACAAAACAATGCGAAGCGCTATTATAGCACACTTTAAGCATTTACGCGATTTAGGAATGAAACCTGAATTATCTGTTTAAGCTAAAAAAATCTATTAATAATAACCTTCCTTAATTAAACCTTGAAAATTAAGGACATTCAAAATTTTTATAATGAACCATATTCTTTCAGACAGAATCAACAACCTTGCGACTTCACAAACATTAGCAATGGCAGCATTAGCTCGCGAATTAAAAGCACAAGGAAAAGACATTATCAGTTTAAGTTTAGGTGAGCCTGACTTTAATACACCTGACTTTATTAAAGAAGCTGTTAAAAAAGCAGTAGACGAAAATTATAGCACATACTCTCCAGTAGAAGGTTACCTTGAATTAAGAGAAGCAATCTGCAGAAAATTTAAAAGAGATAACGGATTAGAGTACAAACCAACTCAAATTGTAGTTTCTACAGGAGCAAAACAATCTTTATACAACATTGCACAAGTAATGTTAAACGACGGTGACGAGGTTATTTTGCCTGCACCATATTGGGTTTCATATTTCGAAATCGTTAAACTTTCAGGCGGAGTTCCTGTTGAAGTTCCAACTTCTGTAGATACAGATTTCAAAATTACACCTGAACAACTAGAAGCTGCTATCACACCAAAAACAAAAATGATGTGGTTCTCTTCTCCTTGTAATCCTTCAGGATCTGTTTACAGCAGAGAAGAATTAACAGCTCTTGCAAAAGTTTTAGAAAAACACCCAAATATTTACGTAGTTGCAGATGAAATCTATGAGCACATTAATTTCTCTGGAACTTTCTGCAGTATCGGTTCAATCCCAGGAATGTTAGAAAGAACAATCACTGTAAACGGAGTTGCAAAAGCTTTCGCAATGACAGGATACAGAATTGGTTATATCGGAGCTCCGGAATTCATCGCAAAAGCATGTACAAAAATTCAAGGACAAGTAACATCTGGAGCAAATTCTGTAGCACAACGCGCTACAATTACAGCAGTAGACGCAGATCCAAGTGTATTAAACCACATGGTTCAGGCTTTCCACACACGTAGAGATTTAGTTGTTGGATTATTAAAAGAAATTCCAGGAGTAAAAATCAACGTTCCAGAAGGAGCTTTTTACGTTTTCCCAGACGTTTCTTCTTTCTTCGGAAAAACATTAAAAGGAACTGAAATTAAAGACGCAAACGATGTTTCAATGTATCTTTTAGCAGAAGCTAACGTTGCAACTGTAACAGGAGATGCTTTCGGAAATCCAAACTGTATTCGTTTCTCTTACGCAACAAGCGACGATATTTTAAAAGAGGCATTACGCAGAATCAAAGAAGCTTTGACTGCATAACAACATAAATAAGTTTTATTAAAAACGGCTTAAGGTTCAAAAGTTTCATCACTTTTATACTTTAAGCTGTTTTTTTTTATGGCTTTATTTTGGGCGTGTCCCACCGAAAAAGGCGGGTCGGGCTTTCGGCTATATCTTTTATTCCGCTCCACTCCGTAAAAGGATACCGCCTCAATCCCTCACGCAAACGGTAAAACAAGAAAATTCATTTTCAAAAAGAAACTTAAGTTCCAATTCTAAAACTTTATTAAAGTCCCTACAACTCTTCAAAAATGAAATAATACTCCCGAAGAAACTAAATCCTCTTTTATGTTCTATTAAAAATTGAAATACCATATTTTTATATCAAAATACAATAAGACAAAATAGTATCCTATGAAAAAAGTAATTCTAGATTTAGCTGTAACCTTAGATGGTTTTATTGAAGGTCCAAATGGAGAAATCGATTGGTGCATTATGGACGACGAGATAGACTTTGATGCTTTTTTATCAGGTATAGATACTATTTTTTATGGGCGGGTAAGTTATAATTTTTGGGGTAATTACGAGCCAGAAGCAAATGCAAGTAAAGCCGAACAAATGCTTTGGAAAGGAGTACATTCAAAAAAGAAATATGTTTTTTCAAGTCAAAGCAACCAAAATAGCAATGCAACATTTATAAATTCTGATATTGCAACAAAGGTAAATGAGATTAAAGCACAATCTGGAGGTGATATTTGGCTGTATGGCGGAGCAAGTCTTATTAAAACTTTTATCCAATTAAACCTTATTGACACATACAGAATATCAGTTCATCCAATAGCTCTTGGAAGCGGTAAACCATTATTTGAAGATTTAAAAGAAAGACTCGAATTAACATTACTTAAAACCAATATTTTCAAATCAGGAGTGGTACAGCTTATTTATGAACCAACTAAATAAACAAAAACTTCATTTATCATCATTCCATATTAAGTTAACAATTTCAAAAAAATCCCTCTATCATTAGCAAACTCAAATATTTTATAAGACCTTTGCACACTTTTTTTCGGGAATACCACAAAAGTCTAAAGTTTTAGAAATGAAGAAGAAAATCGAAATATTAGCTCCTGCTAAAGATTTAATTGGAGGAATGGCAGCCATCAACAGTGGCGCCGATGCAGTATATATTGGTGCGCCTCAATTTGGTGCGCGTTCTAACGCCAACAATTCTATTGAAGATGTTGCGGCTTTAGTACAATATGCGCATTTATTTAACGCTCAGGTTTTTGTCGTTATGAATACTATTTTGTACGATAACGAATTAGAAACTTGTCGTTCAATGATCTGGGAATTATACGATATTGGTGTTGATGCCTTGATCATTCAGGATATGGCGATTATGGAAATGGACTTACCTCCTATCGTACTTCACGCCAGCACACAAGCCAATAATCGTGATGCTGATAAAATTAAATTCTTAAAAGATGCCGGAATCAAACGTGTCGTTTTAGCACGTGAATTGAACTTGCATCAAATTAAAACCATTTACGACGAAGCTGATGTCGAATTAGAGTTTTTCGTAACCGGAGCTTTATGTGTTTCTTTCAGCGGAAACTGTTATATGAGTGTGGCCAATGGAGAACGCAGCGCTAATCGTGGTTCTTGCGCGCAAAACTGCCGTTTACCATATAACTTAATCGACGGAAACGGAGAAACTTTAATCAAAAACAGTCACTTGCTTTCGATAAAAGATTTAGATATTTCAGAACAAATTCCAAATTTAATTGAAGCCGGAATCGTTTCTTTCAAAATTGAAGGCCGATTAAAAGATGTCGTTTACGTAAAAAACAACGTTTCTTATTTACGTCAAAAACTAGACAGTTATTTAGAAGGTGCAGGAAGTGAAAAATACACAAAAGCTTCTTCTGGAACTTGTACTTATACTTTTGATTCTTCTTTAAACAGAACTTTCAATCGCGGTTATACGGATTATTTTGTAAATGAAAGACACAGCTCGATTGGTTCTTGGGAAAGCCCAAAATCAAAAGGTCAATATATTGGTAAATTAATCAGAACCGTTGGAAACGCTTACGAAATCGAAAACGGCGAATTATTAAACAATGGCGACGGACTTTGCTTCATCAACGAAAATAATGAAGCAGACGGAATTTACGTAAACAAAGCCGAAAACGGTAAAATTTACCCGAACGTTCTAAAAGAAGTAAAAGACGGAACTTTCATCTACAGAAATAACGATGCTGCTTTCATCAAAATTGTAGAAAGAGAAGACAGTGCGGTTCGTAAATTAAGCACCACTTTATTACTTACAGAAACTGAAAACGGTTTTGAATTAATCGCAACCGATGAAGACGGAAACGTAAGCATCGTTAATTTAGAACACGCAAAAGAGCAAACCAAAACCGGCGAATCAATCGAAGAAAACATTAAAACGCAATTAGCAAAAACAGGTTTTACGCCTTACACTGCCAATGAAATCAACATTATGTTTTCGCAAAACTGGTTCCTTCCTATTTCAAAAATCAACGAAATGCGAAGAACCGTTTACGATCAGTTAACCGAAATTCGTTTGAAAAATTACAAACGCGAAGAGCACCAAATGGTGAAAACGTCACATCCGTATCCTGAAACCAAACTGGATTTCATGTACAATGTTTCGAATAAAACTGCTCGTAAATTCTACGAACGTCACGGTGTAACCGAAATCGAAAAAGCATTCGAATTACAATGGGATCCAGGAAAATCTCGTGTAATGACAACCAAATATTGTATCAAATACGAATTAAAAAAATGTCCGATACACCAAAAAGACAT
The DNA here is from genome assembly GCF_002217395.1 of Flavobacterium plurextorum. Classification (GTDB taxonomy): domain Bacteria; phylum Bacteroidota; class Bacteroidia; order Flavobacteriales; family Flavobacteriaceae; genus Flavobacterium; species Flavobacterium plurextorum. The sequence goes on along the minus strand of NZ_MUHD01000021.1, from coordinate 17,725 downwards.
AGTTGGTGTCAAGGTAAAAGAACCTTTGGTTTTAAAACAAGGCGAACTTGAATACAAACTAAAATTCAACTGCAAACCCTGCGAAATGGAAATTTGGGAAAAAGATGCCGAATTCGAAATTGAAGAAGATCATTTTCATTAACATACAAACCGATACTTTTAAAAGAAGTATCGGTTTTTTATTTTGGGCGTGTCCCGCCGAAAAAGGCGGGTCGGGCTATCCATTACAAGTCCTCGCACTTCCTTCGTCAGGCTGTGGGCTTTCCACTTCTATCCCTCACGCGAACGGGTTTACAAGAACTTTTACGTTTATAATTTTCCACAATCTTGTCATTTCGAGGAATGAGAAATCGCACGTGGGATTCCACAAAGTAAAGCATCAATCTTTGTCGAGTTTCTCGCGAAGATTTCTCCTTACGTCGAAATGACAAACTGCATGGTTACTTTATATAAAAATGAATTACTATTTAAATTAAAATCTGCCGAATCTGCAAAATCTGCGTGAGAAAATCTTTGTGAACTTTTTTTATCCTGCTATTTCCACAATCTTGTCATTTCGACGTAAGGAGAAATCGCACGAGGGATTCCACAAAGTAAAGCACAAATCTTTGTCGAGTTTCTCGCGAAGATTTCTCGTTCCTCGAAATGACAAACTATATGGTTACTTTGTCTAGAAAGTATATTCTAAGCTAAAATAAAATCTACTGAATCTCCAAGATCTAAGTGAGAATAAATTCCATTTTATTTATCTTTACTCTGGAAATAAATTCAACTAGAGTTTTACAAAATATCTTCTCAGAATTATCAGAATGAATAAAAAAGAAAAATCTTTGATCTTAAATTTCTTCCAAATAACAGAAGAATTACGAAAAGAACAAATTATAAATAGCTCAAGATATTTAGGAGATATAGCTGAGTATATTTGCGAAACAATTTATTCATTAAAATTATGTGATAACAAGAGAGAAATTGGATATGATGCGGTTGATCTTGAAACCAAAAAAATAAAATATCAGATAAAAATTAACAACAGCACAGAAAAAACTAATCAACATATAGGTAACAAAGAACATTATAATTATCTATTACTTTTAATTACATCAGATAGCAAATTGTATTCTTCAAATCTTAAACACAAAATTGCAGTTTATAAATTTGCAAAAGAAGATTTACCAAAAACAAAAAATATTGCAAAAACTTTCATCTCAAAATTTGAACCTGAATTATACCTTGATGAGAATCTAAATATTGTAAAAAAATGAAAATACTACTCCTAGGTTCAGGCGAATTAGGCAAAGAATTTGTCATTGCCGCACAACGAATCGGACAAACCATAATTGCAGTCGATAGTTACGAAAATGCACCAGCCATGCAGGTCGCTCATGGTTTTGAAGTCATCAATATGCTCGACGGCGAAGCTTTAGATAGAATCGTAGCCAAACATAAACCAGACTTTATAGTTCCCGAAATAGAAGCCATTCGCACTGAACGTTTTTATGATTACGAAAAACAAGGAATTACCGTTGTTCCTTCAGCGAAAGCGGCAAACTTTACCATGAACCGTAAAGCCATTCGCGATTTAGCAGCAAAAGAGTTAGGTTTAAAAACAGCCAAATATCAATACGCAACTTCAGCAGAAGAATTGCAAAAAGCCGTTCAGGAAGTTGGAATTCCATGTGTGGTAAAACCTTTAATGTCTTCATCAGGAAAAGGGCAATCGACTATAAAAACCGAAAGTGATATCGAAAAAGCCTGGCAATATGCCGTTGCAGGCTCACGTGGCGATGTAATTGAAGTGATCGTTGAAGCATTTGTCGATTTCAATTCGGAAATTACACTTTTAACTATTACTCAAAATGGAAATCCAACTTTGTTTTGTGCTCCAATTGGGCATCGACAAGAGCGCGGTGATTATCAAGAAAGCTGGCAGCCGGCTCAGGTTTCTGAGGCTGATTTGTACGAAGCGCAGGATATGGCCGAAAAAATTACCGAAGCACTTGGCGGAGCAGGACTATTTGGCGTTGAATTTTTCTTAACCAACGACGGCGTTTATTTCTCAGAACTCTCTCCCCGTCCACATGATACTGGAATGGTAACTTTGGCAGGAACACAAAACTTCAACGAATTTGAATTGCATTTAAGAGCAATCTTAAGTCTTCCAATTTTTGAAATTACTTTAGAAAAAGCTGGAGCAAGTGCAGTAATTTTAGCATCCGAAGATTCAACAAATCCAACTTTTAGCGGAATTGAAAAAGTAGCGGCTTTACCAAAAACTGATTTCAGAATATTTGGAAAACCAACTTCAAGACCGTATCGTCGTATGGGAGTTGTTTTAAGCCACGATTCATTAGCAACTCCAATAGAAAATGTAACCGAACGCGCCAAAGAAACGGCGAAATTAATAACTATAAACTCTTAAAAATGAAAAAACTTATATTCATGATTTTCCTATTTGTTGGCATCTCAACTCAGGCTCAAAGTAAAAAAGTAATTGATAAACCAACAGTTGTAGAAGCTGCCTGCGGAGAATGTCAATTTGGAATGAAAGGTAAAAGCTGTGATCTAGCCATTCGCATTGATGGAAAAACGTATTTCGTTGACGGAACAAAAATCGATGATCATGGTGATGCACACGCTCAAGATGGATTTTGCAATGCTGTCAAAAAAGCAACAGTAACAGGAACAATCGAAAAAAATCGTTTTAAGGCCACTTCATTCACTTTAGTAAACGAAAAATAATGGCTTTGATTCTTGAAAATATTGCTAAACATGTTTCACTAACACCCGAAGAACAAGCTCTTTTTCTGTCTAAAACAGAAACACATACTTATAAAGCCAAAACTATTTTACTAAGTGCTGGAGAAGTATGCAAACATTCGTATTTTGTAAACTCTGGAATTTTAAGAAGTTTCAACATCAACGATAATATTGTAGAGCACGTTCTTTCATTTGCCTGTGAAGGCTGGTGGATGAGCGACATGTACAGTTATTTTTCACAAAAACCAGGACAGCTTTTTATTGAAGTTTTAGAAGATGCAGAAGTCGTTTCTTTATCCAAAGAGAACCAAGAGCAATTGTTTCTTGAGATTCCAAAACTAGAACGCTTTTTTAGAATTCTAATTGAAAATTCATTGGTCGCTAATCAACAAAGATTAATGGATAATCTAAGTTTACCCGCCGAAGAACGTTTCGATAAATTCTGCAAAAAATATGGAACATTGGTTCATAAAGTTCCTCAAAAACAAATCGCATCTTTTATAGGAGTAACACCAGAGTTCTTCAGCAAAATGAAAGCTAGACTTTTAAAGAAATAATTTTTTTTGCCTCTCCCGATAGCTGTCCGGATTGACAGATTAAAAAAGATTTAAAAAAAAATAACGACACGAGTTTCACGAATTAGCACTAATTTTTATTTGATTTTTAACCCAATTTAATTAGTGAAAATTTGTTTAATTCGTCGCGAAAAAATAAAGCCAGTTCTTTGAACTGGCTTTTCTTTTGAATTAAAATTGCTCAACCTCTGTAGAATGTTTCATTGCAGTCGTTGAAGATTTCCCAATCATAACGGTATTTTGAACGGCATCGAAATAAGAAGTTCCTACGAAAGCTTGATGTTTTACAGCTCTGAATCCGTTTTTCTGTAAAGCAAATTCACGTTCTTGCAATTCAGAATAACCTGCCATTCCACGTTCTTTATAAGCTCTGGACAATTCAAACATACTTGTGTTCAAAGCATGAAATCCTGCCAAAGTAATAAACTGAAATTTATAGCCCATTGCAGCTAAATCTTCTCTAAACGTTTCCATTTCGGCAACCGTTAATTTTGCGGCCCAATTAAAAGATGGAGAACAATTGTACGCCAGCATTTTATCTGGGAATTCTTTTTTCATAGCCGTTGCAAACTTTCTCGCAAATTCTAAATCGGGATTACTGGTTTCCATCCAAATTAAATCAGCGTAAGGTGCGTAACTCAAACCTCTTGCAATTCCCTGCTCGATTCCATTATTTACATAGAAAAAACCTTCACTCGTTTTTTCACCAGTTAAAAATTTTCTATCTCTTGGGTCAGCATCACTCGTTAATAAATTAGCTGCATCTGCATCTGTTCTCGCAACGATTAGAGTTGATACTCCCATAACATCTGAAGCCAAGCGTGCTGCAATCAATTTATTAATCGCTTCCTGAGTCGGAACCAAAACCTTTCCGCCTAAGTGTCCGCATTTTTTAGCAGAACTCAACTGATCTTCAAAATGAACTCCAGAAGCTCCCGCTTCAATCATCGATTTCATTAATTCGAAAGCATTTAAGTTGCCGCCAAAACCCGCTTCTGCGTCAGCCACAATCGGAACCAAATAATCTTTTTTATCTTCAATATTATTTACAGTCTGAATTTGATCTGCACGCAATAAAGCGTTGTTGATCTTTTTTACCACCATCGGAACGCTGTTTACTGGATAAAGCGATTGATCAGGATACATTTCTCCCGCTAGATTTGCATCAGCAGCAACCTGCCATCCGCTCAAATAAATCGCTTCTAAACCGGCATCAACTTCCTGAATTGCCTGATTTCCAGTCAACGCACCCAAACCAGCCACAAAATCCTGACTTTTTAACTTTCTCCATAATTTTTGCGCTCCCATTTTGGCAATAGAATGCTCAATATGATACGAACCCTGAAGTGTAACTACTTCACTCGCAGTGTAAGGACGTTCAACACCTTTCCATCTTGGGTTTGTAATCCAATCGTTAATCAATTCCTGAATTCTGTCTTCTGTTGTTTTCATAAATAGTTTAAGTTAAAGTGGTTAGTAAGTAATAGTTTTATGATATTTTAGATTTCCTGCAAGGTCTTTTTTTGACCTTGTAGGTATTCGTAATCACGATCACGATACCTACAAGGTTTTTAAAACCTTGCAGGAATTCCAATCCATTCTTTTACAAATATTTGTAACACGGAATTGTTAAGAAATCAACGAAATCAGGATTAACTACTAATCTTTCCAGTACTTTTTCAGCCAGCGGAAATTGTTGTTTTTCATGATTTTCCTCTCCTAATTCATCTTTTATTTTTCTGAATTCATCCAAAGCCAATTCGTGATAATAAGCCAAATCTAATTTTCGTCCATTATCCAAAAGCACTTTATTCTGAAGCCATTGCCACAATTGAGATCTCGAAATTTCAGCTGTCGCTGCATCTTCCATCAAATTATGCAAAGCTGCAGCGCCTTGTCCATTTAACCATGAAGCCAGATATAAAACGCCAACGTTAATATTTTTTCGAACACCGTTTTCCGTGATGATTCCAATTGGTGGTTCAATCAAATCTTCTTCCGTAATTTTTCGATGTTCTCTTTTTATATGAATTTGATTCGGAGTCGGCATTCCTTTATCAAAAATTTCTTTTGCCAACGAAACTAAGTCCGGATGCGCAACCCAAGTTCCATCGTGACCGTTTCGAACTTCACGCTCTTTATCAGTTTTGACTTTTGCGAAAGCAACTGCATTGGCTTCTTCATTATTTCGAATCGGAATCTGTGCTGCCATTCCGCCAATCGCATGAATCCCTCTTTTATGACATCTTTGAATAACCAAATTTGAATAGGCGTTCATAAAAGGTGAAGTCATGTTTACTTGATCGCGATCTGGAACAATGAATTTTGGATTCTTACGGAATTTCTTGATATAAGAAAAGATATAATCCCAACGCCCGCAGTTCAAGCCGACGATATGTTCTTTCAATTCGTAAATAATTTCATCCAGCTGAAAACTTGCCGTAATAGTTTCAATCAAAACCGTCACTTTTACAGTTCCTCTTTTCAGTTTTAAATAATCCTCAGTAAAATCAATTACATTATTCCACCAACGTGCTTCTAGATAATGTTCTAATTTCGGAATGTAGAAATACGGCCCAGAATTATTTTCTAAAAGTCGTTTATGATTATGAAAAACATACAATCCAAAATCTACCAAAGAACCTGAAACTTCATTTCCCTCAATTACAAGATGCTTTTCTGGCAAATGCAAACCTCTTGGACGTACAATCAGCGTTGCAATTTTCTCATTTAAATGATAAGACTTTTGCTTTACCAAATCAGTATATGTAATTGTCTTGTTTACGGCATCAATTAAATTCACTTGTCCGTCCATTAAATTTTGCCAGGTTGGTGAAGTACTGTCTTCAAAATCGGCCATAAAAGTTTTCGCTCCAGAGTTCAACGCATTGATGATCATTTTACGGTCAACTGGTCCTGTAATCTCCACTCGTCGGTCTAATAAATCTTTTGGGATTTCGCCAGCTGTCCAATTACCTTCTCTAACGCTTTTTGTCTCCGGAATAAAAACAGGCATGATTCCTTGATCGAAAGCGACTTGTTTTTGATCGCGTTGTAAAAGCAGTAATTTTCGCTGCGATTCGAATTTTCTATGCAATTCGGTTATAAAAACAATCGCTTCTTCTGTCCAGATCTTTGGATAACGAAGCTTCTTTTCGGCTAAAAATTCCATTGCCGTCTCGGTAATTTCTAATTGGTTTTTCATAGCTGTGATTTTATTTTTTATTAGAAAAAAATCTCATCGTCACGTTATCTTTCATCCGTTTCAGGATATAAAAACCATAACTTTTTGATCTTTAACAATTTCTACGCCACAATATTAGAAAAAAGTTTTTTACAAAACAAGCGAACGTTCGCTAAAAATGAAAAATAATTTTTTGGCGATTATTTTTATATTAGTTATATTTGGTTCATGGATATCGAAAAAGACTATATAAAGCTGATCTTCGGACTAAAATTGAAGCAGGTTCGTACGCAAAAAAATCTTTCACTTTTTGGCTTAGCCAAATTGACAAATCTTTCAAAATCGTATTTAAACGAAATTGAAAAGGGAAAAAAATATCCAAAAACAGATAAAATTTTATTGCTCTGCGAACATTTGGACGTGACTTACGACCAAATGGTGTCTTTAAAACTCGATAATAACCTCGCTCCGATTGGCGAAATCTTAAAATCAGGAATTTTAAAAGAGATTCCGTTAGAACTTTTCGGAATTCAGGAAGCAGATTTAATTGATATTATTGCCAATGCTCCTGCAAAAGTCAATGCTTTTATCAGTACAATTATTGAAATCGCTCAACACTATAATTTAAGTCGGGAAAGTTTCTTTTTAGCCGCTTTACGTTCGTATCAGGAAGCGCACAGTAATTATTTTGAAGATTTAGAAGAAAAAGTAATTGCGTTTTCGAAGTCGTTTCAGATAAACTTAGATTCTAAGATTACGATAGAAGAATTAGAAGCGATTTTAAAAGAAGAATACGAATACAAAATTCAGGAAATTGCTTTTACAGATCAGGAAGCTTTGGGCGATCTGCGTTCGATTTACGTTCCGAAAAGTAAAACTTTATTGCTTTCAACAGAAATTGATGCTCCACAAAGAGCTTTTATTTTAGCTAAAGAAATCGCTTATAACTATTTGAAAATTTCTGATCGTTTATTGACTTTCAGCTGGATTAAGTTTGAAAATTTCGATCAGGTTTTAAATAATTTTTATGCTTCTTATTTTGCCGGCGCTTTATTATTACCAAGAAAATTGGTTGTTGACAAAGTAAATGCTTTTTTAACTAATGAAAAACCTAATCCGGAAGAATTCGTATCGTTGATTGAAAGCTTCGAAGTCTCACCAGAATCATTTTATCAAAGATTAACGAATTTATTACCAAAAGATTTTCAGCTCAAAAACTTATTCTTTTTAAGAATGTCTCATAAAATGGGTTCAGACGTTTATCAAATTAAAAAAGAATTGCACATTACCAATCAGCAAGAACCACACGCCAACGAAACCAACGAACATTATTGCAGAAGATGGGTTTCGGTAAAAACCATAGATGAAGCCATCAAACAAAACAAACCGCACTTTTTTGATGCCCAGATTTCGAGTTACGTTCATAGCGGAAACGAATATTTGGTTTTTTCATCGGCAACTAAAGATCCTTTTTTGCACGATACTATTAGAAGTATCTCTGTTGGAATTTTAATTAATCCGACTATGAAAAAGAAATTCAAATTCATTGAAGGAAAACCGCTTGTTAAAAGAATTGTTGGTGTTACTTGTGAGACTTGTGATGTAAAAGATTGTCTTGAAAGAGCCTCTCCTCCAATTGAATTGGAAAAGAAAAAACGTCACGAGAATACGGATGCGGTTGTACAGCAGTTTATTTCTCAGTATAGCTAAGTGTTTTTTAATCTCGCAAAGTCGCGAAATCGCAAAGCTTATTTTTCTTGAGCATAATTTTTAACACTATCTTGTTATCTCGACGGAGGAGAGATTCACACAAGCAGCTTGACAAAGCATTAAAATCCCAAAACTGTAAGCAATGAAATTATTCAACTCCATTTTCCTTTTACTTCTAATGACTTTTTCAAGTTGCTTAGGCCAAGTTACTTCAAACAAAGAGAAAACTAATATTTCAAAACCGACAGCTAATATTGAAGAATTAGAAATGGAAGTAAATAATGGAGGATTTAATCAGTACTTTTTTAATTCAAGTGGTCAAAATTGTTTTGAAACATTAAAATCATTAAAGAAAAATAAAAAGTTTAAAACCGCAAAAATTCTTGAATCGGCAATTAATTTAATTAATCCAAAAAAACTATCCAATGAAGATTTGATTAAAAAACTCCGAAATCGAGAAGTTGAAGAACTTAACAATGAAAAAATAAATACACAATTAGAACTCTTGGATTTAGAGTTTTACAAATATCCTGATGGAAATTTACAAGAGTAATCTACACCAATCTTTGTCGAGTTACTTGTAGAGACCACTCCTTCGTTCCTCAGGATGTCAAACTGTGCGGTTACTTTCTTTTTAAGCTATACATACAACGACTTATAAAAATGAATCTTCTAGCATAGCCCCGATAGAAGTGAAAATCCTTTTGTGTCCGCCGCGGCGGACACAAAAGATTGCAACGGATAGCGGGACGTCACGTCTTTTGAAAATCAAAATTTCTGCTTCAAAAAAATTACAGCAAAAAACCTTAGCATCTCAGCATCTTAGAACCTCAGAACCTTTTCTTAATCTACATTAAGTGCTTTTCTTTGACCATGACCGTATCTTTGCACTATAAAATTAACAAAACATACAAAATCATGGAAAATATAGTATTGCACAAAGCAGAAACAAGAGGAAATGCAAATCACGGATGGTTGAACGCTTATCACAGCTTTAGTTTTGCGAGCTGGTACAATCCAGATAGAATTCAGTTTGGAGCACTTCGTGTTTTGAACGATGATACAATTGCAGGTGGAATGGGTTTTGGAACGCATCCTCACGATAATATGGAAATCATTACGATTCCGCTAGAAGGTGATTTGGCTCATAAAGACAGCATGGGAAATACCGAAATCATCAAAAATGGTGATATTCAGGTGATGAGTGCCGGAACTGGAATTCAGCATAGTGAGTTTAATCCTAACGCAGATCAACAGACTAAATTATTGCAAATCTGGTTGTTTCCAAATAAAAGAAATGTTACGCCTCGTTACCAACAAATTACTTTAGATGTTGCTGACAGACACAATAAATTAGCTCAGGTTTTATCTCCAAATGCAGATGATGAAGGTGTTTGGATTCATCAAGATGCTTGGTTTAATATGGGAAATTTTGATGCAGGAATTGCAACAGAATATAAAATCAAAAAAGAAGGTAACGGAGTTTATGCTTTTGTTTTGAAAGGAAATGTCACCATCAATGGTCAGGAATTAAACACTCGTGATGCTGTTGGAATTTCAGGAACTGACATTTTAAACATTAAAGCAAACACAGACGCTGAATTTTTATTGATGGATATTCCGATGAACTATTAATTCAAAGATTACAATTAATATTTTTTTTAGAAACGATATTTAAGTTGATTTTCAACTTATTATCGTTTCTTTTTTTGTTCAAATTTTACTAAAAATAAAAAAGAAAACGTAATTTTATTAGATGAAAATTGGTCTTAATTCACTTAAAACTAACTATTAAAATTTTCAATCATGAATCCAGACAACTTAATTAAAGAATACACAAATGGCGAAGTAACGATTGTTTGGCAATCTGGAAAATGCATACATTCTGCTAATTGCGTAAAAAACAATCCGGATGTTTTTCGTCCCAAAGAAAAACCATGGATTGTGGCCGAAGCTTCGACTTCTGAAAAAATTATCGAAACGGTAAAAAAATGCCCTTCGGGTGCGTTGACATTTTATATGAATAACAAAAGCTAAGCTTTAAGCATTAGTTTTTCTTCCCACAGATTTCACAGATTAAAGTGATTTTTTTTGCCACGAATTCACGAATTATTTTTTACAATCCTTGAGAAAAAATTTGTGAATTCGTGGCTATATTTTTTCTAAAATCTTTTTAATCTGTGAATCCCGATAGCTATCGGGAGTGGCAAATAACATCACATTTTTTATTTCTTAATCTAGGTTAAGTGCGTTACGCTTACTACCACCGTAACTTTGTCCTATCAAAATGAAACAAACAAATAAATTAATTATTTAAAAAAATAAAATTATGGCAACTACAAAATGGTCAATTGACCCAACACACTCAGAAATTGGTTTTAAAGTGAAACACATGATGTTTACAAATGTTTCAGGAAAATTTGGAACTTATGATGCAACAATTACTTCAGACGGAGATAATTTCGAAAATGCAGCGATTGAATTTTCTGGCGATATCGCTTCAATCGACACTGCAAATGCAGACAGAGACGGACATTTAAGAAGCGGAGATTTCTTTGATGCCGAAAATCATCCGAAATTGGCTTTCAAAGCTTCCTCTTTCAAAAAAGTAAACGATGGAGAATATGAATTAACTGGTGATTTAGATATTAAAGGGATTTCTAAAACTGTAAAATTCCCTGTAGAATTTAGCGGAACTATGACTGATCCTTGGGGAAATACAAAAGTAGGTTTAAACATTGAAGGAAAAATCAACCGTAAAGATTGGGGTTTAAACTGGAATTCGGCTCTTGAAACTGGAGGTGTTTTAGTAGGTGAAGAAGTAAAATTAAACATTGAATTACAATTTGTAAAACAAGCTTAATACTTTATAATACGTTTTAATTTGGTTGGTTAAGAAGCCTGCACTTTTTTTAGGAAGTGCAGGCTTTTTTGTTTGCCAAGAATTACACGAATTTCCACGAATTATTTTTTTGCCACAGATTAAAAGGATTTTCACAGATTATTTATTCTCACAATACAGGAAAAAAAATCTTTTTTAATCTGTGGCAAAAAAAATAGAAAATAATAATTCGTGGAAATTAGTGTAATTCGTGGCTAAAAAATCAGCGAATTGTATTTCGGAATTCTGTTGGAGACATTCCTGTTTGTTTTTTGAAGAATCTGGAGAAATAGGAATAATCTTCGTAACCTACTTTAAAAGCCACTTCATTTACTGCTAATTGTTTATCAATTAGCATTCTCTTTATTTCTAAAATCACACGATCTGTAATCACTTCTGTGGCAGTTTTCTGCAGAATTTCATTGCAGATTCGGTTTAAATGTTTTAGCGTAATATTTAGCTTTTCCGCATAGAAAGACGGGAGTTTTTCTGTTCTAAAATATTCTTCCAATAACGATTCAAACTTGTTGATTTTAATATTATACGAATGTGTTTGATGCGAATAGGTCTCACTGTACTTACGAGCGATTTCAATATGAATTGAATCTAACAAATTCAACATTTTATCCAATTGATATTTCGCATTTTCATTACTTTCCTGAATCAGTAAATTAAAATACGAAAGAATTCTAGGAATTTCTTTTTCTTCAAAAACCATTTCAGGACGATTATGGATCGAATGGTAAAAATTATAATCGTTGATATTTTTTTGTCCGAAATATAGATTATACAATTCCTGAGAAAAAATAATTACAAAACCCTCTACATCTTCAGACAAACTCCAATGATGCATTTGCCCAGGCTGCAGCACAAACAAACTACCTCTTTTTATTTCGAATTGATCAAAATCGACTTCGTGCAATCCAGAGCCTTTTGTAAAAAATACCATTAAGTAAGAATCATGACGATGCGGTTCTTCGACAAAACTGTGGCTTTTTAGATGTTCTTTAAATGTATTTACATAAAAATCGCGATGAATATCATTGCAGTTAAAATTCTGAACACTATAAACAGGATATTTTTTCATATATGTAGAATTTGTTTTTTTTTATTGATCACATGCACAATCGTATATTCACTTTTTTCATTTACGAAGTCGTTTAAGGTCGCGATGCTATAAAAATGTCTTTATTGTGCTATAATCAGCGAAGATATAAAAAAGCCTTTTATAATACTCTGAATTACCTTTGTATAAATAAAAAATAACAAAATCATGTCAAGCGCATTAACTCATATCTTAAGCAACGAATGTCCTATTTGTCATAAAGGAAAAGTGTTTACAGACAAAAATATTTTTTTGACTTTTGGTCTTCCAAAAATGAATGAATACTGTAGTCATTGCAATTACAAATTTCAAAAAGAGCCTGGTTATTTCTTTGGTGCGATGTACGTAAACTACGGATTAACAGTTGCTCAAGGAATCGCGACCTATTGTATTGCACAATTTTTCTTTGAGAAAAATTTCGATTTAAGAATCATTCCAATCATAGCAGTTGTCATAACTTTACTCACTTCTTTTAATTTAAGATTTTCGAGGTTAGCATGGATTTACATGTTTAAGGATTATACGAAATAAAAAAGTGTTATTTTTGCCTTTCAATTGAAACTAATTTCAATTCCAAAAAATAAAAAACAAATTAGACAAATGAAAGCATACGTATTTCCAGGTCAAGGCGCACAGTATACAGGAATGGGCAAAGACTTATATGAAAACTCGGCTTTAGCCAAAGAATTATTCGAAAAAGCTAATGAAATTTTAGGTTTTAGAATTACTGATATTATGTTTGAAGGCACTGCCGAAGAACTAAAAGAAACTAAAGTTACACAGCCTGCTGTATTTTTGCACTCTGTTATCCTGGCTAAAACTTTAGGAGATGATTTTAAACCAGAAATGGTTGCCGGACATTCTTTAGGAGAATTTTCAGCTTTGGTTGCCAACGGAACTTTATCTTTTGAAGACGGATTAAAATTGGTTTCTCAACGTGCTCTTGCTATGCAAAAAGCCTGTGAAATTACTCCATCTACAATGGCCGCAGTTTTAGGTTTAGCAGATAATATTGTTGAAGAGGTTTGTGCTTCTATCGATGGAATCGTGGTTGCCGCGAATTACAACTGCCCAGGACAATTAGTAATTTCTGGAGAAACTACTGCTGTTGAAAAAGCTTGTGAAGCGATGAAAGCTGCAGGAGCAAAACGTGCTTTAATTTTACCTGTTGGAGGCGCATTTCATTCACCAATGATGGAACCTGCAAGAGAAGAATTAGCAGCTGCGATTGAAGCAACAACTTTCTCTACTCCTATTTGCCCAGTATATCAAAACGTAACTGCAAATGCAGTTTCTGATGCAAACGAAATCAAAAAGAACTTAATTATTCAATTGACTGCTCCAGTTAAATGGACTCAATCTGTACAACAAATGATTGCTGACGGCGCTACTTTGTTTACAGAGGTTGGACCAGGAAAAGTATTAGCTGGTTTGATTAATAAAATTGACAAGGAAGCTGCTACTGCTAATGCTTAAATTTTAGTATTCAGTGATCCGTTTTTTAGTGATCAATTAAAAACTATAGATATAAAAAAATCCCAAATGATAATCATTTGGGATTTTTATTTATATCGAATTATTAACGGCTGATCACTAAATCAAGAACAAACTTTCTGTTCCCATTTCCAAGCGCTTGCCATCGCTTCGTCTAAACTTAATTGAGCTTTCCAGCCTAAAACATTATTTGCTTTATCTGTATTTGCATAAGCTTCGGTAATATCACCTTCACGACGCGGCATAATTTTATAAGGCAGCTTTTTACCACTCACTTTTTCAAAACTTTGAATTACTTCTAGAACTGAACTTCCTTTTCCCGTTCCCAAATTGAAAGTTTCTACTTTTGCCAAATTCTTTTTATTCAACAAACGCTGTAATGCAATTACGTGCGCTTTCGCTAAATCTACGACATGAATATAATCACGAACGGCAGTTCCATCAGGTGTTGGATAATCATCTCCAAAAACGGATAACTCCTTACGAATTCCTATTCCAGTTTGCGTAATAAATGGCACTAAATTTTGAGGAACACCAATTGGCAATTCTCCGATTTCATTTGTAGAATGTGCCCCAACTGGATTAAAATAACGCAGCAAAATAGCATTGATATTAGTTACTTTTGCTGTATCTGAAATAATTTCCTCTCCAATTTGTTTCGTATTTCCATAAGGAGACATCGCGGTTTGCACTGGAGCATCTTCTGTAATTGGCATTTTTTCGGCTTGACCGTAAACCGTACAAGACGAACTAAAAATAAAACTTGCTTCTGGTTTTTGTTGTAATTCCTGTAAAAGATAAACTAAAGTGTTAATGTTGTTTTCATAATACAACAATGGATTTTCAACACTTTCTCCAACTGCTTTCGACGCTGCAAAATGAATTACCCCAGTAACATCGTTATGTTTTTTAAAGAAATCCTGAACGGCACTTTTTTCTCTTAAATCAATTTTTTCAAACAAAGGCGTTTTTCCTGTAATTGCTGTAATTCCCTTTAAAACATCTTCGGTAGAGTTTGAAAGATTATCAATTATCACAACTTCAAAGCCTTCATTTTGCAATTCGACTACGGTATGAGAACCAATAAATCCTAATCCTCCTGTTACTAATACTTTCATTTTGTGGTTGTTTTGTGCTGTTGTTTATTTGGTTTAATTATTTTATTTATTCAAAAATTCCAAAACAGAATCGGTAATAAATTTAATTTGTTCATCATCAAGTTCTGTATGCATTGGTAAAGCGATAACCTCTTTTACTAATTGATTTGTAACTGGAAATTGCTCTTCTTTATAACGAGAATCTACATATGCTTTTTGAGAGTGCAACGGAATTGGATAATAAATTGCACATGGAATTCCTTTATCTAATAAATGCTGCATCAAAGCATTTCTATCAGCATCTAAAATTCTTAATACATACTGATGAAAAACGTGATCGTTTTCATTTGCATCAAAATCCGGCGTAATAATATGTGCATTTCCAGCGAAAGCTGCATTGTATTTTGTTGCTGCTAAACGACGTGCTTTATTATATTCATCCAACAAAGGCAGTTTTGCATTTAAAACCCCAGCTTGAATACTGTCTAAACGTGAATTTACTCCAACAACATCATGATGATAACGCTCATACATTCCGTGATTTACAATTCCGCGGATTATGTGCGCTAATTTATCATCATTTGTAAAAATTGCTCCTCCATCTCCATAACAACCAAGATTTTTAGAAGGAAAAAATGAAGTCGCAGCAACATGTCCGATAACCCCAACTTTACTTTTTGTTCCTGATTTAGAAATATAATCAGCACCAATAGCCTGAGCATTATCTTCAATTACATATAAATTATGTTCAGCAGCAATTTCCATAATCGCATCCATATTTGCGGCGCGACCAAATAAATGAACTGGAACAATCGCTTTCGTTTTTGGTGTAATTGCCTTTTTAATGGCTTCAATATCAATATTCATATTTACCATATCAACATCAACCAAAACAGGTGTTAATTGCAGAAGCGCAATAACCTCAACAGTTGCTGCAAAAGTAAAATCGGCAGTAATAACTTCGTCTCCCGGTTTTAAATCCAATCCCATCATAGCGATTTGTAAAGCATCAGTTCCATTTGCACACGGAATTACATGTTTTGCTCCTAAATAATCTTCAAGATTTTTTTGAAATTGATGTACTAAAGGTCCGTTTATATAAGTATTAGTATCTAAAACTTCTTGAATCGAAGCATCAACAGTAGTTTTTATTTTTTCATATTGACTCTTTAAGTCAACCATTTGAATTTTTTTCATTTTCAATATATTTTTAAAATTAAAGATCTGTTTTACTATCAGATTCTCTAAAAGGAGGAACAAAAATAGTTATTTAATAACTTCAAACCATGAAAATAGTCGAAAGAAATGTAATTTAGCCACAAAAATAAACAGATGCTTTTTCTATATAATTTAGTTATTTCTATTGCGGGCTTTTTTCTGAAAATTGTCGCCCTTTTTAGTCCGAAAATTAAGCTTTTCGTTGAGGGACGAAAAAACGTTTTTGCAATTTTAGAAGAAAAAATAAAACCTTCAGACAAAACTATTTGGTTTCACTCGGCTTCACTTGGCGAATACGAACAAGGTCTTCCTGTAATTGAAAAAATCAAAGAAAAATATCCTTCTCACAAAATCATTGTTACCTTTTTTTCTCCTTCAGGATATGAGGTACGTAAAAACAATACTGTTGCCGATGCAACCGTTTATTTGCCATTAGACTCTAAAAGCAACGCAAAACACTTTCTAAAACTCGTTCACCCTGAATTTGTCTTTTTCATTAAATATGAGTTTTGGCTTAACTATTTAAAGGAGCTGGAGAAAAGTAAAACACCAACCTATTTGATTTCAGGAATTTTTAGAGACAATCAGATGTTCTTTAAATGGTACGGCGGATTTTATAGAAATGCTCTAAAAGCTTTTACCTTCTTTTTTGTTCAGAACGAAAGTTCGAAACAAAAAATCGAAGCAATTGGTTTTAAAAATGTAGTTATCTCCGGCGACACTCGTTTTGACAGAGTCGCAGCAATTTTAGAGAGAGACAACAAGCTTGATTATATCGAAAATTTCAAAAACAATCAACCTGCGATAGTCATAGGCAGTTCTTGGCCGAAAGATGAAGCTTTAATAGCCGAATATATCAATCAAGCACCAGACAATATAAAATTCATTATTGCCCCGCATAATATCAAAACTGATCAAATTGCTGCATTAAAATCACTCCTTACTAAATCTACTGTTTTATATTCAGAAAAAGAAGGCAAAGATCTATCTAATTATAATGTCTTTATAATAGATACTATTGGACTTCTTACCAAGATTTACAGTTATGCCGCAATCGCATATGTAGGAGGCGGTTTTGGAAATCCAGGAATTCATAATATTTTAGAACCAGCCACATTTGGAATTCCGATTGTAATAGGACCAAATTTTGCAAATTTTGCAGAAGCTGTATCTTTAGTAGAACTAAAAGGATGTATTCCTGTATCTACTTTTAGCGAATTGAAGATTGTTTTTGATCGTTTGTTAAACGATGATGCCTTTTTTAAAGAAAAAAGCAAAATCTGTAAATCATTTATTGAAGAAAACAAAGGTGCAACAAGCACTATAATGACAACCATTTCATAAGCGTTCTTTCTCTTTCTACGTTTTATGATTCTTATTTTTACATTGTGTACACATTTACACATTATGTTCTTATCTATGATCTTATAAATTCGTTAAGAAAAGAAAACAAATCATAAATAAGAGGTTTAAAACCACTCATTTCAATAAAGAATATTCACTAAATAATAATTTGCACAGAAAAATAAACAATTTAAGATAACTTTATCATTCTGGCACATTATTTGTTAACTAAGATAAACGTGAGCAATGAAAATATTTTAAAAAAAAAATAAAAAAATATTTTACATATTAAAAAATTTATATCTTTGCCACGAATTAATAATTAACCTTTTATAATAAAGTAAGATGAAAAAAGTATTT
>NZ_MUHD01000020.1:10252-117839 GCF_002217395.1 Flavobacterium plurextorum | reverse complement strand
TTTCTCTGGAGTTCAATTTTATAATATAAAAAGAAAAGACTATGCAATCCGGAAAGCTTTAGGAACTGACTTTGCATCATTTAAATATAAATCTACTTTAAGAAAACCGAAATTTTATACAGTCTGAGACTTTAAATGTTAAGTGCTTTTGATATGTAAACATTTAAGTAGTAAAAAAATAGAGTTAAAATATTAAATTCTAAAACAATAAGAAATTGAAGTTTAAATTTAAAAATTACGTTAATGGGGCAATTATTGCGATAGAGAAAAATTAAACTTCCATTTTTGCTAAGTATTCATTTATGTTAAAATCAGGATTCGGATTCTCTTTATATTCTCTTATTAGTACTTCTTGAGATAGAAAAATATCATATCCAATTTGTAAACTCCCCCTTTCATTAAATTCTTTTTGTAATAGATTTTCGTTCTCCCAGCCTAAACTTTTATTTATTTTTTCTAAAACAGATGACAATCTATGATTATTTAAATTATATCGTTCCAGATTCCAAATATATGAATGACTATTTTCGTCAAAAGACATTGGCATCCAGATATCAGACTTTGTTGATAATACGAAACTTTGCTGAAACGTACGAAAGCTTTGCAGGCAAAAGATACTTGAATGTATTTCTTCACCTTTTTCGGTATATATTACCGTGTCCCCACTAATATCAAACTCAAAACAGGTTTGTAAATAATTATCTTTTTCTATTAAAGAGATTAAATCGTCGATGTTTTTATATTCCAATTTTTGATTCTTACCGTCTAATAATTTTGGAATTAATAATTGCGATTCGATGAGAATAGTTAATATGATTTTTAAATCTGATCTAATCTCAGGGTATGGTGAAATGTCATAATCATAATCGTATTTATTGCTGTCAAAATGCCAACTTCCTCTTAATTTTCTCGGTACATAAAGTTTCATAACTTAAAAATTAATAAATCATTATAAATTTATTTCCTCTTCAATCTTTAACCCATTTATAAAATCTTCAAAACTATCTGCAATTTTTAAAAATTGCTCTTCAGGAAGATAATCTGTCCAGCGGTTGACTAAGATAGTTTCATAATTTTGACCCTGATCTAGACATAAACAAAAATGCCATCCTCCCATATCTAAAGCAAAAGGAATGAGTTTGCGATGATAATTTTGAAGAAACTCTTCGGTAAGTTTAAACAAATCAGCATAGTTTAAATAATTTTTAACTTCCCAGACAGTTTTGTCATGATCTACAAAATATCTCTCATAATGACATAATCCTCCATTTAATTTTAAAAAGTCTTTAAAATATTCAGGTAAGTTTTCACTAATGATACTTTCGATGTGTCTCATATTTGAGTCACCCATTCTTGGATATAGATTTAATTTTCTCATTTTTTATGGATATCTTCTAAAAATACTGCGCAATCCCGAAAACTTTCGAGACCGACTTTGCATCATTTAAATACAAATCTACTTTAAGAAAACGGAAATTTGATACAGTCTAAGACTTTAAATGTAAGATACTTTTAAAATATGAATATATAATGTAATGAAAAAAATAGTGTTAAAATATTAATTTCTGAAGCAATAAGAAATTGACATTTAAATTTAAAGATTACTATGATTGACTTATTACAATGAAAAACAAGATTAGAAAACTTTGACTGACGGTTATTTACGAGCTGATTTTCATTAATAAGTAAAAAAAAACTCCAGATTTCTCTGGAGTTCAATTTTGTAATATAAAAAGAAAAGACTATTCCTCTTTCATAGTGTGATAAACGTTCATTACGTCATCATCTTCTTCAATTTTTTCGATTAATTTTTCAACATCAGCGATTTGAGCTTCTGTTAATTCTTTAGTGATTTGCGGAATACGCTCAAAACCTGATGATAAAATTTCAAGTCCTCTGTTTTCTAATTCTTTTTGCAAAGCACCAAAACTTCCAAAAGGAGCATAGATTAAGATTCCGTCTTCATCTTCGAAAACTTCTTCGGCACCAAAATCAATTAATTCAAGTTCTAATTCTTCAGCATCAAGACCGTTGTTTGCAATTCTAAAGTTACAAGTGTGGTCAAACATGAATTCAACAGAACCTTGAGTTCCCATAGTTCCGTTGCATTTGTTAAAATAACTGCGAATATTAGCAACTGTTCTGTTATTGTTATCAGATGCAGTTTCAATCAAGATTGCAATTCCGTGAGGCGCATATCCTTCAAATAAAATTTCCTTATAGTTGGCAGTATCTTTATTACTTGCATTTTTTATCGCGCGCTCCACATTGTCTTTCGGCATGTTTGCGGCTTTTGCATTTTGTATAACAGCTCTTAATCTAGAATTGGCATCAGGGTTTGGACCGCCTTCTTTAACTGCCATAACGATATCTTTACCAATTCTGGTAAATGTTTTAGCCATTGCTGACCAACGTTTCATTTTTCTTCCTTTTCTAAATTCGAACGCTCTTCCCATTTCTAATTTTTAGTTTTTGTGATGCAAAAATACGGTTATTCCTTAATTTTTCCAAAATCAAAATTTAAGTTTTTTTGATTTATTTTGAGGTTCAGGTTTTAAGTTTCAAGTTGGTACAATATTGCGTAAAATTTAGCACGCTATGTGTAAAACCCGAAACTTGAAACAAAAAAACTTGGAACAAAAAACTTTTATTTCGAAGAATTAAAGTCATTTATAATATTAACCGCTTCGTTTAGATATGGATTTATTTTTAAATGATCCATTTGGTACTGATTTATTGTTTTGTCATTAGGATATGCACTCAATAAATACTGATTTACAGTGGAGTTGTAAACGTCCAGCGGATTATTTTCGTCATTAAAAGTATTGATTTCTTTCCACAAAGAATTTACTATTTTTTTCTGATTAAAAACAGCATCAATCGTCATTGGTACTTCAGCTTTTGGAGTGTTTACCAGTTGATCGATTTTTAGATTGATTTTTTTAATATCATTAAAATAAAAATTATCAGCCAATCTTGCCTTACTGTTTTTGGCTAGTTTATCAATTAAAGCTCGTTTTACATACGGGCGGTATTTTAGCGTTGAAGTAATGCTGTCATTTTTAATAGCAGTTGGAAAATCGCTTTCTTTTTGATAAACATCTTCATAAAACTCAGGAAGAACTACGTCTGGTGTAACACCTATATATTGATGACTTTTTCCTGTTACTCGGTAAAATTTATTAATCGTAATTTTTAGAAAGTCTGTATTTTTTGTTTCGTCAAGCGAAAGAATCGTCTGCATAGTTGCTTTGCCAAGCGTACTGCTGCCTACTAAAAGTGCGCGGTTATAATCTTGCATGATAGAAGAGAAAAATTCACTGGCCGATGCCGTATTACTATTTACTAAAATTACAATTGGACCTTTGTAGATCACACCTTTAAAAGGGTCGTTTATAATAGATTTTTCTTTAGTATGGTCGATAACAATCGAAAGCGGACCATAATCAACAAACATTCCGGCAAGTTTGATGGCTTCTTCCATAGAACCGCCGCCATTATCTATTAAATCTATAACAAGACCTTTGATATTGTCTCTTTCTAATTTTATAATTTCTCTGGCTACATCATCAGCGCAGCCTTTTCGGCTGTTTCCATCCAGATCAGCATAGAAACTTGGAATTTTGATATATCCAATTTTACTGTCTTTGCCAATTATAAAACTGAAAACCGAATTTTCTTCATCTTTCATTACTTGCTTTTCAATGTAAACCTCAAAACTTTTACCTGAATTCCTTTTAAGAGTAATAGTCAAGCTCTTATTCGCCTCAGATAAAATCATGGTCGAAATAGATTCTAATGAAGCACACGAAACCTGAAGCGTTTCTTTTTGATTAGAAACCGAAACGATTTGATCGCCTTTTTTTATCTGGCCAGTTTGATATGCAGGACCATTTGGGTCAAGTTCTTGTACAATAATTTCATTTTTTTCATTAAGGTTTACCGTCATTCCTAATGATAAATGCTCTTTGGACAACGACGCAACAAAGCTCGATTTAGAATCGTCGCTAAAATAGGCTGTATGCGGATCAAAATAGGTGCAGAAAAAATTATAAAGATTTTCGTTTTGATTCGTTTTGGTTTCTAACAGCGTATTAATACGACAGATTTCATTTGATAAAATCAATTTTCTAGATTTTGCCTCTATAGATTTAAAATTGGCTTTAATAGAATCTAAATTATCGCTTGTTTCTGCCATATCATCAAGAATTTGATAGTGTATTTTTTTTCGCCATACTTTCTCTAAATCTTCTTTTTTCAAATAGAAAGGAAATGATTTTTTGTAGAATCTAATGGTGTCTTTTTTACTGTAATCAAAAGGTGCAGCTTGAATTTTTTCAAGAATACTTTTTGTTCTTTCTAATCCAGCGATGTATTTTGATGTAATGTCAGTCAAAAAACTGCAGTCGTTTTCTAGAATTAAATCGTCTAAGTTTAAACGATATTTTGCGGCCATTTCATCGTATTCATTCTTAAAAAAAATGTTTCGAGAGGGATCTAATTCATTAATTAGATTGTCAAAAACAAAAACTGATAAACTGTCATCGACTGGTTTCGGACGTAGGTGTTCTGCTTGGATTGTCGCATTTATTTTGTTTAGTATTTCGCAGGTGTTGTCACTATTTTGACTAAATAGAACGTTGGCAGTTAACATCAATACTAATACTATTTTTTTCATAAATCGAAAATCTTCGTTTAGACTAAAATTACGTTTATTTTTTCATAAAAATTACGTTTTTTCTAAAAAATCTTACATTCGAATAAATGTTTTTAACAGCCATAAATGCATTTGAAAATAACGCAGATTAAATCACTTTTTCTTGTAAATACTTTAATTTTTGGCCAAAAAAAAATGCATTACAATTTGTAATGCATTTTCTAAATATTTTAGGAAAATATTATTTCTTGTAAAAAGGCAGTTTCACCACTTTTGCAGGAACATCATTTTTTCTAATTCTAATAAAAACATCACTGTCAACAGCGCTGTTAGCAACAGTAACATATCCTAAACCAATACCTTTGTTCATAGAAGGAGACATTGTTCCAGAAGTTACAATACCAATTACTTCACCTTGAGCATCAACGATTTCATAATCGTGTCTTGGCACCGCACGTTCCTGCATTTCAAAAGCTACTAATTTTTTTGTAACACCAGCTTCTTTTTGTTTTTTCAAACTTTCAGAATTTGTAAAATCTTTAGTGAATTTAGTAATCCATCCTAAACCAGCTTCAAGAGGAGAAGTTGTATCGTTAATATCGTTTCCGTATAAACAGAATCCCATTTCCAAACGTAAAGTATCACGGGCAGCAAGTCCAATAGGTTTGATTCCGTAAGCTGCACCAGCTTCAAAAACTTTATTCCAAATTGCTTCAGCATCTGCATTTTTGCAATAAATTTCAAATCCGCCAGAACCAGTATATCCAGTAGCAGAAATAATTACATCATTAAAACCTGCAAAATCACCAACTTCAAAGTGGTAATATGGAATTGCAGCTAAATCTAATGACGACAAAGGCTGCATTGCTTCAACCGCTTTTGGTCCTTGAATTGCCAATAAAGAATAATCATCAGAAAGATTTTTCATTTCAACACCTAAATCATTGTGAGATGAAATCCAGTTCCAGTCTTTTTCGATATTCGAAGCATTTACAACAAGTAAATACTCTTCCTCTTTCATTTTATATACAATCAAATCATCTACAATTCCGCCTTCATTGTTTGGCAGACAAGAATATTGAGCTCTTCCAATTGTCAAAGTCGAAGCATCGTTTGAAGTTACTTTCTGAATCAAAGCCAAAGCATTTGGACCAGTAAGTAAAAATTCGCCCATATGCGAAACGTCAAAAACGCCCACACTGTTTCGAACTGTTTCATGTTCAGCATTTACACCTTCGTATGTAATAGGCATATTGTAACCTGCAAAAGGCAGCATTTTTGCTCCCAAACTCTCATGTATGTGCGTAAGCGCAGTATTTTTCATTGTGTTGTTTTATAAAATTGAATCGCAAATTTATTTAAAAAATATCAAATTTGAATGGTATAAATTATAAATTTCGCAATGATTAGGAGCTATTTCCTGCTATCCGCTATATCTTTTACTTTTTAAAGAAAAAAGTAAAAGGATGCCGCTGTTATCAGGGCTAGGGCTGATCGTTTAAAAGAAATATTCGTGCTTTCGATTTTTTATGTAACTTTAATCAAGAAACATAAAAGAATCCTTTATACAAAGTTTTTATAATCAGCTATGTTTGTTCAAACAAGTGAAGCGCCATTATTCGCAAAGAAAAGCTATGATTCTATGTGTTTAAAATAAAAAAGCATCAAATGAAATCTCCGTATTTAATCACAAAAGAGGAAGCTTTAAGAGTATACAAACCTGTAAATCCTCATACACACAAAGGACTTCAAGGCCATGCCGTTATTATTGCGGGAAGTTACGGAAAAATTGGAGCCGCCGTTTTGGCCTCAAAATCCTGTTTAAAATCAGGATGCGGACTCGTAACGACTTTTATCCCAAAATGCGGTTATCAGATTCTTCAAATCTCAATTCCCGAAGTAATGACAGTTACAGACGAAAATACAAATTTCATTACTAACATTCATTTACCGTTAATTCCGCAGGCAGTTGGCATTGGACCAGGAATAGGGAAGGAACTCGGAACACAAAAAGCTTTATTTGAATTTTTAAGAATCAATAAAGCACCTTTAGTTATCGATGCAGATGCCTTAAATATTTTAGCCGAAAATCTATCTTGGTTTGAATTAGTTCCAGAAAACACCATTTTAACGCCGCATCCAAAAGAGCTGGAACGTTTAATAGGTAAATGGAATTCAGATTCCGAAAAATTTCAAAAAACAATTGCATTTTCAGAGAAATATAAAGTGATTGTAGTAATGAAAGGCGCGCCGACTTTTATCATCAATAAATCTGAAATTTACCAAAACACAACTGGAAATGCTGCTCTTGCCACCGCAGGAAGCGGAGATGTTTTAACCGGAATCCTTACAAGTCTGCTTGCACAAGGTTATGAGCCCAAATATGCAGCAAAACTAGGCGTCTATCTTCACGGATTAACAGCCGATTTAGCTTTACCAAAAACAGGTTATGAGTCTTTTACCGCTTCTACAATTATTAAATATCTAGGAAAAGCTTTTCTTGAATTAGATAATTAGAAAATATGTTAATCAGATAATGTTGTACTTTTTTTGTGTACAGTATTGTTTCAAAATGTATATAATTACAAATGTCAGTCTGAGCGAAGTCGAAGACTAATTGTAATGTGAAGTCCTTCGACTTCGCTCAGGATGACACAAAGGGAATAAATCTGCAAAATCTGCGTGAACAGGGGAAAAATCTAAAATCTGCTTTCTACAATCTAAAATCAAAAATCGTAAGTTTGTATTATCAAAGATTAGAAACTTAGCATCTTTGAATCTTTAAAAAAATGAAAAACAACTTCGATCTTAGAACGGTAAATGTTACTCGTTATATTACGCCTTTGCGCGAAGGCGGATCTTTGCCCGCTTTGGCAGAAGCCGATGATGATTTTAAATACGTCTTAAAATTCAAAGGAGCCGGACACGGTGTAAAAGCCCTTATAGCCGAATTAGTAGGCGGACAAATTGCAAAAGCTTTAAAATTGCAACTGCCAGAATTGGTTTTTGCTAACCTTGATGAAGCTTTTGGAAGAACCGAAGCCGATGAAGAAATTCAGGATTTACTGCAAGGAAGTCAAGGATTGAATCTTGCGCTTCATTTTTTATCAGGTGCCATTACTTTTGATCCAGTTGTAACCACTGTCGATGCCAAATTGGCTTCACAAATCGTGTGGCTGGACGCCTATATTACAAACGTTGACAGAACTTTTAAAAATACCAATATGCTGATTTGGCATAAAGAACTATGGCTCATAGATCATGGTGCTTGTTTGTATTTTCATCATTCTTGGAACAATTGGGAACAACATGCCAAAAGTCCGTTTGCATTAATAAAAGATCACGTTTTATTGCCGCAGGCTTCACTTTTAAAAGAAGTTGACGCCGAGTTTAAAGCGCTTTTAACAACAGAAATTTTAGAAGATATTGTAAATACAATTCCGCTCGAATGGCTGCAATGGGAAGATACCGATGAAACGCCCGAAGGTTTAAGAAATGTGTATTTGCAGTTTTTAAAAACCAGATTAGAAAATTCAGAAATCTTTGTAAATCAGGCTCAAAATGCAAGATAATCACTTATATGAGTATGCCGTGATTCGAGTTGTACCAAGGGTAGAACGCGAAGAATTCCTGAATATCGGAATTATTTTATTTTGTAAAAAAGCCAAATTTATAAAAGTACTTTTTCATCTTAATAAAGAAAAAATTCAAGCGCTTTCTGACGATTTTGATATCGAACAATTAGAATGTAATTTGACTTCATTAGAAAAAATCACAAACGGAGCCAAAGACGGCGGACCAATTGCAGAATTCGATATTCCAGAGCGTTTTCGATGGTTGACCGCAATTAGAAGTTCGGCGATTCAAACGTCAAGACCACATCCAGGTTTGTGTCAGGATTTAGAGAAAACAATTCAGCGTTTGTTTGAGGAATTAGTTTTGTAAGGCTCAAAGGCACAGAGGTTCAAAGCGACAAAGGTTTTATTTAATGCATTTATCCCCAATCTTGTCATTTCGATCCCGAGGCTTCGGGATCGAAATGACAAACTGTATGGAACTGTATCAAAAGATCTTTGCTACTTTATTCTCAATAGCTATCGGGATTTCGAGAAAAAAAAACTTGCGAGCTTTGCGTAAACCTTTGCGAACTTTGCGGTTAAACTTTTAAACCCAATACAGGATCAGATTAAAAATCCAGCATTCCAAAAAGGCATTCAGTAGAAAAATCAAGTATTACATTTTCCTTTTCTTGATTTTCAATCACCAATAAATCATACGGTTCTAAAGAGTAATGCTTCTCATTAATTGTAATAACGGTTGTCTGTAAAGAAAATAAAAGTAGTATTTGAGCATCACAATTCTGATTACCATTTGTTATTTCCAGTTTGTGATGAGGTATTTTTTCAGAAATCATCCAGTTAAAATCAATCCCTTTTGTATAAGAAGTCACTTCATCATCCGAATTGAATTCCATGATTTCATATTTCTCGTATACTTTTTTTTCTTTGTTTATCTCAATATGCAAGCTGTTATCGAGCATAACCAAGTATCGGTAATAGCCTTTAAATTTGGTAAACTCTGAAGGAACTTCGTCTATGGTAGCGCTGCTTATTCTAAATACAAAATCTCTATCGGCATAACTTGCTGTTTTCGGATATATTGTATATTCATATGTCAATCCGCCGCTCCAAATAGAAGCAGTAACATTTTTTTTAGGCAAAAAACGTATGTTCATTATATTAAAATTTTTAATCCGTTGGGTGAAATTATTTTAACACATAGAAACATAGATTTTGTTTACGTAAAAAAGGCGTTTCACTTATTTAAAATGCATATAGCCTTCTATGTGAAAGAAATATATTTCTTTTTGTATCCTTTTTTACACATAAAATCTATGTTTCTATGTGTTTAATATTTTTTAATAAGACTTCAAGTTTTTAAATACATAATTGATCCTGCTTTTAGAATAACTTATACTGTAAAAAAATGTGGTGTCTTTATTTCTTCGCGGTAAAAAACTTAAATCTTTTTCTCGAGGCAAAAGAACTCCAAAGGTTCTTCCGAAACCGTTATATGTACGCCGCTTTCAGGAAAAGCTTCTCTTTCGCCAGTATCAACATAACCGTGTCGTTTGTACCAAGCGATGAGTTCTTCACGAACCGAAATAACCGTCATAATAATGCTGGATAAACCAAGAGTTTTAGCATGAATTTCGGCTTCAGCCAAAAGCTTTTTCCCAATTCCGCTATTTTGAAGTTCAGGCGAAACTGTCAACATTCCTAAATACAATTGATGTCCTTTTTCGACTAATAAAACCGAACCAATAATCTTATCATTCTCCGTAAATTTCAAAATCGTGTTTTTAGGATCCTGCAAAATTTCGGTCATTTCTTCTTCATCAGTTCTTTTTCCTTCCAGTAAATGCGCTTCGGTTGTCCAGCCTTTTTTAGAAGTTTCTCCTCTGTAGGCAGAGTTAATTAAAGTTACTAATGCGGGAATATCTTGTAGTGCTGCTTTGGTAATCATTATAAATTGGGTTGTATTTTATAAAATTGAATTGCCTTCTGCTTTATCGGGAAAAACAAAATTACAATATTGAAGAATTGCTTTAGCCAAAATACAAACGTTTTTTGATTGAAGCTATTTTTGTATTAATTTTTAACAACTATTTCTCTTGATTTGTATTATGATGTATATTTGAATTTAGCAAATCAATAATGTAGACGAGAGAAAAACTCAATCTAATTTTTTAAGATATTCAATGAAAAATAAAATACTATTCCTTGTTTCTTTGTTGTTTTTTGGAGCGGCAATTAGTTCTGTGTCAGCTTTTGGTGTGAAGTCTTTGACGGAAGATAATTTTAAGAAAGAGTTAAAAGTGCTGTCATTAAATACTTGGCACGAAGGAACTACAGTAAAGGGAGGATTTGACGCGATTGTAGACGTAATTCTTCAATCTGATGCGGATATTGTTTTGCTGAGTGAAATACGTAATTATAAAGAAGTATTGTTTACACCGCATATTTTAGAAGCTTTAAAAGCCAAAGGCAAGATTTTTTATGGCTCGAGCCTTAAAACAGATGCTGTTATTTTGTCTAAATTTCCTATCGAATCTACGACATCAATAAGTTCAGAATCGCTAATAAAATGCATGATTAGGTTAAACAAGAAAACTAGTGCTGCCGTGTATGCCGCACATTTAGATTATACACATTATGCTTGTTATCTGCCAAGAGGTTACGACGGAGTTAATTGGAAAAAATTACCAGAACCCATTTTAGATACCGAAAAAATTCTGAAACAAAATATTGATTCACAGCGTGACGAAGAAATAGCACTTTTTGTAAAAGATGCTCAAATCGAACGTAAAAAAGGAAATCTAGTGCTTTTAGGAGGCGATTTTAACGAACCTTCGCATTTAGATTGGACAGCAGCAACAAAAGATTTATACGATCATAACGGCGTTATTATATCGTGGCATAACAGTGTAACGCTTAAAAATAGCGGTTTTCTAGACGCTTATCGAGTAAAATACCCTGATCCGGTTAAAAATCCAGGATTTACTTGGCCGGCTTATAATACAGATGTGGAATTGTCAAAACTATTATGGGCAAAAGACGCGGACGAAAGAGATCGTATTGATTTTATCTATTTTTATCCAAATAAAAAACTCTCGCTGACAGATACTGTAATTGTTGGACCAACGGCAAGTATTGTAAAAGGAAAAGGAGTGGAGACTCAGGACGGAGATACGTTTTTGAAACCAAATGGTATTTGGCCGTCTGATCATAAAGGAGTTTTGGCAACTTTTTCGATTGCTGATTAATTACTGACGTTATATAAAGTCTCTCGGCTTCATACGCATTGGTTATGAAAAGGGTATCTTACAAAAATAGGTTTGTTTTTTACGGAAATCTATTTTCGTTTAAGAATTTTAAATATCTTTGAATTATGAGTATAGCAATAAAACCAAAACATATCGGCAGAAATATAAGCCGTATCAGGGAGCTTAAAGATATGAAACAGGATGCACTGGCATTTGCTTTAGGAATAACCCAACAGACCATTTCGAATATTGAAAACAGCGAAACGGTTGACGAACAAAAACTAATTGAGATAGCAAAAGCTCTTGATGTTTCTGTTGATGCGATTAAAAATTTTTCAGATGAAGCTGTTATTAATTACTTTAATAGTTTTCATGATAATATTGTTACTACAGGCAGTATTTTTGCGACAAATTGTACTTTTAATCCTTTAGATAAAGTTGTTGAACTTTACGAACGTTTGGTGCAAGCTGAAAAAGATAAAGTGGAATATTTGGAGAAGTTATTGAACGGGAAATAAATGTTTTTAAAGATATATTAAATTGAAAAGAGACCTTTTTTATTGGTCTCTTTTTTATTTATGTTCAATTACTAGCGCGAACGTCCAGCTTATGAGTATTTGTTTTTTTGAAAAATTTCGTTGGTTATTGAGCAGAACGCTCTCGCTAGCAAAAGGTGCGCGATTAAATAAGACAACTATGCATTTTTTTTCATTGACCGCCAATTTTATATGCATTTCTATATATTTGTGTATGCCATCCTGTGGGATTAATATAATCAAAGCGAGATGTTATAATTCCTTCAGTAAATTTTACTTCCTCTAAAGTTCTATTAAAATCTTGAATTATTTTTGATATTTCTTTTGACCGTTGTTTTGCTTTTGGTTTTTTATTGGATATTATTGGTGACGTTATAAAAATTTCTGAAGAATGTACTGTATAATTATCAATCATTTCTCCTGTTGGTAATTTACTTCCATGATTCCATGGAGTCAATTTTAGAATAGAATTCTTTTCTATTAGCTTTTCGAATATTCGAATGTCATAGCCGTTTTCTGAACCATGATGTGGAAGCTTAAAAAGTTGTGCCTTTATATGATCTATAACTTTTACATTATTAAGTACATCTAGCCATCCTTCATTAGGATCTGTTCCAACTTCTAGGTCACCTCCTAAAATAATTCGCTGATCTAAAAACTTTACAAGAATAGCCACACTAGTTTCATTTGGTTTTTTGTGAATTACTGTGCGTTTTTTCTTTGCTACGATCTCAATTAAATTACCAATTTCTTTATCAAAATTTGTTACAACACTTTCTGATGGAGATATAGCATATATTTCAAAAAAAGTTGCATCGATTTTTCCCTGATAAATTACAGTGTCTGCGTTTAATCTTCGTGCAATATTTTTTTTTGTTCTCTTATTCAGGATTTTAAGGCATTTACTAAACTCTTCTGTGGATCTGAAGCCTCTTTGTGAATTAATTTTTTCATCAAAGCCTATAAATTGAAGAAATTTTGGAATGTCATTAACTCTTGTTGGGGAAAAATCAGCATTAGGACAGAGTTCTAATATTCTAGACATTCCTTTAATATGATCATCATGCCAATGAGTGCAAATTACTTGTTTTACTTGATTTGTAAAATCTACACCGATTGATTTTAAATACTCAATTGGTAATGGTTCTTTTGTCTCAGGATTTATGCAACTATCAACAATGAGCCAATCTGATTCTCCTAACTTTATTAAGATGCATTCACCATATCCGCCTCCAGTTCCAATTAAAGTTATTTCAACTTCATTTTTTTTTGGTCCAATCATATTTAAACCCAATTGATGTTACCGTATTGAGTATCTAAGCTGTCATGGAGTTCATCAAATTCTTTAACAGTAATATCCGCCAAACGTCTCATACGAATTTCAGAACGTTTCGTTTGAGTTTTATTTTGTATTATATTTCCAATAGACCAATAAAAAATGGCACCTAAATCTATTAGTTCATGATCCTGTTCCGTAATATCCGTTTTTATGTTAAAGGATGCAATCTCATATGTTCCACAATGATTATCTAAATCGTATAGTTTAGCTTTAAATATGGGGTAATTGATGTCTACAATTACACCTTTCCAAGTTTTATTGTTTTTAGTATATACCTTTCTTTTAAAGATATTAAATCTGTTATTTACATGAGTATAAGGAACTTCAATGTTCATTTTTTTTAATCTATTAACTTCCGTCTTGATTATATTGACTGTTTTTTTTTCAGTTTGTGTATTATTGGGTTCAGCATTAATTTGCTGATTGACCGATTCAACATCTTCCTTAGAATAATTTGTAGATAATATTCCAATAGAATCATTGTCCAATGCCCAATGCTTTTTTGACATACTGTGACCTAATTGTATTTTTTCCATATCTCCATTATTATATTTTCAGAGTTGTTTAGAATAGATTCCCAGTTTGCTGATAAAAAATCAGAAAATGATCTGCCATCAAAAAAGTCATCATAATGACTATTTACATTTATAGCAACTCCTCTGGCTGGTATCAGGTCGGAAGGAAAAATTTTTATATTTTTAGTTGGTGTGTTTTTTGTCTTTTCGGGTTTTTGATCAGTAATTATGATCTCCAATAATCTAGGATCTTCTATAAAATCAAATGTTTTATTTATGGGAGCAAGATGATATCCAAAATTTACATATTCTTTTTCAGATTGCATTTTAAAATGCTTTCCATAATTTATTCCAAAAGCAGAGATAGGAGTTTCACTTAGTAGTTGAAAAATACTTGCGCACAGATCTTTTAAAGGTTCCCGATATGACTCTTGAAATGTTTGTAATTCAAGTCTTGAAGGTCTTATTTCAAGTTTAAATTCATCAGTTTCAATAACTGTCAAATCAGCGTGAACCATTTTTAAATTTTCTGGATCGCCTTCGGATTCCCTAATCAATTTTTTATTTACGAGCCATTCTGGTTGAAAAATTCTCGGATTGAAACTTCCAATTATGACTATAGAAATATTGAAAATCTCTTGTTCAGGTATCTGCATAACTATATTTGTGAATTTAAGCTATATATTAATTTAAACTAGACAACTTAAGTTTTTTTAAATAAGTGTCATAATTTCAAGTAAATATACATTTATTTTTTATTTTACAAGTTTACAAATAGAAAAGATTATGTGATTTTTCGGATTTTTATAATCTGTATTTACAATTTCAAATTTTATAAAAGAAAAAACTTTACCCCAAGAAATCCTTCAACTCCTCATAAGTCCCAATCTTCACACTAACTTTCTCCTCATTAATAACACTCTTAATTTGAGCAGGAATAGGAAGTGTAATTCCCAAGGCAGGTTCAACAACATCTAAAAACTTAATAGGATGCGCTGTTTCTAAGAAAATACCAATCGCGTTAGGGTGTTTTTCCAGTTCTTTTTTCAAACCTAAATAACCAACAGCGCCGTGTGGTTCTGCGATATAACCGTCTGTGTTATAAATATTCTTTAGGGCTTCAAGTGTTTCTTCGTCAGTATAACTATAAGAAGAAAAGTCTTTTTCGAAAGCTTTTAAGTCATTATTGTACAATTCCTGAATTCTAATAAAGTTACTTGGGTTTCCAACATCCATGGCGTTAGAGATTGTTGCTTTAGAAGGTTTTGGGTCGTATTTTCCGTTTTCTAAGAATCTTGGCACCGTATCGTTTACGTTTGTAGACGCTACAAAATGTTCAATTGGCAAACCTAATTTTTTTGCCATAATTCCGGCGCAGATATTCCCGAAGTTTCCGCTTGGGCAAGAGAAAACTAACGGTTTGTTTTGGCTTTTCAACGCTTTGTAAGCAAAGAAGAAATAAAACATTTGCGGTAACCAGCGCGCAATATTAATAGAGTTTGCTGAGGTTAGGTTTTTATGCGCCAGAGTTTCATCAAGAAATGCTTTTTTTACCATATCCTGACAATCGTCAAAAACACCGTCAACTTCAAGCGCTTTTATGTTTTGCCCTAAAGTAGTCAATTGTTTTTCCTGAATATCGCTCACTTTTCCTGACGGATATAAAATGACAACATCAACACCGTCAACGCCAAGAAATCCGCTCGCAACAGCTCCGCCTGTATCTCCAGAAGTGGCTACTAAAACAGTGTTTTTAGCGTCTTTTTTGTCTTTATTGAAATATCCCAAACAACGCGACATAAAACGTGCTCCAACGTCTTTAAAAGCCATTGTTGGTCCGTGAAATAATTCTAATGAATAGATTCCATCTTCTACTTTTACAACAGGAAAATCAAAAACCAAAGTATCGGCAATGATTTCTTTTAATTTGTCTGTAGGTATTTCGTCGCCAACGAATTGTTTAATCGCTTCAAAAGCAATTTCTTCGTGGCTTAAACTTTCGATCTTATCAAAAAACGAAGAATCTAAAGCAGTGATATTTTCTGGAAAATATAATCCTTTATCACTCGCTAATCCTTGTATAACAGCTTCCTGAAAAGAAACTTTTGGGGCATTGTGGTTTAAACTATAGTATTTCATTGGTTGTTTTTTTATTTAACCGCAAAGAGCGCAAAGAATTGGTTTCTTTTGAAAACGCAGAGATCGCAAAGCTTTGTGGTACTATTTTTTATTTCAATAATTTATATTTTCAATTATATATTAGCTCAGCCTGACAAACGTTGTGTTTTTCCTTTTTGTTTAAATTATTTCACAAATCAATTCGTGCAAATTCGTGAAATTCGTGTTATATAATTCTCACACCATCAGGATTAATCTTCGAAACGTGAATTTCATACGGTAAACTCATTTTTTCGTACACTTCGCTCATGGCTTTTGCGATTTGGTCAGCGGTTTCTTTTCCTCTGCTTAAAGCAAAAATCGATGGGCCTGAGCCTGAAATTCCAGAACCTAAAGCGCCGTTTTCGTAAGCCGTTTGTTTGATTTGATCAAATCCCGGAATTAAAACACTTCTTAAAGGCTCAACGATTTCATCATGAAGCGATCTTCCAATCAAATCGTAATCTTTGGTATAAAGACCCGCTACAAGTCCGCCTACATTTCCCCATTGCATAATGGCGCTTTTCAGCGAAACGTTTTGTTTTAAAACCGAACGTGCGTCAGACGTTTTCAACTCAATTTGCGGATGAACAACCGTTGCGTACAATTCTTCTGGACCGTCAATTCTGATAATATCAAGCGGAGCATA
Organism: Flavobacterium plurextorum; assembly: GCF_002217395.1. Taxonomy (GTDB): domain Bacteria; phylum Bacteroidota; class Bacteroidia; order Flavobacteriales; family Flavobacteriaceae; genus Flavobacterium; species Flavobacterium plurextorum. The sequence goes on along the minus strand of NZ_MUHD01000020.1, from coordinate 101,160 downwards.
ACTTCTTACCAAGGTAAATCCGCCTAAAAGGGCAGGAGCAACGTTATCTGCATGCGCATTTCCGCTGGCTAATTTCTCGCCCTGCATCGCAAACTGAACTAAATCTTTACGAGAATAAGGTCTTCCTAATAATTCATTAATTCCAAAAACCGCTCCCGCAGAACTTGCAGCACTGCTTCCAATTCCGCTTCCCGCTTTTATGTGTTTGTAAATTTCGATTTCGAATCCAAAATCCAAATCGCCTAAAGTTTCAAGCATTGCCAAAGCCGCAACTCCAGAAACGTTTTTCTCGGTTTCCATAGGCAGATCGGCACCCACAATTTTAGTGATTCGAACTCCTTTTTGATCGACTTTTCGAACAATCATTTCATCGCCTGCATTATCTAAGCAAAGTCCAAGTACATCAAATCCGCACGAGAGATTTGCGATAGTTGCCGGGCAAAATAGTTTTATTTCCATTTCTAAGGTTCTGAGGTTCTAAGATGCTAAGATTCTAAGGTCTCTGTAGCAACTTTTTATTTTTTAGTTTCTAAGGTTTTGAGATTCTAAGAGGCTAAGATCAGTTTTGAAAAAAAACTCAGAACCTTAGCATCTTAGAACCTTAGCACCTTTAAATATTACCTATTCTAATAACATCTGCAAAAATTCCCGATGCTGTAACAGCTGCTCCGGCACCCGCACCTTTGATCAATAAAGGCTGATCTACGTAGCGATCTGTGTAAAACAATACAATATTGTCTTTTCCTTCTAAGTTGTAAAAAGGGTGATCTTTTGGAATGAATTGGAGACCAACGCTTGCTTTTCCGTTTTCGAATTGTGCCACGTATTTCAATCTTGAATCTTTGGCTAAAGCTTCGTTGTAAATACCTTCAAAATGAGCAGCGTGTTTGATTAGCGAAGCAAAAAAGTCTTCGTTGTTTGTTGTTGCTAAACAATCTGCAGGCAAGAACGATTCATTTGCAATCGCGTCAATATCCATTTCGTAACCGCTTTCGCGAATAAGAATCAGGATTTTACGAGCCACGTCGATTCCGCTTAAGTCAATTTTTGGATCTGGTTCTGTAAATCCTTGAACTCCCGCTTCTTTTACCACATCGTGGAAAGAATTGTTTTTGTCGAAATTATTGAAAATGAAGTTCAAACTTCCAGATAAAACCGCCTGAATTTTATGCACTTTGTCGCCAGAAGCAATTAAGTTTTTTACCGTGTCTATAATTGGTAATCCCGCACCAACATTTGTTTCAAATAAAAACGGAGCGTTGTATTGGCGAGATAAGCTTTTTAGTTTTTTATAATTATCATAAGCAGATGAACAGGCAATTTTGTTGCAAGTTACAACTGCAATACTTTGTTTTAAGAATTGCTCGTACAATTCAGAAACGCTTGCATTTGCTGTAATGTCAACAAAAATACTATTACGTAAATTCATTTCTTTTGCACGCAGGATAAATTCTGCAGCATTAACAGGTTCGCCTTTGTCTAAAGCCGATTTCCAGTCTTTTAATGAAATTCCGTCTTCATCAAAAAGCATTTTTCTAGAGTTTGACAAAGCGATTACGCGAACATTAATTTTTAAATTGTCTTTTAAAAATTTTCTTTGGTTGTGAATTTGTTCGATGAATTTTTCTCCCACATTTCCAACTCCCATTACAAATAAGTTGAGCTGTTTTGTGTTTTCTTCAAAGAAATTTTCATGTAAAGTATTCAGTGCTTTTTTAACGTCTCTTTCGTTAATTACAGTCGAAATATTTCTTTCGGAAGCACCTTGAGCAATGGCACGAATGTTTACGTTGTTTTTACCTAAAGTACTGAACATTCTTCCGCTTAAACCTTGGTGATTTTTCATGTTTTCGCCAACCAAAGCAATAATGCAAAGATCTTTTTCGACGATACATGGATCTATTTTATTTTGAAGAATTTCAATTTCAAAAGCTCTATTAATTGCAGCTTCGGCATTATCAGCATCCGAATTTAAAATTCCAATACAGATTGAGTGCTCAGAAGAAGCCTGAGTAATAAATATAACATTGATTTTTTCCTGAGACAAGACTTCAAACAAACGTTTTGATGAACCCGAAACTCCAATCATTCCCGGACCTTCAAGTGTTACAAGCGAAATATTATCGATATGACTGATTCCTTTTACAACAGTATCTTTTGAGGAAACATGGTTGGAAATTAAAGTTCCTTCGGCTTCTGGTTCAAAAGTATTTTTGATTAAAATTGGAATGTTTTTTCTTAAAACCGGCTGAATTGTAGGCGGATATAAAACTTTGGCTCCAAAATGCGATAACTCCATCGCTTCCTGATACGAAATGTTTGCAATAGGTCTTGCTTGTTTTACAATTTTTGGGTTTGCAGTAAACATTCCGTTTACATCAGTCCAAATTTCCAATTGTTCAGCTTCAAGAGCACCTGCCGCAATTGCAGCAGTATAATCAGAACCGCCGCGGCCTAAAGTAGTTGTGATTCCGTCAAGAGTTTGTGCAATAAAACCTGGTAAAATATTGATTTGAGCTTGATTTTGTGCAAAATATTCTTGAATTAAATTATTCGACACTTCAAAATTTACAACCGCTTTACCAAAGTTATTGTTTGTTTTTATCAATTCGCGGCTGTCTTTGTAAACCGCATTTTTATCAATTTGCTGATAAGCCTGAGCAATGATAAAAGACGAAAGCAATTCGCCAAAACTTAGAATAGTATCAGCAGTTCTTGGAGATAATTCTCCTAATAAAAAACAACCGTCTAGTAAAGTTTCGAGATGATTTATGATTCTTTTTACATGGCTCAACAAACTGCTTTGCTCACTTACAGGGATAAGTTCTTTTAGCGTGTCAAGATGTTTTTTCTCTATTTCGGCAACAATATCTCTAAAGCTCTCATCACTAGCTGCCGCTTTTGCTGCTGCTAATTGCAATAAATCGGTTACTTTACTAAGTGCAGAAACTACAACAACTAATTTATCTGTTTTTGATTTTTGAGTAACAATGTCGAGAACGAGTTTTATATTTTGAGCATTGGCTACCGAAGTTCCGCCAAATTTTAATACTTTCATTTTGATGTTTTTTTCTTTTATGCAAATATTTTATCTATCCAATAACTCTCTTCTTTCAAGAAAAAAGTATAGGTAACCTAGGATTATATGTAAAAATGTATACCCCTAAGGGGTAGTAGTTGTTGTAGTAGAAGTAATGGTAGCAGCAATTGCAACTCTAGTTTGAGTTGTTATTGTAGATTGATATTTAGTGCTGTTACTTTTCATTTTGATTTTTCAAAAGTACAGTTTTTTAGATGTATATAAAATTACTTTAGCCTTTTTACGAATATTTTAATAATTCAAATCTCAAAAATTCAATATTGAGTATTTGTTAAAATTAGATAAGCTAAATTGAGGTTTTGATATATTTAAGAGCGCATTTTACAATAAAAACCTATTGCAAAGAGTTGATTTTTAATGAAAAGATAATTAAAAAGCAGTAAAAGACTCCATTTTTAGCATTGAGAAAAAAATAAAAGCGAAGAATGTCTTGTGTTGAAATTTTAATTATTGTGATAAAATGTTGCTTTTTAATATTGATTTGTTGAATTTTGACATCTTAAATTGAAAAACATCATGAGAGAAATCCATTATATAAGTACAGAAACATTAAGTTTAGAAGCTTTACAAGAAATCATCGTTCTAGACAAAAAACTTGAATTGTCTGAAGAGGCAAAAGTAAACGTGCAAAAATGCCGTGATTATCTAGATAAAAAGATGGCTTCACATTCAGAACCTATTTACGGAATCAATACCGGTTTTGGATCGCTTTGTAATGTGAAAATCTCTAATGAAAATTTATCACAGCTTCAAGAGAATCTTGTTAAGTCGCATGCTTGCGGAACTGGCGAAGAAGTTCCTGCTGCAATTGTAAAATTAATGCTTTTACTTAAGATTCAATCTTTAAGTTACGGACATTCTGGCGTACAGCTTGTTACATTAGAGCGTTTGGTTGATTTTTATAATAATGATATTCTACCCGTTATTTATACGCAAGGTTCGTTAGGAGCTTCTGGAGATTTAGCGCCATTGGCACATTTATCTTTACCGTTATTGGGTGAAGGTGAAGTGTTTTTTGAAGGTAAAAGAATGGCTTCTGCCGAAGTTTTAAAACATTTTAACTGGGAACCAATTGTACTTCAGTCAAAAGAAGGTTTGGCTTTATTAAACGGAACGCAGTTTATGAGTGCTTATGGAGCTCATATTTTATTAAAAGCCTATAAATATTCGTATTTGGCAGATTTAATTGGAACAATTTCGCTTGAAGGTTTTGATGGAAGAATTGAGCCATTTAATGAATTGATACATTATATACGTCCGCACAAAGGACAAATTGTAACGGCACAACGTATTAATGAATTTTTAGAAGGAAGCGAAATCATTGCTCAAGAGAAAAAACACGTTCAAGATCCGTATTCTTTCCGTTGTATGCCTCAAGTTCATGGAGCGTCAAAAGATGCAATCGATTATGTTAGAAAAGTATTCAAAACAGAGATTAACTCAGTTACAGATAATCCAAATATATTTATTGAAGCAGATCAGATTATTTCTGGTGGAAATTTCCATGGACAACCTTTAGCTTTAGCTTTAGATTTTATGGCAATTGCTTTGGCTGAATTAGGAAGTATTTCTGAAAGAAGAACTTATCAATTGATTTCAGGATTGCGTAATCTTCCTGCTTTTTTAGTTGATAATCCAGGATTGAACTCTGGTTTCATGATTCCGCAATATACAGCGGCAAGTATTGCAAGTCAGAATAAACAATTGGCAACTCCGTCAAGCATAGACAGTATTGTTTCGAGTAACGGACAGGAAGATCACGTGAGCATGGGAGCAAACGGAGCAACTAAAGCTTTACGTGTTATGGATAATTTAGAGCGTATTTTGGCAATTGAATTGTTAAATGCTTCGCAGGCAATTGCTTACAGAGAGCCTTTGAAGTCAAGCGATTTTATTGAGATGTTCTTGAATAGTTATAGAGAAGTAGTGCCTTTGGTAAAAGAGGATAGAATCTTACATTATGACATTGAAAAGACTATTTCGTTCCTTGATAGTTTCCAAATTGAAAACGATTTGTTAACAATGGCTTAACATTGTAAAATATTATTGAAGTAATTTTGCACTATCAAAAATATAAAAATGTCAATAAACAGTATTTTCCAATTTTTAGTGCCGAAAGACAAGAAATTCTTTCCACTTTTTGAAGAGGCTTCAAGCAATTTAATTGAGTTAGCTTCTAATTTACACGAAGCTGTAAACCTTCCATTGAAAGAAAGAGAAGTTCTTTTTCAGAAAATTGATGAATTAGAGCAAAAAGGTGAAGATATTACGCGTCAAACCAATCTTGAATTGAGTAGAAATTTCATTACTCCATTTGATAGAGAGGATATTCATACCCTAATTACTTCTATTGATAACGTTGCTGATTACCTTCATGGTGCAGCAAGCCGTATGAAATTGTATCAAGTTGATAAGATTACAAAATCTATCAGAAAGATGACAGAAATCAACCTTGAAGCTTGTCAAAATATTGACAGTGCAGTAAAAGAGTTGAGAAACTTAAAGAATTTTAAAGTTATCAAAGATTCTTGTGCTAGAATTAACAAGCTGGAAAACAAGTCTGATAATGTATATAACAAAGCAGTTTTTGAAATTTTTGAAAACGAAACAGATGCTAAAAATATTATTAAATATAAAGAAGTGTTATCTGTTTTAGAATCAGCAACAGACAAGTGTAAGAGTGTTGCGAACATACTAGAATCTATTTCTGTAAAACATTCTTAATTCAATTTTTCATTCTGAAGTTATAATTTTATGACGCTACTTATATTAATTATAGTATTAGCTTTAATATTTGATTACATCAATGGTTTTCATGATGCGGCAAATGCTATAGCGACTGTTGTTGCTACAAAGGTTTTAACGCCTTTTCAGGCCGTTCTTTGGGCAGCATTTTTTAACTTTCTGGCTTATTGGGTTTTCGGATTTGGTGTTGCGGATACTGTTGCTAAAACAGCGCACACAATGGAAATTAACCTAGTGGTAATTCTTGCCGGTGTTATTGCGGCAATCTGTTGGAACTTACTAACTTGGTGGTTAGGAATTCCTTCGAGTTCTTCACATACTTTAATTGGAGGTTTTGCGGGAGCGGCTGTTGCACATGCAATTGCAGTTCATGGTTTCTCTGGTTATATTGGTGAAGACGGAACAACACATTATTGGTACGAAATTGTAAGCTGGTACAAGGCAGGAAAAGATGGAGCAATGCCTTCTGGAGTTCTTATTATCATTGCATTTATTGTTTTAGCGCCTTTATTAGGAGCTTTAGCTTCGTACTTAATTTCGATTTGGCTTTTAAATGCTTCTCGTAAAAGTATTGGTCCTAAGATTTTTACAGGACTTTTAATGATTGCAACTGTTTGGTTTGTTTATACTCAAATGATACCATATTCTGAAATCGAAAAACCTAGATTTGATTCGCATTTTTGGAGTGTTGCTTTTGAAGGTCATAATATTAAATGGTTTTTAGTTGCCTTTATTATCTTAACGGTAAGTGCTTTTTGTTTAATATTCAGTAGTTTGAATCTTCATCAAGCTGATGCTGCTTTGAAAAAAATGCAATTATTATCTTCTGCAGCTTTTAGTTTAGGTCACGGAGGAAATGATTCTCAAAAAGTAATGGGTATTATCGCTGCTGCGGTTGCGGTATATATCAACACAAATCCTGGTGTTCATATGGATGCTTGGTTAGATGTTGTTTTACCAAATGATGATTTAGGAATTAAAGGAGTAATGCCGGGATGGATTCCGTTAGCGTGTTATTCTGCAATTGCTGCGGGAACTTTAAGTGGTGGATGGAAAATTGTGAAAACAATGGGTTCTAAAATCACAAAAGTAAGTTCGTTTGAAGGTGTTGCAGCTGAAACTGCAGGTGCATTAACACTTTACTTTACAGAGCATTTAAAAATTCCTGTAAGTACAACGCATACTATTACTGGATCGATCATTGGAGTTGGATTAACAAAACGTGTATCTGCAGTAAGATGGGGAGTTACGGTAAGTTTAATTTGGGCTTGGGTATTAACTATTCCGATTTCAGCTTTATTAGCAGGTTTGGTTTATTTTGTACTAAGTATATTTATTTCGTAAAATGATTATTATGAAATGTGAGTTATAAATTGCATTTCATCTAAATATTTAAAAGCCGATTTCAATTTGAAATCGGCTTTTTTTTGTTTTAAAACTTTTGAAGATTTTTACGATTGTGTTTTCGTTTGTAATGCGTTTGTTTTAATTTCTTTTGGTCTTGCGAAATAATACTGATTGTGCCGTCTATTTCTAACATAGCGAGCTTTATATCTGTTAAATGTTCTAAGCCATGTTCACGTGCCGCTTCTTTTAATTCGTCGTGTGATATGTCTAATTTGCTTAAGGCTTTAAAATCTAGTTTTCCGTTATGAATAAGAATCTCGGGTTTGTCTAAAAGTAAATTATTGAGCACTTTGTATCGGTGTGTTAGCTTTTTTATCGTGAAGTTAATTACAAATAAAACCAAAGCGGCTACTAAACCGCCAACAAGACTGGTATCTGGACCAACCATTGCATTCTGAACTGAATTACTGATTAACAGAATTAAAATTATATCGGCTGTATTTAATTGCGAAAGTTCTTTTTTGCCAAATATTCGCAGAGCAATAGTCATAAAAAAGTAGACAGCGACACTTCTGATTATTATATCTAAATAAGGGAATTGTATCATTTTTATTCTTTTGTTTTACTAAAGTTAAATAAAAAAGCTTTGTCAAAGTTTTAAACTTTGACAAAGCAGCTAAATTATTTATGTGTTATTAAGTTTAAATGAACTTAATTATAGTTTGAAATTTTTCTCAATGGCTTTAATCATTTCGCCTGCAACATCTTTATTGGTTGCGCCTTCGATTCCTTCAAGACCTGGTGAAGAGTTTACTTCAAGTAATAAAGGTCCTTTAGACGAACGAATAATATCAACTCCGGCCACTTTTAAATCCATTGCTTTTGCGGCTTTTATAGCGATCTTTTTTTCTTCGGCAGTTACTTTTATTACAGATGCGGTTCCGCCAAGGTGAATATTAGCTCTAAACTCGCCCGGCATAGCTTCACGCTGAATGGCGGCAACTACTTTTCCGTCGATTACAAAGCATCGAATATCTTTTCCGTTGGCTTCTTTAATGAATTCTTGAACTAGAATATTAGCATTTAAACTTTTAAAAGCATTGATAACACTTTCTGCTGCTTTTTTTGTTTCGGCTAAAACAACTCCTTTTCCTTGTGTTCCTTCTAATAGTTTGACAATTAAAGGTGAACCGCCAACCATTTTGATTAAGTTGTCTGTATCAAGAGGAGAATTAGCAAAACCAGTTGTTGGAATATCAATTCCGCTGTTTAAAAGTAATTGTAGTGAGTATAATTTATCGCGAGATTGTGTTATAGCTGTTGCTGAGTTTAAACAGAAAACTTTCAAAGCTTCAAACTGACGTGTTAATGCACAACCGTAGAATGTAATACTTGGACGGATTCTTGGGATAATTGCGTCAAATTGGTTTAAAATTTTTCCGCCTCTGTAATGAATTTCAGGAGTTTTGGCGTCCAGTTTCATGTAGCATTCTTTGATGTTTAAAAAATGCATTTCATGACCGCGCATTTCGCCCGCTTCCATGATTCTTTTATTGCTGTATAATTCAGGATTACTGGCTAATAGTCCAATTCGTAAACCTGAACTGGCTTTTTCTGAATTTTGATATAATTCTTTAAGAGATTCTGGAGTAGGCTGTCCAAGAAGGTATTTTTCTTCTGGATCGACCAATACACGACCGCTCATGGCTTCGCGTCCTAAAAGCATTCTAAAGCCCATAGAATCACGATTGGTCAACGTCATTTCGATCGGCCATTTTGAATCGCCAATTTTAATGCTGGTTTGAATTACGTAACGATGTTCTCTAAAGCCGCTTGAGCTTTTTACAATTCTTTTGTCAACCAGCGGTGCTTCACAATGAATGATGGTTTTGATGTTATTTTGAATTGGATTAATGTCAAATTTCACCCAATTGGCATCATTTTTTATAAAAGGAGCTATGTTTATGGCGTGCATTGCCGAAGTTTTGGCACCAGAGTCAACCCGAGCCTTGATTGTCGGGATTCCTAGTTCTGGAAATGAACACCATTCTTCGCTGCCTAAAATGACTTTGTGTTGAAGCATACGTTGTTTTTTATTATAGAATTTAATATCCAAAAATAGCTATTTGCTTTTACTAAAGATAGTAAATTATCCAAAAAAAATACCCGTTATGTTATGAAAACGTAACGGGTATATTATTTCTGTTATAAATTTAAATCATTTTATTGATTTGTAGGCTCTTCAGCTTTGTGAATTTCTACTGAAAGCTCTTGTGAATCGTCTTTTAAGTCCATCATGATCTCATCACCAGAATGTATTTTTGAAGTGATGATTTCTTCGGCTAATAAATCCTCAACGTATTTCTGAATTGCTCTTTTAAGCGGTCTTGCGCCAAATTGTCTGTCGAAGCCTTTTTCAGCAATAAATGCTTTTGCTTTGTCAGTTAAGCTTAGTTTGTAACCTAATTCAGCAATACGAGAATATAGTTTTTTAAGTTCAATTTCGATAATTAAGTCAATATCAGCTTTTTCTAATGCGTTGAATACAATTACGTCGTCAATTCTGTTTAAGAACTCAGGAGCAAAGGTTTTCTTTAAAGCATTTTCGATAATGCTTTTTGAGTTTTCATCGGCTTGAGCCACTTTTGCAGCAGTTCCGAATCCTACACCTTGTCCAAAGTCTTTCAACTGACGTGCACCAACGTTAGATGTCATGATGATTATGGTGTTTTTAAAGTCGATTTTGCGACCTAAACTATCTGTTAAATATCCATCATCTAAAACCTGAAGCATCATATTAAATACATCTGGATGTGCTTTTTCGATTTCATCTAAAAGAACAACACAATATGGTTTTCTACGAACTTTTTCAGTCAATTGTCCGCCTTCTTCGTAACCTACGTATCCTGGAGGCGCTCCAACTAAACGAGAAATTGCAAATTTCTCCATGTATTCACTCATGTCGATACGAACTAATGCATCTTCAGAATCGAATAATTCTTTTGCAAGAACTTTTGCTAATTGCGTTTTACCAACACCAGTCTGACCTAAGAAAATAAATGAACCAATTGGTTTGTTAGGATCTTTAAGTCCGGCTCTGTTACGCTGAATAGAACGTGCAATTTTAAGAACAGCTTCGTTTTGACCAATTACTTTGTTCTGAATTAATTCAGGTAATTGAGCTAGTTTGTTGCTTTCTGTTTGTGCAATTCTGTTTACAGGAATACCTGTCATCATTGATACAACATCGGCTACGTTATCTTCTGTAACTTCAATTCTGTTGTTTTTAGAATCTTCTTCCCATTGTTCTTGAGCAGCAGCTAGATCTTTTTCTATGCGTTTTTCATCGTCGCGAAGTTTGGCAGCTTCTTCATATTTTTGTTTTTTAACTACCATGTTTTTCATTTCACGAACTTCCTCTAATTGACGTTCTAAATCAAGAATTTGTTTAGGAACATCAATATTGGTAATGTGAACGCGAGATCCTGCTTCGTCAAGAGCATCAATCGCTTTGTCTGGTAAGAAGCGCTCAGACATATATCTGTTTGTTAATTTAACACAGGCTTCGATTGCTTCTTGGGTATAAGTTACGTTGTGGTGATCTTCGTATTTATCTTTTACGTTATTTAAAATTGCAATTGTTTCTTCAACAGAAGTTGGCTCAACAATTACCTTTTGGAAACGTCTTTCTAAAGCGCCGTCTTTTTCAATATATTGTCTGTACTCGTCTAGAGTAGTAGCGCCAATACATTGAATTTCTCCTCTTGCTAAAGCAGGTTTGAACATGTTTGAAGCATCAAGTGAACCTGTTGCTCCGCCGGCACCTACAATAGTGTGAATTTCGTCAATGAAAAGAATAATATCGTCGTTTTTTTCAAGCTCGTTCATTACGGCTTTCATTCTTTCTTCAAATTGTCCTCTGTATTTTGTACCAGCAACTAAACTTGCTAAATCAAGAGTTACAACACGTTTGTGGAAAAGAATACGAGATACTTTCTTTTGAATAATACGCAAAGCAAGTCCTTCTGCAATAGCAGATTTACCAACTCCAGGTTCTCCAATAAGAAGCGGATTGTTCTTTTTTCTACGGCTTAGAATTTGTGAAACGCGTTCAATTTCTTTTTCGCGTCCAACAACTGGATCTAGTTTTCCTTCTTCCGCCATTTCTGTTAAATCTCTCCCAAAATTATCCAAAACAGGAGTTTTAGATTTTTTGTTTGACTTATTGGCTGGATTATTGAAACTACTTTCTTTTAGACTGTCATCTTGTCCTGAATCGTCATTATACGATTCGTTTCTTGGCAAGTTTTCTAAGAATTCTTCTTCGTTTGGCGTCATGTTTAAATATTGTTCTTTAGCTATGTCATAATCTATTTTTAGTTTATTCAACAGCTTGGTTGTTGGATCGTTTTCGTTTCGTAAGATACATAAAAGCAAGTGAGCTGTACTAATTGATGAGCTTTGGAATACTTTAGCTTCAAGAAAAGTGGTCTTCAGGGCTCTTTCGGCCTGTCGGGTAAGATGAAGATTTTTCTTTTCGGCATTTACTTCCACGCTGTGGTTAGCTGGACTCAGTATTTCTACTTTCCTGCGTAAATGATCTAAATCGACTGCTAGGTTATTAAGTATATGAATAGCTTTTCCGTTACCATCTCTTAAAATGCCCAGCATTAGATGTTCAGTACCAATAAAGTCGTGTCCTAAACGAAGGGCTTCTTCTTTACTGTATGTAATAACATCTTTTACTCTTGGTGAAAAATTATCATCCATAATATATAATTGGTATTGTAAATTTAGTGAATTACAGTTTGAAAAACAAAAACCGTACCCATCGAGAACTCCTGTCAGCTAATTGACAAAAAAAATAACAAAAAAACAGTTAAAAAACGCTTAATTTATTAACTAAAAGGCAAAATAAAGTTGTTAATAAATCATTGAAATAAGTGTAAGTAAATAGCTGAAAAAATTCCAAAAAAACGTATCTTGGCACGCTTTGAAACTAATATAATTATTTAAACATAACAACTTATGTCTGAAGGAGAAAAGTTAATTCCTATTAACATTGAAGATGAAATGAAATCAGCTTACATCGATTATTCGATGTCAGTAATTGTATCGAGAGCGCTTCCGGATGTTAGAGATGGCTTGAAACCAGTACATCGAAGAGTTCTTTACGGAATGTATGATTTAGGTGTGACGTCAAGATCTGCCCATAAAAAGTCTGCGAGAATTGTAGGAGAGGTTCTGGGTAAGTATCACCCGCACGGAGATACTTCTGTATATGATGCAATGGTGCGTATGGCTCAAGAATGGAGTATGCGTTATTTATTAGTGGACGGTCAAGGTAACTTTGGATCTGTAGATGGAGACAGCCCGGCAGCAATGCGTTATACTGAGGCTAGAATGCGTAAAATCTCAGAAGATATTATGGCAGATATCGAAAAAGAAACAGTTGATTTTCAATTGAACTTTGACGATACTTTATATGAGCCAAAAGTAATGCCTACAAGAGTTCCTACTTTATTAGTAAACGGAGCAACTGGTATTGCAGTTGGTATGGCGACAAATATGCCGCCGCACAATTTAACTGAAGTTATTAATGGTACTTTAGCATACCTTGATAATAATGATATTGAAGTAGATGAATTAATGACGCATATTAAAGCTCCAGATTTTCCAACTGGTGGTGTAATATATGGTTATGAAGGAGTTCGTGAAGCTTTTAAAACGGGTAGAGGACGTATCGTAATGCGTGCCAAAGTTGGTTTTGAAGAAGTTGATGGAAGAGAGTCTATTATTGTAACCGAAATACCTTATCAAGTTAACAAAGCCGAGATGATTAAACGTACGGCTGATTTAGTTAATGAGAAAAAGATCGAAGGTATTGCAAATATTCGTGACGAGTCTGATAGAAATGGTATGCGTATCGTTTATATTTTGAAACGTGATGCTACACCAAACGTAGTTTTAAATACCTTATATAAGTATACTTCTCTACAATCTTCTTTCAGTGTAAATAACATTGCACTTGTAAAAGGCCGCCCGCAAATGTTGAATCTAAAAGATATGATTCACTATTTTATTGAGCACCGTCATGATGTAGTAGTTAGAAGAACGCAGTTTGAATTACGCAAAGCAGAAGAAAGAGCTCATATTTTAGAAGGTTTAATTATTGCTTCTGATAATATTGATGAAGTAATTGCAATTATTAGAGGTTCTAAAAATACAGAAGAAGCTCGTGATAAATTAATCGAAAGATTTAAATTGTCTGATATTCAAGCTCGTGCAATTGTTGAGATGCGTTTGCGTCAGTTAACAGGTCTGGAGCAAGATAAATTAAGAGCTGAGTTTGAAGAGTTAATGAAGTTAATTGAGCATTTGAAAGCTTTGTTAGCAGATGTTAATTTAAGAACGAATTTAATTAAAGAAGAATTAGAAGAAATTCGTGAGAAATATGGAGACGCTCGTCGTTCTCAAATTGAATATGCAGGTGGAGATGTAAGTATCGAAGATTTAATTGCTGATGAAAATGTAGTAATTACAATTTCGCACGCTGGTTATATCAAACGTACAAATCTTACTGAATACAAAACTCAAAATAGAGGTGGAGTTGGACAAAAAAGTGCAGGAACAAGAGATCAAGATTTCCTTGAGCATATGTTCGTTGCGACAAACCACCAATATATGATGTTCTTTACGCAAAAAGGAAAATGTTTCTGGATGCGTGTTTACGAAATTCCAGAAGGAAGTAAAACAGCTAAAGGAAGAGCAATTCAGAATTTAGTGAACATTGAAAGTGATGATAAAGTAAAAGCTTTCATTTGTACACAAGACTTAAAAGACAAAGATTATATCAATACTCATAATCTTGTGATGGTAACTAAGCAAGGACAGGTTAAGAAAACTTCTCTAGAGAAATATTCTAAACCTCGTGTAAATGGAGTTGCTGCTATTACAATTAAAGAAGGAGATGAGCTTCTTGAAGCGAAATTAACTGATGGAGAAAGCCAAATTATCTTAGCAGTTAAATCAGGTAAACTAGTTCGTTTTGAAGAAACAAAAACACGTCCGATGGGAAGAACAGCTTCTGGAGTTCGTGGAATTACTTTAAAAGATGAAACTGATGAAGTAATTGGTATGGTTACCGTTGCTAAAAATGATGTAAACGATTCGCAAATTCTTGTTGTAACTGAAAATGGATACGGAAAACGTACCAAATTAGTTGATGATGATGGTGAAGATGTTTACAGAATTACTAACCGTGGTGGAAAAGGAGTTAAAACTCTTAATATTACGGAGAAAACAGGAAAATTAATTTCGATTAACGCCGTTACAGATGCTGATGATTTAATGATTATCAATAAATCTGGATTAACTATCAGAATGGCTATTGAGGATTTACGTGTTATGGGACGTGCAACTCAAGGTGTGAGATTAATTAACTTAAAAGGAAAAGATTCTATCGCTGCAGTTACAAAAGTAATGAAAGATGATGTTGAAGAAGTTGTTGTAGATGAGGATGGTAATGTTGTTGAAAATGTAATCGAAAGAGTTAAGCCAGACTTAGAAGTTCTTGAAGACGATGGTGTTGTAGAAGATGATGATGAAGATGACTCTGAAGAAGAAATTGAGGACGAAGACGATTCAGAGGAAGAAGAATCAGAAGAATAATTATAAACCACTAAAATAAAATTAAATATTCAAATTGAACATTATGAAAAGTAAATATGTAATACTTGCATCAGCACTACTGATTTCAGTAGCTACTTTTGCTCAAAAAGATCAAATAAAAAATGCTGAGAAGGCATTAAAAAGCGGAGATGCTCAAGGAGCAGTCACTATATTAAAAGATGCACAAAACTTGATCGCTAATGCTAAAGATGTTGAGCAGGCTCAGTACTATTTTGTACAAGGAAATGCTCTTTTAGATTTAGCAAACAAAAAAGTTGAAGAAAGTAAAAACTTATCTGCAGCAGCTGAAAGCTATAAAAAATTAATTGAGGTTGAAAAAACATCAGGTAAACTTAAGTATTCAACTCAAGCGGCAGCTTCAATCGTAGAAATCAAAGGAAAATTGATTAATTCTGCAATTGCTGATACACAAAATAATAAAAGCAAAGAAGGTGCTCAGAAATTATATGACGCATATTTGTTAGATAAAAAAGATACTATTAATCTTTATTACGCAGCTTCTACAGCGGTAAATGCTCAAGATTTTGATACTGCACTTCCAATGTACGAAGAGTTGAAAAAATTAAACTATTCTGGAAAAGGAACTATGTATACTGCAGTTAATAAAGCAAGCGGTAA
Source organism: Flavobacterium plurextorum (assembly GCF_002217395.1). GTDB lineage: Bacteria > Bacteroidota > Bacteroidia > Flavobacteriales > Flavobacteriaceae > Flavobacterium > Flavobacterium plurextorum. Next base: position 85,658 of record NZ_MUHD01000020.1, on the reverse strand, counting down.
TGATGATAGTTTTAACAACGCAAAAGAAAGAGATTTAGCTGTAAAGTTAGGAACTCACGAAAAACCTAAAACAGAAGCGATTCCTTCAAAAAGAGGTGAAATCTATAAAAACTTAGCATTAATTTTAGTTCAAAAAGGACGTACTGAAGATGCTAAGAAAGCTATTTCTGATGCAAGAAAAACAAATCCAGAAGATACTTCTTTGATTTTGACAGAAGCAAACTTATACCTAGAAACTAAAGATTTCGATATGTATAAAAAATTGGTTGGTGAAGCATTAGAAAAAGAACCAAACAACGCTGATTTAGTTTTTAATTTAGGTGTATTAAGTGCCAATGCAAAGAATACTGCTGATGCTGAGAAATATTATTTAAAAGCTATCGAAATCAATCCTAGTTATACTAATGCATACCTTAACCTTGCTGCATTAAAATTAGAAGCTGAAAGACCAATTATCGATGAGATGAATAAATTGGGAACTTCTGCAAAAGATATGAAGCGTTACGATGTTTTGAAAGCACAAAGAGAAAATGTTTTTAAAGGTGTAATTCCTTACCTTAAAAAAGCAAATGAGCTTGATCCTAAAAACGAAGATGTTGCTAAAACATTATTAGGAGTTTACAAAGCGTTAGAAATGACTGCTGAAGCAAAAGCGCTAAAAGCTACTATGAACTAATAGTTTTATAGTTGTTATATAAAAAAAAACCATCAGCCGCGGCTGATGGTTTTTTTTATGATTTGTTTTCAGCTTAATTTACTAGTGCTGCCGAAAGAGTAATTGTTGTGTTTAAGAGTTTCGAAATCGGACAGATTTCTTTTGCTTTTGCCGCTGTTTTATCAAACTCTTCTGAAGAAATTCCAGGAACTTTTCCTTTTAGGTCCAAATGAATTAAAGTGATAGAGCCGTCTTCAAAAGTTACTGTCGCTTCTGTAGATAGATCATCAGCAGTAAAACCTGCTTCGTTAAGTAAGAAACTTAATTGCATCGTAAAACAGCCAGAATGAGCTGCAGCGACTAATTCTTCAGGATTTGTACCAACGCCATCCGCAAATCTAGTCTTAAAAGAGAGTTGGGCTTTATCTAACGTTGTGCTTTGTGTACTTATAGTTCCTTTTCCTTCCATACCGGTTCCTTGCCAGTTGGCATTTGCTTTTCTTGTAAATTTCATTTTCTGTCGTTATTAGAATTAATACTAGTACGCTTAATTTGTTGATTATCAAATATAATCAATATTTTTTAGAACGGTTTTACGAAGTTTGATGATAATGTTAAATTTCGGGTTGAAATGAGATGAAGGTTGGGGCGAATTTTACCTTAAAGCACGCTAAGATTTTTGTTTTACATTGCGGTTAAAAAAACACAAAGTTCGCAAAGCTTTGTATTGAATCAGCTTTGCGAACTTTGTGTGTTTATAACAAGTTTGCATATAGAAACTTTGCATGCTTTGCGTTGAAAAAAACGGTTTAACATAAAAAAGGTGTAACGAATAAATCATTACACCTTTTTTTATTGTTTAAACTTAAAACGTTATTCTTGACCTAAGTTTCTTAATTGCTTTAATTTGTCTTTCCAAACGTCTAGACTTTCTTTGTGAATCGCTATATTTTTGCGAACTTCAAGAACAATCGAATTCTCTTTTTTAGCATTTTTAGTATTCGCAAAAAATTGAATATTGTTCTCTAATTGGAAAATTTCGTTTTGAACTTCTTCAATTTTACGCATTAAGAAAATCTTTTCATTATCTAATTTACGAGTGTCGTTGCTGTCACTCAATGAATCAATTCGATTAGAAAAACGAATCATTTCAGTTTCTTTTTTGCTTAAGCTTAATTTTTCAAAAAGAGCATCAAGGATTTTGTTAAATTTTCCTTCAATATGACGTCTTGAAAAAGGAACTTTTCCATAACCTTTCCAGATTTCAATATGCTTTTTAATAGCATCTAAATCAGTTTTATGGTCTCCTGTCAATTGATAAGTACGAAGAATATCTAAATATGCTTTTTTGTTGTCAAAAGCAGCAACTTCGTCACCGTTTTCTTCTGATTTGTGTTCTTTTAGTTTATCGAAATAATGATTGCAGGCATCTTTGAATTCTTTCCAGATTTTGTCTGAATATTTTTTAGGAACGTGACCAATCTGTTTCCACTCTTCTTGAATTTGTTTCATGATTGGAGTAGTTGCATTAAAGTCAACACTTTCCTGTAATTCTTTGGCTTTAGCAACAAGAGCCATTTTTTTATTCAAATTGTCGTTTTGATCTTTTTTAATGTCTTTGTAAAACGAATTTTTAAATGCATTAAAGTTTCTTACGGCAGTTTTGAACGCAGCCCAAGTCTCTTCATTAACTTCTGACGGTACTTTTCCTGCTGCGAAAAACTCATTTCTAAGCGCTTCAACTTTTTGAATTTGTACCAGCCATTGCGAATGTGAATTTACTTTCTCAGTTCCTAGAACTTCGATCTTTGCAATGATTTCTTTTTTTACTTCAAGATTATTGTGTTCGTTTGCACGCTGACTTTCAAACAAAAGCTCTCTTTTGTCATGGATCTTTTTTGTCAGTTCGCTAAACTTATTCCAAATACTATCGCGGTGTTCCTTAGAAACGGGACCAATATCTTCTTTCCAAAGCCTATGTAAATCTTGTAATTCACGGAATGCTTTGCTTATGTCGCTTTCATTTACAAGTTCTTCAACTCTTGCAATAATTTTTTGCTTTTGCTCTAAATTGTGTTTAAAGTCTAAGTCTCTCGCTTCACGATCTAAATGCAGATAATCATAAAAATTTTCTACATGAAAATGGTAATTGTTCCAAACGTGATTGTATTTGTCTTTTGGAATCGCTCCAGCATTTTTCCATCGTTCTCTTAAATCATTAAAATGCTTAAGAGTGTCTTTTATATTTTCCTGTGGATTTATCAACTCTTTTAGCTCTTCTACAATCGCAAGACGATTCTCTAAGTTTGATTTTAAGTTGCTTTGTAAATGTTTAAAATGAGCATTTCTTTTCTCTCTAAAAACATTATAATATTCATCAAATTTAGATTTCAAAGGAGAATGATATTCAAACTCTTCGTTTGGATCTTCTTTAGAAGCATTAAACTCTTCTTTTTTCTCTTCTATAAGATGATTGTATTGTAGTAAAAATGATTTCTTTATTTCTTCAATATGGTCTTTTACAGACATTATTTTGTCTATACTTACCAGTTTCTTTAACTCGTCAACAAGTGCGTCTAATGTAAAAGTGTGATAATCCTTCATAGGAATATCATGACGCTCTTTCAGCGTTTCGTCTTCACTTTCTTCAGCATTAGAATTTGTGATGGCATCCAGCGCATTTTGATGATCTGTCTCTTCAGTTTCTACATTTTTTTCTTCTTCAATTTCAGTGTTCGAAATTGAAATTTCAGATACTGGTTCAGAAACGGGTGTTTCTATTGTATCGTTTTGTGTAGAATCAGTAGTATCGATTTCTAATTTTCCGTCTGCTTCTTGCAGGTTATCATTCTTTTCTTCTAACATTTTAAATGTATAAGGTTTTTACTTTAACAGTGCGAAAGATAGTAAAGGTGTTTCTAAATACAAAATAAATCGTTTGTTTATACGCTATTTTACGATGAAATTCTTATTTAATGAAGATGTTTAGAAATATGATATCTGTTTTTTAGATTTTTTTTTGAAGTAAATTTAAATTGAGAATAGATATTCTTTTAAGAAAAAAGCTTGAAAGTTTGCATTTCTATTGAGGAGTGTTGCTTTTGTTATTAGAAAGAAGAAAAGTATTAATTGTTAAATAATCTTCGGACACGATAACATTAAAATAAAATCAACATCCCGACTTCGATACCAAAGTTGTAGGTTTTATGACCGCCAAAAGCAACGCTTGGATGAACATACGCCATATCATTTTTGGTAATTTTTCTGCCAAACTCAACAAAAGCATTATTCGGAAAACCTTTGTTTATGGCATTGTATCTAAAAGCAGCATCGGCTGCAATCCAGTTTTTGCCAATAATGAACATAAAGTAGTTTTCGAATGCGGTGGTATTAATGTCATTTCTATTGCTGGATCCAGCAAAGCTGCTTTGATTTTCTAATGAAGTGATCCATAAAAGTTTATTCGGGATAAGATATTTTCCGTAGAAAACTGCTGGAGCAAATACCCATTTTCCAGATCCTAAAGCAGGATCTGCAGCTGAATTTGAAAGTACTCTTGCACGAAAAGCGATGCCGCCATTTTTTTGTTCTAAGTATGGAATATAACTAACACCAACGCCGATATCTCCAATTCCAGTTTTATTGATAGAAGAAGTATTTGAAGAAACTAGCGGAAGATCGACTCTTAAATTCCATGCTTTGTTTGCAATTGGATGTAAGAATCGAAGTTCAGTTGTATTAAATGAGCCATTGTCTGTATCTAAATATTCATTAAAAAGCAAAATTGTTTTTAGATAGTAATGATAACGGGCTTCTGAATAAAGGTTTGATGAATTTATGTCGATATCACTAGAGTCCTGTGCCTCTGCAGAAAAAGTAATCAAAAAGCATATAAAAAAAAATAGTGGCGATTTTTTCATAACTACTTATTAATGAGTAGTCTAATTTATGAAAAAATACTTTACTATTTTTATTTTAGGTGCATATTACTTGTTCCATATTTTCCAAGCTTTTTCAGCTTGAAAAATAAGCATATCGTATCCGTTTTTTATTACAGCTCCTCTTTCTTTTGCATTTTTTAAGAATTGAGTTTCTGCCGGATTGTAAATTAAGTCATAAGCAATATGCTTGTCTGTAAAAAACTCGTACGGAAGATCTGGACAAGCTTCTATATTTGGACTTGTTCCCACTGGTGTACAATTGATAATGATTTTGAAATTATCAAAAGTAGTAGCATTGATTAAATTATAATCGATGATATTTTCTTTTGCTTCTCTTGAAACAAAAATGTACGGAATATCAAGTTCATCTAGAGCAAAGGCAACGCCTTTTGATGCGCCGCCTGTTCCTAGAATAAGTGCTTTTTTATGATGTGGTTCTAATAAAGGTTTTAAGGATTTTTTAAAGCCGTAATAATCGGTATTGTATCCTTTTAGTTTGCCTTTTTTAGTGAATTTAATCGTATTTACAGCGCCTATTAGAGCTGCTTTTTTTGAAAGTTTGTCTAAAAAGGGAATGACTTGCTCTTTGTAAGGAATTGTTACATTTAAACCCTTTAAATCAGGGTTATTCTTGATCAATCCTTTGAAATGATCAATTTCAGAAATGTCAAAATTTTCATAGGTGTTACCGGCAAAAACTTCATCATTGAATTTCTCTGTGAAATAACCTTTTGAAAATGAGTAACTAATATTACGACCTAGTAAGCCAAAACGTCTTTTTAAAATACCAATCATTATTGTTTTCTGTGTTTTTCGATATAATTTTTAACTGTTTTTTTTGTCCAAACTACTGGAAATAAATCTTCGATCAAAATATAATTATCGAAGTTTAAGCGTAAGCCATTACTTAAATGAAATTTTGCTTTTGTATTATCTTGAATCATAAAGTACAATCCTGCCAAACGATATTCGATTTCATTTTCTTCTGGAAAATACTCAGAAGCTTGTAATAAAGTTTGTATTGCGCTGTCAAATTCTCCTAAAAACTGAAGAATATCGACCCAGAATAACCAAGTATCTAAAGCATGATCTCCAAATTCTACTGCTTTTCTATAACCAAATTCAGCTTCTTCAAAAAAGTTCATTTGTTTGTTTATGGTTGCATAACGCTTCCAGTACAAACGATTTTGATTGTCGATAGCTAATGCTTTGTTGACAAAAAATAATGCCTTTTGAAAGTTTTTTTGACGAACATAAAAATCTGTAATAGCGATCCATCCTTTATCTAAAAGAGGATCTTCGTGTACAGTTTGATTGTAATACTGTAACGCTTTTATCGAATTTCCAAGCTTTTCGTAGCATTTTCCAATACGCAATAAAGCATAAGAAGTTGCATCGTCTAATTCGATTGTACGATTATAGCTTTCTATTGCTTCATTGTATTTTTTTAGACGTTCGTAAGCTTTGGCTTTTTCCATAAATGCACCTAAAAACTCATCGTCGATTAAGGTTGCATAATCAAAAGCGCGAATTGCATTTTCGTATTCTTTTACTCCGTAATGTAAACGCCCAAGCTGATGCCAAGCAATTTCGCTGTACGGATTTTTGTTAATGTATTCGTTAAGATAGAGAATGGCTTCTTGGTTTTGATCTAAAAATTCAAAACAATAAACCACATTGTATAAGGCAGATTGATCTTCTAAGTCTTCTTCAAGACATTTGATGAAGTTGTCTTTTGCCATTTCGAGGTTATCCATAAAAAGATATTCCATTCCAATCAAGTTGTACACGTCAGCATAGTCATCTGTATATTGCAGTGCTATTTTAAGTAGTTCTACCGCTTTTTCGTGTTGATCTCTTTTCGAACAAATATTGGCTTTCTGGATGTAAATTTCCTCGTTGTTAGGTTCAATCGCATATAACTCGTTTAAAAGCTTTTCAGCGATTTCAAGTTTGTCGTCATAAACCAGCATTTCTACTTGTACTAATTTTAAGCCTGTAGATTTTGGATGTTGGTCTAATGCAAGTTTTAAGGCCTTTTTTGCTAAATTAGCCTTGCCTATGTCTAAATAATGAAGAATGATTTCTTCAAATTCTTCAGAATCAAAAAAGAGTACTTTGTTAGTTTTTAACATCGACTCAAATTTGGATAGGGATAGGTTATAATCTTCTTCTTCGTTGCTTAATTGCATACTTTGTTTTATTTGAAATTAGCCTGTTATAAAATTAGGCAACCATATTATTGATGTGGGAAAGGAAAATTAATTGTTGTGAACAATTTAATTAACAATATGGACAGAATTCCGATTCTGTTTTTAGTCATAATCTTCTGATAACAAAAAGATTATTTGATTATTATTTTAGTAACTGAGATGTCAAACAGGTTCTAATTGCTGTTGAAATAAGTCTTACTATTTATTAGACTTGTTCCTTTTTCAATATTTCATCCATAACATTTAAAATTATGGCACAGCCTTCTTTTATTTCTTCTTCTGAAATAGTTAATGGCGGTGTTATTCTTATAGCGCATCCTTCAAAGAGCAGCCAGAATAAAATTAGTCCTTTGTCTTGACAGTTTAAAATGACCTGATTGGTTATTTCGGCCGTTTCAGTCATAGCGGCAAGCATTAATCCTTTTCCTCTTACTTCTTTTATCAAAGGATGTACCAAAAGTGATCTAAAAAGTTTTTCTTTCTCTAAAGTTTGCTGCATTAAATTTGTTTCAGTTAATTCCTGCAAAGTAGCAAGACAGGCTGACGCAATGACAGGATGACCTCCAAAAGTAGTGATATGTCCAAGTTTAGGATTCTCGGTTAAAAGATCCATTTTTTCAGCCGAAGCTGTAAATGCTCCAACAGGCATTCCGCCTCCCATACCTTTTCCCATTACCACAATATCAGGAATAACATCATAGTTTTGAAAACCAAAAAGCTTTCCTGTTCTTCCAAATCCCGGTTGAATTTCATCTACAATAAACATTGCACCAACTTCATCACAACGCTTGCGCACCTTTTGCAGAAAATTATTTTCGGGCTGAATAAAACCAGCTCCGCCTTGAATAGTTTCTAGCAAAATTGCAGCTGTTCTAGTTGTGATTTTTTCTAAATCAGCTTCGTTATTAAAAGTGATAAAATCTACATCAGGAAGTAAAGGGCGAAAAGCTTGTTTACGCTCTTCAAATCCCATTACACTCATAGAGCCCATTGTGTTTCCGTGATATGCGTTATGACAAGAAATAAGCTGGCTTCGTCCAGTTACTCTTTTAGCTAGTTTTAAGGCACCTTCAATTGCTTCTGTACCCGAATTTACTAAATAGGTTTTATTTAAAGATTCTGGAAGCAGAGAAGCCATTAATTTGCAATATTGAACAGCAGGACTTTGCGAATATTCTCCATAAACCATTACATGAGAATATTTGTCCAGCTGGTCTTTTATGGCTTGATTGACTCTTGGATGCTGATGTCCCAGCGTACAAGCCGAAACCCCGGCAACAAAGTCTAAATATTTTTTATTACTTGTATCGTAAATATAGGAACCAATGGCATGCGAAACTTCCATTCCTAATGGATATGGAGATGTTTGTGCTTGGTATTTTATAAAATCTGGATTCATTTTTTTAAAGGTTCAAAGTAACAAAGGTACTAAGGTTTAAAAGTCTTAAAGTTAATTGTATGTAATCTTTAAAATTAGAACCTAAATACTATTTGTGATTTGTTATATTTTTTCAATAGACTCAATATCTAATACATCACTCAATCGGCTTAAACTTCTTTTAGATAAACGTCTAAATGCTAATTCAATAAAAATAAACCGAATCATTAGGATTTGAACTGTCGCGGCTGCAATTAATACAACAGCTAAATTTGGTTCTTGACTAAGTAATTGAGCAATAAGGCCTGCAATTGGCAGACATAAAATGATGCTTAGCAAAATCTGAAAAGCTTTGTTTATCTCTATTTTTACAGTTCCGTTTTTATTACTAATCTCTCCATTTAAAACACAGAACGCACCTTTTCCAATTTCAGATGAAATTATTCGAAAGCTATTGTTAGTAATAATTCCAAGAAAAGACTTATCTGTTATTTTTGAGCTTAAGCTCTCAGAAATTTGTGTTCTTCTTTTTAAACGTTCAAGAGATTCTACTGGTTCTCCAATTATTTTGAAGCTGTAATTGCTTGTTGGAAATATTTTCATTTTTGCGAACGCCGTATAAGCTTAGAATTTGAAAACTATTATTTGCTGCTTTTTTTATTTTCTTTAGCAGCAGGTTTTGCAGCGGGTTTCTTTTTGTCGTAGTCTCGTGTCTCTTTCCTGACTTTCATTGGGACATTCTCTTTAGCTTCCTCGTCTTTTCCTTGCTTTACTAATTTGTCATTCATTTCATTATCTTCGGCAGTAAAAATATCATCTTTTGATTTTATTCTTTCATCGCCGCGCCAGACGAAACCTCGTAATTTACGCGCATTTTCAGGTAAATCTTCTTCAGGATAAATATCGCCGTCGACTCTGTTAAAGAATGTAATAGTTTCTACTGCGTTATTTTCTAAAATCAGATTAATTTTACTGCTTACATTTTTATTAATTCCAATTAATTCATTGGCGTCATTCCTCATGAAATAAACAACTTCGGTGTTTTTAATAACATCCACATCGTGAAGTTTACCTTCCTTAAATTTCCCGAACAAATTGAGTCCCTTGACTTGATTGTAGCCCGTTCCTAATGTATCCTTTGAAATAAGAAAAGTATTGTTGAGGACTTTTAAAGAATCTAGTTTTTTAGTGTTATTATCGCCAATTAAATGCATAATATCACCAGTAATTTGACTGCCGCCATTCCATAAAATTGGATTGCCAATAAGTTTGGTTAAAGCCGTTTTAGAATTAGAATGTATCGAATCACATTTACCGCTCATATCTGTTTTGTAGAAACGTACATTTTTAAAAGCCCTTAAAATGCGTTCGCCTTCTTTTCCAGTAACCATTAGTTTTTGACCGTGAATATATACAGAGTCATTTTCTACAAAGTTAACCGCAACAGCTCTTTTGGTCACAAACATGGAATCTTTTAGTTTATAAACTTCGGCATAATGACCTTTTACAATACCTCGATTTATAGAATCAGTGATTTTTACATTTCGAGTTGCCGATGCAAATTCAGTATTTCGGTTATAATACAAACTATCGCCTTCTATAAGTCGATCATCATATTTTATATACGATTTTCGCAGAAAATGCGCGAGGTTTTTTTTGGTGTCATAAAAACCTTTTTCTGTATAAATATAGTTGGCTTTACTAGTTATAGTCGATGGTCCAAGTAAATAGGTGTGTCCCGAATTACTGTAATAATCTAAGTGATTTGATTTTACAACATATTTTGGGTTGGTAAGAGTAACCGCAGTTAAAAACTGAAATTTTTTCTCTGCCACAAAATATTTCCCAGATTTACTGACTAATGTATTGTCTTTGTTGATGATTGTACCTTTGGTATTATAAAAAACCTCTTGAACATTTCTATCAAAATTGATAGTGTCTGTTTGTAAAGTTGCATCTGGCGAAGTCATTACAGCGTTTCCTGTTGCGAATGCTTTTTTGATATTTCCGCTGTACTCTGCATATTTACTGTTTAGAAACAAAGTATCGCCTTGAACCAGTTGTACATTTCCGAAGGCTTTTAGATAATTTTCTTTTTGAAAAAAGTAGGCTTTGTTGCAAGTAAGAACAACGCCATCATGATTTACCTTTACATTTCCAGTTAGTAAAATTCCGTCAGGTACTAAAACTTGATCAACATCTAAGAAATCAGAATGCTCTATGTTAATTTTTTTTGGTGCCTGAGCAGTTTTTGAAGCTTGTGCAGAAATGAATTGTATGCTTAATAAAAGCAGACAAGATATAATAAAGAGTAATTTCTTCAAGTGATTAAATTTTTGTCAAATTTATGAAAAAGGTTACAACCTTATATTGTTATTAGCATTAATTTATAAATGTTTATTTTTAGGTTCAGAGGTTCAATGAAGCAAAGGTTCAAAGTTTATATTTGAAACATAGTTCATTTTTTTTACTTATTTTAAACCTTTGCTTCTTTAAACTTTTGCAACTTTGAACCTTCTCCTGTAATTTATCAACAAAATGTTTAACTCTCACGTTGTAGTGATGCATTTTTGAAGTTAAAAAGTGTAAATCAAAATTTGTGTTCTTTGGGGTGTAGAAAATAAACTAAATTTAGGAATTAGTTTTTGGATTAGGATTTAAGTTTCTAGTTCAAGAAAGTATGTCTTAGATTTAAAAATATGATAAAAAGTAAATTATTTGCTGTTGGAACAGCCGTAACAATTTTGTTTTCGGGCTGTAAAACAAAAGATTTAAAAATGAGTGAAGTAAAAGAAGAAAATTCAAAAGAGTATAAAATTGTAGTGTATCAGGTTTTTACCCGATTGTTTGGCAATAAAAATAAAACCAATAAACCTTGGGGAACAATTGAAGAGAATGGAGTAGGGAAGTTTAATGATTTTACTGACAAAGCACTTAACGAAATTAAAGATTTAGGAGTTACTTACATTTGGTATACCGGCGTTCCACATCATGCGTTGGTTGGAGATTATACCGCATACGGAATTTCAAATGATGATCCTGAGGTAGTAAAAGGTCGTGCGGGATCACCTTATGCGGTTAAAGATTATTATAATGTAAATCCAGATTTGGCAGTAAATCCAGCAAATAGACTTCAGGAATTTGAAAACTTAATTGCCCGAACGCATAAAGCTGGTCTAAAATTAATTATTGATATTGTTCCCAATCATATCGCCAGAAAATATGAAGGAAAGAACAATCCTGAAGGCGTTAAAGATTTTGGTGCTGATGATGATGTAAATGTGGAGTACAAGAGAGATAATAATTTTTATTATATTCCAAAAACACACTTTGAAATTCCTGATGGAGATATTCCGTTAAACGGAGAAAAAAATCCTATGGTTGATGGTTTTTTTGATGAAAACCCTGCAAAATGGACAGGAAATGGTTCACGTAAAGTAAAACCAGACCAAAATGACTGGTACGAAACGGTAAAGGTGAATTATGGTGTTCGTCCTGACAGCTCAAAAGATTTTCCAGAACTTCCGGCCGGATTTGATCAGAAATCATATCAAGAACATTTTGCATTTTGGCAGGATAAAGATGTTCCTGATTCTTGGAAAAAATTCAAATCAATTGCTTTGTATTGGACAGCAAAAGGTGTTGACGGTTTTCGTTATGACATGGCCGAAATGGTTCCGTATGAATTTTGGAGTTATATGAACTCAGCCATCAAAATGAAAAATCCAAAAGCTTTTTTATTAGCAGAAGTTTATAATCCGAATGAATATCGAAATTATATTCGCTTTGGTAAAATGGACTATTTATACGATAAAGTAGAAACCTACGATAAATTGAAAGATATTATTCGTGGAAAATCTACTCCAGATGGATTGTCAGATATTCAAAAAGGAATGTCAGATATCGAGCATCATATGCTTCATTTTTTAGACAATCATGATGAGCAGCGTTTAGCTTCGCCTGAGTTTGCAGGAACGCCTGAGAGAGGAAAACCTTTAATGGTAGTTTCAACAACTTTAAGCACGTCGCCTACGATGATTTATTTTGGACAGGAAGTAGGAGAGGCTGGAAACGAAAATGCAGGTTTTGGTACTCGTTCGAGAACTTCTATTTTTGATTATATCGGAGTTCCAAATCATCAAAAATGGATGAATGATGGCAAGTTTGACGGCGGACAGCTTTCGGAATCAGAGAAAAACTTGCGAGATTTTTACAAGCGCTTATTGAATTTCTCTATTAAGAGCCCGGCTTTAATGGGAAGTTTTCAAGAAATACAATCTGAAAATCGTCAAAATAATGTTGGATATGACGAATTGCTTTATTCTTACGTTCGCTGGTCAGAGAACCAAAAGCTAATCATTGTTGCTAATTTTTCTTCAGAAAAAATTAGTGAATTCGAATTGAAAATTCCCGCGGATGTCATTGCAAAATGGAATTTAAAAGAGGGAGAGTATAAACTTACTGATCAATTGTATCAGCAAAATTCTGTATTGCTAAAAGTCGAAAATGGAGTAGGCAAGGCTAAAATTAAAATTATGCCTTCTGAATCATTTATTTTTGAGCTGCCTTAATATAAAAAAAAGCTTGTTTGAAGTGATTAACTGATTCTTCAAACAAGCTTTTTAGATATCTTTTAAAAGTGAAAGGATTTCTGTGATCGAAAATTTCGCACCGCAGACAAACTCATCTGAAGCTCCATAATAGATTGTCAGTGTTTCTTCATCTGGATCTAAAACATGACCATTTGTAAACACAACATTTCCAAAAAAGCCGCTTAATTCGTAATTTGTTTTAGGAAACATAATTGGATCTTCTGTTCTGGCGAGAACTTTTGTTGGGTCTTCAAGATCCATTAAAAAAGCACCTAAACAATATTGATGATTTTCATTGGCTCCATGATAAATTTCTAACCAGCCTTTTGCGGTTTTTATAGGTGCAGCGCCAGCGCCAACTCTTTTGCTGTCCCAATACTCTTTTCTAGTTTTGATAATGCAATGATGATTTCCCCAGTGAATACCATCTGGAGATGAAGCTATCCAAATATAATTGCCTCCAATGTCAACGCTGCTAGGACGGTGTAATGCGTAAAATAAGCCGTTTATTTTTTCTTCAAAAATGGCGCAGTCCTTATTGTGAGGAGGTAATATCATACCGTGTTTTTCAAATTTTTGCCAATCTACGGTAGTTCGTAAGCCAACACCAACACCATTTTCTGATACAGAAGTAAAAGTTAGGTAATAGATTTGATCAATCAACACAACACGGCAGTCTTCGATTCCAAACGTCTCCAGTATGCCTTCTCCAACCAGTGATGGGTAGTTTTTTGGCTCATAAAAAGTGCGTCCATCTTCACTGCATAATAAACGAAGATGCGAAAGTGTGGTTAAATAATCGGCACCTTTATAGTTTATTACTCTTGCATCTGTTGCAATTAATTCAGGATTGTCTTTTTTGATCTCAATAATTTCAATAGTCCCTTTATTGGTTAGTATTGGAAAAGAGATGCTGTTTTCGATTTGTTTAGGTCGTTCGGCAACTCTTATCAGGAGCCAGATTTTGTTTTGAAATTGAAATACTCCAGGATTTAAAAGGCAGGTTATTTCCAGTCCTTCTCTGCTTGGCGTTAAATCTGAAGGTGACAGCAGTGGATTTTCTGTAAAACGAACGGCTATATCTTTCATACATTCTGTATTTCTTTGGTAAATAAAAAAAAGCTGATACATAATTTGTATCAGCTTTTTTGTGTTATACTTTTTTGACTTTTTTCAAAGCTTCAATATAATTTTCGTTTACTTTTTCCCAGTTTATATGTTCGTAAAAAGCATCGATATAACTACCTTTTCTATTTTGATAGTCCAAATAATAAGCATGTTCCCATAAGTCAATACCTAAAATTGGTGTTCCTGGAATTAATGCATTTTTCATTAAAGGATTATCCTGATCTTCAGTTGTAGTGATTTGTAATTTTCCGTATCTGTCAACAACAAGCCAAACCCATCCAGAACCAAATTGTTTTTCAGCTTGTCCTTTAAACTGACTCGTTAAGTTGTTGAAAGATCCAAACTCTTTATTAATAGATCCTGCTAGAGTATCTTTTGGAGTTTGCTCTTTTTGCGTTAAAATGTTGAAATAAAGAGTATGATTGTAATATCCTCCAGCATTCTGGCGAAGTTTTGCGTTGCTTAAATCTAATTTCTTTAGAATGTCTGCAATTGGCATGTTTTCGTATTCAGTCGACACAATTTCTTTATTGAAATTATTTGTGTACGTTAAATAGTGTTTAGAATAATGAGTTTCTAAAGTTAATGATCTTATTGCAGGAGATAATCCGTCATATCCAAAAGGAAGTTTTGTCATTTCAAATGATCCTGGATCTGCCTTTACATCATTTGGCGACCCAATCATTATTTTTTCCTCTTTAGTAGGAAGAGGAACCTCGACAACTTCAGTTAGTTTATTATCGTTACAAGAAAATAATAGTAAAAATGAAGGCAAAATGCTGAAAAGTACAATGTTTTTCTTCATAATGTTAATTTATTTTGATGTTAATGAATTGATGATCTCGATATAACACTCTTTAGCTTCATCAACAGAAATATGACTAATCTGCATCCAAGCATTGGTTTTGAAAGCATCTCGTAAATCAAAATTCTCAGATTGATTGTACACAGCAGTTCCAAAAGTTGCTTGTTTGTAATAGGCATAAAGTCTTAGCTGCACATCTTGCGGCAGTGAGGCTTGAGTCATTTTTAGAGCAGTTTCAACAGCCTCTGAAAAACGAGTATCTAAATCTTTTTTTGTCATTTAAGCTTTTGTAGCGATAATAGTTTTTCCGCCAATTGCTTTTTGGTCTAGAACTACATTAATTGGCGTACCTAAAGGTAAAAATAAATCTACTCTCGAACCAAATTTTATAAATCCAGCATCAGTACCTTGAATAACCTGCATTCCTTCTTGAGCGTAATTTACAATTCTTCTTGCCAAAGCACCTGCAATTTGTCTGTATAATACTTGACCAAAAGTATCATTTTCGATAACAACAGTTGTTCTTTCGTTTTCTTCACTAGCTTTTGGGTGCCATGCAACCAAAAATTTACCCGGGTGGTATTTGCTGAATTTAATAATTCCGTCCATTGCGTAACGTGTAACGTGAACGTTTATTGGCGACATAAAGATAGAAACCTGTAAACGCTTATCTTTAAAATATTCTCCTTCATAAACTTCTTCAATAACAACCACTTTTCCATCAACAGGAGCAAGAATATGATCACTGTTTCTAACTGCAATTCTTTTTGGGTTTCTGAAAAATTGCAAGATGATAATTAAAATCAATAATACTGCTATTTGAACAAGCATTCTCAGCCAATTGATATCTATAAATCTATCAGCAATTACAAGTACGGCAACAGTAAAAACTGTTCCTAATAAAATAGATGGGGCTCCTTCTTTATGAAACATAATATAAAATTTGATAAAATAAAAATATAATTGGTGCTACAAATATAACACTATCTAATCGATCTAAGATACCGCCGTGTCCCGGCATGATAGAACCGCTGTCTTTTACGCCGGCAATTCTTTTAAATTTTGATTCAATCAAATCACCAATAGTACCAAAAACGCTTACAATTAAGGCGATTATAGTCCATATTAAAATAGATTTTGCGCTAAAAGCTGGATTAGGCTGAATGTATAGTTTTGAAATCAAGAAACCTGCAAAAGCGGCAAATACAGCTCCGCCAAGAAATCCTTCAATAGTTTTTTTAGGAGAAACACGTTCAAAAAGTTTGTGTTTTCCCATAGATTTTCCAATTAAATAAGCGAAAGTGTCATTTGTCCAGATTAAAATGAATAAGCCAAGAATAATTTTTGGATTATAATCATTAGTTCCAAAGGAAATTTTGACAATAAAAATAAAAGGAAGTGTAATGTAGCCTAATAAATATAAGTATTTAGAAGAGATGCTTATTTTTTGAACTGAGTCGTAAAATAAGAATAGAATACATTTAATTGAAACCACAATTGTAACAGCAAGAAGTACAAGATCTAACTGTTGTATATTGATTTCTAAGTTTAAATTTGATTTGAATAAATTGTTTAGGTAAGCAGCTGTTTGTTTGCCGTAGTGGCTTACAAGTACAATGGCGCTGTAAAACAAGGTTCCAAATAAAATTGAAAAGACTTTATTGAGATTTACTAAGTTAGAAAACTCATAAATAGTAATAACTAGAAAAATGCCAAAAAGGATGATAAAGCTTTCAGTCGAAAACAAGATTGAAGTTAATAACAGAGCAATATAAACAGCACCAGAAATGGTTCTCTTGAGTGTTTCATTCATCTTAAAGATCTTCTAAGAGCAATAAATATAGGTTCTTGGCAACACTTCCGTATTGCGTAAAATCTTCTTCTTTTGCTTTTTCGAAATATTTTATTGTGGTAATATTAGTTGGAATATCTCTATCGTATTTACGTTTAATGGCTGTTAAACCATCACTTTTCATAGGTAGAATTTGACTTGTAGTGGCAATAATAACAATGTTTGCGGGTAACTCGTTTGGTTTGTTTTGTCTAATTTGTTTTGATGAAAATAAAATTGAACCCTCATCGGCTATAAGATTTTCACACACAGCTAAAAGAAATTTTGGTTTAGTTGGTGCAGTATAAAATAATTTATTTTCGTCTAATAAATTAAATAGAGCTGGTTCGTAGCATAGTACTTCACTCTCAAACCAATCATTCTCTTCAAGGATATTTTCAAACTGTTCAGCAAGTTCTTGGTTGTTTTCGCAATACAAGAATTTTCCGCCATTTTTTTTGAAATTGAAAATGAATTGCTCGTCAAGAGACAAATGACTATTTTGGACTGGATTTCCTCCATATTCACTTTCATGTTCTTCGTCAGAAGCGGATTCACTGGACCCAAATATTTTTTTGAAAAAATTCATTTTTATATGAAATGCTTTACATGTTAATTGAAAACGTTCAAAGATAAAAAAATCTTAATTCAAAAGGCTATTTTGAATTAAGATTTTAAAAAATATTACATATTTCCTGATTAATTTACGAAACCACTTCTTCTAAATTTTTATCAAAAGTACGTTTTCCGAAAATTGTTTCTAAGTCATCTTTAAAGATAACTTCTTTTTCTATTAAGATATCAGCAAGTTGATTTAACTTATCTTTATTCTCCTCAAGAATCTGAATTGCTCTTTGGTATTGACCTTCAATTAATTCTGAAATTTCTTTGTCAATAATTTTTGCAGTTTCGTCAGAATATGGTTTTGAGAAATTGTATTCACTTTGTCCGCTTGAATCATAATAAGTAACATTTCCAATTTTATCATTCAAACCGTAAATAGTTACCATAGCACGAGCTTGACGTGTTACTTTTTCTAAATCGCTTAACGCACCAGTAGAAATTCTGTCGAAAGTTACTTTTTCAGCAGCTCTTCCTCCCATAGTAGCACACATTTCGTCTAACATTTGATCTGTTCTAACGATTTGTCTTTCTTCTGGTAAGTACCATGCAGCTCCTAAACTTTGTCCACGAGGTACAATAGTTACCTTAATAAGTGGTGCAGCGTGTTCCAGCATCCAGCTTACAGTAGCGTGACCAGCTTCGTGAATAGCAATTGCTCTCTTTTCGTCTGGAGTGATAATTTTGTTTTTCTTTTCTAAACCACCAATAATTCTATCTACAGCATCTAGGAAATCTTGTCTGTCAACCGCTGTTTTATTGTTACGAGCAGCAATTAAAGCAGCTTCGTTACACACGTTTGCAATATCAGCACCTGAGAATCCAGGAGTTTGTTTTGCTAAGAAGTCTAAATCAAGTCCTTCAACTTTTTTGATTGGTGCTAAATGCACTGCAAAAATCTCAGCTCTTTCGCGAATGTCTGGTAAGTCTACAAAAATTTGTCTGTCAAAACGACCTGCACGCATTAAAGCTTTGTCAAGAACATCGGCTCTATTGGTTGCTGCAAGAACAATTACGTTAGAGTTTGTACCAAAACCATCCATTTCTGTCAATAATTGGTTCAAAGTATTTTCTCTTTCGTCATTTCCGCCAGACATATTGCTTTTTCCTCTTGCTCTACCAACGGCATCAATCTCATCAATAAAGATAATAGCAGGAGATTTTTCTTTAGCTTGTTTAAATAAGTCACGTACACGAGATGCACCAACTCCAACAAACATTTCTACGAAATCAGAACCTGATAATGAGAAAAATGGAACTTGCGCTTCACCTGCAACAGCTTTAGCTAATAATGTTTTACCAGTTCCTGGAGGTCCTACAAGTAAAGCTCCTTTTGGGATTTTACCTCCTAGATTAGTATATTTTTCAGGGTTTTTAAGGAATTCTACAATTTCTTGAATTTCTTCTTTCGCACCTTCTAAACCTGCAACATCTTTAAAAGTAGTTTTGATATCTGTTTTCTCATCAAAAAGTTTTGCTTTCGATTTTCCAATGTTAAAAATTTGTCCGCCGCCGCCTCCAGCACCGCCTGACATTTTACGCATAATGAAAATCCAAACACCAATAATGATGATGATTGGAAGCAGACTGATTAAAATGTCGCTCCAATTGTTTTTTTGCAAGAAATTGAAATCTTTCAGTTTGCCTTCGCCAACTGCTTTTTCAAGTTTTGTTTGAAAGATTTGATCGTTACCAATTTCCAAAGTATAGTGAGGACCTTTGTTTGGTCTTTCAAAAATATCTTTAGAAACTTTTTTATTTGCGGCATCTTTAAGTGCTGCTTGAGTTAAGTAAACTTCGGCCTCGGCTTTATTATAAACGATAACCTTTTCAATTTGACCTTTCTCTAATAAAGTATTGAATTTAGATGAAGTTAATTGAGCAGGTTCGCTCATACTTGATCCACCAGTTGCAAAACTTATAAATAAAAAAACTAGAAGTATTGCGGTGTATATTAACCAAGGACTTATTTTAAATTTACTCGGATTTGGATTATTATCTTTAGCCATTAGAAAAAATTTTCTTTAGTATTTGTTTTCGATTGTAGTTATTTTGGCATCACCCCAAAGACTTTCGATATTGTAGTATTCACGAATGTGTTTCTGGAAAACATGTACCACGATATGCACATAATCCATTAGAACCCATTCTGCATTATCGGTTCCTTCTACGTGCCAAGGTTTGTCTTTTAAATCTTTTGAAACTGTTTTTTGAATTGAGTTGACAATGGCGTTAACTTGGGTGTTTGACGTTCCGTTGCAAATTACAAAATAGTCGCAAACCGCCGTATCTATATCTCTTAAGTCAAGAATATCGATGTCATTTCCTTTTACTTCTTCAATCCCTTTGATTATGTTCGCCAATAGAACATCATTATTAATAGTCTTTTTCGCCATGAATTATTTTATATGAATTTGTAAAGTTACCAAATTTTGTGATTATTTTTGATGCTTAACAAAATATTAAATTAAGTTATTTAAATTACTTAGATGAAACTAATCAAACTCGATGCCATAGATTCTACAAATGATTTTCTTAAATCAATGTCAAGTCAAGATGAACTAGAGAATTTTATGGTCGTAACTGCTGAAAATCAAACAAAAGGCAAAGGACAAATGGGAGCGAAGTGGGAGTCTGAGTTGGGTAAAAACTTAATTATGAGTGTCTTGGTGAAGGATTTTGTCTTTGATAATGAGCGAGTTTTTAATCTAAGCATTGTTGTTTCTTTGAGTGTTTTAGAAGTCCTAAAAGAATTAAATATTCCTGAATTATCTATAAAATGGCCAAACGACATTATGTCATATAATAAAAAAATTGGTGGCATACTTATCGAAAATACCTTAAAAAGTGATGGCAGAATCGTGTCAGTTGTCGGATTAGGGTTGAATGTTAATCAAACTAATTACGATGAATTGCCAAATGCTTCTTCGCTGGCTGTTATTTCTGGAAATAGTTTCAATAAGGAATCTTTAGTGGTTTTAATCGTTGAAAAAATGAAACAGAAAATAGATTTATGGCAGTCGTCTGCTTCATTTTTTTGGGAAGATTATTTTAATTTCTTATTCCGAAAAGGAATTCCAATGCCTTTTAAAGATCTTCATCCAAAAACTTCTGGAAAGAATTTCATGGGAATTATTCAAGGAGTATCTTCAGTTGGTAAATTGCAGGTTTTGTTAGAAGACGATTCTATATCAGAATTTGATATTAAAGAAATTCAGATGCTTTATTGATAGGCTCAAATGTTCAAAGCAGCAAAGGTTTAGAGGTTTTTTATCGGCTAAATCATTGTTTTGTTTTTAAACCTCTAATGCTTTTGTGTTTTTTGGTGCTATTTTTCTATTCCAATACATGATGTAGATTGTTCCTAAGATAGATGGAGCCATCCATGTAATGATATTTCCTAATCCGATTCCCGCAACAATAAAAGCCGTTATAGATGCGATTAAAGCGCCAATCATTTTACCAATATGTTTAGAAAGCCATTTTTTCTTTATTTCTGAAACGTTTTTAAAGAAAATAAAATCCTTTACAGTCATATAAAATCCAAAAGCGCCAAAAAAAGTGAATAAAATGCCATTTGCAATAGCGTTTAATTGGCAATACAATCCAATAGAAATCATTATTACAGAAAAGAACAACATACTTCCAGAAATTAATTTGTCTGTAAAATCAGCTTTTTGTTTGTGTTTAAAAGCCAAAGCTCTATTTCCAGAAACAACCAGATAAATGGTAAATAGGCCAATTAAGAACAAAAAGATATTTTGATGTTTAGGCATCCAGCAGATCGGAATCGAAATAAGTGAACTTATAATCATTCCGATAGAAAAAAGTTTCCCCATTCTTTTGTGTAGTACACTGCCTTTTTTAACAATGATGCTTCCAATTCCAGTTATCAGTCCAATTCCGCCAAAAAAAGCGTGAATGTAAATTAAGATCTTAATAGTTGCTTCCATTTTGTGGTTTGTTAGTTTTGATGGATCAAACTTCGGTCAATAATTTATTTTGTAATAATTTATAGTGCTGAACTGTATTTTTTCGAGGATGAGTTGTTTTTTTTTTGAAGGTTCTGAGGCTCTGAGTAATTATCCCGAGGCTTCGGGACTAAGGTTTTAAATTTACATGACAAAAAAAAGTCCAATCATTCGATTGGACTTTTCATTTATAATTCACAATTAATAATTCACCATTATTAAAGTTTCGTCATATTTGTTGCTAGAGTTTCGATAAACTTGCTGATAGGTCCTTTGATCATCATTCCCATCATGGCATTAAATTCACCATCAAATACTAATTGAACAGCACTTTCTGAATCAGAAACACTGTCAATATTTGAAACTAAAGTAAAAGGAAGTTTATCACTTGCAGCACCTAAAACAATTTTGTTTGGAGCTGTTTTTTCTTTCATTTTAAGTTTGATTTCCGGCATACCTTTCAATCCAAAAATAAAAGCATCTTCGCCTGTTACTTCAAATTTTGCGATATTATCCGGCATTAATTTTTCGAAATTCTTAACATCAGTCAATAAATCAAATAGATCTTGAGCTGATTTCTGAACTGTAACTTTTGGACTTTCTAAGTTCATATATTTTTTGTTTTATTATTTGTTTTTTTACCGCAAAGGACGCAAGGTTTTTCTATTTTACTTCGATTTTATTTAAGTCCGCAAAGTTGGAATTAAAAAAAGAGCAAAGCGATTTTTTAGAAAATCTAAAATCTAATCCCGAGACTTCGGGACTAAAATCTATTCAGGTTGTCCCCAAGTCGACGGACTTTCGTTCCATTCAAGCAAAGTCGATTGTTGATCTTCGGTAATGTATTGTTTTTGAACAGCTAAATCAAGCAGGTTTTCGTAGTTGCTTAATGTGTACAAATCGATATTAGCGTTTTTAAAGTTTTCTTCGGCAACATTAAAGCCATAAGTAAAAATCGCCGCCATACCTTTAATATTTGCACCTTCATTGCGTAAAGCTTCAACAGCCATCAAACTGCTGTTTCCGGTACTAATTAAATCTTCAACAACAACAACATTTTGTCCTTTTTGTAAAAAACCTTCAACTTGGTTTTGTCTTCCGTGCTTTTTTGCTTCAGGACGCACATATACAAATGGCAGTCCAAGGCTTTCGGCAACCAGAATACCAACTCCAATCGCTCCAGTAGCAACACCGGCAATTACGTCAGGTTTTCCAAATTGTTTTTCAATGTTTTTCGCAAACTCATCACGAACGTAATTTCGGATGCTTGGAAATGAAAGAATTAACCTATTATCACAGTAAATAGGAGATTTCCAACCAGAAGCCCATGTAAAAGGATTTTCGGGATTCAATTTAATTGCATTTATTTGCAAAAGCAATTCGGCTGTTTTTTCGGCAGTATCTTTATTAAAAATCATAGTACAAATGTATAAAGTTTTTGTGAACGACAAACCACTTTTTTTGACAAATGAAATCTCAAGAGAGACTGATTTTCAATTATTCTTGTTAGAGAGTATTGATATTGAGCAGCTTATTGTCAAAATGTTTCAAAATAAAATTCAAAAGGCATATTTGTATCATCCTGATGAAAAGGAGATTATGAAGACCCTTAAAGCCAAAATTCCTGTAAATAAAGCGGGAGGCGGTTTTGTCTATAATAAAAAGGGAGAGGTTTTATTTATCTTTAGAAACGGAAAATGGGACCTGCCAAAAGGCGGTATCGAGAAAGGCGAAGAAATCGAAGCAACTGCAATGCGCGAAGTTGAGGAAGAAACGGGCGTAGATCAACTTCGAATAACAAATAAACTGCAAAAGACATATCATATCTTTAAACGCAATGGAAAGTATAAGCTAAAAATTACGCATTGGTTCGAAATGCATTCCGATTTTGAAGGCATTCCGCAAGGTCAGCTTGAAGAAGGAATCGAAAAAGTGGCGTGGCTCAATCCTGAGCAAATCAAAGAAGCCTTAAAAAACTCTTACGAGAATATTAAATTATTATTTGAAGAAGAGAAGAAGATTAAAACCAATTAAAGTTTGTTTATCCAGATATAAAATTTTTTTTGTAGTAATAAGCTGAATATTAGAACGTAGGGATTAAATTTAATTTGTATTTTCGTTTACTTGTAAACTAACTTATTAAATGTAAATTCTATGTCATTTCAAGCGTATTTAAAGACAATTAAAGAAAAAACGGGCAATGGTCCTGCTGAATTTAGAGTTTTAGCAGAACAAAAAAGCTTTACATCAAACGGGAAACTTAAACCCGAAGTAAAAGCCGGCGAAATTGTAAACTGGCTGAAAGAAGATTTTGATTTAGGACAAGGACATTCAATGGCAATTTACGCTTTGCTAAAAGGGATTAAAGACGAAAACAGCAAATAACGATTATTAAAATCGGGGCGTGCCACCAATAAAAAAAAGACCCAATCAACTTTGTGTTCATTGGGTCTTTTTTTTATTGCTGTCGGGCTATACGCTCCGCTGCGGCGGACTGCTTCTATCCCTCACGCGGGCAATCGTTTTCAGAATATCTTTTAGATTATTAATTATTCTAAGTTTAAGAATTACCGTTTAATTTTGTCAAAAGATTATTTTCATTAAAAACAGCATTAATTATATTTTCATTCTTTTCAGCTTTAATTTCATTTTCGTTCAATGTTAATTTATAGCCCTTTTGAGTTAAGTAATTTGTAAAAGCATTTTTATGGTTTTGAATTTCAAACGTCGAAATCAGTTCTGGAAAAACAGTTAAGATTCTAGATAATTCGTCACTTTCAGATTTGTCTATTGCATCAGATTTTATGGTAACAACCATTGTTCCTTGACCATAATTTCCAAGATAATAACCGCTTGTATTAAACATTTCAGTTGCAATCATACCAATTAGATGTAAATCATTAGAAACAGCATCAAATTTGCCAACTTTTAATAAATCAATATTATTTTCTTCTCCATATTGTTTCAACAATAGAGCTTGTTTCATGACAGATTCTGCGTAACCGCCCGCTTTATTATCCCAGATCCAAAGCCAAGTTTCTGATGAATGCGAGAATGAACCCAAAACCTGCATTGGAAAAGTAAGATCATCTCCAAATGTTATTTCTTCTTTGTCCATGTCAACATTCCAAGAAAGTCCGCCAGTTACACTATAAAGATTTCTTTGTTTCTCTAAAGCAAGCGCCCCAAATTTTTCTAAAAAATCATTTTCATTTGTAAATTGTTTATCAATTTGTTGATCGATAGCTGATGCTGTTTTTTCTTCTTTCTTTTTAAAAAGAGTGTTAAATAGTCCCATTTTGTTATGACTTTTAGAATTGTAAAATTGATTGTATTCAAATATATAACTTTTAAAATAAGTCAGAAAAACATTAATTAAATATAAATGAACTTTTAGGTTTCAGCGTTTTATATAAAATTTTATTTTTAACTATTTCATGTCTCAAAAAGCGTACTTTTGTTCAATAAGCAATATATTTCAATTATGAGCACACTAGCAAAACCAAATCATATAGGGCGAAAAATAAGCCGAATTCGTGAACTTCGTGACATGAAGCAAGAAGCTTTGGCGCAAGCTTTAGGAACAAACCAACAAGCAATATCTGCTTTGGAAAATAGTGAAACAATCGATGATGAAAAGCTTATTGCTGTCGCAAAAGCTTTGGGAGTAAGTGTTGAAGCGCTTAAAAACTTTTCAGACGAAGCTGCGATTAATTATTTTAATAATTTCACAGATAATAGTGCTGGAACGTTTAACAATCACTGTACTTTTAATCCATTAGATAAATTAATGGAATCTATAGAAGAAAATAAAAAACTATACGAACGTTTACTTCAAGCTGAAAAAGAGAAAACAGAGTTTTTAGAAAAAATATTGAAGGATAAATAATAGTCTCTAACGAGATATAAAAGAAAAAAGCAACTCATTTCTAAGTTGCTTTTTTCTTTTTACAGTCTTTACTACTTATCGTTGCGGGCGCAAAGTCACAGACATTTGCGCAGCGTGCGACACTTTGCGGAGCTGGGGTTTCAATAGATCAACATGCGTTTTATTAAATGCATAACATATCTACAAGTTTTCTTGCACAAAAAGAATATGGTTTATTTTGATCAATTTCTTTGTCAATTTCTTTTTTTAGTGCGTCTTTTAATACTCCAACTGGAGTTGTGTTAAAATTGTCTATCAAAGTCCTAATTGTTCTCATTCTTTCCCCACGAATTTCCAGTAACTCAGGTCTATTTAAATCAATTTCAATCTCAGTAATTTTCGCTCTAATATCACCAGATTTTGCCCATAAAAAAGCCCCGATAGCTTCAAAATGATTTTTTGGATCATCATTATATGGGTCTATAAAAGGAGTTAAGTTGTCATAGGTGTCACTTTTGTTCATATTACATTTAGGACATGAAAGTCCTAAATTAAAATATTCGAAAGTAAATTGTGGAAATTTATCTTTGGCCTTTGGTTTAATATGTTCTATGTGCTCAAATGTAATATGACTGATCATACTTTCACAATACATACACTTACTATGACTTTCTTTTCTCAAAGAATCTTTTATTTCTTTTTTATTATAATTGTTTTCAAGAGATTTTGGTATTTTAGTTCCTAATACTATGTGATTTAACAATTGAGTAGTCCAATCCATTTTATTGGTTGTTAATATTACAGGTTCTGCTTCTTTTGTCAATTTAATCATAATTTATTTTTCAAAGTTTTATCAATTGCTAAAGGCATTAAATCTTCCAATCCTAGAATTTTAAGATCCTCTCGCATTTCATTAAACAATGTTTCATTCATTTCTCGTCCTGAATGTTTTTTAATAATTCCGTTTAATGTTTCTTCAACCCATATTGGCATTGTAAAGGGAACTCCCAAAACTTCATTTAATATTTCATTTGCGCTTTTTGCCTTGTTTATTAAATCTAAACATTCATTAAAAATTCTCTTATCTTCATTATATCTAAAGGCATATACATTTGAATCTTTTACAGATCCAATAATTAGCGGGCTATGAGTCGAAATAATAAATTGAACATTTGGAAATGCAGATATTATTGAAGGTAAAATAGATCTTTGCATTGTTGCGTGAAGATGGTTTTCTATCTCATCAATTAAAATTGTTATTGATGATTCATTTTGTTCAGAATAATTAAAAATTTGCCATCCTAAATCTATTATAGCACTTATGCCACCTGAAACAGCATCGAGCATAAATTCTCCAGTTTCGGTAACTAGTACAATTTCATAGCTTCTAATTGCAATTGATTTAAAACCTAAAGATTTTGGTAAGATTTGTTTTAAAACATTTTCAAAACCTACAAAATATGAACGAAGTTCGCTGTCTGCTTCAATGAATTCATTACCAGAACCTCCAATTGCCCAATTTAATAAAGTTTCTTTAATGTAGTAATTAGAAGGTTTGTATCTTGAATTTTCTGACAAAAGCTTTTGATAAATACTTGTGAAATATAATTGATAAGCTTGTAATTTTGTTCGTTTTGTTGTTGAAATGTGAGGAATTGATTGATAAAAAAATACAGGTCTATGAGATGGTATGTTTAAACCATTAACTTTTTGAATATTAGCTATATGGATACTATACTGAGCATTTTCATTTTCAACTGGAATATTTAAATCAGTCTTAGTTCCATTTGAATAATTTAATTGTCCTATGTTTGTTTCTTTTTTTTGCTCATCATTAAATAAACGAGTAAAAAAATTAATTATACCTGTTTTTTTGTTTTTTGCGGGTGTTGCTAATTCATTAATATACCAACCGAAATGTTGAGCTAGTAAATTTAGAATTGTGGTTTTTCCTGAACCATTTGCACCGGTTAGAATAGTTAGATTGGGATGGAATTCTATATCTATATTCTTGAATTGTTTCCAGTCATCAATTTTTAAATGTTTAAATTTCATTTTTGTAGAATTTGATAATAATATTTTTTGTGATCTCTATAATAACTAAAAAAGTATATTCTTAAGATTAAATTTATTTTAAATTACTTTTTTATTAAAATTCTATTTAATTCTCAAATATAGAGATTAATAAAAATTAATATTAAGGGAAACCATAAACAATAAAAAAAAATTATAAAACACGATAAACAGGATACTGCAAATGCGCCTTTTCATAATAAACAGAATGTTTGTAAATCCAGTTTAATTGTGGACCAGGATTTTTAGCAAATTCGGTATCAGATTGTTTTTTAGCTTCTAATTCTGCTTTTAGAGTTGGATTATCTTTTAGAAGTTTTGCGGCCGTATCTTCAAAAATATATTCGGAGTAATGTTCTTTTTGCTGTAAAATAGGATCGAAAAAATTCCAGTTAAAGAACGAATCAACGCCTTCTGGTTCAAAAGCTTCTACGAGATATTTCACACCTTTTTGGTTTGTTGGAACCAAGTAATCACCTTTGGCGAAAGCCATTTTTACAACTTTAGAAGTTATTGCTGTATTGTAGTGTAAATAATGTCCTTCGTAAGCGTTTGGAACCGTTTTAAAATCGGCAATTTTGTAGCTTTCAACCTCGATAATCGTGTCGTTTTTAAGCTGAGAATAAGAGATGTTGTTATTTTTTAAAAGATCAATAATATTCCAATATCCACGCGGAATAATATAAGCTGTCGGAATCACAACTTCTTTAACCGATTTGAATTCTTTTATATACGGAACATCTTTTTTATATGGTTTGTTTCGGTCATAATATAAACGGTTTCCAGTTGTGGCTTCGCTTTTTTTGTAACCTGCTTCATATCCTAAAAATGAAAATGTAGTTGCTTTTGTACTGTCCAATTCCCATTTTAATGTATAGGATTTTTTAGGCTGATATTGCTCTAAATTTTTTACTCTTAAATCTTTTATCTTTTGATAATTTGCATCGGTAAAATCCAAAGTCGATTTTGTGTATTCGTAGGTCATTTTTACACGTTCGGCATATTTTTTCAGCATATGTGTTTCAACCACAAAACCAATTGTATTAAATAACGATGTATAACCTGTTGTATATCTTGGATTATCTACAAATTGTCCAAAACCTTTATCTGGTGTATCTTTAAAAGAATCTACATACGGCGTTGTTTCAATTTTCTTTTTCTGTAAATCTTTTACCAAAGCGGGCATCATTTCGGCATTCATAAAATCGCCCAAAACGGTTCCTAACTTATTATGTTGTGTCATAATATAAGTTAGTTTGTATTGATAATCAGAACCATTGCTTACGTGATTATCAATAAAAACATCAGGATTTATTTTTTGGAATATTTCGACAAAACTTTTCGTATTTCGAGTGTCTGATTTCATCAAATCACGATTCAAATCATAATTTCTGGCGTTTCCTCTAAAACCATAAATTTCTGGTCCGTCTTGATTGGCTCTTGTCGTCGAGTTTCGGTTTAAAGCGCCGCCAATATTGTAAACAGGAATGGTAACTAAAACGGTGTTTTTTGGTGCTTTTATTCTTCCAATTGCCAAATCTCTGTAAAATTGCATTGTGGCATCGATTCCGTCAGGTTCACCGGCATGAATACCGTTATTGATAAAAAGAACAGCTTTGTTTTTCTGAATTTTATTAAAATCAAACTCCTTGTCAGGATTATAAACAATCATGTGCAAAGGTTCTCCAGAATCAGTCAAACCCATTTCTTTCATTTGAATTGTTGCAAAATCGTTAGCCAATACTTTATAATAGTCAATAGTTTCTTGGTAGGAAGCCGCTTGATTTCCGTTTCCTTTTTCGAAAAATGTATCGTATTTTTTATTGTTTTGAGCGAAAAACGTGATGGTGAAAAGTAAAATGGGAAAAGTAAAAAGTTTCATGGTTTGGTTTTATTGTAAATCAAATATAAGTTTTTTGTTTCAGGTTTCAAGTTTCAGGTTTGATCTACTTTGTACGTAGTTTTACCGCAAAGAGCGCAAAGTTTTATATAGTTTAGTTTTTATAAAAAAGCGCAAAGAGTTCGCAAAGCTTTATGTTTAAACTTTGCGAACCTTGCTTATAATCATTGCGCGCTTTGCGGTTAAGCAACTTGAAACAATGGAAACATGAAACCTGAAACAAAACTTTTTTCCCTACTTTTGCAAAATGAATAAAAAACACCATTCCAATAATATACTTTCGAATTTAGGTATTGAAAGCCTAAACGAAATGCAGGAAATGGCGCAAGACGCCATTTTGAACGACAACAATGTTTTGCTGCTTTCTCCAACAGGATCAGGAAAAACATTGGCTTTTTTGCTTCCAATTTTAGAATTATTACAGCCTGAGATACTTTCAGTTCAATGTTTAATTTTAGTGCCTTCGCGCGAATTAGGACTGCAAATCGAGCAGGTTTGGAAAAAAATGGGAACGCAGTACAAAGTAAATATTTGTTACGGAGGACACTCGATTGATACTGAAATTAAAAATTTGAGTAATCCGCCGGCTGTTTTAATTGGAACTCCAGGAAGAATTGCAGATCATATTGACAGGGAGACTTTTCGAACAGATAAAGTTCAGACTTTAATTTTGGACGAGTTTGATAAATCTCTTCAATTAGGGTTTCATGAGCAGATGTCTTTTATAATTGGCAGATTACCAAAAGTTAATAAAAGAGTTTTGGTTTCGGCAACTTCTGATATTGAGATTCCAAAATATACACGAGTTGTTAATCCAACTATTTTAGATTTTATTCCTGAAGAAGAGGAAAAAGCTAATCTTTCTATGAAGATGATTTTGTCTCCTTCAAAAGACAAATTAGAAAGTTTGTTCAATTTGATTTGTTCCTTAAAATCACAATCGGCTATTATATTTTGTAATCACCGCGATGCTGCAGAACGTATCAGCGATACTTTGAACGAAAAAGGAATTTACGCTACGTATTATCATGGCGGAATGGATCAGGATGAACGTGAACGTGCTTTGATTCAGTTTAGAAACGGAAGTGTGAGTTATCTTGTTACAACAGATCTTGCTGCGCGTGGATTGGATATTCCTGAGATGAAACATGTTATTCATTATCATTTGCCTTTAAAAGAAGATGAGTTTACGCATCGTAACGGTCGTACGGCACGTATGCAGGCAACTGGAACGGCGTATGTTATTGTTCATGAAAGCGAAAAAAAGCTGGATTATATCGATTATGATATGGAAATCCTTGATGTGAAGAATACGACAAGTCTGCCAAAACCACCCGAATTTCAGACTATTTACATTAGCGGCGGTAAAAAAACAAAACTGAATAAGTTTGATATCGTTGGTTTCTTTTCTCAAAAAGGGAAATTAGAAAAAGGTGATTTGGGACTTATCGAGGTAAAAGATTTTGTTTCGTTTGCAGCAGTAAAATTCGGAAAAGTAAAAGAACTGCTTAAGAATATTAAAGACGAAAAAATGAAAGGGAAAAAGTTCAAAATTGAGGTGGCTCGTAATGTGGTAAAGAAAGAGGAGGAGAAGAATAATAATAAATATTAAGGGGTGTAAAATTGCAGGTAATTTAGTAATGTTAGTTTTATGTAATTGTATATCAGCTTTTTAATTGTTTTATGTTTGAAGTTTGTGGTTTTATGTTAAAAAAATAATGATTTGATAGGTGTTTTTTCATTATTTCTGTGTTTTTTTGTTGCAGTAAAAAAAATATAAATCCCAAATTTATTATGAAAAGAACTATTACGATTGCCATTTTGTTCTTTAGTTTTGTGTCGTTTGCACAGATTAAAGTTCTTGAAACAGTTCCTGTTGAAAAACTAGGAAAAGTAAATAACAATTACATTCAGAAAATTGGAGATGAATACACGGTTTATTACACAAGTATTCAAAACGATGATGAAGACGCATCAAGTTTAAGAAAATTTACCTTCAAAAATGTTGACAACGATTACGTAAATCTTTACAACATTATTGTAAATGGTTTTACAGCAACTCCGTTGTATGACATAAAATTAGAATTACCAAACAATTATATTTGGTTACACTATACAGGAAACGTTGTTCCAGACAAAGCGACAGTTCAGTTTATGGTTTCAAGCAAAGATAAAGATGCTGCGACAAACAATGTTTCTGAGCCGTTGATCAAAGAGCAAATCAATAAATTATTTCAACGATAATTTTTAGTTTCTCCCGAAGCTTCGGGATCAGGTTTAATTTGTTTCAAGTTATTTCCAGAACAGAAAAATAATAAAAAAGGCTATTCGTATTTTGAATAGCCTTTTTTAGTTTCAAGTTTCAAGTTTCAAGTTTCAAGTTTCAAGTTTCAAGTTTCAGGTTTTAAAAGTTAAGCAAAAGCCTTTGCAACTTTACCACTTTGTAACTATGAACCTAAAAAAAAAACTATATCTTCTTCACATATTGCGTGATAATCACAATTTGTTGACCATCGACTTTTCCTTCAATATATTCGGCATTTTCATGGTCAAGACGAATGTTTCTAACTGCAGTTCCTTGTTTGGCAACCATACTTGATCCTTTTACTTTAAGATCTTTGATTAAAACAACTGAATCTCCATGTTGTAAAACTACGCCGTTGCTGTCGCGGTGAACTAATTTGTTTTCGTCGTCTTCGCCTTCGCCAGTTGCTTGTGCCCATGCCAGCGTGTCTTCGTCTAAGTACATCATGTCAAGTAATTCTTGCGGCCATCCTGCAGCGCGCATGCGGCTTAACATTCTCCAAGCTACAACTTGTACAGCAGTATTTTCATTCCACATGCTGTCGTTAAGGCATCTCCAGTGATTTAAATCGACGTTGTCAGGATTTTCAATTTGGTCAATACAGGTATTACAAGCTAAAATACTTTCGTCAAGACCGCCTTTTTGAGTTGGTAATACTTGATATACTTTTAGGTTTTCTTCAGCGCCGCAAAGTTCGCATTTAGATCCGCTTCGTTTGTTTAATTCTCTTTCGATACTCATTACTTATTGTTTATTTTAAAAATGCGAAATTACTTATAATTAAATTGGTTTACAAATTTATAAGGATATCACTCAATCATATTTTAGAGGTCCAGTTTACAATTTTATCGAGTGCTTGACGATCTATTTCATACAAGTCACTGTATTTTTTTGTTTTTTTCCAATCATCAGTGCCGGCTTTTAAAAAATGATTTAGTCCGTTTAGTATTTCGACATCTATATTTTTATTGTTTAATGCATTGACTAATTCGGCTGTCTTTTTACTGTCAAAAAAACTATCGTTTGTGCCTGCAATAAAAAGCATTGGAATTTTTAAATTTTCAAATAATACTTTGGTGCTTACTTTTATTTTTGGATTACTTCGAGAGCTGTATTGAGGTTTATCAAATGATTTAAATTTTTCAATTGGCGTAGACATTAGGATTAAAAAATCTAATTTGAATCCTTGCTGATAAGCATCAATTGTTGCGATTCCGCCTAAACTGTGTCCTAGAGCACCGATTTGCTTTTTAGAAAGGGAATCGATTTTTTGAATATTATCTAAAGCATAATATAAGTCTTTGATAATTTGATCTACGCTAAAATTTACATTGCCTCCAGATTTTCCAACTCCTCGATCATCAAAACGATAAACTGCGATTTGATTTTTTAATAGTTCTTCTGCCAAAACATCATGTGAATTACGATCGTTTTGACCGCTTCCAGGCGTAATAATTACGATTTTTGAATATCCCGTTTTAGGAAAAAGTAGAGTTCCGCTTAATTTTACATTTTCTTCGGAATCCATAAAATCAATTTCCTCTGAATTGTACTGATCGATATTCTTTATTTCTCTGACAGAATTAGAATTGTTTTGACTGTTTATTTTGTTGAATGAAATAAAAAGAAGAAAAAGAAAGAGCTTTTTAATCCAGAAAGGGTAGGTTTCGAGAATGTATTTTTTGCTCATTTTACTTTTTAACTCTAACCGCTTCTGGAACCAGCATTTCGTATTCGCCGCCATTACGCAATACATCACGCACAATGCTTGAACTTATGTATGATGTGCTTGCAGCAGTTAATAAAAAGACAGTTTCTATTTTAGACAGTTTTCTATTGGTGTGTGCAATAGCTTTTTCGAATTCGAAATCGGCTGGGTTGCGCAAACCTCTTAATATGAAATCAGCTTTTTGTTTTTTTGCTAAATCTATTGTCAGACCTTCGTAAGTGATAACTGAAACTTTTGGTTCATCTTTGAAAGTTTCTTCTATAAAACGTTTTCTTTCTTCTAATGAAAACATGTATTTTTTTTCGGCATTTACACCAATTGCAATTACGATTTCATCAAATAAAGAAATTCCTCTTTTGATAATATCTTCGTGACCTAAAGTAATTGGGTCAAATGATCCTGGGAATAGGGCTTTTCGCATTTTTTTTAAGGTTCTAAGGTTCTGAGTTTTTAGGTTAAAAGGTTCTTTAGAAAACTTCGACTTTACTCCGTGTGGTAATATTGTGTTTGAAAAAGAAAGTGCTAAGATCGTAGAACCTTAGCACCTTAGTATCTTAGCGTCTTTAAGAAAGAGCCAGTTCAATTGCATTTGTAAACAAATCTTCAAGAGAAATTCCTGCTGCTCGTGCTTGCTGCGGAATCAAACTTTCTGTTGTTAAACCAGGAATTGTATTCATTTCGAGCATATATGGTTCGTTGTCTACAATGATAAATTCGCTTCTTGAGAATCCTTTCATTTTTAGAACTTCATAAGCACGTTTGGCAACATCACTTACTTTTTGTGTTAACTCATCAGAGATTCTAGCTGGTGTGATTTCTTGTGATTTTCCTTCGTATTTGGCTTCATAATCGAAGAAATCATTATCAGATACGATTTCGGTAATTGGCAATACTTTAATTTCTCCTTTGTAATTGATTACTCCAACAGAAACTTCGGTTCCGTCAAGGAAGCTTTCAATAATGATTTCGTTGTCTTCTTTGTAAGCAACTTCAATCGCGATTGGAAGTTCAGCTTCTGTTTTTACTTTTGAAATTCCAAAACTAGATCCAGCTTTGTTTGGTTTTACAAAACATGGCAAACCTACTTTTTTAACGATTTCCTCAGTATTGATAACGTCGCCTTTGTTTAAGTAATACGAAATTGCTGTTTTGATTCCGTAAGGTTTTAAAACAGATAATAAATCTCTTTTATTGAATGTTAACGCTGATTGATAGTAATCGCAAGAGGATTGCGGAATTCCTAATAATTCAAAATAAGCCTGCATTAATCCATCTTCACCTGGAGTTCCGTGAATGGCATTGAAAACACAGTCGAAAGTAATTTTCTGATCGTTTATAGTTACAGAAAAGTCGTTTTTATCGATTGCATATTCAGCGTCTTTTTCGTCTACATATACCCATTTTTCTTTAAAAATATGTATACGGAACCCGTTGTATTTTGTTTTGTCAAGATATTGATATACAACGTTTCCGCTGATAAGCGAAATTTTGTATTCGCTTGAATATCCGCCCATGATGATGGCAATGTTTTTCATTCTATGATGTTTATTTGTTTTATCTTTTATTTGTTTAACTGTTTATTCGTTTAACTGTTTGTTTGCCACGAATTTTTCAAATTTTCACGAATTGTTTTCTTATGCGTTTTGTTTGTCAGACTGAGCGGAGTCGAAGCACCGTTTGTTGAATCACTTTGCGGGGCTTCGACTCCGCTCAGCCTGACAATATTGTGGTTACGTTATTAAAATAAAGAACAAAAATCTTCTTTTGAAACCAAGCGCTCTAGCCCTGATGGGAGCGGCATCCTTTTGTGCCGGTGTTCGGCATAAAAGATACAGCAGACAGCAGGAAACAGCTCCTTATACTAACAGGTATTAAAAGCTATTTCGTTTAAAACAAAATTATCATTTTTTTTGAAACGAAATAGCTTTATCTTTGCCTCTAATAAAAATAAATTTATGAGTTTACGTAAGTATTTAACAAGCCGTGTATTTTTTATTCAAGTATTAAGTGCGGCTGCTATTATTGCCGTTTTAGGTTATTTGTTTATGCATTGGCTGACTTTTACCACGGATCACGGTCATGAAATTGCGGTTCCAAATTTAGCTAAACTGACAGAAGAGCAGGTAGAGCAAAAACTGGATGAGCTGGATTTAGATTATGTGCTTTTGGATAGTGTTGATTATCGTAGTGAATTTCCAAAATATAGTGTTGTTGAGCAAGATCCATTGCCGGGAACAAAAGTAAAAGTGGGAAGAAAAATATATATTAAAATAAATTCATCAGGATTCTCATCTGTTAGAATTCCTGATTTAATTGAAAAAACGTATCGTGAAGCGGTTCCAACTTTAAAAGCTTTAGGGCTTGAACCGGGAACGATTACTTATATTCCGAATCTTGGAAAAGATATGGTTTTGGAGATGCGTTATAAAGGAAGAAATTTAAAAGTAGGAGATCGTGTGTTGAAGGCTTCAAAAATCGACTTGGTTTTAGGAGACGGAAAAGCAACTTACGAAGATGAAGGTAAGGCTGCCGATAGTACAGCTGCACCAACTACTGAAACCCCACAAGATGAACAATAATATTGAAAATTTAGATCTGGAAGACGAATTATTCGAGCATTTCAGATTTGAAGTCCCTAAAGGTCAAGCGCTTTTGCGTATTGACAAATATTTAATGAATTTGATTCAGAATGCAACGCGAAATAAAATTCAGAACGCTGCAACTGAAGGAAACATTTTTGTAAATGATATTCCAGTAAAATCAAATTATAAGGTTAAACCTTTTGATGTTGTAACGGTTATGTTATCGCATCCACCGTTTGAAAATCATATTCTGCCAGAAGATATTCCGTTGAATATTGTGTATGAAGATGACGCTCTTTTATTGATTAATAAAGAGCCTGGAATGGTTGTGCATCCTGGTCACGGTAATTATACAGGAACGCTGGTTAATGCTTTGGCGCATCATTTTGATAATCTGCCAATGAACAGCAGTGAACGTCCGGGTTTGGTGCATAGAATTGATAAGGATACATCAGGACTTTTGGTTGTGGCGAAAACGGAGGCAGCAATGACTCACTTAGCAAAACAATTTGAAGCTAAAACTTCTGAACGTGAATATATTGCTCTTGTTTGGGGAAATGTTACGGAAGAAGCAGGAACAATTGAAGGAAACTTAGCAAGACATTTAAAAGATCGTATGCAAATGGCGGTTTTTGCTGATCCAGAAATTGGAAAACCTGCAATTACGCATTATAAAGTTTTGGAACGTTTTGGATATGTTACTTTGATTTCTTGTAAATTAGAAACAGGAAGAACACATCAAATTCGTGCGCATATGAAACACATTGGACATCCGTTGTTTAATGATGAGCGATATGGCGGACATTTGATTTTGAAAGGAACTACTTTTACAAAGTACAAACAGTTTATTGAAAATTGTTTTAAAGCGTTGCCGCGTCAGGCTTTGCATGCAAAAACGCTTGGTTTTGTACATCCGAATACAGGTGAAATGATGCGTTTTGATACGGAACTGCCACAGGATTTTCAGGATTGTATTGAAAAATGGCGTAATTATGTCAAATCGCATAATACGGAAGACGAAGAGAATTAGATTTGATAATTTGTCAATTAGAAAATTAGAAAATTTGTTATAGTAAAAAAAGCTCCTGATGGAGCTTTTTTTGTTGTATTATATTTGAACTATATAGCCAAAGGTTTTAAGCTTGGGAAA
The DNA here is from genome assembly GCF_002217395.1 of Flavobacterium plurextorum. Classification (GTDB taxonomy): domain Bacteria; phylum Bacteroidota; class Bacteroidia; order Flavobacteriales; family Flavobacteriaceae; genus Flavobacterium; species Flavobacterium plurextorum. Next base: position 48,916 of record NZ_MUHD01000020.1, on the reverse strand, counting down.
CTTAGGAAACGGATTAGGATAATTTATTGCGCTCTAAAGGTTGAAACCGCTGGCAATGTTTTTTTTCTAATTCAAATAGATTTTTATTGAAGCGTTTTAATCGTTAAATCGGTTATTTTGACTTCTCCGTTGGTTATGAAACCTAGTTTTCCTTGTTGGCTGAGATTACTTTTTTCTAGGGAACATTCTAATGAGGTTTGATTGTTTACTGAAAAGTGTAATTGATTATTTTGAACTTTTATTTTTACATTGTACCATTTGTTGTTCTCTAATTTCATTGGTTTAGTAAATAGACTTTTCCCGCCTCGTTTACCATATTCATCACTGTTTTTGTTGTAAACACCTTTTCCAATTACAATATTTTGATCAATTTGATAGAGATAAGTTCTAATGTAGTTTTCTTTATCAAAGTTCAACATAATTTCGAATAAAGATTCTTTGGTCATGTTTGCTTTAAAATCAATTTCGTAGTTTTTTGGAAGTTGTTTTTTGGATAGTATTACTCCCCAATGCATCGGGCCTCCGGTTCCTATCAAAGTATCTTTTTTTAGAAACCATTCTTTTGAATCGCTGTTCCAATCTGATTTTAGTTTTGAAACTTCAGCGAGCTTATAATCTTTTCTAACTGTAGAAATTGAATTGGAGCAGGAGGTAAGCAGAAGTATTGTAAGTACAGCTGCATAATAGTTGAATCTCATTTTCTTGTTTAATTTAATTCTGAATGGTATTTTATTTTACCAATAGAACCTGTTGACGCTGGCAAAAGCTCAAAAACAGAAGTAGGAGCAAGTCCAGATTCAATTCGGTGAGAAACATATAATACTGTAACGTTAGTTTCCTGTTTGATGGTATTGATCAGCTGAATAACTAAATCTACATTTTCGTCGTCTAAGCCTTCTACAGGTTCATCTAAAATTAATAACGGCGGATGTTTTAAAACGGCGCGAACAATTAATGCTACTCGCTGCTGTCCGATAGAAAGATCTATAAAACGTTTTTTTCTTAAATGCGTCATTTCGATGACTTCAAGCCATTGCGAAACAATTTGTTTTTGGTGTGTTGTTGGCTCAATGTAAAGTCCAATAGAATCAAAGAATCCAGAAAGAATCATTTCTTCAAGTGTATGGCTTTTTTGAAATAAATCGGTCATCGAAGTAGCAAAGATTCCAATTTGTTTTTTGATGTCCCAAACGCTTTCACCGCTTCCTTTTTTTCTTCCAAATAAAAACAAATCCTGACCAAATCCTTTTGGATTATCGCCAGTGATTAAAGATAGAATAGTGCTTTTTCCTGAACCGTTCTGACCAACTAACTGCCAGAATTCACCTTGTTTTATAGTCCACGAAATAGTATCAAGAATTTTTCTTTCGTCGTAACTTACAGAAACATTGTCGAGTTTAATTAATACACTTTCGTGAAAAGTATGCGATTCAATCGCTCTAGGAATTGCGGCTGTATTTAGAGTTTTAAAATGATTTTCGGTTTTTGAGATCGGATGAAGTTCGAAGGTATTGTCGTTAATCTGCGCTTTATTCGGAACAAAATCAAGAACATCAACTGTACGATTCAGAAGTTGAATAATAGCAATTTCATTCGTTAAGCTTTTTAAAGATTCTGCCAAAACTACACGAGAAGCCTGATCTAAATGATCAAACGGATTATCGAAAATGATAAAATCAGGTTTTTGATTGATACAGTATTTTAAAAATTCTTTTTTACGTTCTCCCGATGAAAATGTACGCAGTTGTCTGTGCGATTCTGGAGATGCTTCGACACTATCATATTGGTATTCTTTTTCAATGAATTTTTCAATTGCAATGTCAGAGAATAAAATCCCTTTTTGATTGTTAAAAACGGCTAATTCTCCTTTTGCTTCACTCGAAAGCAAACTGTCTATAAAAGCTTTTTTATTTACTTGATTTGATAAAAGTATATCCCAATGCTGCATTTCTGTATTTTAAAAAATTGTTGATTGTGTTGTATTTTTGAGTCTTTTTGCTGTTTTCAAAAGTTATTGGAAGCATCAAAACTATTTATTCTGTTTTTTTTACTGCCATTTCACGATCATTTCTAGACCATTCGCTCCATGATCCTACATAAAGCTTCGGAATTTCTATTCCGGCATAATCCATTGCTAACAATGTGTGACATGCTGTAACGCCTGATCCGCAATGTACAATTATATTTTCGGATGGTTTGTCTTTTAAAATTGCAGCATATTTTTCTGCTAAAACTGCTGACGATTTAAAAAGACCATTTTCGTCTAGGTTTTCGCTAAATGGAACATTTATTGCGCCAGGAATGTGTCCGGCAATTAAATCCAACGGCTCGGTAAGTCCGTCAAAACGATTTTTATCTCTTACATCAATTACAATATTCTTGCTGTTGTTTCGTGCTTTTTCAACCTCTTCAATATCTGCCAGTTTTAGTTTCCATTCAGAAACTGGACAATTCTCTGCTGTTTCATAAGGTTTGATTTCAGAAGTTACAGGGAAACCTGCTTTTATGGCTTCTTGTAAACCTCCGTTTAAAACCTGAACTTGTTCGTGACCAATTGCTTTTAGCATCCACCAAAACCTAGAAGCGGCGTTTGAGCCGTTTTTATCATCATAAATTACAACATACGATGTTGGTGAAATTCCTAATTTAGAAAGTACTTCAGAAAATTTAGAGAAAGATGGTAATGGATGTCTGCCGCCGTTTGAAGGATTCTCGACTGTTGCTAAATCTTTGTTTAAATCAACATAACGAGCACCTTGTAAATGTTCGATTTTAAAGTTTTCTTCGGCATTAATTCCTGCTCTGGCATCAATCAATATGATTTCAGATAAATTGCTCAGGTTCAATAATTCTTCAGCATTTATAATTGGAGAAAGTTTAGCAGCCATTTTGGATAAATTTATTTTTTAGAGCTTCCTAACCAGAGTAAGCTGTTTGTAATTAATTTAGTTTGGATTTTATTTTCAAAAGTATACGAAAGCGTTTCGTTAGTTCCGTTTTCATAATCTATATCATTATGTCCCATGTTGATATAAATCATTTTGTAGTTTTTATTTGTCCAGACAACTGGATAATAACCGTTATGCCAAATTTCGCTTGCTTTTGGTCCTGTTCCTAACGGAAAACTGCTTTCATCAATCGCAACAAGAATTTTTATGTCTGTATTTTTTCTTAGATCATTACTCCATTTGTACCATTCGTTTGGTGCTGAAGCAAAGGTTTTAGGAAGGTTTTTTGTTGCGGAGTGCTGATTTTCAATTTTTAAAACTGCCGACGTTGGTTTCCAAGTATTACTTACATATTCGCCGGAACCTAAAAAAGTATTGTGATACCAATTCCAGTTTTGTGGATATTCTGAATCATTTAAAGCAAAAGCAGAAAAGTGAAAACCTATAAAACCGCCGCCATCTTTCATGTATTTTTCAAAGGCTTTTCGCTGTTCTAATGTTTCAGGTCTTGTATCTAAAAATAAAACGACTTGATAATTGGCTAAAAATTTCGAGTTTAAGTTGTTCAAATTGTCAGTTGAATCATAAACAAAATGATTTTCTTCTGCGATTTTAGGAAATCGTTTATTGGCTTCATGAACAAAACTAATATGGGCTTGATCATTTTTTGCCGTATAAAAAGCAATAACCTTAAATTTAGGTTTTTCTTTTTTTTGCTGTGAAAATCCTGTAAAGCAAACTAAAAAAAGCATCATAAGGATACTTTTTTTAGTTGTAGAATATTTTTTGTTATTGAAAATAAGCATTTCTAAGGCAGCTTAACTTGGAATTTTCTCAATTAGAATTTCGTTTTCTGCGCTATCAAAATAAGTGCAGGTCATTTCTATAATATCAACTCTCCATTTTGCTATTCCGCATTGACCAGAATGGTTGCAAAAAGTAATATAATCTGTTTCGCCGTGTTGATGTTTTACTAAAAATTCTATAAAAAGCTCTTTATTAACCGTTGGAGCAATTGCAATTGGACTGTATTTTTCATCAGAAGTAACAGTATAATTGTTTACGCCGTAATATTCGACATGACCATCGTGTACAAATGTGTCGTAGCCTTTTACGCCCAGAATAATCAGGTCTTGTATATAATTAGGAAAATCGGCACCGCTTTGTACTTTGGCGTGAGCCTCTTTGATTTGCTCTATAGTAAACATATGTTTCGTTTTTAATTAATTACTTTTTCAAAAATACGATTATTGATTTTATTAACGAATCAAATTAAGGAATGTATCATAAATAAGGTTGAGAAAATGTAAAGTATAAAATTACTGTTATGCATTTTGAAATACAAAAAACAGTGTCATAAAGTTATCAGAAAACTGGTATTCTAAGTTGTTTTGTTGTTTTTGAAGCCATTTATCGATTATTTATTGTGTTTTTATCGATTAAATGATCTTGATTATGAAAATAATGTATTTAAACGAGTAATGTGGTACTTGGAGGGACTTCTTTTATTAACAGGAAAATTGTCTTTAAATTAGTGTAAGAATGTTGTCAGCTAAAAATGGTATTATGAAAAAAACAATACTTATACTCTTGCTTTCCGTCTCTGCATTTGCTCAGGAAATCAATACTTTTGATTTCGCCGTTATAAACTCTACTCTGATATCTGCTAATATTGATCTTGATAAAGGAAGGAGTGTTGTTGCGGCAAATAAAGATCAATATTCAGCCTATTTTCAGTATGCTCTTGCGATGTGTCAGGAAGATATTATTTTTGGTGCTGGAATTGATAAATCTGAGATTGACAGGACTTATATTGGTTATATTGGTAAGATATGCGATAAGTTTAGAGCTACAATCGGAATTGGTTATGTTGATTCTCGAAGCGGTTATCAAGGAACATTTACAGGATTTAGTATTTCGTATCATTTTGGAGAAAATACTTATGTGGGAGGAAATTTAGAAAATGTACATTCTGTAAGTATGGATTATGAAACGGATGAAAGTTTTGATTATTATCAAAAAATGGTTCCGAAGGTTTTTGCCAGTTATGAGTTTGTTCCAAATTTTATTGTTTTCGGACAATTAAGCAGCAGGGTTAATGATATAGCCTTGAAATATCAGGTTAACCGATTTTCGGCAGGTGGATTTTATTCGGGACATGGTGTTGAAGGAATTTTTGGAACTGTAAATATTGGCCGATTTGCGATTTCTTGCAGTACTACTTTTGACAGGGTAAATTTTGGATTGAAGTTTGAATAGGTTTGATTTAAAAGGAAATAAAAAATCCGAAAAGTGATTGCTTTTCGGATTTTAGTGTTCTATATGCAGTTAGATTTAATTTTATAATCCAACAAAATCATCGCTTTTAGGAAAAATACTCAATGCCTGAATTGCAATTTCCGGTGTTGGAGAAGCTAGTTTTCTTAGTTTAGTATCCATCCACGCGCCATCCACAGTAATAACAGCACAAAGTGTATCGTCTTCACGTCTAAATTCATGAATAATAGACCAGCGTGAAGCATCGGCTTTCATTTTTGATGTTTTGGTATGAATAAATATTTTGTCTGAGAGTTTTAATTCTTTTCTAAAAACACATTCTTCTCTAAACAAAACAGGACCAAAACCTTGTGTTTGCATTACTCTTAAAGTTAAACCTAATTCTTCTAGAATTTCGATACGATGCTGCGCACCAAAATCGTAATAAGCACTATGACGAACGTGAAAGTTTGGGTCTAGATCTGACCAGCGAAAAGATATTTCTTTTGTAAATGATGCCATTTTGTAATTGTAATTTTAATGAGAAATCGAAATTACGAATAAAAAAGGAAAGGTAGTTATGAATAAGCATATTATTATGCACGCATATTAAGTTGCTTACCTTTATTAGAACGAAATTTTAAGTCATTGAATTGAAACTTCTTCAGCAGCCATTTCTTAGAATTATATTTATTGATATTCTATAAATGCTTTATGAGGTGGCAGACTAAATTCTGAATCAGAAATTTTTATTTTTTTTATATCGATGGCTGTCATACTTAATGTAAATTCTGGATAATAATAACTAAGTTTAAGAAATACAGCTTTCATTAAGTCGGTAATTTTGTTTTTATTGAATGCAGAAAAGTCTTTGAAATATTTAGGGTTCAGTTTTAAATCGGGTGAATAAAAATACTCTTCTCGAATAATATTTAAAGTGTCTTTTACAGTTAATTTATCACATAAGTAGCCAAGTATAGTAGCAGCATTTTTTGTAATTTCATATTTGAAACTAACATTTTCTAGTTTTGAAGGATCTAAATAAAACAAAGTGTCAGATTCTTTTTGATTCCAATTATTCTTAATGTAGAGTTTTTTTTCATTAGATGAATATAATTGAAAACTCATAAAATCACTATTAGTAATCTGTTTATACTTTCCTTTTTTTGTTATAAAAGTTGATTTTTCTCCCATTAACTGGTTAACTTTTGGAATATTTACTTCGACATTATTTTTATCAAAATAAGTAATTTGATATTCAATTTTTCCTTCAAAGTCCTGTGAGTAACCTAAATATGTAAACAGGAAAATTATAATTGTTTTTAGGTTTTTCATTTTACAAATTTTCAAGATTTTGTTTGATTTTTTATCATTACAGTTCCGCTGATAATATCATGAACGGCTCTTTTTTTATTACTTGAAAAGATGGTGATAAAAGAAAGCCATCCTAGAAGAAGTTTGAAAAAATAACGAATAATAGCTTGAAAAAAATTAATAGATTGGGTTTCATCCGAGTTTTTTCGAATTTGTATTCTCTTTATATTGTTGGCAATAGTTCCTCCAAAAGTGGTCATAATTGGTTCGTACAAAAATATTAGGATTAATAAAACGGCTCTTAACCAATCAGGAACATTTTTGAAATTGGATAAAACGTCAGAAATAAGAATCATGCAAGCAATAATTAGTATAGAGTCGATGAGAATAGATTGAATTCTTTCAAGTAGAAAAGGGTATTTTTCTTCCATAATTTTTATCGAATATAAAATTAATTTTCTTTCTCTGTTCCTGTTTTTTTTATTAAACTAACAATCCACTTTCTTTTAGATGCTTAAAGATAATTTTATCAACCTCGGAGATTATATTTAAATCAGTGTAGTTTAACCATTTGATTTCGGCTATTTCGTTGCTCTCTTTTGGTGTTCCAATATAATCTGCTTTGTAGCATGTCATTTTTACAATGATTCCATTCACATCTCCATCTGATTGTGCTTTGAAAGTTCCTATGTATTCAATAGATTCGGGGATGATGTCAACACTTAATTCTTCTTGAATTTCTCTAATTAAAGTTTGCTGGTCAGTTTCATTATTTTCTCTTTTTCCGCCCGGAATATAATATTTGTTTTTTCCTTTTGATTTTGTGCTTAAAATTTGACCATTTTCAATTTTTATTAATGCAATTTTATCAATTTCAACCATCATTATTTTAACTGTAGTTTTTTTGGCTTTGTTTTTTTGGCTTTGTTTTTTTTGCTCTTTTATAGAGCTTATTAATTTTCAAATGTAGGGTGTTTTTGTATTAATAATCAATAGCATTAATCATTTTTATTATGCTTTTATCGAACACAGGTAAGATTGGTTTGAATGCGATTGTGTTCTGATAAATAATATGTAAATGAAATTGTAATAGGTAGTTAGGTGAAAATTATAGAAGAAAAGTAATGAGAAATGCGACAAATTAATGACATGAATTATTGAGTTATGCCATGTGTGTCAGGTTTGAAAAATGTCATGTTGTCAGCCGATTATTGGTTTGTCAATAGTAAAACTGACAATTTTATTTAGTTTTTTATATTGGCACAAAGATTGACTTATGCCACCTGAGTTATAAAATTAAATCAAAAATTAAATATATAAAAAATGGGTAAAATAATCGGAATTGACTTAGGTACGACGAACTCTTGTGTTTCTGTAATGGAAGGTAACGAAGCAGTTGTTATTCCTAACGCAGAAGGAAAAAGAACAACTCCATCTATCATCGCTTTTGTTGAAGGTGGCGAAATTAAAGTAGGTGATCCTGCAAAAAGACAAGCAGTAACGAATCCTACAAAAACGATTGCTTCTATTAAACGTTTTATGGGACACACTTTTGCTGAAACTCAAGAAGAGGCAAAAAGAGTTCCTTACAGTGTTGTAAAAGGTGACAACAATACTCCACGTGTGGATATTGACGGTCGTTTATACACTGCTCAAGAATTGTCAGCAATGACACTTCAAAAAATGAAAAAAACTGCTGAAGACTATTTAGGTCAAACTGTAACTGAAGCGGTTATTACTGTTCCTGCTTACTTTAACGATGCACAACGTCAAGCTACAAAAGAAGCTGGAGAAATTGCTGGTCTTAAAGTTATGCGTATCATCAATGAGCCAACTGCAGCTGCACTTGCTTACGGATTAGATAAAAAAGGAACAGATCAAAAAATTGCTGTTTACGATTTAGGTGGAGGTACTTTTGATATCTCTGTTCTTGAATTAGGAGATGGTGTATTTGAAGTATTATCTACAAATGGTGATACTCACTTAGGTGGTGATGATTTTGACCAAGTTATTATTGACTGGTTAGCTGACGAATTCAAAACTGAAGAAGGTATTGATTTACGTTTAGATCCAATGTCATTACAACGTTTGAAAGAAGCTGCTGAGAAAGCTAAGATTGAATTATCATCTTCTGCTGAAACAGAAATCAACTTACCTTACGTAACTGCTACGGCTTCTGGACCAAAACACTTAGTGAAAAAATTATCTAGAGCTAAATTTGAGCAATTATCTGATACTTTAGTAAAACGTTCTATGGAGCCAGTTGCTAAAGCATTAAAAGATGCAGGTTTATCTACATCTGATATCGACGAAGTAATCCTTGTTGGAGGTTCTACTCGTATGCCAAGAATTGCTGACGAAGTTGAAAAATTCTTCGGTAAAAAAGCATCTAAAGGTGTTAACCCTGATGAGGTTGTTGCTATTGGAGCTGCTATTCAAGGTGGAGTTTTATCTGGAGATGTAAAAGATGTATTGTTACTTGACGTAACACCTCTTTCTTTAGGTATCGAAACTATGGGTGGTGTATTGACTAAATTAATTGAGTCTAACACAACTATCCCAACTAAAAAATCTCAAGTATTCTCTACTGCTGCTGATTCTCAACCATCTGTTGAAATTCACGTATTACAAGGAGAAAGAGCAATGGCTGCTGATAACAAAACTATCGGTCGTTTCCACTTAGATGGTATCCCGCCAGCACCAAGAGGAGTTCCTCAAATCGAGGTTACTTTTGATATTGATGCTAATGGTATCATCAAAGTTTCTGCAACTGACAAAGGAACTGGAAAATCTCACGATATCCGTATCGAAGCTTCTTCTGGATTAACAGCTGAAGAAATCGAAAAAATGAAAAAAGATGCTGAAGCTAATGCTGATGCTGACAGAATTGCAAAAGAAAGAGCTGAGAAATTGAACGAAGCTGATAGTACTATTTTCCAAACTGAAAGTCAATTGAAAGAATTGGGAGATAAAATTACAGATGAGCACAAAACAGCTATTGAATATGCTTTAACTGAATTGAGAATGGCTCACCAATCTCAAGATCTTGACGCAATCCAAAAAGGATTAGACAATGTTAATGTAGCTTGGAAAACAGCTACAGAAGCAATGTACGCTCAAGGTGATGCAGGACAACAAGCTGCTCCACAACAAGAGCAGTCTCAAGGAGACAACGTTGAAGACGTTGAATTCGAAGAGGTAAAATAATTTACTCTGTAGAGGCGCATTATGTGTGTCTTTGCAATTGAATATGAAAACCGAGTCAGAAATGGCTCGGTTTTTTTTATGCGTATAATTCAGGTTTAATTACTGAAAATAATAAAAAGTGTACTTTTTAAAAGCAATGTGTTTTGTTAAATCTTTCTGAGCAAAATGATAAATGTCATTTCTCATTCGGATTCTTTTTCGTAATATTACTATTGTAAATTTTTTTGAATGAGAAAGATCAAATACAAGAAAGGGAGAAAGCTGCAACATATTACTTTAGAGTATACAGGCTCGCATAAAGAGCATGAAACCGAAATGCAGCTTTTTGTATATAACGATACAGATGTTGTTGAATATGATAAGTTTACCGTTCTAGCTCTTAATTCTTGCTTTGATTATACTAAAAATAATTGGCTTAATATTCATGGTTTAAATGACATTGGTTTGCTTAAAACTATAGGTGCACATTTTAAATTTGATGATTATTTATTGGCTGATATTTTAAACACTACAAAAAGAACCAAATTAGAAGAACAGCCTGGTATTTTGTTTTTCAATATAAAATCACTTTTACCTTCGGAATATTCAGATAATATAAGTGTTGAACAGCTTAGTTTTATTTTAAAAGACGGAATTTTAATTTCTTTTCAAGAAAAGCGAAGTGATTTCTTTACGCATATTCGCGAACGCCTTCGAACGCATTCTGGAATTGTAAGAACTAAAAAAGTAGATTATCTGCTTTATTTATTATTAGATGCTGTAATCGAAAATTTCTACATTACAATTGAAGATGAAGAAGATAAAATTGAAGAACTTATCAATTTGACTAAAAAAGGCGCAGATCCTGTTATTTTAGAAAAGATTGAAAATCACCGTGATAATTTTAATTTTTTAAAGCGTTCAATTGTTCCTCTTCGAGATTCGCTTTATTATTTAAAAACCATTAAAGACGATGACGACAATGGTTTGATACAAAAGGAAACTTTTAATTTTTTTATCAGACTGCATCAAAAAAGCTTAGAACTTTTAGAGCAAATTGAATCAGATATGAGCTCACTTGAAAGTGCTTCTAACTTTTATTTTTCGGAACAAAGCCGAAAGATGAACGAGATTATGAAAACCCTTACTATAATTTCTGCCATATTTATACCGCTTACTTTTATTGTTGGAGTTTACGGTATGAACTTTGAAAACATGCCAGAACTTAAATATCGTTACGGTTATTACAGTGTAATGGCGGCAATGGTTTTACTAGTAGTAGCCTTGATTGTTTACTTCAAGAAAAGGCGTTGGTTTTAACTTATTAATATTAAAATAGAATTCAAATAGATACGTTAAGTTTCAAAATATAAATTATGAGTAAAGCAATATATATAGCAACGAGCGATCACAATAGCGGAAAATCGATTATTACACTCGGTTTGATGAGTATTTTGATTGGAAAAACAGCCAAAGTTGGGTATTTTAGACCTATTGTAGAAGATTTTGTCGATGGCGAATTAGATAATCATATTGAAACCGTTTTGTCGCATTTTAACCTCGATATTAAGTTTGAAGATGCTTATGCCATCACAAAAAGCAAACTGATTAAGAAAAAGAATAAAGGAAAAATAGGAGAGGTTTTAGATTTAATTATCGAAAAATATAAAAAACTCGAAGAACGTTTTGATTTTGTTTTGGTAGAAGGAACAAGCTTTACCGGCGAAGGAACTTCAATTGAATTAGATTTGAATGTTTTAATTGCCAAAAACTTAGGAATTCCAACAATAATTATTGGTTCAGGAGTTGGAAAAACATTGGAAGAATTGGTTGACAGTTTATATTTAGTTTACGATTCGTTCAAAGTAAAAGAGGTTGAGGTTTTATCAGTTTTTGCTAATAAAGTACAACCGGAAAATATTGAATTAGTAACTAAAAGTCTTCAAAAAAGCTTACCAGAGAATGTTTTAGTCAATACAATTCCGTTAATTTCAAGTTTAAACAATCCAACAATGCAGGAAATTGTTAATGAACTTGATGCTAAAGTTTTGTTTGGAGGCAACTATTTAAATAATGAAATTGGTCACTTTAGCGTTGGCGCCATGCAATTGCATAATTATTTGGTTCATTTACATGATAATGCTCTTGTAATCACTCCTGGAGATCGCTCGGATATTATTTTAGGAGCTTTACAGGCTAATGAATCGGCAAATTATCCAACAATATCAGGGATTATCCTAACTGGTAATATTGTTCCAGAAGAAAGCATTTTAAAGCTTATAGAAGGACTTTCGGCTATTGTTCCAATTATAGCAGTTGACGGCGGAACGTATCACATTACAAACAGAATTGGTGCCATTAAGTCTGAAATCTATGCTAACAACACACATAAAATTGAAACGTCGATAACTACTTTTGAAAAATACGTTGATAACGAAGCTTTATCCGAAAGATTAATCACTTTTGAAGCGGAAGGCATGACGCCAAAAATGTTTCAATACAACATGGTTAAAAGAGCCAGACAACATCGTAAACACATCGTTTTGCCTGAAGGTAATGATGAGAGAATTATTATTGCAGCTTCGAGACTTTTGTCGATGGATGTTGTGGATATTTCGATTATTGGTGAAAGAAAACAAATTGAAAGTAAAATTGCAGAACTTGGAATTGCATTTGATTTTTCTAAAGTGAATATCATCAATCCAAAGGAATCTGAATTGTATGAAGATTATGCTAATACTTATTATGAGCTTAGAAAAGCAAAGAATGTAAGTATTACAATGGCAAGAGATTTAATGGAAGATGTTTCGTATTTTGGAACAATGATGGTTTATAAAGGCCATGCAGACGGAATGGTTTCTGGCGCGGCACATACTACACAGCATACTATTCTGCCAGCTTTACAATTCATAAAAACTAAACCTAATTCGTCTGTAGTTTCATCTGTATTTTTTATGTGTTTAGAAGATCGAGTTTCTGTTTTTGGAGATTGTGCTATTAATCCAAATCCAACTGCAGAACAATTGGCTGAAATTGCAATTTCATCGGCAGAATCAAGCTCAGCTTTTGGAATTGAACCAAAAATTGCCATGCTTTCTTATTCTTCTGGATCATCAGGAAAAGGTGACGAGGTAGATAAAGTAAGAGCAGCAACCGAAATTGTAAAACAAAAACGTCCTGATTTAAAAATTGAAGGTCCAATTCAGTATGACGCTGCAGTTGACCGCGCTGTTGGAAAAAGTAAAATGCCAGATTCTGAAGTAGCAGGGCAGGCGAGCGTGCTAATTTTTCCTGATTTGAACACAGGAAATAATACTTATAAAGCGGTACAGAGAGAAACAGGAGCGTTGGCAATTGGCCCAATGCTGCAAGGATTAAATAAACCTGTAAACGATTTAAGCCGTGGTTGTACTGTTGACGATATTATCAATACAGTAGTAATTACAGCAATTCAGGCGCAGGGAATGTAAATTCAATTAAAAATTAAAAATAGAACGCGGATGAAACTGATTCGCTAACGCGAAAACGCAGATTTGGATGGATTTTATTATTTATAGAATTAAAAATCTGTTTTAATCCGTGTCTTTACGAAGTAAATCCGAGTCATCCGCGTGCTAATCTCAACAATAAAAAATTAAAATTTTCTGTCTTCGAGATTAAAAACAAAACTTAGTGACTTAGCGCCTTCGCGGCAAAAACATAAAAAGAATGAAAATACTAATAATAAACTCCGGAAGTTCATCTATAAAATATCAATTAATGGTTATGCCTGCAAACGAAGTGATTTGCAGTGGTATGATTGACAGAATTGGTTTAGAAACATCAAATATTACTTTTAAAACAGCTTCAAATTCGCGTGAAGAAATATTGCCGATTCCAACTCATAAAGTAGGATTGCAAAAAGTAGCGGATATGCTTTTGGATGCTGAGAAAGGAGTAATTAAAACAACTTCAGAAATTGCTGCGGTTGGGCATAGAGTTGTACACGGAGGAAGTTATTTTTCTGATACAACAATTATTACCGAAGAAGTAAAAGAAAAAATTAAAGAACTTTCAGAATTAGCTCCGCTTCATAATCCAGCACATTTGGTAGGAATAAATGTTGCAGAAGAAATATTTGCTGAAGCCAAACAAGTTGCGGTTTTTGATACTGCATTTCACCAGACAATTCCGGTTCAAGCTTATAAATATGCGATACCAAATTATCTTTTAACAGAGAACAAAGTTCGTGTGTATGGATTTCATGGAACAAGCCATAAATATGTATCTGAAAAGGCAATAAACCACTTAGAGAATAAGTCTAGAATTATCACAATCCATTTAGGAAACGGATGCAGCATGACGGCTGTAAAAGACGGAAAAAGTATTGACACAACAATGGGGTTTTCACCTGCAAATGGTCTAATAATGGGTACAAGAGCAGGAGATATTGATCAATCTGTAATATTTTATATGGTTAAAAATTTAGGATATACACCAGATGAAGTAAACTCGATTTTGTTGAAACAAAGCGGAATGCTTGGCCTTACAGGTTACAGCGATTTGCGTGATATTGAATCGGAAGCTGAAAAAGGAAACAAAGAATGCCAGTTGGCTTTGTTAATGAATGCTTATAGAATTAGAAAAACTATTGGAGCTTATGCAGCTTCTTTAAACGGATTAGATGCTATAATTTTTACAGCAGGAATTGGCGAAAACTCTTCATATATGCGTAAACTGGTTTGTACGGATATGGAGTATTTTGGAATTGAAATTGATGACGATAAAAATCAAATTCGTTCGAAAGAAATTAGAGAAATCAACAAGCCAAGTGCCAAAGCCAAGATACTTGTAGTTCCAACTGATGAAGAATATGAAATTGCGAATCAGGTTTTCCAGTTACTAAACAACTAATTTCTTAAATTGTTTGAAATGAATATTATTGCGCTATTGTTATTTTTAATTTTTGCCATTATTTCGGGAATTCATTTTTATTGGGGTTTTGGTGGAAAATGGGGTAGTAAGGCAGTTGTTCCTACAAAAGATGATCAAACACCACTTTTTGTACCTAGCACAATTTCGACCTTTGTTGTGGCGGTTGGAACCTTATTTTTTGGAGTTCTATATTTGATAAAATTTGAATTCATACAGTTAAGTTTACCTTTAGGGCTAGACAAATATGGATTTTGGATCATAATTTCGATATTTATTTTAAGAGCAATTGGGGAATTTAACTACGTTGGCTTCTTTAAAAAACATAAAAGTTCGCAGTTTGCTGCTAATGATACAAAATATTATTCGCCATTATGTTTGATAATTGGCATACTGACTTTAGTTATAGAACTGAATAACTAAATATTTTGAATTAAAGATTATAAGAAAGCTCCTTGTCGGGAGCTTTTTTTATGGCTTCAGATTAAATATTTGTGAGTATCTTTGAGGTATAAATCCGAATATTTTGAAATCGAAACTTTTTAAATTACTATTCTTCTTTTTCATTGCTTTTCAAATTCAAGCACAAGAATTACTTCCCTTCGTTGAAAATTATAATAAATCAGATTATCAAGGTGATAATCAAATCTGGAACGTTGCTCAAGGTAAA
The DNA here is from genome assembly GCF_002217395.1 of Flavobacterium plurextorum. Taxonomy (GTDB): domain Bacteria; phylum Bacteroidota; class Bacteroidia; order Flavobacteriales; family Flavobacteriaceae; genus Flavobacterium; species Flavobacterium plurextorum. Next base: position 33,631 of record NZ_MUHD01000020.1, on the reverse strand, counting down.
GATAAGGCAATGTATTTTGCAAATAATCATTATGTGCTGCGTTATGATGGTGTCATTTGGGAAAAGTACTCTTTGCCAAACAAAACGATAATTCGATCGATTTTGATTGAAGGCGATCGAATTTATTCAGGATCGTATAAAGAATTTGGATATTGGTACAGAAAAAATGGTAAAATGCATTACGTTTCTATTACCAAAAATCTTCGCTTATTTGATGAGAAGGACAATGAAGAAATCTGGAAGATATTCAGGTTTAACGGTTCATTGTATTTTCAATCTTTCAATGATGTTTTTATTTACGATGGAAAACATATTCAAAGAATTAAATTTCCTTTTTTAGTTTCCTATTGCTTTGTAGTCGATAATAACCTTTATGTCGCTTCTGTCGAGAAAGGTCTTTTTCGAATGAATGGTTCCCGAATTGCAATTCCAAAAGGCTGGGAGATTTTAAAAAAAACCGTTGTGCATGCGATCGAAAAATATAACGGCAAGACTTATATTTTTACTCAAAAGCGCGGAGTTTTTGTTGCGGATAAAGACGGATTAAAACCTTGGAATAATCCATTGAATGAAACATTAAAGTCTAACGGAATTAATGTTGCTAAGTTTATTAAAAATAATAAACTTGTGGTTGGAACAGGTAATAAAGGTGTGTTTATCTACGATTTTAGTACCAATACATTTAAAAACATTGACAGAAACAATGTTTTGATGAATAACTCAGTGTTAAGCATTGGTTTTGACAAAGAAGAAGATTTATGGCTTGGTTTAGATAACGGAATTGCTCATGTTGAGGTAAATTCTCCAATTTCATTTTTTTATGACAATTCTGGAATCTTAGGCTCTGTTTATTCCGTCGCTACTATTGACAAAGGATATTTAATTGCTTCAAATCATGGTATTTTTGAGTTTGATTCTGGAAACTTCAAAATGATGCCTAATACCCAAGGGCAGGGATGGAATATCACCAAAATTGGAAGTAAATATGTTATAGGTCATAATGACGGTACATTTTGTTATGAAAATGGTGCTTTGACCAAGATTAATAATGTAAATGGAGGTTGGAATTTATCAAAAAGTATCATTAACGATAATTACTTTCAATCGACTTACAGTGGGATTTTAGTATATAACAATATTTTAGATCTTAGCCAAAGCAAGAAAATTGACGGATTATCAAAACCTATAAAATATGTTGCCCAGAATAAGAAAAATGAAATTTGGGCGGCAGATAATTATCGCGGTTTATATAGAGTTTTCTTAGATGATAATTTCAAAACCAAGAAAGTTGAAAACATAACTCAGCTAAGTAAAATAAAAAATGATTTTGGGGTTAAGATTTTTGAATTTAGAGGAGAAATACTTTTTCTAATTAATAACATTTGGTATACGTTTAATTCTATCACAAATAAATTAGAAGAGAATGAATTGTTCAATACCAATTTTAAAAATATCTCAGATGTAGTTGCCATAGATAAAAACCATTTTATTGTTCTGCAAGAAGGTGTTCTCTATCATATATATGCAAATGAGAATAAATTTGTCTGGAATATTATTCAAGAAAAATATTATAAAGGAAAGTTGATTAATGAAAATCTAAGAATTTTTAGAAGCAACAATCATTATTTATTAAATCTTGATGATGGATTTATTTCGCTTCAATTAGAATATGAAAATAAGCAAAATAAAGGAGTCAGAATTGAAGCTTATAATAATGGTGAACTTCTTCCAGATGAAAGTAAAATAAAACACAATACTGAACTTAGAATAAATGTGATTTCGGGAATTTATGGAGCCAGTAAACCAAATTTATTTTATCAGATAAATAATGACAAAAAATACATCCCAATTTCAAATGGTTCTGTTGTTTTAAACAACTTAAGCAGTGGATCACATTCTGTCATGATTTTTAAACATGATGGTGCTAATTACGATAAAGTTTCAAGTTTTGAATTTAAAGTTTCGCAGCCTTGGTATTTTTCATTTTGGATGGTGCTGCTTTATTTACTGGTAATAGCCACAGTCTTATTCTTTTATTACAAATGGAATAAACTTCGTTATACACAAAAATTAAAATTGCAGGCCGAGGAGTTAAAACATCAGCGCGAAATTCTTGAAATGGAACTTAAGAAAGAGAATGAGCTGAATATTCAAGAATTTGAGAAACATATTCTAGAGCTTGAATTACAGACAAAATCATCTGAAGTTGCTGGTAAATCTTTGTCGATTGCCAAACAAAGCGAAATGATCGAAAATATTCAAGGTATTCTAGACACAGAAAAAGATTTCAATAAACTAAAAAGTGAAATCAAAAAGGCGATAAAAATAAATGAGGTTAATAAGCACGAGTGGGAGACTTTTGAAACAAATTTGAATCAAATTCACAATGAGTTTATTATTAACCTTTCTAAAAAATTTCCACATTTAACTCCAAAAGATATAAAGCTCTGTGTTTATCTTAAAATGAATCTTTCTTCAAAAGAAATTGCTCCTCTAATGAACATTTCTTTTAGAGGTGTAGAATTGCATAGATATCGTCTAAGAAAGAAGCTGAGTCTTACTCAAGAGGAAAACCTGTCAAAGTTTTTATTAAGTCTGTAAGATTTGGTTTTAAAATTTATAGATCTTATATTTTTCCATCTCATTTTTTATATAATTCTAATACATCAATACTACATCATAACGTTATGTTAACGAATTTTATTTAACATTTAGAATGTTGATAATCATTTGTATAACTTGAAAATTTAACACAATGATGTAGTTATGTTGTAGTGGTATCTGATGTACTACAACGTTGTAATTGTTTAATTTGGCTCTACTAACTTAAACGATTACATACTGTATGAAAAATTTTATTTTTAGCTTTTTAGCGCTCTTATTGTTACCATCTTATATGATGGGACAAGCGCAAGCAATTAAAGGAAAAGTAGTAGACAGCAGCGGAATGGGAATTCCTGGAGCGATAATCGCTTCATCTGATGCTCGTGCTACTGCTGATGCAGATTTCGACGGAAACTTTACAATTAATGCAAAACCTGGCGACATATTAAAGGTGTCTATGTTAGGCTTTAATTCAGTTTCTGTACCGGCAACAGCCGCACCAATGACAATTACCTTAAAAGAAGCAGAAGATACTGCATTAAAAGAAGTAGTTGTAATTGGATACGGTACAAGAAAAAAGATTGATAATACATCTGCTGTAAGTTCAATCAAATCTGAGGAAATTACCAAAATGAAGGTAATAAATGCTTCTCAGGCTATCCAAGGTAAAGCAGCTGGTGTACAGGTATCTACTTCAGATGCGCCTGGAAGTACACCTTCAGTAATTATCAGGGGAGCTGGTAGTGCTTTAGGAGGAAAAAATCCTTTATATGTTGTTGATGGTATGCCTACTGACAATATCAACAACATTAATACTAATGATATTACATCTTACGAGATTTTGAAAGATGCTTCTTCATTAGCTATTTATGGAACCAGAGGTGCAAATGGTGTAATTATGATTACAACCAAAGCAGGTAAAGGTAAAATGACTGTGGACGTTGAAAGTTTTGCAGGTTTTAGAACTCCTTTAAAAACCGTAAGAATGGCAAATAGCGACGAATTTGTTCGTTATTCTAATGAAGCATTTAGAACTCCCGCTAAACCTCAAGACAGATTTTCTGCAAACCAGCCTTACAATACCAATTGGTTTGATCAAATTACAAGAACGGGATCTTATACTCAGAACAATATATCAATCTCAGGGGCTTCAGAAAACGTAAAATATTTTTTTAGTGTTGGTAACTACGAAGAAAAAGGTATTTTAAATGGTTCTGATTATGGAAGAACTACAATTAGAAATAATAATGAGTTTAAACTTTCAGAGAAAGTTAAAATAACTCAGAATTTTAGTTTAAGCAGTATTAAAAACACACCAATGCCTTTAAGCGCTTTTACAAATGCTTATAGACAATCTCCACTAGTTCCAGTACGTTTTCCTGATGGAAAATATGGTGTACCTTTTGTTTCGAACGGAATTGTTTCTGAAACAGGTGATTCATTTAATAATGTTGGTAATCCAGTAGCTCAATTAGACTATACAAATGAGCAGCAGCAAACTGTTGTTTTACAAGGAGGTTTAAAACTGGATTATGATATTATCAAATCATTAAAATTTACATCACAATTTAACGGAGAGTTTTATACTTACAAACAGTATAATTATGTAGACAATTTAGCTCTTTGGTTATCACAAGATCCTACACGTGTAGAATCAGCATATGATACAAAAAGTTTAAATACAAATACTTTAACAAGAAGTAGAGATCAATATTTCAATTGGAATTTATCTAACTACTTAACTTATAATAAAGTTTTTGCAGACATTCATGATGTTGAAGTTACTGCTGGTATCGAGGCAAATGTTCAAGGTACAAGAGAGAAGCTAACGATTGACAGAAAAAATGTAAATCCAAATTCGGATTATTGGTCTTTAAAAGATATTAATGTAGCAAGCTCAGTTACAGGTTATAAAGATGAGGCTCTAAATCAAAGAAGATTAGCATCTTATTTTGCTCGTTTCCAATACAAATTAATGGATAGATATTTACTTACAGGTACTGTAAGACGTGATGGATCATCACAATTTGCTGAAGACAAACGTTGGGGAACATTTCCATCAGTTGGTTTAGGATGGATTGTATCTAAAGAAAGCTTCTTAAGTAATGTAGAAACAATTAATATGTTAAAAATAAGAGGTTCTTGGGGTAGATTAGGAAACCAAAATATTCCATTAAACACTCAAACTTTCACTTCAGGAGTAGATGTTCCAGGTCTTGGATCAGGTACAACAATTAACTCGCAAGTTGATCCTAATTTATCTTGGGAAATCGTAGAAGAACTTTCAGGAGGTTTTGATTTTGAAGTATTGAACAACAGATTAAAAGGATCTTTTGATTTGTATGAGAAAAACACAACAAATACAATTTTAAATGTTAAGCCTTACGCAACTTCTGGAATAACAGTTCCTGCGCCAGCACATGTTGGAGAAGTATCTAATAAAGGTTATGAAATTGCATTACGTTGGGATGATAAAATAAATGATAATTTAAGTTACTGGGTAGGTGGAAACTTTTCTCACAATAAAAATGCACTTACAAGTCTTAAAAATGTTCAAATAGCTTCAGTTATTGGAGGAAGTTTAGGAAATGGTCAAAACACCAAAATACTTGATAATACTTCTATAGGGCAGCCATTAGGTAGTTTTTATATGTATGAATTTGCAGGAATTGATCAAGCAAATGGTAATATGTTATACTACACAGCAAATGGAGATAAAGTAGTTCAGACTGTATTAAACGAGAAAACAGATAAAAAATATGTTGGATCAGTTCTACCAACTTCTAATTATGGAGTGACATTAGGTTTGACTTATAAAAATATTGATTTTTCTGTTGACGGATACGGAACTGGAGGAGCAAAAGTTTACAATGGTAAAAAAGCACAGCGTTTTGGTGGTGAAAACATAGAAGCTTCTACGGCTCGTGATTTCTGGACTCCAACTAATACAACAGCTTCTAATCCAGCTCCTTCAAATGTAACACCATTTGCTTCAACATTTTTCTTAGAATCAGCTGATTTCTTTAGAATCAATAACATTACTTTAGGATACAAACTTCCGATAAAAGATGATAAATTTTTTAGCTATTGTAGAATATATGTAAATGCAATTAATCCATTTATCTCTCAAAAATTCTCAGGATTTTCTCCTGATGTTGTAAGCGATGGTAAATTGGTTGAAGGTACTCAAGGAGTTGAGTTAGATGCTTACCCATCATTGAGATCATTTGTTATGGGAGTTAATTTAAAATTTTAATATTATGAAAAGAATATATATATCAATGTTTGTATTATCTGGATTATTTTTTTCTGGATGTTCAGATAATTTTTTAGAAGTAAATCCTACGGAAGCAATTCCGGCAGATGTTGAACTGGTAAATAATGATACAGATGCGAAGGGGTTTGTAACGGCAATTTACAACCAGTTTTTAGGTTGGGACATGTCTTCTTTTGGTTGGTATGCAGTGACAAGTATTATTACTGATGATGCTGATAAAGGTTCAGATCCTGGAGATGCAGGTGGTGATAAAGATATTGTTGATGCTTTAACCTATAACGCTTCAACTCCATCATTTCAATCTACTTGGGATGCTAATTATGCAGCAATAAATAGATGTAATCAAGCTTTGGCTATTTTTCCTAAATTGGATAAAGTAACACCTAGTTTAAAAGTAAGATTAGAAGGTGAAGCTAAATTTATGAGAGCTTTTATGTATTTTACTTTAGTTAAAGGATATGGCGGAGTTCCTATTATAGATCACTTACCAATTCCTACATCTGATGAAGATAGAATAATGCAGTTAACTCGTAAATCGCCAGCAGAGGTTTATGCGTTTATTGAAAAGGATTTAAATGATGCTATAACAAATTTACCAGATAAATCAGCTTACGGACCAGATGATAAAACCCGTGTTTCTAAAGGTTCTGCTTATGCTTTAATGGCAAAAGTAAATCTATATCAAAAAAATTGGCAGAAAGTAATTGACAATTGTGATAAAGTAACCGGCTATGCATTAGTTTCAGATTATGCTTTACAGTATAAAAAAGAAGGTGAGTTTGGACCAGAATCTCTTTTTGAGATTAATGGAGTTGGTTCAACTTCTAGCCCTGGATTTGGAATTGGAAATTATACTGTTTCTCAAGCTCCACGTGGAGCTGGAGGATGGGGATGGGGCTTTAATACACCATCACTAGGTTTGGCAAATGCTTATGAAGCAGGTGACGTAAGAAGAGCAGCTACAATTATTTTTAGAGGAACATTTTTATATGATGGAAGAGAAGTACCTTCTACTGTATCAAATGCGATGTATAATTATAAAGCATACTCATCTAATTTTTACAATCAAGAATTTACCGATACAAATCTTAGATATTTAAGATATGCTGAAGTTATATTAATGAAAGCGGAAGCATTAAACGAATTAGGACAAACTTCTGGTGCTATTCCTTTAATAAATCTAATTCGTAAAAGAGCAGGTTTAGGTGATACTCCTTTTACTTCTCAATCTGATGTTAGAAAAGCAATCTACAAAGAAAGAAGATTAGAATTTGCTTTCGAGCACGACAGATGGTTTGACATTGTGAGAACAGGACAAGCTGAAGCAGCTATGGCAGCAGATGGAAAAACTTTTGTTGTTGGTAAACATGAATTATGGCCTATTCCAACTACATTCTTAAGAGAAGCTGCGGGACTTTCTCAACAAAACCCTGGTTATTAATTTACATCTTAAAAATCACTTCCTCTAAAATCTTAGAGGAAGTGATTATTTATTCAATATTTTAAATTTTTATAATGATTAGAATTTCAGTTTTATTTTTAGCTTTTACTTTTTTTGGATGTGGATCCTCTGCTGATAAATCTAAAGGAAATACAGAAGAAAAAACTTCTAGTGTTACTCTGACAGATGAACAGCTTATCGAAATTGTTCAAAAACAAACCTTTAAGTATTTCTGGGATTATGCAGAGCCAAATTCTGGATTAGCAAGAGAACGTTATCATCCTGACGGAAATTATCCAGAGAATGATTCAAACATTGTTACAACAGGAGGTTCTGGTTTTGGTTTAATGGCACTTGTATCAGGAATGTCTCAAGGTTATATTACAAAAGAACAAGGAGTTGAAAGACTTAACAAGATTGCTGACTTTTTGGGCAAAGCAGATCGTTTTCACGGAGCATGGTCACATTGGATTGACGGAAATACAGGAAAAGTAAAACCTTTTGGAACCAAGGATAATGGCGGCGACTTAGTCGAAACTTCATTTTTGGTTGCGGGAATGATTACAGTTCGTGAATATCTTAAAACAGGTTCTGAAAAAGAGAAAGCTGTTGCAGCAAAATATGATGCACTTTGGAAAGGCGTTGACTGGCAATGGTATACCAATAACAAAAATGTTCTATACTGGCACTGGTCGCCAAATTACGACTGGCAGATGAATTTTCCGCTTGAAGGATATAATGAATGTTTAATTACTTATGTCTTGGCAGCATCTTCGCCAACACACACAATCGATGCAAAAGCATATCATGAAGGCTGGGCTAGAAGCGGCGGAATTGTTACTTCAAAAACAAAATATAACATTCCTTTAATTCTAAAACATAATGGAGCTGAAGAGTTTGGCGGACCATTATTTTGGGCACATTATTCATACGTTGGATTAGATCCAAATCAATTAACAGATAAATACGCTGATTATTGGGATTTAAATGTAAATCAAACAAAAATCAATTATGAATATTGTGTTGAAAACCCAGCAAAAGTAAAAGGTTACGGCCCTGATTATTGGGGATTAACAGCATCATATTCTAGAAATCCTGACGGATCAATAGGATACAATGCGCATATGCCAAGTAATGATCAAGGTGTTATTTCTCCAACTGCTGCTATAAGTTCAATTGCATACACACCAAAAGAATCTATTGCTTTAATGAGAAACCTTTATCAAAACCATAAAAAAGAAACGTGGGGCGAAGCAGGTTTTTATGACGCATTAAGCTTAGGAAATAATTGGGTTGCAAAACGATATTTAGCCATAGATCAAGGTCCAGAAGTAGTAATGCTCGAAAATTACCGTACAGGATTACTATGGAAATTATTTATGAATGCTCCAGAAGTAAAACAAGGTTTAACAAAACTTGGATTTAAATCCGGAAAATACGGAATTTAAGATTTAGTATTTATGAAATATAAAGCAGGCTTATTGTTTATCCTTTTTTCTCTAATTGGTTTTGCACAAAGTGAAACTACAGGAAAAATAAAAACGGTTGTTGTAACCAATTATGAGTTGGGATATGTTTTACACAAACCGTTAAACATAAAAGAGAAAAAGCCATTAATCGTTTTTATTTCAGGAGATGGTGAAAAAGGTACTGACCTTGAAAAAGTCAAAATTAACGGGCCTTTAAAATATCTAAAAACCCATCAGCTAGATGCTTATGTTTTAGCGTCGCAATGTAAAGAAGACGAGAATTGGGATATAGAATCAATTTATCAGCTGATTTTAAAAATTCAGAAAGAGAATAAAATTGATTCAGAACGAATATATGTTACTGGTTTAAGCTCAGGAGGCTGGGCTTCATGGAATTTGGCTTTTGCACACGCGGATCTATTTGCAGCAAACGTACCTGTCGCTGGTTTTGTAGATTTAATTCAGTTAGAAAAAGCTTGTGAAATAGCCAATATTCCAACCAGAATTTACCATGGTTTATTAGATGATGTGGTCAATGTAAATTATGCGATTACGATTTACAAAGAATTAAAAAAATGTAATGCAAAAGATGTTCAATTGACCATTTTTGATAATGCAGGTCACGACAGCTGGACAAGAGTTTATGACAATCCTGAAATTTATGACTGGATGTTTAAACAGAAAAAAACGAATACGAACAAATAAATATAATAGAATGAAAAACAAATTAGTCTTACTATTTTTAGGATGTGCTGTTTTGGGTTATGCCCAAAAAAAGAATACTAAAAATACAGTAAAAATTAAACCAAAGTCAGAGTTTGTAGCTGAGCTTTTGTCAAAAATGACATTAGACGAAAAATTAGGTCAGCTTAATTTACCAACTTCTGGAGATATTACAACAGGACAAGCAAACAGTTCTGATGTGGCTAAAAAAATTGCTGAAGGTAAAGTTGGAGGTTTATTCAATATTAAATCTGTTCAAAAAATTAAAGAAGTACAAAGAATTGCAGTTGAAGAAAGCCGTTTAAAAATTCCATTGATTTTTGGTATGGATGTTATTCACGGTTATGAAACAACATTTCCAATTCCGTTAGGATTATCTTGTACTTGGGATATGGGCTTAATCGAAAGAAGTGCACAAATTGCCGCGCAAGAAGCAAGTGCAGATGGTATCAACTGGACATTCTCACCAATGGTTGATGTTTCTCGCGACCCACGTTGGGGAAGAGTTTCTGAAGGTTCAGGTGAAGATCCATATTTAGGAAGTGAAATTGCAAAAGCAATGGTTAATGGATACCAACAACACGATCTTTCTAAAAACAATTCAATTATGGCATGTGTAAAGCACTTCGCTTTATACGGTGCGCCAGAAGGTGGTCGTGATTACAATACTGTAGACATGAGTCATATTAGAATGTTCAACGATTATTTTCCTCCTTACAAAGCCGCTATTGACGCTGGAGTAGGTTCAGTTATGGCTTCTTTTAATGAAGTTGACGGAATTCCTGCAACTGGAAATAAATGGTTAATGACAGATGTTTTAAGAAAACAATGGGGCTTTAAAGGTTTCGTAGTAACAGATTTTACAGGAATTCCTGAAATGATCGAGCATGGAATGGGAGATTTACAAGCAGTTTCTGCTCAGTCTCTAAATGCTGGTGTTGAAATGGATATGGTTGGAGAAGGATTCTTAACTACTTTGAAAAAATCTTTAGACGAGAAAAAAGTTACAATGGCTACAATCGACAATGCTGTTAAACTTATTCTTGAAGCAAAATACGATTTAGGATTATTTAGTGATCCTTATAAATATTGTGACGAAAAAAGAGCAAAAACAGAAATCTTTACTTCAAGCAGTAGAAAAGAAGCAAGATCAATCTCTGCGCAATCTTTGGTTTTATTAAAAAATCAAAACCAAGTATTGCCTCTTAAAAAATCGGGAACTATTGCTTTGATCGGGCCATTGGCAGATGCTAAAGAAAATATGCCGGGAACTTGGAGTGTAGCGACAAAAATGGAGAATGCAATTTCATTGTTAGCAGGAATCAAAGAAGTAGCAGGAAAATCAACAAAAGTATTATATGCAAAAGGAAGCAACTTAGATTACGATGAAACTTTTGAAACTAACGCAACAATGTTTGGAAAAACATTACACCGTGATTCTCGTTCAAAAGAAGAGTTATTGGCAGAAGCTTTAAAAGTAGCGAACCAATCAGATGTAATTGTTGCAGCTCTTGGAGAATCTGCAGAAATGAGTGGAGAATCTAGCAGTCGTACGAATTTAGAAATTCCAAAAGCACAAAAAGATTTATTAAACGCATTATTAAAAACTGGAAAACCAGTAGTTTTAGTTTTATTCGACGGTCGTCCGTTAGTTATTAAAGAAGAAAACGAAACTGTTCCAGCTATTTTAAATGTTTGGTTCGCAGGTTCAGAAGCAGGTTATGCTATTGCTGATGTTTTATTTGGAGATGTAAACCCTTCAGGAAAATTGACTTCAACTTTCCCAAGAAGCGTTGGACAATTGCCAATTTACTATGCACACAAAAATACAGGAAGACCACTTTCTAACACAGAAGGAAAATTTGAAAAATTCAGATCTAACTATATCGACGAAAGAAACGAACCATTATTCCCATTTGGTTTTGGTTTAAGCTATACCACTTTTGATTATTCAAATTTGAAAATTTCATCTGATAAAATGAATTTCAGTGGAAAATTAAAAGTTACAGTTGATGTAGCAAATACTGGAAATTATGACGGAAAAGAAACAGTTCAATTATACATTAGAGATTTAGTTGGTTCAGTAACAAGACCAGTTAGAGAACTGAAAGGTTTCCAAAAAATAGCACTTAAAAAAGGTGAAAAACAAACCGTGACTTTTGATATCACAGTTGAAGATTTAAAATTTTATAATTCTGATTTACAGTTTGTAGCAGAACCTGGACAGTTTGATATTTTCGTTGGAGGAAATTCAACTGCCGACAAGAAAGTTAGTTTTGAGTTAACTAAATAGTTGGTTTATTGGTTAGTTAAAAGCCCTTCGTTTGGTTGACGGAGGGCTTTTTTTCTAAAAAGACGTTTTTATTCAATTATAATTTCAAAAAAATGAATACTAGTAAAATATTTCGAGCACTTCTTTTTTTCGCAGTAATAATAGCTTTCCATTCTTGCAGTGTACAAAATAATGGTATTGTCGCACATCGTGGCGCATGGAAAAAGAATAATCTTCCAGAGAATTCTATAGCAGCTTTAAGACACGCTATCGATTTGAAAAATGCAGGTTCTGAATTTGATGTTTGGAGAACTGCCGATGATTCTCTTGTAATCAATCACGATGCACATTATAACAAATTACTTATTGAAGAAACAAATTACGCAGATCTGATAAAGTTCAAACTTTCAAACGGAGAAAAACTGCCAACACTGCATGAATATATTACAGAAGGCAAAAGAAACAATAAACTAACACTTTTAGTCTGCGAAATAAAACCTTCGGAAATAAGTAAAGAGCGAGGAAAAAAGACTGCTTTAAAAGCGGTAGAAACCATCAAAAGATTGAAAGCTGATAAAATTACCTGCTACATTAGTTTTGATTATGAAATATTAAAACAAATTAGAGCAGTTGATAATAAAACCGTTTTGCAATATTTAGAAGGAAATAAATCGCCAAAAGAAGTAAAAGTGGATAATATTAATGGTATTGATTATCATTACTCTGTTTTCAAAAAACATCCTGAATGGATTAAAGAAGCAAAAGAAAATAATATTATTCTAAATGCTTGGACAGTTAACGAAGCTTCGGATATGGATTGGATTATTCAAAGTAAGTTTAATTATATAACGACAAATGAGCCAGAACTTTTGGCGCAAAGAATAAAAGAGAAAAAGTAGTTTTCAAGAAAAGCTTAATTCAAAATAAAGCAAATCATCTTGTTTTTAAACTTTAAAAATCAAAAAATGAAAAATAGATATACACTACACTCAAAAGTACTTTCGTTGCTTTTAATAGTTTGTAGTTCCGTCGGTTGGGCGCAAAACAATAATATTCCAGGTAAAACAGAATGGTTTGATCCAAGTAAACCGGCAACAACTTATTGTAATCCTATAAACATTGGATACAATTATACAACCGAAAATCATAATGGAATTCCAGTATCTCGACGTTCAAGCGCAGATCCTGTTATTATTACCTTTAAAGGCGAATATTATTTATTTGCCACAAATCAGGCAGGTTTTTTTTGGAGTAAAGATATGTCTGATTGGAAATTTGTCTACGGAAGCTTTCAAAGAAAACCTGCAGATGATGATCAATGTGCACCAGCAGCTTGGGTTGTAAATGACACCTTATTTTATGTAGGTTCTACTTGGAAAAGAGATCATCCAATCTGGAAAACCGATGACCCAAAATCTGGTCAATGGCTGCGACATGTTGATAAAGCAATGCTGCCAACATGGGATCCTGCCATTTTTCAAGACGATGATAAAAAAGTATATATGTACTATGGTTCAAGCGGAAAATTGCCGCTTGTAGGTGTAGAGGTAGATTACGATACGTGGCTTCCAAAAGGAAATCAGGCTGATTATGCAGAATTGTACAAAGCTACTGAAGTAGAAGATATTCAAAAAGTTTACGGTCAAGTAAAAGAAGTTGCGATTTTAGATCCTGCAAATCATGGATGGGAGCGTTTTGGACCAAACAATGATATGGAACCAGCGCCTTGGGGTAATTTTATTGAAGGTGCTTGGATGACAAAACACAACGGAAAATACTATATGCAATATGGTGCACCAGCAACAGAATTTAAAGGTTATGCAAACGGAGTTCATGTAGGCGATAATCCGCTAGGACCTTTTACCTATCAAAAACACAATCCGATGTCATACAAACCAGGCGGATTTGTAATTGGTGCAGGTCACGGAAATACATTTGCAGATAATTATGGAAATTATTGGAATACTGGAACGTGCAAAATATCTATTAAAGATCGTTTTGAGCGTCGTATAGATATGTTTCCAGCAGGATTTGATAAAGATGATGTAATGTATTCAATAACTTCTTATGGAGATTTCCCAATTGTGCTTCCAACAAGTCAGCGCGATCAAACAAAAGGAGCTTCATCAGGATGGATGCTGCTTTCGTACAAAAAGCCAGTAACCGTTTCTTCATCTGAAGAATGCATGGAAGTTGAAACACACAGAATGGATAACGGAGGTAAAAAGGTATATGAAAAGTTCTGTTATGGACCTGAAAATTTAACCGATGAAAACATCCAAACCTATTGGTCAGCCAAAACAAGTGATTCCGGCGAATGGCTTCAAATGGATTTGGGCAGACCAATGGAGATAAAGGCATTGCAGATTAATTATGCAGATCATAAAGCAACACAATACAATAAGGCAATGGATATTTATTATCAATATAAAATATTCATGTCTGATGATGCTCAAAACTGGACATTAGTTGTCGATAAATCTAAAAATGCAAAAGACGTTCCGCATGATTATGTTGAACTTACAAAATCAATAAAAGCGAGATATATTAAGATGGTTAATATTCATAATGCATCAGGTTTATTTGCAGTTTCAGATTTCAGAGTATTTGGAAACGGATTGCAGGCAAAACCTAAAGCTGTTTCCTCTTTTAAAGTAGATAGAAAAGCAGCAGATTCACGTAATGCAATGATTTCATGGAAAAAACAAGCAGATGCAGTTGGATATAATATTTACTACGGAATTGCTCCAGACAAATTGTATAACAGCATCATGGTTTACGGTGAAAATGCCTATGACTTTAGAGGTTTAGATAAAGGTACAAAGTACTATTTTACAATTGAAGCTTTTAATGAAAATGGGATTGGAGATAAGACCAAACTTATTGAAGTGAAATAGTTTATTATAATAAAATAAACCCGCTGGGTGTAATGCAATAAAAAATAATAGTTGAACACATAGAAATATAGATTTTATGTTAAAAAAAAAGTAAACCAAAAAGAAGCTCGTTTCTCACACATAGTCCCGAAGCTTCGGGATGAATTAATGCAAGTGAAACGCCTTTCTTTAGTTCAATAATTCTATGTTTCTATGTGTTAAAAATAATTACACCGAACGGGTTAGTAAAATAAATGAACTCCAATTGCAAACGAAATAGGTTTGTAATTGGAGTTTTTTTTGAGAAACGTTTAGAGAAAAACTCGAACAGTTTTAAAAGAATTTTGTTCCTTTGTGATCTAAGCTAAAAAAAACTCAAACAAAAGACCAAAACGCTATAAAAACTATGAAAAAAACGATTCTTTTAACTGCTTTAGTTTTAAACGGATTGACATTATTTGCCCAATCAAATGACGAGAAAAACATTAAATTATTTTATAAAAAAGCTTTAACCGAAGCAAAATGTTATTCTTGGTTAGAATATTTGTCTAATGATATCGGAGCACGTTTATCAGGCTCGGCAACTGCAGAAGAAGCAGTTCAATATACCAAAAGACAATTAGAAAGTCTTGGACTTGATAAAGTATATTTGCAAGAAGTTATGGTGCCTCATTGGGTGCGCGGCGAAAAAGAAACTGCTTTTATCCTTGACGGAAAAGTAAAAACTGCCGTTCCAATTTGTGCTTTAGGCGGATCTGTTGCAACGGCAAAAACAGGACTTACTGCCGAAATTATAGAAGTGCAGGGCATTAAAGAATTGAGTGAATTGGGAGCTGATAAAGTAAAAGGGAAAATTGTTTTTTACAACAGACCAATGAATCCTGAAAATATTGAAACATTTACTTCATATGGAGCTTGCGTAGATCAAAGATATGCTGGCGCTAAAGAAGCCGCTAAATTAGGAGCTGTAGGAACAATTGTTCGTTCAATGAATTTACGTTTAGATGATTTTCCACATACAGGAGCGCAAAGCTATGGAGATTTGAAAAAAGAAGAATATATTCCAACAGCAGCAATTAGTACAAATGGTGCCGAATTGTTGAGTAAATCTTTAAAAAGAAACCCAGCTTTAAAATTCTATTTTAAACAATCATGCGAAACTTTACCAGATGTATTATCTTATAATGTTATTGGAGAATTAACAGGAACAGTAACACCAGAAAATATCATGGTTGTGGGCGGACATTTAGATTCTTGGGATTTAGCAGACGGTTCTCATGATGATGGAGCAGGAGTAGTACAAAGTATGGAAGTAGTTCGTATACTTAAAAACTTAAATTATAAGCCAAAAAATACAATTCGTGTTGTATTGTTCATGAATGAAGAAAATGGCGGAAGAGGTGGAGCGAAATACGAAGAAGTTTCTAAGCAGAAAAAAGAAAACCACATATTTGCATTAGAGAGTGATTCAGGCGGATTTTCTCCAAGAGGATTTTCTATAGAAGCTGATGATGCTAATTTTAAGAAAATACAAGGATTTAAAGACTTATTTGAGCCTTATTTAGTACATAGTTTTACAATTGGGCATGCAGGTTCAGATATTGGTCACTTAACGTCTAAAGCCATCGTTAAAGCTGGTTTAAAACCAGATTCACAACGTTACTTTGATTATCATCATGCTGCAAATGATAAATTTGATGCTATCAATAAAAGAGAATTAGAACTTGGAGCAGCAACAATGACTTCTTTGATGTATTTATTAGATCAAAACGGAATTGAACTGCCGAAAGCTAATTAAGATTTAAAAATCTATAATATATAAAATAGACTGTCATTTTTGACAGTCTATTTTTTTTGATAAAAATAATCCCAGAGGGATGATATATTTACAGAAAGAATAGTCATTTTATTGTAAAGTTCCAGCGGATCGACATATATAAACAGAAAATAATTATGTCGCTCCGCTGGAGCTTTTTGACTTCGTGTAATTGTTTTTCTATAAATATTATGCTTCTCTGAAGCAAAAATAATTTTAAATACCAAGTGAAAACCCCAGAGGGATGAAATATTTGTAGAATAGAAGAATCGTGTTTTTAAGAAAGCTCCAGCGGAACGGCATATGTTTTGGGATAATTAAACGGATGATTCATAATTTGTATTTAAAGCCTTATCACAATCAAATAATACAAAAAGGTTATTGGAATATTAGAAAGCAGTATTAAAATCTTAAACGCAATCTCTTTTCGATATTCCGGTAAATGAATAAATCGATCCGTTAGATTCACTAACATTATAGTATTTACAATTATCGCAGAAGATGCAAACGGCCATGCAATAACTAATACATTCGGGCTTTCATTCGAAATAATATAAAGCATAAATAAGATCGTACTAATAATAAAAGTGCCAACAGCTAATTCAGTCGATTGCTTTTCTTCAAAAGGTTTGTGATGAGTTGTTTTCATAAATTAAATTTTAAATGATTGCTGAATAGTATGAATTGGTTTTAAAAGCATTTTTGAAAAATCAAGATAATGGAATGGCAGCGCTCGTTTTCCTTTTTTGTATTGCTTGATAAAATACAGCAGTTTGTTTGGGTAAAATACAGTTCCAGAGAGTATAACCATAAACAAATACAGACTTCGTTTCCCGTTTCCTAAAAGATAATACTGCATTCCAATTTCTTCATATACAGAGATACCCGTATTTGTCAAGACATGAATAATGTCATGATCTTCAAGTTTCTCTTGTATATCGAAATGATTCTTATACAGAAAATTACCTAATCCGCGGCCTAAACTTCCTTCTGGATAATCCATTAGCTGCGACTTGTCTATTTCCCAAGGTGCATTTTTTTTAAAATATTTTTGATATGGCTTTTTACTGCATTCATAAAGTTTTTCAATCAGATAATCTCGCATAGATATATTTTTAAAAGTTCTTTGAAATTCAAAGTAAAATAGTAAATAAAAAAGCCAATTGATTTTTCGAATTAGCTTTTAGTTGTTTTCTAATAATTATTAACTAAAGTTTTTAGTAAACTCGAATCTGAAAGGTCAGAAGGAGCAACTACTTTTTCTTGAAGCGGAATTTCATTACCATATCGTTCTTTTAATATTTTTTGAACTCTGACATCAGTTAAATTAAAATCTTTTAGTTCTCTTAATTTTGAAAGCTCAATGTCTGCAGCATTTTTATAAATTTTCCAAACCAATTCCGAACAATAAATTCTATTATCTGTCCATTCAAAATAAGAATCATAATCTATACCATCAAACTGCTGACTGTAATCTTTCATTTTTTGAAGAACAGCAGGAGTTAAAACAGCTGTATTTTTTAATCTTTTTACCACATATTTATTGTCTTTTCCATGCTGAATCCAATCTTCAAACGGAGTTAGTTTTATTGGTTGAACGGCTTCAAAAACAAACCATTTTCCGTTTATGTCGTAGATAATTCCGCAATGTGAGAACTTTGAGTTTGTGGCAATTCGCACTGCTTCGCATTGAGGCGACTGTGATGTTTGAAAAATAATATCACCATCTTGAATTTTACTCACAGCCTTATTTTCTGTTTTCGCTTTAGAAGAAAATGGATTATTTGGAAAAACAGACATTGCTACAAATAAAGCAAGACCAAAGCTCAGTAGAAATGTAATGCCGAAAAATAGATATTTTTGTTTTTTCATGTTTTTTATATTTGAAAGCTAAAAGTAATTTTTTCGTCGTTATATCTAATTTATTTTGATAAAAGATTAACACAACTAAAAAGAACTTTGAATTACAAAGTAAATAATAAAAAAAATAGTTACCAAATAAATGATAACTATTTTTAATTCTTTTCTTACGAAATATTAGATTCTGAAAATACCGCCGACAGCAATAATTCTTTGAAAAAAGAAAAAGTCTTGCGAAGCCTTATCTTCGTTGCTTACTGTAGTTCTAATATCCTGCATATTGATGTAACCGCCTTTTAATTCTCCCTGAATATAGAAGTGTTTGAAAAAAGTAACATTGATACCAGCTTTTGCCGAAACACCGTAACCAGAAATATGAAAATCATCATGACGATCTTTTCCTAGTAAAGTTGTATTTGTTTTAGGATATAAAAGTCCAGCACCTAAACCTTCAGTCAAGTTAATTTGTACCTTATCTATATTTGGCAGACCAAACCATTTTGAAACATCATCAAATCTTGAAACCTCAGTATTGATGTAATTCAAACCGTCAGTATGCTCATAAATTAAGAAAGGAGTGTCAGTGCTCCCAGGAGGCATTCCGCCTTCTTGTGCGCCGCCTATAGACATATCTACAGGTCTGTTATTGTAAACTCCATTGTAAATTGAACCAGCTTGATCAGCAGGTAAATCGATGTATCCGTTAACGTTTGCAATTTGATTCTGTGACATTACATATTTCATATGATCAACACCAATTGTTACGCTGTAATGATCACTAAAAAAGTAACCCAGTCTCAAGTTTGTTTGAGGAATTGTCATGTTTACAGGATTAACATAATCAACATGCCAGCCTTTCGGTTTATCATGAGCTTTCATATTTTCAACTGTAAAGTTGTAATCTTTACCTCTGAAATTTACATCAGAGTTAGAGTAACTTTCTCTGTTTCCACCCCACATCACAAAAAATTTTCCTTTATTATGAGCAGTGTATTTTTGTACCGGAATTTCCTCTTGGGCAAATGTGTTTAAAGAAGCACAAATCAAGAAGAAAAATAGAATTTTTGTTTTCAAAGAACTTAGTATTATAAATTTAGAATGAGTTAACTGTTTTTCTAATAGCAACTAATTTTGTCATTAAACCTTCAAAATAGTCTAAATGAAGCATATTAGCGCCATCACTTTTTGCATTTGCAGGATCAAAATGTGTTTCGATAAAAATACCATCAACACCTACGGCAATACCAGCTTTGGCAACCGTTTCGATCATATCTGGTCTTCCGCCCGTAACTCCTGCTGTTTGATTTGGCTGCTGTAATGAATGTGTAACATCTAGAACAGTAGTTGCATATTGCTGCATAGTAGGGATTCCTCTATAATCAACAATCATATCTTGGTAGCCAAACATAGTACCGCGATCAGTAACCATAACATTTTCGTTATTACAGTCTAATACCTTTTGTACCGCATGTTTCATGCTTTCAGGACTCATAAATTGTCCTTTTTTCAAGTTTACTGTTCTTCCAGTATTTGCAGCTGCCACAACTAAATCCGTTTGACGAACTAAGAATGCTGGAATTTGTAAAACATCAACGTATTGCGCCGCCAAGTCAGCATCTTCATTAGTATGAATGTCTGTAACTGTTGGAACGTGAAAAGTTTCAGAAACTTTTCTTAAAATTTTTAAAGCTTTTTCGTCTCCAATTCCAGAAAAGCTGTCAATTCTAGAACGGTTTGCTTTTTTAAAAGATCCTTTAAATACATAAGGAATTTGAAGATTGTCGGTAATACCAACTAATTTTTCAGCAATTCTAAGAGCCATTTCCTCTCCTTCAATAGCGCAAGGTCCCGCCAATAAAAAGAAATTTCCGCTGTCAGTATGCTTAATTTGTGGAATATGTTGTAAGTTCATAAAATTATTTTTTTGCACTGCAAAGGTAGTCATGATTTATGAATAGCAGATGAAGATTTAAGATTATTTTAAGAACTCGAATAACTGACTAGAAGCTTAGTAGAATTAAGGAATTTTTAAATTTTCTTTAGAATGATTAAATGCTTTTTTCAAGACAATATTAAAGCATGAAAAGAAATTGATAAATGACATTTATCATATTCTGAAGTTTTACAGTTTAATGTTGTTTTTTAGTTTTGACTAATACCTCTTTTCGATTTATTTTCTCTCCATCGTTTTATAAAATATTGAATAATAATAACGACAAGTAGAACTAAGAAAGTGAACAAAATTAGTGCAGCAATTGCTAAAAGAGGCATTCCGCATCTTGTTACATCGGGATGTTCATCATGAAACCTTGAAAAGTTTGTGGTGGCAGTATATAAAGAAATAACAGAACAAACAATCTGCAGGAGAATATTAAGGATCAAGACCTTTTTGAATTTAAACGAACCAGGTTTAAAAATTGCAAATGTGCCAAATAGCAGCTGAGATAATAAAGGCAGAATAATTAAAATAAAAGGAATCGATCCAAACATTGTTACTTATGTATTTATCAATTACAGATTTACTCTTTTTTTAAAGTCAGTCCCAGCGGAACCATCAAAATTCCTTTTTCATAAATATTCAAATACAGCGTTATCGGTTTTTTTTGTCCTTCCCAAGTCAATTCGTATACATTTAAAAAACCAGCACCCATATCGCTTCTTTTCGTAGGAAACGGGCAGCAGGTTTCTAAGCGTTTATAAGTGATTGTTTCACCATTTGGACCAGCTAAAGCATTCAAAAAACGAACTTCGTTTGTGGCTTCATCTTTTGTATTTCTAAAAAAGATATTTACAGGATAATCAGGATCATAACCGTACTTTTTGTCTTTGCTGAATAACGAAATAACAAAAGTATTGTTTTTACCTAATACCAAATCAGGTGCATTATCATCTACATTTTTTAATGTTGATTTTGTGCTGATGCAGGATGATACAGTAATTAGTAAAATAATGAAAAGAGCTGTTTTTTTCATGATGAGATCTATTTTGGTCGTACAAATGTAAAAGGTTTTTTTGCTGTATAACTGCGTTTAAAGAAGAAATAAGTATTTGGATCAAAATACTATTCAACCTTCTTCGGATTCATTTTTAATATACCAATTACAATCAGATATTGTGCCACAAGATAGGTGAGCATGATAAAAAAGGAACTTTTCTCAATTGGGTTGTAAAATTTATTAATTGCCAGAATACTATCAGAAATAACAAAAATAACCGCACCAGAAAAAACTAGTTTATTGCCTGGTTCATTCCAACTTAATAGTCCGTTGTAGGCAAATAAAAGCATAATCGAAATTACACTGGCGTAAACAATTACAGGTATTTTTAAATCGCCCAAAGAAGGGAGTAATACAGATAACATTCCAATTAAATAACAAGCAATTAGTATACTTCCAATTCCTATTGCAATACTGTTCTTTTTTAAATTTCTTTTAGTTTGACGATTAAAAAGTATACAATAAACAATGTGAGAAATCAAGAAAGAAACTAATCCTAGAATAAAATAGATTTCGGATATATCTGAAAAAAGCAATATTACATCGCCAATCCAGGAGAATACTAAGGCAGTTAAAAGAATATTTTTAGTTGGAAAATTTTGATAAAAATAAACTCCAAAAATTAAAATTGGTATTAATATCGGCTTCAAAAAAAAGTTTAAATTTTCGTGTCCTAAAAATAGAATAAGAAGATAAACGGCGCTGAAAGCAATATAGATTTTGAATAAAGTAGCGTTTCTCATTTTGTGGTTAATGTATTTATGGGTTGGTTTTGGATAGTTTTAAAATCAATTGTTATAAAGTATACCGATACTAAAAACGACAAACTCAGATAACCTAAAATAATATAATTGCTTAGATAAAAAACTTGATTTAAACCAAACCAATCACCATAATAAGTAATTATTGCTGTTGCGACTGCCAAGCGCAAACCTTCCCAAAAAATGACGTACCTATTTTTGTCCATTAATTCACAATAACTGTAAATAGTTATTAAGATGAAAAAACCGTAGATAAAAATGTTTGGAAGTCCGATTTTGGCAATATTATCAAACAAATAACTCACAAACAAAAGTGTTATTAAAAGTTGTGCTACTGACCAGTAAATTAGTTTTTGAGAGTTTTGCGTGCCATATTTTTCAAAATCAAAAACATTCTCAATTTTATTAACAGGATATTTTTCCTCGAAATTTTCTGGACGCCATCCAGTTGGTTTAAACCAAATGGTAAGTTTGTCTTTCCAATTCTCGGCGCGCCATGCATCTTTAATCAATAAGGTAAGATGCTGAAAATTTATTTTTATTGGATTCCAAGTATTAGCAGGTCTAGTGATTCCGAAAACCGGCGGAACATCATCAAGTTCCGCTTGAAAGGTGCCAAAAAGTTTATCCCAAAAAATAAAAATCTGGGAATGATTCTTATCTAAATATTCTGGATTTATAGCATGATGCACTCTATGATGTGATGGCGTAACGAGAATATGTTCAAGGACTCCCATTTTTTTA
Source organism: Flavobacterium plurextorum (assembly GCF_002217395.1). Taxonomy (GTDB): domain Bacteria; phylum Bacteroidota; class Bacteroidia; order Flavobacteriales; family Flavobacteriaceae; genus Flavobacterium; species Flavobacterium plurextorum. The sequence continues at coordinate 10,792 of NZ_MUHD01000020.1, read as the reverse complement.
ATGTGCTTAGTATGGTACCAAAACTGCAGGAACAAATGAAGCGGGAGTGTAATTGCAATTACTGAAGCCGGAACACCTAATAAGGCGGCGGGAATTAACAAAAAGGTAAACAAGTTAGCCAAACTTGCAATAGGCTGGCGCAGCGCACAAGCGAGATTAAATTCTTCGCTGCTGTGGTGAATAGCATGTTTGTTCCAGAAAAGATTAATTTGATGTGCCCAGCGATGGCTCCAATAGCCATAAAAATCGATAACAAAAAAGGCGATAATATAAGAGAGAACATTGGCTTCCTGATGAAAAAGGGCAATTTTAGAAACCATCCATTCGTAGGATATAAAAGTAAGGCTTAAGCCTAAAACGTCTTTTACAGAATTTGTAATACCAGAACTAATACTGGATACGCTGTCTATCAAAGGTGCAGTATCGTTCTTTTTGTAAATGCCATATATTTTTTCAATTACAATTAGAACTAAAAAAACAGGCATTGCGATAATCAATATTTTTCCGTACTCTTCCATAAAAAAAACATTCTATTTTATT
>NZ_MUHD01000020.1:0-10231 GCF_002217395.1 Flavobacterium plurextorum | reverse complement strand
AATAAAATAGAATGTTTTTTAAATTATTTGCAATTAAACAATTTCAGCGCTCAATCCAGCTTCTAAAAGTTGTGTGCATTGCGGTTTTAACTTGTCAATAGGCCCTGTTTTTACGGTGCATTTTCCGTTATAATGTACAATTAGTGAACATTGTTCAGCCTGCTCTGCCGTGTGACTGCAAACTCGCATTAAAGTATCAATTACATGATCAAAAGTGTTTACATCGTCATTGTAGACAATAATTTCGTTATTGAAATTTATTGCTTCCTTTTCACGGACTCTTTCTCTTACTTTTTCTTTAGTACTCATTGTTTTTAGGTTTTTGTACTGTTGCAATTACTAATTTACGTATTTTAATGAAACCCAGTTGTTTCTTTGAAATTTTTTAACATATGTCAGCCCTTTTTCAGTGCACGAAGCATCGATAAATGGAACATCTTCTTCATAAAAACCACTAAACAATATAATTCCTTTTGGGTTTAAACTATCTACATAAGCCTGCATGTCGTTTAGAAGAATATTTCTGTTGATATTAGCAATAATCAAATCATAAGTTTTACCTGCTAACAAGGCTGCATCGCCTTCATAAACGGTAATATGCTTACAATTGTTGCGTTCAGCATTTTCGATTGAATTTAAATAACACCAATTGTCAATATCGATAGCATCAATAGGCTCAGCACCTTTCATTTCGGCAAGAATAGCTAAAATTGCAGTTCCGCAGCCCATGTCAAGAGTTTTTAAGCCTTTTACATCCATTTCTAGTAAATGCTGAATCATCATGTGCGTAGTTTCATGATGACCAGTTCCAAAACTCATTTTTGGCTCAATTACAATATCAAATTCAGCATCCGTTTTTTCATGAAAAGGAGCGCGAACATGGCATTTTCCGTCAACATCAATCGCTTCAAAATTCTTTTCCCATTCTTCGTTCCAGTTTACCTGATCGATTTCTTCAACTGTATATTCAATTTTAAACTCATCAGATTGTAAAATATAAATATCATCCAGAATATTTTCATCCCATAAATCTTTCTTCACAAAAGCCGAGATTCCGTTTTCCGTTTCTGTAAAACTTTCAAATGCTTTTTCGCCTAATTCAGCTACTAAAATTTCTGATCCAAGCTCTTTTGGTTCAATCGTAAAATGATATCCTAAATATATATTTGACATAAATAAATTTTTTGCAAAGGTAAGAATACAAAGCAGAATTTGTTCATAAATAAATCATATTCTTTGAATTATTAATGTTAATTTCGAGCTTTATCCTGTAAGTTTTTTAGTATCATGAAAAATATTGTTTTTATCTTACTTTTTGTCGTTTTAAGCTCTGGAAGCTGTAAAAAAGAGCATGAAGTAATTCGTTCCTTTTGTTATTGGAAAACTGATCTGTATTTTTGGGAAGAGGAGGATTCACTAATTAAAAAATTAGATGTAAAACATATGTACGTTCGTTTTTTTGATGTTGATTATAATCCATATTCAAAAGAACCTTTGCCTGTGGCAACAATTGGCGATATAGTACTTCAAAAAAACAATCCTGAAATTACGCCAAGTATTTTTATTACCAACGAAGTCGTTTTAAAATCAGATAAAAAACAGCTTGATAGTCTGGCGGTAAGAATAGCCAAACGAATAGAACAAATTGGTAAAAGAATGAATGATAGAAAAGCAGAAACTCTTGCTTCAAACATTGTTTATCCAAAAGACTATTACAAGCAGGAGAACTACAAACGTTTAAATTATGATTCGGTAAAATCAATTGAAGCCGCAAAACTAAAAGTTGATTTTAAAGAAATCTTGATTGATTGTGATTGGACTGAAAAATCGCAGAAGAATTATTTCTATCTATTAAAACAAGTCAAAAATCAGTTTCCGTCAGCAAAAATAGCGGCAACAATCAGGCTTTGGCAGTATAAATATGCAACAAAAGCTGGAGTTCCGCCAGTTGATAAAGGTTTATTAATGTGTTATAATATTTCAAAACCTGATGATCAGCAGACTAAAAATTCTATTGGTACAAGCGAAGAATTGGCACAATATATTACTCACAGTGATTACAAACTAAAATTAGATATTGCATTGCCATTGTACAGCTGGGCAGTTGCTTTTAGAGGAAATCAGTTTAAAGGGATTTTATCAGATTACGATCAATTAATAAAAGACAGCATCAAATTAAAGAAAGTTTCTGATACCAAATATGTTTTGCAAGATGATGTGCTGGTGGGACAGACTTATTTGCGAAATGGTGATGAAATAAGAATCGAAAAAATATCAGACAATGAGCTTGAAAAAATGATTTCGATTGTAAAGAATAAAATTCAGATTGATAGTCAGACAAAAGTGACCTTTTTCTCATTTGATAAAAAATACATAAACGATTATGGAACCCAAAATATATCTAAATATTATGAGAGTTTTTAGCACTTTTCTTTTGGTTTTAAGCTTTCAGGTTTCTTTTGCCTGTGGCTGGAGCGTATCGCCGGAAACCAGTCGTTTGGCTTTGTTTAAAGTACAGCGAGAAGGTTTCTTTAAGCTCACACCGTTTTATTATTCAGCAGATAATTATTTTTCTACAAATACGATTTCTGATGCTGATCAGAGATTAAATTGTTTAGAATGGAAGAATAAATTAGGAAACAATATTAATCCTAATGATGTTTATGTGATTCTATATGAAACAGATTCGGAACAATTTGAAACAGCTTATGAAAATAAAACTTTGAATAAAGTTTTTGAAAAGAATACTTTTATTAAGACTCTATTACTGCCAAAAAACAAACAGTTTTTAAACTATATTTTATTTGCTAAAAAACTAGAATACAATAGTAATACCGATGTTAAATGGGAATCATGGGGGCAAATTGGTTATGAAAGCAAAGATCATAAATTGGCTGAGGTAACTGATTTTGAAAAGAAAATCAGTTCAGCTAAAGATCCTTTTTTGAAACAACGTTATGCTTTTTTGATTTTGAGATATAGCTTTTATGATGCAGATCCAAAAGAAGTGATTCGTTTGTATGATGCTTATTTTGAACAGAATAAAAAAACAATTTTAGAGCCGTGGGCTTTGTATTATAAAGCTTTATGTGTTGAGAATAAGATTTTGCAGAATTATTTATTAAGCAAAGTTTTTAATAGCTGCGAAGAAAAATCATTCGCAGTTTTACAGCATTATGACCGAAAACTTACTGCCGAAACTTTGGCTTTGGCACAAAATGATGAAGAACGAAGTGTTATTTTAGCTATTGAAAGCCTTAGGAATCCAGCTCCTGATTTAAAATCGATTAAAGAAATTTATGAACTAAGTCCGAACAGCTTGTTTTTGAGTTTTTTAATTGGAAGAGAAGTAAATAAACTTGAAGATTGGATTTTTACACCACAATATACTAATAACGGAAGCCCATCTGTAACTTTTAGCGATACAAATTGGTATGAAGATTACGCTAAAGCTAAAGCAGAGAATTTTAATAAAGATATTTTATACTTGCGAGAATTAGAATATTTCTTGATTTCGATTCGTGAACAAACTTCAGGAGAACAGAAAGATTATATTACCGCTGCAATTGCGCAGCTTTGCTTTATTGATGATCAAATTGATGAAGGGAAAAAGTATACCAGTATGATTTCTAATAAAGCGAATGCTTCTATACAAATGCAAAAGAATATTCAGCTGGCTTTGGTTTCGTTAAAACAAGATGATTTAAAGAATGAGAAAGTTCAAAATCAGCTTTATAATTATTTTAACTCAGTCGAAAATCTAATAGAAACAGATAATGGATTATTTAAAAATTTATACAGTTTATACCGAATCGCAAGTGATGAGTTTTATAAAAAAGGCGATGGAGCTATGGCAGGTTTACTATCTATGAAAGCTGATATTAAAAATGAAGGCGAATATGTGTCCTACAACAATCCATATTTTTATAGTTATATTGGTTATTTTGACCGAAAAGCAACTATTGATGATGTCGATCGTTTGATGGCGCTACAACAGAAAACTAATAAAACCCCTTTTGAAAAATATATTTGCTCAGGAACAATCGCTCCGGATATTAATTATTATAAGGATTTAAAAGGAACTATTGCTTTTAGAAACAATAATTTAGAGCTGGCTTATCAAACTTTTTCGAGTATGCCTAAAGATTTTTGGGAGAAGAACTATGAGTTTAAAGACTATTTAAACGAAAATCCTTTTACGCCTAAAATCCTTCAAAAACAAGAAGAAAGAAAGTTTGATTATCGTTTTAATAAAACTGACTTTATTGCAAAATTGATTCAGTTGAAAAAGCAAAATACAGCAAGCAGTAATTTGCAATTGGCACATGCTTATTTTAATGTATCGTATTTAGGTAATTCCTGGATGATGACGGCTTACGATTGGAGTTCAGGCGGATCGTATGTAGACTATGTTTACGGAGATAATACAGAGAAAGAGAAGAAATACCAAAATGGTAATTATCATAATTTAAAAATGGCCAAAATGTATTATGAAAAAGCCTTTAAAATGTCTAAAAACAACAACGAAAAAGCAATGGCAAGTTTAATGATTTTTGAATGTAATTATTATAATCATTATGCTGATCTAGTTTCTACAGAAGAAAAGGAAAAAAATCCATTTAAAGCAGGGAAGGAGCTGGTTAATTTTTACTCTATTTATAAAACTACACCAACATTTAAAAAGTATAATTGCCCGCTTTTGAAATCGTTTATTAATTAAAATTTTAAACCATATAAGTTATATAAGAAAATTTAAGTTTGACTTTGCGCAAAAAAAACTTTCAATGAACTTATATAACTTATATGGTAAAAAAAACGTTCGCTGATGCGAACGCTTTTATATAATAGATATTAAATCTTTTTTTAGATTGCAGTTACAATAGCTAAGAAATCGTCAGCTTTTAAAGCAGCACCTCCAATTAAACCACCGTCTACGTCTGGTTTAGAGAAGATTTCTTTTGCGTTGTCTGGTTTTACAGAACCACCGTATAAAATAGAAACTTCGTCAGCGATTTCAGCTCCAAAAGCTTTACGGATCGTTTCTCTGATAAACTCGTGCATTTCTTGAGCTTGTTCTGGTGAAGCAGTTTCTCCAGTTCCAATTGCCCAAACTGGCTCGTAAGCTAAAACAACTTTTGCCCAAGATTCTTTTGCAATGTGGAATAACCCATCACGCAATTGATTTTCAACAATATTAAAGTGATTTCCAGTCTGACGATCTTTTAATTCTTCTCCAAAACAGAAAATTACTGTCATGTCGTGTTTTAATGCTGTATCAACTTTATTTGCAATTAAAGCGTCAGTTTCGTGAAAAATAGCTCTGCGCTCAGAGTGACCTAGAATCACAGTGTTAACTCCAACGCTTGTTAGCATATCTGCAGAAATTTCTCCTGTAAAAGCACCGCCTTCAGCTTGGTGAACATTTTGAGCAGAAACACCGATAGTTGTATTTTTTAGTTTTGCAGCAGCAGCTTGTAAGTTTACAAATGTTGGTGCAACAATTACTTGTGCAGTTGTTTGTGCTGGTATTTTTGCAATTAATTCATTCAATAATTCTTCAGTTTGCTCTGCATTTTTATGCATTTTCCAGTTTCCTGCAACAATTTTTTTTCTCATTGTGGTAGTTTTTGTTATTCTTTTAATTTTTTGTTTTTATTGAAGTTTTATCAAATCAATTTCGACTTTTGAAATTGATATTTAAAGAAGTTTATTTTAAACCTTTTAAAGTTTCATTAATTTTATCAAAATCAGTTTCAATTGCTCGGTATAAAACAATTTTCCCTGTTTTGTCAACGATAATGTATCTCGGAATCCAATCTAGATCGATTGCTTTTCCAAAAACACCTTTCATACCGTCATTCATCATATAGTGATCTCCTTTTATTTCATGTTTTTCGATTCCAGCTTTCCATTTTTCAGCAGTTTTATCTGCAGAAAGGAATAAATAAGAAACATCTGGATTATTAGCCTGAAGCTCTTTTACTTTTGGCATTGCTTTTACACAGTCGCCGCACCATGAAGCCCAAACCTCAATAACTAAAGTTTTTCCTTTATATTTTTTTAAAATGCTTTTAAAAGCAGCTTGACCTCCGTCAGCAGTTAATAATTTTTCAGACAAAGCTTCTTTAGAAAAACTTGTTTTTTGTGCTTGTGAGCAAGAGAACGTAATAAATGCAATAACGACAAGGGCTAATTGTTTCATATAATATTTATATTTTTTAATGTAATTGATATATCGATCTTCAAACTTTGAATTCCGATAATTTCATAAATTAATGTTTCCGAACAAAGTTAAACAAACAATTTGAAAGCCAAATGCAGATTAACAAATTTTGATAACCAGCCTGTTTTGTAACAAAACGCTGATTTTAGGTTAGAAAAATGCGAATGAAATCGTAATAGTTGGCTCTAAAATTCACTATTTTTTTGAAAAGCCTTTTTGAAAGTTTGATGAATTGCTGCGATTTTATTTTGAAGAATAAGTTTTGAACCAAAAAAACGTCAGATTTCAATGAAAAAAGCCTTCAATAAAAATGAATTATTGAAGGCTTTGATGCTATTTTTGAGTGACTAATTGTAATCTCCGTTTGCCCACTTTTTGCTTGGAGCAATCCAGTTATCTGAAGCTTTGTACAAAAAACCATGTTTTAAATTGGTATTCAGTTCGATTTCCTTAAAATGATTTATTTTTAGTTTCGAAGTTTCTTTTCGTTTAATTGCCGAAACGCCATAAATATCTGATTTTTCATAAATCGTTAAAATGTTTCCGCAGAAATTAATATCCGGAATTTCTGTTATATCACTATCTCTAAAACATCCAATAAAAACAAAATTCACATCGGGATTTGCGAGATAAGTGGAAACGTATTGTGCAATATATCCGCCTTTTGAAGTTCCAATAACTGTTATTTTGTTAGGAGAGACTCCTTTTTTAAGAAGTGCTTTGATTTGTTTTACGATTTTTTCTGCATAATCGGCAGCATTTGTATTTTTCTTTCTTTTTTCACTGAAAACAATAAAGTTATCTTTTTTAAATGATGCTAAAATTTCATTGTATTCCGCTTTTCCATATTCAGGATGAGCTGTATTTAAATCATTTTCTTCAACAAATTTATTGTGTAAAAAGAAAATATACCGTTGGTCTTTTTTTGTCGTTTCCGATTGTCCGAAACTTGTAATGCTGGAGAGAAAAGCTAATAAAAAAGTAAACAATAACTTTGGTAATGGTTTCATAGATTGGTTTGTTTTTTTTGATGAGTCTTTGAACAAATATAGAAAACAAAACGGCAGATTTATTGTTTTTAGTGTGTACTATTCTAATAAAGAAAAACGCCAATTGACATAATAGTAAATTGGCGTTTTAGAATTTATTTTGATTAAAAGTATTACAATTTCAAATCATCAACATCATTATAATGTACTTTTTGAATAATTGTTCCGTTTTGTAAAACTACTATACTTGGATTTGCTCTTTCAACAGTTTTTAAAGCGGTTGCATCACAGAAATAGAAATCAACATCTAAGTTGTATTGCTTTTTGGCTTTTGCAATTTCATCAGCTCCAGATGCTGTCATGGCAATTACTTTGTAACCTTTTGCCTTTGCATCTGCAGTAACTTTTGCTAATTTTTTCATTCCAGACGGTTCAGATAAAGTCAAATCATAAGTAACAAAAATTACTAGTTTTGGTTCTTTTAAGAATTCAGCTTTATAATCAGAATCGTCTTTTGTCATTGTAAAATCGTGAATTGGCGGTACATAACCTTCAGAAATTACTTTGTCTTTACGGTCAACAAATGTTGCTCCTTCTGGGATATTCATTAAATCTTTCTCGGTAAATTCTTTGTCAACTCCATTTACTTTGTAGATAAAAATCATCTCAACTACAGATTTTGGAGCTCCTTCTGGAATTTCCATTCCTTTTTCGATATTAGTTCCCACTTTGTACGGACGGAAATCTTTTATAGGATTGTGGTTCAAAACCCAAACTGCCATTAATGAACATAAAAGTACACTTGCATAAACTGCAAAATTGGTTTTTGGAGTTGGGAATAATGGTTTTATTAATTTTTGATTGATGAATAAAATCAAAATAAAGAATAATAAAACAATATCTTTTGTAAATGATTCCCAAGGCGTTAAATGCAAAGCATCTCCAAAACAACCGCAATCTTTTACAACATCAAAATAAGCAGAGTAGAAGGTAAGGAATGTAAAGAAAACAATAAGAAGTAACAAAGCCCAAATCGTCAATGTTGCTCTATAACCAACAAGTAACATGACACCTAAAACGACTTCTAATATTACAAGAAAAATAGCTAAGCCCAGCGCAAACGGCTCTAAGAATGGCATATTGAAAACAGGTTCGCTAAAATATTCGGCTAGTTTATAAGAGAAACCAACAGGGTCATTTAGTTTTATTAATCCTGAAATGATAAATAATACACCGACAAATATGCGAGAGAATTGAGTAATAATGTTTTTCATGGCAAATATTTAAAATTTAAATTCCTCCCGATGGCTATCGGGACCAAATACCAAGTCAAAGATTGGAATTTGGGATTTTATTTTTTTGTAATTTGATTTATTTGATTGGGTTTAAGATTAAAGCGAAAACAGAATAATTAATCATATCTTGATAATTAGCATCGATACCTTCAGAAACTAAAGTTTTGCCTTTGTTGTCTTCGATTTGTTTTACGCGAAGAATTTTTTGCAGAATCAAATCAGTTAAAGAGCTCACACGCATATCACGCCATGCTTCTCCGTAATCATGATTTTTGGCTTCCATTAAATCTTTCGTAAGTTTTACTTTAGCATCATACAATTCAGTTGCTTGTTCTACACTTAAATCAGGCTGGTCAGCAACTCCTAATTCTAACTGTATTAAAGCCATGATAGAATAATTGATGATTCCGATAAATTCTCCTTTTTCATCTTCATCAACTTTACGAACATCGTTTTCTTGTAAACTTCTGATTCTTTGTGCTTTTATGAAAATTTGATCCGTAAGCGATGGAAGCCTTAAAATTCTCCATGCACTGCCGTAATCTTTCATTTTATTGATAAATAAGGTTCTGCAAACCGTAATTACATTATCAAATTCAAGGGAAGTATTCTTCATTTATTGCTGTATATTTGCTAAAATTTTTTCAAAAATAAGGATTAAATTAAAGAGTTTCAAGTTTAGTGTTTTCTTTGTTTCAAGTTTTTTCTAAACAAAGTGTTAACGGTGATAACTTGTAACTAAAAAATAATGTTTCAAGTTTCAGGTTTACTTCGCCAGTTCGTCTTTCGGCCTCGTGTCAAGTTCGAGAACTTACGCAATCTAAATCAACTTGAAACCTGAAACAAATAAAACTTGAAACAAAATGTTGATTAACTGCAAAGGCGAACTTATAGATTTATCGATTCCTAAAGTAATGGGAATTTTGAATGTTACGCCAAATTCCTTCTTTGACGGAGGAAAATATAAAAATGAAGACGATATTATTTCTCAGGTTGAAAAAATGCTTTCTGAAGGTGCTGCGTTTATTGATATTGGTGCATATTCAAGCAAGCCAAGTGCTGAATTTGTTTCGGAACGGGAAGAAATTGACAGAATTGTTCCTGCTATCGAATTAATTTTAAAGCATTTTCCACAGGCATTATTATCAATTGATACTTTTAGAGCCGAAGTTGCAAAAGCAAGTATAGAAAGCGGCGCTGCAATTATAAATGATATTGCTGCTGGAGAACTAGACGATAAAATGTTTGAAGTTATTGCCCAATATAACGTTCCGTACATTATGATGCATATGCGCGGCAATCCGCAAACGATGCAGAGTTTGACGCAATATGATGATATTGTAAAAGAAATGCTTTTTTATTTTTCTGAGAAAGTACAAAAAGCAAGAAGTTTAGGAATCAATGATTTAATTTTAGATCCAGGTTTTGGTTTTGCCAAAACAACGGATCAGAATTATGAAGTGATGCAAAAAATGGAACTTTTTAATCTTTTAGATTTGCCAGTTTTAGCAGGAATTTCAAGAAAATCAATGATTTATAAAACGCTTAATATTACACCGCAAGAAGCTTTAAACGGAACCACGTTTCTAAATACAATTGCTTTGACAAAAGGTGCAAAAATTCTACGTGTACATGATGTAAAAGAAGCTACGGAATGCGTTACTTTATTTAATAAATTAGATTTATAATTGAAATAATCGCCTGGTTTGTCATTTCGATCCCGA
>NZ_MUHD01000002.1:56591-160373 GCF_002217395.1 Flavobacterium plurextorum | reverse complement strand
CTCTATACCTTTGCAACTTTGAACCTTAGAAGAAAAAATGAGTAAAATACTAATTATCGAAGACGAAGCAGCAATCAGAAGAGTTTTGGTAAAAATATTATCAGAAGAAAATGATTCGTATCAAGTTGATGAAGCTGAAGATGGAGTTGCAGGTCTTGAAAAAATAAAAAACAACGATTACGATTTGGTTCTGTGTGATATTAAAATGCCAAAAATGGATGGTGTTGAGGTTTTAGAAGAAGCAAAAAAAATAAAACCAGAAATTCCGATGGTTATGATCTCAGGTCATGGCGATATGGAAACGGCGATTCATACAATGCGTTTAGGAGCTTTTGATTACATTTCAAAACCGCCAGATTTAAATCGTTTGCTAAATACAGTTCGTAATGCTTTAGATAAAAAACAATTAGTTGTCGAGAATAAAATTCTAAAGAAAAAAGTCAGTAAGAATTATGAAATGATAGGCGAGAGCGAATCAATTAATCATATTAAAGTGATGATTGATAAAGTAGCTCCAACAGAAGCCAGAGTTTTAATTACTGGTCCAAACGGAACAGGTAAAGAATTAGTCGCACATCAATTGCATGAAAAAAGTGAGCGCTCTAATTACCCTTTAATCGAAGTTAACTGTGCTGCAATTCCGAGCGAATTGATCGAAAGTGAATTGTTCGGGCACGTAAAAGGTGCTTTTACATCGGCGGTTAAAGATCGTGCTGGAAAGTTTGAAGCTGCTGATAAAGGAACTATTTTCTTAGATGAAATTGGTGATATGAGTCTTTCGGCGCAAGCCAAAGTTTTGCGCGCACTTCAGGAAAATATGATTACTAGAGTCGGGGCAGAAAAGGATATTAAAGTTGATGTTCGTGTGGTTGCTGCAACCAATAAAGATTTGAAAACAGAAATTGCCGAAGGTCGTTTCCGTGAAGATTTATACCATCGTTTGGCAGTTATATTAATAAAAGTACCGCCATTAAATGAAAGACGTGACGATATACCAGCTTTGATAACACATTTTGCAGAAAAAATTGCTTCAGAGCAGGGAAATTCTGTAAAAGGATTTTCGGCGCAAGCCATAAAATTATTGCAAGAATACGATTGGACAGGAAATATTCGTGAGCTTCGAAATGTAGTCGAAAGATTGATTATTTTAGGAGGAAACGAAATTTCTGAAAATGATGTTAAAATGTTTGCAAGCAAATAGGTGCTTCGCGAAATAGGCTATAAGCTTTACGCTTTTGGCTGTTAAAATTATAAATAATTTTTGCTTACGGCGTATAGCTTAAAGCTTAAAGCATAAAAAAATGAAACTAAAAAAAATAAACGAGAAATTACAGGACGCCCTAATTGAGAATGGTTTAACAGAAGCAAATGCTTTACAGCAGGAAACTTTTTCGACTATAAAAAGTGGTGCGGATTGTTTAATTGTTTCTCCGGAAGGAAGTGGTAAAACAACTACGATTGTATTGAATGTTATTCAGCAATTGGCAGGAAAAACCGAAGAATCGCCTCGTGCTTTGATTATTGTTGAAGATAAAGAAAAGGTTCTTGCAATGGAAGAGCTTTTTGAAAAGTATGGAAAATATACTAATCTTGAGGTTTACGGTGTACACGATAAAGGTGACATGGATTACGATAAAAATTATATTTCTACGGGAATTGATGTTTTAATTGGAACACCAAATAAATTAAGCGACATGTTTTCGACGGCAGGTTACAATGTAAACCGTTTAAAAATGTTTATTCTTGACGATGCAGATCCTATTTTGAAATTGCGTCATGAAACTAAAATAATGCGTATTTCAAACAGCATTGCAAAAACACAGCGTATAGTTTTTGCTGAAACTTTGACAGAACGTATCGAGATTCTGACAGATAAAATGCTGTTAGAGCCTTATTTTTTCGATATGGATGAAGAAGGTGAAGAAGAATTGGATGAGGACGAAGAAGATATTGAAGAGGAAGAATAGTCAGAAATTAGAATTAAAAAATAAAGTGTTATGGGATTAATGAAGGTGTATTCAGGAAGTGAAGTTTTAGCAATTGCTTTACAAGGAAAATTAGAAGAAGCGGGTGTAGAAACAGTTAAAAAAGATAATATTCAATCGTCTCGTTTAGGAGGTTTCCCTCGTACAGATCTTGCTGTTGAGATTTTTATTCAAGAAACAGATTTTGCAAAAGCGAATCCAGTTATCGAAGATTTCAGAATGAGTATTTAAAAGAAGTCTTCAGTCACAATGGAAATAGAAAACGGAGACTGAGCGCTGAAAACAAAAAAAGCATGCAATACAAAATGTTAGTTCTCGACATGGATGATACCTTGTTGACAGATGATCATAAAATATCAGATTTAAATAAAAAGGTACTTTTACAAGCTCAGGCAAAAGGTGTTTATGTCGTTTTGGCTTCTGGAAGACCAACTTCTGCAATGACTTCTTATGCTAAGGAATTAGAACTAGATTTGAATGATTCCTATATAATTTCGTTTAATGGTGCTATTATAAGTCAGGCAAAAGATGATCAAGTTTTATTTGAGCAGAAATTGACTGTTGAACAAATTCACGATTTGTATGATTACAGTGTGAAAACGAAAACGCATATCATAACCTATTTGGATGATGAAATTATAAGCGAAACAGATTCTGAATATATCGAAGTTGAAAAGGAAATTACAAGAATGACGCATCGCAAAGTGGCAAACTTTAAAGATTACATTGATCGACCAGCTGTAAAATGTATTTTACTTGAAAATCCGGTCTATCTAAAAACCGTGGAAAATGATTTAATTGAAGCAATGCCGCATTTGAGTGTTTCGATGTCTAAACCGTTTTTCTTGGAAGCAGCACAGCAGGGAATTGATAAAGCTGCTAGTTTAAAACTTTTGGCCGAAAAGCTGAATATTCATCAAAGTGAAATTATTGCGGTTGGAAATGCAGGAAATGATTTAACAATGATTGAATATGCTGGTTTAGGTGTTTGGGTCGATAATGTTACGCCTGAATTGCGTGATAGAGCAAACGTAATTGTGGCTTCAAATAATAATGATGGTGTTGCCGAAGTAGTACAAAAATATATTCTAAATTAATTTTTTATGAAAAAACCAATCGAAACTGAGCGTTTGCTATTGCGTGAGGTAATTATTTCAGACGTTGATGGAATGTTCGAATTAGACTCTAATCCGAATGTTCATATTTACATCGGAAATAAACCTGTTACTGCCATTGAACAAAGTGCGGCATACATCGAAAATCTTCAGCAGCAATATAAAGATTTTGGAACTGGACGCTGGGCAGTAATTCTAAAAGAAACAAATGAGTTTTTAGGTTGGTCTGGAATTAAATTTATTACCGATGAAATCAACAACCATAAAAATTTCTATGAGATTGGTTATCGCTTTATAGAGAAACATTGGGGAAAAGGATATGCAACTGAAGCTGGAAAAGCTTTTATAGATTATGCTTTTAATGATTTAAAAGCAGATGCAGTTTATGCCTATGCAGATGCTGGAAATGAGAATTCAAGAAAAACACTCGAAAAATTAGGTTTACGATATGTAAATTCTTTTGAGCATGAAGAAGAATTAGAAGTTTGGTACGAATTAAAGAATCCAAACGTATAATATTGTTCTAAGAATTGTGTCCCAAATCTTTGTAAACTCATCTCGTTTAAGATTTGCAAAGATTTGGAAAACAGCTCGAAGTTTTTATAAATACCTGAAAAGTATTTTATTTTTTAGCTACAGAAACAAAATACTTATTTCCGTCTCCCATTGTCAATTTAACACGCTCGTCGCATAAGTCAATCGCAAAGTTTGCACTTTCGTAGCAGCTGCAAGTTGTGTTTTTGTCTTTAGACATTTCAGTTTTACAGTTGTTATTTTTAAAAGTAGCCAATTGAGGTGTGTATAAACTTACCAAATCAGTTGAAGCTGTTACTAATGAAATAATACTTGCTGAGTTATTGTTTGTAATTCTGTAAACAATTCTGTCTGTATAGTTTACTTCGTTTACCGTAACTTTACGAATATAAGTATAAGCTGTAGATCCTTCGCCTGGTTCTTTTACTTCAAATTTAAATCCAACTGCACGAATAGCAATATCAAATTGAGATTGAGAATTTAAGCTCGCCCAAGTTGTTAAGGTACTGATAGACGGAAATGGATTTGCAGCAGGAGTATTAGTTTGCGCTTGCGAACTAAAGATGGTTAAGAACATTAAGCAGATTGTGGGTAAAAATGCTTTCATAATGGAATTTGTAATTTTTAATTTTTGCCTACTCTTTCTGGTTTTCGGCGTTCCCATGCTTTTTGTAACAAAACAACAACATAACGATTGAATTTCAAAATTGTTATGTTCGAATTGTTATAATATTAGTAATAACGGTCATTTATTTTAGAATCCGAATTAAATCTTGCTAAAGACTTAAACAAAGTTAAATGTAAGAAAATTTTAAGCCAATACTTGAAAAAAACGCACTTTATCGATGTAATTTGCATTTAATCGATGTTTTTGTCATTTTATTCTTATTGAATCGTGATTTTGTTTTTTTAGAATTAATTATGCCTGCGATTTGCGATATGGTTAATTAAGACGATTTTAAATAGACGTTTAATGCAAAATATTGATATATAGTGTATTATTGATTTCATTTTAAAGAATATTGTACGTAAATTTGCAAACTCTTTAAAAGAGACATAAATATAATATCTTACTGCTTAAAACGTAGTGTGTTCCCATGGAAAATAGAAAAAAAGTTGCTTTTTATACGCTTGGATGTAAACTGAATTTTTCAGAAACATCTACAATTGCCAGAAATTTTAATGACGAAGGATTCGACCGTGTCGATTTTGAAGAAGTTGCAGACATTTATGTAATCAATACTTGTTCAGTAACAGATAATGCCGATAAGCAGTTTAAGCAGGTAGTAAAGAAAGCAATGAAACTTAATGACAAGGCATTTGTTGCAGCCGTGGGATGTTATGCGCAGTTAAAACCTGAAGAATTAGCAAATGTTGACGGAGTTGATTTGGTTCTTGGCGCTACAGAAAAGTTTAAGATTACAGATTATATTCATGACTTAAGCAAAAATGACATGGGTGAAGTTCATTCATGCGAGATTGCTGAAGCTGATTTTTATGTTGGAAGTTATTCAATAGGAGATCGTACTCGAGCTTTCTTGAAAGTTCAAGACGGTTGCGATTATAAATGTACCTATTGTACAATTCCTTTGGCAAGAGGAATTTCTAGAAGTGATGCTTTAGAAAACGTTTTGCAGAACGCTAAAGAAATTTCAGCTCAAAATATTAAAGAAATTGTTTTAACCGGTGTTAATATTGGAGATTACGGAAAAGGAGAGTTTGGAAATAAAAAACACGAACATACTTTTCTAGAATTAGTTCAAGCTTTAGATAAAGTTGAAGGTATTGAACGTTTAAGAATTTCATCTATCGAGCCAAACTTGTTGAAAAATGAAACGATAGAATTTGTTTCAAAAAGCCGCACTTTTGTACCGCATTTCCATATTCCGTTGCAATCAGGAAGCAATGATATCTTGAAATTAATGAAACGTCGTTATTTGCGTGAAGTGTATACAGAACGAGTGAATAAAATTCGTGAAGTGATGCCTCATGCTTGTATAGGAGTTGACGTAATTGTTGGTTTTCCTGGAGAAACAGATGAACATTTCTTAGAAACGTATCATTTCTTAAACGAAATGGATATTTCGTATTTACACGTCTTCACCTATTCTGAAAGAGATAATACAGAAGCTATAGATATGCCTGGAGTTGTTCCTGCAAATGTAAGAGCAAAAAGAAGTAAAATGCTTCGCGGTTTATCTGTAAAAAAACGTCGTGCATTTTATGAAACCCAATTAGGAACAAACAGAACAGTTCTTTTTGAAGGAGAAAATAAAGAAGGTTATATTCATGGTTTTACAGAGAATTACGTAAAAGTAAAAACACCATGGAATCCTGAATTAATAAATACGCTGCAGGAAATTAATTTAACTAAAATTGATGAAGACGGAAGTGTTCGTTTGGAGTTTGTAAATAAATTAGCGGAAGCTTAAATTTTTAAAGTAATCCAAAGTTACCATATAGTTTGTCATTTCGACCAAAGGGAGAAATCACACTAGTGAGTCGACAAAGATTATAAATTTTTAATGAGAAATGACGAGTGTGATTTGCTTCGCTTATTCGCTATCGCTAGGGTTTCCTTCTTCAAAATGATAAAAAACAACAAAGCCCTTTTTTATAAAGGGCTTTGTTGTTTTAAAACATCTTACTTCTGATTTTCAGGAATCACCAATTTCAAAGAATTGATATAATCGGTGTCAAATTCAATAACTCGGATTTTTTCCGGATTAAAACTTAATTCTCCGCCAAATTGACCTTTTGTATCCAAGAAATCAATTAGAAGTTCTTCATCATTTAAAGAAATTAATTTTCCTAAATAAGCTGATTTTGCTGATTTTTTAGAAATCTGAAAAATACCATGTTTATTGTTTATGAAATTTAAAATCGAATTCAAATCCCGAATCGGAATAATATCTTCGGCATTTGTTTTTAAGCCTTTTAGACGAATTACTTTTTCTGTAAAAGCCAAATCCTGATCTCTGTGAACAGCTTCGATATTTTTGTTTTTTAAAATAACAAAACCATCCAAGATATAATCAACAGGATTGTTTCGAAGCAGAATCCAGTCATCAGAATAATCAATAAGAAAACCTGTGAAAATTTCTTTTTTATCCTGAAATTCTATTGCTATTAATTGTCTTAAGTATTGTTCCATTTGATTTTGTGTTAAGGCTGTTAAGAGCTTTGTCAAAGTTTTAAACTATGACAAAGCTTATCAGAGATTTTTTGAAGGTCCCAATAACAATTCGAATTTTAAGGATTCGTTGACCAAATACTGCTGCTTTTTATAAATACTCTTCGGTTTAATTTTAACTGTGCAACAACTAATTCGGCAATATCTTCAGATTGCATAACCTTTTCAGGATTTCCATCTGTTAAGTTTAAATCTTTTGCCATATCTGTTGCAACAGTACTTGGAGTCAAAGCAGTAACACGTATGTTGTGTTTTCTCATTTCATGCATAAGAGAATCAGTTAAGCCTAAAACTGCAAATTTAGAAGCGCTGTATGCACTCGTTAGAGCATTACCATTTAAACCAGCAGTTGACGAGATATTAATAATATCGCCAGTTTGTCTTTCTATCATATTTGGGATTACGGCGCGTGTTGCGTAATAAGTTCCCATTAAATTTACCTGTATAATTTTTTCAAAAGCCGAAGGTTCTAAATCTAGGAATTTTCCAAAAGAAGCAATTCCCGCGCTGTTGATTAAAATATCAATATGTTTAAACTCAGCTAAAGCTTTTTCAACGGCAGTATTTATAGAATTAATATCAGAAACATCTGCAGAAAGAGCTAAAGATTTAACACCTAAATTAGTGGTTTCATCTGCCAATTGATCAACATCGGCTTGAGTTCTTGAAACCAGAATTACGTTTACACCTTCTTTTGCCAAAGCAATTGCAATTGCTTTTCCAATTCCTTTTCCAGCTCCTGTAATAAGAGCATTTTTATTTTTTAAGCTTGTCATGATTTATTGTTTAGAAATGCTGAAAGCATCATTTTAAGTATTACAAAAATAAAGCTTTTGCAAACTAAAATGATGCTTTCAAGTATTTTCTTAATCTAAGTTTAACAACTTTGTTATTCTTTCAAAACCATGTCAATACACATTACGGCAGCAAGAATTAATTGTCTAAGTGAACTGTCTGCTGCGACATTGTCTTCGATTTGAAGCACGTAATTGTCAGCACTTGTAAAAAACTCTTTACCTAAACCAGCCCATTTTTTACTTACTTGAGCAAGTTGTTTGTTTTCGTGTGAAAATTTAAAGTCCCAACCTGTCCATTTTCCTTGTAAAGTAGCAACTGGTTTTTCATTTTTATCCATGATTTCAAATTTCCCGCCAATAGAAAAGAACTTTTGTTTGAAGGTTCCTACCAATCTATCTTTCTCATCAAATATTTCAACTGTTGAGCGAAAAACTGCAATACCTCGTTTTACCGAAATTAATTTTTCTCCAGAAGCGGTTGTAATTTCAACATTAAAAGGAGTCATTCTTTTATAATCTGTGAAACGCATCATTTTTGTGAAAAAACCAAGATTGTTCTCACGGCAATTCATAGTTATTTGATTCGTTTCAGGATTGTAAATATCATAATTGTTAGCAGCTTTAAACATTCCGACATGTTCTTTTACTAAAAATAGATTTTGGCTTAAAATTGGGTTCATACGTTTTTTAAAAAAATTAGTGTTTAGATTTTAGAACCCAAATGTAATAAAATATTTATTAATTATACTGCTTTGAAGTCTCTACAAGACGGATAAATTCAGCTTTATAACCATCGTCGTCATTTGAAATTCCTTGTTTGGCTAATTTCACGATTTCTTCAGATGATTTGTCAGCAATCAATTTAGAATCTCTTAATTTTAATCCGAACCAAGCCACGGCTGAGCTGAATTTTAAATCATCACTCGCTTTATCTAAAGCAACCGATTTATTGTTAATTATCTGAACCATTTCGATGCTTTTATCTCCGTCTGGTTTTTTGTAACGGAATTTTATTGTCGCCAGTTCACTGCTGTAATTAGCAGAATTGGTTTCCGTTTTAGTGTATTTTAAATCATCTGGCTGAACATTTAAATAATCGCTTTTTACGCCGGCTGGAATAATTTCATACAAAGCTGTAACCGTATGATTGCTTCCTAATTCTCCTGCATCAATAGCGTCATTTTTAAAATCCTCTGGACGAAGTTTTCTGTTTTCATAACCAATCAAACGATACGCCTGAACTTGTTTCGGATTAAATTCGATCTGAATTTTTACATCTTTGGCAATGGCAAACATCGAACCTTTAAATTCTTTTCCTAAAAAACGATTGGCTTCCTGAATATTATCAATGTAAGCATAATTTCCGTTTCCCTTATCGGCTAAGATTTCCATTTTGCTGTCTTTGTAATTTCCCATTCCATAACCCAGACAAGTTAAAAAAACACCAGTTTTTCTTTTTTCTTCGATTAATTTTTCCATATCAGAATTAGAAGAGCTTCCCACATTAAAATCTCCGTCAGTTGCTAGAATCACGCGATTATTGCCATTTTTAATAAAATTCTCAGATGCAATTTTATAAGCAAGTTCAATTCCTTCTCCGCCGGCAGTACTTCCTCCAGCTTCTAATTTATCCAGCGCTTCAATTATTGTTTTTTTCTCATCTCCCGTAGTTGGTTTCAAAACCACTCCGGCTGCTCCTGCATAAACTACAATTGCCACTTTGTCTTTTGCACGTAATTCATTTACCAATATTTTTAAAGATTGTTTTAGTAAAGGCAGTTTATTCATGTCGCTCATCGATCCTGAAACATCAATTAAGAAAACAAGATTTGAAGCTGGTAAATCATTGGTTGGAATATTTTTTCCTTGCAAACCAATTTTCAAAATTTTGTTTTTTGAATTCCAAGGCGACTCACTTACTTCAGTGTTAATAGAAAACGGGTGCTGATCTTTTGGCTGTGGATAATTGTATTTAAAGAAGTTTACCATTTCCTCAACACGTACAGCATCTTTTGGAACTTCTTGTCCGTTGTTCAAAAAACGTCTAATGTTAGTGTAAGAAGCATTGTCAACATCAATAGAAAATGTAGAAAGCGGTGCTGTTTTTGGGCTTTCAAAAGCATTTTCTACAAAAGTATCATAATCTTCCTGAGTTGGTTGAGCTGGAATTGGTCTAATAATGTTTAATTTTTTGTCTAATTCTTTTTCCGAAAGATTTTTGTAAAGTTCATTTTTAGTTACAATTACAACAGCGCCATTTGCAGCTTTACTGCCATAAAGAGAGGCGGCTGATTCGTCTTTTAGAACTTTTACGTCATCAATGTCATTCGGATTAATTTTTGCCATTTGATCTGCTTTTACAGGAACACCATCAACAATGTACATGGGTTCATTTTTAGGCGAAATTGATCCAACTCCTCGTATAGCAACACTCGGAGCCGCGAGATATTGGTTATTTGATGAAACTGCAACGCCTGCCGCTGTACCTCGAATCATCATTACGGATCCTGTTGTCATTTTCTTTTTTGTAGAAGCATAAGCAGTTGTAACAACCTCTTGCAGTTGGTTAGCGCTTTCTTTCAATGTAACATTAATTACATTTGAATTTTTTACAACTACATTTTCAGTACTCATACCAATATAACTAAAAACGAGAACGTCTCCTTTTTCAGCTTTAATAGTATATTTTCCGTCAAAATTGGTGACAGCAGATGTTTTTGATTCTTTAATAAAGACATTAGCGCCGGGAAGCGGAGTAGAATTTACATCTGTAACTGTTCCTGTAATAGCTCTTTGCTGTGCCATGGTTACGAAACATATAAGCATAGCAATGCCTGATGAAATAAGTTTTAAACTTTTCATGATAGTAAGTTTTAAGAATTAATGTTCGGATTTAGCTTTGTCAAAGCTGCAGACTTTGACAAAGCTTGGAATTATTTTTTCGGAGTAGGTTTTCCTGTTTTTGTAGTAATTATGACAACTCCTTTTTTACCTTTTTCGCCGTATTTTTCTGTAGCTTCAAGGTCTTGTAAAATGGTTATTGTTTTAATATCCTGTTTGTCTAAAGGCGCATATGGACTTGTTGGGTTATTGCCAAATAAATCATTTTCTGAATAGTAAATCCCATCGATGATGTACAAAGGCTCATCAAGAATTACAAGTGAATCTACGTTTTCTGGATTTAGATTCGGAAGCTCATTCTGCAGCATTTTGTCTTTTTTGGCATCATCGCTGTGAGCTACTGCACTCCCGTTTAAAATTACTAAAGGCGTACTTTTTTTAACGCTTTGAAATTGTTTTGCACCATAAGCAACTTTAGTCGATTCTTTGGCTTTTGAATATCTAGCGGCTGAGACAGTTTCTTCTTTAGAAAATGCAGCATTGTCTTGTTCTTCAGCATAATTTTGCTGAACTGGAGCAACAAGTGCAGGAGCTGAAGCAAGAGGTTCTGTATAAACTTTTTTGTCTGCTAAAGGTTCTATTGCTTGAATATTTGGAGCTGCTTCTTCATGAATGGCGACAGCTTTTTGTCCTTTATTTTGTTTTTCTAAAATTTCAGCAGCTTCTTCATTTGAAACAAGCCCAGAACCAGAAGAAGGAATTGTGTTTTCTTGATTTAAAACAGGTTCTTTAGATTTTTCTTTTTCTTGAATCACTACTTCTTGTGTTTCAGTTGCTGATTTTTTATCCGAAAGAAAAAATTGAGAACCTAAAGAAATCAATAAAAGAAGAGAAGCGGCAACAGCAATTTTTTTCCACAATGCGATTGTTTTTTTATCTTCTTTTTTGTCCAATTTTTCTTCAACGCGCGACCAGACTTTTTCCATTCCAGGAAAGTCTTTAAACTCGGCATTTTGCGAAGCTTGTTTTATTTTATCGAATAATTTATCTTGATTGTCCATGACTATTTTGCTTTTTGATAATAGAGTTTATTAACCAGTTCTTTTAATTTGGTCTTTGCGGCATTCAATTGTGATTTTGAGGTGCCCTCGGAGATCTTTAGCATTTCGGCTATTTCTTTGTGCGCAAAACCTTCAATAACAAAAAGGTTAAATACTGTTTTACAGCCGTCTGGAATATGGTTTAATAAATTAAGTAAATCTTCCTCTTCTAATGTTGTTAATTCCTCTGTTGAAGGCTGCGAAATCAGCTTAACATCATCCAGATACATATTGAAGTTAGTTTCTTTTCTAATAGTCGCCAAGCAATGATTTACCGTTATTCTTCTAGCCCAAGCTTCAAAAGCATATGCTTCTTTCAATTGATCCAGTTTGGTGAAAATGGTAAAGAATGAATCTGCCAAAGCTTCTTCGATTTCTTCTTCCTTTTTTAAATATCGT
Source organism: Flavobacterium plurextorum (assembly GCF_002217395.1). Taxonomy (GTDB): domain Bacteria; phylum Bacteroidota; class Bacteroidia; order Flavobacteriales; family Flavobacteriaceae; genus Flavobacterium; species Flavobacterium plurextorum. Next base: position 148,409 of record NZ_MUHD01000002.1, on the reverse strand, counting down.
TTGCAAAGGCGGTACAGCTTTGGCGCCATGTATTCGTACACCTGACGCTGGGCATCACGATGCATTTTTTTACAGTTTGCTATTTGAGTCTCGTTTATCACAATTGTTGTCTTTCTTATATAGAGAGAGAAAAAGATAAAAAGGTTGGGACAGGGGTGAAAAAAAATATTTTTTTTAGGTTCAAAGTTACAAAGCTACAAAGGTTTTATCGTAGAGGCGCACCGCAGTGCGTCTCTACGATATTCTATGCGTAAAAATTTATTTAACAGGCAATGTCAATTTATAAATCTTAGTTTCTAAAACTTCTGTATCATTATCTTCGCAAAGCAAGAACTCAATTTTGTTGTTTTCTTTTTTGTAAAAAGTTAAACCTTCGAATTTATTGGTTGAAGTAATTTTTTGAGTAAAATCTATTTTCATGGTTTTCTGATCGATTCGGCCAATGAAACTTCCTAAGATTTCACCGTCATCGTAAGTTGATTTAGTATTTTCGACTGTAGAAAGAAAATAGATTTTGTCTTCAACTAAAATGGCATCAGTAAAGCTGGAACGAATACCTTTTATTTTTGGAAGTTTATAATTCACAGAAATTAAGGCAAATTCTTCACCAAGACTTTTGGCGTGAATCGTAAAAATGGTGTTTTTGTTTGAAACGCCATTTCCGCGATTAAACAAATACCAGTTTTCACCGTCGAAAATAGAACCTTCCAGATTGAAATCTTCAGGTTTTATTTCTCCAAAATTTTGCATTAAACCATATAAGTCGACCAAATTATTCTTTTGTAAAACAGTTTTAGATTTAAGGTCGAACTCAATCATTTTGTTTCTATTTTCGGTTGAACCAGAACCAAAAATATACAAAGTATCATTATGATTTGTCAGCGACTCAAAATCAGGTTTTAAGTTTTTTGGAATATTCTGTGTCGGATTGTCAATTAAAGCGTGTTGATTTAATTGCTGATTCTGCATATTGTATTCGTATAAGAATCCGCTGTTGTCGCCAATTACATAAAGTGCATCATTATTGTAAAATAATCCTGATGCCGAACCGATTCCTATGATTTGAAATAATATTTCTAATGTGAATTTTTCCATGAATGTTTCTGTTAGAGAAGAGTAATTTGATTTTTATATTCCTCTATTTCTGATTGTTTTAATTTTAATATTTTGCAAAGTTCTGTAAACTTCATTTTTCCTTTTAAATAATATGAAACTAGTTCATCCTCAACTTTTCCTAAATCATATTGATTGTACAATTCAAAGTAGTATGTTTTTCTTTCTCCAGAATTTAGCGTAAGAGTTATTCGATTTTCTATTCCGCTTGATAACGAAGAGTCAAAGCCATTTTTCGTTGGTTTACCGTAGTAATCATTATTAGAAATTTCAACTAATTTGATTTCTTCAATTTGAAATTTCTCGTCATCTATAATTATAGCATCTTCAAAAAACTCTAAAAAGCCGCTAAACGTACCATTTAAGGCTTTAGGTTTTATTAAACCAATTGATTTTAGTACTAATATAATAAAAGAGAATAAAAGGGCGGATTTTAAAAATGCGTCTTCAGATAATCCTTTGGCTAGAGAAAATAAATTATTCTTAATAAAATAAATTAAGTACAACAATAATAGTAATGAAAAAAATATTGAAGCGCTGCTCCAATGAAACTTTTTTGATTTTTTATAAATATTGAATCGCTGCATTTTTTCTTATCTAAAAGCTTGTTTTAAGAACAACTGTTTAACCTTGAGAGCAATTTATTAAAAAGTATTGCAATGAATAGCAGTTCCGATAGTTATCGGAATTCGTAAAAGTAGTATATTTATGATACAAAAAACTAAAAAACATGAAATCAATAGACCCGAAAGATTTTAAAGTTACAGATAAAATCAAACTAAGTAAACTTCCTACTTTGTTAAATATTGATGCTGATGACGATGAAAAGGAAGAGAAATTGGATAAGGTTCAAGCTAAATTGAGTGATTTGCAGGACGTAATGTATGCTCATAATAAATATGCGGTTTTAATTTGCCTTCAAGGAATGGATACTTCAGGAAAAGATAGTTTGATTCGGGAAGTTTTTAAAGAATTTAATCCGCGTGGAGTAGTAGTTCATAGTTTTAAAACACCAAATTCAAGCGAGCTGGAACACGATTATTTATGGCGTCATTATATTGTTTTACCCGAGAAAGGAAAGTTCGCCATTTTTAATAGAACACATTATGAGAATGTTTTAGTAACTCGTGTGCATCCCGAATATATCTTGTCAGAGAATTTACCAGACATTAAATCTATCGATGATATTACGCCTAAGTTTTGGGAAAATAGAATTGAGCAGATTAATAATTTCGAGAAACATATTGCTCAAAACGGAACTATTATAATGAAGTTCTTTTTGCATTTAAGCAAAGACGAACAAAAAAAACGTTTGTTGCGCCGTTTAGAAGAGGAGAAACATCATTGGAAATTTTCACCAGGTGATTTGAAGGAACGCGAGCATTGGGCAGAATATCAGGAATACTACGAAGAAGCAATTAATCAAACCTCTACAGATTATGCGCCGTGGTATGTAGTTCCTGCCGACGATAAGGAAATGGCACGTTATATTGTGGCAAAAATTATTTGGGAAGAAATGCAAAAACACACTGATATTAAAGAACCAGAATTGGACGATAAAATAAAAGCTAATTTTGAAATGTATAAAAAAGCATTAGAAAAGGATTAATTTGATAATGTGTCAATTTGATGATTAGATAATTTTTTTTAGAAATAAGAAATTATAAAAAACAAAACCCGACAGACTATGAAAACTGTCGGGCTTGTTACCAAAAACAAAATAATAAATTAAACCTTTCTTTTTATAATTTAAAACCATAAGCTAAACGTAACGCCACTTGGTTGGTATTGAATTTGTTATAGTCTTCGTAACGAACACTAATATCAATGTACTTATTGGCGTATCCAATTCCCGGCGCCCACAAAAAAGTAGTGTCGTTATAGCCATTTGTTACGGCAAAACCTGCACCTACTTCACCTAGAACGTAAAATTGGTCTTCCCAGATGAAAGCTTTAAAACCAGCTTTAGCAGGTATAAATCCAAGATCTTTTACTTCAACTCCATTTTGATCTTTCATAAACAAGTTTGTAAAACCTGTAGTTAAAGTCAACGATGTTTTTTTAGATAAATCGTATTGTAAACGAACATCTCCACCAAGCGACCATCTGTAATCATTGTCAGTTGGTATTCCGCCATTCACACCAAATCCTAATCTAAAACCTTGATCGTAATTTTTTGTTTCACTGTCTTGAGCGAAAGTGGTATTGGCGTATAAAAAAGCGAAAGTCGCCAGGCATAACATTTGTAATTTTCTCATGACAATTTTTTTTGAATTTCTAATACTGTAAAAGTAGAATCAAGACCTTTGGAGCTCGTTATATAATTTTTAAAAATCGTTACATAATATTGCGTTTAGCCAAAATTCACCTTAAAATTGGCTTATCTTTTTATTAATAGAATAGAATTCGAAGCTTCTGATTATCTTTGCACACTAAAAAAGAATAGAAGTGAATTTAAAGCAGTACACCAAAGAGTTTTCATACAATTTAAAATTAGCATATCCCATAATTTTAGGAATGGTCGGACATACCTTAATTGGTATTGTCGATAATATAATGGTGGGAAAACTTGGAAGTACTGAACTGGCAGCAGTTTCTCTGGGCAACAGTATGATTTTTATTGCAATGTCTTTAGGAATTGGTTTTTCTACCGCTATTACTCCAATTGTTGCCGAAGGTGATGCCGAAAAAAATGATACTAAAATTAGATCCGCTTTTCATCATGGATTATTTTTATGTACCATTCTAGGATTAGTTCTTTTTACGGTAATTATGTTTGCGAAGCCTATCATGGAATTATTGCAGCAGCCAGAAGAAGTAATTGTTTTAGCAAAACCGTATTTGGGCTGGGTGGCTTTTTCGTTGATTCCGCTAATTATGTATCAAGGATACAAACAATTTGCTGACGGATTATCATTGACAAAATACTCTATGTATGCAATGATTATGGCAAATGTACTGCACGTAGGAATCAATTATGTGTTGATTTACGGAATATGGATTTTTCCAAAAATGGGAATTATTGGTGCCGCTTTAGGAACTGTAATTTCTAGGATTTTCTTAGTTATGTTTATGCATATCATGCTTTCTAGAAGAAATGATTTAAAGCGTTTTTTCAAGAACTTCAGCTTTCAGGAAATTAAAAAAGCTACCATCAAAAAAATTATAAGTATTGGATTTCCATCAGCAATGCAAATGCTTTTTGAAGTTGTATTGTTTACAGCGTCAATATGGCTTTGCGGAAATATTGGTAAAACGAGCCAAGCGGCCAATCAAATTGCTTTAAGTCTTGCTTCGATGACATTTATGTTTGCCATGGGATTAAGTGTAACTTCGATGATTAGAGTTAGTAATCAGAGAGGATTACAAGATTATAAAAAACTAATTGTTGTGGCACGTTCAATTTTTTTGCTTGCCATTATAATAGAAACATTTTTTGCAATATTGTTTGTTGTTTTTCACAATCATCTGCCTTACATCTTTTTAAATATGGAAAACAGCGGGCAGCTTATGGATAATACAGAAGTAATCAGCATTGCATCAAAATTACTTTTAATTGCAGCAGTTTTTCAAATTTCTGATGGAATTCAGGTAGTTGTTCTTGGTGCTTTACGTGGTTTACAAGATGTAAAAATCCCAATGTATATAACATTTGTAGCTTATTGGATAATTGGTTTTCCAATTTCATATTATTTAGGCGAACATACAGAATGGAAAGCTCAAGGTGTTTGGATTGGACTTTTGGCAGGATTAACTGCAGCGGCAATTTTTCTATTCATGCGCTTTCATTATTTAACTAGGAAATTAAATACTAATTCAGTTTCAAATACTTAAATTTGAGCAGAAAATAAGAATCTGGCACGGATTAAATGACTTAAACAAATAATAAATAGTTTAATCCTTGCGTCTCGATAACTTCGGGTAAAGCAAAAAAATAAAACAAAATAATAAATAAATAAAAATGGAACTACCTAAATTTTTACTTGGAGATAATACTGATTTTCCAGATGATATTTTTATCATTCACCTTGATTACCCTAGATTTATAATCAATCTAAAAGATGATGAGGTTGAGTTTATGGAAGAAGCCGAAGATCTTGATGAAGCGGAGTTAAATGCAGAAATGGAAGGTTTGATTGTTTTGGCAAATGAGTTCTATGACCGAGAAATAAATCGTTACGAAGAGTAGAAACGCACAACAATGTGTCTCTATAGTTTGCCTTAATCAAAAAATAGTCTAAAGCATCTAATGAAAAATTTACGTTATTTAAAACCTATAGTTAATTTTATTTTAATCGGATTACTGATTACTACTTTAAGCCGAATCTTTTTATTTTTTCTATTTAAAGAAAGAGTAGTAGAAACTCCAAATTTCTGGTATATTTTTCCAATCGGTTTGCGAATGGATTTGATTTTACTTTGCTATTTGTCATTTTTACCAGCCGTTTTGATTACTTTTTTACCAAATAAATGGCTTAAGTTCACCAATAATTTTTTGGTAATTTATAGTTTTTTATTCCTGTTTCTGATTCTTTTTGTAGAATTAGCTACGCCTGATTTTGTAAAACAATACGATACACGTCCCAATAAAATTTTCTTAGATTATCTTATTTATCCAAAGGAAGTTGTTGGAATGCTTTTAAAAAGTTATCTGACTTCAATAATTGTAACTTTTTTAATTTTAGGAGTTGTACTTTATTTTGCTTTCAAAAAAGGGAAAAAATATTTTCATACAACAAGTACTCCATATAAATTCAAATTAATGGTTTTTCCATTACTAGCATTTTTATTGTTTTTTGGAGCACGTTCAAGTCTTACTTCAAAGCGTCCTATCAATGCCAGTAATGCTGTTTTTTCAACAGATCAATTGACAAATACTTTAGGATTAAATTCATTTTATACTGTTGCTTTTGCTGCTTATTCGATTAAAAATGAAGGAAACACAAAAATGTACGGTAAAATGGATGAAGCTGAAGCAATCGCTCGTGTGAAAAAATACATGATTGCTGGTCCAAACGATTTTACAGATGCTGAAATTCCGTTTCTTCATGTACAGCAGCCAGATTCTGTTTTGAAAAAGCCATATAATTTGGTGATTTTTTTACAAGAAAGTTTAGGTGCTGAATATGTTGGAATTTTAGGAGGAAAACCGCTGACGCCAGAATTTGATAAATTATCAAAAGAAGGATTATTGTTTACCAATTTGTATTGTACAGGAACAAGAAGTGTTCGCGGAATTGAAGCAGTTGTAACCGGATTTTTACCATCACCGTCAGAAAGCGTTGTAAAACTTGGAAATTCGCAGCAAGGATTTTTTACACTTGCAGATGCTTTAAAACAAAAAGGATACGATACGAGTTTTATTTACGGAGGAATGGCCAATTTTGATAATATGGCGTCGTTTTTCAACGGAAATGGTTTTCAAGATATTGTAGATCAAGAAGATTTTGAATCAGATGGAAATAAATATGCTTTTAAAGGAACTTGGGGCTATTCTGATGAAGATTTAGTTACAAAAGCAAATAATTATTTTAAGGCAAAAGGTGACAAACCATTTTTCTCTTTAATGTTCTCCACTTCAAATCATGAACCTTTTGAATATCCTGCAGGCCGAATAAAACCTTATGATTCAAAACCTGCAACGGTAAATAATGCTATGAAGTATGCGGATTTTTCAATTGGAAAATTCTTTGAAATGGCTAAAAAAGAGCCTTATTTTAAAAATACAATCTTTATTGTAATTGCGGATCATAATACAAGAACATACGGAAAAAATTTAGTGCCAATAAACAAATTTCATATTCCTGCATTTATTATGGGACCTGGAGTTCCAAAAGGTGCTGTTTATAATAAATTAGCAAGTCAAATTGATATTCCGCCAACATTATTAAGTTATTTAGGACTTCCTTTCGAAACTCCAATGGTAGGTAGAAATCTAAGTAAACTTGATGAGAAAGTACAAGGAAGAGCAATTATGCAGTTTAACGATATCAATGCATTTAGAGTTGAAAATCAGGTTGTAATTATGCAGCCTAATTTAAAACCTCTTCAGTTTGAGGTTAAAAATGATACGACTTTAGTTCCTGTAAAATTAAACGAAGAGTTGGCAAAAGATGCCTTGGCACACGTAATTACAGCAGGTAATTTATATAAAGAAAGCAAATACAAGCTTAGAAAAAAATAGTTTTAAAAGAGGTACAAAGATGCAAAGGTTCAAAGAAACAGAGTTAATGACTTTGTTACTTTGAACCTTTTTACTTTTATGAATTTAGACTAAGAAAAGACAAGCTAGAGAAAACCTTTGTCTCTTTGAATCTTTGCTACTTTGAACCTTTATTAAAATATAATTTTAATAAACTTTGTGCAGCCGCAAAAGGTGAAATTTCATTATTTTGAACTGCTTTTTTATTTTGTTCTAAAAGGGAAATGATTTCAGGGCTGTTATAGAAATTTTGCTTTAATTGCTCGTCTATTGTTTCCATCATCCAAAAATGATTTTGTTCCTTTCTTTTCTCTTGGAAGAAACCGGTTTCCTTTGTTAGTTCAAGATAATCAGAAATTGTATCCCAAATAGCCGTAATTCCATCTTTTGTTATGGCACTGCAAGTAGTTACTTTTGGCTGCCAGTTTGATTTTTTTGGAGGAAATAAATGTAAAGCTCGATTGAACTCAAGTTTTGCCTGATTTGCTTTTTTGATATTATCGCCGTCTGCCTTGTTAATTACAATAGCATCTGCCATTTCCATAATGCCGCGTTTAATACCTTGAAGCTCATCGCCGGCACCAGAAATTTTTAATAAAAGAAAAAAATCTACCATGCTGTGCACAGCCGTTTCGCTTTGACCAACACCAACTGTTTCAATAATTATAGTATCAAAACCAGCAGCTTCACATAAGATTATTGATTCGCGGGTTTTGCGTGCCACACCGCCTAAAGTTTCTCCTGAGGCACTCGGGCGTATAAAAGCATTTTCATCTTTAACCAATTCTTCCATGCGTGTTTTATCTCCCAAAATACTTCCGTGGGAAATCGAACTGCTTGGATCAACGGCTAGAACTGCTACTTTTTTTCCTGCCTGTGTAAGATAGGTTCCAAAAGCTTCGATAAAAGTACTTTTGCCAACACCGGGAACTCCCGTAATTCCTATTCGGATAGATTTATTTGCATGAGGTAAACAGCCGTTTATAATTTCGTTCGCTTTTTCAGTATGTTCAGGATTTGTGCTTTCGACAAGAGTAATAGCACGACTAAGAGCCGTTCTATTTTCAGAAAGAATTCCAGATATTAATTCGCTGGCAGAAGGTTGTTGTCTGCGTTTGTTTTTAATTTGATTAATAGCCGAAACATTGGTGATTTCGGGTGATGAAATTCCAGCTTTTTCAGTTAAACTGCTTGACTGTTTCTTTAAACTTGACAAAATACTTTTTTAATAGTGTAAAAGTACTGAAAACAAAAACAGTTTCAAAAAGTTAGTTTGCCACGAATTACACGAATTTCTACTAATTTGTTATCATATTTTTTTCTTCCTGAACGAAGCCAAAGAATTGACAGAAATAGCTCGACAAAGATTGTTTAGCAGCATTTTTTTTGACACAAAGAGACCCGACAGGTTTTTAAAACCTGTCGGGTCTGAGTAGTATTATAGAGTTTCTAGCTCAAAATGACATACAGAACTTAGCTTTAATATGAAAAAAAACTTAGTATCTCAGAATCTTAGAGCCTTAGCATCTTAAAATTAATATCCAGCTGTAAATCTAACTTGATGATGTTTTGGATTTTCAACTTCGTCAGCAATAACAACTGCCAGATCCTCTACAGATAAGATGCTTCTTTGTTCGTCATTAAAAACTGGGTTTTCTAAACCTAAACGATATTTACCAGTTCTTCCTGTTTTAGTTCCTGCATGCATTTCAAATGCCGGACTAAAAAATGCCCAATCTAAATCTTTTTCTTCTTTTAAGATATTCAAATAATCTCTTGCTGCAGTTGCACCGGCGTAATATTCTTTTGGAAAATCTGGAGTATCTACGGCTTGTAAATTTGGAGCAACAAATAAACTTCCTCCGCCTCCAATGGTAATAAAACGTTTTACATCTGATTTTTTTACAGCTTCTTGAATTGCTTTTGATCCGTTAAGGAAATCATCATAAATATTAGGATTTGTCCAACCCGGATTAAATGCATTTACTACAACATCGTGTCCTTTTAAAGCTTCTGCCAAAGCATCAACATTAAAAATATCTGCGGCAATCCAAGTTGCGTTTGTATTGTCTTTTGGATTTCTAGCAATTGCAGAAATGTTATGTTTTCTGTCTGCTAATTCATTTAAGATTGCTGAGCCTACAAATCCTGTTGCTCCAATAATTGCGATTTTCATAATATATAAATTTATTTAGTAATAAAAAATGTTACAGTTTAGGATAAAAAAATAGTTTTAAAATTGGTTCGAAAAATCTTCAAGCGAAATATTCTCTAGTTGTGCGCTTACTTTCTGATTCATTTCGGTGTATAAATCAGCTAGATTTTGATTGATTTTTTTTCCAACAGGACAATCTGGGTTAGGTTCATTTTTTGCATATCCCAAATTAATAGTTTCAAAAGTCATTTCAAAAATCTCTTTTAGAGTCAATTTCGCGGCATCTACGGCCAATTTTGTTCCGCCATTTTTACCTTCTTTACTTTCTACAATATGATGTGCTTTTAGGTTTGCGATTTCTTTTCGAACCAAAACAGGATTTAAATTGATACTGCCGGCAATAAACTCTGATGATAAATAATCATTAGGGAATTTAGTCAGCAAAGTAAGAATGTGAATCGTTATGGCAAATTTACCTGAAATCATACTGTAATAAAATATGTTACAAATGTAAGGAGTTTTATAACACAAAAAACAAATTTAACGTTTTTTTTTGTGCTTAGCCCTTAGTAGTTACTAACTTATAAATACTTATTTTTGTGCTTAACCCTTGATATGAGCAACTTTATTATAATATTCTTCTTTTTATTTTTAGGATTGCTTTTGCAAAATGTAAAGCGATTTCCTACTCATATTTATAAAACAATCAATAAAATTGTCATTTATTTATGTCTTCCCGCGATTACTTTATATCATATTCCGAAAATAAAATGGAGCAGCGAATTGTTGTTTCCAATAGGAGCAGGGTGGATTAGTTTTTTTCTTGCTTTTGTTTTTTTTCATTTTTTAGGACGACGATTAGGCTGGTCAAACAAACTAATCGGCTGTTTGGTTTTAACGGCAGGATTAAGTAATTCGTCATTTTTGGGTTATCCTATTATTGAAGCTTTGTTTGGCAAGAAAGGTTTAGAAACTGCTGTTTTGGTAGATCAACCCGGAACTTTTGTTGTGGTTTCTACACTTGGTGTTTTTGTTGCTGCTTTTTATTCTAAAGGAAATCCTGATTTTAAAAGCATTACAAAAAAGATAATTTTCTTTCCGCCTTTTATAACTTTCGTTGCAGCTTGTTTATTGAATGTTTGGAATTATGATTTAGATATAAATATTCAATCTTTACTATTAAAATTAGGAAGTTTAGTTACGCCTTTGGCTTTATTCTCGGTTGGATTACAACTCACTTTTGATCGAAAAAGCAAACATTGGAAATTCTTGCAGCTCGGACTTTTCTTTAGGCTTATAGTGACACCGCTCATTATCTTTATATTATATGTATTTGTTTTTAAGCAGCATTCTGAAGCTATAAAGATTACAATTATAGAAATTGCTATGGCGCCAATGATTACTGGTGCAATTTTGGCTTCTACTTATGGTTTAAAACCAAAATTGAGCAGTATGATGATTGGTTTTGGAATTCCAATTTCGTTTGTAACCCTTGCATTCTGGTACTTTGTGGTGAGTTTTATTTAGTTTAAAATAGTAATTATATAGATAAGATAGAATTTTAACTTTTTTTTAATTCTTACATGTTTTCTAAATGTATTTTTTAGTTAATTTTAGAGGAACTAAAAAAGATAAATTATGTCAACATTAAGATTAGGCGATATAGCTCCAGATTTTCATGCAGAAACCACGCAGGGACCAATTAATTTTCATGAATGGTTAGGAGATTCTTGGGGAGTTTTATTTTCGCACCCAGCAGATTTTACTCCTGTTTGTACAACTGAATTGGGAACTGTAGCGAATTATGTTCCTGAGTTTACAAAAAGAAATACCAAGGTTATTGCTTTGAGTGTAGATGGCTTACAATCGCATTTAGATTGGATTAAAGACATCAACGAAACTCAGAATACTGAAGTTAATTTTCCAATTATTGCTGATGAGGATAAAAAAGTAGCGACTTTGTATGATATGCTTCATCCAAATGCAAGTGATAAATTTACGGTGAGATCTGTTTTTGTAATTGGCGCCGATAAAAAAATCAAGTTGACTTTGACTTATCCAGCATCAACTGGAAGAAATTTTGACGAATTGCTTCGTGTTATTGATAGTTTGCAGTTAACAGCCAATTATAGCGTTGCTACACCGGCAAACTGGAAAGACGGAGAAGATGTGGTAATTGCACCAGCGATTCCGGATAGTGATATTCCTGCAAAGTTTCCTAAAGGACATACACCTATAAAACCTTATCTGCGTATGACACCGCAGCCAAATAAATAAAAAAAAGAAAGCCACAGAAATTAATCTGTGGCTTTTTTTATATATAATTAGATTTTAAAATGCAACGTGTGTACTTTTTTGCATTAATTCGTTCATTCGTTTTTTATCGCCTACCACCCAGATAATATCGTTTTTTTCTAAAATGATATTAGATTCAGGATTTAAAATTCGATTACCATTACGTTCAATTCCTACAACAAGTCCGCCGGTTCTTCCTCTAAATTGACCGATACTTTTTTGAATAAAATCTTCGTTTGAAATCTCTAATTGGCGAAGTACGATATCAGATTCTTCGCTGTTGTTAGGAGCTTCAATTTCATTTTTTAAGTAAGTAGTAAACTGTGCAATTTGTTCATCAGTCCCAATAACACATATCTCATCACCAGGAAACAATCGTTCGTTTTTAGTTGGAATCGGGATTGTAATTTCTCCACGTCGAATAAAAGCGATGTTTATTCCCATATTTTCTCGAATTCGCAATTCTTCAAGTGTTTTACCTGCAAGGTTTGATTCTTTTCCAATATCAAAAATAGACATGTGACCGTCCCAAGGCATAAGATTAGCATATCTTCTGTCTATTTTTTTATTTTCACGATCGTTCAAGTTCTTTAAAAAGTGATTCTCAATTTTATGATATTGTTCGTTTAGTTTTTTAGGGAAAATTTGATACGCTCCAATTGCAATAATAAGTGCAACAAATGCTACTAATGGAGAGAAGAAAATATTCAATAAGAAACCTACGAAGAATAATCCAAGGCTCATTCTAATTAATATAAGCATTAAAAGTGCGCCTCGATATTTACGTTCTTCCCATAAAGTTTCAACTTCTTCAACTTTTACGCGACGCAGTGAAAGCGCCCATAAAAAAGGAGCAATGATTACTAGTGTAATAAGTGCAGCTAAGGTGTTGCCAAAACGAGTATCAGCAACCAAAGGAGCAACAAATTTTGATGATAGTAAAATTATAGCAACAATAATTATGGTGTGCAGTATGATTTGGGTTATAGATGCTCTTAATACGATTTGCCATGTGCTGACTGATTTTATCGCTTGTGCATTGACACTGTAACGGTTTATGTTTTTAACCCATTTTTTTGGCAGCTTTCGCTCAAGAAATTCAGAGAAAGGATCTGAATATTTAATTAAAAATGGAGTTGTAAAGGTTGTAACTGCTGATACAGCAACAATAATTGGATACAAGAAATCGCTGGTAACTTTTAATGTCATTCCCAAAGTGGCAATAATAAAAGAGAACTCACCAATTTGTGCTAAACTCATACCAGTTTGAACGGATTGTTTAAGCGGCTGTCCAGAAAGCAAGGCTCCGAATGAGGAACTAAATGCTTTTCCGAAAATGGTTATAAGTGTAATTAAGGCAACAGGGAGCGCATAAGTAATTAAGGTGTCTGGATTAATTAACATTCCGACTGATACAAAGAAAACGGCTCCAAATAGATCTTTTACGGGCTGAATTAAATGTTCTATTTTTTCTGCCATAGTAGTTTCGGCAATGATAGAACCCATTATAAATGCCCCTAATGCTGGAGAAAAACCAACTTTTGCAGCAAACACAACCATCATTAAACATAATGCCAATGAAATAATAAGAAGCATTTCATCTGTCAAAAGATGTTTGGCTTTTTTAAGAATCGTTGGTATAATAAAGATTCCTCCTAGGAACCAAATGATTAAAAAGAAAACCAGTTTTAGAACTGATTGTAATAATTCGGCGCCTGAAACCTGATCACTGACTGCAATAGTCGATAATAAAACAAGCATTAAAATGGCAACTATATCTTCGACTATTAAGGCACCAAATACAATTCCGGCGAATTTTTTACCTTTTACCCCCAGTTCATCAAAGGCTCTAATAATAATCGTTGTTGATGAGATTGAGAGTGTCGCGCCAAGAAAAACGCTGTCCATTTTTCCCCATCCCATCCATTGTCCTACGCAATAGCCAATAATGGTCATGAATAAAATCTGGGTTATTGCGGTGATGGAGGAGGTGCCTCCAACTTTCATCAGCTTTTTAAAACTAAATTCGAGTCCTAAACTAAACAGCAAAAAGATAACCCCAATTTCGGCCCATACTTCAACACTTTTCATATCGGTTATTGAAGGGAAAAAATCAAAATGGTTTCCAGCTAAGAATCCTGCAATCAGGTATCCTAAAACTAGAGGTTGTTTCATTTTTTTAAATAATAAAACAGCGATTCCAGCAGTCATCAGGATTAATCCCAGATCACTGATTAAGGGTTGCAAATGGTGTGTACTTTCGGCAGCGGCGTTTAAGGCAATCATAAAGGGTATTTTTGTTTTAAGGAGCTTAGTCAGATTTTATATTTAAGCTGTTTACTCAAATAGCCCTTTTAAATTGGTTCCTGGTGCTTTCGTCAGCCATTTAACAGGAGTGAAAAAAAACGAAATTTTTTCGACAAAAGGATTTTTGTTTGAATCTGGATTAACTTCCTGTGTTAAAAAAAAAGCTATCTCGATAAAGATAGCTTTTTTTTAGAAAATATTTTAGGTTTTATTTAAATTCCTACGTAATTACTAGGTGTTATCTGCATTAATTCAGCTCGAACAGCATCAGAAACTTCTAAAGTTGCAATGAAATTGTGTATTGCATTTTTATCAATGGCTTCATTTGTTCTTGTTAACCCTTTTAATGCTTCGTATGGATTTGGATATGCTTCGCGACGTAAAATAGTTTGAATTGCTTCTGCAACTACAGCCCAGTTTTTCTCTAAGTCTTCAGCAAATTTACCTTCGTTTAATAATAATTTGTTTAAACCTTTTAGAGTAGCTTCAAAAGCAATAATCGTGTGTCCTATTGGAACTCCAACATTACGTAAAACGGTACTGTCAGTTAAATCGCGCTGTAATCTTGAAATAGGTAATTTAGCTGCTAAATGCTCAAAAATAGCGTTTGCAATCCCTAAGTTTCCTTCTGAGTTTTCAAAATCAATTGGATTTACTTTATGCGGCATTGCTGATGAACCGATTTCACCTGCTTTTATTTTTTGCTTAAAATATTCCATTGAAACATAAGTCCAAATGTCACGATCTAAGTCAATAATAATGTTGTTGATTCTTTTTAAACCATCAAAGAATGCTGCAAAATGATCGTAATGCTCAATTTGTGTTGTTGGAAAAGAATGGTGTAAACCTAGATCTGTTTCTACAAATTTATTTCCGAATTTTTTCCAGTCAATCTGTGGGTAAGCTACATGATGTGCATTGAAGTTTCCTGTTGCTCCACCAAATTTAGCCGCAAAAGGAATATTAAATAACAAACGCATTTGCTCTTCTAAACGCTCTACAAAAACCAAAATTTCTTTTCCTAAACGTGTAGGTGAAGCTGGTTGTCCGTGCGTGCGTGCCAACATTGGAACGGCAGCCCATTCTACACTTAACTCTTTTAGTTTAGAAATTAAACTAATTAGAGACGGCATGTAAACTTGCTCGAATGCTTCTTTTGTAGAAAGCGGAATTGCAGTGTTGTTAATATCTTGTGATGTCAGTCCGAAGTGAATAAATTCTTTGTATTTAGACAAACCTAATTTTTCAAATGCATCTTTAATAAAGTATTCAACCGCTTTTACATCGTGATTGGTTACTTTTTCCGTTTCTTTAATCCAAAGCGCATCTTCAGTAGAGAATTTTTTGTAAATATCTCTTAAGCTGTCAAATAAACTAGAGTCTATGTCTGAAAGCTGAGGCAAAGGCACTTCGCATAAGGCAATGAAATATTCAATTTCAACCAATACGCGATATTTTATCAAAGCTTCTTCTGAGAAAAAAGGTGCTAAATTTTGAGTTTTATTTCTATATCTTCCATCAATTGGCGATATAGCATTCAGTTCGTTTAAAGTAGTCATTGTTATGTTGTTTTTCGAAAGGTGCAAATATAAGCTATTGTTAAAACTTCTGAAAATTACCGAAGCGTTATTATATAGGAACTTTCAAATTAAATAATTAATCCATTGGGTATAATTGCAAAAAAAGAATAGTTTAACACATAGAAACATAGAATTTATAACCAAAAAAAAAGGAAATAAAAAGCAACATGTTTCTTTCACATAAGGTAGTTATGTGTGTTTTAAAAAAGTGAAACGCCTAATTTTCGACCGCAAAACCTATGTTTCTATGTGTTAAAAGTAATTATACGTACCGTGTTAAATATTAGTTTTGAAAATTTTATCCCAAATGGTAAAGTAAAAACCAAAATTATGAGCTTCATTTTTATGATGATCAGCGTGAAATTTTGTTGTAGAAATCCATTTTGTGATTAAGCTTTTGTGCCAAAATGCAGGAAATAGATCTTTTTCTAAATGACCAAATATTCCATACATCAAATTTAAGAACAGATAAACTATTATACTGATGTAATTAAATTGAAAAATAGAAATGAGAATAAGCCATATAAAACCAAATCCGAGAGTTTCTACTGGATGAAGCACAAATAAACTATAAACATTGGTCTTTATGTGTGTATGATGCAATTTGTGAATTGGATAAAACCATTTTAGAGTATGTGCTAGATAATGAAAGCAAAACATAAAAAAGTCCATCAAAATAATGAGTACAAGAGTATCGATTACAGCGGAAGTTAAAGAGGGCGAAAAATCAATTCGAATTATTTGCAATTGATACAGTTTAAACCCTAAAGCAGTAATTAATATATTGCAGATCAAACTCGAAATAACCCATTTTCGATCTTTTATACTTAAAATAGTGTTTTTGGGTTCGATTACTTTTCCAATTAAAATAGCCATCAACAACAAAATACCGTTTTCTAGTGTAAAAATTAGTAATTGTGTCCAGAAACCTATTTGCGATAGTTGCTGTAAAAGATTTTCTACAATCATGATATTTTTTCCAATTCGAATAATTTCTTTCTCATTTCTGCAACTCCTTCAGTCGCAGTTTTAGCGATAACTTCAACTTTGTTCTGAATATTAGGAATCGAAATTGGTTTAGGATCTATATAGAAAACCGGAGTAATGCTGTACGTATATGAAATTAATCCAGCCGCAGGATACACTTGCAGAGAAGTTCCAATTACGGCCAAATAATCAGCTTCTTCGACAATCGAAATGGCTTCTTCAAGCGCAGGAACTTCTTCACCAAACCAAACAATATGCGGTCTCAACTGATGACCGTTTTTATCAAGATCACCACTAAGTAAATCATTAGTCCAGTCTAGAATTAATTCGCGATTTTTTGTGCTTCTTACTTTCAATAATTCTCCATGCAAATGCAAAACTTTTGAGCTTCCAGCGCGTTCATGCAAATCATCAACATTTTGAGTAACAATATAAACATCAAAGTCTTTTTCTAATTCAGCTAAAATCTGATGACCTAAATTCGGATTCACTTCCTTAAGCTGTTGGCGCCTTTTGTTGTAAAAATCCAATACTAAATCTTGGTTTTTGTGCCAGCCTTCGGGAGTCGCAACTTCCATAACGTCGTGGCCTTCCCATAAACCATCGCTGTCTCGAAAGGTTTTAATACCGCTTTCGGCACTTATTCCAGCACCAGTTAATACCACAAGTTTCTTTTTCATATCATTAATTATTTTCGATCTATTTTTTCGCAAAATAGAATTTATCTTTTGGTTTGATTATAAAAATAGTTTTTTCTTACTTTTATACTTTATTTTTATCAGATGAAAAGACTATTTTTAATTGGATTTTTTTTAGTGAGCATTTCTTTTTTTGGACAATCAGTTTCTAAAAATAAAAATTTATTTAGTGAAAATGATGATTTAATGGCATTTTCATTCTTAAAAGAAACTCCATTAGCGGTCCAATTTCAGAAGTATTATAATTCTTCTGCTCCATTTTCAATTTATAATCCGAAACCAGGATTTACTCCAACAAAAATAGAAGCAGGAAAATATTACTCTTTGGTAAATACAAGGTTATTACTGAAAAAAGAGATGAGTAATATAAAACCAGAGCCTATTTTTCCTGACGAAAAGGATAATAAAACATTTGGCGAAGCTGTTTTTTATCAAGTTTTAGACGGCATTTTTAGTAAAAAATAGAATAAAACTAATTCGACTATTCTTTAAAATGTATTTTTGCAGCAAATAAAATTATAATGGTTGATTTAGATTACCTCGCTTTTCTTGAAAATATATTAACGGATAATCGTAAAGAAAGATTTCTAAACGTACTTGGAAATCGTACTAAACATTTTACTATTGTTGTTGAAGATGTTTTTCAAATGCATAACACAAGTGCTGTAATGCGCAGTTGTGAAGTTTTTGGAATTCAGGAACTAAATGTTATTGAACAGCGATATGGAAAAAAAATCGACAAGGAAATTGCGATGGGCGCTCAAAAATGGGTAGATATCAATCAGTTTGATTCTGTCAGCAATTGTATTTCGACTTTAAAAAATCAAGGTTATCAAATTATTGCAACTACTCCGCATGAAAATGATTGCTTGCTTGAGGATTTTGATATTGCAAAACCAAGTGCTTTATTTTTTGGAACAGAACGAGATGGATTATCTGAAGAAATATTAGAGAAAGCCGATGGTTTCCTTAAAATCCCGATGGTTGGTTTTACCGAGAGTTTGAATATTTCTGTTTCGGCTGCAATCATTATTCAAAACCTAACTAATAGACTGAGAAATTCAGATATCAACTGGCAATTGTCTGAAGAAGAAATTTTAGAAAAACGTCTTTCATGGGCAAAAAACTCTATCAAAGATATTAAGAGAATTGAGGCACGTTATTACGAAGAGAATCCAAGATAAAAGTTTGCCACGAATTACGCGAATTTTCACTAATTAAAATGTTATAAAAATTTGTGTAATTCGTAGCTAAAAACCTTTGCGACTTTGTGTCTTTGCAGCTTTGAGCCTTTTTACAAAGTATAATTCAAATTAATACTCCAGCGATAATTCGCCTCCATATTACCATTCGATAAATTTTGATTAATCGGTAACATGGCATTTACGCCAATCGAAAATTTATCTTTTCCGGCTTCAATGCCAAATTTTCCAAACAAAATATCTCCTGCCGTATTTGGTAAATCAAGTCCGTGTTGTTTATTAGTTTGGTAAACTTCGCCTGCAAGTCCTGCTTGTGGAACAATTTGAAATTTATTTGCATCAAACAAATAGAAAAAAGTACCAGCATAATTAAACTGGTCGCCGTATTGGTAATTTTTACTGTTTTCAGTTTTAAAAATATAATTTAAAGTAGTGTTCAGGCCTAGATTTTTATGTTTGATAACATATTCTGAAACCAAAGGAAAATCCCAGCTTCCTGTTCCTAATTGAAAACTCTGATTTATAGTTCCTAAATTATTAATCTCTTTAAATTGTCCAGTCGGAATCTTAACTCCACCACCAAGATTTAGTTTATGAGTAAAAACCGTACTGTCTTTTTGAGTTTCATAAACGGTGTAAAGTCCCATAACAGTCATGTCGCCTAAACCTTCAATACTTTGCGTTCCGGCAGTTAATGCTCGTTCGTGAAAATGATAGGGAATTAAAGCGGAAATCTGAATTTTCTCTGAAATCGGAATCCTTGCCCAGGCTTGAACAGTATTGAAATTTTCGTCTATCCAAGGCGAATTGGCAAAAATACCGTCACGGCTTGTATAGCTTTGTTTAAAATATCGAAGTCCAACAAAATTGTTATTCAACATTGAGCTAAAACCCATACTTCCTCCGCTTGCAGAACAACCGCAGGCATCACAGTCAAAATCTTCCATAAGTGCCAAACGCTGAAAGGTGAATGTCGAAATACTGTCTTTTACAGTAGAACTAAAGGCTGAAAATCCAACCAAGAAAGTGCAAACTATTATTAATTTTTTCATTTTTATTGTTTTTAGGAGCTTATCCCGCTTTTCGTTTCAAACTTTTATCAAAATCTCATTTTTCTAAAAGTTTATAAAGCTTCCGTTGGTCGCTTCATAAACTCAAGAAAAATTTTATCTTTTTTCAAAAAGGCTTTCCACTGCAATCGGGGCTAGGGCACCTGATTTTATGGAAATATTTTTTAATATTCTGATAAACGTTTATCTGTTAAATATTGATTGTCAGTTAACGTTTTCAGAAAAGCTATTATTTGTGTTTTTTCAGTTGCAGAAAGTGCAATTCCAAATTTTCCGTTTTGTTTTAAAATTGGATCTAAAGTTGGAGAATCTTCAATTCCGCTCGCATAATGATCCAAAACGCCTTCAAGAGTTCCAAATCGTCCATCATGCATATAAGGAGCAGAAACTTCTACATTTCGTAAACTCGGTACTTTAAATTTGTAATAATCATTTGTCAGTTCTGTTACTCTATAACGTCCAACATCATTAACGGCAGGATTTACAGCTAAGCCATTGTTTCGGAATGAATTGTCAGTCTGTAAATCTGTTGCATGACATGAAGCACATTTTGATTTGAATAAGTCGTAACCTGCCAATTCATTAGAAGTCAAAGTTCCGCCAGATTCATTTCGTCTGTATTTGTCAAATTTTGAATTTGATGAAACCACCATAACCATAAATTGCGAAAGGGCTTTCAACATATTTTCGGTTGTAATGGCACCATCATCAAAAGCCTGCCCAAATAGTTTTTGATATTCTTTATCGGCTTTCATCATTTTTAGAATCGCATTCAAATCACCATTCATTTCGATCACACTTTTAAGCGGAATCAACGGCTGTAAATCTAAATGATCAGCTGCACCATCATACATAAAAGTAGTTTGGAAACCTAGATTTTGAATTGAAGGTGTGTTTCGTGTTCCCTGAGCATTGTCTACACCATGACTTACAGTATGTCCGTGATGCGTAAAGGCATTTGCTTGTATGTGACAAAAACCGCAGGAAACTACTCCGTCAGACGCTAAACGACCATCATAAAATAATTTTTTTCCTAGTTCAAATCCTTTTTCTGTTGGTGGATTTAAAGCAATATTATAAGCAAGATCTGGAAAGTTTGATGGAACTTTAAATTCTAGCGGCACATTTATATATTCGTCATCTTGATCTGAACAGCTCCATAGTAATGGAATGATCAGATAAAGAAAATATTTTGTTTTCAACATAATTTTTGGGTTTTAAGAAGCACAAAAGATGTTTTTTAGCCCTGACAGAAGTGATATCCTTTTACGGCGGTCCCGGCCCGAAGCTTCGGGATCGGGATGCCGTGAAAGATTTAACGGATGGCGGGACGAGTGGTCTGTTAAACCCTAACTTTTGTGCTCCTGAAAATAAGTTTAGTCGTTATGTACGTGATCTACTCGAAACATTGCAGAGATGTTTTGAGTAATTAATGGCAAATTAGCACCGCCCATAATCATCGCGCCCATTCCGCCCATGTTGTTGTCAGAAAGTTTGATTTTGTTTTTCCCGTCGATAATTTTCGAAAGATCTGTGATAATGTGTACGGCAGGAGTAATGTTCGTACGAACTAAAGCTTTTGTTGGAAGATCCAGAGTCACTTCAGTATAGTTATAATCTGTTCCCGTTTTTCCGGTGTGAATCATAAATGGAGTGGCAGTTGTAACTGTTGGTGAAGTAAATGTGCCTTCAAGAGCTAAAAACTTATATCCAGCAGCCCAAGACCACATCATTCCTGCAGCATCAGCTTTTGCTAAGAAATCACCTTGTCCAGCAGCGCCTAATTTCCATTGTTCTTCATCAACTCCAATTCCGAATTTTACTTTTGTATAGTCTCCAGCAGGAATATCAGCAAGTTGAAATTGTTGTCCGGTAGCAGTAGATTCATCTGCAATAAAGTAGCTTTTGCTTTTTGGGTATGTAAAAGTGGTTCCGTCAGCTTTTGTAAAAACAACATTGCTGACAATATATTTTACAAGACTGATTTTTAATACTTCATTGTTAGAAGTTGTGTTTCCTTGTG
This sequence comes from Flavobacterium plurextorum, assembly GCF_002217395.1. GTDB lineage: Bacteria > Bacteroidota > Bacteroidia > Flavobacteriales > Flavobacteriaceae > Flavobacterium > Flavobacterium plurextorum. The sequence goes on along the minus strand of NZ_MUHD01000002.1, from coordinate 126,777 downwards.
TGTTTAAAATTAGATCATTTGCTCCAAATGCATTGTCAAATTTTAAAGTGATTTTTCCGTTTCCAGTAATCGTTTCGTTGTTATCGTCGCTTGAACAAGAAAATAAAGATATAGATAGTGTTACAATAGCTAAAGCTCTGTATAAAGTATTTTTCATTTTATGAGTTTTATATAATTTAAATTTGAGATGTGCGTAAGCACGTTTCATTGCTTTTGGGCAATAAAAATGATTTCAATTGTAAAATTGAAAGTAGATTTAAAAATTATATAAAATAGGATGGCGGACGAAATGAAGTGTTCGAAACAGAAACAGGTTTTTTGTCTAAAACAGAAAAGTTTTGTGTTTTAGTTGTAATAGGCACAATTAAGTTGTAAGGTGCTGTAATTGTATTTTGAATATAAACAATCTCTGATTTTTCTTTAAGATTGTTTTCCATTTTTTTCTCGTTATCGGCGTATTTTTTCAAGCTTTTTTGAAGCTCGCATCGACCGTTACAGGTATTGAAAACTTGTTTACGCTGTACACAAATGGTTTTTACAATTTCTTCCTGATTTAGTTTGAAATTAGTATAAACAAAGAAATTGCCAAAAGATGGCAGTAAAAGTATACCGGAAAGTAATATGATGAAGATATTCTTCAAGGCTTGATTTCGTTGTTTCGAATGCAAAAATACATTTAATTCGTTTTGGAAAGAACTTATTTTAAATTTTTTCAAAAAAAAATATTCAAGAGCTGCCCTTTTCTTTTAAAACCATATAAGTGATATAAGAACATTTTAGATTAAGAGCATTTTAGATTTTTGTCCATAATTTATTAGCAGGTCTTATTAGGAAACATAGCCAGTGGTTTCAGCCACTGGGGAATAACGCATATCAAAATTTATGTTACAATGCACACAACGATTATCCCAAACACTCCCACGGTTGAAACAGCGGGCCATATCCGAAATAAGATTAAATTAATTGTTCTTGATCTTTTTTTCTTATTCAGATTGTCTAATCCCTAACTTTTGAACCTGATTCTGCAAACAACCGAAGATTCTTTTAAATGATAAACCCGACAAGTTTTAAAAAACTTGTCGGGTTTAATATGTAATTTGAAATAAAAATTATTCTTTAACAATAACCCAAGCTCCTGAAGCTAAAAGAGTTTCTGCTTTTTTATATTTCATTGTTTCTGTTTTACCAGTTGCAACTTCTTGAATCGTTACATTGTCATTACGATTGATTTTTGGCATCTCTCTAACAATGGTTTCTGTAACCTGACGTTGTTGTGTTTCTCCAGCTTCGCGATTAATTTCTTCGCTGTTTACAATTTCGTCTTTACTTAATTGTAAATTTTCTTTTTGACGCACTTCGCTTGCTTCGTGAATTTCAGGAACGTTTTGCGCAGGTAAATCTCCTTTAAATAAGAATGAAATAACTTCTTTGTTAACGTTGTCCAACATTCCTCTAAACAAGTTGAAAGCTTCTAATTTGTAGATAAGCAATGGATCTTTTTGTTCGTGAACGGCCAATTGAACAGATTGTTTCAATTCGTCCATTTTACGTAAGTGTTTTTTCCAAGCTTCATCAACAATCGAAAGTGTGATGTTTTTCTCGAAATCAGCAATTAACTGAGCTCCTTGGCTATCGTATGCTTTCTTTAAGTCTGTAACAACATTAAGCGTTTTGATTCCGTCAGTAAATGGAACTACGATTCTTTCAAAATGGTTGTTTGGTTCTTCGTAAACTCCTTTAATAATTGGGAAAGCTTCTCTTGCGCTTCTTTCTGTTTTTTCAGTATAGAAAGCAAGTGCTTCTTTGTATACTTTTCCTGTAATTTCAATATCTGATAATTTTGTAAAATCAGCTTCTGAGATTGGAGAAGTAATTCCGAAGTAACGGATTAAATCAAAATCGAAATTTTTGAAATCGTTTGTTACTTTATTATTGCTTACAATTAGTTCGCACGTATCGTAAAGCATATTTGCAATATCCAGTTTTAAACGCTCACCAAACAATGCGTGACGACGACGTTTGTAAACTACTTCACGTTGTGAGTTCATTACGTCATCATATTCTAATAAACGTTTACGAACACCAAAGTTGTTTTCTTCTACTTTTTTCTGAGCGCGCTCAATAGATTTAGTCATCATCGAATGTTGAATAACTTCACCTTCTTGAAGTCCCATTCTGTCCATAACTTTAGCGACTCTTTCAGAACCAAATAAACGCATTAAGTTATCTTCTAGAGAAACATAAAATTGAGAACTTCCTGGATCTCCTTGACGACCAGCACGACCACGTAACTGTCTGTCTACACGACGAGAATCATGACGCTCTGTACCAACGATTGCTAAACCTCCTGCAGCTTTTACTTCTGGAGATAATTTAATATCGGTACCACGACCAGCCATGTTTGTCGCAATGGTTACAACGCCGGCTTTACCAGCTTCTTCAACGATTTGTGCTTCTTGCTTGTGCATTTTAGCATTCAAAACGTTGTGTGTAACGCCTCTCATTTTCAACATTCGGCTTAATAATTCAGAGATCTCTACAGAAGTTGTTCCAATCAAAACTGGTCTTCCAGCGTTTGATAATTCAGTAACGTCTTCGATAACAGCGTTGAATTTCTCTCTTGTTGTTTTGTAGATATAATCTTCTTTGTCAATTCTAGCAATTGGACGGTTGGTTGGAATTTCAACAACATCCAATTTGTAAATCTGCCATAACTCTCCAGCTTCTGTTACCGCTGTACCTGTCATACCACCCAATTTGCTGTACATTCTGAAATAATTCTGTAATGTAACGGTTGCAAAAGTTTGAGTTGCAGCTTCAATTTTTACATTTTCTTTAGCTTCAATCGCTTGGTGTAATCCATCAGAATAACGACGACCATCCATAATACGACCTGTTTGCTCATCGACAATCATAATTTTGTTGTCCATGATCACATATTCTACATCTTTTTCGAATAAAGCATATGCTTTTAAAAGTTGTGTAAGAGTATGGATACGCTCGCTTTTTACTCCAAAATCTTGAAATAATCTTTCTTTAGCTTCAGCTTCAGCGTCTTTATCTAATTTTTGTTTTTCGATAGCAGCGATTTCTGTACCAATGTCTGGTAAAACGAAGAAATCTGCATCAGTATCTCCAGAAAGATATTTAATACCGTTATCTGTCAATTCTACCTGATTATTTTTTTCTTCAATCACAAAGTATAAAGCTTCATCCACTTTATGCATTTCGCGATTGTTATCTTGCATATATTGGTTTTCAGTTTTTTGAAGTAATTGTTTGATTCCTTCTTCACTCAAAAATTTAATTAATGCTTTATTTTTAGGTAAACTTCTGTAAGCTCTTAATAATAAGAATCCGCCTTCTTTAGTATTTCCTTCTTTGATTAATTTTTTAGCTTCTGCCAAGAAACCATTTGCTAATTGACGTTGTTGTGCAACTAGATTTTCGATTTTTGGTTTCAACTCGTTAAATTCATGACGATCTCCCTGAGGAACTGGTCCTGAAATAATAAGCGGTGTTCTTGCATCATCAATTAATACAGAATCGACCTCGTCGACAATAGCATAATTGTGTTTTCTTTGAACTAAGTCGCTAGGCGAATGCGCCATGTTATCTCTTAAGTAGTCAAAACCAAATTCATTATTAGTTCCGTAAGTGATATCGGCATCGTATGCTTTTTTTCTTTGCTCAGTACTTGGCTGGTGATTATCGATACAATCAACAGTTAAGCCGTGAAATTCGAATAAAGGCGCTTTCCATGTGCTGTCACGTTTTGCTAAGTAGTCATTCACTGTTACTAAGTGAACTCCGTTTCCTGTCAAAGCGTTTAAGTATAAAGGAAGTGTAGCTACCAAAGTTTTACCTTCACCAGTTTGCATTTCGGCAACTTTACCTTCGTGCAGAACCATTCCTCCAATTAACTGAACATCATAATGAATCATGTCCCAAGTAATTTCTTTACCTGCAGCATTCCATTTGTTAGCCCAAGTAGCTTTGTCACCTTCAATAGTAACATAAGTTTTTGAAGCCGAAAATTCTCTGTCTTTTGGAGTAGCAGTAACTTCAATAAATGAGTTGTCTTTAAAACGACGTGCTGTTTCCTTAACTACAGAAAATGCTTCTGGAAGAATTTCTAATAAAGTTTTTTCAGAAATTTCATAAGCTTCTTTTTCAAGACTGTCTATTGCATCATAAAGATCTTCTCTTTTGTCGATGTCTTCGATGTTTTCAACTTCAGCTTTAAGCGAAGCAATTTTAGCATCTTTATCTGCTCTGGCTTCTTTAATTCTATCTTTAAAATATACAGTTCTAGCTCTTAGGTCATCGTGAGATAAAGCCATTAAGCTGGTTTCGAATGTTTTAATTTTGTTTAAATAAGGTTGTAAAGCTTTGACATCTTTTTGAGATTTATCACCTACAAAGACCTTGATGATGCTGTTTATGAAACTCATAATTTATTAGTATTTCTTTATTATATGTTGTGTATTTGAACCAAAAAAAAAGCCTCGGTGATGAGACTTTTTCCTTTGGTTTATTTTTTAATATTCATCCTCATTCCAAAGATAATCTTCGTCTGTTGGATAATCAGGCCAAATTTCTTCCATTGATTCATATATCTCGCCTTCGTCTTCGATTGATTGAAGGTTTTCAACTACTTCTAATGGAGCACCAGCTCTAATAGCGTAGTCAATAAGTTCGTCTTTGTTAGCAGGCCATGGCGCATCACTTAAATAAGATGCTAATTCTAATGTCCAATACATCTGTTATCTGTTTAGTTTGTGCAAAAATAAATTTTTTACTGAAAAAGACAAGTAAATTTTGATTTATTTTAATAAAATTTAAGAACGTCTTCTAAATTGCAGATTTTAGATTGTTGATTTTAGATTGATACATTGAAAAAAATCTAAAAAGGGAGCTCTAAAATCTAAAATTTTACTTGCGAGGTATCCATTTCACTTCCTCCGCTTTTAAGTCTGAGGACAACTTTCGTGCCAAGACAAAAAGGTAGTCAGAAAGTCGGTTTAAGTACTTGATTGCTACTTCAGGAACGTGTTCATTATGGCTTAAATGCACTGCCAAACGTTCTGCTCGGCGGCAAATGCAGCGTGCTATATGACAATGTGACACGGTGGGATGACCGCCCGGTAAAACAAAATGAGTCATTGGCGGTAAACTTTCCTCCATTTTGTCAATTTCGTTTTCAAGTAATTCAATATCAGAATCAATAATGCCTAAGTTTTTCAAACGAAGCTCGCCGTTTTTTAAAACCTCTTTTTCTTGTGGAGTTGCTAATATTGCTCCAACAGTAAATAATCGATCTTGAATTTCTATTAGAATAGTTTTATAATGAGAATCCATTTCTTGATCGCGAATTAATCCAATGTAAGAATTTAATTCATCAACAGTTCCGTAACTGTCAATCCTGATATGATCTTTAGGAACTCGCGTGCCTCCAAAAAGAGCCGTAGTTCCTTTGTCGCCTGTTTTTGTATATACTTTCATTTTTTTTAAAGATGCTGAGATTCTAAGATGCTGAGTTTTTCCTTTTGCAGTTAAACAATTAACCAAACAAACGGTTAAACTATTTGAATTATAAAATTATTTCGTCGTATCACTTTCAATTAATCCGTCTCTTAAACGAATAACTCGATGTGCATAAGCTGCAATATCTTCTTCGTGAGTTACCAGAATTACTGTATTTCCTTGTGCATGAATATCGCCAAAAAGCTTCATAATTTCTACCGAAGTTTTACTGTCTAAGTTTCCTGTTGGCTCATCGGCCAAAATAATAGAAGGTTTGTTAACCAAAGCTCGAGCAATAGCAACACGCTGACGCTGACCTCCAGAAAGCTGATTTGGCTGGTGATCCATTCTATCTGCCAGATTAACCTGCGTTAATACTTCGACTGCTCTTGCATTTCGTTCTGATTTTGAATGTCCGGCATAAATCATTGGTAATGCAACATTGTCTAACGCCGTTGTTCTTGGTAAAAGATTAAAGGTTTGAAAAACAAAACCAATTTCTTTGTTTCTAATTCCTGCCAATTCATCATCTTTCATCTGGCTGACATCTTTTCCGTTTAAAATGTATCGCCCAGAAGTTGGCGTATCTAAACAACCTAATAAATTCATTAAAGTTGATTTTCCAGATCCCGAAGGCCCCATTAATGCAACATATTCTCCTTTGTTGATTTCTAAATTAATTCCTTTTAAAACATATACAATTTCATTACCTAGAACAAAATTTCGTTTTATGTCGGTTATTTTAATTAATGGATTTGCCATTTCGTTTTACAATTTTTGGATTTAAAAGTACAAAACACTTTTCAATAAACGATAAGTAGTTTTAAATTGAATTATGTTACAAATTGTAGTTTTTTATATTGATTTAAGTTTTTGTGCTTGTTTGCATAATATAAAATTAGAATTGAAAATGCTGTTATATCATTTTGAATTATTATTGTGTAATTATCATGTTTTTTAAGTTTTATTGAATTATATTGTTTATATTGCTGTAAAAGTGATAATTATGTAATAAAACACTTAAGGTTATAACTATATTTGTTATGTAATCTTAAATAATCAGAATTATGAAAAATATACAATTAGTTTCAGGAATTGCATTTATTGCGTTGATTTTTACGTCGTGTAAAGATGAGAAACAAGAAAAGGCTCAAAAAACGATTGATTCTTATGTGGCTTACGTCGATTCAGTTAAAAATGTAACTGCTGATGATTTGAAAGAAAATTGGAAAGGTGTAGAAACTGAATATGATAAAAGAGCCGAAGAAGCTCAAATGGCTTTGGCAGATATTAAAGATAATACTGCGGCAACGGAGAAAATAAATACGAGTAAAGTAAAGTATGAAGAGTTTAGAAATAAGATGACTGTCCTTTTTACCCCAAGTCCGAGCCCAAAACAACAATTGCGTAATGCCTTATTTGGCGAAGGCAAAATTGGTGATGATATGAATTTTGATTGGGTAAATGCTAAAAATATCCATAGTGTTTACCAGCAATTTGTTCATACGGTTGAGAATAATAAAGATAAGTATTCAAGAGAAGACTGGGATGAAGTTAAACTTATGTATGAGGCACTTGACAGCCGTAAAAATACAGTTGAAAAAGAAGGCCTTACTGCTGAAGATAACAGAAAAATCGCTGGTTTGAAACTTAAATTTGCACCAATGTATACAGTAAACAGAATAGGAGCGAAGTCTGAAGAAACTGCTGCTGCTAAAAAATAAAGTTTAAGTTTTTATTGAAATGAAAAAGACGATCATTTTTGATCGTCTTTTTTTTTTATGCTCTAATTACAAAATGCTCTTTTTCCTGTTCGTATCTAAAAAATACAAATCCCCATTGAAAGGTATCGATAGTAACTTTTACTTTTGGATGATTTTTTATGATTTCCCAAGCTTCTTCCATTTCTTGAGACCAATGAATGTCATCAAAAATCCAAACCGAATCGTTGTCGATTGTCGGCAGTAAAAGTTCAAAATAAGCTAAAGTTGCTTTTTTAGAATGATTACCGTCAAAGTAAATTAGATCGTAAATTTTAGTTCCGAAGTTTTGGGATAGATTTTCAGAAATTAAAAAAGATTCAAATTCTGAAATTATGTTTTCAACGTTTTTGCATTCAAATTTTTCTAATTGATTTTTTGCAATATTTCCAGTTTGTGCACATCCTTCAATAGTAGTAACTTTTGCTTTTGTTCCGAGACTTTGGGATCCAAGAGCTAGGGCAGAAGTTGCTAAGCCCAGTGAAGTTCCTATTTCAAGAATGTTATTTGGTTTGAAATAATTAGTTACTCTAAACAATAGTTCGGCACGTTTTGGAGAAATTCCTGCCGTTGATGCAATTTTACAAATCTGTCTTTTATTAGATTTAAAGACTTTTGAACCTGCACCAAAATCAGTTACTTCAATGAAATTTTTGTTTTCAAGAAGTGACTTTCTGTAATTTTTTAGAATTTTATATTCTGGTTTAGGTTTCTTATCATAGAAACATTTTGTTAGAAGACTAAAAACGAAAGGCGAGTGAACACCATGTTCGTTTTTAGAATTCCAAAGAAATTTTAGATAAGATCGTATTTGGGAAAGCATTCTTATAATGTTTCGTTTTTTAGACGAATTAATTTACTGTAATAAGTTTAATTTCAAAAATTAAAACAGAACCTCCAGGAATCCCAGAAACAGCAGTACTGCCATATCCTAAATGTGCTGGAACAAACAAACGACCACTTCCTCCTTCTTTAAAAAATGGTAATCCTTGCTGCCATCCTAAAATTAACTTGTTTAATGGGAAAGTTGCGCCTGTGGCATTTTGGTCAAAAACTTTTCCATTGGTAAGAGAACCTTTGTATGTTACCGTAACAGATGATTGCGAAATAGGTTGTTTACCCGTTCCTTCTTCTGTAATAATGTAATGTAAACCAGTCGTTGTTTTTTTCGCCGTTAAATTGTTTTTAACTAGATAATCTGTGATTTCTTTTTCGTTTTCAACACTATAATCTATTTTTTCAGGAATTCTTTCTAATCCTGAATCACTTGTGCAAGAAATAAAAAAAGTAAGAATCGAAAAAGCAATTAGTAATTTTTTCATGTGGTATTTGTTTTAAAAGTCGTAAATATATAAAATTTGTTTTTACTCTATATTTTGGTCGGAAAATTCATTTTTTTTGAAAACGGAAATTTATAACTAAAATATTAACTTTCAAGTTTAGCAGAAAGCTCAAACCAACGCTCTTCTTTTTTATCTATTTTGTTTATGATATTTTGCAATTCGTTTGCTTTTTTCTCAATATCGGCGTCAGCAACTTTTCCGTCAGAGAATAATTGCTCGATTTTAGTTTTTTCGATTTCTAAATCTTTAATTTCTCTTTCGATTTTTTGATATTCTTTTTGCTCGTTGAAGCTCAAATTTCCAGTTGGATTGTTTTGTTTCCAGTCTTTCTTTTCAGCTTTGTTTTCTTCTTTTTGAGCAACATCGGCACTGTCTTCATAAGCGCGGAAATCAGAATAGTTTCCTGGGAAATTTTCGATTTCGCCATTTCCTCTAAAAACAAATAAGTGATCAACAATTTTATCCATAAAATAACGGTCGTGCGAAACAACCAGCAAGCATCCTGGATAATCTAGAAGGAAACTTTCAAGAACGTTCAACGTTACAATATCTAAATCGTTTGTTGGCTCATCGAGAATCAAAAAGTTTGGATTTTGAATTAAAACCGTACATAAATACAAACGTTTTAATTCTCCACCGCTTAATTTTTCGACATAATCGTATTGTTTTTTAGCATCAAAAAGAAAGCGTTCTAACAATTGTGAAGCCGAAATGATTTTTCCTTTTGCAAGCGGAATATATTCTCCGTACTCCTTTATAATATCAATTACACGTTGTCCAGGTTTTGGATTAATTCCAGACTGTGTATAATAACCAATTTTAATAGTATCGCCTTTTACAACTCTACCGCTGTCTGGCGGAATTGTTCCAGTTAGTAAATTTAAAAAGGTAGATTTTCCTGTTCCGTTTTTACCAATAATTCCAATTCTTTCGCCACGCTGAAAATCAAAGCTAAAATTGTCAAGAATAACGCGGTCTTTGAACTTTTTAGAAAGTTTGTGAAGCTCGATAATTTTGCTTCCCATTCTTTCCATATTAATTTCAAGCTCGACTTTGTTTTCTTTACGTCGGCTTTGCGCTTTTTCTTTAATTACATAAAAGTCGTCCTGACGCGATTTAGATTTAGTTGTTCTCGCTTTTGGCTGGCGGCGCATCCATTCTAATTCTTTTACAAAAAGATTTTTTGCTTTGTCAATACTAGAATTTTCAGACGTAATTCGCTCTTCTTTTTTCTCTAAATAATAAGAGTAATTTCCTTTATATTGATATAATTTACCGTTGTCTAATTCGATTATTTCATTGCAGACACGTTCCAAAAAGAAACGGTCGTGCGTTACCATAAACAAAGTAATATTTTCTTTGGCAAAATAGCTTTCAAGCCATTCGATCATTTCAAGATCTAAATGGTTGGTTGGCTCATCTAAAATCAATAAATCTGGACGATTAATTAAGATAATAGCCAATGAAAGACGTTTTTTTTGTCCACCAGAAAGGTTTTTTACTTTAAGTTTAAAATCTTCGAGTTTTAACTTGAATAAAATTTGTTTGTATTGTGTTTCAAAATCCCAAGCATTATGCTGATCCATTCCGTCAAAAGCTTTTTGATAGGCTTCTTCGTCATTTGGGTTTTCTAAAGCTTTTTCATAAGCTTCGATTATTTTAAGCGTTTCATTGTCTGAAGCGAAAATACTTTCCTCAATCGTAAGTTCATCCTGAAGATTATTGTCTTGCGACAGAAAAGCCATTCTAATTCCTTTTCTCAAAACAACTTGTCCCGTATCTGGTTCGTCTAAACCATTTATGATGCTCATGATAGTTGTTTTTCCAGAACCATTTTTGGCAATAAAAGCAATTTTTTGGTCTTTGTTGATTCCAAAAGAGATATTGTCAAAAAGGACTCTTTCGCCAAATGACTTCGATATATTTTCTACAGATAAGTAATTCATGAAGATTTCTAACTGAAAACTCAGTTTTTATTAATTAAAAATTCTAATAAGACGGCGCAAAGATAGCTTTTTGAATTAGAGAAAAAAAACGAGCAATTTTAAACCTGTTTTTCCTGATTTAATGTAAAATAGAATAAAAGCGTGCTGCTAAAATGAATTATAAAAAGATTGTAACAATTTGTGATGATATTCGTCATACTTAAAACTTAAATTCTTAATTATGAGTGATAAAGAGAAAAGTGTCAGCGATTTTGAAGATTTTAAAGTAAATACAAAAATCAAACTTTCGGCATTGTGGACTTCTGTGATGTTTTGTTATATCTATGGAGATTACTTTTCGCTTTATGTTCCAAAAAAAGTTGAGGATTTTATAAGTGGAGAAACACTACTTGATTCTCCTTTAAAATTATTTTTTGCGGCAGTTTTAATGACTGTTCCGGCTTTAATGATTTTTGCATCGATTGTTTTAAAACCAAGAATAAATAGATGGCTCAATATTGTTTTTGGAATTTTTTATACGGCAATAATGCTGTTGATTGCTTTTACTTCAATAGCGCCTTGGTGGAGTTTTTATGTTTTTCTGGCATTAGTAGAAAGTATTCTCACTTCGATAATTGTTTATAATGCAGTTAAATGGCCAAGACAAGTTTAATTTTAAAACATAAAAGATGACTGAAGAATCAAAAATAACGTTTAGAAATACTGGCAGAATTGCTGGCTTATTGTATTTTGTAGTTGTAATAACTGGAATTTTTAGTTTAGGATACGTTCCTTCAAAATTAATAGTTTGGGATAATCCGCCAGCCACTTTAACAAATATCGTTAATGCTGAATTTCTATTTCGACTCGGAATTGTGAGCGGTCTGATTTGTTATACTTTCTTTTTGTTTCTGCCGTTGGTTTTATACAAATTGCTTAAATCTTTCAATAAAACGTATGCCTTATATATGGTCGTTTTAGCCATTGTAAGCGTGCCGATTTCTTTTGTTAATATGCTGAATAAATTTGCAGTTCTCTCTATTATAAGTTCAGGTCAACAGCAAAAAGAAGAGATTATGTTTTATTTAAATCAATATGATTTCGGAAATTTAATTGTTCAAATTTTTTGGGGACTTTGGTTATTTCCTTTTGGATACTTAGTTTTTAAATCTGCAATAATTCCTAGATTTTTAGGTGTTTTATTGATGCTTGGATGCGTTGGCTATTTGATTAATTTTTTCGGAAATGCACTATTCCCTAACTATTCAGAACTAGGAATGTCGTCTTATGTAAGACTTCCTGCAAGTCTGGGAGAAATAGGAACTTGTTTATGGTTACTTATAATGGGAGCAAAAGATAAAGTAATTACGGCTGATTAAAATATTGGCTTAATACTGAACTCAAATTTAAATAATGCATTTGCTGAGGATTGTTTAAGATTGGTTTGCGAATCAAAGATTCATTTGTAATAAAATAATGAAGTCCGTCTTTTGTCGCAATTCCTTCAATTTGATGAAAAGGGAGTTTTAGACTTATTCGACGTTTATTTCCTGATAAAAAATCTCCATTTTTAAAATCATATAATAAATGCAGAAAAGACTTTCCTGTTTTTGAGTAACCGCATAACACAATTGTTTTTTTGTTTTCAAGAAAAACGGCACCTGTAACTAAACCTTTTGTGTTAATTGTGCTTTTAAATTGTGCAATATGATTTCCTGTGCGATTGGGTAAAACGTAAATATTTGTTTGTGAAGATTTCCATTGTTTAGTAAACAGATAAATGCTGTCTTTAGAAACTATAAAAGCTTCGCAGTCAAAATTGGTTGTGTTTGGCTTCTTTGCAGAAAAATCAGTTTGATCAGAGTACTTAAATGAAATTATTTCAACACTTGGATTTTCATTCAAAAATGCTGTTTTGTTTATTTTTAGAATCTTTAAATCCGTTCGATTTCCCTTTGCATTATTTCCAAAATCGCCAATATAAATATGTGTGCTGTCTTGTGATATTTCTTCCCAATCATTATTCACAGTGTGCTCAAGAATAATTTTTCGTCTAATTTTTCCAATAGAATCCAATCCGTAGATCGTTTTGTCATGATCGTCATTGTGTGTCCATAATAAATTGTCGAATGCAATTAGTCCTGAAGTTTCTTTAACAGAGTCGCTTAATTTAATTGAATATTCAGGTTTTACTTTTATGCTTTTATAAAGACAGCTTCCGTCATTTTGAGTCGCTTTTGGATTGTAATTTTTCGAAAGAGGATCTGTACAGCCAGAAACCTGAGAATAAGCTGAGGTGAAAACTATAAAGAAAAAGAAAATTACTTTTTTCATCTACAAATAGACATTAACAAAAAACAAAAGTACACTATTAAGAGATTAACATAAAAAAGGTTTTTTTGTTGCATTTTGATTTTACAGTTAATTCTAGATTTTATTTCGAGGTAGATTCTTTTTGAAATATTTTTTAGAAATAAAACGAGATTTCGTCTATTATTTTAAATTTGTTAGTACCAAAAACAAAGTGCTTTATGAAAATTAAAGAAAATTTATACAATCAAAGGATTATATCGATAGATGCATTGCGCGGAATTACCATTTTTGTAATGATATTTGTAAATGAATTGGCTAGTATAAAAGAAGTTCCGCAATGGCTTAGACATATGCCTGCAGATGCCGATGCGATGACTTTTGTTGATGTAGTTTTTCCTGCCTTTTTGTTTATTGTCGGCATGTCAATTCCATTTGCTTTCAATGCAAGATTGCTAAAAGGAGATAGTCCTAAAGTAATTTGGATTCACACTTTAAAAAGAGCTTTGGCTTTAATCATTATTGGCGTTTTTATGGTTAATGCCGAATATGGTTTTGATGCTTCAAAAATGATTATTTCTCCAGTGCTTTGGGCACTTTTGGCCTACGCAATGCCAATTCCTATTTGGAATAAATATCCTAAAGATTTTCCAGTTTGGTTAAAATACAGTCTTCATTACGGCGGAATGCTCGTTCTGGTTATTCTTTACTTTTTGTATGTACAAGATACTGGAGAAATTGGAATAACACCTAAATGGTGGGGAATTCTAGGGTTAATTGGCTGGGCGTATCTATTTTCGGTAATTTATTATTGGCTTGTTTCAGGACGATTATGGGCAATGATCGCATTTTTGTTTATTTGTGTAATTGCAAATTCAATAAATCTAAGTGCCGATGTTCCACTTTCAAATTTGCCTTGGTTTAAATTTATTGCCGGACATTTAACGCACGCTGCTTTAGTGAGCGCAGGAGTAATAATCTCGTTATTGTTTTTTGACAGGAAAACGCAGCAAAAAATAAACTGGCCCGTAATTGGTTTTGCTATTTTGTTTTTTGCAATTGGGTACTTTTTACGCCCTTATTTTGGAATTTCAAAAATAAAAGGAACTCCGTCTTGGACTATGTTTTCTGCTGGAATTTGTACCGTCCTGTTTTACTTTTTGTATTGGTTAATGGAAGTTAAGAAACAAACAAAATGGAGTTCGTTTTTTATGCCGGCCGCAGCAAATCCTTTATTGATTTACATTCTTCCCGGAGTAATTTACTATTTCTGCAAAGCTTTGGGATTTCATATTATTCCGGGTTATTTTAGAGTAGGAGTTCCAGGAATAATTTGGTCACTTGTATTTTCGACAATTATGCTTTTTGTTATGAAAGTATGTAATAAGTATAAAATTCAGCTTCATTTATAGTAAGTCAAACAAGAGATTCTATTTGTAATAAACGGTTAATGAATACGAACAGATTTTATTTCTAAAACTGCGTTTGATGTTGGATTGTAGTTTACAAAATTGAATTTACAAAGGTTATGAATGTTTAAAACCTTTCCGTTTGCAAGACCATCTTGCTTGAATTCTGTCCACGGAATTTTTATTGTTGTAAAATCTTTAGCCGATATCGGAAGATCGACTCTTGGGTGTGAGCCGCCATGTACACATCCAATGCCATCTTCATTTCCTTCACGAGCTTGCAGTTTTATCAATTCATTTGACCTATAGGTAATACTAACGTATTTTGAGTTTTTGGATAAATTTGTGGGAGCGCCATCATTCGAATTAGATTCTGAAATCATCACATTCAGTTCAATTTCACCCGTCGGATTTTCTTTTGCCGTAACTCTGATTATGCCCTTTTCTTTTCTGATTTTATTAATAGTTTCCTGCGTTTCTTTTGTTGGACCTGCAATAAACCATGTCGAAGTTTTTACAAGATCTAAGTTTGAGCTCGAAAAAACGGTTAATGGTGAAAAACTGTATGATAACAGTAAGATTAAAGAAAAAAGAAAATAGTTCAGGATAATCGACGGTTTGTTTTTCATAAATGAAGATGTTTCACCATCAAAAATATAATTTTCTTTTTTATTATTTTGAAAGAGTTACCTATTCTAAATAAAATTTTAAATTTGTAAGAGGTTGTTTCCGAAAACTTTACGAAATGAAAAAAGCAAAATCAGTACTTGTTTTATTTTTCTTTTTTGGGATGTCATTTTGTTACGCGCAAAATGATTCCATTTCGAATAATCAGAAAGACATTTTAGATGTATTGTATAAGCTTTTTCATAAAAACGATTCTATTCGAATAAAATCAGAAAAAAAAGTAGCTTTTTCTTTGCTTCCAGTTCCTATAGATGCTAATAAAAGTGCCGGATTAGTAGTGTCATTTTTAACCACATTTTATTTAGGAGACAGCAAAACAACACGAATGTCTCAAATTACCTTTTCTCCTTATTTTAGTTTCACCAAACAGTACGTCTTTCCAGTGCAGTCTTATATTTATACGGCAGATAATAAGTGGAATTTTATTGGAGATTATCGTTATATGATTTATCCGCAAGATACTTATGGTTTGGGCGGGCATAATACCGAAGATAAAATGTCGACCTTAGATTATCAGCAGTGGAGGTTTTATCAGTTTGTAACCCGAAAAGTTATTGGTAATTTCAGAATGGGATTAGGTGTGTTGTTTGATAATTATCAAAATATTTCTGAGGATTCCTATATAGATGAAGAAACGGATTATTCTAAATATATGAACGGCGATTTTACAGATGAAACTTCGTTAGGATTTGCGGTTCAAGGTTTGTATGACTCCAGAGAAAACAATGTAAATCCGGAACAAGGCTTGTATGTTGAGGCAGATTACAGAATGAATACAAGTGGAGTTGATGGTAAAAAATGGAATTCTATTTATTTTGATGCCAGAAAATATCATTCGTTTAACAAACACAAACATCGAGTTCTGGCGTACAGAGCTTTTTATTGGTCGACTTTTGGAGGGAAACCGCATTATCTTGATCTGCCAAGTATTGGCTGGGATCGAGATGGGAAAACGGGTCGCGGTTTTACTAGAAATAGATTTAGAAGTAATGCGCTTATTTATTTTGAAACCGAATATCGAACTGATATTTCAAAAAATGGTTTTTGGGGCGCCGTATTTTTTACCAATATTTCCTCAGTTTCAAAACTAGACACCTATCAGTTTAGTAAATGGAATCCGGCTGTTGGAACAGGATTACGTATCAAATGGAATAAACAGAATAATAGTAATTTGGTGCTGGATTTTGGAGTTAGTAAAAACGATTGGTCGCTGCGATTAGGTTTGACCGAAAATTTCTAACTTCCCCAAAAATCAAATTACTTAAAATTTCATGCAATTATCGGTTGTTATACTTAATTATAATGTGCGTTACTTTCTCGAACAATGCGTCTTGAGTGTTCAAGAAGCACTTTTAACACTTGATGCCGAAATTATTGTAGTAGATAATAATTCATCTGACGATAGTTGTTTGATGATGAAAAATAAATTTCCTAACGTTAGATTAATTCAGAACAATCGCAATTTTGGTTTTCCAAAAGGCAATAATATTGGAGTTCAATATGCAGCTGGAAAATACATTTGTATTTTAAATCCAGATACAGTTGTTGCAGAAGACACATTTACTAAAATTTTGGCTTTCGCCGAAGAAAAAAAAGATTTAGGAATAATAGGCTGTAAATTAATTGATGGCACGGGAAGTTTTCTGCCAGAAAGTAAACGTGGTATTCCAACTCCTTGGGTTGCTTTTACAAAGATTTTTGGTTTGTATAAAGTATTTCCAAAAACAAGCATATTTAACCGTTATTATGCGCAGCATTTAAATAAAGATCAAAGCGGAAAAGTTGAGATTTTGGTGGGTGCTTTTATGTTTATGAAACGAGATCTTTACCTTGAACTTAAGGGTTTCGATGAAAATTGCTTTATGTATGCAGATGATATTGACTTGTCTTATCGTGCACTTTTGATTCAAAAATCAAATTATTATTTTCATGAAACCACTGTTTTGCATTATAAAGGAGAAAGTACAGTAAAGGATGAAAAATATTTGAAGCGTTTTCAAGAAGCGATGAATTATTTTTATCAAAAGCACTTTAAGAAATCTTGGTTTTTTACATTTTTTATTCAAATAGGAAGTTTTGCTTTTTCATTTTTCAAAATGTTTCAAGGGAAAATAAAAGTAAAACCATCGCCGAAAAGTTTTATTTTTTGCTCCTCAAATCAAATTTTGTCTGAAAAATTACCTTCTATTTTAAAAAATAAAGTGCAGTTTTTCGATTTAAAAAAAGAAAAAATGGTAAATTCGTCCCTGATTTTTAAGGGTAAAAGAGTTGAGATTATTTTGGATAATCAGTATGTTTCATTCAAAAAATGTATCAAAATCATAGAAACTCTTAAAGATAAGAACATTACTTTTAAGATTTTCCCTAAAAATACAAATTTTATAATTGGAAGCGATTCGCGAAATGACATGGGTCAAATTGTGGAAATTGAGTAAAAAATTATATTAAATGTAATTTATGTTTAAAATATTCAGTAATTTCGCAATCTGATAATCAAAATCACCCTTGAGGATAACAATATGGCAAGATTTGAATTAAAACTTCCAAAAATGGGAGAAAGTGTCGCTGAAGCAACCATTACAAACTGGTTGAAAGAAGTTGGAGACAGAATTGAAGCTGATGAAGCTGTACTAGAGATTGCAACTGATAAGGTTGACAGCGAAGTGCCAAGCGAAGTGTCAGGAGTTTTAATTGAACTATTGTTTGGTAAAGACGATTTAGTTCAAGTAGGACAAACCATTGCTATTATTGAAACAGAAGGTGATGCTCCAGCTGCGCAAGCTGTTGAAGAAACTGTAGTTCCTGTAGAAGCAGTAGAAATTGAAAAAACAATAGAAACGGTTAAAGAAGCAGTTTCTGTACCGCAAGATTTTTCAGGATCAGATAAATTCTTTTCTCCTTTAGTAAAAAATATTGCAAAAGAAGAAGGTGTTTCTGTCGCTGAGTTGAACAATATTGCAGGTTCGGGAAAAGATGGACGTGTAACAAAAGAAGATATTCTAAAGTTTATAGAAAATAGAAAATCAGGCGTTGCTGCTCCGCAAACTGCAGCTGCACCAAAAGCTGCAGAGCCAATAGTTCAAAAAAGTCAGCAGGCAGTTCCAGTTTCTGTTAATGGAGGTGATGAAATCATCGAGATGGACAGAATGCGTAAACTGATTTCAGGATATATGGTTGCTTCAGTTCAAACTTCCGCACACGTACAGTCGTTTATTGAAGTTGACGTTACAAACATCGTAAAATGGAGAGAAAGAGTTAAAACTGCTTTTGAAAAAAGAGAAGGAGAGAAGCTTACTTTTACGCCAATTATGATGGAAGCAGTTGCGAAAGCATTAAAAGATTTCCCAGGAATGAATATTTCTGTTGATGGAGATTATATCATCAAAAAGAAAAATATTAATTTAGGAATGGCAGCCGCATTGCCAAACGGAAATCTAATTGTGCCTGTAATTAAAAATGCAGATCAGTTAAACCTTGTTGGAATGGCAAAAGCTGTCAACGATTTAGGAAACCGTGCAAAAGCAGGAAAATTAAAACCAGACGATACACAAGGTGGAACTTATACAGTAACGAATGTTGGAACATTTGGAAGTGTTTTTGGAACGCCAATTATCAATCAGCCTCAAGTTGGTATTTTAGCTCTTGGAGCGATTCGTAAAGTACCTGCAGTTATCGAAACACCAGAAGGTGATTTTATCGGAATCCGCCAAAAAATGTTCTTGTCTCACTCTTACGATCATAGAGTTGTTGATGGAGCTTTGGGAGGAAGTTTTGTAAAAAGAGTAGCAGAGTATTTAGAAGCTTTTGATGTAGATCGCGATTTTTAATCGATCGATATTTAGATACAAACCCGGAAATTAGTTTTTCCGGGTTTTTTGTTTGTAGGAAAATAAGAAGATATGATTAAGAAGAAATTGTTCGCTGCTAAATTTTGATGTTAAAATGTAAAAAAGGGACTTATTTAGGGGAAAAAAATAAAAATTTGCAAAGGAAATTCCGCTTTAAAAATTACATTTGTAAACTTATAAAATTTAAAAATGGAATTAAAGCTTAACAAACCAATTTGTTTTTTTGATCTAGAAACTACTGGAATTGATATTGGTAAAGATCGAATTGTAGAAATTTCGATATTCAAAGTTTTTCCAAACGGAAATAAAGAAAGTAAAACTTGGTTAGTTAATCCTACTATTCCAATTCCGCCGCAAACAACTGCTGTGCATGGTATAACTGATGAGAAAGTGGCAAATGAGCCAACTTTTACAGAGTTAGCACCGCAGGTTTACAATATGATTAAAGACAGTGATTTGGGAGGTTTTAATTCAGATCGTTTTGATATTCCATTATTAGCGGAAGAATTGCTTCGTGCAGGAGTTGATTTTGATATGAAAAATAAAGTTTCGGTAGATGTTCAGACTATTTTTCATAAAATGGAAGAGCGTACATTAAGCGCGGCTTTGAAGTTTTATTGTGGAAAAAGTCTTGAAAATGCCCATTCTGCAGAAGCAGATACAATGGCAACTTACGAAATTTTAAAAGCACAATTAGATCGTTATCCAGAATTAGAGAATGATATGAAATCATTGTCTGAATTTACAACCCGAAAAAAAATAGCAGACTTTGCGGGAATGATTGCTTTTGATAAAGACAATGAAGAGATTTTTACTTTCGGAAAACATAAAGGAGCAAAAGTAGAGAAAGTGCTGGAATCAGAGCCAGGTTACTTCAGCTGGATTCAAAATGCAGACTTTCCTTTGTATACCAAAAAAGTTTTAACAGCAATTAAATTAAGAAAACTAAATACGAAATAAGGTTCTAAGACGCCAAGATTCTAAGAGTCGAACTTCTTAGTGTCTTAGTGCTTCAGGATCTCAGCACCTTTAAAAGATGAAGATTATTTGTATCGGTAGAAATTATACCAATCATATTGAGGAGTTAAAAAATGAACGACCAGATGAGCCTGTGGTTTTTATGAAACCAGACTCGGCAGTTTTATTGAAACAGCATCCGTTTGTAATTCCAGAATTTTCTGAAGAAGTTCATCACGAATTAGAAGTAATTGTGAAGATTAATAAAGTTGGAAAATATATTGAGCCAAAGTTTGCGAACAAATATTACGAAGAGATTAGTGTAGGTATTGATTTTACAGCCAGAGATTTACAAGATAAATTAAAAGCAAAAGGATTGCCTTGGGAAAAAGCAAAAGCTTTTGACGGGTCTGCGGTAATTGGTGATTTTTTGCCTAAAAGTGATTTTGTTTCGTTAGAAAATCTTACGTTTGAACTCAAGAATAATAATGAAACCGTTCAAAAAGGAAATACAAGCTTTATGCTTTGGAAAATTGATGAACTGATTTCGTACGTATCACAATTTTTCACCTTAAAAATTGGAGATATTATTTTTACTGGGACGCCTGCGGGTGTTGCATCGGTTAAGCCTAATGATATTTTAGAAGGCTTTTTAGAAGATAAAAAATTATTTAGAATACAAGTAAAATAATGGCCTTAAAGTATAACCTTTCGAAAGTGTACGCGCTTTCAGATAACGATCCTGAATTTGTAAACGAAATTCTTAATTTATTTGTTACAGAAGTCCCTGAAGATTTAAAACAGATTAAAGAAGGAATTAAGAAAAAGGATCACAAATATGCCTATTCTTATGCTCATAAAATAAAGCCTACATTAGATTTAATGGGGTTAAATGTTGCTTTTGAAGAGATTCTGCAAGTAGAAGCTTGGACAAAAGCCGAGGGGAAGAAAAAAGATATTATAGAGACTTTTAAAAGTATAAAAGTACAAGTTAAAGATGCAATCAAAGAAATCAAGAAAGATTTTGATTTGTAAGGTTTAAACTTCCTTAATTCTTATTTTTTTTAAGAAAAGAATAAGAATTAAGGATTTCTTCTATTGTTGAGGTTATTCTTTAGTTTCTAAAAACTTCGTTTAACACACATCTGGTATTTGTTGTGAAAAGAATCCAGTTTTTATTTCCTTATAAATAAAGCAAAAACAGCAATCTACTTTCTAATAACAACTTGCAGTACGGCAAGTGAAAATAATATTTATATGAAGGCAGCTATTATAACTATTGGAGATGAAATTTTGATAGGTCAAATTATTGACACAAACTCCGGTTTTATTGCTAAATCACTCGATCGAATTGGTGTTGAAGTTGCGGAAATGATTTCGATCAGTGACGACAAAAAACATATTTTAGATACTTTTGAGCAATTGCAAAACAAAGTTGATGTTGTTATAGTGACTGGCGGTTTAGGGCCTACAAAAGATGATGTTACAAAGAAAACTTTTTGCGAGTATTTTAATGACGAGTTAGTTGTTAATCCAGAAGTTTTGGCGCATGTAACACAATTAATAGAAGGTTTTTATAAAAGACCAATTTCGCAATTAAACAAAGATCAGGCTCTTGTTCCGTCAACTTGTACAGTGCTTCATAATCAAGTGGGTACTGCGCCGGGTATGTGGATGAAAAAAGAAAATACCGTATTTATTTCGCTTCCCGGAGTTCCGTATGAGATGAAATATTTAGTCGAAGAAGAGATAATTCCAAAAATAGTTAAAGAATATAAGCGTCCCTATATCATTCATAAAACTATTCTGACCTATGGTCAAGGAGAGAGTTTAGTTGCGGAACGTATAGAAGCTTGGGAAAATAATCTGCCTGATTTTATAAAATTAGCCTATCTGCCAAATCCGGGCAGAGTGCGTTTGCGATTAACAGCCAGAGGAACTGATAAAGCCGAGTTAGAAAAAGCAATAGAAGAGAATGTAAAATCTTTAGATGCTATAATTCATGATATAATAGTTGGTTACGAAGAAAATGAAACAATAGAAACTGTAATCGCTAAATTTCTTTCCAGACAAAATAAAACGATTTCAACAGCAGAAAGTTGTACCGGAGGAAGAATTGCTTCGTTGTTGACTTCGGTTGAAGGCTCTTCGAAATATTTTAAAGGAAGTGTTGTTTCGTACGCAACAGAAGCTAAAGTCAATGTTCTCGGTGTTTCGCAGGATTTGATAGATGAATATTCGGTAGTTAGTGCGCAGGTTGCATCGGCTATGGCTTTGAATGTGAAAGAAATACTGAAAACGGACTATGCAATTGCGACAACTGGTAACGCCGGACCCTCAAAAGGTGATTCAGATGCTGAAATTGGCACTGTTTTTATAGCTTTGGCTACCCCAACTGAGATAATTGTAGAAGAATTTAACTTTGGCCAACCACGTGAAAAAGTGATAGATAGAGCCACGATTAAGAGTTTGGAAATTTTACAGAAAGAAATTTTAAAAATTGTGCAATAATTTTTTGCTACAATGGTTTATTTTTCTTTTCTTTGCACCCTGATTTTGAATAACGATAAAAGATAAGTATAATGTCAAGAGTTTGTGACCTTACAGGTAAAAGAGCGATGGTAGGAAATAACGTTTCTCACGCTATGAACAAAACTAAGAGAAAGTTTTCTGTAAACTTAGTTAAAAAGCGTTTTTATCTTCCAGAAGAAGATAGATGGATTACTCTTAGAGTAGCAGCATCTACGATAAAAACAATTAATAAAAATGGAATCACTGCTGTTTTGAAAAAAGCACAGTCAGAAGGATTTATCAAATAATCTTTTCCTAAATAAATATATAGCAAGATGGCAAAGAAAGGTAATAGAATCCAAGTAATTTTAGAATGTACTGAGCACAAGACTTCTGGTGTTCCAGGAACTTCTAGATACATTACAACTAAGAACAAAAAAAATACTCCAGACAGATTAGAGATTAAAAAATTTAATCCAATCTTAAAAAGAGTAACTGTTCATAAAGAAATTAAGTAATAATTAGAGATTTATAAGTCTCAGTGGTTTGGCCATTTGAGTTTTATAAAACTTCAAATAACATTTGAATCATGGCAAAGAAAACCGTAGCATCGTTACAAACATCTTCTAAGAGATTATCAAAAGCCATCAAAATGGTGAAATCTCCTAAAACTGGTGCATATACATTCGTAGAATCTATTATGGCTCCTGAAGAAGTTGATAATTTCTTGAAAAAGAAATAATTACATTTACAATATATAGAAAAGCTACTTTCATTCGGAAGTAGCTTTTTTATTTTTTATATTTGTTTAAAAATTTGTAGAAACCATACAATTTGTGTTTTTTTTAAACATTAGTTCCCGCCATACTCTTTATCTTTACTCGCCTAAAGAAGGCAAGCAAAGGATATCGTTCCTGTCGGGGTTAAATTAAAAGCAAAAGGTATTCTATAAGCATTAGGATTGTTTTAAAGCCCTAAAGAAACAATCTACAACTAACAATAAATAAAAAATGAGTTTTTTTAAAAAATTATTCTCTACCGAAAAAAAAGAGACTTTAGATAAAGGTCTTGAAAAAACGAAAACTACTTTTTTCTCTAAGTTAAGCAAAGCTGTTGCAGGAAAATCGAAAGTCGATGACGACGTTTTAGATAATCTTGAAGAAGTTTTGGTAGCTTCAGACGTTGGTGTAAATACTACATTGAAAATCATCGAAAGAATTGAAAAACGCGTTGCCGAAGATAAATATTTAGGTACAGCCGAATTAAATCAAATTCTTCGTGATGAAATAGGTGGTTTATTATCTGAAACCAATACAGGCGAAGGAACAGAGTTTGATATTCCAAAAGATAAAAAACCATACGTTTTAATGGTGGTTGGAGTAAACGGTGTTGGAAAAACTACTACAATAGGTAAATTAGCTTATCAGTTTAAAAAGGCGGGTTACAAAGTGGTTTTAGGTGCTGCAGATACATTTCGTGCTGCTGCAATAGACCAGTTACAAGTTTGGGCTGATCGTGTTGATGTTCCAATCGTAAGACAAAATATGGGAAGTGATCCTGCTTCTGTAGCTTTTGATACTTTGCAATCGGCTGTAGCTCAAAATGCAGATGTTGTAATTATTGATACTGCTGGACGTTTACACAATAAAGTTAATTTGATGAACGAACTTTCTAAAGTGAAACGTGTTATGCAGAAAGTGGTTGAAGATGCGCCGCATGATGTGCTTTTAGTTTTAGATGGTTCAACAGGTCAAAACGCTTTTGAACAAGCTAAGCAGTTTACTGCTGCAACAGAAGTAACATCGTTAGCAGTTACAAAATTAGACGGAACAGCAAAAGGCGGTGTTGTGATTGGTATCTCAGACCAGTTTCAAATTCCTGTAAAATATATTGGTGTTGGCGAGGGAATTGAAGACTTACAAGTCTTTAATAAATATGAATTCGTTGACAGTTTCTTTAAATAAAATAATAATGAGTTTTTCTTCTTTAAAAAATATATCGGCAGTTGTATTTTATTTTGCAAGTGTGGTGTGTTTTGTTTTAGCAAATGTTTTAAGAGACAGCAGTCTTTCTTTTTACTATGTTCTGCTTGTTCTAGGAATAGGATTCTTTTTTATGGGAGTTCTTAAAAGACTGCGTACTAAAAATTAAGTATTTTATTAATTCTTAAGAATCTAAGATTTCGTTAAGTTATAATAGACAGCCTTTTTGGTTGTACTTATGGTTTAATGGTAATCTTATTTTTGTTTTTATTAATTTTACTTTTTACTTCTTACTTCTTTTGAATTATATAAGTTTATCTTTGTGATTCACTAAATTTCTTTTGAAAATGGGAGTCCTAGCCCTGATGGGAGCGGTATCCTTTTTCTGGCTTCTTTAGGCAGGAAAAGATATAGCAGACAGCAGGAATCAGCTCCAAATTAATATTATAAATTATTATGAAAAACACTTTTATGATTTTGGTTTTATCGCTTTTGTTTATAAGCTGTAAACAAGAAATAAAACCCGCAGATATTGAAAAACTTAATGGTTACTGGGAAATTGAAAAGGTGGTTTTTGATAAAGGTGAAGAAAAAGCATACGGAATGAATGAGAACTTTGATTATTTTCAAATAAAAGGAAATAAAGGTACTCGTACGAAAGTTATGGCGCAGTTAGATGGTACTTTTTTAACTACAAACACTTTTGAAAATGTTGCAGTAAGATTTACAGATAAAGGAACTTTTTTGGATTATAAAACTGATTATGCCAAATGGAGTGAGGAGTTGATCTCTGTTTCAGATGAAACTTTTGTTGTAAAGAACGATCAAAATAAAGAATATCATTATAAAAAAGCAGGACCAGTTAATATTTTAGAAAATGGCAAAAAGACTAAATAATCAAAGTACAATTGGGGATGTTTTACAGCAAATTATTCAGGTGAATAAATTGCAGCCTGGAATGGATCAGATCGATGTAAAAGAGGCTTGGAGACAGTTGATGGGAAATGGAGTGAATACATATACCAGAAATGTTGTTTTAAAAGGAAGCACGCTTTATGTTGAACTTGGGTCAGCCGTTTTAAGGGAAGAGTTGAGTCATGGGAAATCTAAAATCGTTAAGATGATTAATGAAGAGTTAGGTCGTGAGGTTGTAAAAGATGTAGTTTTAAGATAGACTTTTTTAAAGTTATAGAGAGTTAAATTATGATAGTCGTAAAATCTAAGTTTAAAATTTTTCCAATTGTTTTAATTTCATATTTGAGCGCATTGCCGCTTTTGGCTTTTTACTTATGTTTTATTTCGCCTAAGGAAAATACAATATTGGCCATTTTGTTTTTATTGTTTATTGTTGTTTTTTGGTTGACTATATTGAAGACTAGAGCGAACAGCATAAAAATGTATGAAGACAGTATAAGTGTGAAACGTTACTTTGGATTAGGAAAATCTAAAGTATATAAATACGCTGAATTAGATGGTTTTGCTACTATGTTCGAGTCTGGAAAAGGCAGTCTTTATGAGTCTGTTTTTATTCTTGAAGATGGAAAGAGAGTAGGTTGTGTTTCTAGTTTTTATCATGCTAATTTCAATGCTTTAAAGTCAAACTTGAAAGAGAACTTAGTCGATTTAGTCGAAATGGAAAGCACTTTAAAAAGAGAGAACGCTTAATTGTTTACATAGATTAATAAAATAGAAAAGCCGTTTCAAATTTGAAACGGCTTTTTTATTATGTGCAAAGTTCAATAATTATTAATACTGAACTCTAAAATCATAAATTAGAATTGCTCTCTTCCAGCAAAATGGAATGCACCTTCGATTGCAGCATTTTCGTCGCTGTCAGAACCGTGAACTGCATTTTCTCCAATAGAAGCAGCGTATGCTTTACGGATAGTTCCTTCAGCAGCTTCAGCAGGATTTGTAGCTCCAATTAAAGTTCTGAAATCTTCTACTGCGTTGTCTTTTTCTAAAATTGCAGCAACAATTGGTCCGCGTGACATAAATTCAACTAATTCTCCGTAGAAAGGTCTTTCTGAGTGAACTGCGTAAAATGCTTGTGCATCAGCTACAGTTAATTGAGTTAATTTTAATGAAACGATTTTAAAACCACCATTAGTGATCATTGCTAAGATATTCCCGATGTGTCCGTTTGCAACAGCATCTGGCTTAATCATTGTAAAAGTTCTATTTGTTGCCATTTTTTATTTTATTAAATTTTGTGCAAAAGTATACTTTTTTTATGAATTGATTTTAATAATTTCATAATTAAAACATATTAGAATGATGTTTTAACTAAGAAAAGTAGTTTTTAAAACCATATAAGTGATATAAGTTCATTTTATAAATACGTTATGCTTCGCGGAGATTTCTTGCGCGCAGTTATTTAAGTGAACTTACTATTACTTATATGGTTAATGAATTTAAACTTTGAATATTAATTTGTTTCTGTAGAATATCCATAAAATAAACGTCCAAATGCAAACATAGGTCAACGCGCCAGCCAGTGAAGCGGTCATTGGATTGCTGAAAAATGGTGCGATTCCAAAGCTATACAAGTAATTTAATAAGTTGATTTTCTCCGAGGTATTATGCGGATTCTGAAATTCGATCATTACTAAAGCCTGCGGAATAATCTGCGAAGTAAAGAAAACAATCATAGGATTTACGCCCCAAATTAAAAATGGTTTGAAGCCTTTCTTGTAATTAGCAATATCAATTATATAATATAAAATCGCTAGAAATACGGTGGCTAATCCTGTAGTGTACAAAACATAACTGCTTGTCCAAAGTGATTTGTTTATTGGAAAAACGATGTCCCAGATTAAGCCAAAAAAGATAAGTATCGTGCCGATGATACCCATTTTTTGTGCTTTTTGTATTTTTATAGTATTTGCTTGTAGAACCTGCCCAATTAATAAACCGATAATTCCGTTCACGATTGATGGAATTGTACTTAAGATTCCTTCAGGATCCCAAGTTATGGTTCCGCGATACATATGTCCTTCTAGTAAAACACTGTCAATCCAAGAAGCTAAATTTGTTCCTTTTTCAAGGTTAGCTTCACCAATTCCAGGTACAGGAATTAAAGTCATGATTGCCCAATAGCCAAATAGTAATAGGATTCCAGTTATGATTTGTGTTTTTTGAGACGTTTTTAAGTATAAAAGAGAAACGACAAAATAAACGATTGCAATTCTTTGTAAAACTCCTGGAAGTCTTACATTGCTATAAGCTTCAATACCGCTGTAAGCTAGAAATAGATAGATAAAGAGAATTGAAAAGGCTAGTATGTTTTTGACTTTGGAACTGAAACTTCCCATTAAGGCATAACCTACAGCAATTGTAATGGCTAATCGGCCAATTAAAAGTGGAATTCCTTCTAATCCAAATAACTGAATTTTTCCAAAGAAGTTAAAGAAAATCCCTAAACAAAGCATTCGCAAAGAACGAACTAGGATTTTATTAAAAGTGGAGTCGTCATAAAATTTATCCGGCATTGCCAACGGGACGGCAACTCCCATTATAAAAATGAAAAACGGAAATACCAAATCAGTAGGTGTGCATCCATTCCAATCGGCATGTAATAAAGGCGGATAGACATTGCCCCAATCGCCGGGGTTGTTTACAATAGTCATCAATAAAATAGTGAGTCCTCTAAAGACATCTAACGAAATCAAGCGCTCTCTGGTCATAATTTTTGGTAAATAGGTTAATTTTTGCTTTTATAAAATTTTTCTATTTGGTTTAGAGAGGCAATAATTTCGAGAAGAAGGTGGTTATTTGGTTCTCAGAATTATTCCTTTATTGTTTTTTAGTCACGAATTGCTCGAATTTGTCTAATTACTTTTTGCTTTTTTACAACTAGAAATTAGTTTGAATTAGCGCAATTTGCGGCTGACTTTTTATATTGTTATGATGTTAAAATTCATTTCTAATGGTTTCAAGTTCTCCAATAAAAGGGGTACTAATTCTTCGCCTTTTTCTAAATAAAACTCAGAAAAATTGGTATGGCGTTCTTGTAAACTATTGTTTGGAAACAATTCGCATTGTAAATCAATAACACGTTGTAATTGATTGTGTAATTTTCGTTTTTGTGCTTTTAATAAACGCTTTTCTAAATTTTCAAGACCTTTTGTCTGTTTTATTTCCTGTGCTTTAACAGCTCCCGAAAATGATTTGTCAGTTTGATCTGCCAGTTCGTAAAGATATTGAAATTGTGTTTTCAAAATGTCTTTTTGCGGAGTCAAATCAATAGGAAATGTCGAAATTTTATGTGTGATTGTGTTGACTAATTTCTCCTGTTTGGTAAATAAATCTTTCCAGCTTAAATTCAGCTGATCTGCTTTTTTAACTTGTTTTTCTGTTGTTAAAAGAACTGAATTACGAACTAAAAGCATTGGAAATGTAATTTTTACCGCATCAAAAAAAGATTTTAATTCAAGCCAATAGGCAATTTCTCCGCCTCCGCCAATATAACATAAGTTAGGCAGGATAATTTCTTGATAAAGCGGACGCATTATCACATTTGGGCTGAACTTTTCTGGATTGCTTTCTAGAAGTTTGAAAATCTCTTCTTTTGAAAACGAGATTTTCGTATTGTTCACAAAATACTTGTCATTTTCAAAAATGATTCTTTCGCGTAAGTGATCTTCAATATAAAATAAATTAATCTCGCGCGGATTTACCTGAACAGTATATGCTGCCAGATGTTCAATTGTTTTTTGAACAGCTTTGTATGAAGTTTGTTTTTCTAATTCTTCTTTTACATAAGGAATAAAGGCACGTTTTAAGTGTGCATCATCAGCATCTAAGATTACTAAACCATAGTCTGCAAATAAGCTGTTGGCTAAAAATCGAGTTGCATCGGCTAGATTGTCGTGTTTTAAATAAGCATCAGCAAAGAGCTTTTTTAATACATTGGCATTTGTACTTGAGCCTAATTCTAAAGCATAAATTTCAAAAAACTCTGCCAAACCTTCAGTCGAAAGTCTTCCAACTGGACCGTTACTTTCTTTGTTCCATCTGAATTTTTTTCCTTTAAAATTAAAGTAATTAATTTCTTCAAAATCATGATCTTCTGTTGCCATCCAGTAAATCGGAACAAAATTGTGCGATGGGTATTTCGCTTTTAATTCTTTAGTAAGATTAATGGTCGAAATAATTTTATATAAAAAATACAATGGACCACTAAACAAGTTTAATTGGTGTCCAGTTGTAATTGTAAAGGTGTTTTCGAGTGCAAGAAGCTCAATGTTCTGTTTAGTAGAATTCGAAACTTCTATGTTTTGATATTGTTTTTTTAAAGTCTCAACTAAAGGAATTCGATTGTTATTGTCAAAGTTGGCAGTTTTTTCAGCGATTTGTTTCTGAAAGTTTTCTAAAGCAGGAAAATGATTGTACAGCGGCTTTAATTCTGATTTTTGATCTAAATAATCTTGTATTAGTTTAGAAAAATATCCTGAAGTTTGATAGCTTATACAGTCTGTAGGCATAATTTGAAATTTATTTTTGACAGCTGTAAATTTAATGAAAATATACAGTCAAAATTGGTTTTAACGATTGCTTAAGAATTGATTTTTAAATTTTAAGATAAATGTCTTAAAATCAGTTTTTTAATTACGGTTTTTGGCTGTTCTTAAAAATGATAAAATGCATCAAATTTGTTAATAATGTGTAAATGGTTTAAAACTAATTTGTATATCATTGAATTATTAGAGGTGAAAACCTATTTTTGTAGCAGAAAAATATATATCTATTTTACATGGAAACGAACCCAAAAAAGAAGAACTCTTTAAAACACGTTCTTTTTGGAAGCCTGATTGGCACTACAATTGAATTTTTTGATTTTTATATTTATGCTAATGCGGCTGTATTAGTTTTTCCACAATTATTTTTTCCAAGTTCAGATTCGACTATGGCGACTCTGGAATCGTTAGCGACTTTTTCAATTGCATTTTTATCACGTCCTTTAGGTTCCGCTTTTTTTGGCCATTATGGTGATAAAATCGGACGTAAGTTTACTTTAGTTGCAGCATTATTAACAATGGGTATTTCGACTGTTACTATTGGGTTTTTACCAAGTTATGCCAGTATAGGTGTTGCGGCGCCATTATTGTTGATGCTTTGTCGTTTTGGACAAGGTGTTGGACTTGGCGGCGAGTGGGGTGGAGCAGTTTTGCTGGCTATAGAAAATGCACCGCCAAACAAACGTGCTTGGTACGGAATGTTTCCGCAATTAGGAGCTCCAATTGGATTATTACTTTCGGGAGGAACTTTTCTATTGCTGACCGATTCAATGAGTAATGAAGATTTTATGGATTATGGATGGAGAATTCCATTTATTGCCAGTTCGCTTTTGGTTGTAGTCGGTTTTTATATTCGAACAAAAATTACTGAAACACCTTCATTCGAAAATTCTAAAAAAGAGAAGGAAGAAGTTAAAATCCCTTTTTTAGTACTTGTAAAATCATATAAAAATCAGTTGATTTTTGGAACATTTGCTGCCATTACAACTTTTTTAGTTTTTTACTTAATGACCGTTTTTACATTGAGCTGGGCGACTTCAGATTTAGGTATCGTAAAGAGAGATGCATTATTGGTTCAATTATTCTCGGTGCTGTTTTTCGCCGCTTTTATTCCAGTTTCAGCGGTAGTTGCTGATAAAATTGGACGTCGTAAAATGCTTATTATTGCTACGGGAGCTATTGCAGTTTTTGGTTTTTTCTTTTCGTACTTTCTGAGTACTGGAAATATTGCTTTAATTACCACTTTTGCTTGCATCGGAATGGGGTTAATGGGGTTTACTTATGGTCCTCTAGGAACATTTTTATCAGAGTTGTTTCCAACAAATGTTCGTTATTCCGGTGCTTCTTTGACTTTTAATATGGCAGGAATTCTAGGAGCTGCTTTTGCTCCAATGATTGCCATTTATTTAGCGTCTACTTATAGTGTAAGTTATGTAGGGTTGTATTTAACAGCCGCTGCTTGTATTTCATTATTTTCATTTTTAGTAATCAGTAAAGAGGAGCATAAGTTTTAGAATCTTTTTAAAGATATATGAAAGCAGTAATTTTAAAAATTACTGCTTTTTTTTGTCAGTTTAAAAAGTATTTAGATATTTGTCTAAATATATAAATAGAATGAACGATATTTTTAAAGCATTAAATGATGCAACAAGAAGAGAGATTCTTGAGCTTTTAAGACAGAAAGATATGTCTGCAGGCGAAATTGCAGATGCTTTTAATATTTCAAAACCAAGTATTTCGCATCATTTAGATATTTTAAGACGAGCGGATTTAATTACATCCGAAAAAAAAGGGCAATTCATCATTTATTCCATCAATACCACCATAATGGAGGATGTCTTGCAATGGATATTAACTTTTAAAAAATAAAAAATGAATTTAGAATTGAAAAAAGAGCTTCCAATTATTGGAATTGTATTGGCTCCTTTTGTGTATTTAGGTGTGATTTGGAACAGTCTTCCCGAAAGAGTTCCAATACATTGGAATATTAATGGACAAATTGACGATTGGGGAAATAAATCTTTCTTGATTGTACTGGTTTTTATGCTGCCGGGCTTAATGTATCTTATTACGATTGCTGCTGCAAAGTTTGATCCTAAAAAAAGGATTTCTTTAATGGGTTCTAAATTTTATCAATTGAAGTTTTTTCTGGTTTTGATTATGTCTTTGCTTGCATTGTTCTTAATATACATCTCAAAAAATCAAACTTTTTCAAACCCGAATTTAATGTACGTTTTGATTGGTGCTTTATTAATGGCATTAGGGAATTATTTTAAAGTAATTCAACCCAATTATTTTATCGGAATTAGAACACCATGGACCTTAGAAAATCCTGAAGTTTGGAAAGCTACTCATGTATTTGCAGGTAAGCTTTGGTTTTGCGGCGGTCTTATTATCATTTTAGGAGCACTTATTTTTTCAGGTCCTATTTTCGCTAAAGCTTTCATTGCTATCGGAGTTGTTTTAGCATTTGTACCGATCGCATATTCTTTTATAAAATTCAAGCAATTAGAGAAAAAGGAAGAAAAACTGTAACAGTTGAAAATCAATTAAATCATTCACTTATTCAAATAAAAATGTTAAAAACAATACTTATTCTAATTACAGCTTTAATTTCTTTTATAATGAACGGACAAGAAATTACAGGACAATGGAATGGACTTTTGAAGGTTCAGAACGGACAGTTAAGAGTGATTTTTCATGTCAACAAAACAGAAAATGGATATAATGGGACAATGGATAGTCCGGATCAGAAAGTAACAGGAATTCCTTTGGGGAAAGTTGCCTTTGAAAATTCGATTTTAAAATTGGAAATTCCAAGTGCTCAAATTTCTTATGAAGGTGCCTTGAATAAAGATAATATTGTTGTTGGAAAATTTACGCAGGGCGGACAATCTTTAGAACTGGATTTATCAAAGGAAACTATTCAAAAACAAGTTTATGCAAGACCTCAGGAACCGCAAAAGCCTTATCCATATTATACTGAAGAGGTTAAATTTGAGAATAAAACAGATAACGTCGTTTTAGCAGGAACTTTGTCTCTTCCTAAAAAAGAGGGTAATTTTCCAGCTGTGATCTTAATTACAGGAAGCGGCAGACAAAATAGAGATGAAGAACTTTTGGGACATAAACCGTTTCTCGTTTTAGCGGATTACTTGACTAAAAAAGGCATTGCGGTATTACGTTTTGATGATCGTGGTGCAGGCGAATCAACAGGAGATTTTTCAAAAGCATCCACAATTGATTTTTCAAAAGACGTTCAGGCTGGAGTTGATTATTTAAAAACAAGAAAAGAAATTGATAAAAAGAAAATTGGATTAATTGGTCATAGTGAAGGTGGACTAATTGCACCTATTATAGCTGGAAATTCTAAAGATATCGATTTTATTGTTTTATTGGCAGGTCCGGGCCTTCGCGGCGACACATTATTG
Organism: Flavobacterium plurextorum; assembly: GCF_002217395.1. Lineage (GTDB taxonomy): Bacteria > Bacteroidota > Bacteroidia > Flavobacteriales > Flavobacteriaceae > Flavobacterium > Flavobacterium plurextorum. The sequence goes on along the minus strand of NZ_MUHD01000002.1, from coordinate 93,569 downwards.
CTTTTGCAAACTGAATTAATAGAGAGACAAAGTGGTGTTTCTAACGAGGAAATTAAAAAAAGACAAGAGATTTTAAAAGGGGCTTACGATCTTGTTGTGGCTTCTTCTGCAAATGATGAAAATTTCAAAAATAGTGTAAGCACTTATTTTAATTCAAAATTTGATGAGAATCAAGCAAAAGCGGCGACGAACCAAATTACAAGTAATTGGTGGTACACTTTTATAAAAATGGATCCAGCAGTTGCTTTAGCAAAAGTAAAATGCCCAGTTTTAGCGCTTAATGGAAGTAAAGATTTGCAAGTTCCGGCAGAAGTTAATTTACAAGTTATAGAAAAGACTTTAGCAAAAGCGGGAAATAAAATAGTCACGGCTAAAATTTTACCTAATTTAAACCATTTATTTCAGGAGTGTAAAACAGGTTCGCCAGATGAATATGAAAAAATTGAACAGACTTTCTCTCCAATAGCTTTAGAAGAAATATCAAGCTGGGTTTTATTGCAGATTAAATAATATCACATTACTAATTAAAGTTTACATTGATTAAAAAGGAACTTATATTTATTTGCAATTTCTTAATCAATGTAAACTTGTAACTGAATTTATCTTTTTAAACTAAAATGTCCTCTAAATTCCTTCCCGTTTAATCGGGTAGCAACAAACCAATAATCAGATGTAGGGAGTTGTTGTCCCAAATAATTTCCATCCCAGCCAGTATTGCTATTTAGTTCTTTTATGAATTTTCCGTAACGATCAAATATTTTGATTTCTGTATTTGGCGCCAAATAAGCAAAATCAATTGTCCAATAATCATTATAGCCATCATTGTTTGGGGTGAAGAATTTTGGAAAAGGTAGTTCATCAACAAAATTGATACAATCTCCAGTTGTTGCTTCAAGTATATTGATGATAATAGGTATTTTGTCACTTTCACAATTATTTACAGTTTGTGAAGCGTAATAGGTGATTCCGTTTTGTAGAGTTGTTGACTTACCCAAAGTTATATTTGAAGATGTATTTTCGTACCATTTTATATTTTGTCCAATAATATCAATATCATCTATTACAGCATTTTTTTGAATACAAAATTTTTGCGGTGAATCAGCAATTGGAATTTGAGTGTCTTGTATTTTTACAGTAATGGCAAGCCGCTGACTTTCGCAGTTATTTAATGTTTGAGTTGCATAATAAATACCATTTTGTAATAAAGTGGTTTCTAGTAAAATATTTCCGCTTGTTGCAGCATCATACCATTTAATATTGGTTCCATTTATACTTAAATTTTCGATAGTAGCAATTTCATCTATACAAAATTGTTGATTACTGCTTCCTGTTGGCAATGAGGTTTCATAAATTCTAACTAAAAAAGGAGTTCTATCACTTTCGCATCCAATAGTTTGAGAAGCGTAGTACGTTCTGTTGTCCTCTAATAAAGTAGTGTTTGGTAAAGTGGCTGCAGACATATTGGTATCATACCATTTTATATTCTGCCCTAAAATTTGAACACTGTTTAAGCTTGCATTTTCGTTTTTACAAAAAGACTGATTGCCGTTTCCTGTTGGAGCAGAAGGTGTATTTACAATTGAAACAGTAACTCCAAATCTCGGACCTTCACAATTATTAATTGTTTGTGAAGCATAATAGGTTTTTCCGTTAATCAAATTTGTTGTTTCTGCTAACAAAGAACCATTAGTTGATGCATCGTACCATTTTATTGAAGTTCCGATGACTTGAATATTGGCAATTGTGGCATTTTGACTTGTACAAAAAGGCTGATTTGCAGTTGCTGTTGGTGCTAGAGTATTTTGAATTGTAATTGTTACAGGAGTCCTTTCGCTTTCACAGCCGTTAATGGTTTGCGATGCATAATACGTTATTCCATTTTGAAGTAAAGTTGTATCTGATAAAAGTGTTCCAGCCGTTAGGGCGTTATACCATTTTATAGTATTTCCTGTAATTTGAATATTGGCTAATGTTGCATTTTGCTGTATACAGAAGTCTTGAGTAGAATTTGCTGTAGGAATAGGAGCACTTGTAATTTCTACAACTTGATTTTGAGTTGATGAATTTCCATTTCCATCGTTATAATTCCAAACAATTGTGTAAGTTCCAGATAAGCTGTAAGATAATGGACTTGTAGTTGTTCCAGTAATTTGTCCGGCACATGCATCTATAGCACTTGGAATTGTATTTATTACAGTGTTGCAATCTCCAGTTATTATTGGTAAAATATTTATGTTAGGAACTGGAGCTTCTATATCACCAATTATAACATTGATTTTTTTAATGTCATCACAGTCTCCACTTCCCGTAATTGTGCATGAATATTCACCGGAGTTTGAAGTTGTTGCATTTGTAATTTTTGGGTTTTGATCAGTAGATACAAATCCGTTTGGTCCTGTCCAAGAATAGTTTGTTCCTCCTGAGGCTGTAAGTTCTAATGTTTTGTCAATACATACAGGTGAGTTACTAGAGGCCGTTAAGTTCGATTGGCAATCTTTAAATTTTACTAGAAAAGCATCTCCAATATTTGGTGTATAACTATTAATTTTAGGATATAGATTTAGTTGATATGTACCAGGGGTTGCAATATTTGTTGTACTATTTGTTGCTCCTGCCAAATAAATATTTGACTTGTTATCTACATCTGTGATCAATGCATTATCTGCCATTTCTCCGCCAAAGTATGTTGCCCATTCTCTTTGTCCATTTGTATTGAATTTTACAAGATAGGACTCTGTTCCGGGATTACGGGTTTCTTGGTAAGCATTTATTGTAGGTAAAAATCCATTTTCAGCCCGTCCTGCAAAGTAAATAGAGCCATTTTTTGAAACAGATCCTCCTAATGTTTCTGGAAAAAAGTAAGATCCCCAGATCTTTTGACCATTATCGTTGAATTTAAAAATGCAACCATTACTAGTATTTTGATTAATTGAAATTTGAGTTCGAAGATAGGTTTCCTGAAAAACACCTGAAGTGCTTATGTTTTGGATACTGTTTGTTTTTCCAAAACAATAAATGTTATGATTTGAGTCTACTCCTATGTTGACAAAATAATCATCACCTTCTCCACCAAAATAGGTTCCCCATAGTATACTTCCATTTGGTGTGAATTTTGCTAAGAAGCCATCTGATTTAAGATTTGTTTCTTGATAAGAATTTACTGTTGATATATTGTTGCTGCTTCCTGTAGAGCCAAGAATAATAATATTTCCATCTGAATCAAATTCGGCATCAAAAATTGCATCTGCTTTACTTCCTCCATAATATGTTGCCCATTGACGAACACCTGCAATATTAAATTTAGCTATGAAGCCATCTTGTGTATCATCTGATGTATTTCCAGCATTACTTTGATGAGAATTGGGTGTCGCAATATCTGCGATACTATTAGTTTCTCCACAAATGTAAAAGTCTTCATTTGAATCAATTAAAATGCTATTTATAGATTCGTTCTTTGCTCCTCCATAATAAGTTGCCCATTTTCTAATGCCGTTCGAATCAAATTTTGCCACGAAACCATCAAAATAACGATTTTTTACTGGTTGGTGAGTTCCTGAAGTTGAAATATTTGTAGGGCTTAGACTTTTACCAGCTATATAGATGTTGTCATTATTTGAGACTTTAATTTTCATAATTTGATCAGCAAAATTCCCGCCAAAATAAGTTCCCCAAATACGAGTGCCATCAGGATTAAATTTAACAAAAAAAGCATCATAGTCTGTGCTTGAATAATAAGATGTTTGAAAGGAGCCAGAAGAAGCAATATTGCTGATGCTGTAGGTTACTCCAGCCATATAGACAAAATCGTCTTTTGTGAAAATTGAGGTTGCATAATCGAACTCTGCACCGCCATAATATGTTCCCCACAATCTTATTGGCACAGGATCAATTACAATCGTTTTTTCATTAGAACAATCTACTGAATTAAATCCATAAGTGTTTTTATTTATTTTTTTATATCCAACCTCAATCTCCCTTTTACTATTTCCGTCTTCAATCCAACTCGCAGGAAGCGTTTCTTCCATTTTTCCAAAACGAACATTCATTTGGATTTTATTATCAACTAAATTAGTTTCAGCTCCAGTAAATTTTAATTGAATGTCAGAAATTTTTCCTTTTGGATGAATTACAAAATTATATTCGACTGTTTTTTGAGGATCGGCAGGAATTGTAAAAACAATATCGATATTTGGATAAATGTTTTTATACGTAATTTCTTTGAATTGATATACGTTGGTAATTCCCTCAGGTTTATTAGGAATATTGTAGTAGTTGTCAAAATCGGTTAACTTCTGTTTAGTAACTAATTCTACTTTTGAATTTGAGTTTACAAATTCAATATCGATTCTATGGTATGTATATTCTAAACTAAACTCTTGGTTTTCTTTATTTTCCTTGTCAGAAGTTAAATCTGGAAGTGTTTTTGCTGTTTTAGAACAAACAATAGGTGTTTTCTTTACTTCGTAAATATCATATGAGAATCCATTTTTCTTTAATTGAACATTTAATCCATTAGAATTCAATAAATATTTTACAGCTGTATTGGGTTTTCCTTTTTGATCTACAATTTGACCTTTATTTTCTTTAAAACCTATAGATTGGTTTTTGTTTTGAGAATATAATTGAATTGCAATGAACAAAAAAAATAAAAGTAATTTGTGTTTCATAGGTTTGTTTTGGATAGAAGTAAAATTAATTAAATATCTTACAAAACAAAATCAAAAAATTAAAACGTGTGCTTATAAAATCTTTCCCATAAAAGTCACTAAATATCTCGTATTTTTGCAAAAAAATAATTCCCTTTGAAAACGAAACTTTTTGTAATTACGCCGCCTTTTACACAACTGAATACTCCGTATCCGGCAACGGCTTATATAAAAGGTTTTTTGAATACCAAAAATATCGAGTCGGTTCAGGCAGATTTGGGTATTGATGTGATTTTGGAATTGTTTTCGAAGAAAGGATTAAATAATTTGTTTAAAACTTCAAGTTTTAAGTTTGAGACTTCTGGTTTTGAAATCTCAGATAACTCCAAACGTATTTTTGCTTTACAGGATGAATACATCAAAACAATTGATGCTGTCATTCAGTTTTTGCAGGGAAAAAATCCAACTTTGGCTTTGCAGATTTGTCAGGAAGATTTTCTGCCCGAAGCTTCTCGTTTTGCACAGTTGGAAGAACTAGATTGGGCTTTTGGAACAATGGGAACTCAAGATAAAGCCAAACATTTGGCGACTTTATATCTTGAAGATATTTCGGATTTTATTGTAGAATGTGTTGACGAAAATTTTGGCTTCAGCCGATATGCAGAACGTTTAGGTCGAAGCGCCAATTCTTTTGATGAATTGTACAATGCTTTACAACAAGAACCAACTTATATTGATTCTGTTTTAATTTCTATTCTAAAAGAAAAAATTGAAGCTGTAAAGCCTACATTTTTTTTGATTTCTGTTCCTTTTCCAGGAAATTTATACAGCGCATTTAGAAGTGCTCAATGGGTAAAACAAAATCATCCCGAAATTAAGATTTCAATGGGCGGTGGTTTCCCAAATACGGAACTGCGATCCCTTTCAGATAAACGTGTTTTTGAATTTTTCGATTTCATCACTTTAGACGATGGTGAAGTTCCAATAGAAGAACTTATTGAAAATATGTCATCCCGAGCGGAGTCGAGGAACGAGAAGCATTATAAAAGAACATTTTTACTAGAAAACGGAGAAGTAGTTTATAAAAATAACTCTTTAAAACACGATTATAAACAATCACAAGTAGGAACTCCAGATTACTCAGATCTGCCTTTGGATAAATACATTTCTGTAATTGAAATTGTGAATCCAATGCACAGAATGTGGAGCGATGGACGTTGGAATAAACTTACCATGGCACACGGCTGTTACTGGGGAAAATGTACTTTTTGCGATATTTCATTAGACTATATTAAAGTTTACGAACCAGTTGCGGCAAGTTTACTTTGTGATCGAATGGAAGAAATGATTTTGCAGACAGGTCAAAATGGCTTTCATTTTGTCGATGAAGCTGCGCCGCCAGCTTTAATGCGCGCTTTGGCGCTTGAAATAATAAAGCGAAAACTTGCAGTTACATGGTGGACGAATATTAGATTTGAAAAAAGTTTTTCTAAAGATCTTTGTCTTCTTTTAAAAGCCTCTGGCTGTATTGCCGTTTCAGGCGGTTTAGAAGTTGCTTCAGATCGATTATTGAAATTAATAGACAAAGGTGTAACCGTGGAGCAAGTTGCAAAAGTAACCCGCAATTTTACTGAAGCAGGAGTTATGGTTCATGCGTATTTAATGTATGGATATCCAACACAAACGATCCAAGAAACAGTTGATAGTCTTGAAATGGTTCGTCAGTTGTTTGAAGCGGGAGTTTTGCAATCTGGATTTTGGCATCAGTTTGCATTAACGGCTCATAGTCCTGTTGGATTATATCCTGAAAAATTTGGTGTAACTAAGGCTACTGAAGCTATTGGAACTTTTGCTAATAATGATATTGAATACACAGATTCAACAGGAATCAATCACGATAAATTTAGTTTTGGGTTAAAGAAATCACTTTTTAATTTCATGCATGGAATTTGTTTTGATTATGAGCTTCAAGATTGGTTTGATTTCAAAATTCCGAAGACAAAAATTCATCCCGATTTTATATTTAATGCACTTGAAGAGCAAAATGATTTCAGTACGAAGCCAAATGCAAAAGTGGTTTGGCTTGGTGGAAAACCTTCAACGGAGATTTTTACTAAATCTAAAAAAGGCAGAAGCTGGGAAATGATGTCGCTGACTTTTCATGACAAAAAACAAAGTTTTACTATTCAAACCAGTAATGAAGAAGGTAAATGGTTAATCGAAATTTTAACTAAAATTTCAGTTTCAAATTCTAAAAGTTGTACTTTTCAAGAAGTGAAAAATGACTTTGAAACTCATTTAGAAGATTTTGAATTGTTTTGGTATTCAAAACCAATAAACACTTTACGCGAGTTTGGACTATTAGTTTTATAAATCAATATTCGACAAAAGTTCCGTCGCTTGGAATTGCAGTTTTAGAGAGAAGGTTGTTTTCAGCAAGAGCTGTTTTCAGTTCTTCACGAGTTGTTGGACAATGATTTAAAGCTTCAAGATGATTTGCAAAAACATTTCCAGGAGCAAGTGTTGTAAATTTCAAAATATCATTCATTCGCATTAATAAAGGCTGTCCAAAATCTAATCGGGCAGTTCCGCAGGCAACAGTTGCAATATCAGGTTTTAGTTCTATGAGAGCTTTTTGTACATCATTGGTAAAAATGGTGTCAGCGCTTATGTAAACAGATTTCTCATTTTCGAGTTCGATGTAAAATCCCATTACGCTGCGCATTAATTTTGCAACAAAACCATAACCATGAAGCGCCGGAATGCCAATAATCTTTCCATCTAAAAAAGATTGAGGTTCCCAGTAATTTAAAGTTTGAACAATGTTAAGTCCTCTTTTCGTTAACTCTTTTTCATCTTTTGTGCTGCAAATAACAGATATTCCTTTTCGTCTTAAAAAGACTTCACCAGCTTTGTCTATATGATCAGGATGTAAATGAGTAATTAAACAATGAGTTACTCTGCTCAAAATTTCTCGGCTGTTTTTAGGCAGAGAAACTAAGGGATTTCTTTTTGGTTTGTATCGAAAGATTGTAAATGGAGGAATCGTTTTTCTTTTTCCTAACATTGGATCAACCAAAATTACATGCTTCTCTGTTTCAATAACTAAAGTCGCATTTCGCAAATGATGTATTTTCATATCTGGAAAATTAGATATTAAAAATACAAAGATTTTTCAAATTTAATTTATAGATTTCTCTTTGTTTTTAATAAAATTGTTAGCGTTTAAATTCAGAATTTTCGGGAATTTATTCAATAGAAAATCTGAAACCAATTCCGTGAAGATTTTCGATCGAAATACCTTTTTCATTTGATAGAATTTTACGAAGCCGCGAAATAAAAACATCAAGACTGCGTCCCATAAAATAATCATCAGTTCCCCAAAGCGAGGTTAGGATTTGTTCTCTTTTTAATACGGAGTTTTTATTGTCGAGAAAAAGTTTTAATAATTCGGCTTCACGCTGTGTAAGTCCAATTTTTTCACCATCATTAAAGAGAATGAAATTTTTAGTATCGAATTGGTATTTTCCAATTTCGTAGATCGATTTCTCGACCGTGATATTTCGCTGAGAGCGTTTTAGAAAAATTTCAATTTTAAGCATTAATTCTTCAATACTAAAAGGCTTTACCAAATAATCATCAGCTCCTAAACGAAGTCCTTTTATACGATCTTCTTTTAAAGTTTTTGCCGATAAAAAAATAATAGGCACATCTAAATCTATTTTTCTTATTTCTGAAGCCAGTTCAAAACCATCCATTTTTGGCATCATAATATCAAAAATACAAATGTCAAAACTCTCTTTCTTAAAAGTTTCCAAGCCAGACTTGCCATCAATACAATGAACAACCTCGTAATTGTTTTGTTCGAGATTATCCTTGGTCAAAAAGGCTAATGTTTCATCATCTTCGGTATAAAGTATTTTATAATGTTTCATTTTTTATAAGGAATAGATAAAGTTATAGTAACTCCGTTTGTTGTATTGTTTTCGGCTTTTATTTTCCAGTTTTGCAATCCGCAAATTTCTTTTACATAATATAAACCAAGTCCAAAACCATTAACCTCATTGCTTTTTTCATTTTGAACCCGATAAAACTTATCAAATATAAAGGATATTTTTTTAGAAGAAATTCCAATTCCGTTGTCAATCACTTCAATTCGTAAAATTGATTTTTCGTCTGATATTCTAACTGTGATTTCTGGTTTTTTATTGCAGTATTTTACCGCGTTATCTAAAAGATTATAGATGATATTAGAAAAATGAAAAACATCTGTTTCTAATAAGTATTCCTTTGAAAGCGTTTCGATTTTGATGACCGCTTCAGGATATTTCAGCTGAATGTTTTCAATTGCTTCTTCAATAATCGGAACAATCAGGACAGTTTCCTTTTTTAATTCTAAAGGTCTGTAATCAGATTTAGCAATATTTAAAATCTTTTCGATATGGTGATTCAACTTATTGCTTTGGTTGATAATGATCTCCGTATAAGTATGAAGTTTTTTATTTTCCTTAATCGGATTTTGATCGCTCAGATATTTTGAGGCAATTAAAATGGAAGATAAAGGCGTTTTAAACTCATGAGTCATATTATTAATGAAATCCCGCTGGAGCTCAGAATATTTTTTTTGCTGTAAGAGTGTAAAAATAGAATAAACGTAAATTAGTAAAACCAAAATTAAGGCAATCGAAAGAACGAACCAAAATCGCATTGAGCTAAATAAATAGCTGGTTTCATTGGGAAAACGAACAGCAAAATAGTAAACTAAATTTTTGTGTTTAGGAAAATGAACCGTTTTTTTCTCTTTACCTTTTTGTGATAGTGAAATATAATTTCCATAAACCATTTCGTCGCTTTGACAATTGTACATCGCGTATTCAAAATCAGTCGTAATATTCATTTTTTTGAATTCAGATTTTAGGTAGAATTCTAAAATATCAGGTTCAAAATCATTCTCAACATTTACGATATAATAATCATTTGCAATTTTTTGAACCGAGATCTGGGTTGGCATTTCATGATTTGTGCCTTCGTATAGTTTTTTTGCCACTTCCAGCAAGGCAATATGTGCTTTTTGGTTGAGTTTCTTTTGTTCAATAGTAAAAGCTTCTTTCGTCCAAAGCAATTGCGCGACCAAAATGCTGATTATGGCAACCAATCCTAATATTATAATGCTATTTAGTTTGTTTATTTTCAAGAAAAGAGACTTTAAAAAAGTGTAATATTAATCAAAATTACAGTTAAAAACAGCTATTAACAAGTCGTTAACAAAGATTTGAAACTGGTTAACAGCGATTTGTTTTTGTCTGGATTACTTTTGAAATATAAAATTAGAACTATAAACCATTTAAAATATTTGACTATGAGAATCATTAAAATTTCTATGCTTGCTTTGGCTTTAGGCTTAATGTCTTTTTCAGCTATTGCACCAGTACAATCATTAGTTTCTGAAACAACAGTAATTGAAGCAGCTTCAACAATTGTTTGGAAAGCAGAAACAATAGATGTTGGACAGATACCTCAAGGTACTCCAAAAGCGATTGTTTACGAATTTAAAAATACAGGAAAAACAGCTGTAGTAATCACAGATGTAAAAGGTTCATGCGGTTGTACTGCAACAGATTATACAAAAGAGCCAATTTTACCTGGTAAATCTGCAAAAGTTACTGCAACTTACAATGCTGCAAACAAAGGAGGATTTACAAAAACAGTTACAGTAACAACAAGTGCTGAAACAGCTCCAAAAGTGCTTACATTAAAAGGAACTGTTATTTAAATAAGTTTATTTTTAGAGGTTAGTTATATAAAGTGGATACTCCAAATACATTAAGTATTTGGAGTTTTTTTTTGTTTTCAATTCTGTTACTTTTTTTATAAAAGCAGCATTAAAAAGAATGAAATTTATTTTTTTGCAATTGGTTTGTTTTCAGTAAAACTTTTCTATTTTTATACAAAAAATAGTATGAAAATTTGGTATTCTTTTATTGCAGTTATGCTTCTTGCAGTTGTTGTTTCTTGTAATTCTAAAGCGGATAAAAAAGAAGAAAATCAAACAAAAACAGCAAAGGTGGTTGTTCCTGAACTTAAACTTACTATCGACAGCACTGCAATTGCTGATTTTTACGAAACCTATCCGAAATTAAAGAATTTTCAAGAAGAAGTTCTTTCTTTATATAAAAATAAGGAATCGAGACAATTATGGCTTGATAATAAAGGTGTGGTAGAGTTTGGAAACACGTTGTATAACAAATACAAAGGATTAGATAATGAAGGTTTAAAAGCTAATTTTCCATACAAAGAACTCAATTTTATTTTTGAAGGCAATGCCGATAACAAGTTGTCGCAGGTGAATACTGACTTGATGATAACCAATTTGTATTTTTATTACGGAGAAAAAGTATATCGTGGTTTTGATGAAAAAACAACTAGATCTTTAGAGTGGCTTCTTCCTCGAAAAAAAATGAATTATCAGGTTTTCTCGGATTCTATTTTTCAAAAATCTGCCATAAACGACGATCGAAAAAGTAAAATGTTCAGTCAGTATTATAAACTGCGTGATGTTCTTCGTGAATATAGAGAAATTGAAAAAAAAGGAGGCTGGAAAACTATTGAAATAGATGAAAATTATAAAAATCTTAAATTAGGAGATTCGTCTGAAGTAATAGCTCAAATTAGAGAAAGACTTTATATTACAAAAGATCTTAAAGAGGATACGAAAAGTGCAATATGCGATTCTGTTTTAATAAAATCGATTAAAAATTACGAATTGCATCATGGCTTATCTCCCAAAAATATAATCTTACGAGAACATATTGATGAAATGAATGTTCCTGTATCAGATAGAATTAAAACGATAATTGCCAACATGGAACGCTGCCGCTGGATTGATCCAGAATTAGAAAAAGGCAAAGAATATCTAGAGGTGAACATTCCAGAGTTTAAATTGTATTTAATTCGGGATGGTAAAATTGCTTTTACATCGGCTGTTGTAGTAGGAAAAGCAATGACAAAAACGGTTATTTTTAGCGGAATGATGAACAATATTGTTTTTAGTCCTTATTGGAACGTTCCAACAAGTATTATCAATAAAGAGATAAAACCGGGAATGGCCAAAAATAAAAATTATTTAAAAGAGAAAAATTTAGAATGGAATAATGGTGCTGTTCGTCAGCTTCCTGGGAAAAACAATTCATTAGGTTTAGTGAAGTTTTTATTTCCGAATTCCAGTAATATTTATCTGCATGATACACCTTCAAAAAGTTTATTTGAAAGAGAAAGCAGAGCGTTCAGCCATGGATGCGTGCGTGTTGCAAAACCTCGTGAACTGGCAATTGAATTATTAAAGCAAGATCCTTCATGGACTCCTGCAAGAATAGACAAAGCCATGCACGCTGGCAAAGAAAGCTGGTACACACTAAAAAATAAAATACCTGTTTACATCGGATATTTTACAGCTTGGGTTGATCGTGATGGTAATATGAATTTTTATAAAGATATTTATCAAAGAGATGAAAGTTTGATAAAACTATTGACCGAAGAATAAGAATAAATATAAAAGTTCAAGCTGCGAATCAGATGATTTAAAACTAAATTGTGGCCTGTAAATCAGCGCAATTCGCAGTAAAAATTATTTACTCAAGATATCAATACACTTATAAAAGCGTTTTGTATAATGTTCTGTATCCAAAGCTGTAATGGTAACTTTTTGCGCTTTTCCAGATGAAGCGTGAATAAATTTAGACTGCATTCCGTTTGCTTCACATATTATTCCAACGTGGCCAACTATATTTTTGTTCTTGTATCCATAAAAAACTAAAACATCACCAACTTTAAATTCTTCAGGTTTTAAAGAAGTTCCTAAATTTTTGTAACCGCTGGAGCTTCTTGGTAAAGTCATACCGAAATTTTTAAAAATATAACCGACAAAACCAGAACAGTCAAATCCTTTTTTAGGATCATTGCTGGCATATTTGTATGGTATGCCTAAGTTTTTCTTAGCGTATTCAATGATTGAATCTCGGTTAATTTCTGTTTGTATTTTTGGATTAGAAACAACACTTTTGGGCTCGTTTTTTTTAAAAGTAAAAGAAGAAAATAAAAGAATAGATAATAAAGCTGTAAAAAGGTGCGATTTCATTTTTTGTGACTAAGAAAAAGTTAATCGATAAAGATAACCTCTAAATTTTGTAAATCAAAAGAATACTTTTAAGAATGATAAAATATGTAAATCAATTTAGTTTTATAAGTTTGTTTCATTTTAGTTGATTCCCAATATTATGATGGCAAACGTTACACTACCAAATATTTTTGGTGATAATATGGTTTTACAGCGCAGTTCAGAAATAAAAATTTGGGGCTGGGCAAATCCGAAAGAAGAAATCAAATTGGTTTCGAGTTGGAATAATCAAGAGTATAAAACTGTTGCTGATAATCAGGCTAAATGGGAACTTTATATTAAAACACCCGAAGCTGGCGGACCTTTTACAATTTCAATAAAAGGTTATAGTGAAGTTGTTTTAAAAAATATTTTGATTGGTGAAGTCTGGCTTTGTTCAGGACAATCAAATATGGAAATGTCTGTAAATTGGGGAATCGATGACGGCGAGGAAGAAGCACAGAATGCCGCAAATAAAAATATCCGTTTTTATACTGTTCCAAAATCAACAGCCGCAACTCCGCAGCATAATTTATCTGGAAATTGGGTTGAATCGACTCCAGAAACCATGAGAAATTTTAGTGCTATCGGTTATTTCTTTGCCAAACGCTTGCAGGAAGATTTAAAAAATATTCCAATCGGATTGATTTCTTCAAATTGGGGAGGAACTCCTGCCGAGATCTGGATGCCGGAAGAAGTCGTGCAGAATGATCCAATTTTATTGGAAAACGCTAAGAAATTAAATCAGCAAGAATACGATCCACATTTGCCTGGACGCGCTTACAATGCAATGATTCATCCTTTTACAGGATTTAAAATTGCGGGAACACTTTGGTATCAAGGAGAATCAAATGTTGGTTCTTTGGTTTATGATAAGACATTATCAGCTTTGATCGATTCTTGGAGAAAGAAATGGAATAACGAATTTCTTTTTTACTTTGTACAAATCGCTCCTTTTAAATCAGGAGCAAATAACTTTTCTAATGTTATAATTAGAAATTCTCAAAGAAAAATTCTAAAAGAAGTTTCGAAAACGGGAATGGTTCTGACTTCTGACATTTCAGATGTAATTGATATTCATCCAAAAAATAAAAAGGAAGTTGGAATCCGTTTAGCAAATTTAGCCTTGGCTGAAACGTATAAAATCAATTCGGATTTAGTTAACGGGCCGCTTTTTAAAGAAATTAAAATGGAGAAAAATACAATAGAAGTTTTTTTTGACTATGCTGAAGGGTTGTATTTCAAGAATGAAAATTCGAAACAATTTGAAGTCGCTGGTGCTGATGGAGTTTTCTATTTTGCCAAAGCATCAATTAAAAACAATCAAGTTATTTTGGTATGCAAAAAAGTGAAGAGTCCTGTGAAAGTGAGATTTGCTTGGGGAAATACAATACAATCTGACCTGTTTAATGCAGCAAATCTGCCAGCTTCTTGTTTTATTACAGAGTAGAAGAAATTTAAAGGTTTTTTGCAGATTTAAGGAATTAGAATGAATTCGTTGTTTGTTTTTTGAAAGCTAAGATGAAGTTGAAACTGGCAGTGAATAATACTTATTTGTCAGTTTTTTATTTATATCTTTGAGAAACAACGATGTAAGAAAGTCTGAAAAGCAGTTTTATAGCGTTGATTTTTAAAGGTAAGCTGAAAACTTTATAGAGTAGGCACGATTTTAAAAGTATACTTATGGAAAATTCTTTATTTAAAAAAGTAAAAAAAGCTATTGATTACTGGTATATTCCTTTATTGGTAGGATTACTGTTTGTTGGAATCGGAATTTGGTCATTTATGACACCGTTGGCAGCTTATTTAACTCTTGCATTTCTTTTTAGTGTTTCGTTTTTGGGAAGCGGAATTTTTGAAATCATTTTTGCTCTTTCAAACAGAAAGAAAATCGATAATTGGGGATGGACATTAGCATCAGGGATTATAGGTTTAGTAGTGGGAATATTGTTGGTTATTAATCCGCTGATCTCAATTACTTTGCTGCCGCTTTATGTGGGTTTTGTAATTTTATTTCGTTCTATAATGGCTATAGTTATTGCTTTTAATTTAAAGAGTTATGCCGTTTCTGATTGGGGAAATCTTTTGATTCTAGGAATACTCGGAACTATATTTTCGTTTGTATTATTATGGAATCCTGTTTTTGCCGGGCTTTCTTTAGTGTATTGGACAGCTTTTGCTTTTATTGCTCTTGGAATTTTTTATATTTATTTTTCTTTCAAATTAAAGAGAATACACGATATGCATTAAGAAAATCTTAATTCTTAAGGATAAAACAAACGCGACAGATTTTTGTAAATCTGTCGCGTTTGTTTTTTGAGTCGAAATAAAAAAATAAGTATCTTTCGATGGTTAAACTTAAAAGGGTTTAAAAGTTTTTTAAGTTTATTTGATAGAATTTTTAATTTCAATTTTGAATAATGAAATACAACAGATGTGGAAAAAGCGGTTTATTGCTGCCTGAAATTTCCTTAGGATTATGGCATAACTTTGGGTCGGTAGATAATTTTGAAAATGCTGAAAGCATCGCCGTAGAAGCTTTCGATAAAGGAATTACACACTATGATTTGGCTAATAATTACGGACCAGTTCCGGGTTCTGCTGAAACAAATTTTGGTAAAATTTTGTGGCATAACTTTCAAGGGAATTTGCGTGATGAGATTATCATTTCGACAAAAGCAGGTTATACAATGTGGGATGGTCCTTATGGTGATTGGGGATCTAGAAAATATTTGTTGTCAAGTTTAGATCAAAGTTTGAAAAGGATGAAAGTTGATTATGTAGATATTTTTTATTCTCATCGTCCAGATCCTGAAACACCAATTGAAGAAACAATGATGGCGCTTGATTATGCTGTAAGAAGCGGGAAAGCACTTTATGTTGGAATTAGTAATTATTCGGCAGAGCAAACTCGTGCAGCGGTCGATGTTTTAAAGCAATTAGGCACACCATGTTTAATTCATCAAGCAAAATACTCCATGTTAGAACGCTGGGTTGAAAATGGATTGTTGGATGTTTTAGAAGAGAAAGGAGTAGGCTGTATTGCATTTTCGCCTTTGGCACAAGGACTTTTAACGGACAAATATTTAAACGGAATCCCTGAAAATTCTAGAGCCCACAATCCAAACGGACATTTGAAGGAAGATGAGGTTACACAGGAACGTATTCAAAAACTGATTCAATTAAATGAAATTGCTAAAAATAGAAATCAATCTTTGGCACAGATGGCATTGGCTTGGCTGCAAAAAGACAAACGAATTACGTCTGTTTTGATTGGTGCGAGTTCAGTAAAACAATTAAATAATAATATAGATTGTTTGCAAAAATTAGAATTTACATCTGATGAATTGAATGCCATTGAAAAAATACTAGCATAGAAAAATATTTAATTTAGATAAAAGTAAAACGCACTGCAATAGCAGTGCGTTTTTGGTTATTGGTATAATATGATCTACTTTATTTAATTGCATTTCCGTTGTTGCTGTTTAAGTTTTGAAGACTTTTCGTTTTAATACTGTTTCTGTTTTTTGCAGAGACAAAGAGTATAGAATAAAATGGAGTGAAATTTAAATAAGTATAATAGCTAAGAATAAAGTTGTTTTTTGCGATGTGAAAACCTGTTCAAATCTTGGACAGGTTTTTTGTTTTCAAAGGAGATTTGGTCTTTTAAAAAGTGTTTTTTTAAGTATTAAAGTCTTTTGATTTTGTAGGAATTTTTACGATTTGTTTTTTACCTATTGTGTTGTTTTATAAAAATGACTTTTTATTCTTGTTTTTAGTTATTTTTTTAGTACCCCTATTTTTTAATGGGTATAATTGCTTTTTGATGTTTAAAATTGTTGTTTTTGGTGTTTAATTTTTGATGTTTTTGGTTTTTACTATTGTTTTTACGTTATAATTTGTGAAATGTGGTTATTGAATTTTTAAAAACGAAACCTTATAAATGTCAAATAATGATTATTGATGTTTTAATTTTTGTAATCCGTAATTCTTCGTTTAAAAAGCCAAAAAAGTAGTTTTCAATTATTCTACTCATACAAAAGTTAATAAATTCGCTAATGAAAATGAGGAGGTTTTAGAGGCAGATTCAGGGTTTTAAAAATGACTTATACTATTAAATAGATATATAAAAGATTAACTAACCAAAATCAATTAATAACTAAAAACCAATTAACACATGAAAAAAGTATTTTACATTTTAGCCGCGACGTTAACGAGTTCTTTTGCTTTTGCCCAAGATGATGAAACGAAAACTTCACCGGCAACAACTTGGGGAGGGTCTGCAGATGCTTACTATAAATATGATTTTTCGAAACAAATGAACGGATTAACGAGCTTTACCAACTCACAGGATTCGTTTGAATTAGGAATGGCGTCGATAGAGGCGGGGCATACATTTGGAAAAGCTTCTGTTTTTGTAGACTTAGGATTTGGAAAAAGAGCAGGAGAGTTCTCCTATAATGAAACAACTGATAAAGATATAACAGCAAAATTTTTGATAAAACAATTGTTTTTTACTTACCAAATCACAGATAAATTTAAAGTGGTAGCAGGTAGTTTTGGAACTCATATTGGATACGAAGTTTTAGATGCTGTCGATAATAAAAACTACAGTATGTCTTATGCTTTTTCTTATGGTCCATTTTTTAATACTGGTGTAAAAGCACAATATACTTCAGGAAAGTTTACAGCGATGTTTGGTATAACAAATCCTACTGATTTTAAATCGGCAATGGATGCAGGTTCTACTCAAAAAACTTATATAGGCCAATTGGGTTATATTGGTGAAACTGGAAGTGCTTATTTGAATTTTACTTCAGGAAGCAGTAATCCATCTTCTTTAGAGAATAAAACACAATTTGATTTTGTTGCGTCAAAAACAATAAGTGACAGCTTTGGACTTGGGTTTAATGCAACTTACGCTAAAACTACAAATGATATTTCAAGTGTAGATGATGGTGAGTGGTTTTCTTTAGTAGGTTATGCAAACTATGCATTTTCTCCATCATTACTTTTAGCTTATAGAATGGAATATTTTGATGCGAAAAGTGCTGCTCCAAGTTTGGGAACTCTTACAGGATCAAATGTTTTTGCTAATACAGCTTCTTTAAATTATAAAGTTGGAAAACTAACTATTATTCCAGAGATAAGATACGATGCTGCGTCAGAGGATATCTTTTTAGATAAAGATGCTGCTCCAACTGGCGGATCATTCTACGCTCTCCTTGCAACAACATACTCTTTCTAGAGATAAAGATTGATATTTTTTTTTTTTTTTTGGAGCTGTCGAAACATATTAATGTTTTGGCAGCTTTTTTATTTGGATGTCTTTCCCTTTTACTGCAGATCAAAGAATTGAAAAAGTTGTACATGCTTTATTTGATGTTTTATCGTAGTACGTTAATTATAGGTAATCAAGAAAGTACATAGTATGAGGACTTCTAATCTGTACTTAAACTCATTTTTTAGGTTTTGCTAATTGTTTTTAATGCTGGCGAATAATGACGAATAAAAGAAATAAAAAAAAGCGCATTTCTAAAATTGTAGAAATGCGCTTTTGTATTTTGTGAATACTATTTATTGAACTTGTTTTTTATAAATCGAATAAATAGTGTCTATTGTTTTTCGGTCTAAAGTGGCAGTCACATCAGTTTGGATGTAATGCAGTTTAAATGCCATAATAGCCGCCGAAAGATTTTTAGTGTTATATCCTATTATTCTTAGTGCAGGCTCTATTTTAAAGTCAAAAGGGGCTTCTTCTAATACAGCATCCGGCCAAATTCCAAAACCTTTTTCAGCTAAAGTTTTCCAAGGAAACAATGCACTTGGGTCTTGTTTTCTGCCAGGAGCAATATCTGCATGTCCTAATATGTTTTGAGTTGGAATATTGTAATCTTTTTTAAGCTTTGTTAAAAGAGCAACTAAACTGCTAATTTGAGCTTCCGTAAACGGTTTGAATCCATTGTTGTCAAGTTCGATCCCAATTGAAGTCGAATTCAAATCAGTATTTTTCCCCCAAGTAGCATTTCCTGCGTGCCAAGCTCTTAAATAATCGTTTAGCATTTGAACTACTTTTCCGTTTTCAGAAATAATATAGTGTGCGCTTACTTGTGTTTTAACTTTTGTAAACGTATTTATCGTTTGCTGAAGTGAATCTTGAGCAGTGTGATGAATAATAATAAAGCTGGGTTTTCTTAAATTGAAGTTTACCGTACCAACCCATTCTGTATTTATTCCATTTTGTAAAGCAGTAGATCCGGTTTTTGATAAAGTATCTTTAATGATGCCTAGTTGAGCAGCATACGAAGTATCAATGATTACGGGTGTTATTGGCGGAATAGATTGTGGTTCCTTGCTTGTAATTTGATTCTCCAGTGTTTTAAGCTGTTGATCATAAACTTTTTCGGTATTCTTGTATGGGTTTGTTGAGCAAGAAGTAATTATAATTGCTAAAAATAGATAACAAAAATGTTTTTTTGCCATGGTTAGTTGCATTTTATGATGAAGGATGAGCAATTATTCTTGCGCTTTTTCTACAGGTTTATCTTCTTCTTTTTCTTTGTTATCTTTTGAATCTTTTTTCTTTTTTGATTTAGAAGGTTTTTTGATCTCTTTAAAGTTTTCCATGAAAGTAGTGTACTTTGTAACTTGATCAGGATTTAAAAAAGCAGCTATTTTTTTATTTGTACTGTCTCTTAAAGCTTTTATTTGTTCAATCTTTACATCTTGACTGCTGCTTTCATTTTTTAAAAGAATACCTTGCTCTCTCATACTGTCTGCTAAAACATTTGTTATTGCAATTACTTGCAATTCATCTAAGTTAACAGCTGGTTTCATTTGCTCAACAATTAGTGAAGCAGTTTCTTCTACAGGAACTTCTTTAGGTTTGCTTGGGGTGCTTTGTGGTCCTTGCATCATACTTCTGTCCATTCCCATTCCGCCGCCTCGTCCGTAGCCATTTCCATAACCGTTTCCGTAACCATTTCCATAGCCATTATTATATCCGTTTCCGTATTGAGCTGAAACAGAATTGAAACAGAATATGGTGAAAACCAAAAGAAATAAAGATTGTGTAGGTTTCATATAAAAAGGTTTTATCTAAAATTGATAATTATTTAGGTAAATTTAAGCAGGTTCTCCGTATAAATCAAATTCTGTAGCTTCAATTATGCGTATATTAACAAATTCTCCTGTTTTTACATAATGTTTAGATGCATCTATTAAAACTTCATTGTCAACATCAGGGCTGTCAAATTCCGTTCTTCCTACAAAATGTGCACCTTCTTTTCTGTCGATAATACATTTATAAACTTGTCCTACTTTTTCTTGATTTAAATCCCATGAAATTTGAGACTGTAATTCCATAATTTCATTAGCTCTTGCTTGTTTCACGTCGTCTGGAACATCATCTTCTAATAAATATGCATGCGTGTTTTCTTCATGAGAATAAGCAAAACATCCCATTCTGTCAAATTTCATTTCCTGAACAAAATCTTTCAAAATTTCAAAATCTTCCTGAGTTTCACCTGGATATCCAACGATTAAAGTTGTTCTAATTGCCATTCCTGGAACAGCAGCTCTGAAATCTTTTAATAATTGAGTTGTTTTAGCTTGTGTTGTACCACGACGCATTGATTTTAAAATAGAATCTGAAATATGCTGTAATGGAATATCAATATAATTACAAATTTTAGGTTCGCGTTTCATTAATTCCAAAACATCCATCGGGAAACCAGTAGGATAAGCATAATGCAAACGAATCCATTCAATGCCTTCAACTTTAGCCAATTCTTCTAATAATTCGGCAAGATTTCTCTTTTTATAAAGGTCTAAGCCGTAATATGTTAAGTCTTGAGCGATTAGTATTAATTCTTTAACGCCATTTTTTGCTAAACCTTGTGCTTCTTTAACTAATTTTTCAATTGGTTGTGAAATATGTGATCCACGCATCAACGGAATAGCACAAAAACTGCAAGGTCTGTCGCAGCCTTCGGCAATTTTTAAATATGCATAATTTTTAGGAGTTGTTGTTAATCTTTCGCCTAATAATTCATGTTTATAATCGGCTCCTAAAGCTTTTAACAGCTGAGGTAATTCAGTTGTGCCAAAATATTGATCTACATTCGGGATTTCTTTTTCTAAATCTGGTCTGTAACGTTCCGATAAACATCCAGTTACAAAAACTTTATCAACTAACCCTTTGTCTTTTTTGTCAGCATATTCCAAAATCATATTAACTGATTCTGCTTTTGCATTATCAATAAACCCGCAAGTGTTAATTACAATAATGTTTCCTTCATCCTTAGTGGCTTCATGAGTAACTTCTTTACCGTTTGCACGAAGTTGTCCCATAAGCACTTCACTATCATATACATTTTTTGAACACCCAAGAGTGATTACGTTAATTTTGTTCTTTTTTAAAGACTTGGTTCTCATACTTTTATAAATTGGAGTGCAAAATTACACTTTTTTATTCAAACAGCGCTTGTTTCGGTTCTATTTAGGTGTTTTTTGTGAAGCAAATTGCGCTTTATACTGTGTTTTTTCCTGTTGAAATAGGCTTCTTTTGTCAGGAGTAAAAAAAAATCCGTCAAGCAATAACCTGACGGAAGTTTTATTATTCGGTTTATTTTTAAATTACAATTCAAATAATAAAGTCAATGTGACATTGTTAAGTTTTGATGTGATGTTGGCGCCATCTGTAAAACCTTTCGAAAAGAAACCTTGGTTTGATTTTCTTTCAGCATAAGAATAAGCTAAGTCTAGTTTTGTACCTCCAAAATTATAACCTAATCCACCAGAATAACTGTTTAAATCTCCAATAGTAGTTTTGTTTTTATACGGGCTTCCTTCATATCTGTATCCGCCTCTTAAGCTCAATTGATTTATTTTGTATTCAGCTCCAACTCTTAATTCTCCATTATTAGTCAGCTGATTACTGATTTCATTATTTACACCTCTAAAGCCTGGATCGTTAGTAGGTTTGTATTTTGTGTTTCCATAATCTTTAATAGCATAATCAACACTGATTAAACCTGATTTTCCGAATATATACGCTGCACTAAAAGTTGTTTTTCCAGGAGTTTGTAAAGTGTATGATTCGTAAACATTGATGATTTTAGGATTTATATCTGCGTACTTCTCAGGTCCATTTGCGGCTTGTGTGGTAGTGTGAAGGCTTTGTGAAACTTCATCATAAAGTTCGTACCAAGTATTTGATTCGTAGGCTAATCCAAGTCTGAAAGAATCAGTTACTTTAGCAATTGCACCAAGTTGAAAAGAGAATCCGTTTCCGTATGTGTAAAGTTCGTTGTTGAAACGTAGATTAGAAATGGTTTCAGTCGGTTCTAATGGGTTTGAATTGTCTTCATAAAAGCTGCTCGATCTTCTATAATCAGTAATATGTGCGTTTAAATTTGCTCCAAAATAAATACGATCCTTGTAAGAAGTTGAAATGTTGAAACTTAATTTACTGTTGTATCCTCTAGCGTAAATTTCGTTTTCGTGATAGTAGTTTCCGCCTGCAGGAACATTAGAAGTGTATTGAGTATTGTTTTTGTCTAATGGATTTACAGGGTTTATGACAAAACCATAATACCCAAAATAGGCTTGCTGCTCATCGTAAAACTGATTTTTATAAGGTATTCCAGTGATGTCTCCTAATGGAATTCCGTTTGCATAAGTTAGAAAATAGTTGTCTATTGAATTAGTTGGATTTGTTCCAGCTGAGAAAACATTGTTGTTGAAATTGTTGGTGTTTTCATAGGTTGCTCCAATGGCAATTTTTTTCCAATTGTTGTTTGGATTTCTGTCATTAAAAACAAAAATCGCGCCCACTTGATTTAGGATAAATGAATTGTCTTTGTCTGAAGTTTGAGTTCCAAAGTAATTAGAGTTGTTTTTAATATTTTGATTACTAAAAGTTACTCCCATCTGGTTGTTTATGAAAATAGCAGATCCCGCAGGGTTAACGCTAATAGAAGATAGGTCGCCTCCTAAAGCTCCAAATGCTCCGCTCATTGCTCTAAATCGCGCTGTTCCAGTTAAGTTGTCTTGTGAAAAGCGTAAAGCGTCAGAAACTTCCTGAGAATGTAAGATACTGACAGTTAGTCCTGTAATTAATAGGAAAAATATTTTTTTCATTTTGGTACGTTTTTGTGTGATTTTAGATTGGTAAAGGGAGAAGGAGGTTATCTTCTTCCTCCTCCGCCTCCGCCATAAGATCTTCCGCCACCGCCTCCGCCGCCAGATGATCTCATGCTTCCGCCGCTGCTGTTCATTGAGCGCGATGGGCTAGGAGAGTAGGTTCTAGATGGGCTGCTATTGGTGTTGTTGTAGCTTCTATTAGTTGTAGAGCTTGATCTTCTGTTTGAATAATCATAGCTGTTACTTTGTCCTTGTGTTGTACTTCTTCTGTTTGTAAACGTTGGGCTTGTAGTGTAGTTTCTGCCGTTTGTACTAGAGCTTCTTCTGTAGTCAGAATAGCTGTTTGTTCTGTTCGTGTAGTTTCTATCTGTTGTATAGCTTCTGTTGTTATAACTTCGGTTGTTGAAACTTCTGTCAGTATAATTTCTGTTTGAAGAATAGTTTCTTCCGGATGAAAAATCTCTGTTTGAGCTATAGTTTCTGCCGCTTCCGTAGTATGCTGCAGAACCTCTTCTTCCGTAATTGTAAGAATAGTTTCCGTAATAACGTGGTCCCCAATATCCAGGGTAACCCCATCCAGGATAGCCCCATCCAGGTCCCCAGTATCCTGGGTAGCCCCAAGCGTAACCTGGGTATCCCCAGTATCCGCCATAGTATGGGTATCCAAAACCAAAACCAAATCCAAGTGACCATGTTGGGTCAGAATATACATTTACAGAAACTTCAGATGGACTGCTTCCCCATGCTGGATAAACATTTGCGGCAACTTGTGTACTGTCGTTTTGAGAGTAGTTTCCGTAGCTGTCTACATCTGTAAAAATTTCCGTAGGCTGGTTGTCGTCTTGAAGAGATCTGAAATAATCTTTGTATTGGTTGTTTGCGTTAGATGTGTTTGTTTGAACGTATCTAGTACTGGAATTACCATAGACTCCGTCATTATCATTATAAGATGTGTTTTGGTAAGAACCACATGACGCAAGCAGAAAACTCAATAGTCCAATTAAGTAAAAATGACTTGAGTTTTGACGTAGAGTAATATAAGTTTTCATATCTGTGGTGTTTTTTATTGTTGCACATTACAAAAATAGTTAGTTTTGTCAAACTATTTAGTTAAAATAATTAAAACAAAATTTGTGCCAAACTATATAATATGAGTAAGAACCTCACTACAAGATCAGAAGATTATTCGAAATGGTATAACGAGCTGGTTGTGAAAGCGGATCTAGCTGAAAATTCAGGAGTTAGAGGCTGTATGGTAATCAAACCATACGGTTATGCGATTTGGGAAAAAATGCAGGCTGAGTTAGATCGAATGTTTAAGGAAACAGGGCATCAAAATGCTTACTTTCCTCTGTTTGTTCCTAAAAGCATGTTTGAGGCTGAGGAAAAAAATGCAGAAGGATTTGCAAAAGAATGTGCTATTGTTACGCATTATAGATTAAAGAATGATCCTGATAAACCAGGGAAATTAATGGTTGATCCAAATGCTAAATTAGAAGAAGAACTTATTGTTCGTCCTACAAGTGAAGCAATTATTTGGTCTACATATAAAGGATGGGTGCAATCTTATAGAGATTTACCGTTGTTAATTAATCAGTGGGCAAATGTAGTTCGCTGGGAAATGCGTACGCGTTTGTTTTTGAGAACTGCAGAGTTTTTGTGGCAAGAAGGGCATACGGCTCATGCGACAAAAGAAGAAGCTCTAGAAGAATCTGAAAAAATGATGAATGTTTATGCTGATTTTGCAGAAAACTTCATGGCAATTCCGGTTGTAAAAGGTTTTAAAACCGAAACAGAGCGTTTTGCAGGTGCGGATGAAACGTATTGCATTGAAGCATTGATGCAGGATGGAAAAGCTTTACAAGCTGGAACGTCTCACTTTTTGGGACAGAATTTTGCGAAAGCTTTTGATGTAAAGTTTGCAAATGCCGAAGGAAAGCAAGAACACGTATGGGGAACTTCTTGGGGGGTTTCTACTCGTTTGATGGGAGCTTTGGTTATGACGCATTCAGATGATCAAGGATTAGTGCTTCCTCCTAATTTAGCACCAATACAAGTGGTGATTGTTCCAATTCACAAAACAGATGAGCAGTTGGCTGAAATTACAGCGGCAGTTAATGAGTTAACGGCTAAGTTAAGAAAGCTTAAGATTTCTGTGAAATATGATGATAGAACAACTCAAAAACCTGGGTTTAAATTTGCAGAGTGGGAGTTGAAAGGTGTTCCGGTAAGAATTGCAGTTGGTCCGAAAGATTTAGAAAACGGAACTTTTGAAGTTGCAAGACGTGATAACTTGACAAAAGAAGTTGTTGCTGGTGAGAAAATTGTTGAGTACGTAAACGACTTGCTTGAGCAGATTCAAACGGATTTATTTAATAAGGCATTAGAGTATCGAAATACTCATATTACGGAAGTAAATAGTTTTGAGGAATTTAAAGAAGTTTTAGAAGGAAAAGGAGGATTTGTTTCTGCTCATTGGGATGGTACTGCAGCGACCGAAGAGAAGATAAAAGATTTGACAAAAGCGACGATTCGTTGTATTCCTTTAGACGCTGTTGAAGAGGCGGGAGTCTGTGTGTTTACTGGTAATCCATCTTCGAAAAGAGTGCTTTTTGCTAAGGCGTATTAAAAAAAAATAAAAATTTTTGCATCAGCTATTGTGCAACTAAAAAATAGATGTATCTTTGCATCCGCATTAGAGAAATACATGGTCCGTTCGTCTATCGGTTAGGACGCCAGGTTTTCATCCTGGTAAGGGGGGTTCGATTCCCCCACGGACTACTTTTTTTTCTGCGAATAAGTTATTTAACTTGATGTATTGGTCCGTTCGTCTATCGGTTAGGACGCCAGGTTTTCATCCTGGTAAGGGGGGTTCGATTCCCCCACGGACTACAATTTCAATTTGTTTTAAATTGAAGAAAACTTAGAAGAGAGCTGGTCTGTTCGTCTAGGGGTTAGGACTCCAGGCTTTCGTCCTGGTAACAGGGGTTCGATTCCCTTACAGACTACAAAATTAGTTGTAAATAAGTTTTGTAAAATGAAAATTGGTGTCTCGGTTTTTGTTTTATTAGTTAAAACCAAAGTGATTGTTTTGCAATTGTGGGAGGTTTTTCTTTTTTAACTAGTATTTATAATAATTATTACATCTAAAATTAAAAAAAATGGCAAATCATAAGTCAGCATTAAAAAGAATCAGAAGTAACGAAAAAAGAAGAGTTCTTAACAGATATCAACACAAAACTACTCGTAACGCTATTAAAGCATTAAGATTAGCTACTGATAAATCTGATGCTACTGCAAAATTATCAACTGTAATTTCTATGATTGATAAATTAGCTAAAAAGAACATCATTCATGATAATAAAGCTTCTAACTTGAAGTCTAAATTAACGAAACATGTTGCTAAATTGTAATTAATTACAATTTCCTAAATATTAAAAAAGTCCTCTTTTAGAGGACTTTTTTGTTGTTTAAAAATGAAAATCTTAAATTCAGTTTTACTTGAATGTTGAATTTTTGAATTTCATACTTTTTAAATATGTTTTTTGTTGGGTCTTAGGAGTTAGTAGTGGTAAGGATTTAAGCGATGTCTATTTTCTTTTTGAGATATTCTAACATAGCTAGGGTAATTGGTTTTGAAAGGAAATCGATTATTATAGGGTATTTTTTAGCTTTGGCTAAATCGTCAGGATCAATTGTAGAAGATAGTACTATGACTTTTGCGCTGTTGAATTCTTTATAGTCAGCCGAAATAAAATGATCTAGAAATTCCCATCCGCTCATAACGGGCATGTTTAAATCTAAAAAAATCAGTTCTGGTTTTTTATTTACCTTATTTTTATTGTTGGTGTATTTTAAGGTATTGAAATGGAGTAGTGCTTCTTCACCATTTTGAGCAGTGATAATTTCATGTGAAAATGATGATTTTGAAATTACTTTTTTGCATAACATTAATGTAATTGGGTCGTCGTCAATGCATAAAATTTGCTCAAGCATGATGTTTTAGTTTTTAAATGTTATCGTAAATGTTGTGCCTTTGTTAACTTCGCTTTCAATACTAATCGTTCCTCCCATGGTTTCTACTTGAGATTTTACAAGATATAAACCTAATCCTTTACTGTCTGGATAGTTGTGAAATCTCTGGTAAAGGCCAAAAACCTTATCGCGATTTCGGTCTAGATCTATTCCAATTCCATTGTCTTTAAAGGTTAATGTAACTTGTTGATCAATTTGTTCTGCAGTTATTGATATTTTTAGTTTACGGTTTTCAGACTTGTATTTTATTGAGTTCGTAAGCAGGTTAAGTAAAATACTTTCGATGTAAGCTTTGTTTGTATTTAGTAAAGGTACTTTTTCGAATTTCAATTTAATAATTGGCTTGTGTAATTCAATTTGAAAAGAAAGTTGACTGAATACGTTTTCAAAAACTTCTTTTAACGAAACTTCTTCTTTTTGCATAGAAGGATTGTCTTTTATGATTATGACTTTTACTAAATCATTAATAGTCTCGTTTAATAAATGAGTTGATTTTGTGAAGCCTCCTAAAATCTCTTGAAGTTCAATGTTTTCAATAGGAATATCTTCGATAAGATTTAAAAGTCCGATTAAGTTAGATAATGGAGCTCTTAAATTATGTGATGTAATGTACGAGAATTGTTTTAAGTCTTTATTATTCTGTGTTAATTCGCGAATTAAATGTTCTTTTTCAGTTTCCAATGTCTTCTCGTCGGTAATATCTCTTTGAATAGAAATCCAGTGTGATATTAAGCCTTCATTGTTAAAAATTGGAATCATAGAGAAGCGTACCCAGTATTCTTCTTTTTTCTTAGTATAACTGATTGTCTCTATCAAACATTCTTCTTCATTTTTTATGGCTCTTAAGAGTTTTTTTAGTTCATCTGAGTCTGATTTTGGTCCTTTGAAAATATTTGGCGATTTTCCGATTATTTCATTTGATTGGTAACCAGACATTTGGGAAAAAGCTGGATTAACGTAAACTATTTTTGGTATTTTTCGATCGACAGAATTGGCTTCGGTAATTAAAATTGAATCTTTTGATTGTGTGATTACAGTTTCTAAAAGTTTTAATCGCTGTTCTTCTTCTTTTTGTTTAGTGATATCTTGTATGGCACCAATCATTCTGATGGCTCTTCCGTTTTCATCTTTTAGTAAAAAACCTCTGTCTAAAACATATTTGTAGCTTCCGTCAGCGCATCTAAAACGGTATTGATCCTGCCATTTTTCTGTTTTTTGTTCAATAAAAGAGTATAATTTAATAGACATTCTAATGCTGTCTTCAGGATGAATTTTGTCAAACCACCATTTTGAAGTTTTTCCAACTTCTTCAGGGTTATATCCAAAAACGCCTTCAATTCCTTTGTTCCAATTTATACTGTCTTCTTGTATTTTCCAATCCCAAATGGTATCGCTTGTTGCTTTTGCAACGATATCATATTTTTCGTTAGATTCTTTAATTTCTTGATTTGTTTTTTTTAATTTTTTAAAAATAGAAATATTTCTATTTTCATTTTTGGTGAGTATGTATTTGAAAATAAGTCCTGTAGTAAGGATAAGAAAAATGTCCTTTAAATAAAATAAATAAGAATATTTTGACTGAAAAAAGTATTTAATGAGTAGGTTATGGCACACTGTTGCCATAATTAGTGATATGATAACGTAAACAAGAGTAATTAGGAGAGTTTTACTTTTCATTACTCAAATATAGTTAAATTAACCATAACTAAACAATAAGTAAAGTTCATTTTGATGCCTAATTTAACATTGATTTAATGAACTAATTACTTGTATATACGCAAACTATCACAGAAACGTTTTTTTTTAGAAAATAAAGTGTACTTTTGCACCCATTAAAAAACACAAATGGAATCTATTAGAAATATTGCAATTATTGCCCACGTCGATCACGGTAAGACCACTTTGGTTGATAAAATTATGTATCACTGTCAATTATTTCGTGACAACGAAAATACAGGTGATTTAATTCTTGATAATAACGATTTAGAGCGTGAGAGAGGTATTACTATTACTTCTAAAAACGTTTCTGTTCAATATAAAGGAACAAAAATCAATATTATCGATACTCCTGGCCACGCGGATTTTGGAGGTGAAGTAGAACGTGTATTGAACATGGCCGATGGTGTATGTTTATTAGTGGATGCCTTTGAGGGGCCAATGCCGCAAACTCGTTTTGTATTACAAAAAGCTATCGATTTAGGTTTGAAGCCTTGTGTAGTTATCAATAAAGTTGATAAAGAAAACTGTACTCCTGAAGAAGTTCATGAAAAAGTTTTTGACTTAATGTTTGAATTAGGTGCTACAGAAGAGCAGTTAGATTTCCCAACTGTTTACGGTTCTGCTAAAAACAACTGGATGTCTGACGATTGGAAAAACCAAACAGAAAACATTGAGCCTTTATTAGACATGGTTATTGCTAATGTACCAGCTCCTAAAGTTTCTGAAGGTACTCCTCAAATGTTAATTACATCTTTAGATTTCTCTGCTTTTACTGGGCGTATCGCTATTGGTCGTTTAGAAAGAGGTATTTTGAAAGAAGGTATGGCAATATCTTTAGTAAAGAGAGATGGTACTGTTACAAAATCAAGAATCAAAGAATTACATACTTTTGAAGGTCTTGGACGTAAAAAAGTTGCAGAAGTAATTGCAGGTGATATTTGTGCTGTAGTTGGTATTGAAGGTTTTGAAATTGGTGATACTATTGCTGATAACGAAAACCCTGAAGGTTTAGCTTCTATTGCTATTGATGAGCCTACAATGAGTATGTTGTTTACAATTAATGATTCACCTTTCTTTGGTAAAGAAGGTAAATTTGTAACTTCTCGTCATATTAGAGAAAGATTGACAAAAGAATTAGAGAAAAACTTAGCGATGAAGTTAGGTGAAACTGATTCTGCAGATAAATTCATGGTTTTTGGTCGTGGAGTACTTCACTTATCTGTTCTTATTGAAACAATGAGAAGAGAAGGTTATGAGTTACAAATTGGTCAGCCGCAAGTTATTATCAAAGAAATTGATGGTAAAAAATGTGAGCCAATTGAGGAATTAACAATCGATTTACCAGAAAATCTTTCAGGTAGAGCAGTTGAATTCGTAACAGTTCGTAAAGGTGAAATGTTAAGTATGGAGACTAAAGGCGAGCGTATGATCATTAAATTCAATATTCCTTCTCGTGGAATTATTGGTTTAAGAAATCAATTGCTTACAGCTACGGCTGGTGAAGCTATTATGTCACACCGTTTTATTGGATATGAGCCTTACAAAGGAGAAATTTCTGGACGTAACAAAGGTTCATTGATTTCTATGGAAAAAGGAAAAGCTATTCCTTATTCTATCGATAAATTACAAGATCGTGGTAAGTTTTTTGTTGAACCAAATGCTGAAATTTATGAAGGTCAGGTAATTGGAGAAAATTCACGTGGTGATGATATGTGTGTAAACGTAACTAAGGAGAAAAAACAATCTAACGTTCGTTCATCTGGAAATGATGAAAAAGCTAGAATTATTCCTCCAATTATTTTCTCTCTTGAAGAAGCTTTAGAGTACATTCAAAAAGATGAGTACGTAGAGGTTACACCAAAATCTATTCGTTTAAGAAAAATCTATTTGACTGAAACTGATAGAAAAAGATTTAAAGTTTAGTAATTTTAAATTTCAATATAAAAAATCCCAAATTCCATTATAGAGTTTGGGATTTTCTTTATGGTCTAAATCCGAATTTTAAGCAATTTGAATTCGGAATTTAAGTAATGGATTTTAATATTTTATCTTTTTAAAGTAAAGTGGCCTTTCACGCTTTTGCCGTTTACAAAAGTCAAAGTAAACCAGTAATCATCAGATGGAAGCTGCTGGCCATTAAAAATTCCATTCCATCCAATGCTGTTTTGATTCATTTCTTTTAGTAATTTTCCGTAGCGATCAAAAACATAAATTTTAAAATTAGGAAGATGTTCGATGTCATTGATAAACCATAAATCATTATATCCGTCTCCGTTTGGTGTGAAAAATCTTGGATAATCTAATACATATATAGTAATATTGCTTGATAATCCGCAGCCATTTTTGTCTCTGGCAACAGCATTATAAGTGCCGGCAGCTACTCTGGTAAATAACGGATCATCTTGAAACGTAACACCGTCTAATGAGAATTCGTAGTCTCCAACTCCAGTATATTCTAACAAAACTGAATTATCGTTTCCTGAAAAATCTTTTACAGTCGCTCCTGTCAATGTTGCAGGTTCTGATAAAATTACTTTGAAGGTTTTAGTTTTTTTACAGCCATTTGCATTTGTTACAGTTACAGCGTAATCTCCCGGAGCAGTAACAGTTAATGAATTTGTGGTGTTTCCAGGTGCCGTATTCCAAGAATAACTGCTAAAACCAGAATCTACAGTTAGTGTCACATCACTATTTTTACATATAAAAACAGATTCATTTGCAAAATTTGGCGGGTCAAATGTGTTTACCACAAGAGGAACTGGAATAATATCGTAACAATCTGGTCCATTTACAACTCTGCCATAAATAGTTTGATTGAATGCAGTCGTGTTTCTAAAAATATTTGGCAGCTGATTTGTTTCTGTTACAGCATCATTTGCGGTTGCATAGTAATTAATAGTTAATCCAGTTGCAAGACCAAGCTGCGGAGTAACTTCATTATTCAAATCAAATTGATACAATCCATCTTGAATTTGATCTTGGTCACAAATGCTTATCGGATTTGGATCAGCCATAGATGTATTTGCAATCTCTAAAGTTACTTGAGCAATTTTAGAGCATCCAAATTGATTTTCAAGACGGGCGTAAACAATTTGATTAGGGGCATTATTTACATA
The DNA here is from genome assembly GCF_002217395.1 of Flavobacterium plurextorum. Classification (GTDB taxonomy): domain Bacteria; phylum Bacteroidota; class Bacteroidia; order Flavobacteriales; family Flavobacteriaceae; genus Flavobacterium; species Flavobacterium plurextorum. The sequence continues at coordinate 61,755 of NZ_MUHD01000002.1, read as the reverse complement.
TCGGTTTGGTACTGCAATTTTATTTGTTTTGTTCTGAGCATCAGTCAGTGTTTCATAAAAGCCATCATTTAAAATCGAAGCAACATTATTTTTTACAATATTGTTTACTTTGCTTAAATCAAAAATAGAAATACCGTCTGTATTATCGTCACATTGTAGTAAAGAGGTATCTGTTGACTGGATTTCTGAAGCATAGTCTATTTTTATCTCTCCAGATAATATGCACGTTGTACTTATTACAGTGGCTTCAACTACATAATTTCCTGCGTCTGTAACTTCATAAGTTGGATTTGTACTTAGTGTAACAGAAGGATTGTCTTTTTTATACCATTTAAAAGTATAATCTGCAGCTGATAGTTTACTGTCTAAAGTAATTCTTTCTCCAAAACAGGCAGGATTATTATTTGCAATTGTTCGATCTTCTCCAAGAACAATTTTAGAAGCAAAACTTCCTGCTTCAAGGAAAATTGCTGAAGTTTGGTATCTAACGTCAGCATCGCCGATTACAAGTTTTACATGATATTTTTTTCCTGCAGTTACTGTACTGCTAGCAGTCATTACGACAGTTTGTCCAGCAAAATTTATTGGACTTGTATTTGTATTTCGCCCGTTAAAGTAACTTTCATTTGAAGCTGCACAACCAGGATAACTAATGCCTCCAACACTTGATCCCGGATCAATTTTTGGATGAATATTTACAGAAGAAACCGGCGTATTTGTATTAGGTATTACGGCTAAATTTTTATAAGGATCAGCAGTTCCAGCTTCTTTGATTAAGAAAGCAAATCCATCAGAATATCTGCATGGAAAATCATACTGATATTCATTAGAAGCAAAAATATAATTAAAGCTCAAGGAACTTGTGTTCGCAATAAAATCAAATTCCAGAACCGTTGTATTTATTGAATTAATGCCAAGTGTTTGATCCAAATCGGTGTCACGACCCCATGAAATACTATCATCAGAACCATCATTTGGGTTACTAACAAAGGGGCCGATTGCACTTTGAGCTGTTGAAGTGGCTAAAACGATTCCTTCTCTAAAAGGGAAACTGCTTCCGTTACTGTTAAAATAAGCAAAACTCTGTTTTCCAAGTCTAAAAGTATCGCCGCGACCTGTCGAATTCGAGGCATTGGCACAAGAACTATTAATTAAGATATTTTCAATTAACTGAGTTGGTGTTTTTGTGTCGTCAATAGTGATTACCTGCGCATTCATCTTTGCAGATAAACAGCATAAAAATAGAATAAATAAAAAACGTTTTACTGGAATCATAGTATAACAAATATACTATAAATCTCGATTTTTTAATAGTTTGTAAGAAAAGTATATAAACAAGAAAGTCCAGATTAAAACAATCAATATCGAAGTATAACTTACGCTGTAATCTTTAACATCATTTACGCCCATTTGTGCTCCGATATTTTTGATAACTGAAAGTCTTGAAAAGGGTTCTATAATTAAATTTGACATCGCTTCCAGCGGGAAAAACTTCATTATGGTATATCCTGTTGTACTTTCAGGAAATAGTTTGAAAACTAATAAACCTTTTGCGATACCTTCAAGAATACTCCAGACTAATAAAAATCCCAAAGCAAATGCAGATCGTTTCACCAAGATTCCTAAAAACAAACAGAAAGAAAAGAATCCAACTAGTTTTACAAAAAAGGCAAGCAAATAATCTAAATCCATGAAAATGACATCAAATTCAGTGTACGATGAAAAACTTAATCCAAGCAATAAACTCATTATAAAAACAAAAATGGTAGAGCATAATGCAAAAAGTACAACCGTAAGAAACTTAGATAAAATGAACTCTTTTTTGCTTAAACCGTCAATTAAGTTTTGTTTTAATGTGCCATAGCTGTATTCATTTGCCATCATTGAAACAATTACAATAGCTAGAAAAAATTTCAACCATGCTGCGATATAAGTGTTAAAATGCCAGATAAAAGGAAAGTTAAAGATTCCCATTTCTGCCAAATGAAATTTAAAAACACCCAAGTCAAATTTTATAGATGCAATTAATGCTATAAATGAAAGAAGGATAAAATAAGTTAAAGTAAGAATTTTACTGGCTTTGTTTTTCCAGATTTTCTGTAATTCTATAGAGACAAGTCTGTTCATGGCTTAGTTTTTTTTGATAGTGGCTTTTTGTGTAAGTTCTAAAAATTGAGCTTCTAAACTATTTTTACGTTTTACCAAATGGCTCAAAGCAATATTTTTAGAAAACAAATACAAATTCAGTTCAGAAGCTGATAAATCGGATTTCAGATGTACCAAAATTTTCCCATCGGATTCCTTGATTTTATCTACAGCTGGATGCTCTGTTAAAACTGATTTTAAAGCTAAATTGTCATTTGCCTGCAGTTCAAAGAAACTTTCATTGGCAGACATGCCATCAACTGAGCCTGAATATAAAATTTCGCCTTTGCGTAAAACAACAACATGCGAGCATACTTTCTCGACTTCGTCTAGTAAATGCGAAGCCAATAAAATGGTTGTTCCGTGCGATGCAATTTCTTTAATAATATCTCTAATCTGATGAATTCCCTGTGGATCTAAGCCATTTGTAGGTTCGTCTAAAATTAGAATTTCTGGATCATTTAATAATGCCGATGCAATTGCAAGACGTTGTTTCATTCCTAAAGAAAAAGTGCTGAATTTGCTGTCTTTTCTTTCGGTTAAACCTACAAGGGTAAGTTTTTCATTTATTTTAGAATAATCAATGCTTTTTATTTTGCAAACCAGTTTAAGGTTTTCTTCGGCAGTCATGTAAGGGTAAAAGTTGGGACGTTCTATAATAGCGCCAACTTTTTTTAGAGCTTCATGCGTTTGCACTTTGCCGTCAAACCATTTGTAATCGCCGGAAGTTTTGTTTACAACATTCAAAACGATTCCTAAAGTCGTTGATTTTCCGCTTCCGTTTGGACCTAAAATTCCGTAAACATGTCCTTTTTTAATGCTAAAAGATACATTTTGAAGCGCATGAATGCGTCCGTATCTTTTACTGAGATTCTCGATAGTTAATATGGTTTCCAAGTTAATTGTGGTTTTAGTTTTTTAGTAAGACGAAGCAAGTTGGATATTGTTACGCCAAATTTATTTTTATCATCTTATTCGTGTAAATTTGTAATAAAGATATTCAAAATGAGCGAACCTTTAATGGTGTTAAAGAAACCTACTTATCCTTTAACACGTCCATTATTAAGTTATTTAGAACGATACGAACGTATTTCGAAAGTATCTGTGTTCTATGATGACTTATTGCGTTTTTCCGGCTCGGTCAATGTATATGATAAAAATGAAACGGATACTTTGTGGATTCGGGTTTATTACAGCGAGTTCGAAAGAAATGAAATCGATTTGAATCTAAAGAAAATTTATTCGCTTTTACATTCTGATGGAAATAGTGATATCATTCAGTTTCTAAATATTGATGCAATTGACTATTGTACTTTTGGAAATTCAAAACCGTTTCGAATTAAGGTTAGAAATATTCTGAATGACAATTATGTTCATTTTTACATTAAAAAAGCAGATGCTTCTAGGATTTACGGACTTGAATTGGAAGATATTCTTTCACCGGATAAAATAAACTTTTTGGTCTATAAAGATACCTTGATCGAAGAACATATTATAGGGATTCCGGGTGATGTTTTTATGGATACTTTACTGCACAATTGTACTGAAACGGAAAAATCTCAGATTGCAAAAGAGTTTGTAAAGTTTAATGAACGTTGTATGATCAGGCTTTTGGGAGATATGCGAGCTTATAATTATGTAATTGTGCCTATTCACGATTTTGATCAAGTAGTGTATAAAATTCGTCCTATTGATTTCGATCAGCAGTGTTACGAAGGAAATTTTAAAGTGTATCGTCCGCAGTTTTTTAAAGAAAATTATCCGATGATGCAGCTTATAAAAGAGAAATTAGAAGATCGTTCCATTATTCAATATAAAGACGAAGAAAGAGCTATTTTGGCAAAACGTATACATTCAGCCGAAACGAGAATACATAAATTGCTGAATATAATGTGTCACGATACCATTTCAACTGAAGAGCATTTGAATCAATTGAAAATGGAATTGTATCGATATACAAACGATATGAAATTTAAAAACGCCAAATCCATGGGGCATATTATGCATGCAGCATTCGAATTTATTACCCGTAATTTTAAAAATACAAACTTAGTTTAAAAGAATAAACCAGATAAGTTCACAAAGCAAAACTTAAATTTTCTTATATCACTTATATGGTTCAAAAAAAACAGTCTTATGAAAAAGTCTTTTTTAGTAGCAGCTTCTATTGTTTTATTAGCATGCCAGCAACAATCAAATAGTGATTTAAAAACGCTTTATTCACTTCCAAAAAAGTTAAAAGAGGTATCTGGAATAACTTATTTCCCTGAGACAAATTTACTTTATACTTTAGAAGACAGCGGAAACAAAAATGAGGTTTATGCATTAAATGCTGACGGGAAATTAGCCAAAACAATTACGATTTCAAATGCAGTAAACGTAGATTGGGAAGACATAACAAAAGATAAAGGAGGGAATCTTTATATTGGTGATTTTGGAAATAATGATAACGAACGTAAAGATTTATGTATTTACAAATTAGATAAAACTCAATTGGAAAAAGATGTGGCTTCCGCCGAATATAAAATTTCATTCTCTTATCCAGAACAGACTGAATTTCCTCCAAAGAAAAAAGAAATGTTTTATGATGTTGAAGGTTTTTTTGAGCACAACGGCTATTTTTATCTTTTTACCAAGAACAGAAGTAAAGGTTTTGATGGAACTGCTTTTATCTATAAAGTAAAAAATGCAAAAGGAACTCAAAAAGCAGTCAAAATAGGAGAGTTTAAGACCTGCGATAACTATAATCATTGCGTTCTTACCAGTGCAGCAATTAGTCCTGACGGGAAAAAAGTGGTTTTGCTAAGCCATGACAAAATTGTTTTATTTAAAGATTTTAAAGGAGATTTATTTCACAAAGGAACTCATACTGAAATTGATCTCAATCATTTTTCTCAAAAAGAAGCCGTTGCTTTTAAAGACAATGCCACTTTGCTTATCGCTGATGAAAAAGCGAACAAGACAGGAGGAAATGTTTATGAGTTTAAATTATAGGTTCTAAGGTTCAGAGTGGCAAAGG
>NZ_MUHD01000002.1:0-56473 GCF_002217395.1 Flavobacterium plurextorum | reverse complement strand
CCTTTGCCACTCTGAACCTTTGAGCCTTTTTTAAAAACTATATGCAGCCCCAAAAATAACTCTTCCTACTTCGTCAGGAGATTTAAAATAAGAGATTCTTGCTGTTAAAACATTGATTGCATTCAGCCAAAGACCACCGCCATAATCCTGATGCCATTTTCTTGAATTTTCTCCATCAAGCCAGATTCTTCCGTAGTCAAAACCACCTAAAATTCCGTAAGTCAAAGGAGCAACCGTACGTTCGATTTTACCAAGACTTAATCGAAGATCAGAGCTTTGAGAGAAATATGAATTCCCTAAAAAACGATCGTTTCTATATCCTCTTAAATCGGTGTCGCCTCCTAAAGCAGCGCCTTGATAAAATTCGTAATTGTTATTAAGGATTGCTTTTCCTTTTAAGTATGTCGCCAAAACCAGTTTTCCGTTATGATCGATTTTATGAGTAAAGCCTAAAATACTTTCCAGTGTTGGGAAATTTTGTTTCGTGTCGCTCAAATTTGTCGTCCAAGTGGCGGCAATCATAAACGCCATTCCTAAAGTTGGTTTTGCAGCAAAATCAGAATTTTTAAATTGATATTTTACTTTTACACCGCCAAATGTCTGGCTGTCAAATACCATCGGATTTACGATATTTGGAATATCAATATATCTATTTTCGGTTTCTTCAACTGTCATTTTTTGAAAAATAGGTTGAAAGCTAAATTCACTTCCGTATCGTCCAACATGTCTAATAGCGCCCGATACATTAAATTTTCGAATACGAACCCTGTTATAATCCATTCCAAATTCCTCATCATTGTTCTGACTTTCATTTCCATATCCAAAATAGTTCATGGCAAAATTTGGAGTAGTATACTGTGATTCAACATCAATAACCCATTTACCCAGTAATCCAGGAAAATGTGCCGCATAATTAAATTCCAAACCGCCTGTAGCAAAGTAGTAAAAACCATTTAATACATGCTTTTGAGTATAAGGATTCTGTTTGAAATTGTTTACCGTGTAATTTATATTAAAGCCTAATTTTACACCATCATCAGGATTATATCCAATATTTGGCAGACCAGAAACTACATTGTATTTTGGTTTTTCGTAATTGTATAAGTTAACATCATAATCGTCAGTTAACTGAGTTTTAGTTTTTGAGTCCAAGTTATATGTGTTTTCTTTTGATTTAAAATCGTAAACAATAACCTTTCGTCCATTTTCAATGTTATAAACATCATTATTTTGACCGCCAATTAAACGAATTTTAATGTTTGATTTATGATCGCCTTTTACTTCAAAAACATCGTTGTCGTCTAAACCATAAATCCATAAATTTTTCGTTTTAGTGTCACTTATCGTTTTTGTGTATTGTAATTCGTCGCCATCTTTTTTCATTCTGATAACCTGAAGTTCAATTTTGTTTTTAGCAATATGATTCAAAACAAATTTGTCTTTTTTATCAGTTCCCGCAATCATAATTGTTTTACTTAAAACATCAGAATAGCGTATTGCATATTTTTGAAGCTCTTTCTTTCTGCTTTTTAGCTTTTGCTTAATTTCGTCAATCGTTTCATCCTGAACCTCTTTTGGCAGACTTTTAAAAGCATTATCAATATCGCTGTCAGATAGATTTTCTTGAATAAATTTTGCCTGCGCAATCCAGTCTTTTTCTTCAGACGTTTTTAAAAATGCCAAATCTAATGGATAAGGTTCTCTGTTAAGCCATTTTACATTGTCGATAGAACTTTTAAAAGTACGCATATGACGCAATGCGGGAATATTCATTAAAAGAGAAAGTAGAGTTCCATCATATTTTACAAATGCCTGATCACGATCTCTCGGAATTGGTTTGTAAATAATTTTTCCGTCTTTTTTATGTTCGCCCCAACGCCATTGGTCACTGTGTCTGTCCCAGTCGCCAATCAGCATATCAAACAAACGAGCTTTTATATATTCTTTTTCATCAACACCATATTTCTCATCTTTATGAAGATTTGCCATCATGTCACCTGTGCTTATTATATCACTCGGATTTCCGAAGTTTTTAGCGTCAATATGATTGTCAGCAGGTCTTTCTTCCACCATATATAATCCGTCTCCAAAACTCGCATTAAATTCTTTTAAGCCATTTTGTCTGGGGATATAGTATAAAACAGGATTGGTGTGCGATAATCCTATTTTGTCGGATAAATTTCCAACTGCAAAACTTGTATATGGATGTGATGTAGTGTAAAAATCTAATAAGAAATTCTCTGCATAAGTATCGGCAAAATCGTTTACAACATATTGATCTTTAAAAGCAACTGACTGTAAAAATGCTGTAGCACTTTTTTTCATGGCGCGCATTACATATTCGCGGCCTTTTGGATCTGACATTCTAAGGGAAACCGATTGGTGCCCGCCGCCTTCTCGAATAGGTTTTAATCCTCCCATTAAAGTATCAACAGTAGCCATTTTTACTTCAATTGGCATGCTGTAATATTTTCTGTAATGCTGTCCGAACAAGAATTTATGAAAGATACTTTTTTCAGTCATTTTCGGCGGATAGATAGAAGTTGTTATTTTTGGAGGGAAGTTATTCGGGATATCTGCCGCCCAATTAATTTCTTTAGCCTTGATTATTTCGCGTTCAAAAAGTAGTTTTTCTTTATTGTTTTCATTTCCATAAAAAGAAACTTTAGCATCGCCGCTTTTAAACAAAGTTAAAGTTGCATAGCCATTTCCGCCATACGAGAAATCGTAAGGATTTACAGCTCTAGCAGCTTCAGATTTTGATTCGGCTCCGCTGATAATCTGCTGAATATTTTCTTTGCTGATGTATTGCAGATTGTGATCGTGTCCAGAAACAACAATTACATTTTTCTGTTTCTGTAACAGCGTTTTAATTCTTTTGGCGTAAATAGTATATTGCTTATTTTGAATGTCCTGCGGACTTATTCCAGATGTTTTTCGAAGTAAATTGATAAAAGATCCAATAATTGGAAGCGGAATTTTATTCTCAAGAGGAAATAATTGTTTTTCCATAGAGAATTGTCCGCCATGCGTTCCATTGCTCAACAAAGGATGATGAATTGCCAAGACAACTGTTTTTTCTTGATTTTTATTTAAAATGCTTTCCATCTCATCAAAAAAATCTTCTCTTGTTTTTATAGAGCAATTGTCGTTGATAGTCGGGTGATCATCCCAGTTTTCAAGAAACCATTCGCTGTCAATTGTTACTAAAGTTGTTGTACTGTCAATTTTCACGCCTTCAATTGGACATGATTTTCTTGGTAAAAAAGCTTTTTTGTCATTTAAATAATTAGTTACAAACTCAGCTTGTCGTTCAAGACCTTTTATGCCGCTGTACCAATCATGATTGCCGGGAATAAAAATTGTTTTGCCTTTAAAACCTTTAGTCAGTTTTAATTGATTAGTAAGTTTAGTTTCGGCAAGTGCTTTATCGTCAGGATTTTTATCGCTTGGAAAACCTTTTGGGTATATATTGTCTCCTAAAAAAAGCAAAGTTGACTTTTTACCGGCTTTTTTTAACCTTTGATGTAAAAGCTCCAAAGTTTGCTGTGCTTGTTCTTCGTCGGCATTTCCTGCATCTCCGACAAGATAAAATGTTTGGGCAATTTTTATGGTATCAGTTGCGTTTTCTGTTTCATTAGCGCTTACATTTTTTCCGTATTGAGGTTTATGCGTGGCACAAGAGCTAATTAATATAAGAGTTGCAATTGCTAATAAATAGTTTTTAATCTTAGCAATGAAATGATTTTCCAAAAACAATTTCATAATTTAGTGGTATAAAAATATTCTTTATGAATCTAATAGATCAATCCGAAGATTTCGTCAGTAATTTACTCAAAGATAAACTTTCTAATTTATATTCTTACCATAATTTTAACCATACATTAACGGTAGTTACTGCGGTTAAAGAACTATGTAAGAAAGAGGAAGTAAGTGACGGCGATAAAGAAGCTCTTATAATTGCGGCTTGGTTTCACGATACAGGTTATGTACATGGTTATGATAATCATGAGAAAGAGAGTGTGAAAATTGCGACTGCTTTTTTGAAAGAAAAAGGACAGTCAGAAGAATTTATTGCAGCTGTTGCCAGTTTGATTTTGGCAACACAGAAAGAATATGTTCCTAAAACGCATTTAGAAAAAATCATTAAAGATGCAGATTATGCTCATCTTATGGGGACAGAATATGTAACCACTTGCGAATTGCTGCGTTTAGAACTTAAAAATACTGGAAAAATATCATTCTCTAATGCGGAATGGGCAAAAGAGAATTTGAATTTTTTATTGAATAAACATCGCTTTTACACAGATTATGCACTGCGAAAATGGCAGCCGCTGAAAGAGAAAAATTTACTGCTTGTTCGAAAAAAAATTGATAAACAAGAATTAAAAGCTGCCGAAGCAATAGAGGAGGAGAATAAAAAGAAAGAAAAACTCGAAAAACCAGATCGTGGTATTGATACTTTATTTCGCGTTACTCTTGGAAATCACACACGTTTAAGCGGTATTGCCGATAGTAAAGCTAATATTCTGTTATCTGTTAATGCTATTATTATTTCGATTGCACTTTCGTCTATTATTCCAAAATTAGACAGTCCAAAAAATGCGCATTTGGTACTGCCAACTTTCATTATGCTGATTTCGAGTGTAGTTACCATTATTTTTGCAATACTTTCTACGCGGCCAAAAGTAACTTCTGGTTTTTTTACACGTGCTGATGTTGAAGAGAAAAAAGTGAATTTAATGTTCTTTGGAAATTTCTATAAAATGCCTCTTGAAGATTACGATTGGGCAATGAATGAAATGATGAAAGATCGAGATTATTTGTATTCAACAATGATCAAAGATTTATATTACCTAGGATTGGTTTTACAGCGAAAGTACAATTTACTGCGTATTGCCTATAATTTTTTCATGGTAGGAATAATTATTACGGTAATTGCGTTTGTAATCGCATTTAAGTCTATTTAATTTTAGTAGATATTGCTTAGACGCTGATTTTACGGATTCGCTATCGCGAAAACGCTGACAAAAGCGAATTTTGGAAAAAATTTAAAAAAAACTTTTCAATCTTTGTTCATCTGCGTTTTCGCGATAGCGAATCCGCTTGATCTGCGTTCAATATATAGTAAAAGAAAAAGCTCAACTAATTTAGTTGAGCTCGTCTAATAAATCCTGATAGGTTATTTTTTTTACCGCTGGATTCTCCGTGTTATTAATCACTTTTACTCGAATCGCCCTTAAGCCCGAAACACCTTGAAGATCTTCGACCTCAAATTGTTCTATGGCAGGTTCAAGAACTTTAGTGTGCTGTAAGTATTTAATATATTTTAAATATTCGGCTTCTTCGCTGTTTTGCGAATACACAATAGTTATTTTTTCCTTTTCGGTAATACGTTCGTTAGTTCCTTTAATATTCGATTTGTCAATTCGTTTTTTAACAACTTCATATCTGGCATTATAAGTTCCGTCAACATCAAAACGTTTTTCATCCATTCTAAAACGTATAGAAAGCGGAGAACTAAATACTAAAATCAGAGAAGTAACATCTAATTCGTATGGCAGTGATTCTTTTAGCTGATGATGTGCCAATTCCATTTCGCATAACGTTTGCAGCTGCCACAAACGCAAATTATGCAGATACATTATATCAAATGGTTTTGTTGGTGCAATTGAAGCTCCAATATATAAATTATGTTCTACTCCGTCCGTTTTAAAACGCTCGTAATAATGTGGATAAATTTGCTGTGCCTCGATTTGTTTTTTATCTAGAACAGAAGCTAATCTTTTGTTGATAATCGACATCGCGTTGTCAAACTTCTTTCTTTCCTGATAAAACATTCCTGTTTTTTCATCGAGAGTTGCAAAATACAATTCCTCCAATTTTACATTCTTAGCATTGTCTTTTGTGTTTTTTAATATCGGATGAATTTCTTCTTCGATATAGCGTTGAATATGCTGTTCTGTATCTGCTTTCAAAGGAAATTCTAATTCGTCTCGCAACGATTCTAACTCGAATTTTCTTTGTTCCAAAAGAACCAAATTAGAGTTCGGCTTTTGATTGTCAAAGATTTCTAAAAGTGCTGTAAGCTGATTTTGAAGATCTATTTTTACAGTTTCATTTCGATGTTCAGATGAACTTTTTATATCAATTTGTCCGTATAACGGAAATACATTTTTAAATACAATTTCTTTAAAAATATAATCTTTCGTATGATTTATATTTTGAAAGTAATTTTGAGATTCTTTCTTGAATTTCCAATAAACGCTTGGGTGAATTGTAGTGTACTCACGTTGAATAATAGCTTCAACCTGATGCTGCATATCGGTATTATAGCGATCGATTGTATCTGTTAAATACGGTAAAACTAATTCTAGTTTTGTTGCGTTAACGCTGTTAAGTTCTCTTGCATTTTCAGAAACCAATTCGACTACACCCAATAAATTACCATCTTTTATAACCGGAGCAAAAACACAGCTTTGAATTCCTTGTTTTAATAAATGTTCACCAAGTTTTTTGTTTGAAGAAGCTTCAATGAATTTTTTAACATTAGAAATAACAAGCGGTTCTTTTTTGTCTAATAAATTTTCAAAAGAACATCCAAAAAAAGCATTTTTACAATCGACTTCCTGATCCGATTTTAATAAAAAACTGGTAAGCTGATTGTCAAATTTTATTGGTCTTATAAATTTTTCTTCTTCTGGATTATAGATTATAAAACCAACTTTTAGATTTGAAATTTTAAAGATCGATTTAAAAATGTTTTCAATTATTTCTGTCGAAGCAACTCTTGTTGTTTCGGGTTTTAATAAATTACTTTTTAAGTTCGAAATAGCGCTTTCGGTTGTTGCATCAAACAAAGAAACAATACCAAATCCTTTAAGAGTCCAGCTTCCTTTAGGAAATTTTGATTTCCATAAATCGATATCATTATAATTATCAATAAGAAGATCGATATCATCCTGCGTTAAATGTACTGCTTTTTCTGATGGAGTAATTTCCATAAAATCGGCATTATACAAAATTCTATAATGCTTTTCTATGCCATTTTCATCTGGAATATCATAAAAAAATGGTCTGTTGAAATCGAGATTTTGTTTGTAATAATCGCTTAAAATCAAGCAGCAATTGTTGATGTAAAATTGATGTTCATCAAAATCACGAATTTCCATATAAAATTCATCGCCGGCATTGCTCAAAATTTTCTTGAAACGTTCTGTATAATTGAATGAAACGTTTTGAAAAGGAATTGTTATTGCTTTTATCTCGTTATGCGTAAGCGCAGTTGGAAATAAATCAGCAACTAGATTTTTGATTAAACCTTCGTTATTTTTAATAATAGAGTAGTCGTGAATTCCGGTTCTAAATTCCGGATATGCTTCAACCTCTTTTAAAATGGCTTTGGCATAATTAGATCGATAATCAACATCGGATAAAGCAATTTCTTCAAAAGATTCAATCAGCTTATGAAATGAGATTATCGTTTCGAAAGGACTTTCGTTGTGTAAAAGACGATCCATCTGTTTTGGTTTTAAAATACAAAATTAAGCATAAATTAAGAATCTTTCGCATTTTGCGATTTCTTTCGTTTATAGCACTATCAAGTTTAATTGATGTTTTGAAAAGAATATCTTTTATAGCGTAAAACGGCCAATAAAAAACGGCAGTTACAAATTGCAACTGCCGTTTTTCGTTTTAAGTAAGTAATAGAAAATGAATAACTCTTAGCTTTTTTCTTCTTTATTGAAGTAAACTAAGTAGTAATACATTTGTTTTTCTTCATCCCAGCCTTTTTCAACAAATTTCTCTGCACTTTCAGGATTGATGAAATCCATTTTAATCTGGATATGTGTATCTAGATTAATAACGTTTTTGATCGATTTTCTAGCGTCAGAAACTGCTGCGTTTGCAATTGGGAATGAGGTTACATCTTCAATGCTGTATTTTTCTCCTTTATCAACTTTATAGTTTTTGAATTCAGGAATTAAGTCTGGATTATCAAGTACTTCATTCAAGAAATTTTGTTCTTCAAACTGATCGTTTTTAGCGAAATAATTCACAGATCTGTTCATGAACATAACTTCTTCTTTTTTGTCTTCTGCAGGTAAAACAACATCTTTTGCAAAGTTTTGACAGAATTTCAAGTACTTTTTAGTGATGAAGTTTTCATCTTCAAAAGCATCAACAGATAAAAAGTGCTCTAACCAATAACGTGCATCATAACGGTTGCTGTCTACAGTTAGAATTTTATATCCTTCTTCTTTTTTATAATTAAAAATCAAACATCCTTTGTCTAGTTTACTCAAGTTGATACCTTGTTGTAAAATCATTTCAAGATTGCTGTCTTTTTCTTCAAATTGTAAAAAGTCAGCCTGTAACTCACTTTTAAAAATTCCGATCGCATCAACTACATTATTGTCGATACTTAAGTTTGTTAAGTACGTAACATAAACTTCTCCGTTTTTAATATGCGGATGGTTAGACTGCTCAAATAAATGCGTCGTAATTTTTTTTGAAATCTCCTGAACATTAGCTGGATTTGTAAAAATTTCAGTCGCATATTTAAACATGTCATTATAATCCAAATCCACTTCATGCGCAAACTGATAATAGTTTTCTTCCTTTTCTCTAAAAGGTTTAAAGAAATACTCTTTTATCAAAGGCACAATTTCGTCATTTAAATTAAATGGTTGTTCTGATAAAAAAATAGCTTCGTTACGGCTTTTGTTCCCTACGCGGTGAATCGAAAGCGTCTCGATGTGGGTGTTGAATAAGTTGATCATTTTTTTTTAGGTGCTGAGGTTCTAAGATGCTAAGGTACTAAGGTTTAGTTTCTGCTTTTTATTTTTTTAATAAAAGAAACTAACATTCTTTCTACTTCGCGACTGTCCTCATATAAGTTATTAAAATCGTTTTCTTTTAAGTAATAAATGTTTTTTGCAATCTCTAATTGAGTCTGCATTTCGAATAAAGACCCAATAGAAATGTTTAAAAAGCGTAAAAAATCTTTATCGCTTTCTCTGCCAAATCCTTCTGCAATATTACTAGGGATAGAAACCGAGCTACGTCTAATTTGTAAAGTTAATCCGAAGATTTCTTCTTTTGGAAAACTGTTTGTTGAAGAATAAATTTTGGTTGTCAAGGCCATTGATTTCTGCCAGATAAGTAGGTTTCTAAAATTACTCATGTTTAATTTTTTTTTAATTTGAAAAATTAAAAATAAGAAAAAACTTTCAAATTAAAAACCTTAGAAACTTAGCATCTTAGAACCTTAGAACCTCAAAAATCTAATTCCAATTCTCCTCAAATCCAAAATCTTCAAAGCTGTCATCGCCTTCAAACATATCTAGATCGTCTTCGTCTAAATCATCTTCAAATTCGCCGTAGATATCGTCATGCATATCAGCTTCAAAATTTTTCTCGCCAGAATCATCAGGCATTTCTCCGTGAGAGAATAAAGTTTCTGGATAAACAGCTCCAACAGATTGCTCTTCAATAGCAGCCAATTCAACTAAGAAAGTCCACATATGAATGAAATCGTAAACATAAATGATTTTGGTATTTTCTTTATCTAAGATAGAAGATAATGGATAATCGTTCATAGTTCTTTGCTCACCAGGAACATCACCAGTATCAAAAAGCGGAATTTCATCTTCTTGATTCCAAGTTTCATCGCAGGTGTAGAACGAAGCTACTTCCATTCCGTCAAAACCAAAAGCGTTGAAGATTGCATTGTGTAAATCTTCAAGAGTATCTTCTTCAAGAATAGCAATGTCTCTAAAAATATCTTCTTCGGCGTCTAGAATTACTCTAAATTTATAAACCATAATCTTTGTTTTTATTGAGAGGTCAAAGGTAAAATATAAAAAACAAAATACGAATTGTGAATTACGATTTGTTGAAAAGATTTTAAACTATTGTTTTCCTGTGATTTAGTGTGTTTTATGAATTTGTTGAATTTTCAGAATCTTTTAGTTTTCAATGATTCCGAAAATAGCAGCTGCAAGGTTATGAAAAGTTCACAAGAGCATTTATGACTTACCAGTTAATCTCTTTTTGATTTTATGATAATGTTTGTGGTAGGTACTATGACTAGGATAACTTCTGCTTGATGTCATATTGTTAAAAAGCAGAGCAGTCAAAAGTAAAATAAGAGTTCCCACAAGAACCGGCGAAACAACATAAAAATATCCTAAAGCTTTAATTTTATCTGAGCCAATAATAGCAATCAAAGCTGTTGCGCCTCCTGGCGGGTGCAGAGTTTTTGTAATCTGCATAAAAATTATCGCAAGTGAAACTGCCAAAGGTGCAGCGATCCAGATAATATCTGGTGCTAGTTTATGAACTGTAACGCCTATGAAAGCCGAAATTACGTGTCCGCCAACTAAATTTCTTGGCTGTGAAAATGGACTTTGAATAATTCCGTAAACCAAAACGCTTGAGGCTCCAAAAGAACCAATTAAATAAACAGCGTCATTTCCTGTAAAATGTATAGATTGTACATAAGCTAAAATACCAATGCCAACAAATGATCCGAGAAATGACCAAAAATGTTCTTTGTAGTCAATTAAAGTTTCTTTATAAAGAATATAACGAGTTTTGCGATAGCTTCTTTTAATTCTAGGAGTGGGCATAATTATTTAATGTTTGTATATTTTACTAAGAAAGGGTTAAAGATTAGTATTTAAATCTGTGAGATTTGTGAGTTGGTTTCTGAATTGCTATTTTGTTAAACTTGGAGCATAAGTATAAACAGTATGAGGATAAATCATTTTTGCAGTGTATTTAGAAATTAAACACACAACAAGAATTGGTAAAAACAATGTATAATCGTTTGTTAAACCGCATACTAAAAATATTGCCGTAAAGGGCGCATGAATACTTGCGCTTAATACTGCTGCCATACCAATAATCATAAAGTTTACTGGAATTACATGCAGATTGAAAAAGGTATTTAAAACAGATGCGAGTAATAATCCTAAAAAGGCACCAATAAAAAGACTTGGTGCAAAAACGCCGCCGTCTCCGCCAGAAGCCAATGTAATTGAGGTAACGATTGGTTTAAGAATTAAAATACCAATAAATGTTAAAGCTAATGTTATGGTTAATGGGATTTCGGCCGAGTTTCCAAAAATAGCTTTTATAGCATGATAACCTTCTCCATATAATTGTGGAAAAACAAATAATGAGATGCTTAAAACTACAGAGCCAATAAGGATTTTATAATAATGAGTATCTATTTTTCCAAATTGAGATTTGAAGAACAATACACATCGTGTTAAATACACAGAATTCATTCCAGCTAAAATTCCTAAAAGAATAAAATACGGAATTGCTTTTAGATGCCAAGTTGTAATTGACACGGCAAATAGAGGTTCTTCTTTTAAAATCGAAAGTAAACCGAATGCAATTGAAACAGCAATTACATTGGAAATAATAAATGCACGAGTTACTTTTCTTGAAATAACTTCGAAAGCAAACAGGATTCCTGCAATTGGACTGCTGAAAAGAGCTGTAACTCCAGCAGCAACACCCGCACAAATTAATTCTGTTTTATATTGACGGAAGACATTTTCTTTTTCATGAGCAACAGATCCAATAGTTGCAGTAGCTACAACTGTAGAAACTTCTATTCCTGTTGATCCGCCAAAAATAACAGTGATTAAACCGTTTATAAAATGTGATGGAATTTTATAAGAAGGAAGATTTTTTTTGGTTTTTGTACTTTCAAAAACCTCTTTAATTCCTTTATTTTCTTTTTTCTTAAAGAGATATTGTCTCAGGAAATAAATTACAGACAATCCGAAAACTGGAAAAATAATGTAGAATATTGGATGAACCGATACTTCGTGAAAGAAGATTTCTTCGTAATATTCAGTGATTTTTTTAAGTGAAATTCCTAAAAAGGCAGATAAAAAGCCAATTAAAACAGATACAATAACTAATTTTCGGAATTTGATAAATTGATGATTTTTTTTGATTTTCGCCGTTTTGTTCATCAGAAGTAAGTCGCAGGTTTTTTATGCGGATTACAAAATTAAGCATCAAAATCGGTTTTTAATAGAAAATCTTCAATATAGTGTGTTAAAATATATATAAATAAGAAAATTCTTTCAGTGTGTTTTTCTTTATATATCGGTTGTTTAGGGGCAAAGATTCAAAGCAGCAAAGGTTCAAAGATTCTTATTTCAAGCTGTTCTATAAAATAAAAAAAGGAGAAAAACCTTTGTACCTTTGAGCCTCTGCACCTTTGAAACTTAGTTTCTATCTCTCATAAAACTCAATTGGTAATAAATCGGGATCAGCAATAAATGTAAAACGTTTTTCGGTCGTTTCATCTATTCTGATAGGTTCAGCTTCTATGTTTTTTGAAGTTAAGAAAGCAATAGTTTCTTCTAAATTAATTACTTCAAATGCCAAGTGTCGTAAACCAACTGCCTCTGGTCTTGAAGGACGCTGCGGCGGATTTGGAAAAGAGAATAACTCTACTACATAAATGCCATTTAATGCCAAATCAAGTTTGTACGATTGGCGTTCTTCACGATAGATTTCTCTAATAATAGAGAGTCCTAAAATCTCAGTATAAAAAATTTTAGATTTTTGATAATCCGAGCATAAAATGGCAATATGATGGATTTTATTTAAGGTAAGCATTAGTTTTTTTGTTGAGGTTCTTGATTTAATTTTCGAATTACTTTGGCAGGATTTCCAACGGCAAGAGAATTATCAGGAATATCTTTTGTAACAACGGATCCTGCACCAATAACACAACCTTTGCCAATTGTTACGCCGGGACAAATAACGGAATTTCCGCCAATCCAGCAATCGTCGCCAATTGAAATTGGTTCTGCGTTTTCTAAAGATTTTCTCAATTCAGCATCAAGCGGATGAGTTGCGGTGTAGATTTGAACATTTGGTGCAAAAAAAACATTTGATCCAATATTTACTGGACAACTATCAAGAACAACACAATTAACATTAAAATAAACATTGTCACCGCAAGTTATATTGTACCCATAATCGCAATGAAAAGGAGGTTCGATATAAAAATTACTTCCAGAATTAGGAATTAATTCTTTTAAAATTTCTTTTGCTTTTTTAGTCAAGCGGTATTCTTTTACATTTAATGTATGCAATAATATTTTTGCTTTTCGGCGGTCTTTTACTAAAACAGGATCTCCTGGTAAGTAATATTCTCCCGCAATCATTTTTTCTTTTTCTGTTTTCATATAAAGAGATTACATTTTTGTCTTGGCAATTTTCTCATGTATTTTTACCGTTTCCTGCAAAGCCGCACTCGAATACCACGGTGTTAATTCGGCTTCAAGCAAATTGGCTTTTATGGCTGGATCTGTCGCAACAAGAGCTTTTGCTTCGTCAACAGTTTCTACATTAAAAATATAAATGCCGCGATAATTTCGATCGTTTTTCATAAAAGGACCGGCAGCAACCAGTTTTCCTTCTTTGGCTAGTTTGTTGATATTTGCCATATGACCTTCAAAAAGTTTTTTGGTTTCTTCTTTTGAGGCCGTTTTGTTTGTTCCAGATTTCAATAAACAGAAAACATATTTTTTCATTCCATATTCATCTGCATTCAAAGATTTGGCTAAATTTTCATCAAATTTAACTTCAGTTTCCTGCGCAAATCCAATTGCATTTAGCAGTAAAAAAACGAATAAAAAGAGAGAGTTTTTCATAACACTATTTTTAAAGAAGTTTTTTCAAAATAACAATCTGCCCTAAATGATAAACATCATGCTGAATTATACCGTGTATATGTTCGTAGAACGTGTGATTGTTTGCAGCATATATTTTTGCCAGATCAGCATCGTCACAATCCTCAAAAAACGAATTCCATGATTCTTGTGATTTAGCCAAATTTTGAAGTGATTGCTCCCAAGCGGCTTCGGACGGATCTAAAACGGGAACAAAATAATTATGATCCGGCGTTAGGATTGTTTCTCCCTGAACACGTTTTAAAATGTTTCTTCTCCACTGTATCAGGTGATTTACAATTTCCCAAATCGTGTTTAAATTAGGATTTGGTTTCTTGTAAGCTTGTTCAGCACTTACATTTTCTAAAGTATGTGCCAAAGTAACTTCCAGCCATGGATTTCCATTATAAATGGATTGATATAGATTTGAAATTCTCTTGCTTTCTGACATAATTGATAGTTTTGCAATTCAAAGCTAATATACAAATAAAGTAAATTACAACTCAGACATAAATTTCTACAGTTCGGTTATTATATATTTTTTAACGCTGAATGTTAAAATACATTTGCTGTAACAAAAACCAATGTTATGAAAACCAAGTTATTTTTTACAATTACCTTTTTATTTTTTACCGCATTTATTTTTGCTCAAAATACGATTTCGGGAAAAGTGCTGGACCAAAAAGGAAGACCTGTTCAAGGTGCTAATATTTACTTAGACGGAACATATGACGGAGCAACAAGCTCTGCAACAGGTGAGTTTTCTTTTGAAACAAGTGCGACTGGAAATCAATTTCTTGTAGTGAGTTTTTTGCTTTTTGAAACCTACAAGAAAGAAATTGATGTAACAAATTATAAAGATCAAACAGTTAAACTAAGAGAAAATATAAATACACTTGATGCTGTTGTAATCACAGCAGGAACTTTAGAATCTGGAGATAAAGCAAGAGTTTCAGTTTTAAAACCTTTAGATATTCTTACGACAGCAGGTTCGAATGGAAATATTGTGGCAGCATTACAAACTTTACCAGGAACACAATCTGTTGGTGAAGACGGGCGTTTGTTTGTTCGTGGTGGAGAAGCAAACGAAACTCAGACTTTTGTAGATGGAATTAGAGTTGCGCAGCCTTACGGAGCGACAACAAATAATTTACCAACTCGAAGCCGTTTCTCTCCAATGTTGTTTAGCGGAATCTCTTTTTCGACTGGAGGTTATTCTGCAGAATATGGCGAAGCATTATCGAGTGTTTTACTTTTAAATACGCAGGACGAAGCAGATCATAATAAAACAGATATTGGTTTAATGACTGTAGGTTTGAGTTTAGGACATACTCAAAAAATGAAAAAAAGCTCGTTGAGTGTAAATATGGCTTACATAAACTTAGCGCCATATCAGGCAGTGATTCCTCAAAATGTAGATTGGAATAATCCGTATCAATCTCTGGGAGGTGAAACGGTTTACAGATATAATTTTACAAACGGAATCTTTAAACTTTACGCCGCTTTTGATTCGGAGAAATTCGATTTAAATCAGAAAAATATCAACTTCGAAAAACCTATCAGAACAGATTTGAATAACAATAATTTTTATTTGAATTCTTCTTATAAAGGAACTTTTGGAACTGGATGGCAGTTAACTTCAGGAATTAGTTACGGATACAGTAAAAACAAAACAAAATATGATATAAATGATATTGATGCTGATGAAAATGCAGCGCAATTGAAATTGAAGTTTGGCAAAAAAGTTTCGAATTATTTTAAATTGTCTTTTGGAGCGGATTATTTCATTACAAAATTCGATGAAAATTTTAATGACAATATTTCTATCAATGTTACAAACGGATATGATTCTAACATTTTTGCGGCTTATACAGAAGGAGATATTTTATTTTCTAAAAGATTGGCAATGAAAGTTGGTTTAAGATATTCGAACAATAGTTTATTAAATGAAAATAATATTGCGCCAAGAGCTTCAATAGCCTATAAGTTTTCAAAAACCAGCCAGCTTTCATTTGCTTACGGAGATTTTTCTCAAACACCAGTTGTAGATTATATTAAATATTCAAAATACCATCAGTTTGAAAGCGAAAAAGCAAGTCATTATATTTTGAATTATCAGTTTACAAAACCGGGACAGATTTTTAGAGCAGACCTTTATTATAAAGATTACAGGAATTTAGTTCAGTATGACACAAGAGATATTAAATACAATTCAGTCTTTAATAATAACGGTTCAGGTTATGCAAAAGGTTTAGAATTATATTGGAGAGACAGTAATTTGTACAAAAACTTAGAATATTGGATTTCGTATTCTTATATCGATTCTGAACGACAATACAAGAATTATCCAACAATGGCTACGCCAAGTTTTATTGCAAATCATACTTTATCTGTAGTAACAAAATATTTTATTACGGATTGGAAATCACAAATAGGTTTTACAAATAACTATAGTTCAGGACGTCCTTACAATGATCCGAATCAGACACAATTTATGAGCGGAAAAACAAAGTCATACAATAGTTTGAGTTTCAACTGGGCATATATATTAACAACACAAAAAATCCTTTATTTCTCCGTTTCGAATATTTTGGGAACACAGAATGTTTTTGGATATGATTATGCAAAATTACCAGATCCAAACGGAGTGTATCAAAGACAAGCCGTAGTGCCAACCGCAGATCGATTTTTCTTTATTGGTTTCTTTTGGACTATCAGCCAGAATAAAAATGAGAATCAGTTGAAGAACCTTTAATTTGAGGTTCAGAGCTGCAAAGGTTCAGAGTTGCAGAGGTTTTAAAATGTAAAAAAAAACGTTGTTCCTCTGAGTATAAAAAGAAAAAACTTTGCCTCTTTGCAACTATGAACCTTTGAATCTTAAGAAAAAAACAATTCAGCAGCAAAAATCAACAACTCAGTATCATTTAATTTTAAAACAGTAAAATCCAACATACTTTTGAAGTATAAATTAATAGGGACAAAGAATCAAAGTAACAAAGGTTCAGAGTTTTATGAATAGTAGTAATAAAATTAACCTCTGTAACTTAACAGTTTTGAACCTAAAAAAAAGTTTTAATCATCAATTAAAATGGAGAAGTTAAGATTCTAATACACAAAGAAAAATCTTAGAACCTTAGCAACTCAGAACCTAAAAACAACAACCTTAAAAAAAAGAAATCATGACCAAAATTATTACCATTATCACATTATTTATCTGCAGTTTATTATCTGCACAAACACAGTTTGAACAAGGAATGACAAAAGCTTTTGGGCTTTGGAAAGAAGGAAAAAATGCTGATGCTTCGGCATTGTTTGAAAGAATTGCGGCGGCGGAAAAAACAAGTTATCTGCCAAATTATTATGTAGCTTTAATCAACACTACATCGGCTTTTAAAGAAAAAGATAAAACTAAAATTGATTTGTTATTGACAAAAGCGCAAGATGCTATTGATGCTGAAATGATTAAAGATTTAAATAATTCAGAGTTATATGTTATGCAGGCTTTAATTTACACAGCTTATGTAGCTTCAGATCCAATGACAAACGGAATGAAATATTCGGCTAAAGTGATGGAAGCTTATGCAACTGCAAAAGCATTAGATCCAAATAATCCGAGAGCTGTTTTTGGCGAAGCTGATTATCAGTTGGGAGGAGCAAAATGGACAGGGGTTGAGACAAAACCACTTTGCGAACAAGTTAACAGATCTATCGAACTTTTTGGTACTTTTAAACCTGAAACGCCTTTCTCTCCAAAATGGGGTTTAGAAAGAGCATTAGAAGTTCAAAAAACTTGTAAATAAAAATAGTAATAAATTAAGCGGATTATAATGAAAGACCATAGAAACACATTTTCTGATATAAAAAGCGGAACAATCGTTTGCTTTAAAATAGCCATGGTTTTTGCCCTTATATTTTCAGCTTTTTTAGGAGAGGATTTAAATGTTAAAAATGTTCTTGTTACTTTTTTTATAAGCTGCCTTTATTCTTTCGGATTAGGTTTTGGAAATGGCTATATTAATGTTCTTTTAGATAAAAAATGGGACTGGCTGGAGCAGACAAATTTAAGAGTTTACTACGGGATCTTGGTAACTGTTTTGTACACGGTTCCTGTAGTTTTAGGGATAAACTATTTCATTTTTGTTGTTTTGCAAAACGTAACTTTAGACGTGTTTTTAGGAGGAAGAATGCTTTGGGTGCATCTTTTTTATATCATTCTTTCGTTAGGAGTTTCTACTTTCATGCAAGCCAGAAGTTTTATGGTAAAATGGAAACAAGCTTCTAAAATTGAAATAACGCAGCAAAAAATTATAGCAGGAACAGCAAATGCACAATTCGAGAGTTTGAAAAATCAGATCGATCCTCATTTTCTTTTTAACAGCTTAAATGTTTTAAGTTCTTTGATCGAAGAAAATCCAGATAATGCACAGCGTTTTACTACTTCGTTATCAAAAATTTACCGCTACGTTTTGGAGCAGAAAGATAAAGAATTGGTTTCTGTAGAAGATGAATTGTCGTTTGCAAAAACCTATATGAATCTGCTGAAAATGCGTTTTGAAAATAGTTTATTCTACGAATTGCCAGTTGAAAATATAAATCCAGACGCAAAAGTAGTTCCGCTTTCATTACAACTTTTACTCGAAAATACGGTAAAACATAATGTGGTAAGTGAGCAAAAACCGCTTCACATTCGAATTTTTATTGATGGAGATTATTTAGCCATTCAAAACGATCTTCAGAAAAAGGAAGTTCTTCAAGATAGACAAGGAGTTGGATTACAGAATATTGTAAGTCGATATGCAATTGTAACTAACAGAAATGTGATGATCGAACAAGATGAGAAAAATTTCACAGTTAAGATTCCAATCTTAACAAAACAAATTAACGTTATGGAAACAAATGCAGATTATAACGATGAAACGAAAGCTTATTTTAGAGCTAAAAAAAGAGTAGAAGAATTAAAAGGGTTTTATGGAAATGTAATTTCATATTGCTGTGTTGTTCCAATATTAGCTTTTATTAATTTAAGATACTCTCCAGGATTTCAGTGGTTTTGGTTTTCAGCTTTGGGCTGGGGATTTGGAGTTGTAATGCATGCTTTTAAAGTGTATGGTTACAGTTCAGATTGGGAAGAAAGAAAAATTCGAGAGATTTTAGAGAAAGAAAAAAGTAAGCAAACCTGGAAGTAATCATGAAACCAAATTATACAGAAACGGAACGGTATTATCAAGCTCAGAAAAAAGTAAAAGAAATTAGAGGGTTTTACGAACATTTGACCGTTTTTATTTTCGTAACCGTAGTTTTAGTTGTTATCAATCTTATAACTTCGCCAGAATACTTATGGTTTATTTGGTGTATTGGAGGCTGGGGAATAGGAGTTGTTTTTCATGGATTGAAAGTTTTTGGATACTCACCGTTTTTTAATAAAGAATGGGAAGAACGAAAAATTCAAGAGATTTTAGAGAAAGAGAAAAATCAAAAAACTTCAAACTAAAGATGAAAGCAAATTATAATAGTGATCAAGAAGAATATGAATTACAGCAGTTGGCTAGTAAAAAGGTTGTAAAGCTTAAATCATTCTATATTCATTCATTCTTTTACTTTATTGCGTTAGTGCTCTTTATTTTGAAAGAGTATTATAAACTGCCTTTGAATGTGTTTCCTGCTAAATTTTTAAATGGAATTGTAATGATTCTTTGGTCAACCGTTTTCTTTGGTTCAGCCATCGATTTATTTGTCTCAGCTAAAATTTTTGGAGATAAATGGGAGAAACGTAAAATGAAAAGTATTTTAGAAAAAAGAGAAAAAAAACAAAAATGGGAGTAATCATGGAAATGAAATACAGTGAAGAGGATAAATATTTTTTGGCGAAAAAGAAAGTCGGAGATATTAAAGGTTTTTATGGAAATTTGGCATCTTATGTATTTGTAAATGCGATTTTGATTTTCGTTAATTTATACACATCACCAGAATATTTATGGTTTTTTTGGCCTTTGTTGTGGTGGGGAATTGGAGTAGTTTTTCATGGATTAAGGGTTTTTGACGTATTTCCGGTTTTAGGAAAAGACTGGGAAGAAAAGAAAATCAAAGAGTTTATGGAAAAAGAAAAATGGAATAAAAATAAATGGCAATAATTTTTAAATCAAAATAAAATGGGACGATTTAGAAGACGTATGTATGAAGAATATGGAGATGAATTTAGTACTGATGAAAGCTTTAATGCTGCGTACAGAAAAGTAAGAAGAATAAAAGGATTTTACTCGCATCTTAAGGTTTACATTATAGTGAATATCATTATCATTATTTCAAATTTAAATAATGGTTTCATAGGCAATCGTATTGAAATACGAGGCTTTGGAGATTGGGAAGTTTATTCAACCGCATTTTATTGGGGAATTGCTTTAGCCATTCATGCCTTTACCGTTTTTGGCCCAGATATTTTCTTTAATAAAGATTGGGAAGATAGAAAAATCCAAAAATATATGGAAAAAGAAGCTCAGAATAAGAAAAAATGGGAGTAATTTTAACTTGTATATTTTAAACTTTGTACCGCATTAAATGACCACATTAATTATAGAAGACGAAAAACCAGCTGCACGTTTATTACAGCGAAAACTTGAAAAATTAGATATAACTGTAAAAACAATGCTGCATTCTGTAGAGGAATCACTTCATTGGTTTACAAATAATGAACATCCAGATTTAATTTTTCTAGATATTCAGCTATCAGATGGTTTATCGTTTGAGATTTTTGAAAAAATAAATATTCAAAGCGCCATAATTTTTACCACAGCTTACGATGAGTATGCTTTGAAAGCGTTTAAACTGAATAGTATTGATTATCTTTTAAAACCAATTGATGAAGACGATCTAGAAGCTGCAGTTGTAAAGTATAAAGCACGAATTCCTAAAACAGATTCAGGAAATCAGAATCTTCAGTTAGACTTTGAGCAGATACGTCAAATGTTGTCGAATCCTTTTGAGAAAAGTTTCAAAAAGAGATTTACCGTTAAAATAGGACAACATTTAAAAGTAATAACAACCGAAGAAATCGAATGTTTTTTTAGTGAAAACAAAGGAACATACATACATACTTTTGATAATAGAAACTATTTAATCGATTCGACTTTAGAAATCCTGGAACAGGAATTAGATAAAAAGGATTTCTTTCGCGTAAGCAGAAAATTTATTGTACCGCTTCAGGCAATTAGAGAAATTCAGGTCTATACAAATTCTCGTTTAAAAGTTATCTTACCAACTTACAAAGAAGATCAGGTAATAGTAAGCCGAGAAAAAGTACAAGATTTCAAAACTTGGCTTGGGTAAAATCTAAATCAAAATATAGAAATTCAGATGATTTTAATTCATTTAATTAAAATCTATGTCGCAAAAAAAAGGTTGTCTTAAAAGGACAGCTTTTTTTGTAAGCTTCAGAGAAGCTAAATATTTATAGCAAAGAATGAATGTTTATAATTTATGTCGCACCTCCGGAGCTTTATTATTTATCGAATTGTATCTCTATAAATATTTTACCCCGCTGGGGTTTATCGAAGAATAAATTTGTCAATAATCTATACAGCAAAAAAGCTGTCCTTTTGAGACAGCTTTTTTTGTGTAAATATATTTCGAATTTATTTACTCAATCGATGCAATGTAAAAGTCATTGCGCTTAAAAGGAAAAATGCCATAATCTGATGAATTAATCCTAAAGCCAAAGGCACACTGTATAATAAAGTGAAAACCCCTAGAAGAAACTGTATAAATACAAATACTACCAAAGTTTTGATTCCGTTTGACTGTGTATTGGTAAGCGTGTATTTTTTACTTCTAAAATAAAGAAAAAGTATAATTGCAACTACTACATAAGCAAAAGTTCTGTGAACAAATTGAACACCGCTTTTACCTTCAATTAAATTTTTTATTAAACTTGATTGTTCGATAAGAACTGATTCGTGCATAAATTCTCCATCGCTCATTAAAGGCCAGTGATTGTGAATTAATCCTGCATTTAATCCAGCAACAAACCCGCCATAAATAATTTGTATTAATAAAGCGGCCAAAGCATAACGTGCAATAGTGCGTAATGGTAATATTTTGTTGATATTTCTTTCAGGATAAATCAAATCCAACGCTACCCAAAGTGTATAAGCAAAAGTTATAAAAGCAAAAGTTAAATGCAGCGAAAGTCTAAAATGACTTACATCTGGATTGTCAATTAAACCGCTTCGAACCATAAACCATCCAAGGAAACCTTGAAAACCGCCCATTGCCAAAAGTACGATACACTTTTTGATCGTTGCAGTATCTAATTTCTTTTTGATTAAGAAATAAACAAAAGGAACAAAAAATACCAAACCAATAATGCGCCCGATGAAACGGTGAAACCATTCCCAGAAATAAATAAATTTATAATCTGAAAGTTGAAAATCGTTATGAATATTGATTTTTTGATACTCAGGAAACTTCTTGTACTGCTCAAAAGCCTCATTCCATTTTGCATCTGTTAAAGGTGGGAAAGTATCGGTTACCAAATGCCAATCGGTCATTGATAAACCTGAATTTGTCAAACGGGTAATTCCGCCAACGACTACCATTAAAAATAATAAAACACAGCCTGAAAGCAACCAAATGATTACTGATTTATTCTCTTTTTTCATTTTATTAAATACTTATTCTTATATTTTTTTTAAGCCCATTTTTTCGGCTCTTTTAATTACAAAATCATAAGCCGCCTGATATTCATTCGGAATGTCGCCTTCTAGAATTGCTTCTTTCACCGCTTCTTTCAAAACTCCAATTTCACGTGATGGTTGTAAATTGAAAATTGCCATAATTTCTTCACCAGAAATTGGCGGCTGAAAATTACGAACGTGATCGCGCTCTTCAACTTCTACAATTTTCTTGCGAACGATTTCAAAGTTTTTATGGTATTTCTTGAATTTCGATGGATTTTTGGTTGTAATATCAGCCTCGCACAAAGTCATTAAATTTTCAACATCTTCACCAGCGTCAAAAACCAAACGACGAACTGCGCTGTCGGTAACAATATCCTGCGCCAAAACAATTGGACGAGAACTCATAATAACCATTTTTTGAACAAATTTCATTTTATGGTTCAAAGGCATGTGCAGGCGTTCGAAGATTTTCTTCGCCATTTTTCCGCCCAAAAATTCATGTCCATGAAAAGTCCAGCCTTGCTTTTTGCTGAAGCGTTTGGTTGGTGCTTTTCCAATATCATGTAATAATGCCGACCAGCGCAGCCAGACATCATCTGTATTTGGACAAATATTATCAACCACTTCAAGTGTATGATAAAAGTTGTTTTTATGAGTATGACCTTCAATTTCTTCGACCTGATTCAACGCTGTTAATTCAGGTAAAATTAAATCTAAAAGTCCTGTTTTATATAAAAGTAAAAATCCGGTTGAAGGTTTATCTGTTGAAAGAATTTTATTTAATTCGTCAACAATTCTCTCACCTGAAATAATTTTAATACGATCAGCATTTTTAGTAATTGCATTCAATGAATTTTCTTCAATTTCAAAATTCAATTGTGTTGCAAAACGAATCGCACGAAGCATTCGAAGCGGATCATCAGAATAAGTAATATCTGGATCCAGCGGAGTTTTTATCGTTTTATTTTCTAAATCTTTCAAACCGTCAAAAGGATCTAAAAGATCTCCAAAGTTGTTTTCGTTTAAAGATAAAGCCAATGCATTGATCGTAAAATCACGACGGTTTTGATCATCCTGAAGTGTTCCGTTTTCTACAATTGGATTTCGGCTGTCGAAATTATAAGATTCTTTTCGGGCGCCAACAAATTCAATATCAGTGTCTTCAAAACGTAACATTGCAGTTCCATAAGTTTTAAAAACCTGAACTTTTGGTTTGTTTGGAAGTAATTCAGAAACTTTTAAAGCCAATTCGATTCCGCTGCCAACCGCTACAACATCAATATCTTTTTTAGAACCTCGATTTAAAAGTAAATCTCTAACAAAACCGCCAATAACATAGCTGTCAACATTTAGTTCCTGAGAAGCTTTCGAGATGATATCGAAAATTTTATTTTGTAAAGCAGTTTTATAATTTGTTTGTATAGCCACGAATTCACTAATTTTTAAATAAAAATACATTTCATACTTCTAAGAAGTGAAACGCATGCAAATTTACAACATAGAAAATGCCTATTACAATCTATGGCTCACTTTTTTGAAGAAATTAATAGTTTTTGATGTTGATTTTTATGAATTGAGAAAAAGGGTTGCCGCAAATTACATTAGTTGAAGGTTTTTGAATTGAGAATGCTCCAGCGGAGCAAAATATTTATAGGATTTATTTATAGGTTTCATTTAAAGCTCCAGAGGAGCGACATTTGTTTTTATAAAGAATCTGCCGCTCCGCTGGAGCTTTATTTCTTTAAACGGATATTAATTCTATAAATATTTCGTTCCTCTGGAACTTTACATATAGAGTAATTATATCTTCATCGAACAAATCAATTAGGATAATCAATTTTTAGAAATGCAATTTGTATTTTTGAATCATACAAAAAAGCACAAATGAAAATAGTTATATCGCCAGCGAAGTCTTTAAATTTTGAAAAAGAATTACCAACTTCTCAATATACAGAACCATCATTTTTAAAGGAAGCGCGAGTGGTTCATAAAGTTGTAAAACAAAAAAAGCCAGCTGAATTATCGGAGTTGATGTCAATTTCAAGTAAACTTGCCGATTTAAACTGGAAACGAAATCAAGAATGGAAAACGCCTTTTACACCAGAGAATGCACGTCCTGCGGTTTTTACTTTTGATGGAGATGTTTACACTGGTTTAGACGCTTATACAATACCATTAGAAAAATTAGAGGTACTTCAAGATAAACTTAGAATTTTATCTGGACTTTACGGACTTTTAAAACCTCTTGATTTAATGCAGGCGTATCGTTTAGAAATGGGAACAAAAATGCCGGTTGGTGAATATAAAAACCTTCATGAGTTTTGGAAACCTGTGGTTACAAAAGCTTTAAATAAAGAATTGAAAAAAGACGAATTGTTCGTGAATTTAGCAAGTAATGAATATTTTTCGGCAGTTGATGTAAAAGCTTTGAAAGTTCCAGTAATTACGCCAGACTTTAAAGATTACAAAGATGGGAAATTAAAAATGATCAGTTTCTTTGCAAAAAAGGCGAGAGGCATGATGGTACGTTATATAATTGATACCAATGCAGAAACTATCGACGACTTAAAAGGATTTAATTATGAAGGATATCAGTTTGATGCTAATCTTTCAAAAGGAAATCACTTGGTTTTTACAAGATAACTTTTTAAGGAGCTGAGGTTCTAAGATACTAAGGTTCTTAGGTTTTTAACCGCAAAGAACGCAATGATTTACGCAAGGTTCGCAAAGTTTTTATTACAAAGCTTTGCGAGCTTTGCGTTTTTATGGCTTCTTATAAATAAAACCTTTGCGCACTTTGCGGTTAAATTAAAAAAATAAACGCCGAATTCTAAATGATGAATTCGGCGTTTCTGCGTATTATAAAATTATTATTATTAATGCATTGCGTCGGCTGCACTAATTTTGTTCTTCCCTTTTTTGATAAAGAGAATAATCGGTATGCAACATAAAAACATGATTCCGAGATATAAGAAAATATCCATGTAAGCCATTACGGTACTTTGCTTCATTACGGAATATTCTATCGCTTGATACGCTTTCTTTAAAGCAACATCTGCGCTGTATCCTTTTGCCATAAAAGCGTGCTGCATTCCTGTAATACGTTGCTGCACATCATATTTTGCAGGATCTAAGTTGTTTATTAGATCTACTCTGTGTGTTTGACTAAAACGTGTGATAAAAGTGGTAATAATCGCAATACCAAAAGATCCGCCCAATTGACGCATCATTCCAGTAAATGCGGCTCCTTCACCAATATGTTTTCCTTTTAAAGTCGAAAGCGAAAGTGTTGTAATAGGAACAAAAAGTAATCCTAAACCAATTCCTCTTAAAATTAAAGGCCAGTACATATGTTCAACACCTGTGTCTGGAGTCATACGGCTGTACATCATAAAGGTAAACAAGAAGAAAATAAAGAATCCTACTCCAACCATATACCCTTGAGGAACACCTTTCTGAATCATATTACCTACAAATGGCATCATAAGAGCTGTGGTAATAGATCCTGGAATTAATAATAATCCTGCATCAGTAGCTGTCCATCCTAAAATTGATTGCGTGTAAATTGGGATAATCAATGTTGATCCGTATAAACCGAAACCAAGAATAAAACACATTACAGTTCCAATTCTTAAATTTCCATCTTTTAAAACACTTAAGTTTACGATTGGATATTTATAGGTTAGCTCTCTCCAAATAAATAATATTAATCCAAGAACCGTAACAACACTTAAAGTTACAATAAGTGGATCGTTAAACCAATCGTCTTGCTGTCCGTGTTCTAGTACGAATTGTAAAGAACCAATAAAGGCACTCAACAAAATAATTCCCCACCAGTCAACCTGATTAGCTTTCAGTTTTTCGCCATACTTAGGACTTCTCACAAAAGTTAAAGCCAAAATAGTAGCGATAATCCCTAACGGAATATTGATATAGAAAATATAAGGCCAAGAATAATTATCTACTAAATAACCTCCCAAAGGCGGTCCAAGAGTAGGTCCAACAATTACACCCATTCCGTAAATAGCTTGTGCCATTCCACGTTTTGCAACTGGGTAACTTTCAGTAATAATTGTTTGGGCTGTTACTAGTAATGCTCCTCCACCCATACCTTGTACGAATCGGAAGGCTACAAGTTCCCAAATATTTGTGGCATTACCACACAAAAAAGAACAGACCGTAAATATAATGATAGAAGCCACAAAATAATTACGTCTTCCAAATTGCTGTGATAGCCAGCTCGTCATCGGTATTACAATAACATTCGCAATTGCGTATGCTGTAATTACCCATGCCACATCAGTCAAGGTAGCACCAAGACTTCCGCGCATGTCTGTCAGCGCTACGTTTACAATCGTCGTATCAACAATTTCCAGCAGTGCACAAAGTACTGCCGTAATCGTAATGATAACACGTCTATAACCGTATTCTACTAAATCGTCGTCTGCTTGTACTGCTCCTGCCATGTTTTATTTTAAATGTACGTCTACATCAACATTCATTCCTGGTCTTAAAAGTTTTACTTTTTCAGGATCGTTTGATTCATCTAAACTAATTTTTACTGGTAATCTCTGAATTGTTTTTACGAAGTTTCCTGTTGCATTATCAGGAGGTAATAATGAAAAACGAGATCCTGTTGCTGGAGAGAAAGAAGTTACTGTACCTTTAAACTCATAGTTAGGGTAAGCATCAACTTTTAAACTTACTTTTTGACCTACAATCATTTTGTTTAATTGTGTTTCTTTAAAGTTTGCTACAACCCAAGCTTCGTTATTATTGATGATGTAAAACAAAGATTGTCCCGGTTGTACCAATTGTCCCGGCTGAATATCAACTTTTGAAACCTGACCGTCAATCGCTGCAGTAACTACAGTATAAGAAAGGTTTAAGTGAGCAACATCAAGCATTGTTTTTGCTTTTTTGATGTTTGCTGCAGCAACTTCTGTTTGTTTATCAGAAGCTTTTGATTTAGACTCAATTACCGATTTTTGGTAAGAACTTGCTCTTTGTTGTTGTTGTAAAACACGTACTTGATTTTCAGCTTCTTCCTTTGCAGTTAAAGCTTGCTCATATTGTTGTTTTGTAATAGTATGTGTTTTATACAAATTATTATAACGGTTATAATCGTTTGTAAGTTGTCTCAATCTAATTTTTGCGCTTTCGATAGAACCGCTTGCAGATTTCATATTTGCATCAGAAACAGAAATACTTGCATATGCACTTCCAATATCTGCTTTTGCAGCTTCGTATTGTCCTTCCGCTCCTAACAAAGCAGCATTTGCTTCATCAATTTTTAATTGATAGTCTCTCTTATCGATAGTAAATAAAGTATCTCCTTTTTTTACATAATCATTATCTTTCACATATACTTTACTGATATATCCTGAAACTCTAGGAATAATCGGATTCATTCTTTTCTCAATTTGAGCATCATCCGTTTCTTCGTGTCCTTGAGCGTGTAGGTATTTAGATATTCCGTATGTTCCTCCCGCCAAAACCAAAACGGTTAGTATGATGATGAATTTTTTATTTGTCTTTTTCTTTTCCATGAGAGCTGTCGATTATATTTTAGAAAGATTGAATGATTGTGATAATTGTCCTGATACTGAAAGTAACTCGTAATATTTTTGAATAATTGCTGCTTTAGAAACAGCGGTGTTAATTTTGGCACTTAATTGCTCAACATCGGCTTCAACCAAATCATTGGTATCTGCTAAACCATTGTCGAACTTATCTTTTACAAGTCTATAGTTTTCAGCAGCCTGTTGCAATGCTTCATTGTAAACAACACTTTGATTGATCGCTAAATCATAATCTTCGATAGATTTTTGAACTTCTACCTTTATACGATCAGTCATAATTGCTTCAGTGTTTTTTACTTCTAGAGCTCTGCTTTCGGCTTCTTTAACGTGTGCGCTGTTTTTTAAGATTCCCGATAAATCATACGATAAACCTAAACCAAAGTTCATAGCGTATTTTACCGTTATAATATCTTTAAGATCAAAAGCAGTGTAACCTCCAAGTAAAGAAATAGAAGGATAATATCCAGCTTTTGCTACTTTAATGTTTGCCTCTGAAGCTTTTTGCTGCAAACGAACAGCTTCAAGATCTTTTCTGCTTTCCAAAGCAATCGCATCAGATGTTGGTGCATTGTTTGTTTTTAAATTAAAGAAATCATCCTCATTAACCTGAAGTTTTGTTTCTGGAGCTAATTTCAATAAAGTTGTCAGATAAAAATTGATGTTGTTTAAGTTGTTTGTAGCTTCATCAATAGATAATTGCGTTTTTGAAACCAACAACTGTGCTTTCAACAAATCGTTTCTCGGAATAATTCCGTTTTTCTCTAATTCTATAAAGTCAGTAACACGCTGTTTAGCACTTTTTTGATTCTCATTTAAAACATCAAGTGTTTTTTGAGCTTTGTATAATGCCGTGTAATAAGTGATTACTCTTAATGCAACATCTTCTTTAGTTTTTGCTGCATTGGCAGTTTCTGCTTCGTATAAGTTATCGTAAGCATCGATACTGCTTTGAATTTTGAATCCTGCAAAAATAGGTAAACTCAAGTTCGCCATTCCAAGCATTGCACGATCAGGAGATGCTAAAGAAGCACTTTTATCCTGATTAGGCATATCAATAGATGCTTTTGTAAGACGCTGATATTGACCAGAAACTTTTAAATCAGGATATTGATTGTTTTTTACGGCTGTAAGCTCGTGTTTTTTAGTGTTTACCTTAGTATTGGCAAGCGTAACTTCGTTGCTTTTTTCCCAAGCCATTTTTACGGCTTCGTCTAAGGTTAAACTTGTTTTCTCTTGTGCTTCTATTGAAGATATTCCGATAAAGAATACTCCAAAGAGCATTAATTGACTAATTTTCATAAACAAGTAGCGCTTTTATAGTTTGTTGAATGTGCTTTGTGAGACTGGTTTTAATGTAATCATTGTACAATGCTTCTGTATTTAAGTTCAGTAACTCTACGAAGAAAGGTTTATTCATATGAAAGTGAAAATACGTTCCTATGATAGTTGGCGTAATAAGCGGAATGATTACATCTTTTCTAAAAACACCTTTTTCCTGACCTTGAGTAATAATACTCTCAACAGATTTTAGATTCCCTTTTTTTAATTCTGTAAATGCAATAAAACTTTTTTCTCTTTTTTTTGCGTTAATTTCAAAATGTAAAACTCTGAAAATCCCTTTGTTACAACTGATTCTGTTAATGTAAATTTCGATTAATTTATTGACTTTTTCAATCGGTTCCAGATTTTCTTGTAATAAATTTTCGAGTTGTAATTTTAAATCCGAAGTTTTGTAAATAATTAAAGATTCCAGTAATCTTTCTTTGGACCCAAAATAATACGAAATCATTGCAATGTTGATTTTTGCTTCTTTCGAAATATCCCGTATTGACGTCCCCTCAAATCCTTTTTCAGAAAACAACCTTTCGGCAACGTTTAGAATCTGAATTTTTTTATCGTTTAGTTCGATGTGTGACATGATGTTGTTTCTAATCGAATGCAAAATTAAACACTTGTTTAAATTAAACACTTGTTTAATTTTATTTTAACACAATATTAACATAAAATAGTCCTGTAATTTATTGCAAAAAAAAAGCTGAAACACTTGGCGTTTCAGCTATATAGCTCTGTTTTGTCATTTCGACGAAGGAGAAATCTCCGCAAGCTGCTCCGCAATCAAAAGTTTTAATTTTTGTCGATTTAGCAGTGGAGATTTCTCCTTCGTCGAAATGACAAACTATATGTTTATTGTATATAATTTATCGAATCTCTCCAACAAATTCTGCAATTTTCCCGCTGCCATTTTCGCTTAAATGTTTAATGAAAGCACTTCCAATAATAGCACCTTTTGCATATTTGGTTGCTTGATTGAAAGTTTCTTTATTCGAAATTCCAAAACCTACAATTTGAGAGTTTTTCAGATTCATGTTCGCAATTCTTTCAAAATAACTTTCCTGAACATTTCCAAAACCAGTTTGAGATCCTGTCACACTTGCAGAACTCACCATATAGATAAATCCGTTTGAAACGCTGTCAATAAAACGAATACGTTCCTCCGAAGTTTGGGGTGTAATCAAGAATACGTTAAGCAATCCGTATTTTTCGAAAATTGCTTTGTATTCATCAGCATAAACATCAACAGGTAAATCTGGAATGATTAATCCGTCAATGCCAATTTCAGCACATTTTTTGCAAAAAGCTTCAACTCCGTATTGTAACATCGGATTAAAATATCCCATAATAATCAACGGGATTTTTACGCTTTCGCGGATGTTTTGCAGCTGATCGAAAAGAATTTGAGTCGTCATTCCGTTATGCAGTGCTTGCGTCGAACTTGCCTGAATCGTTGGTCCGTCTGCCAAAGGATCACTAAATGGAAGTCCAATTTCGATTAAGTCAACGCCGTTTTTTTCTAGATCCTGAATGATCTGCACGGTATCATTTAAGTTTGGATATCCCGCAGAAAAATAGATCGAAAGGATTTTTTTGTCTTCTTGTAATTTTTGAGTTATTCTGTTCATTGTTATGTTTTTTGTGCCACAGATTAAAAAGAGTTCAATGATTTTTTAAATAATTTAATCTGTGAGAATCAGTGAAATCTGTGGCATTATTTTTAATTTTTTAAAACCTTACTTTTCCAATTATCATTTTGTTTTTCTACGATTAATAAACCAGAATCTGATTCATTCATTTGCCCAACTAATTCTCCTTTACTATTCCAAAAAGCACTTTGACCTGCTGACGGACTTCCCCAAGATTCTCCACTGAAATTCGACATCAAAACATTCATTTTATGTTTCTCAGCATAATTTTGTAAATCGCGATACGCATTCGGAATCCCGTTTGGCGAAAAGAAAATACTGGCTATATAAATATCAGTTTCTTTTTTCTTAGCATTTTCTGGATGAAGCGGATTATCAATATCAGCACAAATCGCAAATGAGATCTTTTGTTTTTCAATTTCTAGCATTGGATTGTAATCGAAAGAAGGTTGAAAAAATTCATCTTCTCCCTCATGTAAAAACTGTTTGGTATAAATTGAAACCGAATTGTCTGGAGAAATTACAAATTCGCCAATAAACAATTTGGATTCAATTTCAATTGGTGCACCGGCAATAATTGTAATGTTATTTTCGAAAGCTAATTTTTTTAAATGATTCAAACGTGAATCTTCTTTTTTTAAAGCCAGTTCTTTTGCATTTTCTCTTTCATAACCAGTAATCGACATTTCGGGAAAAGCGATTAATTGCGCTTTATTTTGGACTGCCAATTCAATTAGACTATAATGATCCAGTAGATTAGTTTCAATATTTCCTCGCGTTGGTTTTGTTTGCGCAGCAGCTAGAATCATTTTCTGTTTTTACAATTATTAATTTTCCGTATAAACCCAAGCAGAAATTCCAGAGTTCAATGTTACTTTAACCCTTTTGTAAGCATTCGATTCAAATAAATCTACTTTAGCTAAATCTGCAAGAGTAACATTAAAAACTACACCGTGAATTGTATCTGCAAGGCTCTCACTTGCTATTGCAACAACATAATCTGCCATTCCAAATTCTTCTTCAATTTTCAGACTTTTTAATTTATAGCCAAGAAGCTGATCGGGAGTTCCGGTTAATAGTTTATTAAAAACTCGCATTTGAATTTCTTTTGAACGTAATGTTCCGTAAGAGAATAACTGTTCCATAATTATTATTTTTCTCGTTATTTGTCTGCGTTAAATATCTTTTAATCCGTTGCTGCGGAAAACGTTCCAAATTACGATTTTTATTACAATTTAAAATAATCAATATAATTATCTAAATCTTTATCGCCGCGGCCAGAAAGACTGATTACTACAATATCTGTAGGTTTAAATTTCTTTTGATCTAGAACTGCAAAGGCATGTGCACTTTCAATTGCCGGAATAATTCCTTCTAATTTTGTTAACTGTAAACCTGCATTCATAGCGTCGTCATCAGTAACAGAGAAAAATTCTCCACGTCCAGTTTGTGCCAAGTGCGCGTGCATAGGACCAACTCCTGGATAATCTAATCCTGCAGAAATAGAATACGGTTCTGTAATTTGTCCGTCAGGAGTTTGCATTAAGAGCGTTTTACAGCCATGAATAACACCTACTTTTCCTAACTTACTTGTGGCAGCACTATGACCGCTGTCAACACCTTTTCCAGCTGCTTCAACGGCAATAATACCTACTTCTGGTTCATGTAAAAAGTGATAGTATGTTCCTGCTGCATTACTTCCTCCGCCAATACAAGCCACTACATAATCAGGATTTTCACGTCCTTCTTTTTCTTTTAACTGCCATTTTATTTCCTCAGAAATTACACTTTGAAAACGCGTCACCATATCTGGATAAGGATGAGGTCCAATGGCCGAACCAATAATATAATGCGTGTCAACCGGATTATTAATCCAATCACGAATAGCTTCGTTTGTAGCATCTTTTAAAGTTCTTGAACCCGAAAGTGCTGGACGAACTTCTGCGCCTAACATTTTCATACGAGCTACGTTTGGAGCCTGACGAGCAATATCTATTTCGCCCATGTAAACAATACATTCCATTCCCATCAAAGCACAAACCGTTGCAGTTGCAACACCATGCTGACCAGCTCCTGTTTCGGCAATAATTCGTTTTTTGCCCAAACGTCTGGCAACTAATATCTGTCCGATGGTATTGTTTACTTTGTGAGCGCCCGTATGATTTAAGTCTTCTCTTTTTAAGTAAATTTTTGTGTTGTATTTTTCAGATAAACGATTCGCAAAATAAAGCGGACTAGGACGACCAACATAATCTTTTAAAAGTTTATCAAACTCAGCTTTAAAACCTGGTTCACTGGTAATTTTTAAGTAGTTTTGGCGTAATTCCTCTACATTTGGATATAGCATTTCTGGAATATAAGCTCCGCCAAATTCTCCGTAATATCCTTTTTCGTTAACGTTAAAATTCATTTTATTCCAATTTTAAAAGTTGGCAACATCAAATTTTCGTTTGAAATTGCTAAATAGATTTTTGTTTTTAAGCCCCGGTTCGATTTCAAATTTACTATTTACATCGACAGCATAAATAGGTAAATTTGTTTTTGAAATTTCTTCAATGGCTTTTAATTCGTTAATCCCGATTCCGCCGCTCAAAAAGAATGGCTTATCCGAATTGTATTTTTTTAATATAGTCCAGTCGAATGTTGTTCCGTTTCCGCCCGGCAGTTTGCCTTTTGTGTCAAACAGAAAATAGTCAGCGACAGCTTCAAAGGGTTTTATAACTTCAAAATCGAAGTTTTCATCGGCCGAAAAAACTTTTATGATTTCGATTTTATTTGGCAGTTGTTTTTTTAGTTCTGATAAAAAATCAACCGATTCATTTCCATGTAACTGAACGGCTTGTAAATTGTAATTTGCTGTTTTTTCTAGAATTTCTTCCTGACTTTGATTGACAAAAACACCCACTTTTTTGACTGTTTTTATGAGTTCAGGAATGGTTCCGTTAAAATATCGCGCGGACTTTTCCCAGAAAATAAATCCCATATAATCGGGCAGGAGTGCTCCAACTTCTAGAATGTTTTCGGGGTATTTCATACCGCATATTTTGAGTTTCATTTTTATATTTGTTTTGCCACGAAGGCGCTAAGACACTAATTTTGTTTTCTTTTTTTTAGCTGCTAATTGCACGAATTTCCACTAATTCAATTCGTGTTAATTTGTGTAATTCGTGGCAACAAAAATTTAAAGCTGTTTAATAAAATTCGTTGCAGCTTTGCCAGCATTATCAGTTTTCATGAAGTTTTCTCCAATTAAGAAACCTTTGTATCCATAAGGCTTTAATTCTTGAATGGCTTCGATTGACGAAATACCGCTTTCAGAAACTTTTACAAAATCATCCGGAATTTGCGATGCCAGTTGTTTACTGAAATCCAAGCTTACTTCGAATGTTTTTAGATTTCTGTTGTTTACGCCAATCATATCTAAACTAGGCATAATCGATTTTTCTAATTCTTCCTGATTATGAACTTCTAATAAAACCTCTAATCCTAGTTTTTTTGCAAACTGAGACAGCGATTTTATTTCTTCTCTTGTTAAAACCGCTGCGATCAGAAGAATTAAATCTGCACCAAAAGCTTTTGCTTCAAGAATCTGATATTCGTCGACAATAAATTCTTTTCGCAAAAGCGGAATATTTACACTCGCTCTTGCCAAAAGTAAATCGTCAAGTGAACCTCCAAAATATTTCCCGTCTGTTAAAACAGAAATTCCACAAGCTCCTGCATTTTCGTATCCTTTAACTACTTCTTCGACAGTAAAACTTTGATTTATAATTGATTTTGATGGAGAACGACGTTTGTGTTCTGCAATAATTCCAGTTGAACTTGCTTTTAGTTTTTGGCTTAACGAAATTGTTTCTCTTCCAAAAAACACTGAACTTTCCAATTGCGAAACTGGAATAATCGATTTTTTAAGAACAACTTCTCTTTGTTTATCGAAAATTATTTTATCTAAAATATTCATTTTTTAAGGTGCTAAGTTTCTAAGGTACTGAGGTACTAAGTTTTTAATTTTAAAGAGATAACTCTTGTAGTTTTTTAAGTGCTTGATGCCCTTTTCCAGAGAAAAGACTTTCTTTTGCTAATTCAAATCCTTCTTGCGGAGAACATTTTGTAACAGTTGAAATTGCCATTGCAGCATTGGCACAAACCACATTATTTTGGGCTTCGTTTCCTTTTCCTGAAATAATATTGGTGAATATTGCTGCCGATTCTTCGATCGTTTTTCCACCTTCGATTTCGGTTTGTGATAAAAGACGAACGTTAAAATCTTCCGGATTCAACATTCCTTCCATATGACTTGTTATGATTTTTGTAGGACCAGTTAAAGAAATCTCATCGTAGCCGTCAAGTGAATGCAAAATGGTAAAATTTACATTGGTATTTTGATATAAATAAGCATACA
The DNA here is from genome assembly GCF_002217395.1 of Flavobacterium plurextorum. GTDB lineage: Bacteria > Bacteroidota > Bacteroidia > Flavobacteriales > Flavobacteriaceae > Flavobacterium > Flavobacterium plurextorum. The sequence continues at coordinate 21,121 of NZ_MUHD01000002.1, read as the reverse complement.
TTCTAGCTAATTCTAGATTGAAAACACCAACCAATTGGTTTTGCGGAAATGATGGGTTTACCATTGGTCCCAACATATTGAAGAATGTTTTTACTGCTAATTCTTTACGAATTGGTCCAACATTTTTCATTGCTGGGTGAAATAGGGGAGCGTGCAAAACGCAAATACCAGCTTTATCGATACATTTTTCTAAAAATGAAGGATCGTTGCTGAATTTAATTCCCATTTTTTCCATTACATTGCTTGATCCTGAAATTGATGAAACACCATAATTTCCATGTTTGGCAACTTTAATTCCAGCTCCTGCCGAAACAAATGAAGCTAGAGTTGAGATATTAAAAGTGTCTTTTCCGTCACCGCCGGTTCCACATAAATCGATGGTGTTGTAAGCTGATAAATCAACGCGAATACACAAGTCTAGTAAAGCTTCACGAAAACCCGAAAGTTCATCGATTGTTATGCTTCGCATCATAAATACGGTCAAAAATGCCGAAATCTGACTTGGATTGTATTGACCGCTTGAAATATTAATCAATACGTTTTTTGCTTCTTCTTTAGTAAGCACTTCGTGATTGATTAATTTGTTTAATATAGTTTTCATTCTGTTTGAGTCTTAAAGTCATAAAGTCGAAAGTCTTAAAGTCTTCTTATTTTTGACGTTTATTTTTAAAATTGATTAATGTTTTTTAGTTTTAATAGGAAAGACTAAGTTTTTAATATTTGACTTTATGACTTTCGACTTTAAAACTTTTGACTAGTCTTAACTATTAATCCAATTCTCTAAAATCCTTTTACCTTTTGGTGTCAGCACGCTTTCTGGGTGAAACTGAACGCCTCTTACGTCAAATTTTTTGTGACGTAACGACATAATTTGCCCATTTTCGTCAATAGAAGTAGCTTCAAGAACTTCTGGCAGATTGCTGTCAACAACCCATGAATGGTATCTTCCAACTTCAAACTCATTTCCTAAGCCTTCAAATAAAATTTCATCTGAAACTACTGTTTTTACATTTGTAGCAACACCATGATATACTTTGTCAAGATTTGAAAGTGTTCCGCCAAAAACTTCTCCAATTGCCTGTTGTCCTAAGCAAACGCCAAGAATGCTTTTTGTTGGTGCGTATTTTTCAATTACTGCTTTTAATAGACCAGCTTCATCTGGAATTCCAGGTCCCGGCGAAAGTAAAATTTTATCAAAAGATGCGATTTCATCAATTTCGAATTCATCATTTCTGTAAACGGTTACTTCGCAGTTTAAATCTTCCAAATAGTGCACTAAATTATAAGTGAAACTATCGTAATTGTCTATAACTAATATTTTTTTCATTGTGTATTTTTGTTTTAGGTTTCAAGTTTCAAGTTTCACGTTCCAACAACTTGAAACTTGAAACAAAGAAAACCTGAAACTAAATTTTCTTATTTTTCTCGAACGTATTTTTCGACTATAATTCGATCAACTCCTAACTTTTCTACTTTTTCGATTCCTTTTTGAATCAGTGTATCATTTTTGATTTTTATAGTAAACTCAAATTTGTTGTTTTCCCATTCTCTATTATTAAAAAATTCCAAGTTCTCAGTGTAAGTACTATCTTTTAAAGTGTACTTTCCGCCGCCGCCAAAAAATAAAGCAGTACTGTCTTTTCCATTATTTAAATCATGATTGAAAAAAGCAAAATGGGTATCATTTATAATTTTAATCATTTTTGTTTTTGAATTGAAAGTAGAAAACGTAGAATCTTTTTCAGTCGTTTCAGCTGATATAAGACGCCAGGTTCCTGCTATCGGAATCGCATTTGATTCTTTTTTCGTTTCACAAGATGTAAATAATAAAACTGCAGCAGCAAATGGAATTAATTTTTTCATAGTTTTTTGTTTATGGTTTTTAGGTTTGTTTTTAAAGTTTAAAGTATTTGAAACTAAATTTTCTCTGCCATCTCCAAAGCTGTGTTTAATGCTCTTAATTTGTTGTAAACTTCCTGCATTTCACTTTCTTCGTCAGAACTAGCGACAATTCCAGCGCCAGCCTGACAATGCAATTGATGGTTTTTGCTAAGGAAAGTTCTAATCATAATGGCATGATTAAAGTTACCTTCAAAATCCATAAAGCCAATTGCACCTCCATAAAAATTACGGTTGGTTTTTTCGTAATCTTCGATTAATTGCATCGCTCTGTGTTTTGGTGCTCCGCTTAAAGTTCCTGCCGGAAAAGTATCTGCAACAACTTGCATTGTAGTTGCTTTGTCGTGCAAATGTCCAGTTACTTTTGAAACTAAGTGAATTACGTGCGAGAAAAACTGAACTTCTCTGTACTTCTCAACATTTACATCATGACCGTTACGGCTTAAATCGTTTCTTGCCAAATCAACTAACATTACGTGTTCGCTGTTTTCTTTTTTATCTTCAGAAAGTTCTTTGGCTAAAAGCGCATCACGCTCGTCATTTCCAGTTCTTTTAAAAGTTCCTGCAATTGGATGAATTTCAGCTTTTCTGTTTTTTACGATAATTTGTGCTTCTGGTGAAGAACCAAATATTTTGAAATCTCCATAATCAAAAAAGAATAAATAAGGAGATGGATTAATACTTCTTAAAGCTCTATAAACATTGAATTCATCGCCTTTGAAACCTTGTGTAAAACGACGCGATAAAACCAATTGAAAAACGTCTCCGCGGAAGCAGTGTTTTTTAGCTAAAGCGACATTATGTTTAAACTCTTCATCGGTTAAGTTTGAGAAACCTTCGCCTTCTTTAGTGAATTTGTAAGAAGCAATATTTCTAGACTGAAGCAATTGCTCAATTTCTGAAATGTTATTTCTTCCATCAACACTGTGGCAGAATATATAAGCTTCATTTTTAAAGTGATTGATCGCGATTATGTTTTGATAAACAGCATAAAATACATCTGGAATTACAGTTGCATCGTCTTTTTTTGCAATTGAAACTTTTTCAAAATAACGAACAGCATCATAAGAAATGTATCCGAAAAGACCGTTATTGATGAATTTAAAATCATTTTTTTCTGATTTAAATTGACTTGAAAATTCCTGTATTACTTCTGGAATATTTGTTGTTGCATCAATCGAAATTTGTTCCGTTGTTCCGTCAGGAAAAGTTTTTGAAATGATTTCGTTTTCAATTTTAATTGTTGCAATTGGGTTGCAGCAGATGTAAGAGAAACTGTTATCATTTCCATGATAATCACTACTTTCTAGTAACAAACTGTTTGGGAATTTGTCTCTTATTTTAAAATAAATACTAACCGGCGTAATCGTGTCAGCCAGAATTTGTTTATAATGTGTATTGAGTATAAAAGGTTTCAAAGTATGTTGTTTTATAGTTTTTAATTTCGTTTTTGCTTAAGTTTTTATCAAAAAAAAAAGGCTTGTCGTGATGACAAGCCTTTTATATTTATAGTTTTACAGTACCATAGGAAGCTTCGTTCACGACGTTTGACGTAAATTCTTCCACCACCAAGTATTGTTCATTATTGTTTTCATTTTCTTATTTTGATGTCACAAAGATATAAATGTAAATTGGAATAGAATACATAAAAATTCAAAAAAAACTTTTCTAAATTTAGAAATTTGTTAAATTTTAAAATGCAAATCCTGTTTAAGACCTTAATTTCCAATAGCCAGCGTGTTGTTTACGTTTGCTCTAAAATCTGGATTACTTTTAATATTTGGAAGCATAAAAAGCTCCGTATTTTTAGATTTTGTGTATTCTATGTTCGATTGAGCGGTAGTATAGTAGTTTTGAATTGTCGAATTACTAGCCGAAGATTCGCTTGTAATACCACCTGTGCAATTGTTTATAATTAAGTTTTTAAAAGTTAATTTAGACAAATTTACTTCGCCGTTTCCAATATTTCCTTCTAATAAAACAAAAGGAGAGAAGCCTGAAACAATACTGTTGTTTAAATTGAAAAAGGTATTTTCTCTCACATAAACAGATTCTCTTACTAAACCTTGGTTGTTTTCTTCGAGATTGACTAACGTAATATTGTTTGCGTTTATCTTTGTCATCTTTTTTGTCATATCCGTATTTTCAATTTTATCATATGAATCAACTTCAAAACATCTAGATCCTGAAATGTCTGATGAAAACGGATGACGAATTGCAATACTGTTATTAATGTTGATTTGTGCACCTTGCGTAAAATCAAAATCATCATCAGTAGTTCGATAAGAAATAAGGTTGTTTAGGTTCAAATCACCTCCGTAACATTCAAAAGAATCATCGTTTGAGAAGCTTATTTGTATATTACTTAAGGTAGTTTTTCGCCCAACACCAGCGAGTGAAAGTCCGTTTAACTCTTTTAAAGCACTTAATTTACGACCAGAATATTCAATTCGCACATATTTTAAAATTCCAGAGTTATCCTCAGCATCAGAACCTCCGTAGTGATTTAACATAGGTTCTAAATTGAAAGGAAGAATATGAACACCGCCAAGAGAATTTATTGGTGCTTTACCTAGAATAATAATTCCACCCCAGTCGCCTGGACGTCTTTCCGAAATTTCTTTGTTTGAAGTAAAAACGATAGGATCAGTTTCAAGACCTTCGGCGATAATTTTGGCTCCATTTGTTACTACAAGAGTACCGCAGGTTTTGTCATCTCCTCGAATAACGGTGCCGGGTTCAATTGTTAAAGTTGCATTATTTGTTACATAAACAACGCCAACTAATTGATAAGTATTGCGTTTTACTAACTTGGTGTCTTTGTCAATATTTCCTGCGATAATATTGGTAGCTTCATTATATTCGGTATTTGCAGGTTTAAAGTTAGTCCAATTGTTCATCCAGTTTGTGCTGCCAAAAATTCCTTTTGGCTGCTGCTGCGCTTGAAGAAGAAAAGCGTTTAGAAGCGTAAAAAGTACAATATGTATTTTTGTTTTCATAACTACGATTTTGATTTCTAGTTTTTGATTTTTTAAGATGCTCAAAAGTAGAAGCCGAATGTTAATCAAAATGGCTGTAGTTATTATGAAAGCGTTATTGTAGTATTAAGAACGTTATGTTTTTGAAAAGTTTAAAAGAAAAAACCCTAACAGAATCAATCTGTTAGGGTTTTTCTTATATATGAATTAGTAAGTCTTAAATTAGAACTTTAAAGCTACAGCTAATTCGAAATCGTCATTGATAGTTTTGTCTCCTAAGTTTTGGAAGAAGTTACCAGAGTTATATTTGATATCGTATTTAGTTCTGTCAACTTTAAATGCAGTTGTTGCAGTGTTTCCTTTTACAGTAATATCAAAAGTTACTGGTTTAGTGATTCCTTTAATAGTTAAGTCTGCAGTTACAGTATAAACGTCAGTTGCTTTAGCTCCGATAGTTTTGAAAACTAATTTTGCAGTTGGAAATTTATCAGTTCCAAAGAAATCATCAGCTTTCAAGTGACCGTTTAATTTTCCTTGGTATTCTCCAGTTAAGTCAGTTGCAGTTAATGAAGTCATATCAACTGTAAAGTTTCCTCCAGTTAATTTTTTTCCTTTGAAAACTACAGCTCCTTCTTTAAAGTTTACTGTTCCAGAGTGCTCTCCAGTTACTTTTTTACCTACCCATTTGATAGTAGATGCTTTCACATCGATTTTTTTAGTTTGAGCATTTACTGAAATACTAGCCGCTGCTACGAATAATGCTAATGCAATTGTTTTTAAATTTTTCATGTTGTTAAAATTGATTTTGGATTAATAATAATAATTATATAGTGATAAATAATTCCTCTTGAGATTTTCTAACTTTTTTGTAATGTTGAGCTTCGTCCTCATCATGTCTGTAACCTACAGTTGCGATAACTGCTGCATTTAAGCCTAGTTTATCGAAACCTAAAATTTCATTGAATTGTGCAGGATTAAAACCTTCCATTGGTGTTGCATCGATTTTTAATTCGGCAGCAGCAGCCAATAAAGTTCCTAAAGCAATATAAGTTTGTTTTGAAGTCCAGATGTTTTTAGCTTCTTGTGATAAGTTTGAGATAACTCCGTTCATCATATCTGCAAATCCGCCTAAAGCTTCAGTTGGAAGACCTCTTGTTTCGCTGATGTTTTTAATGTAAGCAGCCACAGATTCTGGTCCTGCATTTAAATCATTTGCAAAAACAAATAAATTAGAAGCATCTGTGATTTGAGTTTGTCCCCAAGCCGCAGCTTTTAATTTTTCTCTAATTTCTGGGTTTTCTACAAGAACAACTTTAAAAGGTTGTAGTCCGTATGAAGAAGCAGCTAATCTAACAGCTTCCTTTAATGTATTTAAATCTGCTGCAGATATTTTTTTGGTCGCATCAAACTTTTTTGTTGCATATCTCCAGTTCAAATTTTCTAATAATGTGCTCATAATATTAATTTTGTTGGGTTCTGTATTTTTCTAATAATTGATTTAATAATTCTAATTCTTCAGGATTTATATTCTCGGCAAATGCGCGTTCGTGCTCATCTACTTTCGGATCTAATTCTTTTAAAACGTCTAATCCTTTTTGCGTAATTAACACTTCAATTTTTCGTCTATTGTTCGGACATACATTTCTAGTAACAAATTCCTTTAGCAGTAATTTGTCAACTAATCGTGTTGTGTTACTTGTTTTTGCCAGCATGCGTTCTTGTATTACACACATATTAGCAGGATTTCCTTTTTGTCCTCTTAGTATACGTAACACATTATATTGCTCTCCAGATAAATCATACGGTTTTATTAAATCGTTGAAATGATCCTGAATCACATTCTGTGTGTACATGATATTCAGAATAACTTTTTTCGCATTATCCATCTTAACTGTACTCTTAATAACCTCTTCAATTGTCATAGTCGTAAGTGTATAATTTGTATATACAAATGTATAACTTTTAATAGTTGTATATACAAGTGTCATGTTAAATTTTTGTTAATTGAATCAAAACAAAATAGAAAGCTTATAAACTCTATATAATTAGTATAAAAATAGAATAAATTTTTAGTTTAAAAATAGGTCTCTTCTATATTTAACGATAGTTTAAAGTGAACTTAGCTTTGTCAAAGTTTCAAAACTTGACAAAATTTTCCGAAATACATTAAAATTAAAGGTGCATATTTTACTAGCAGGACGTGCCACCATTGCGATAAGCGGGCAAAAGTACTGAACGCATATACGCCCTCTTATCGCAATGCTGTCGGGCTATCCGCACTGCTTCGGCAGGATTTCTCCTATCCCTCACGCGAGTCCGCGATAGGAGAGATTTATAGGTTATATGACATTTTAATTAAGTGCCAAATATAAAGCAGCCGCTAAACAAGATCCAATTATTGGTCCTACAATTGGAATCCAGGCGTATCTCCAATTGCTGCTTCCTTTTATAGGTAAAAGCGCGTGTACAATTCTTGGACCTAAATCTCTTGCAGGGTTTATGGCATAACCTGTGGTTCCTCCTAAAGACAGACCGATTACCCATACCAATATTGCTACCGGAAGAGCTCCAATGGTTCCTAAACCAATTGCAGCATTAGAATCGGCTGTAATTTTTAAACTTGGTCCTGCAATATAAAAGATTGTAAAAATTAAAACGAAAGTGGCAATTATCTCACTGATTAAGTTTGATACATTATTTTTGATTGCTGGTGATGTAGAGAAACAGGCAAGTTTTGTTCCTTCATCTTCTGTTATTGCAAAATGATCTTTATGAGATAACCAGACTAAAAAGGCTCCTGACATTGCGCCAATCATTTGAGCGAGAATGTAAGCAGGAACTAAATTCCAAGCAAATTTGCCAATAAGAGCCAAACCGAGTGTAACAATCGGATTTAAATGTGCGCCGCTTATTGGTCCCGCAACAGTTACGCCTACAAAAACAGCAAATGCCCAAGCGGTGGTGATAACAATCCAGCCCGAATTATTTCCTTTAGTGTCTTTAAGTACAACGTTTGCAACAACGCCGTTTCCTAATAAAATCATTAACATCGTGCCTAAAATTTCTGCTGTAAAAGGAGTCATATTTTTGTTTTTTAATTTTATTCTTCAATCCAGTCTGATGCACGTCCAATGGCCTTATTCCAGTTTTTTACCAATTTATTTACTTCTGGTTTTGGCATTTGTGGAGAAAATACGCGATCGATTGACCATTGTTCTTTTAGATCCTCTAAGCTTGACCAGTATCCTACAGCAAGTCCAGCTAAATATGCGGCACCCAAAGCTGTAGTTTCGAGTGTTTTGGGTCTTGTAACGGTTTTTCCATAAATGTCTGACTGAAATTGCATTAGTAAATTATTGGTTGCTGCACCGCCATCGACTCTTAATTCTTTTCCTTTTCCTCCATAATCTGCTTCCATAGCTTTTAGCAAATCATTAACCTGATAAGCAATTCCTTCTAAAGTAGCTCGGGCAATATGTGCACTGGTGGTTCCTCTTGTTATTCCAAAAATTGCACCTCTAGCATATTGATCCCAATGCGGAGCTCCTAAACCAGTTAGTGCTGGGACAAAATAAACACCTCCGTTATCAGGAACACTGGCTGCCAGCGTTTCTATTTCTTCTGATGTATTAATCATTTTTGCACCATCTCTTAACCATTGCACAGCTGCACCTCCAACAAAAACGCTTCCTTCTAAAGCATAGGTTGTCTTGCCGTTAATTTTCCAGGCTACAGTAGTCAATAAATGGTTTGTGGAACGAATAGGCTTTATCCCCGTATTCATTAACACAAAACAACCTGTTCCATAAGTATTCTTTATCATTCCTGAAGTTGTACACAACTGACCAAAAAGTGCTGCTTGCTGATCTCCTGCAACGCCGGCAATAGGAATTTTTGTTGAAAATAGGGTAGTAGAAGTCTCTCCATAAATGGTACTGCTTTCTTTTACTTCAGGCAGCATGGCTCTTGGAATATCAAAAAGTTCTAATAACTCATCGTCCCATTCTAAAGTATGTATATTGAATAGTAAAGTTCTACTGGCATTAGAAACATCCGTCATAAATAATTTACTTCGGGTTAATTTCCATATAAGCCAAGTGTCTACAGTTCCAAAACAAAGTTTTCCTTCTTCCGCTTTTTTTCGTGCTCCGGGAACGTTGTCTAAAATCCATTTTACTTTAGTTCCAGAAAAATAGGCATCCAGAAGTAATCCAGTTTTTGTCTGAATCATTTCGGCATGTCCTTGTGCTTTTAGTTTGTCACAATATTTTGCAGTTCTGCGATCTTGCCAAACAATTGCATTGTAAACAGGTTCACTTGTTTCACGATCCCAAACAATTGTAGTTTCTCGTTGATTGGTGATGCCAATTGCAGCTATTTCTCTACCAGAGATTCCTACTTTAGCAATTACTTCTGCGGCTACACTAATTTGAGAAGACCAAATTTCGTTTGGGTTATGTTCTACCCATCCTGGTTTTGGAAAAATTTGCTTAAAAGTTTTTTGCGAAATACTTACAATTTCTCCGCCATGATTAAAGACTATAGCTCTTGAGGAAGTAGTTCCTTGATCCAGTGCTAAAATTAATTTTTCCTGCATGGTTTATATGTTTTTAAGTTAACCAGTTGGCTATAATTGAAAAAAAATCTAACACATAGAAACATAGATTTTATGTTTAAAAAAAGGAGACAAAAAGAAACACGTTTCTTTTGCATAGCACGGCTATGTATATTTAAAAAAAGTGAAACGCCTAATTTTTGACTGCAAAAGCTATGTTTCTATGTGTTAAAAGTAATTCCATCCAACGGGTTTAAGTTAGTAAAAGTCTATTGAAATTCTTTTAAAAGAAAACCTTTCGAAATTCCTTTAAAGTTTAAAATTTCTTTGTGTATCCAAGCTTCATCATGTCCGAGTTCTTTTGCCAGTACTCTTGCCACTTTTTCTGAAGACTCAATAGCAGCTCTGGCATCTAAGAACAATAAGCGTACACGTCTTGCCAAAATATCATCAACGGTTCTTGCCATTTCATAGCGAATTGCCCAAACGACTTCTGCCATTGTAAATTCATGATCTGGATGAAGTTTTTCTTTTAATTCTGGTTCGTTTTTTTGTAATTCTAGTATTTCAGGAACATCAGAACCATAGATGTACAAATGATTCATTCTTTCTAAAGTCGTAGTGGGTTTATTTCCATGAATAGAAAGATGTTCTGTAACGCAAGGTTTATTAGGTAATTTGCCCTTTTTGATTGCCTTATTTATAATGTCTTCAGCGATTTTTCTGTATGTTGTCCATTTGCCGCCGGTAATTGTTATTAAACCCGTTTCAGAAACAATGATTTTATGGCTTCTCGAAACTTCTTTGGTACTTTTTCCTTCTTCTTCAGGAGCAGCTAAAGGACGTAAACCTGCAAAAACGGATAAAACGTCGGCTCTTGTTGGTTTTTTAGCTAGAAAACGCTGTGCATTTTCCAACACAAATTCAATTTCGCTTTCAAGCGCAATAGGTTCCAAACTGTGTTTTCTAATTAAGGTATCAGTTGTTCCAACTACAATTCTGTTGTGCCAAGGTACCGCAAATAAAACTCGTCCGTCACTTGTTTTAGGAATCATCAAAGCGTGATCGCTTGGTAAAAATGATTTGTCAAATACAAGATGAATTCCTTGGCTTGGAACAATATACTTTTTGTAAACTGTATCGTTCAGTTTCATAATGGCATTTGTAAAAACACCGGTTGCATTAATAATTGCTGCACCTTTTATTTTATAATGATCACCAGTTTCATGATCTATTGCTTCAACACCGATAATTTGGTTTTTATCATCTTTTAATAAGTTTACAACTTTAGAATAATTTAAAAGACAAGCTCCTTTTTCTACTGCAGTTTGAGCAAGGTTTATAGCCAAACGAGAATCATCAAATTGTCCGTCATGGTAAATAACACCATTTACTAAACCTTTTTCTTCTACGGTTGGCAGCATTTCGATTGTTTTTTTCTTCGAAATATATTTTGATCGGCCTAAGCTTAAACGCCCAGCGAGTAAATCATAAATAGTTAATCCAGTAGTATAAAACAGTCCGCCCCACCAATTGTAATTGGGAATTACAAAAGATTGATTTTTAACTAAGTGACCAGCATTTTTAGCGAGTAATCCTCTTTCTTTTAGAGCTTCTATAACCAAGTGTATATTTCCCTGTTCTAGATAGCGAACTCCACCGTGAACTAATTTGGTGCTTCTGCTTGAAGTTCCTTTGGCAAAATCGACCGCCTCAAGTAAGATTGTTTTATAACCTCTGCTTGCCGCATCAAGAGCAGTTCCAAGACCGCTTGCTCCACCACCAATTATAATTACATCCCACTGTTCGGTATTTTTTAGTTTCGACAATTGTTCTGAACGTTTCATATAGTATCGATTTATTGGTGTTTTTTGTAAGATAAAATCTGGTATAGTAAACTTAATAAAACTTAATGAAACAAAAACGAAGAAATACTCTTAATAAGAAAATTTGTCTATAAAGAAGCTGTGAACCAAAGTTCTGAAAAAAAATAAACCCGACAGGTTTTAGAAATCTGTCGGGTTATAATATGTGAAAAGAATTTTATTTAATGAGGAAGTTTGTCTTTAATCAAACCATAAAACCAAGTTCCTGCAATGGCACTTAATAAGGTTACTGAAATTACAGTTGCACCAGTACCAATTTGAGCGAAAAGCGGCCCAGGACAAGCTCCAGTAATTGCCCATCCAAAACCAAATAATAAACCGCCGTAGATTTGCCCTTTACTGAAAGTCTTTGGCTGAATTTCGATTTTCTCTCCTTGAAGGGTTTTAATATTGAATTTTTTAATGATAAAAACAGATATTACACCAACAACAACTGCACTTCCGATTACGCCATACATAAAGAAAGATTGCAAGTGAAACATTTCCTGAATACGAAACCAGCTGATAATTTCTGCTTTTACGAATACAATTCCAAAAAGAATTCCAACAATAAGATATTTAAGATTTGCGAATCCTGAATCTTTTATTTGACTTCCGTTGATTCCTTCCGTGTCTGTATTTTTATTTTCTAAATTACTCATTTTTGAAATTTTAAAGTGAAAGAATATAAGGTAAAATCAAAAGTGACATTACAAAACCGCCAATCATAAAACAGATTGTTGCTACTAATGAAGGCCATTGTAAATTTGAAATTCCCATAATCGCGTGTCCGCTTGTACATCCGCCGGCGTAACGTGTTCCAAAGCCAACTAAAAATCCGCCTACAACAATCATTATAAATCCGCGAAGCGTTAATAAACTTTCCCAAGAGAATAATTGTGCTGGAACTAAACCAGAATGATCAGTAATTCCGTAAGTCGCTAACTGCTCTGAAAGTTCAGGAGTAATTTGAACAGGATTTGGATTTGAAAGGAAATAAGCAGCGATAACTCCGCCAAGAAAAATTCCGAAAACGAAGAATAAATTCCAACTTTCTTTTTTCCAATCGTATTTAAAGAATGAAATATTTGCAGGAATACAAGCCGCACAAATATGACGAAGCGAAGAACTAATCCCGAAAGATTTATTTCCGATAATCAATAAAATAGGAACTGTTAAACCAATCAACGGGCCTGAAACGTACCAAGGCCAAGGTTCTTTTAAAATTTCTAGTAAACTCATATATAATTAAAATATTAAGTGTTTTTTACCTTATAAGTTATATAAGAAATTATAAGTTGGAGTTTCTTATATGACTTAGAAAAATTAAGCAAATATAAGAAGCGTACATAAAAACGCTCCAAACTAAAATGTGCTTATATAACTTATATGGTTAAACTTTATGTTCAATGTTTATGCTTTCAAAACCTTGCTCTGACAAACAAAATCTGATTTTGGAACTTCTGTTTTTGAGATTGCTCCAAAACCGCCGTCAATTTCAGAAAAATTTCTAAATCCACGTGCTTGTAATATAGAAGCCGCAATCATACTGCGGTAACCGCCCGCACAATGCAGGTAAAAATGCTCATTTGGATTAATGTCTTTTACCCAGTCATTAATATAAGCGAGAGGTTTGCTGTAAGCATCTTCGATATGTTCAGCTTGATATTCCGTTTCTTTTCGAACATCAATAACTTTATCTTCTTTGCTGTTAAATTCTTTTGAAAATTGTTCTGCTGAGATTCGGTTTACGGTATCAATTTCAAAACCAGCTTTCTGCCAAGCTTCAAAACCACCTTCTAGATGTCCGATAATCGAATCGAAACCTACGCGGCTCAAGCGTGTAACTGTTTCTTCTTCAAGACCTACTTCGGTTATCAATATAATAGGTTGTTTTACATCACCAATTAAAGTTCCAACCCACGGTGCAAAATCACCATTGATTCCAATATTAATAGACTGCGGAATAAATCCTTTTGCAAAATCACCGCTTTTGCGAGTATCTAAAATCAAAGCTCCAGTTTCTTCGGCAACAGCCTCAAATTCTTCGACCTTAATTGTTTTCATTCCGTTATGCAAAACCGTTTCAAAGCTTTCGTAACCGCCTTTGTTCATCGCTACATTCATGCTGAAATAAGCAGGAGGAGGCAATAAACCATCGGTAACTTCTTTAATAAATTCTTCTTCGGTCATATTGGCGCGCAAAGCATAATTGGTTGCTTTTTGATTTCCAATAGTCGAAACTGTTTCTTTGCTCATGTTTTTTCCACAGGCACTTCCTGCGCCATGCGCTGGATAAACAATTACATCGTCAGCCAGAGTCATGATTTTATCTCTCAACGAATGATATAAAATTCCCGCTAGCTGATCTTGAGTCATTCCTGCTGCTTTTTGAGCTAAATCAGGACGACCAACATCACCAATAAACAAAGTGTCGCCAGAAAAAATAGCGTGATCTTTTCCGTTTTCATCAATCAGTAAAAAAGTAGCACTTTCCATAGTATGTCCCGGAGTATGTAGTACTTTTATGGTTACTTTTCCAACTTTAAATTCCTGACCGTCTTTTGCAGAAATGCAGTCAAATTCGCAGGCAGCGTTTGGTCCGTAAACAATAGGAGCTTTCGTTTCTTTGCTTAAATCAATATGTCCAGAAACAAAATCAGCGTGAAAATGCGTTTCAAAAATGTATTTCAATTTTACCTGATCGCGTTCAAGACGATCCAAATAAGGCTGGATTTCTCGCAACGGATCAATAATCGCAGCTTCGCCGTTTGATGTAATATAATAAGCACCTTGAGCAAGGCATCCGGTGTAAATTTGTTCTATTTTCATGATATAAATTCTAAAAATATAGGGAAGACAAAGGTAACCTAGTTTTTTCTTAAAATGGGTGACTAATGTTACAGAAATTTGATTTTGTCTAAAAAAGGAATTTTTATCATATAAGTGATATAAGTAAATTTAAGGCATACGTAATCTGCGTTTTGCTAAAATGAACTGATATAACTTATATGGTGGAAAAAAATCTATGTAATTTTACAACTGACGAAAATTATTGATATGAACACAGCAGGCTTATTAGATCAAATTGCTTTTATAAAAGAAATTGATAAAGTAAAATACATTCAGCGCAAAACAAAACTATTCAACAGCGACCGATGTGAAAATGATGCAGAACACAGCTGGCATTTAGCCTTAATGGCGATTGTTTTGGCAGAACATTCAAATGAACCAATTGACGTTTTAAAAGTGGTAAAAATGGTTTTGATACATGATATTGTAGAAATAGATGCTGGTGATGTTTTTATTTATGATACGGTAAAAAGTCATGATAATACTGATGAGGAACGATTGGCTGCGAATCGCATTTTTGGTTTGCTTCCAAAAAGTCAAGCAGAAGAATTAATTTCTATTTGGGAAGAGTTTGAAGCCGGAGAAACCAATGAAGCCAAGTTTGCAAGATCAATGGACAGATTGGAACCTTTGCTGCAGAATACATCAAATAACGGCGGAACATGGAAAGAGTTTGACGTGAATTATGATAAGGTTTACGAGAAAAAAAGTGTAATTAAAAATGGTTCAACTTCTCTATGGAACTATGCAGAAGGTTTAATCAATGAAAGTGTTGAAAAAGGAATTTTGAAGAAAGAATAAAATATAGCCTGCGGTTTCAACCGTGGGAAACAGGTCATGATTATGTATTTCTTACGTTGCGTTCCGTGGTTGAAACCACTGAGTTATGTTTAAACACATAAAATTATACGCAATATTGTCATTTCGACCGAAGGGAGAAATCACACGCGAGATTCCGCAACGTATATTTCTATTTGTTGTAGAAATTCTAGTGTGATTTCTTCTTTGTCGAAATGACAAATAGAGACACACTCATCACAAAGCATAAGTGTAATTCATACTTTTAAAATTGTTGAAAAGTTTAACGAATATCGGGAGATAAACTTTTTTTTAAGGGGCTTTGTTCGGGTTGTAATGGTTAAATTTGTGGAACTTCATAAACAAATTACTACTTATGGAAGAAATGCTCTTTTATGACCGAATGCAATTTGCCTTCACCATTACTTTTCATTATCTTTTTCCGCAGCTTACAATGGGTCTTTCCTTGATCATTGTGTACTTCAAATGGAAATATTTAAAAACTAAAAACGAACAATACAATCACGCCACCCATTTTTGGATGAAAATCTTTGCCCTCAATTTTGCAATGGGTGTTGTAACGGGAATTCCAATGGAGTTTCAGTTTGGAACCAACTGGGCAAAATTCTCCGAATTAACTGGAGGAATTATTGGTCAGACGCTTGCCATGGAAGGAATGTTTTCATTCTTTCTGGAATCTTCTTTTCTAGGTATATTTTTATTTGGAGAAAAACTCCTAGGACATAAATGGCATTTTGTAACAGGATTATTAATTTGCATTGGTTCATGGGCGAGCGGATTTCTAATTATTGCAACACATTCGTGGATGCAGAATCCTGTAGGTTATGAAATTCTCGAAAACGGAAAATTTGTACTTAATAATTTTCAAGCTCTGTTTTTAAATCCGTGGCTTTGGCCTTCCTATCTTCATAATCAGGCAGCTTCTATGGTAACAAGTTCTTTTGTTGTTGCAGGAATTGGAGCTTTCTATATTTTAAGTAAAAAGAATGTTTCTTTTGGGAAATTGTTCTTGAAAACGGGAGTTATCTTCGGATTGATTTCGAGTATAATCGTTGCAATGCCAACAGGAGATTTACTGGCAAAAAATGTCGTAAAATACCAACCGGTAACCTTTGCTGCAATGGAAGGAATTTTTCACACAGAAAAGAAAGGTTCCGAAATTGTTTTAATAGGACAGCCAGATGTAAAAGATAAAAAATTGGATAACAAAATCGCTGTTCCTAATATTCTAAGTTTCCTGACTTATGGAAACTGGGAGCAGGAAATAAAAGGTTTAGATCAATTTGAAGAAGATCTGCATCCAACTAACATTTCGGGATTATATTATGCTTATCATATTATGGTAGGACTTGGAACAGTGTTTATTGGCTTAATGATGATTTCACTTTTTCAATTAATCAGAGGAAAATTGTTTGAAACCAAATGGATTTTATGGTCGTTAATGTTCATGATGCCATTTCCGTACATTGCTAATACAACGGGTTGGTACACTGCCGAATTAGGAAGACAACCTTGGCTTGTTTACAATTTAATGCGCACTGCAGCTGGTGCTTCGCCAACAGTTTCATCTGGAAATACCTTGTTTACATTGCTTGGTTTTATTGGTTTATACCTTTTACTAGGCATGTTGTTTTTGCTTTTGATTGGAAAAATTATCAATAAAGGCCCTCATCAAGATGGCATAACTGAAAATATATAAGTATGGAATTTTTTTGGTACGTAGTTTTAATGGGAATTCTGGCTGTTTATCTGGTTTTAGACGGTTATGATTTTGGAGCAGGAATTATTCATTTATTTTTTGCTAAAACAGAAAAGGATAAAAAAGCAATTACAAGCGCTATTGGTCCGTTTTGGGATGCTAATGAAGTTTGGCTGATTGCGGCGGGAGGTGTTTTGTTTTTTGCTTTTCCTACTTTATATGCTTCTTCTTTCAGCGGGTTTTATCTGCCTTTGATCATGATTTTGTGGCTTTTGATTTTTCGCGCAATCGGACTTGAAATGCGCGGGCAGATTCATCATCCAATGTGGGAAACAATTTGGGATAAAGCTTTTGGGGTTGCAAGTTTACTTTTGGCGCTTTTCTTCGGGATTGCTTTAGGAAATATTGTTCGCGGTGTAAATCTCGGAATGGTGCAAAACGGTGTTTCTACACAAGAAGCGCATTTTTTCTTTCTGCCTTTATGGAATCCAACTTTTAGTCCGCAGGCAAGTGAATTGGGAATTATAGATTGGTTTACACTTTTTCTTGGTATTGTGAGTGTTGTGGCGCTAACAATTCATGGTGCGAACTGGATTATTTACAAAACAAATTCCGCTTTGAATCCGCAGCTTAAAAATGTGGTTTTTAAACTGAATATTGTACTCTTGGTTTTAGTTTGTATCTCTTTGCAAATTTGGCATTTTATAGAACCTAAACCGTTTCATAATTTTATAGAAAATCCTATTCTTTGGTTTTTTCCGCTTTTGACTTTTGTTGGAATTTTAGGATTGTTTAAAGTGCGCTCATTTAAAAAAGACGGTCACGGATTTCTGTTTTCAACCTTGTTTTTATTAGGCGGATTTGCTTCAACAGCGGTTTCAATTTTCCCAAATGTTTTACCTTCAACAAATAATGTAAATCCTTCGCTGACAATTTACAATACTGCAGCTCACGAATATGGATTGAATGTTGGTTTGAGCTGGTTTTTTATAGCACTGTTTTTAGTTGTTATTTACTTTATTATTCAGTATAAAGTTTTTAGCGGAAAAATGGATGATATTGGGTATGGCGAGCATTAAGATGTTTTTATAGCCGCGACCCGAGCGACAGCGAACTGGCGAAGTAATTGCGCTAATTTTTACGAATTAATTATAGGAATAGCCTCCAGTTTTAACTGGAGGTTTTTTATTCTTAACTATCAGAAAAATTGTACTTTTGTTTTTGAATTTTCTGAAATTGTATTTTACAAAGATGGATTTGTATTTTACCACAACAGAAAATTTTAAAGAATTTTAAATATCTTTGAATTATGAGTGTAGCAGAAAGATCAAAACATATAGGGAGAAACATAAGCCGAATTAGAGAGCTTAAAGGAATGAAGCAGGATGCATTAGCATTTGAAATGGGGATTACCCAGCAGACTATTTCGAATATTGAATCGAGTGAAACTGTAGATCGTGAAAGACTTTTAGATATAGCAAAAGTGCTTGGCGTTACAATAGAAGCAATTGAAAATTTTTCTGAAGAAAATGTGATTAATTATTTTAACACTTTTAATGAAACTGTTTCAGGTAGTTTTATAACGAATAACTCTTGTACATTCAATCCTTTGGATAAGATGGTTGAACTTTACGAGCGTCTGGTTTTGGCTGAAAAAGAATTAGTTCAGGCTGAAAAAGAAAAAGTCGAATATTTAGAAAAATTATTGAAAAAAGAAAAGTGAGAACTTTAAATTTTAATTAAAAGATACAAATCCGTTTATCCTTAGAGATAAACGGATTTTTTATTTTTATAGAGGAATACTTTTGCAGAAATGCTGGATGACCATGTTTTAAATAAACTGGACTATAAAGTTGTTTGATCTTTAAGATATTTTCGCTTTTTTAATTAAAACATTTTATAATAATGGATTACAAAATCAAAAAAGCAAGTCTTGAAGATCTCAATGAAGCAGCAGAACTTTTTAATCTTTATCGTGTTTTTTACCGTCAGGAATCTGATGTAGAAAAAGGAAAAGCATTTTTAAAAGAACGATTGTTAAATAATGAATCTGACATTTTTTTAGCGATCACAAACGGAAAAGCTGTTGGCTTTGTACAGCTTTATAAACTATTTCATTATACAAAATTGCAAAAGCAATGGCTGCTTAGTGATCTTTTTGTACATCCTGATTTTCGTGGTAAAGGTTTGTCTGTCGCATTAATTGATCGAAGCAAACAATGGTGTGAGGAAACAAATGCCTGTGGTTTGATGTTGGAAACAGAAAAAACAAACGATATAGGCAATCAGTTGTATCCGCGTTGTGGATTTGAATATGACGGATTACATAATTATTACCATTGGTGGCGAACAGATAAATAAACAGCAGGATTTAATCTGTTAATTTTGACAGCCGTATTAAATTAAAGATAAATACGATCAAGAATATAGTACCCTAAAAAGAAATCCGTTTATTTTGAAAAATAAACGGATTTTTTAATTTGATCTTTGTCAAAATTCAAGACTTTGACAAAGATCTCTACAAGTAAACTAAATTGGAAATATTTAAAGATCTTTACAAATCTGTTGTATCTGCAGGTAAGAAATTCATATTAAAATAAAACTTCTTTTGTAATAATGTAAAATCCCATTATGAGAACAAACCAGCCAAAAAGCGGTTTTAATTTTGTTCCATCTATTTTTTTAGAAAACTGACTTCCTATAAACATTCCTAAAAGTGCCATTCCCGAAACACCTAGTAAAAAAGTATAATCGATAGGAGTTCCTATATATAAATCACCTCCAAAACCTATTGAGGAATTAATGGTAATAATCAATAATGAAGTCCCTACGGCTTGTTTCATTGGTAAATTGGCAAAGAATAAAAGTGCAGGAATGATTAAAAATCCACCGCCGGCTCCAAGAAATCCTGTGACGATTCCGACCAAGAAGCCAATTAAACTTAATTGGAGATAATTGGTTTCGGCAGTTTTTATTTCAGGCTGAGGTTTTCGAATCATCGAAATCGCCGCTGTTATCATCAAAACCGAAAAGACAATCATAATCAGAAAATCTTTTGAAACAGAATAAGAGGCAATAGAAAATAGGGTAGAAGCAATTTTAGGAAAAATAACTTCACGAATAATCAGTATTGAAATTACAGAAGGTATTGCAAAATACAATGCCGATTTGAGTTTTAGATTTCCCATTTTATAATGACTGTAACTGCCAAATAAAGCGGTTAAGCCAACAATAAATAAAGAGTACGAAGTTGCTTGTTCTGGATTTACTTTAAACAAATACACTAAAATAGGAATAGTCAAGATAGAACCGCCGCCGCCAATTAAGCCCAGAGAAATTCCGATAATGATTGAAGCAAAATAGCCTAAGTATTCCATTATATTTGTTTTTATGCAAAGTTGCCTCGGAAATTAGAGATCTACAGTAACATTTATCACAGAAGTGATTTTTTACCACAGATTATTATGATTAAAAGGATTTTTCTGGGCATATAAATTTAAACAGATCGAGACATAGATATGTGTAAATAATGTGTTATTCATTTCAATCTATTATTAAGACAAAGTAACTATGTCTCTATGTGTTTAAGATTGAAGTTAGGTTTGTCACATTGAGCGAAGTCGAAATGCTTTACGAGTTTTCTCTTGAAGCCTCGAGACGCTCGAACTGACAATTGTTTTATTAAATCAAATTCGTGAAATTCGAGGTAAACTTATTTCAAAAGTTCAATCTGATTTCGGTTGAGTTTGACTAAACCTCGCTGTTCCATTTTTTTTAGTAATCTCGAAACAACTTCTCTCGATGTATTTAATTCTGTTGCGATTTCTTGATGTGAAAGATTGACTTCAGAACAGCCACAGGTATCAGAGTGTCTTTTTAAGTAAAATTCTAAACGTTCATCCATAGAACGAAAAGCGATATTATCAACAACTTCCAATACTTCTTCAAAGCGGCTTCTGTAAGTTTCGATTACAAATTCGTACCAAGATCTGTGTTCCATCATCCATTTATCCATCATTTGCAACGGAATCATCATGACAGAAACATCTTCGACTACTTTTGCCATGATCTGACTTTTTTCGCTTTTCGCTGTACAAATCATCGAAATAGCACAGGCTTGTCCAGGCTGAAGATAATACATTAAAAACTCACCGCCGTCTTCGCCTTCGCGATAAATTTTGATTTTTCCTTTAGTAATCAAAACCGTGTTTTTAATGTACTGCCCGGTTCGCATCAAAATTGTTCCAGCTTCAAAATCTTGAAGACTTCCGTTTTCTTCAATAGTAGCAATAAGTTCACTGGAGAAATTAGGAAATGTATTTTTTAATGAATGTTGCATTGTATCTTTTTTTTGCCGTGAATTTCACAAATTCACACTAATTAATTCATGAGAAATTGTGAAATTTTCGACTGGTATTATTGTCAAAATCGAATAAAAAATTATAATTTTTTA
>NZ_MUHD01000019.1 GCF_002217395.1 Flavobacterium plurextorum | reverse complement strand
TTGTCATTTCGATCCCGAAGCCTCGGGATCGAAATGACAAACTTTGAGTTTAAAAACAAACAAATATGAAATACATTACTTTAATTATTGCTTTCCTTCTTTTCTCTTGTGGAAAAAAAGAAGACGTTTTATTGCCAAAAGCAAATGTTTCAATTGTAAAAGACGTACAAGATCATTCACCAATTTACATTTTTTTTAAAACCGAAGGAAAAGATACGATCGCTGATTTAAATCGAAAAAGCAGTATTATTTCGACCAATTGGATTTTTAACATCGATAAGCGTTTGCCTTTGAAAATGGTAATTCCGCAGGTTATGAAAATGCAGGAAAAGAAAAGAGCAGACAGTGCCCACAAAAATGAAAATGCTGAAAATTATTATTCATACGCAGATTCAATCGGGAAGAATCTCGCTTTTCTGCCTTTTACGAAAGTGTATTATAAAATGGAAAAACCAAAGTTTGGAGTTGAAGTGTATTTCAAAAAAGATAACTCAATTTTAGTAGAGGGAATTTTGGTTAAAAGAGAAGAATTACAGAGTTATTTGAATCACATGATTCATGATAAGCCTCTTAAGTATATGTTTTGTTTTAATAAAAATATAAGCTACGACGCTTATATAAAAAACAAGATTTTTATCGGAACTTTAAAATTTCCAGTTCCTTTAATTAATTTGACTGATGAAGAATTCATCTTCTAAAACTTGAAACCTGAAACAAAGAAAACCTGAAACAAAAAATTATTGATGATGATAAGGTTCGTTGCGTAAAATCGTAAACCCACGGTACAATTGCTCGATAAAAAATAAACGAACCATTTGGTGTGAAAACGTCATCAGGGAAAGCGAAATTTTTCCTTGTGCTTTTTTATAAACCGTTTCCGAAAATCCGTAAGGACCGCCAATTACAAAAACTAGAGTTTTGATTCCGGAATTCATTTTCTTTTGTAATTCTTCAGAAAAACCAACACTGGAGAAGTTTTTTCCGTTTTCATCCAACAAAATCAACTGATCGGTTGGAGAAAGTTTTGACAGAATCAATTCGCCTTCTTTTTCTTTTTGTTGACTTTCAGATAAGTTTTTTACGTTTTTGATATCGGGAATAATTTCTAAATCAAATTTGATGTAAAACGACAAACGTTTGGTATAATCGTCAATCAAAGTTTGAAGCGATTTATTATCTGTTTTGCCAATGGCGATGAGCTTTATATTCATGTTTTTTTCTTTTGCCACTAATTGCACAAAGGGGTTAGCGCGAATTTAATTTTTATTTTTTAGCCACAGATTCAAAGGATTAAAAAAGGATTTTTTTTGAATTAATCTGTGAAAATCTTTTTAATCTGTGGCAAAAGAAATCTCTATTTTTTATTCTCAAAAACCGTTTCGAAATGTTCTACAATAGGAAACGGTTCGTAATAATGATGTAAAATTTTCTTCCATTCTAAATACGCTTCAGAAGTTCTGAAACCTATTGTATGATCTTCAAGCGTATTCCAATCGACTAATAAAAGATATTTGTTTTCTATTTCAAGACATTTTTCTAAACGATGTCCTAAATAACCATCAATTGACGAAATATATTGACTTGCTTTTGCAAAATCAACTTCAAACTGATTTGATAGTTCTGGTTTTATAAAAAGAAATGCGGCTTCAAGTATCATATTGAAATGAATTTTATCTGCCAGATCTGCTAAATCTGCGAGAGTATATTTTTTCCCGCAGATTTAGCAGATCTAACAGATTTATTATTTTATTAGTTTTTTGAGAACTTCGCTTCGAAAGCTTTAAAACGATTATCCAAATCTTTAGTCAATTGTTTTTTAACCGATTCATCTTGAATGAAACTATAATTGATACTGTTGTAAACGTATTTTTTAATCGTTTCGTAATTCACATCAGGATATCTTTTAGCTAACAAAACATATTGTTCTGTCATATTGCTTCTTAAAATTCCCGCGTCGTCTGTACTGATTACTATTGGCACATTGAATTCTTTGTAAAGTGTAAATGGATGTCTGTTTTCTTTTACTTTTAAAATAAACTCATTACTCGTTAAATTAATCTCGATTGGAATATTGTTTTTAGACATATATTTCAATAAATCATATGAATTTGCTTCGTAAGCAATATCAACTCCGTGACCAATTCTGTTTGCACCAGCGATATAAATTGCATCATTTATATGCCAAGTTAAATCTTCTGGCTGAACCAAACCTAAAGTCAATTCGCCTGCGTGAAGTGTATATTTTACGTCAGGAAATTTTGAATGACAATATTTAAACATCACCATGTGAAGCCAATAATCTTTCATAGAATTTTGTCCGTGTTCTGGAGAAACTATGTTTACACCCGCAGTCAGTTTGCTTTCGTTAGAAGAAATAAAAGCAATAACTAAGTTTTTAAACAAGTCTACAGGATCCATAAAACGCAGCACAAAATTTTGATAGCGCATTGTGAAACGCTCGTCATCGATCTTTAGATCTTTGTGAAGTTTTGCCAAGAAATTAGTATTGAAATCATCAGCATATTTTTTTGCTTCTTTTTTCTGAAGTGATTTATACAACTCATCTAAAAGTTTTAAAACTGCTTTTTCATCTTTTACATTTGCAGCAAGACGAAGTTTTGTATTGAAATCGTTTAGATCAGAAACATTCATATCGCACGGAATCGTTGATAATTGGGTTTCGATATAACTTACGTTTTCTGCTATGGCACGTTTTTTAAGTTCAAGCATTCCTTCTGCAAAATGACCTGTGATAGTAGGTTCAAATTTCATAAAAGAGTCAAAAAACTGATCATCAGAAGGTACAGAACCATTATAATCTTTAATTGACCAAGTCTGCATAATTTGCTGCTCGTAATAATCTAGTTTTCCTTTTTCTTTAAGAGAAGAGAAGTTTTCCCAGTTTCCTTTTGCAGGTTTGGTTTTTGAGACTTCCATGGTTTCTAGATTCAAATAAAAGTTTTCTGCAATTGCTCTTTCTAAAAGAGGTTCTGCATAAATTGATCCTGAAAAATGGTGGTGTAAATCGCCTCCTTTGGGCATTTGTTGAAAGAAAGCTGTTAAGAGAGCTTCATTATTTCTGATTTTTTCTAAATAACTTTCAGCTGTTTGAGAAAAGCCGATTTGTGCTATAAAAATACAGAAAAGCGTAATTATCCTTGTCATACTCTAAGTTTAAATTACGCGCAAATATACGAGTTTTCGGGGAGATTTGGAAAAAATGTTTTTAAAGAGGCAAAGGTTCAATGGTGCAAAGGGATAAAGTTTTAAAGAAATGGGTATTATAAAAAACACAAAAGACGCACAAAAGTGCGTCTCAGTATTAAAATTATTAGTTGTAAGAGAAACCTCTGAAGCTTTGTTTCTTTGCAACTCTGAACCTTTAAGTAAAAAGTACATCACGAATTTCTTCGACTTTATCAAAAACACTTTTTGCAAAGGGACAAAGCGGAATAATTTTTAAATTATTTGTTCTAGCATATTCTACAGCAGCCATAACTAGTTTTTTGCCAACTCCTTTTCCGTTAAAATCTGGGTTTACTTCAGTATGATCAATAATAAATTTTGAATCGCCTGCCCAAGTATAAGTCATTTTTCCAGCTTCTTTTCCGTCTTCTACAGCTTCAAAGTAGCCTCTTCTTGTATCGTTTATTTGTTGAATTTCCATGATGGTTATATTAAGGTGGTTTTAATTTCGATTGAGTTTGTTAATGTTTTGTGTATAGGACAGCTGTTTGCAATTGTCTCTAATCGTTGTCGTTGTTTTTCGTCGACTTCGCCTATAACTTCAATTTTTCTTGTAAATAGAGAAATGTTTTGATGATTGTCTCTTTCAAAATCTATTTTTACATTAATTTCAGAAACATCCCATTGTTTGCGATTAATGTACATTCGCAATGTTATTAAAGTGCAAGATGCTAATGCTGATGCCAAAAGTTCTGATGGACTAAAACCAAGATTTTTTCCTCCAACTTCTTGAGGTTCATCGGCGATTACAATATTTCCGCTGGATGATGTTATTTCGGTGCGATACAAACGAGTATCTATTTGTGCTGATATTGTTTTCATAATTTATTTGATTCTTGGTTCAGGTAATGGAACAAAATCTGTTTCACCGGGAACTTTTGGGAATGTTTGGTTTGTCCAATCTTGTTTGGCTTTTTCGATGAGGTTTTTATCTGAAGAAACAAAGTTCCAAAAGATAAAATGTTCTTCAGGAAATGGTTGTCCGCCAAAGATATAAACAGTTGAATTTTCGGCAATTTCAAACTCACAAAGTGTACTGTCGTTTGTAATTAAAATTTGTTTTGGATCGTAAATATGTTCGCCGCTTTTGATGCTTCCTTCGAGAATATATAAACCACTTTCGCCAAATAAATGACTTCCAATATTGATTTTTTTAGCTTCAGTACTTTTGATTTCAATAAAATAAAGCGGACTATAAACAGGAACTGGCGATTTTTTACCAAATGCTTCGCCGGCAATCAGTTTATACGAAACGCCGTCTTCTTCCCAAGCAGGAATATCATCTGCTTCAACATGTGTGAAATTTGGATCCATTTGTTCCAATTCTTTTGGAAGCGCTACCCAAATCTGTAATCCGTGGAGCATTTTGTCTGAATGTCTTAAATATTCTGGTGTTCTTTCAGAATGAACAATTCCTTTTCCAGCTGTCATCCAGTTTACGGCGCCTGGTTTTATTTCTAATTCGGTTCCTAAACTATCACGGTGCATAATGCTTCCTTCAAACAAGAATGTTAAAGTCGAAAGTCCAATATGCGGATGAGGAGGAACATCCATATTTTCATGATCACTTAAATGTGCAGGTCCCATATGGTCGATAAATACAAATGGACCAACAGCTCTTTTTTCACGGAAAGGCAGCAAACGACCTACCATAAAATTGCCAATATTGGCAGCACGTTCTTCTATAATTAAACTGATATTTGACATGTGGTATTTTTTATTTGATTTGAAAACAAAATTAAAGTAACGGAGCCTGTCTGTAACTTAATTTAGATTAAGAAAAGTTTGTTTTGAATTTTTAGAATTATAAAAATAAGAAAAAACGGTGGTTAAGTTTTAAAGAGAGGATTAAATTTAAGTTTAGAAAGTCCCAGAGGGACGAAATATTTATAGCAAAGAATAATATCACATTTCATAAAGTCCCAGCGGGGTGATAAATATGTCGCTCCTCTGGAGCTTTTTCTGTGGTAATGCGATATTTCGCTATAAATATTTTGCTCCGCCGGAGCATGAGAATTGGAATCTCGGCTTAATCAATCAATTCAAATTCTAGAACTTCACTTTCCGTTCCATTAATAATAATTGACAATTGATGAATCCCAGTATGAAAAACTCTCGTTGTAATCAATTTGAAAGATTGGTTTCTTTCAATTTTGGTTAATTGATTCGGAGGATAAACTTTCTCACTTATTTTAAATACTTTTTTAGCCAAGTGTCCTTTTGCTTTTTTATAATGAACGGCATATTCTAAACGAATCGTTTTTGGGTCTTCGTTTTTATTATTTAAATGAAAATGAAATTGCAGATAATCACCAATTTTTACAACTGGAGTTTTAACTTCAAATGATGAAAGTTCAATATTCGTGCTTTCTAAACCGTAATGGCTTAAAATTTCCGGATGACCTTGCTTTAATAATGTTCTACAGCCGTGTTTTATAATTCCATCAGTTTCTTTACTTTGATTTTTCCATCTTGAAGCGATTTCTAATACTATTTGCGGATTGTCTTTTGCGATATCATTTAAGTTATTAGCAACACTTCTTCTGACATATTCGGAAGGATCGTTTTTTAGGTTTTCTAAAATAGGCAGGATAGATGAAGGATCTTTTTTTAAGAACGGAATTGCCATTGCCCACGGTAATCTTGGGCGTGAACCTTCGCTGGCTAAACGACGCACGTGATGATTTTCATGCAATGACCATTTTGTCATTTCGTCAATCATTTGCTCTTTGTACTTTAAAATAAAAGGACGAACAGCAAATTCGCAGCTTATAAATTGAGTGATAGAAACAAAAGCTTTCGCTGAAGTTTTAAAATCGTCTAAACCGTACATTTCGATATAATCAGCAAAGAAGATAAAAGCCAGATTGCTGTCTGTGAAATTATTTTTCTTTAAATTTTCAATGATTTTGTCAATTAAAGTAACGGATTCCGGGAAATTTTTGGGCATAAATTCATGAAAAACAACTGTTGTGTGTTTCATTCTTTCTTTCCATTCCTTTTGAGCAAAATCTCCTTCGTAAATAGTTTCAATAAATTTTTGCTTGTCGAATTTTGGATGTACTTCGGCTGCAGCCTGACTAAATTTTTCGTAGAAAGAAACAGAATAGATATCTTTAATTAATCCCATAAGTTTTGTTTGCTTGAATTTCAAAGATATTTAATGTTCTTTGATTTTTCTATCATTAAAAATAGTAAGTTTCATTAAGAATCAAATCTCGGTCTTTCTGAATATCTTAATGGTTAAAAAAGAGATATTTAATGTTTTGTATAACTTTTCATGTTATAGTAATTTTCAAATCCATAAAATAAGTCATAATTTAGCATATTATAAAAAATATAAAAATGATAAGTGAAGCTCAATTTCAATCAGAATTAGAACTTTTGATTAGTAACGCCATTAGAGAAGATGTAGGATCAGGCGATTATAGTTCTCTTGCTTGTATTCCAGACACGGCTCATGGTCAAGCAAGATTATTAGTGAAAGATCAGGGAATTATTGCTGGTGTTGCGCTTGCGAAAATGATATTTGATTATGTTGATCCTAAATTAAAGGTAAAAACATTTATTGAGGATGGAACGCATGTAGAATATGGTGAGATTGTTTTTGAAGTTTCTGGAAGTTCTCAATCTATTTTGAAGGCAGAAAGAGTAGTTTTAAATACTATGCAGAGAATGTCTGCAATTGCAACAAAAACAAATCATTGCGTGCAGCTTTTAGAAGGAACGGGAGCTAAAATATTAGATACTCGCAAAACGACACCAAATTTTAGAGCTGCAGAAAAATGGGCGGTGAAAATTGGAGGAGGAGAAAATCATCGCTATGCTTTATACGATATGGTAATGTTGAAAGATAATCATATTGATTTTGCAGGAGGTATTACGCTTGCCATAAAAAAAACTAAGGATTATTTGAAAGAGAATAATCTAGATTTAAAAATTATTGTTGAGGCTAGAAATCTTGATGAAATTCGTGAAATTTTGTTGAGCGACGGTGTTCACAGAATTTTAATCGATAATTTTAATTATGAAGATACTAAAACTGCCGTAGCTTTAATTGGTTCAAAATGTCAGACAGAATCTTCAGGAAATATCAGCGAAAAAACAATTCGCGAATATGGACTTTGCGGTGTAGATTATATTTCGTCTGGAGCGTTAACTCATTCAGTTTACAATATGGATTTGAGTTTAAAAGCTTTTTAATTGAGTAAAGTGTTTTAAATTGTAATTTTTGTAATCTAAAATCCAACTCAACAATCTAAAAATCTAAAATAGTATGTCTCAAGAAATAGAAGATCGGATTGAAAAAGTTCCTGTAATACGTTCTATAGCCCGATTTTTTAAGAAAATAAAATTGCCTTGGCTGGAAGGTTTTTCGCTTTATGATTTGCTTGAAATGTATACCTTAGGAATTATTGAAGGTGCATTTTCTTATCATGCCAGTGCTGTTTCTTTCAGCTTTTTTATGGCTTTATTTCCTTTTGCATTATTTATTTTAAACTTGATTCCTTTTATTCCGATAGAAGGTTTTCAGGCCGATTTTTTGCAGTTTGTACAACAGGGAGTTCCTCCAAATACTTATGATGCTATTAGTAAAATTATCAGTGATATTTTAAATAATAGTCACTCGGGATTGTTATCGTCGGGATTTTTGCTTTCGATTTTTTTAATGGCGAATGGTATTAACGGAATTCTAAGCGGTTTTGAATCTTCTAAGCATGTTTTTGATAAGCGTGGTTTTTTAAAGCAATATTTGGTAGCATTAGCTATTTCGCTTGTTATGACTATTATATTGTTTGTAACGGTGGCTACGATCGTTGTTTTTGAGGTTTTTATTCAAAAAACAATTATTCAGGATGTTTTGAGTGACCGTATTCCGTTGATTATTTTAGGTCGATATTTGTTTATTATACTGATGATTTTGATAACATCTTCAATATTATTGCGTTATGGTACAAAGCAGTATAATAAAGTGCCTTTTATAAGTATTGGATCGGTTTTTACAACAATCTTAATTGTTATATCTTCGTTCTTTTTTGGGATTTGGGTTATAAAATTCTCAAAATATAACGAACTTTATGGTTCAATTGGAACATTATTAATTCTAATGTTTTACATTTGGATAAACTGTATGATTCTGCTTTTGGGTTTTGAATTGAATGCCTCAATCAGAAAATTAAAACAAAAAAAAAATAAATAGGTATGAAAAATTGGATTTTAACAATTGGTGTTTTTTTCTTCGCATTAAGTACAATGCAATCTCAAAGTGTTATCGGAAAATGGAAAACTATTGACGATGAAACGGGTGAGGCAAAATCTGTAGTAGAGGTTTATGAAAAATCTGGAAAAATTTACGGTAAAGTAGTTGAAATTCTTCGTGCTGATCATAAAAAGGATGTTTGTACTAAATGTGACGGTGCTGAGAAAAATAAACCTATTTTAGGAATGGTTATTATGAATGGTCTTAAAAAAGATGGTTCTGAATATAATGGAGGAACTATTTTAGATCCTACAAATGGTAAAAAATACAAATGTTATATTTCATTAGAATCTGCAGATAAATTAAAACTTCGCGGTTATGTTGGAATTTCTTTAATGGGAAGAACGCAATACTGGACACGAGTGAAAAATTAATTTTAAAAATATGCGAAAATTAGCTTCGATAATTTTATTCTTAGTCTTAGCTTCAAATAGTTTTGGACAATCTAAGAATTCGCCATTACAAATAAGTCATCTTACGGGTGACTTTTATGTTTATAAAACATTTCATGATTATAAAGGAACAAAGATTTCTGCCAATGCTTTGTATTTGGTTACCAGTAAAGGTGTAGTTTTGTTTGATGCGCCTTGGGATAAATCACAGTTTCAGCCTTTATTAGATACAATAAAAGCAAGACATAATAAAAAGGTTATAATGCATTTTGCAACGCATTCTCATGAAGATCGTGCTGGAGGACTGGACTTTTACAGAAAGAAAGGTATTAAGACGTATACAATTAAATTAACAGATGAGATTCTTAAAAAGAACGGCGAAGGCAGGGCAGAATTTATAATTCCGAATGATACGACATTTACCGTCGGTCAGCATACTTTTGAGGTTTATTATCCAGGAAAAGGTCATGCGTCTGATAATGTTGTGGTATGGTTTAATAAAGAAAAAATACTTTACGGTGGTTGTTTTGTAAAAAGTATATCTGCTGTTGATCTTGGTTATTTAGGTGATGCGGACGTAAAGGAATGGCAGAAATCGATGCATAAAGTGCAAGCAAAATTCAAGAAGCCAGTATATGTTATTCCAGGTCATGACAATGGAACTAATGTAGAATCTCTAAATCATACGTTGAAATTGGTTAATGATTATTTAGCTAAATCTTCGGGAAAATAATAAGTTTCCAAATCATATAAAATTAGTGCATGTTTTTTATCGAAGTTGTTTTACCGCTTTCTTTAGCTAAAACTTTTACATATCGCGTTTCTGAAGCTGAATATCATTTTATAAAAAAGGGTATGCGGGTGGCAGTGCCATTTGGTAAAAGTAAAATTTATACGGCGTTGGTGATCGATATACACGAAAACGCACCGACATTATATGAGGCAAAAGAAATTCATCAGATTTTAGATGAAAAACCAATTGCGACCGAAACACAGATTAAACATTGGCTTTGGGTTGCCAATTATTATATGTGTGGTATTGGTGATGTTTATCGCGGTGCTTTTCCAACTGGATTATTATTGGAAAGTGAAACTATTGTTTCGCATAAACCAGAAGTTGTCGTAAATGATTCAGAACTTTCCGATGATGAGTTTTTAGTTTATGAAGCATTGCAGCATCAAAGTTCGCTTAAAGTTCAGGAGATTGTTTCGATTTTAAACAGGAAAAATATCCTGCCAATTCTTCAAAAATTAATTGCAAAGGATATTATTGTTTTAGAGGAAGAAATTAAAGAAAGCTACAAGCCAAAACTGATTCGTTATGTAAAATTACATTCGCAATATGAATCTGATAATGGTTTAGGAGAACTGCTCGAGGTATTGAAAAGTGCTAATAAACAAAAAGAAATTGTGCTGGCTTATTTTCAGATAAGCGCTTCAGAAAAGAAACCGATTACGGTAAAGAAATTGATTGAAGTTTCAAATTCTACTTCAGCTGTTGTAAAAGCTTTAATCGAGAAAGAAATTTTTGAAGAGTATTATTTACAGCACGATCGTGTTTCATTTAATGGAGAGAAATCAGAAAAAGAACTTCTATTAAGCGAGGCTCAGGAAAATGCTTTTACTGCAATAAAAAATAGTTTTTTAGAAAAAGAAGTTTGTCTTCTCCATGGTGTTACATCAAGTGGAAAGACGGAAATTTATATTAAACTGATAGAAGAATATTTAGAAACGGGCAAACAAATTTTATATCTGCTGCCAGAAATTGCGCTTACAACACAGTTAGTTTCTCGATTGAGACTTCATTTTGGAGATAAAGTTGCCGTTTTTCATTCAAAATACAGCAATAACGAACGAGTTGAGGTTTGGAAACAAACACTAGAAAACTCTGAAAAAGCACAGATTGTAATAGGAGCGAGGTCTGCCTTGTTTCTGCCTTTTAATAGTTTGGGTTTGCTGATTGTTGATGAAGAACATGAGCAAACTTTTAAGCAAACCGATCCTGCACCAAGATATCATGCGCGTGACTCTGCAATTGTTTTGGCAAATTTTCATAATGCCAAAGTATTATTAGGTTCTGCGACCCCAAGTATCGAAACATATTTTAATACTCAAACAGATAAATATGGTTTAGTAACTTTAACTGAGCGTTATAAAAATGTTCGAATGCCTGAGGTAGTTTTAGTTGATTTAAAAGACAAACATTTCAGGAAAAGAATGACAGGGCATTTTAGTGATATTTTAATTGAAGAAATTACGGAAGCTTTGTCTTTGGGCGAACAAGTAATTTTGTTTCAAAACAGAAGAGGTTATTCTCCTGTAATAGAATGTATGACTTGTGGTCATGTCCCGCATTGCCAGCAATGTGATGTAAGCTTGACATTTCATAAATTTAAAAATCAATTGCGTTGTCATTATTGTGGTTATTCAATTGCAAAGCCAACACATTGTCATAGTTGTTCGAGTATAGATTTGACGACTAAAGGTTTTGGGACGGAGCAAATCGAACAGGAATTGGTTTCTCTTTTTCCAAAAGCTAAAACGGCTAGAATGGATCAGGATACAACACGAGGTAAATTTGGTTTTGAAAAAATTATTGATACGTTCAAGAATAGAGAAGTAGATATTTTGGTAGGAACGCAAATGCTTGCTAAAGGACTTGATTTTGATAATGTGAGCTTGGTTGGAATTATGAATGCAGATAACATGCTGCATCATCCAGATTTTAGAGCTTTTGAACGCAGTTTTCAAATGATGATACAAGTTGCAGGAAGAGCAGGACGATCTGAAAAACAAGGTAAAGTTGTGATCCAAACTTATAATCCAAATCACAATACAATTCAACAAGTTACAAACCATAATTATATAGGTATGTATAAGGAGCAATTGTATGATAGAATGATTTATAAATATCCGCCTTATTTCAGGATTATTAAACTTACTTTAAAACACCGTGAGTTTGATAAATTAAAGGAAGGTTCTATGTGGTTGTATCAGGTTTTAAGTCAAAACTTAAAAATGCCGGTTTTGGGTCCTGAAGAACCTGCGATAAATAGGATACGAAATGAGTATATTAGAACTATTTTAATTAAAATTCCACAGGAAATTCCATTAGGGAGTACAAAAAAAACTATTCAAAAAATATTGAATAGTTTTGAGGCTGTTGCTCAGTACAGAGCTGTAAAGGTTGTTATTAATGTTGATTTTTATTAAAAATCAAGATGTTGACAATGCTTTTACTAAGTCTTCTTTTTTGTTGCGGCTAAGTGGGATTTTGGTAATACCGATTTCGGCAAACTTGCTGTTAAAGCGTTCTACTTTATCTATATTGATGATGTACGATTTGTGCACACGAATAAATTTATCTTTTGATAAATCATTTTCAAAGGATTTCATAGTCGAAAGTACCAGATTACTGTCGTCCTCAGTAACAACTCTTACGTAATCTCCAAAAGCTTCAATCCATTTGATTTTTGCTGTGAAGATTTTAAGTTTTTTAAGGTTGCTTTTAATGAAGATATGTTCGCCTTCTTCTTCTTTTACTTCTTTTTTAAGTAAATGCATGTCTATAGCTCTTTTTACAGAAGCATTAAAACGGTCCACCGCAATAGGTTTTTGCAAATAATCGGTAGCATCATAATCAAAAGCTTTTAAAGCGTATTCGGCTTTAGAAGTAATGAATATGATCTGCGGTTTAGACTTTAATCCATCAAGGAAGTCAAAGCCATTTATAACTGGCATTTCTATATCAAGAAATATTAGGTCGATATTATTTAAAGAGATACAACTTTTCGCTTCAATTGCATTAGAAAAATCACCGATTAAATGCAAACCTGGGTGATTATTGACTAATTTTGCAATAATTGTCCTCTGTATAGAACTATCATCTACAACAACACAGTTTAGTTTCATAACAATAAATTTAGAATAAATTCAGGATAGCAATAGTAAATGTATTATTTTTTTGTAAAAAAAACTAAAGTTAAGCTCTGTTTTTTACATTACAACGAATAAAAGTAAAAAAGTGTTGTATATTTAAAAATTATGGTTACTTTTGCACCCAATTTTAACAAATAAATATTGTATTTATGAATCATTATGAAACTGTTTTCATTTTAAATCCCGTTTTATCTGAGGTTCAGGTGAAGGAAACAGTAACGAAATTTGAAGAATTTCTTACTAGTAGAGGAGCTGAAATGGTATCGAAAGAGGATTGGGGTCTGAAAAAAATGGCTTACGAAATCCAAAACAAAAAAAGTGGTTTTTACCATTTATTCGAATTCAAAGTAGCTGGAGAAGTTCTAATTGCTTTTGAAACTGAATTCAGACGTGACGAAAGAGTTATGCGTTTCTTAACTGTAAGTTTAGACAAACATGCTATTTCATGGGCGGAAAGAAGAAGAGCAAAATTAAAATCTACTAAAGCGTAATTATTATGTCTACAATCGAGCAATCTGCAAAAGGAAAAAAAGACGGAGATATCAGATATTTAACGCCTTTAAACATTGAAACAAACAAAACTAAAAAGTATTGTCGTTTCAAAAAATCAGGAATCAAATACATCGATTATAAAGATGCTGATTTCTTATTGAAATTCGTAAATGAGCAAGGAAAAATTCTTCCTCGTCGTTTAACTGGAACTTCATTAAAATACCAAAGAAAAGTTTCTGTAGCTGTAAAAAGAGCTCGTCACTTAGCTTTAATGCCATACGTGGCCGATTTATTAAAATAATTAAAAACTCTAGTCGCTGGTTTCTAATAATAGAACCTAACTTCTAAAATATAAGGACAACAACATGGAACTTATTTTAAAACAAGACGTACAAAACTTAGGATTTAAAGATGATGTAGTATCTGTAAAACCTGGTTACGGTCGTAACTTTTTAATTCCTCAAGGTTTTGCTACATTAGCAACTCCTTCTGCTAAAAAAGTTTTAGCTGAAAATCTAAAACAAAGAGCACATAAAGAAGCTAAAGTTGTTGCTGATGCTAAAGCATTAGCTGAAACTTTAAAAGCTCTTGAAATTAAACTTACTGCAAAAGCTGGTGGAGAGAAACTTTTTGGTTCTATCACTAACATCGATATTGCTGATGCTTTAGAGAAATCTGGTAACGCTATTGATAGAAAATTCATCACAAGCGGTATCGTAAAACGTACTGGTAAATATTCTGCTAGTGTTCGTTTACACAGAGATGTAATCGTTGAGTTAGCTTACGAGATTGTTGCTGAAAAGTAATAGTTTTAAAGATTATATAAAAATCCCGATGCAAATCGGGATTTTTTTGTTTAATGAAATGAATTAATATTAATTAGACTTAATGTTGGTGGCTAGAGTATTTAGCTTACAGCGTAAAGCATAAAGCCTAAAATAAAATGAAATACGCAAGATTAACAAAAGAGCAATTTGATGAACTACACGCAGAGTTTGCTAGTTTTTTAGCTACGCAAGCTATTGATAAAGCAGAGTGGGATGCTCTAAAAGTAAATAAACCTGAAGTTGCCGAGCAGGAATTAGATGTTTTCTCAGATTTAATTTGGGAAGGTGTATTGTCAAGAGCTGAATTTTTAGAACATTTTTCTAGAAATCATATTTTCTTGTTTCAGTGTTTTGAAACTCATGTGCAATCAATAGTTTTGAAATCACTAGTTGAAGAAACTGATTTTTTAACCACAGAAGGTTTACAGTGGTTATCTGATAATATGTTTACTGAAAATATTGAAATGAAAGTTGGAAAGAAAGTATTTACAGAAGACAGAAACGCATCTATATTTGAGTTGATTCAGCAAGGTGCTTTTTTAAGTGATGGACAATTATTTTCTCAGATTAATTCGATAATTGAATCTTAGGTTTTAAATAAATAAAGAATGTAAAAGGTAAATGGTTGTTTATTGCAATTGTTTGCCTTTTTTTAATTTTTTAACTTTTGTTTAAACTTTGTCATTTTTTTTACCCCGTATTTCTACGCTTTTTTTCTTAATACTGCAATAAATTGAAATTTTCAGGTATAAATGTAAGATTTGTTCCTTATTTGGTTCATTTTGATGTTCTTTTGAGTGATTTTTTTCTTTTTTACCGTAGTACTTGTACTACAATAAAAAGTTTAACATAAAAAAGTCAAAGAATTTTAGTTGGTATATGACGATAAAAGATGCAGTTCAACTATAGGTTTTTCTGATGTTCTTATATTTTTAGTTTTTTTTGAACTAAAAAATAGGAATTTTACACTTGTTTAATGTGTTTCTTTTTTCTAATTTTAGATTAGAAAAGTTAAACAAAGTTGTTTTTTCTGTTTCTGGAAATAACATTCTGATGGAGTATTTTTTAATACTTAATTGTTTACTTCTATAACAATGAGAGTTGAAGTTTTTTATAATAACTTAATTAAGCTGCGTATGGAATTAATCATTACTTTCTTTATCATTTTTTCATTAGGTATTATTTTGGCTTTATTTTTTATGAGTTTGTATAAAATTGAATTGATTTTGAAATTTAATTTTAGTTCCACTTCAAACTTATTTTTCAAATTTTATAATTATTTTATTTTTTCGTTTTCAAAATCCAATCGGCGGTTTTGTTGATGAAAGATTTTTTTCTGTTTTTTAAAAACAGTATTATTATTTATTAAGGGTATTGACATTCAGCTTTAGAGTTTATTCTAATGAAATACAGTTTACAGGAAGAGTAATCAACTTTCTATAAATATTGAATGATAGTATATTTAATAGAATTACCCCCAGTTCTACTTAAACTTAAATTTTCTTTTATGAAAATTATCCCTCTAACAAATCACTCCACGAGGAAGTCTGGTTTAGATCAGTATTTCCAAAAAGTTTCAAGACATTTTTTGTTCAAAAGGAGCAAAAAGTGCTCTTTCGTATACTTTGGTATACACAATACAACATAATTTTTATTAAAGTGCAGTTTTAATTTTTGATCACTAAAAATTAAGATTTCATTCTAAGTGTTTGATTATTAACAATTTTAAAATTGCCTAAGCATACGTGCTTACCGCAACAGGTATTTTATTGTCCATTTTCTAATCTTCCAAATTATGAAAAAAATTACTTTTTATGATCTCATCTTAAAGAAGAGATTATTTGGTTTGGCGTTTTTATTGCTTTTGAGCAATATGACTTTTGCGCAAACCTTTTGTAGACCCACTTCGCATAGTATTGGTAATTCGGGATTATGCATTGGTTCTGGTATAACTGATCCTGCATTTGCTTATGATGCTGAGTCCAGTGCGGTGCCAACAACAGCTACAACTTTAAGTACTGTTGTCGGAGTTGTCTGTACTCTTCAGGAAACCTTGATTTTTAATCAGACAGCAAAAGCTGGTGATCAAATTGTATTATACATTGGCAGCGGTGATGATATACTTGATTTAGGGTTGTTTTCAACTGCAACAATTGAGCCCTTTTTGGGCACAGTAAGTGCTGGTGATAAAATTGCTTTAGGCAGTTCTATTTTGAATTTATCATTGCTTTCGGGTGATAAAATTGGGGTTATACGATACACTTTGACTCAAGATGCTAACAGAGTTGTAATCAAGCTTGGAGGTGGTTTAGTAGGTGTTCTAAATACTTTGCGTATTTACGATGCACGCTTGCAATTTGCTAAACCAACAATTGTTGGCGGTGAGACCCAATCTGTATGTACAGGACAGTCAATTGCGCTTTCGGCTACTGCAGCTGCTGGCACAACCGTTGCTTGGTATGATTCTCCAACATCAACAACTGCTCTTTCAGCTGTTAGTAGTTTTACTACACCTGCTTTGACAACTTCTAAAACTTATTATGTTAGTACTTCGAGAGTTGGAGGTTGTGAAAGTGATCAACGTATTCCTGTAACAGTTAATGTAATTGAGCCGGCTTTACCAACAATTAGTACAGCTGGTACTGCAATTTGCTCCTCTGGCGCAACACAAGCAACTACATTGTCTGTAATAAACCCTGTGCTTGGTACAGATTATAAATGGTATGATGCAGAAACTGGAGGAAACCTTTTAACGCCTGGAAATACTTATGCTCCAACGGTTCCAACTGGTATTACTAAATTTTATGTTGAAGCTTCGATTGGAAGTTGTAAAACGACAAGAACTACGGTAACTGTCACATCAACACCAGTTCCTGCAAATCCAACGGTGTTAACTCAGAGTGTGTCGATACTGTCTGGTCAAAATGCAACTTTAAACGCTTTTACAAATGAATCAGGGGTTACTTTTGATTGGTACGATGTAGCTGCAGGAGGGACTAAATTATTAGGAGGCTCCGATACTTTTACGACACCTATTTTAATTGCGACAAAAACTTTTTATGTTGAAGCTCGTAATAGTGCGGGTGGCTGTGTTAGTGCTTTAAGAGTTCCTATTACAGTTACGGTTACGGCTGTACAAGGCAGCTGCTTACAGGCAAATAGCCAGCAGACTTCTCAGAGTGGGCTTTGTTTGCTTTGTGGTTCATCAGATCAAAATAAGTCAGTTGATGGTGATAATAATTCTGCCGCAAGGTTGACTGTACCTGTTGGACTTGTTAATGATTGGGTGCAGCAGATTTTGCAATTTAATAATGCAGGTCAGGCGGGAGACGTTATTACAGTTGAATTAGGAATCCCAGGCGGATTAGCTGATGTTGGTTTATTAACTTACATCTCTCTTGCAACTTATAATGGTGCTACATTCAATAACGATCGTAAGGCAGTAAACTCTCTTTTGAACGTTCAGTTACTTTCTGGTGGACGTTTTCGAGTAACTTTTGAAGCAAAATCTTCTTTTGATCGTGTTGAGATTAGGTTGGGGGGATTGGCTTTGTTATTAACGAGCCTTGACATTTATGGAGCTTCCTATAAATTTAAAGAACGAACTATAACTGGAAATAAAACTATTTGCAGCGGGCAAACAACAACATTAACAGCCGATGTAGCTTTAGGTGAATCGATTAAATGGTATGATGCTGCAACAGCAGGAAATTTATTATCAAGTGCGGCTGCATTTACAACTCTTGCTTTAACAGCAAATACAACTTATTATGTCGAGGTAACTCGCAATGGATGTGTTAATAGCGAAAGATCGGCTGTTCTTGTTACTGTAAATAATCCTGTTGCTCCGGCAATTAATTCTACTATTACAAATATTTGTGCAGGAGGTTCAGCCGTTTTATCTGTTGTTTCGCCAATCGCAGGAACAACATATAATTGGTATGATGCTACAACTGGAGGAAGTTTAATATTTACGGGAACTTCCTATTCAACACCAAATTTAATAGCTGCTACAAGTTATTATGTTGAAGCGGTGATTGGAAGTTGTTCGAGTACTCGTACACAAAAAACGATAAATGTAAACCCTCTTCCTTCTGTACCAGTTCCAGTATCTTCAAATGTAACGATTCAGTCTGGTCAGAGTGTGCAGTTGGCTGTAGTAGATGCTGGAGGAACCATAAAATATAATTGGTTTGATGTTCCTAGCGGAGGAATATCAATAGAATTAGGCAGTAGTACTTTTACTCCTAGTCCAGCTTTAACTGCTAGTAAAACTTTTTATGTAGAAGCTGTAGATACAGCTTCAGATTGCAAAAGTAGCCCAAGAGCTGTAATTAATGTCTCTGTAATTAATACAGTTGATATTTGTTTGAGACCCACTATACAACAAACGAGTTTGGATGGTGCTGTGTGTATAGTTCCTTGCGGTGTAACAGATCCAGATTTTTCAGTAGATGGAGATAATACTACTGCAGCAAAACTTTCTTTCGGACTTGGTATTTTGTCAACCTTAGAACAAAAGTTAATTTTTACAACAACGGGTCAAGCGGGAGATATTATAGATGTAGAGTTAGGATTGCCAGGAGGAATTGTTGATCTTGGACTTGTTTCTAATGTTACATTAAGAAGTTTTAACGGTGCAACTCCAAATAATGATTTGACCACTATTGGAGCTCTCGTAAATGTTCAGTTGTTGGGAGGAAATCGATTTAAAGCAAGTTTTGTTGCGGGAGGATCATTTTCAGCCATTCAAGTTAAATTAGGCGGATTAGCTACTATAGCAACTAGCTTAGATATTTATGGAGCATCTTATAGATTTAAAGAAGCTGCTGTTTCGGGAACTACTGTTTGTGTAGGGAAATCAGCAAATTTGGCAGTTACTTCTGATACTACAGGAAAAACATATAAATGGTATAATCTGCCTACAGGAGGTACTGAGCTTTCGGCACTTTCAACTTATACTACGCTGGCATTAAATACAAGTACAACTTATTATTTAGAAGAAACGCGTGGTACTTGTGTGAATTCTACTCGTCAAGCAGTGACAGTAAATATTGTATCAGTTCCAACAGCTGGGGATATTTTAATAAGTAGTCCTTTGACAACTTCTTGTACCGGAGGAATTGTATTGTCTCCAACATCTTCATTAGCAGGAGCTAAGTTTAATTATTATTTTGATCAAAATAAAACGCAGCCGGTACCAACCGGAAATGTTGCGGGTGTAACGTACTCAAAAGATGTTGCGGGAGCCTTGACGATTAGCGGATTAACGTCTTCTACTACATATTTTATTTCAGTAGTCAATGAAGGTTCATGCGAAAATGAAACGGGGACATTAAAAGAAGTAGTTGTAAATTACGCTCCAACTCCAGCTTTAACAGTTTCAGCAACTTTATCAGGTTGTGCAAAGGTCAATTTAAAAGATGCAATAGCAAGTTTTGATACATCAGGAAATACGACTTATACTTTCTATAGTCCAATAAATACTCAAATTACAGACGGAGCGGCTGTAAATATTACGGCAAGTGGTGATTATTGGATTCAAGCTCAAACAAAAGGTAATAGCTGTTTATCGGCCAAGCAGAAAGTAACTGTTACAATTAATCAGATTCCAACTTTAACAGATGTAACCACTAATAGAGTAGTTAATAAAGGAGAAGTTGTAACATTAAACGCAACATCAAATGCAGCAATAACTTGGTATGATCCGCAAGGTAATGCTTTACCTTCAAATAGTACAGGAGCACTTAATACTGTTGGTGTTTATACCTATACTGTAATTGTCAATAATGGAACGTGTACCAATAGTCAAACGGTAACAATTAGTGTTATTGATCCTTTGGATTGTGATACTTTACTAGAAAGAGTTTATGCTAATGCACAATCTTACGGATCAATTCTTACCGGAGGTGTTTCGAATGAGGCTTTAGCAGTAGATGGTAACCCAAGTACATATTCGACAATAACGACAGGTTTTGGGCTTTTGGGTATTGGAACGACATGGCAAAACCTGCAATGGCCAACAACTATTTCTAAAGGAACTCCTGTAACTGTGAAACTTGGTTTAGAAAACAGTTTAATTGCGGTAGGACAAAGTATTACGGTAGTAGGTACGAAACGTGACGGACTTGGAAATCCAATTGATATTGGAACTCTGCAATCTGTATCTGGATCATTAGTAAATCTATTATCAGGGCAAAACTCATTTGAATATACCTTCGTTCCTTCTGATATTTCTGGTACTAAAGATTATGATGGTATCCGAGTACAACTAGGATCAGTTTTAAGTGTGGGACAAAGTATTAATGTTTATGATGCTCATTATAAAAAACAAGTAAAACAAATTACATGTGGTCAGGGCGATATTGAAGATATTTTCTCCGGCGTAAGAGATTTAGGAGTTGGAGCTTTAACTACTACAGTTGGAGTTTCTCAACCTTGGAATGTTGCTGATGGTGATGTGGGTACTTATGCTACAATGTTTAGCGGGGCAGGAGTTTTGGCAGCAGCTGAACTTACCACCGCTTTTAGAACACCTTCAATGGTAGGAGATAGTCTTAGAATAGTGATTTCTAAACCTGGTACAATTTTAAATCTTAATTTGCTTACAGGGTTCGTTATTCAACTTTATTCAGGAAATATTGAGGTTGGAGCACCTATTAAGAATGACAGTAATTTGTTGAGTTTAAAATTACTTTCAGGCGATACTATGGCTATGACAATTCTAGCACCTCAAACTCAGCCTTACGATAAAGTTAGAATTAGTTTGGGCGGTGTAGCAAGTGTATTTGATCAGCTTAGAGTTCATAGTATAGATCGAGTAACCAATACGAAGGTTATAGGGAGTGATATTAAAAATACGCTCACGGTCTGTCCAGGTTCTGAATTAAAATTGGAGGTTGCTCCTAAGAACTGTTCGACTTACGCTTGGTATGATTCTCCAACTGGCGGTAATGTATTGGCTAATGGTCAATCCTATACACTTCCAGCTGCAATGGCAGCGGGTACTTATAAATATTATATTCAGCCTATACGTTATGGTTGTCCAGCTTTAACAAGAGGCGTAGTAACAGTGGTAGTTAGAGCAACAACACCAGCTGCAACTATAGCTAGTATAAAAATAAATAATGGATCTAATACCGTGATTTGTTCTGAAAATGGGAACGTGAGCTTAGAAGCTGTTTTAGTTACACCTTTACCAACACTTACAAATCCAGTCTATTACTGGTATAGTTTTGATGGAACAAAAAGTAATTTAATACCAGGAAAAACAACTTCAACATTAAACGTAACAGGATTGTCTCCTGGAACCTATACTTATTATGTAGGACTTAGTTCTGATGAATATTGTGAAACTGCTCCAGGCGATAGAAAACAAGTAACATTTACTATTTTACCAACTTCTCTTCCAACGGATATTTCGGTTAATAATGATTCAGTTTGTCATAATACGACAGCGACTTTAACACCATCGAGTTCTTTGGCAAATCCAGTATTCTTTTGGTATTTAGATGCTAATAAAACGAAGCCTATTTTAACTGGTTTAATTGATGGTGTAACTTACACAGTAGATAATGTAACAGGAGTTTTGACAGCCTCTGGTTTAACGGCGGCAATGAGTCCTATGACTTACTATGCAGCAGTTAAAAGTGATAATACTTGTCCAAATAAAGCTGGTGAACTTAAAGAAGTAACAGTAACAGTTACTGATCCAGCAACACCAACAACTGATGATAATACTCAAGATTTTTGTGTAATAAACAGTCCAAAAGTTTCAGATCTTAAAACTAATGAAGCTGATGTTGTTTGGTATGATTCTGCGACAAGTACAACTCCACTATTAGCAAGCGATCCATTGACTAGCAAAATCTATTATGGAGTATTTTCTGTTCCAATAAAATTGAATCCAACGGTTTATTGTGAAAGTAAAAAAAGGCTGGCGATTACAGTTACCGTTACAGATCCGGGCACGCCAAATATTACAGATAAAGATCAAGACTTCTGTTTAGTAAATGCGCCGACTATTGCAAGCATTAATGTAAGCCCAGAAACGGGAAATATAGTTTGGTATGATGCCTCAACAGGCGGAAATATAGTAACTGCAACAACAGCGTTGACAACAAAAACTTACTATGCAGCTTTAAAAGATGCTACAACAACTTGTGAAAGCAATGTAAGATTAGCTGTAGCAGTAAATGTTACAGATCCAGGTACGCCAAACATAACAGATAAAGATCAAGACTTCTGTTTAGTAAATGCGCCGACTATTGCCAATATTAATGTAAGTCCAGAAACAGGAAATATAGTTTGGTATGATGCCTTAACAGGCGGAAATGTAGTAACTGCAACAACAGCGTTGACAACAAAAACTTACTATGCAGCTTTGAAAAATGCCACAACAACTTGTGAAAGCAATGTAAGATTAGCAGTTGCTGTAAATGTTACAGATCCGGGCACACCAAACATAACAGATAAAGATCAAGATTTCTGTTTGGTAAATGCTCCGACTATTGCCAATATTAATGTAAGCCCAGAAACGGGAAATATTATTTGGTATGACGCTTTAACAGGCGGAAATGTAGTAACTGCAACAACAGCGTTAACAACAAAAACTTACTATGCAGCTTTGAAAAATGCCACAACAACTTGTGAGAGCAATGTAAGATTAGCCGTAGCAGTAAATGTTACCGATCCAGGAACACCAAACATAACAGATAAAGATCAAGACTTCTGTTTGGTAAATGCGCCGACTATTGCAAGCATCAATGTGAGTCCAGAAACAGGAAATATAGTTTGGTATGATGCTTTAACAGGAGGAAATATAGTAACAGCAACAA
Source organism: Flavobacterium plurextorum (assembly GCF_002217395.1). Taxonomy (GTDB): domain Bacteria; phylum Bacteroidota; class Bacteroidia; order Flavobacteriales; family Flavobacteriaceae; genus Flavobacterium; species Flavobacterium plurextorum. The sequence continues at coordinate 31,430 of NZ_MUHD01000019.1, read as the reverse complement.
CAGCATTGACAACAAAAACTTACTATGCGGCTTTGAAAAATGCTACAACAACTTGTGAAAGTAATGTAAGATTAGCAGTTGCAGTAAATGTTACAGATCCAGGAACACCAAACATTTCAGATAAAGATCAAGATTTCTGTTTGGTAAATGCGCCGACTATTACAAGCATTAATGTAAGTCCAGAAACAGGAAATATAGTTTGGTATGACGCATTAACAGGAGGAAATGTAGTAACTGCAACAACAGCGTTGACAACAAAAACTTACTATGCTGCATTGAAAGACGCCACAACAACTTGCGAAAGTAATGTAAGATTGGCAGTCGCTGTAAATGTTACCGATCCGGGCACACCAAATATTACAGATAAAGATCAAGATTTCTGTTTGGTAAATACTCCGACTATTGCAAGCATTAATGTAAGTCCAGAAACAGGAAATATAGTTTGGTATGACGCATTAACAGGAGGAAATGTAGTAACTGCAACAACAGCGTTGACAACAAAAACTTACTATGCAGCTTTGAAAAATGCCACAACAACTTGTGAAAGCAATGTAAGATTAGCAGTTGCTGTAAATGTTACAGATCCAGGTACGCCAAATATTACAGATAAAGATCAAGATTTCTGTTTGATAAATGCTCCAACAATTGCCAATATTAATGTAAGTCCAGAAACAGGAAATATAGTTTGGTATGATGCCTTAACAGGAGGAAATGTAGTAACTGCAACAACAGCATTGACAACAAAAACTTACTATGCAGCTTTGAAAAATGCCACAACAACTTGTGAGAGCAATGTAAGATTAGCAGTTGCTGTAAATGTTACAGATCCAGGTACGCCAAATATTACAGATAAAGATCAAGACTTCTGTTTGATAAATGCTCCAACAATTGCCAATATTAATGTGAGTCCAGAAACAGGAAATATTGTTTGGTATGATGCATTAACAGGAGGAAATGTAGTAACAGCAACAACAGCATTGACTACAAGAACGTACTATGCGGCTTTGAAAAATGCCACAACAACTTGTGAAAGTAATGTAAGATTAGCTGTAGCAGTAAATGTTACAGATCCGGGCACACCAAATATAACAGATAAAGATCAAGATTTCTGTTTAGTAAATACTCCAACAATTGCAAGTATTAATGTAAGTCCAGAAACAGGAAATATAGTTTGGTATGACGCATTAACAGGCGGAAATGTAGTAACAGCAACGACAGCATTGACAACAAGAACGTATTATGCTGCATTGAAAGACGCCACAACGACTTGTGAGAGCAATGCAAGATTAGCTGTAGTAGTAAATGTAACAGATCCAGGAACACCAAACATTGCAGATAAAGACCAAGATTTCTGTGTTGTAAACGCTCCAACGTTCGCATCAATTAATGTAAGTCCAGCGAATAATGTTGTTTGGTACACTACTTTAGTTGGAGGAAATTTGATTCCTGCGGGAACAACATTAACAACAGGAACTTATTATGCAGCCATAAAAGATCCAGTAACATCTTGTGAAAGTAATACAAGACTGCCAATTGCAATAAAAGTTACAGATCCTGTTACACCAACAACAACTTCTGGAACACAGATTTTTTGTTCAGGTAATAATCCAACGGTAGCCAGTATCCAAGTTAATGAAAGTAATGTAATTTGGTATAACGCAGCAATTGGAGGAACGGCGATTGCTTCAACTGCACCATTAGTAAATGGAGATTATTTTGCAGCATTAAAAGATGCTGTAACAGGTTGTGAGAGCAGTAATAGATTAAAAGTAACGGTAACTGTTGGTAATTCAATTACACCTACAACAAATAATGCAGCACAGGAGTTTTGTTCAACAACAACACCAACCATTGCTAGTATTAAAGTAAATGAAAGCAACGTATCATGGTTTAATGTTCCTGTTGGAGGAACTGCAATTACTGCAACAACTGCGTTAACTTCTGGTATATATTATGGAGAAATCACAGACGCCGCAACAGGATGTAAAAGCGCAACTCGTTTAAAAGTTACAATTACAGTAACAACTCCGAGTCCAACGCCAACTACAACAGATACAACACAAGATTTCTGTTCAACTGCTTCGCCTACAATTGCCAGTATTCAGGTTAATGAAGCAAATGTAATTTGGTACAACACCCAAACAGGAGGTACTGCTATTTCAGCTTCTACAGCTTTAGCAACAGGAACTTACTACGGAGCGGCAGCAAGTACTACAAACTGCGAGAATCCTAATAGATTAGCAGTTGCAGTAACAGTTAATACTCCTGGAAGAATTACAACACCAAGAACAGCACAAGTATTCTGTTTAGCAGCATCACCAACATTAGCTAATATTCAGGTTAATGAAGCAAATGTAGTTTGGTATTCAACACCAACAGGAGGAGCTCCGTTAACTGCAAGTACATTGTTAACTGCAACGACATATTATGCCGATGCCCTTATCAATATTACAAATGGCTGTGGAGGAGCTTCAAGATTAGGTGTAACAGTTAGTTTTGAAAATGACGCTTTAGTTCCAATTACAACCAATGATGATACACCATGTGTTTTTCAAGGTGTGACTTATTCGATAGCAAATGGAAAATCAAATTACGTTTGGTCTGTAACTAATGGAACCATTATTAATGGCGGCGGAACATCAGATGATGATGTTACAATTTCATGGTCAGATATTGGACCGGGTAAAGTTCAAGTTACTTATATCAATACTTGTAATGAAACTACCACCAAGACTTTGAGTGTAACAGTTGCGACTTGTTCAGATATAACAATTACAAATACAGTCGACAATCCAACACCTAATTTTGGTGATCATGTAACCTTTACAGTGACTGTAAATAATGTAGGACAAGGTAGTTTTATAAATACCATCGTCAGCGAATTGCTGCCTAGCGGTTATGATTTGGTAAGTTCAAGCACAACTATCGGAGTTTATGATCCAAAGACACAGCTCTGGACGATTCCAACGTTGAATTCAGGTCAAAGTGCAACACTCACTATTGTTGCTGAGGTATTGCCAAGCGGAAATTATTTAAATGTGGCTACAATAGAAATTTCAACTCCATTAGATGTTGATGCTTCAAATAATTCGGCTTCAGCCTCTGTTGATCCAATTTGCTTGACAGTTTACAATGAATTCACACCAAATAACGATGGAGCAAACGATCTTTTCAGAATTGATTGTATCGAATCATATCCAAATAATGAGCTGAAAGTTTATAACAGATATGGAGCATTGGTATACAGTAAACAGCATTACGAAAATGATTGGAACGGAACGGCAAATGTGTCGGGAGTAATTAATAGAGGAGATATGCTGCCAACGGGTACTTATTTTTATGTGATTACCATTGGAGATGGAACAGTTAAAAAAGGATGGTTATCTATTATGAGATAAGCATTTCGATTAATCATCTAATTAATTAAACTAAATAAGTATCGTTATGAAACTATATATAAAATCATTAGAAACGTATTTTGTAATAATATGTTCTTTAATCACATTTTGTGCAACCGCGCAGCAAGATCCAGAGTACACACAATATATGTACAACACAATGGCGGTAAATCCAGCTTATGCTGGGTCTACCGGCAGTTTAGAAGCAGCACTTTTATACCGTTCACAATGGATTGGAATTCCTGGTGCACCAGAAACACAGTCATTCTCTATTCAAACTCCGCTTCGTGACGAAAAGATTGGTTTAGGACTTAGCGTTGTAAACGACAAAATCGGCCCGTCAGACGAACTATATCTAGATGGAAATTTCTCTTATTCAATTCCGTTAGGTTATGAAAAAAGACTAGCATTTGGGTTAAAAGCCGGTATGAGAATGCTGAATATTGATTGGTCAAAAGGAAAGTACTACGATCCAAACGATGTTTTATTGAATCAAAATATCAACAATCAAGCAAAATTGGCAGTTGGAGCAGGAGTATATTACTATACCGATAAATGGTATGTAGGTTTATCTGTGCCTAGTTTTATTCAAAGCACTTATTACGATGATGTTCAGGAATCTATAGATTATGATCGTTTACATTATTATTTAATGGGAGGTTATGTTTTTGATTTGAATCCGAATTTAAAATTTAAACCAGCATTTTTAGTAAAAGCAGTGAGTGGAGCACCACTTACTGCTGATATTTCGGCAAATTTTATGATTGCCGAGAAATTTGTAATCGGAGCTTCTTATAGAACAGATGATTCCGTAAGCATTTTAGCAGGTTTTCAAATATCTAAGAGTTTTTATTTAGGATATGCTTTCGATTACACCGTGAGCCAACTAAATAAATATAACGATGGAACCCATGAAATCATCTTACGTTATCAGTTTAACAAAGGACAAAGTAAAATTAAATCTCCTCGATTCTTCTAAAATTAAGAACCTATGAAAAAACTATATATCCTTAGTTTAGTATTGAGTTTGACATTTGGTTTTGCTCAAACTAATTTAAAAAAAGCCGATGCCTTGTTTCGAAACTATTCTTATCTAGATGCTTCAAAAGCCTATGAAGAATGTTTGCAAAACATTAAAAAACCATCGACACAAACATTAAAGAACGCTGCCGATTCGTATTATTTTATATCCGATGCTCGAAATGCGCTTAAATGGTATAAAAAACTATATGAAGCTCAGGATAATAATATGACAGACGTTTATTATCTGCGATACATCCAAACAATGAAAGCAGTTATGGATTATGATGATGCCGATAGAATTACGAAAGAGTATCTTAATAAAAAAGGAGATCAAAAAGAGATTAATCGCTATGTGACTCAGAAGAAACAAATGGACAGTTTAGCGAAAACAAAATCGCTGTATCAGATTAAAAATTTGGATATAAACACCAATAAATCTGATTTTGGAGCTACTTTTTTTCAAGATAAAATTGTATTTACATCCGCAAGAGATACAACAAAATTTAGTCAAAAATTATATAACTGGAACAATCAGCCATTTCTAAACTTATATATTGCCGAAAGAAATGCCGCTGATGGAAATTTGCTTAACGCAGAATTATTCCTTCCAAACGTAATGACAAAGTATCATGAAGCGACAGCAACATTTGACAGCAGTGGAAAAACCATTTATTATTCGACAAATATTGTAAAGAAAAAGAAATTAGTAATCGACGAAAGTAAAACGAATAACTTTCAGATTATTAAAGGTTCAATAGTCAATAATAAACTAGAAAATTCTGAGAAAGTCTTCTTTGACAGCGACGATTATTCTGTAGGACATCCTTCTTTAAGTGAAGACGGTCAATTACTTTTCTTCGCATCAGATATGCCGGGCGGGTTTGGCGGAACAGATTTATATGTGGTAAAAATTGCGGCCGACGGCACAATGAATTCACCTAAAAATTTAGGGCCAAATATTAATACTCTAGGTAATGATCTTTTTCCATTTTTTAGAAACGGAACATTATACTTTTCTTCAGATGGACATTACGGATGGGGAGATTTAGATGTTTATGAAAGCACATTATTAGACGACGGAAGTTTTTCGATACCACGAAACCTAGGAGCACCTATTAATAGTAATAAAGATGATTTTGCTTTTATAATTGATAAAACCGAAAGCTTTGGTTATGTTTCATCAAATAGAGCAGGAGGAAAAGGAGACGACGATATTTATTCGTTTGCAAAAGGAAAACCTATTTGTAATCAAAGCATATCAGGTATTGCAATTGATAGAAAATCCAGACTTCCACTAACAGATGTTGTCGTAATGGCATATAATTCATTTAGTGAAGTACTGGGAGAAACAAAAACAAATTTTGAAGGTAAATACGCTATAATTGTTCCGTGCGGAAAAGCAATTAAAATGATTGCGGCAAAACCAAATTACAGCAGTGATGAAAAAACCGTAGAAACTACAAATGAAAACGAAGGAGAAATTAAAGACGTCAACTTTGAGCTTAGCAATTATGATGATTTAGTAGTGAAAAAACAAGGAGTTGAAAAAGTAGATGTAAAACCAATTTATTTTGATTACGACAAATACGACATTACACCTTTGGCAATTGAAGAACTTTCGAAAGTAGTATTTGTTATGAAGAAATTTCCAAATATCCGCATCAAAATTGAGTCACATACAGACTCAAGAGGAAAAGATGCTTACAACATGAAACTATCCGATAACAGAGCCAAATCGACCCGCGATTATATCATTTCGCAAGACATAGATCCGTCAAGAATTGAAAGTGCAATTGGTTACGGTGAAAGCAGATTAATTAATAAATGTAAAAACGGTGTAAAATGTACCGAAGAAGAGCATTTATTAAATAGACGTTCAGACTTTATTATTATCCAAAAATAACGCTATATTTGTAATCTAATTACTTGGTAATCAGTATTAAAAATATAAAACGTAGAAACCATTTGGAAGTTGGTTTTGTTTAATTCTTTTTTAAGAATAATGGACAAGAAGAAAATCAGGCTGCATGATTTTGCAGCTTGATTTTTGATTTTAAAAACTTTCAATTCTAATGCTTTTTGAACAAAAAATAATCCTAATTTTGATATTCAATTATTCTCGATCAAAATCAGCATCATTTTATTATTTATGAGTATCCAAGAAAACATTCAATCTTTAAGAAACGAACTAAATCAGCACAACTACAACTATTATGTGCTGGATAATGCCACAATTTCAGATTATGATTTTGATCTTAAATTAAAAGAATTACAAGATTTAGAAAGTAAATACCCTGAATATTTTGACGAAAATTCACCTACACAGCGTGTTGGAGGAACCATAACAAAGAATTTTAAAACCATTGCGCATCAGTACAGAATGTACTCGCTTGACAACTCCTATTCAAAAGAAGATTTAATTGATTGGGAGAACCGTATTCAGCGTGTTTTGGGTAATGTAGATTTACAATATACCTGTGAATTAAAATACGACGGAGCTTCAATTAGTATAACTTACGAAAACGGAAAATTAGTTCAAGCACTAACTCGTGGAGATGGTTTTCAAGGAGATGAGGTAACCAGTAATATTAAAACAATCAAGTCAGTTCCTTTACAGTTGAAAGGAAATTATCCTCAAAAGTTTGATATCCGAGGAGAAATTATTCTGCCTTTTGCTGGTTTCGAAAAAATGAATCAAGAATTAATAGAGATTGGTGAAACACCTTATTCTAATCCAAGGAATACGGCTTCGGGAAGTTTAAAATTGCAAGACAGTTCAGAAGTTGCAAAGCGTCCGTTAGAATGTTTATTGTATTTTGTAATAGGAAATGATCTTCCATTTACAACCCAATTCGAAGGATTAGAAGCCGCAAGAAATTGGGGGTTTAAAGTTCCAAAAGAAGCCAAATTGGTAAATAACATGCAAGAAGTGTTTGAATTTATTGATTATTGGGATGTACACCGTCATGAATTACCTTATGAAACAGATGGAGTAGTTATAAAAGTAAACAGTATTCATTCGCAGGAAGAATTAGGGTATACCGCTAAATCGCCGCGTTGGGCAATAGCATACAAATTCAAATCAGAACAAGTTTCAACAAAATTAAAATCAATATCTTATCAAGTAGGACGTACCGGCGCCATTACACCAGTTGCAAATTTAGAACCAGTGCAATTAGCAGGAACCATTGTAAAAAGAGCCTCATTGCATAATGCAGATCAAATTGAGAAGCTTGATATTAGAATAAATGACACTGTTTTTGTCGAAAAAGGAGGAGAAATTATCCCTAAAATTATAGCAGTAGATTTAGATAAACGCCCAGAAAATTCAGAAAAAACACAATATATTACACACTGCCCTGAATGTCAAACCGAATTGGTTAGAAATGAAGGCGAAGCCAACCATTACTGCCCTAATTTTTATGGCTGTCCGCCGCAGATTATTGGACGAATTCAGCATTTCATTTCAAGAAAAGCAATGGATATTGAAGGATTGGGAGGAGAAACAGTTGCTTTATTATTCAATAACGGATTAGTGCATAATTACGCAGATCTTTATGAATTAAAAGTAGAAGATATTCTGCCGTTAGAAAGAATGGCACAAAAATCGGCTGAAAATTTGGTTAAAGGAGTCGAAAAATCAAAAGAAATTCCATTTGAGAGTGTTTTATTTGCTCTTGGAATTCGTTTTGTCGGAGAAACCGTTGCAAAAAAACTAGCCAAACATTATAAAAACATTGAAGCGCTGAGCCAAGCCTCGTTAATGGATCTGATTTTAGTAGATGAAATTGGAGAAAGAATTGCCAAAAGTGTTATAGAGTTTTTTGAGAATGAAGAAAACAAACGCATCATTGAACGTTTAAAAAGTTATGGAATTCAATTTGAAATAATTGAGAAAATCAACCCAAATGCTACTGAGAAATTTATAGGAAAAACTTTTGTTGTTTCTGGAGTCTTTACCACATTTTCTAGAGACGAATTGAAGAAAACAATAGAAGATAACGGCGGAAAAGTAGGAAGTTCTATTTCTGCAAAAACCGATTTTGTAGTAGCAGGAGATAATATGGGACCAGCTAAATTAGAAAAAGCTAATAAGCTGAATATTCCAATATTATCAGAGGAAGATTTTATAAGTAAATTGAATGAAAGCGAATAAACCATCGTTAATTTTATTTTTTTCAGCACTGCTGTTTACAATTATCTTTGATTGGACAGGGCAGGAATTTTTAGCAATCTATGCTAAAGCAATCGTGCTTCCAGCAATTTTTATTTATTTTTTGATAAGTAACGATTTCAAGATTAGAAAAACAGAAGGATTTATTTTTCTATTTTGTTTTATAGGGCAGGTTTTCGATCTTATGGACATCGAAATTTCGGAAATAGGAGGAGTAATAAGTTTCTTGATTGTATACCTGTTAATCATGAAAATTTTCATTTTCGAGCACGAAAAAATAACCCTGAAAAAAAAGGACATACTGCCAATATCTATCGTAGTGATATTTATTGTCTACCTTTTAATTTCAGTCCTGAGCCTGCAATTTGATAAAATGAAAAGATTCAATGCAATCTATACCATTTACGGTATAGTACTTAGTTTAGTAAGTTATTTTTCGTTTGTAAGCTACATCACAAAAGGAACATTTTTAGCACTATTAATGTCCCTTATGGCAATAAGTTATATTTTTTCGGATATATTCTATATTTTCAATGAGTACTTTTCGTACTCAGTCGTATTATTCTTAATTCGAGATGTAACACAAATCCTGGCTTACTATTTTATGGTCGAATATTTCCTTGAAAAAGAGAAAAATAATAGAAAAGCATTATACAACAATTGATCTGGCTTGATTGCTGTGCGCTTTATCTTTATCAAAGTAAAAATCAATTCGGCCTAAATTTATTCCGTAACAGCCAACTTGATTTACCAAAACATTTTCTCCTGCCTTGTTTTTTACAATAGTAGGCTTATCAAGAAAAGTATGCGTATGACCGCCAATTATTAAATCAATATCCTGAGTAAGTTCAGCCAATTTTAAATCGCAAATTTTAGCAGAATCATCTCTATACTTATAGCCTAAATGCGAAAGACAAACAACTAAATCACATTTTTCCTCTTTCTTCAATAATTGAGTCATATCCTGAGCAATTTCAACAGGATCATTATAAACAGTTTCCTTATAAAGTTGTTTGTCAACTAATCCAGCCATTTCGATACCAAGACCAAAAACACCAACCTTAATACCATTTTTATTAAAAATCTTATAAGGTTTTACAAGTCCGTTCATGACCGTGTTTTTAAAGTCATAATTAGAACAAATAAAATCAAAAGAAGCGTGAGGCATTTGTGCATATAAACCATCCAAACCATTATCAAAATCATGATTCCCTATAGTCGATGCATCATATTTCATCATACTCATCAGCTTAAATTCAAGTTCGCCCCCATAATAATTAAAATAAGGAGTTCCTTGAAAAATATCGCCGGCATCTAATAAAAGAACATTTGGATTTTCCTGACGAATAGTTTCAATAAGCGCAGCCCTGCGAGATACACCGCCTTTGTTTGGGTTACGAGGATCATCAGCCGGAAAAGGATCTATATGACTATGAACATCATTAGTATGAAGAATCGTTAGATGTTTAACATCGTTACTTCCAAAACTGCTTAATGATAACCCTAAGCTTAATAAAGCAGTACTTGCAGCGGTTTTTTCGATAAATTCTCTTCTTTTCATTGTATATGTTTTTTTGCGGGAACGCTTGTATTTTTATTTTCAGTAATTCTATTTTTTAACTGCTGATTTCACGAATTAAAACAAATTGTTTTTTTAGCATTTTTAAATTCGTGCAATTCGTGGCGAATTTTTTTACTCTTCAGTAATTCTAATGTTTTTAGGCACAGGAATAGTATCAACTTGTTTGAAATAATCAATAAGTACATTTCGAAGCTTGTAGTTCAAATCAAATTTTTGAACGTTTTTCAAGAAAAAATTCATACTATCGCCGCCATTAGCCAAATAATCATTAGTAGCAACATAATAAATCTTGTCAAGATCAAGAGGTTTACCCTGAATAAGTATGTTTTTAGCCGTTTGATCCTTTGCAATTGTAAACGTCATTCCTGATAAAGGATGAGGTTTTTTCTCCTTAATAATGTAAGTAGTCATTTCTAAAACCTGTTGTCCTTTTAAAGCTAGAACCACAAGATTATTTTCAAAAGGCATAATTTCAAAAGCAGATCTCGTAGTAACGTTGCCTTTTGGTAAAATAGCACGAATACCGCCATGATTTAAGAAGCATAAATCGATATCTTTTTTTTCACGAGCCTTAAAAACAAGATTTCCTCGTTCTAAACAAACATCAGCCATTAAGCAGCCTATACTTGTTTGCCATTTGCCGGTACTTTTGTCAAGCGTTTCAGGGCAATAAGCAAGAATACTGTCTAAATCTTTATTTATATGATCGCGATAAGGCTTTATAAAAGTCTCAATTTCGGGTGTTTGTGCACTTTTTTCTGTAACAGGGATTTGTTTTCCTTCTATTTTTGTCAGATTGTATTTTTTAGTACTGCAGGAAAATATTGAAAATAGTGTTAAGAATATAACAAAAAGTTTTAAAAATCGGTTATACTTTTTTAGTTTTACCATTTTAAATGCGGCTTAAATAATTAATTTTGTAATTTGGTAAAAGTACTATGTTTTTAAATTATATAAAGGAATTTTTTGTAAAAAAATCATTAAAAAATAACTTGAATAATCTCAAAAACGAAGTCTTTACTAGCAATGTGCAAACAATTGGTTTATTAGTTGATGAAAGTAAATTTCAGTATTCTAAAGAGTTAATAAAAGAATTAACACTTTATGGAATCGCTTCGGAAAACATAAAAATCGTTGCATACAGAGATAAATTTAAAGTAAAAGAAACGTATTCAGAGCCCACTTTTGGTAAAAATCATATCAATTGGAAAGGAGAGATTACAGAAAATTTTTTAAATGAGTTTATCGAAACAGAATTTGATCTTTTGATTAGTTATTACGAAATCGAAAAAGCAATTTTGATGATCATAACCAACAGCTCAAAAGCTCGGTTTAAAGTAGGATTTGCTTCAGTAGACAATCGATTGAATCGCTGGATGATTAAAACCGAAATAGAGAATTATAAACTTTTCATTAAAGAATTGTTTAAGTATTTAAAAAGTATAAAATAAATTATAAATTAATATGCAATCATTAATAGGAACTGGTGTTGCACTTGTAACTCCATTTAAAAAAGACTTTTCAATAGATATCGAAGCCTTACAGCGTATCGTTAATTTTTCGATAGATGGAGGGGTTGAGTATCTTGTAGTTATGGGAACAACGGCAGAAAATGCTACCTTAACACAAGAAGAGAAAGAGTTGGTTATAAACACCGTTATCGATGTTAATAAAGGAAGACTGCCTCTAGTTCTTGGAGTAGGAGGAAACAATACTATGCAGATTGTAGAAGAATTGAAAACAAGAGATTTTTCAGCTTTTGAAGCTATACTTTCTGTTTCACCATATTATAATAAGCCAACGCAAGAAGGAATTTATCAGCATTTTAAAGCAATTGCAGAAGCATCTCCAGTGCCTGTAATTTTGTATAACGTTCCAGGAAGAACAGCAAGTAATATGCTGCCGTCTACTGTAGTTCGTTTAGCAAATGATTTTAGTAATGTAGTTGCTATAAAAGAAGCTGCTGGAGATATGGCTCAAGCAATGCAGATTATCAAAGATGCACCAAAAGATTTCTTGGTGATTTCTGGAGATGATATGATCGCTCTGCCGATTGTTTTAGCAGGAGGTGCAGGTGTGATTTCAGTAATTGGACAAGGTTTTCCTAAAGAATTTTCAGAAATGATTCGTTTAGGATTGAATAAAAAAGTAAACGAAGCGTTTAAAACACAATATTTATTGTCAGATTGTATTGATATGATTTTTGAGCAGGGAAATCCAGCAGGAATTAAACAAATCTTTCAAGCCCTTGGTATTGCTGATAATACTGTGCGTTTACCTCTAGTAGCTGTTGACGATTCGCTGGCGCAAAGATTAAATGATTTTGTAAAAGCGAGTATTTAGTAACTCTAAGATTATCGGTATTTTATTATACGAAAAAAATATTTTGCATTCGCTAAATTAATAACTAAATTTGCCACCGAAACTTCGGTGTGATTTTGCTTTGGCATAACGTCTAAGGAATCATAATAAAAGTAAGAAAATGAAAAAACTAGTATCTCTGTTAATTGTTGTTGCCCTTTTTTGTTCTTGTAGTGATTACCAAAAAGCATTAAAAAATGAAGATGTCGCAGCAAAATTTGAAATGGCGACAAAAATGTATGATGCTGGAAAATATTCAAAAGCAATTCGTCTTTTTGAGCAATTGGCACCTACATATAGAGGAAAGCCTCAAGCAGAAAAGCTTTTTTATATGTTTTCACAGTCTTACTATAAAACAAAACAATATTATTTAGCAGGATACCAATTCGAAAGTTTTGTATCAGGTTATCCACGAAGTGAAAAAGTACAAGAAGCCGCTTTCTTAGGTGCTTTTAGTTACTCGAAATTAGCTCCGGTTTACAGTTTAGATCAAGCAGATACAGTAAAAGCATTAGAGAAATTACAAGCCTTTATTGATAATTATCCAAACTCAGAATATCTTGCTCAAGCAAATGAAGCTGTGAAAATATTAAATGGAAAGTTAGAGAAGAAAGCATACGAAAATGCTAAAGGGTATAACACAATTTCAGATTACAAATCAGCGTTAGTAGCATTTGATAATTTTATTGCAGATTTCCCTGGAACACCTTTTAAAGAAGATGCTTTGTTTTACAAATACGATTCAGCATATCAATTAGCAATTAATAGTATTCCATCAAAAATGGAAGAACGTTTAAACGTTGCGAAAGTTGCATACAATAATTTGATAAAGTTTAAAAGCGATACAAAGTATAAAGAAAAGGCAGAAGAAATGAATGCCAGAGTTGAAACAGATTTACAAAAATTTACTAAATAAATAAAGTCATGGATTTAAAAAAGACGAATGCTCCTGTTAATACAATAACTTACAATAAAACAGTTATTGAAGAGCCAACAGGAAATGTGTATGAAGCAATTACCATTATGGCTAAAAGAGCAAATCAAATTAATTCTGAAATTAAAAAAGAATTAACTGAGAAATTAGAAGAGTTTGCTACTTACAATGACAGTCTTGAAGAAGTTTTTGAAAATAAAGAGCAAATTGAAGTTTCTAAATTTTACGAAAAATTACCAAAACCACACGCTCTAGCAGTTCAAGAATGGTTAGATGGTAAAACTTACCACAGAAGTTCAAATAAATAATATAGTATAATGTCAGTTTTAAACGGGAAGAAAATTTTACTAGGAGTTTCTGGTGGAATTGCAGCGTATAAAACAGCCTCATTAGTACGACTTTTTATAAAAGCAGGTGCACATGTCCAAGTGATAATGACACCTGCTTCTAAGGATTTTGTAACCCCGCTTACATTATCTACCTTATCAAAAAATCCTGTACATTCTAATTTCTTTAATCAGGACGATGAAGATGCTGTATGGAACAATCATGTAGAATTAGCTCTTTGGGCTGATTTAATGTTGATTGCGCCAGCAACCGCTAATACATTGTCGAAAATGGCAAATGGAAATTGCGATAATCTTTTGATTGCGGCCTATTTGTCAGCTAAATGTCCTGTTTATTTTGCTCCTGCAATGGATTTAGATATGTATAAACACCCATCAACATTGTCTAGTTTTGCTTCTTTAAAACAGTTTGGAAATATAATGATTCCTGCTGAAAATGGCGAACTTGCAAGTGGATTGTCTGGTGAAGGACGTATGGCTGAACCAGAAAATATTATTGCTTTTTTAGAGGCTGATTTAGAAAGTAAACTGCCTTTGAAAGGAAAAAAAATACTAGTTACTGCTGGACCAACATACGAAGCAATAGATCCTGTACGTTTTATAGGAAATCATTCCTCAGGAAAAATGGGGTTTGATATTGCAAATGAAGCTTCAAAACTTGGAGCAGAAGTTGTTTTAGTTGCAGGACCAACACATTTAAAAGTTAAAAACCAGTCTATTGAAGTTGTAAACGTTACGTCTGCACAAGATATGTATGATGCTTGTCATTTGCATTTTAAAAACTCTGATGTAGTAATTGCAGCAGCAGCGGTAGCAGATTACAGACCAAAAGAAGTTGCTTTACAGAAAATCAAGAAAAATTCAAACGAATTTTCGATTGAGCTGGAAAAAACAAAAGATATTTTGTCATCTTTGGGAGCAGCTAAAGAAAAGCAGTTTTTAATTGGCTTTGCTTTAGAAACTGAAAATGAAATTGAAAATGCTAAGCTGAAAATTCAGAAAAAAAACTTAGATTTGATTGTTTTAAATTCCTTACAAGATGAAGGAGCTGGATTTAAAAAAGAAACCAATAAAGTTACTTTTATTGATAAAAACTTCAAGATCGAGCCAATGGAATTAAAATCTAAGGAATTTGTAGCAATTGATATTTTAAAGAAAGTAGTTTCGTTTTTCTCTAAATAGTTAGGATTTAGCACAGCGTCTTAAAGTAAGTTTGAGATGGCTTTTTATAGCAGTTAATATTTTTTATATGAATAAAATAGTTACTCTTTTAGCGTTTTTAATTTTTGGCTTTACACAAGCACAACAACTAAATTGTACAGTAACTATTAATACTGAAAGACTGCCAAATCCCAATCAGCAGGTTTTTAAAACACTTCAAACGGCTTTGTCCGAATTTGTAAACAAAACAGATTGGACAGGTTCTGTTTTAAAGCAGAATGAACGAATTAACTGTTCAATGTATATTACGCTTTCATCTAACAGCTCAGATCAATTTACAGGAACAATACAAGTACAGTCTTCTCGATTGATTTTTAATTCAACCTATTCTTCACCAGTTTTGAATTACAATGATAAAGATTTCAACTTTAAATATACAGAGTACGAACCTTTATTATTTAATCCATCTGTTTATGAATCCAACTTAGTTTCTGTAGTATCGTTTTACAGCTATTTAATTTTAGGAATGGATGCAGATACGTTTCAAATGGGAGCAGGGAATCAATATCTTGAAACTGCTCAAAACATTGCAAACGTTGCACAGCAGGGAGGATTTAAAGGATGGAATCAGTCTGATGGACTTCAAAATCGTTATTATTTGATTAATGATATGGTTTCTCCAATGTTTAGTGATTTGCGTCAGGTAACTTATGCATATCACACAGGTTTAGATGGTATGAGCCTTGATTTGAAAACTTCAAAAGAAAAAATAAAAAATGCAATTCTAATTATCGGAAGGTTAAATACAGTTAAGCCAAATGCTTTTTTGACTAGAATATTTTTTGATGCAAAATCAGATGAAATTGTTTCTATTTTCTCTGGAGGTCCAAGTATTCCAATTTCTGATTTAACAGATGTTTTAAATAAAGTTTCGCCATTAAATTCTTCAAAATGGTCTCAAATAAAGTTTTAATAACTTTGTTTCTTATTTTTTCATTAGCTTAAATATTTATAAATTCCCCCTATGATAACTTCACTGTCAATTAAAAATTATGCCCTTATTGAAAAGCTTTCAATTGATTTTTCAAAAGGATTTTCTATAATTACAGGAGAAACAGGAGCTGGTAAATCTATAATATTAGGTGCAATCGGCTTGGTTCTAGGGAAAAGAGCAGATCTTACTTCGTTAAAAAATAAAGAAGAAAAATGTGTCATAGAAGCTCAGTTTGAAATTTCTAAATACAATCTAAAAGAGTTTTTTGAGACAAACGATTTAGATTACGAAGACGAAACCATAATTCGTCGTGAAATTTTGCCTTCTGGAAAATCTCGCGCCTTTATAAATGATAGTCCTGTGAACCTACAGGAACTGCAAGATTTAAGTTTGTTTTTAATAGATATTCATTCGCAGCAGCAAACTCAGGAATTATCAGAGGAAAGTGTTCAATTTAAAATTATTGATGCAATTGCGAGTAACGGAAATACAATTGCAGCATATCAAGATTTATTAAAAGTTTATAAATCAGATAAGTCAAAGTTAAACGCCTTGCTTAAAAAACAAAGCGATTCAGGAAAAGAACAAGAGTACAATACTTTTTTACTGAATGAATTGGTTTCGGCTAAATTAAAATCTGGTGAACAAGCAGAATTGGAATCTGATTTTGAGAAACTTAATAATGTTGAAATTATTAAAGAATCAATTGATAAATCGCTTGTAATTGCAAACGAAGAGCAATTTGGAGTTTTTCATAATTTAAATGAAATTAAAGGATCGCTGCAAAAAATTGCACCTTTTTCGTCTGAATATCAGAATTTATTCGAAAGGATAACAAGTTTATCTATCGAATTTGATGATATTTCTAAAGAGTTACAAAATGCCGTTGAAAAATTAGTAAACGACCCAGAGCAATTAGAAGCAATTAGTCAAAAATTGCAGTTAATTTTCAATCTGCAGAAAAAGCACCATGCGGCTTCTGTAGAGGAATTGCTTCAAATTCAGGAAGATTTAGGAAAGACGTTGCTTGAATTGGATAATATCGAAGAAGAAATAGAATCTCTTTCAAAAGCAATAGAGCAAAAAGCGGTCGAATTGAATGAATTTGCGACAGTAATTCATAAAAACAGAATTGATGCAATTCCGGTTTTATCCAATCAATTGATAACTATTTTAGATACGTTGGGAATGCCTAATGTTCGCTTTAAAATTGAATTGATTCCATCAGAAACTTATTTTCAGAATGGAAAAGATGAATTGCAGTTTTTGTTCGCAGCCAATAAAGGAACTGATTTTGGATTACTGAAAAAAGTGGCATCAGGAGGAGAGATGTCTCGTATTATGCTTGCAGTAAAAGCAATATTAGCTCAATATTCAAAATTACCGACTTTAATTTTTGATGAAATTGATACAGGAGTTTCTGGTGAAATAGCTATTAGGATGGGGGAAATTATGAAAGAAATGAGTTTAAAAATGCAAATTTTTGCCATTACACATTTACCTCAAATTGCTGCAAAAGGTGATTCGCACTTTAAAGTTTTTAAATCAATAATTGATGATGCAACGCAGTCAGAATTAAAGCTTTTGTCTCAGGACGAAAGAGTTATAGAGATTGCGCAAATGTTATCTGGTGCAGTGGTTTCAGATTCAGCTTTAAATCATGCCAAAGCCTTGTTGAACTAAAGAAATAATTTATATTTGCCATCTAAAAACTTATTAAACAAACGAAATTAGTTTATCATTTGTGATTATTAATGAGAAGCTGATTTACGAATAAATAAAAAAAGTATGATTATAGAGCCTAGAATGAGAGGATTTATTTGTTTGACAGCCCACCCAAAGGGAGCCGAACAAAATGTTAAAAATCAAATAGAATATATCAAATCAAAAGGTGCAATCGCTGGTGCAAAAAAAGTACTGGTTATTGGTGCTTCAACAGGTTTTGGATTAGCTTCAAGAATTACAAGTGCTTTTGGATCTGATGCTGCTACAATTGGAGTGTTTTTTGAAAAACCGCCGGTTGAAGGAAAAACAGCTTCTCCGGGTTGGTATAATTCTGCTGCATTTGAAACAGAAGCTCACAAAGCAGGTTTATATGCGAAAAGTATCAATGGAGATGCTTTTTCAAACGAGATAAAAAGAGAAACATTAGATTTAATAAAAGCTGATTTAGGACAAGTAGATCTTGTTATTTATAGTTTAGCTTCACCAGTGCGTACAAATCCTAATACAGGAGTTTTACACCGTTCAGTATTAAAACCAATTGGACAAACTTTTACAAATAAAACAGTTGATTTTCATACAGGAAATGTAACTGAAGTTTCAATCGCTCCTGCAAACGAGGAAGATATTGAAAATACAGTTGCAGTTATGGGTGGTGAAGACTGGTCAATGTGGATGGATGCTTTAAAGAGCGAAAATTTATTGGCAGAAGGAGCTACAACAATCGCTTATTCTTATATTGGGCCAGAACTTACAGAAGCTGTTTATCGTAAAGGTACAATCGGACGTGCGAAAGATCATTTAGAAGCGACTGCATTTACAATTACAGACAGTTTAAAATCTATAGGAGGAAAAGCGTATGTTTCTGTAAATAAAGCATTAGTTACACAAGCAAGTTCTGCAATTCCGGTTATTCCATTGTATATTTCTCTTTTGTACAAAATCATGAAAGAAGAAGGTATTCATGAAGGATGTATCGAGCAGATTCAGCGTTTGTTTCAAGACAGATTGTATTCTGGTTCTGAAGTTCCAACAGATGAAAAAGGAAGAATTAGAATTGATGATTGGGAAATGCGTGAAGATGTTCAGGCAAAAGTTGCTGAGCTTTGGAAAGAAGCTACGACAGAAACATTACCAGCTATTGGAGACTTAGCAGGTTATAGAAATGATTTCTTAAATTTATTTGGATTTGAATTTGCTGGAGTTGACTACAAAGCTGAAGCAAATGAGATAGTTAATATTGAAAGTATCAAATAAATAAAAATTAACATAAGTAAAAAACCATCAACCAAAAGTTGATGGTTTTTTTATGAATATAGCCTATCTTTGTTAAAATTTTTAAAGTTTAAAATATACAATTTAATACCGCATTCCCATTATGATTTTTTCTTTAATTATACCTGTGTATAATCGTCCAGATGAAGTAGATGAGCTTTTAGAAAGTCTTTCAAAATCTGATTATAATGAAGCTTTTGAGATTGTCCTTGTCGAAGACGGGTCGACAATTCCTTGTAAAGATGTTGTAATGACTTATCAAGGAAAATTAAATATTTCATACTATTTTAAAGAAAATTCCGGGCCGGGTGATTCTAGAAATTTTGGAATGCAAAAGGCTAGAGGAGATTATTTTATCATATTCGATTCAGATTGTATAATTCCTCCAAATTATCTAAGTGAAGTTCGCAAGGCTTTAAATGAAGATTATGTGGATTGTTTTGGTGGTCCAGATAAAGCATTAGATAGTTTTTCAGACATACAAAAAGCAATCAATTTTGCTATGACTTCTTTCTTGACAACAGGAGGAATTCGTGGTGGTTCTGAAAAAATTAATAAGTTTCAGCCGCGAAGTTTTAATATGGGAATTTCTAAAAAAGCATTTGAAGCTTCAAAAGGATTTGGTAATATACATCCTGGGGAAGATCCGGATTTATCCATTCGTTTATGGAATTTAGGATTTGAAACTCGATTATTTCCAGATGCCTATGTGTATCATAAACGTAGAATCGATTGGGAGAAATTCTCGATACAGGTTAATAAGTTCGGAAAAGCTCGTCCAATATTAAATAGTTGGTATCCAGAGCATAAAAAGCTGACTTTCTGGTTTCCTACTTTGTTTATATTAGGTCTATTATTAGCTTTTTTACTATTAATATTCAATATTGATATTTTATTACAATTATATTTTGTATATTTCGTTATAATTTTTCTTACAGCAACTATTCAGAATAAAAGCATTAAAATTGGGTATCTATCTGTAATTGCAGTTTGGAAACAGTTTTACGGATATGGAAGAGGGTTTTTAGAGTCTTTCATAAAAGTTATTTTATTAAAGAGAAAACCGCAAGAAGCTTTTCCTCGTATGTTTTTTAAAGTATAATTCATGGTTAAAGTCATTGGTTTAACAGGCGGAATTGGAAGCGGTAAAACTACAATAGCCAATTTTTTTAAAGAAAAAGGTGTGCCGGTTTATATATCCGATGATGAAGCCAAGAAAGTAATGCAGTCGATTGAAATTATCGATAAAATAAAAAGCGCTTTTGGTGAGACTTTTTTTGAAAACAATGTTTTAAATAGAGCAAAACTTGCTGAAATTGTATTTAATAATGCAGATAAGCTCGCTCAGTTAAATGCTATTGTGCATCCAGCTGTTAAAAAGGATTTTGAAAATTGGCTCCAGCAGCATAAAAACGATCAATTTGTGGTTTATGAAGCAGCTATTTTATTTGAAAGCGGAAGATATAAAGAGTGTGATTACATTGTTACTGTAACAGCTCCAATCGAAGTACGTATTGAAAGAGTAATAAAACGCGACAATACTACAAGAGAACAGGTTTTAAGCCGAATGGAAATGCAGTGGAATGATGAAAAACGAATTTCTTTGAGCAATTTTGTTATTAATAACAGTAATCTTAAAATTGCTAACGAAGAAGTTGTTAAAATTCTTAAAATTTTAAATATAAAACAAAATCAGTCTTAAATGTTAATATTTGGTTAATGTATTATTTAGTATATTGTTAAAATATTAATTTTGTTTCGATGAATAAATTATTTTTTAGAATACTTGTTTTATTGATGAGCTTGTCCTTAATAGGGATAATTCTAGTACAGGTATTTTGGTTTAATTCTTCGTTTAAAAATAACGAAGAACAGTTTAAATACCACGTTACACAAGTAATCGGAAATGTTGCTGATAAGCTTGAACAACAAGAAGAGTACAGTTTTTACGATAAATACAATCGTATAAAAGACAGTACAGGGAAAATTCCAAAAAAAGAAGATTTATTGCAGGTTTTTTATGTTCAGAGAAATGCAAAGACGAATAAAACTATTATATACTCGAATACATTAACTTCTGAAGATTATGATATAAGCGGTTCGCTTTTTAATAAAAAATTCAGCAGTGAACGATTTAAAAATTTTAGTACGAAAAGAGTAACTGAAGTTTATAACAATAATAACGGTATTGATAATAATAATTTAGGACAGAGTTTAATACCTGATCTAAAGATTGAAAAATCAGGTAGTTTAGATATTCTTAATAAAGTTCAACAGCAAATTCAATATAAAGATATTGCGTCATTAACCCCAATTGATGGCAGAATTACAAAAGATAAACTCTATAAACTCTTAAAGAAAGAATTAGAAGAATACGGCGTTAAAACCAAATTTGAATTTGGAGTTTACAGCAGCGGCGTTCCAACTAAAATAAAGTCGGATGGATTTCATTACGACAAAGAGGCAACGTATAGTATTCCAATTTTTACAGATAACGAAGGAAATAGTAAGTATCAGTTATCAGTTACATTTCCTCATAAAAAGAAATTTTTATTATCTGAATTGTTAAGCATTACGATATTATCGATCGTTTTTACATTAATTATTATAATAGCTTATACCAGTGCATTAAACCAGTTGCTGCGTCAAAAACATATTTCTGAAATCAAAACCGATTTTATAAATAATATGACGCATGAGTTTAAAACTCCAATTGCAACTATAAATTTAGCGCTGGATGCAATTAGGAATCCAAAAATTATTGAAGATAAAGAAAAGGTTTATCGTTATCTTCAAATGATTCGGGATGAGAATAAGAGAATGCATGCACAAGTTGAGAATGTATTACGTATTTCTAAACTTGAAAAACGAGAATTAGATATTACAAAAGAGCCAACTGTAATTACTGAAATAATTGATGATGCAATTGAGCACGTAAATTTAATTTTAGAAGATAGAAAAGGGACTGTTGTAAGACATTATAATGCAGCCAGAACCACTTGTTTGATAAATGAAGTACATTTTACAAACGTATTGGTTAATATTTTAGAAAATGCAATAAAATATTCACCAGATACTCCTGAAATTGAAATTTTTACAGAGAATGTCAAAGACATGATTCTGATAAAAGTAAAAGACAATGGATTAGGTATGAGTAAAATTGCTCAAAAAAGGGTTTTTGAGAAGTTTTATAGAGAACATACAGGAGATTTACATAACGTAAAAGGACATGGTTTAGGTCTTGCTTACGTAAAAAGAATTGTAGAAGACCACAATGGTCAAGTATATGTTGAAAGTGAAAAAGGAAAAGGTAGCACCTTTATAATAAAAATACCATTAATAAATTAAAATATGGAAAATAATAACAAAAGAATACTTTTAGTAGAAGATGACCTTAATTTTGGGGCAGTTCTTAAAGATTATCTAATGTTAAATGACTTTGAAGTTACTTTAGCTAAAAACGGTATGGAAGGTTTCGAGAAATTCAAAAAAGATGTATATGATTTATGCATTCTGGATGTAATGATGCCTTATAAAGATGGTTACACTTTAGCCAAAGAAATCAGAGAAAAAAACAGTGAAGTGCCTATTATCTTCTTAACAGCAAAATCTATGAAAGAGGATGTGTTAAAAGGATACAAAGCTGGTGCTGACGATTATTTGAATAAGCCTTTTGATTCAGAAGTTTTATTGATGAAAATAAAAGCTATTATTCAAAGAAAATCTGCTGATACAAAAGCAGAACAAGTTCAATTTGAGTTTAATATTGGTAAATTCCACCTTAATTCTAAACTTAGATTTTTAACTTTTGAAAACGAAGAACCAATAAAATTGTCTCCAAAAGAGAACGAATTGCTTAAAATGTTGATTCTTCATGAAAATGACTTAATGCCAAGAGAATTGGCTTTGACTAAGATTTGGAGAGACGACAATTACTTTACTTCAAGAAGTATGGACGTTTACATCGCGAAACTTAGAAAATATCTAAAAGCAGATGAAGATGTAGAAATCTTAAATATTCACGGAGAAGGTTTCAGATTAGTTGTTAAAAGCAAAGTGTCTGAATAATAAATTCATCCGAAAAAATAGAAGCTCTGAGTAATCAGAGCTTTTTTTATGCTTTAAAATTAGAATTTATATAGCTCACGATTTCAACCTTAGAAGACGAATTACAATAATTAATTACACACTAACGGTTGAAATCGTTGGTAATGCCGACAAAAATCTAATTAAATTTCATTGGAGTTAAAAGTCTTATTACCAAGCTAATAGTTTTGTTTTTGTTAAGTATTAAAGAGAGTAAAAATTTATTTTAAAGAATTTTCTTTAAAATAAATTTGGATATTCAAAAAACAATTCTGAATATTTGCAGACGAAAAAATAATAACCCTTTTAAAAACGAAGAAAATGTTTGTATTTACATCAACATCACAAAGCTTCACACCAAACAGATTTGGTGCAGCATTTCTTCGTGGCTTATTTCAATCTTAGAAATACCTTTTTAGATATATAAAAGAGCCCGAAGACATTTAGTTTCGGGCTTTTTTTATTCTAGACACTTCAAATTTTCCCGAAAGAATAATTTAACAACTATCCGAAAGGATTAAAGATTTCGCATGTTTATTTCATTTTGAACCATTTACAGTTCATTTTGATTTGAGCTTGCACAACAAATAATTAAATAATTTATGGGAAATAAATTAACTGGAAAAGACCTGATTAAATTAGGTTTTCCAAAGAACAATTCAATAAATATTGCTTTAGGGCAGATAAACAGATATAGAAAAAGAGAAAAAAAGGAATCTATTTTAACGGAAGCAAAAGATGTACTCTTAAATCCTGAAAATTATGATGGACATGGAACTTGGGGAAAAGTAGCCGAAGGTTTGATAAAACCAGTTCAGGTTAGAATGCATCAGCTTAAAACAACAAGAGTACCTTTTACGATTTTTGGCGAAAATGAAATAGATCAGCAGGCAAAGTTTCAACTGTATGATTCTTTGAAGCTGCCAGTTTCAGTTGCAGGAGCATTAATGCCAGACGCACATTCGGGTTATGGATTGCCAATTGGCGGAGTTTTGGCAACAGATAATGCTGTAATTCCGTATGGAGTTGGGGTTGATATTGGATGCCGAATGAGTCTTTCGATTTTCGATTTGCCCGCTTCTCATTTCAAAGGAAAAGAACATCAATTAGAAGCAATTTTAAAAGACAATACAAAATTTGGGATGTATGAAACGCACGCTTCAAGAGTCGATCATGAAGTGTTTTATAAAAGTGAATTTCAGGATATTCCATTACTGAAGAATCTTTTACCAAAAGCCTATAAACAATTAGGAAGTTCAGGTGGAGGAAATCATTTTGTCGAATTCGGAATCGCTAAAATTGAAAACCCAGAGAACGAATGGAAGCTTGATAAAGGCGAATATTTTGCCGTTCTTTCGCATAGCGGTTCTCGTGGTTTAGGGGCAAACATTGCGAAACATTATACGTATCTGGCAACAAAGCAGTGTCCGTTACCAAAAAACGTACAGCATTTGGCTTGGTTAGATTTAAATACGCACGATGGTCAGGAATATTGGCTGGCGATGAATTTAGCCGGAGAATATGCAAAAGCTTGTCATGACGATATTCATAGGCGAATTGCAAAAGCAATTGGTAAACGAGTTGTAGTAACAATTGAAAACCATCATAATTTTGCATGGAAAGAGATGTTAAACGGTAAGGAATGTATTGTTCACAGAAAAGGTGCGACTCCTGCGGCAGAAGGTCAGTTGGGAATTATTCCTGGTTCGATGACTGCGCCAGGCTACATTGTAAAAGGAAAAGGAAATGCAGATAGTTTAAATTCTGCTTCACATGGCGCTGGACGTTTGTTTTCTCGAGCGAAATGTAAAAGTACGTTTACGCAAAGTGAAATTAAAAAGGTTTTGAAAGCAAATGATGTAACCTTGATTGGAGGAAACATTGACGAAGCTCCAATGGCGTATAAGGACATTACAAAAGTAATGGCAAATCAAACCGATCTGGTTGAAGTTTTGGGAACTTTTACGCCGAAGATTGTTAGAATGGATCGTTAAAAAAAAGAAGGTTATGGAAAGATTTCAAGATGAAAATAAATGGTTAGGGAGTTTCTACAATGAGATTTTAGTAAAGTGCCCAAAATGTGAATCTAGGGCCAATGTAAAGAGTGTACCTAAAAAAGATTGTGAATGTGGTAAATGCATCACAATGATTTTTGAATGCAAAGATTGCTTTTACAAAATTGATGAACCTATTTATCAATATGTGGCATACGGGAAAGAGTATTGTAATAATTGCTTTGAAAAATTTGAATACGAGTCTCAGGCATTAAAAGAAAAGCCGCTTATGTATAAAACCAAATGTCCTCATTGTAATTTTCAAGAGGAATGGAAAACAAAGTCTTATAGAGTTAGAAAGGAATCAAAACAAGATGTTGGTTTGGTAAAAGAAAGTTGGTATAATTTGCCTTTGTGGTTTCAAAAAGAAGTAGGCGACAATATTTTTTGGGCTTATAATCAAGATCATATTGATTATTTAGAAAGATATATTCAAGCTGATTTAAGAGAACGGAATTCGAAAGTTAACTATTCATCAAGTTTAGTTTCTCGTTTACCGCAATTTGTAAAAGCAGCAAAAAGTAGAGAAAAATTGCTTAAGATTTTAAGAAAATGGAAAGAATAATTCAAATAACAGCGGGTCGCGGACCTGCTGAATGCACTTGGGTTGCTGCCCAAGTGCTTAAAAAAGTTTTGGATGAAGCGCAAGATCAGCAGCTGGATGTTGTTTTGCTTCAGCGAGAAGTTGGTCAGGAAAATGGAACGGTTGAAACAGCATCAATTGCTGTAAAAGGAATAAATGCGGACAGTTTTGTGAATTCTTGGGTTGGTACAATTCAGTGGATCGGTCAAAGTCAGTTTAGGAAAATGCACAAACGGAAGAACTGGTTTATCGGGATTTTTGAAATCGAACCGCAAAAAAATGCATCAGTTTCAGAAAATGATATTCAGTATCAGGCAATGCGTAGTTCTGGAGCAGGAGGTCAGCATGTGAATAAAGTGAGTTCAGCAATTCGTGCAACACATATTCCTACTGGAATTGCTGTGGTAGCAATGGACAGTCGTTCGCAGCATCAAAACAAAAAATTAGCAACAGAAAGATTATTAAAAAAATTAGAAGACGAAAAACTAACTCAGCTTAAAAATCATGTAGGAAAACAATGGGAAAATCAGCAGAATATTCAGCGTGGGAATCCTATTAGAGTTTTTACCGGGAGTGATTTTAAGAAGAATAAAATAGAGAAAAATTATAAAGGAACTCGTCAGAAATTAAAAAACGATTTACGAAATGAGCATGATTAAAAACTTGATCGCAAGAAACAATAATGATATGCGAATTATATGTGATCAAAATAACAATAAATATCAACAGATAAAATGAAAACAATTGATAAATATCTTTTTCAGGCTTTGGATAACTATCCGTATTCGCTTGAGGAAACCATTGAGTCTTTGGATTATGCTTTTTCTTATGATGCAAAAAATACTATGGTTTTGTGTTTGTACGGAAGAATTCAGGCGGAGCAGTTACTGAATTATGAAGATGCAAAATCCTATTTTCAGGAAGCTTTGGCTATTAATATTTATGCGTTTGAAGTGTATCCGCATTATTTGCAGACTTTAATTTTAAATGAAGATTTTGAAGAAGCTCAAAAGTTAATCGATTTTGCTTTAACGATAAAAGGAATAAATAAATCTGATATCTATGTGAAGCAAGCGATTCTTTTTGAAGTTCAAAAGGAATTTGAAAAAGCATTAAAAGAAATTAGAAATGCAAAATTATGCACTTTACAGTTTGCTTTTGATTCTGATATTAGTGAAGTAGAGAAAAGAATTCAAGGAAAAATAGATTTGTTAAAGAAAAAAAGGAAAACTAAAAAGAGCTCTAAAGAGAAATCGAGATGATTTTAAACAAAAAAACGATGCAATTTGCATCGTTTTTTATTTTAGGAGTAAGCTCAAAGTCTGTGATTTCTCCTTCGTCGAAATGACAAGATTGTGTAAATAGAGAAGAAATTTACTTCCAATGCAATTCTAAAGCAAAGCAGGTTTTGTCGCCTTTTGTAATGCTGAATGTCGCTGTTGTATGATCGTCATCTTCACTTTCATGAATCACAACATTATCTTTTAATGAAAGTTCTTTCATGAAATTCATTTCGAAGCTTTTTACTTCCTGCTTCATGATTCTTTTTGGGTCAACATGATCGAGACACCATTCAAGATATTTTACGTTGTTTACGTGGTTTACAATGTCTAAATCAGATAAGTAAACTATTTTTTCAAAAACGGCTTCTTTTTCGTGATTGATATTTATTTTAGAAAAACCTTCCTCAGTTGCTCTATTTTCAGGAAATAATTCGAAATGTTCGTAAGGCAACGCTAAAGCTTCCGGGCGGCGTAATTGTGTATTAAAAACTGCCCAATAGGTTTCGCAGCCTACGATCTTCTTTCCGTTTACATACATTTCTAAAGCACGAACGGAGCGTGAGTTCTCCAGACTATTAATCCATGTTTTTACGGTTACTACATCCTGCCATTTTGGTAAAGCGTGAACTTCGACGCGCATTCGGCTTAAAACCCAAGCTTGGTGAAATTCCTGCATATCATAAAAGCTGATTCCTCCAATTTCAGAGTGTGCGGCAGCGGTTAATTGTAAAATATTACACAAATCGGTATATTTTAAGAAACCTGTTGGCGTACATTGTGTAAAATTGATTTCCCAGTCTTTACTTAAAACGGATGTAAAATTTGGAGATATTGGCATTTGATGTTTTTAGAGTTTAGATTGTTGATTTTAGATTTTACCTCAGAAAATAGAATATAGATGAAAGAAAAAAGACTTTTACTTTAGAAGATTTTCTATGTAGTCAATAATTCTTTTTCTATCTGTTGCGTAATCAAACCATTTTGTATTTTCATTTCGTTTGAACCACGTTAATTGTCTTTTGGAGAATCGTCGTGTATTTTTTTTGATTTCATCTATGGCAAAAGGCAAAGTGAATTCTCCATCAAAATAACTAAATAATTCTCTATAACCGACGGTTTGAAGTGCATTTAACGCTTTATTAGGATACAATGCTTTTGCTTCTTCAAGTAAACCTTCATTCATCATAATATCAACACGCTGGTTGATTCGGTTGTAAATGATTTCTCTGTCGGCATCTAAACCAATTAAAATAGGAGTGAAGTTTCTATTGTTTTTTTTCTGATTTAGAAATGATGAATAGGGTTTTTGGGCTCCAATACAAACTTCTACAAAACGCATCATTCGCTGTGGATTTTGTAGTGTTTGCGGGTTTTCTAAAGTAATTTTTTGATAATATTCAGGATCTAAACTTTTCAGTTGTTCTTGAAGATATTCAATTCCAAGTTTTTCATAATTAGCGTTTACTAGAGAACGAACTTGAGGATCGATCTCAGGAAATTCATCGAAACCTTTTAAAATGGCATCAACATATAATCCTGAACCACCAATAAGAATGACAAAATCATTGGTTTGAAATAGTTCTTCAATTTTGGCTAAAGCTTCTTTTTCGTAATCACCAACGGTATAATTTTCGAAAATAGATTTGTTTTGAATGAAATGATGTTGGGCCGCACTTAATTCTTCTTGATTAGGAACTGCGGTTCCAATGGTCATTTCTTTGAAAAACTGACGGCTGTCGCAAGAAACAATTTCGCATTTGAAATGTTGTGCTAAAGCAATACTTAAGGCTGTTTTGCCTATTGCTGTTGGTCCGACAATGGTAATTAGGTATTTCATATTGTTTTTAGCCCGGATGGAAATGAAAACCCCGGACTTATGTTTGTTCGTTTTTTTTGGGATAAAAAAGCGACTTTAGAAGCTTTTTTTATGCCTTTAAAAAACAACAAAGATAAGGAGGAGTTGCAATGTACAGCCGGATCAGCTTCTTAAATTTAACTATTTGGCAATTGAGTTCCGCATTCGTAACAATATTTGGCGTTATCGAAGTGAACTTGCGATTGACATTTTTTGCATGTTTTTTTAGTGTTTACGGAACTGCTTTTTAGACTGCTTTTTGCAAACTCTGCGGTTACAATTCCAGTTGGAACAGCAATGATTCCATAACCTAAAATCATTACAAGTGCTGCGATAAACTGTCCTAAAGGAGATTGTGGCGAAATGTCACCGTAACCAACTGTTGTCAGTGTTACGATTGTCCAGTAAATTCCCATTGGAATACTGGTGAATCCAGACTCTTTGCCTTCGACTAAATACATAATTGTACCAATGATTACGGTACTGATAAGTACAAAATAGATGAAAACTAAAATTTTCTCCTTACTGGCTTCTATTGCATCTTTAAGCTGTGCGGATTGATGGGAGATTTGTGGAATATGCAGTATTTTGAATAATCGGAAAAAACGCAGCGCTCTGACAACGGATAAAACACTTGCTCCAGGAAAAAATATTGATAAATACATAGGTAAAACAGCAAGTAAATCGATAATCCCGTAGAAGCTGAATACGTATTTGACTGGTTTTTGAATGGAGATGATTCTTAAGATATATTCTATTGTAAAAAACACAGTAATAATCCATTCGCAAATAAGCAGCTGGTTGTGGTATTTTTGGCTGATTCCTTCGACGGTATCGAGCATAATAAGAAGAACACTTAGTAATATCAATCCCAATAAAACCAAATCGAACATTCGTCCTAATATGGTATTAGTACCGTATAGAATAATTTTTATTCGTTCTCTGAATATTTCGTAGTTCGTTTTTTTGTTTTTCATATCAGCGAAGCTAATGATAGTTTCGAGCGTTAAAAATGAAGAATCTTGAGATTCTTGTTTTTACGGATGTAGTTCTGTATAATATTTTTTACATCTCGATTGTGCTGCATTGGTATTAAAATGTTTTTTAGAATCTCGATATTCGTAATTTGATAATTTAAATCGTAATACGCATAACCTTTATAGATTCCATTTTCGATCAAAACGGCACTTCTTTCGTTTACATTTCGACCTCTGTCTTTTAAAATCATGCTTTTATTCTCAAAACTATTTTCAGAGATAAACTGCTGCACTCGGGCATTGTAAACTTCTGGAGTAATTTCGCCAATACAAGCTCCGTCGCACTGTTTTATTTTATATTGAAAACACTCTTTTTTTGTTTGATAAAGTCCCGTCAGTTTTTGACAGAGATGATATTTTTCTGTGAATCTAAAAAGGGCATTTTTCGCTTCTTGCAGAGTAACAAACGAAGTGATTTCTCGCTTACGACCGTCGGTTTTTTCAATTTTTAGATTAATATAGCCATTTGAATCTTTTTCAGAATATAGGGCATATTGAAAAATTGTTTTGCGTTGAGCACGATTATATCGCGGTCTGTTTATTTTTATTTCTTCACTTTCTTTTAAAAGAGCAATTAATTCACTTCCGGTTTCATCATATGTAATAGTAAAAACTTCGGCTTGGATTTTTTTACTTTTTGTCGTGATTCCTGTAAAATGCTGATTGATTCTTTTTTTTATGTTTTGACTTTTGCCGATGTATATTAAAGTCCCGCTTTCGTTGTAAATATAATATACGCCGGTTTTTGCAGGCATTTGGTTTAATAGATCTAGAAATTTTGGTGCAATTCCTTTTTCTACTTCCAGCTTTATAAAATCTTTTACGATTGTTTTTTCTAAGTCTTTTTCTAAAAGCATTTTAAACAACTTTGTAGTTGCCATTGCATCTCCGCTGGCGCGATGTCTGTCTGCCATTGGAATTCCAAGAGCGCGCACTAGTTTTCCTAAACTATAGGAAGGCTGCTCTGGAATTAATTTTTTTGCAAGTTCAACGGTACAAAGTGTTTTTGCTTGAAAGTCATAACCAAGACGTCTAAATTCTGTTCGTAAAATTCGGTAATCAAATGATGCGTTGTGAGCAACAATAATACAGTCTGATGTTATTTCGATGATTCGCTTGGCTACTTCAAAAAATTTTGGAGCTGACTGCAACATAGCATTGTTGATTCCAGTTAATTTAACCACAAAGGGCTGAATTGGAATTTCGGGATTAATTAGGCTGATAAACTGATCAACTACTTCATGGCCATCAAATTTATAAATGGCAATTTCAGTAATTCCTTCTTCATTAAACTGGCCTCCAGTAGTTTCTATGTCTAGTATTGCGTACATTCTTAAATGTCAATGGTCAATGATATAGAAATAAAAATCAAATAATTCGTTTTTTTATCCTTTAAAAAATAGACTTTAAAAACGGCTCGTTTATTTGTTTCAGTATTCTCTTTGATTAGAGAATATCTTCATTTTTATATTCTTGAATTATAATATTTTTTCAGGTTTCAAGATAGAAAATACTACTTGAAAAACCATTCTTTTTTTTAAAATTATTGTAAGTTTAAAAT
>NZ_MUHD01000018.1:468-62287 GCF_002217395.1 Flavobacterium plurextorum | reverse complement strand
ATCGCTCGGGTCGTGGCAAAAAAAACCTGAAACTTGAAACCTGAAACTTGAAACAATTAAAAACCTGAAACAAAAAACATTATGTTACATAAAAACAAAATACCAAACTTAAAAGTAATCGCATTTGATGCCGATGATACTTTATTTGTAAACGAACCTTATTTTCAAGAAACAGAACATAAATTTTGTGCTTTGATGGAAGATTATCTTTCGCATCAAGGTATTTCGCAAGAGTTGTTTAAAATTGAAATAGAGAATCTGCCTTTGTACGGATACGGAATCAAAGGTTACATTCTTTCGATGATTGAAGCTGCGATGAACATTTCAAACAATACAATTCCGATTGAAGTTATCGAAAAGATCATTCAATATGGAAAAGAATTACTTGAAAAACCGATCGAACTTTTAGACGGAGTTGAAGAAACTTTGCAAGCACTTCATGGAAAATACAAACTGGTTGTTGCTACAAAAGGCGATCTTAAAGATCAACACAGTAAATTGCATCGTTCTGGTTTGGGTCATTATTTTCACCATATCGAAGTAATGTCAGACAAACAAAATATTGATTACCAAAAACTGCTTGGTCGTTTAGACATTAAATCACATGAATTTCTAATGATTGGAAACTCATTAAAATCAGATGTTCTGCCTGTTTTAGAAATTGGAGGATATGCCGTTCATATACCGTTTCATACTACTTGGGAACACGAAAAAATTAATCATAAAATAGAACATGAACATTTTAGTTCATTCGAAAACATAACTGAAGTACTTCAGAACTTACTATAATGAAAACACTTTTAGATCTAGAAAACTGGAACAGAAAAGAGCATTTTGCACACTTTAAGCAAATGGAAGAACCATTTTTTGGTGTAACCGTAGAAATTGATTGTACAAAAGCGTATCAAACTGCAAAAGAATTAAATGTTTCTTTTTTTATTTACTATTTACACAAAACATTAGTTGCTGTAAATTCAGTAGAAAATTTTAAATATAGAATTGCCGATGATAAAATTTACATCAATGATCATATCGATGCGTCGGCAACAATTGGAAGAGAAGACGGCACGTTCGGATTTTCATTAATTGAATTCAATCCAGATTTTAATTTGTTCAAAGAAAATGCTTTGGCCGAAATTGAACGCATTCAAAACACAACGGGTCTTTTTACAAGATCATTTGATGATGACAATTTGATTCATTTCTCGGCTATTCCGTGGATAAATTTCACATCAATTTCGCATGCCAGAAGTTACACGTTTCCAGACAGCTGTCCGAAGATTTCTTTTGGAAAAATGATAACTTCTGAAACCGGAAAACGAACAATCTCAATGTCTGTACACGTTCACCATGCTTTAATGGATGGTTTACATGTAGGACAATTTATAGATCGCTTTGAAGAGGAAATGAATAAAAGATAGTTTTTCTTCAAGCTTATTTTGTTCTGCTGCTTTTAAAACGAACAAACAAAATGCGATAAAAAAACTCCAAATAAATTTAAAAGCCCTAAAAGATCTTTTTAGGGCTTTTTTTTATCTTCTTCCAAAGAGAAAGTACAATTATGAAAGATCATTTTCGTTTCGGAATAGAAAATTTATTTCATTAAATTTGGAATGATTTTTGTCTCAGAATACTCATGAAAAAAATATTACTTTTCCTTGTTTTACTCCCTAACTCGATACTGCTAAGTCAAACAGTATTAAATAGTTTTCCTTTAAATCTAAGTAATCCGCTAGAAAATGGTCAGAGCTTAAATATAGAGGATGTAAAAACTAATGAGATATATGTATTTGCCTCAGACAATAGTAATATCAATATTTTAAAATACAATAAATCTCTATTTCTAAGAGGTCAGTTTACTGATTCGATAAAAAGTGCTCAAAATAGAATTTTGCTGGGTAGCAGTTTAAGTGAAGATGGAAATCCATCGCTTTATTGGAGCTCTCCCGATTATAAAAACTTAAGAATTATTAAGTATTACTTTGATACAAAAACTTCTAAAACTTTAACTTTTGATTTTGGTTCTTACAATTCTTATGTCATAAATCATTTTCAAAAAGACAATTCGTTTTATGTTTTAGCAAAAGAAATAAAAGAACCGCATTTACTTCTTTTTGAATTTAAAAATGGAAAATGCGAAATAAAAATGTTTGATTTTTCAGGAATTTTATTTCAAAATAAAAATGACCAGCGCTTTTCTTTCAGTACAATTTTGCAATATTTTCCAATAGAAAAAATGGAATATAATAACTTTAATCCACTGGACAAAAGTGTAAGCAAAAACAAAATGTATGTTTTAGATGACCACATTCTTCTAACTTTAGATTATAATACCAAAAAAACACAAGTTTTAGATCTTAATCTGGCAACTCAAGAAGTAGCCGAGAAAAACTACGATCAGCCTTTATCTAAAAAGCCTTCTAAAACTTCAAATTCGTTTTATAACGACAACAAGTTATTTCAAATCAGCAGCAATAACGACGAATTTTTATTTGATGTAAAAGACTTGTCTACAGGCAAATCTGTTAAAACAGTTTCTATTTCAAAAAAGGATACTATAAGCTTTAAGAACTCTCCGCTGTTTATTCAAAATAACGGATACAAGCCACAGGAAATTACTACTACAGCCAAATTTCTAAAACAATTGTCTGCTTTAAATTCTGGAGTTACGGTTTTTAAAAACAAAGAAAATAGTTTTATCACCTTTGGCGGATATATAGAATATCAAGTCTCGCCTACGCCGCGTTTTAATTACAGTGAAAATGATTCTTTCTTTGGATTTGAAGATTACAGTAATTATCCCGCTTATACACAAAGCCGAATGGTTTACTTTGATTCGATGCTGAATCCTAATTATGAGTTTATAAACAATCAACAAACTGAGCCTTTGGCTATTGATAATATATTTTATTTTTTAGGCAGAAGTAAAAACATTATTCTAGAGAACATCATTAAACTAAAAGACTATTCGCTTTTAGGTTATTATGACCTGGGAACAAAACAATATGTAATTCGTAAATTTACCGATGGTTTTATGCGTGAAGACTCCGGAAATCCTATTAGTAATAAAGCCGTTTTTTCGAAAAATTTCCCTGTAAATAAGCCTTAATTTTAGTGTAAATTAATCCAAATGCGCCATGTTTTCTCGGTTTCGAAAAAATGGAATGAATTATTTTTTCTAACTTTACAAAAAAGACATCATTATGCTATCAAAAAATATTGAAACGGCTTTAAACAAGCAAATTCGCATAGAAGCAGAATCTTCGCAAACTTATCTTTCTATGGCTTGCTGGGCTGAAGTACACGGATTAGAGGGAATCGCTCAATTTATGTACACACAATCAGATGAAGAGCGTGCACATATGCTAAAATTAGTAAAATATGTAAACGAACGCGGAGGACACGCTAATATTACAGATCTAAAAGCACCAAAAACAAGCTATTCTACTTTTAAAGAAATGTTTGAGGAGCTTTATAATCATGAACTTTTTGTTTCTAAATCTATCAATGAGTTAGTACACATCACTTTTGAAGAAAAAGATTATGCAACACATAATTTCTTACAATGGTATGTTTCTGAACAAATCGAAGAAGAAGCAACTGCTAAATCAATTTTAGATAAAATAAACTTAATTGGAGACGATAAAGGCGGACTTTACTTGTTTGACCGTGATATTCAGCAATTAACAGTTTCGAGCTCAATCGCAATCAATCCAAAATAAAAAAAGTTAAAGTTTATTTAGAATACTTAAAAATAACTTTTTTGCTATATATTTGTCTCTGTTTTTATAATACAGAGGAAAATTGGGCAAGAAAGAAAAAGACAAGGACAAAAAAAAGGATAAAAAGAAAAAGAAGAATAAAGCTATCCTTGAGAACATTAAGAAGTTAGAAAACTGTAAATCTTCTTGTTGTGAGAAATACAAAAAAAGTGAAAAGAAACGTTGTTCACGTTGTCCGATGTTTGATTTATTCAAAAAAACTGCTTAACGATATATAGAAAACCCACCAATAGATTTGGTGGGTTTTTAATTTTAAAGTAAATTCATAATCTGATTTTAAAAACGCGTTCAAAACTAAATATGGAAAATCACATAACTATACCAAAATCCAGCCTTGATTTTTTGTCTCACCTTAAAGAAAACAACAACAAACCTTGGTTCGATGCACATAAACCAGAATACTTAAAAGAATTAAATCATATTGAAACTTTTGCAGGCGCGTTATTACAGGAACTTTCTAAAACTGATCTTATAGAAACGGCTTCTGGCAAAAAAAGCGTGTACAGAATTTATCGTGATATTCGTTTTTCTAAAGACAAAACTCCTTTCAAAACCTTTTGGGGAGGCAGTTTTACACGAGCAACAAATGAAAGACGTGGCGGTTATTATTTTCATATCGAGAAAGGAAATACTTTTGTAGGCGGCGGATTTTGGGGCCCCAATACAGCAGATTTAAAACGCATAAGAAGTGAATTTGGACACGACTCAGAATCGTTTAGAACGATATTGAACTCCAAATCCTTTGTTTCTACCTTTGGAACTTTACAAGGCGAACAGCTTAAAACAGCACCAAAAGGTTTTGACACAACCCATGAAGCTATTGATTTACTGCGTTACAAACAGTTTTTAGTTCTTAAACGCTTTACAGATGATGAAGTTTTGAGCCCTCAGTTTTTAGAACAAGCTTTACAAACTTTCAAGAACATGAGACCTTTTTTAGATTATATGAGCGAAGTATTAACAACTGATACAAATGGCGCTTCGATTCTATAATTTCATAAAAAAACCTAACATGTTTTAAAAACATGTTAGGTTTAATTTTATTCTGTTGCTTAAAAGATTATTTGCTAAGCAGTAAAATTTCATTTACGATAACTTCAGTAACATATCTTTTCTCTCCGTTTTTATCGTCATAACTTCTGTGAGTTAATTTGCCTTCGACAGCAACCTCTTTTCCTTTTACAACAAACTTTTCAATGATTTCGGCAGTTTTTCCCCATGCTGTTACTCGATGCCATTCTGTTTTTTCTACTTTATCACCTTGCTCATTTTTGTAGGTTTCATTTGTAGCGATCGTTAAATGTGCAACTTTTTTACCTGTTTCTAACGTTTTAATTTCTGGATCATTTCCTACGTTACCAATTAATTGTACTCTGTTTCTCATTGCATTCATGGCTTTTACTTTTTTAAATGTTCATATAAAGAATTCGTTGATCAAATTCAACAAGGCAAAGATGCGATCGACTGCAAAAAATATTCGGTTGTAAACTAATTACTTTCGGTTGTAAATATTTGTAAACGTTTGTAAGTGGGAATCTTTTTGTATATTTGAGATAAATCCTACGATATGCAAGCAGAAATCAAAAAAGTAGAACTACGAAATTTAGCTCTTGAAGATTACAAACAATTGAAAAACTCAATGGTTGAAGCGTATCCTGAAATGGCCAATTCGTATTGGAGATCTAGTGATATCAAAAAATTACTTTCGATATTTCCCGAAGGACAATTAGTCATCCTTGTCGATGGTATAGTTGTTGGATCGGCATTATCGCTTATTGTTGATGAAAAACTAGTGGATAAAAGACACAACTACAAACAAATAATTGGCGATTATACGTTTTCAACTCACAATCCTAATGGAGAAATTTTGTATGGAATTGATGTTTTTATTCATCCCAACTATCGAGGTCTTCGTTTGGGCCGACGTCTTTATGATGCTCGAAAGGAACTTTGTGAACAGCTTAATTTAAAAGCCATTGTATTTGCCGGTAGAATTCCAAACTACAATCAATACGCCAAAAAATTATCTCCAAAAAACTATATCGAAAAAGTTAAAGATAAAGAACTGCATGATCCTGTACTTTCTTTTCAGCTCAGCAATGATTTTCATGTATTGCGAATCATCAAAAATTATTTAGAAGGCGACGAAGAATCAAAAGAATTTGCTGTTTTACTAGAATGGAATAATGTTTACTATGATGAAAGTCCGAGACTTATAAATCTCGAAAAAAGTGTTATCAGACTAGGATTGATTCAATGGCAGATGCGTCAGTTAAACAATGTTGAAGCTCTTTTTGAACAGGCGGAATTTTTTATAGATGTTGTTTCGGGTTACGGAAGTGATTTTGCACTGTTTCCAGAGCTTTTTATTGCACCTTTAATGGCCGATTTTAATCATTTATCAGAAGCCGAAGCAATTAGAGAACTAGCGCGTCATTCAGATCCAATTCGAAAGCGTTTTCAGGAATTTGCCATTTCATATAATATCAATATTATAACTGGAAGCATGCCGCACTTAGAAAATGGTAATTTATACAATGTTGGTTTTTTATGTAAAAGAGATGGTACTTCAGAGATGTATTCGAAAATTCATATCACACCAAATGAAGTACAACATTGGGGAATGAAAGGCGGTTCTGAATTTAAAACCTATGATACGGATTGTGGTAAAATTGGTATTTTAATTTGTTATGATGTCGAATTCCCAGAACTTTCTAGACTATTAGCAGATGAAGGAATGAATATTTTATTTGTTCCGTTTTTGACCGATACTCAAAATGCATACACTCGTGTAAAACACTGTTCGCAGGCGCGTGCTATTGAAAATGAGTGTTATGTTGCTATTGCAGGCTGCGTTGGCAATCTTCCGAAGGTAAATAATATGGACATTCAATATGCACAGGCTTCTGTGTTTACGCCTTCAGATTTTGCTTTTCCTAGTAATGGAATTAAAGCGGAAGCAACGCCAAATACTGAAATGACATTGATTGTAGATGTTGACTTAAATCTGCTTAAAGAGCTTCATGAACATGGAAGCGTACGAATTCTAAAAGACAGAAGAACAGATTTGTACGAAACTAAAAAAGTAAATTAATGAAAACGTGTCTCGAATGTTCTGAAAAACTCTTTGGCAGAGAAGACAAAAAATTCTGCTCAGACAGCTGCCGAAACGCCTACAACAATAAAATAAATAAAGACAGCAACAATTATATGCGTAATGTAAACAATAAATTACGAAAAAATTACCGTATTTTGTCTGAGCTAAATACTGATGGAAAATCGAAAGCAACAAAAGACAAAATGATTAATAAAGGTTTTGATTTTGATTTCTTTACCAATATCTTGCTGACCAAAACAGGAAATACCTACTATTTCCTATACGACCAAGGATATCGCTCTTTGGACAATGATTATTATATGCTTGTTAAAAAAGAAATTTAGTTTAATACTCATCATGAAAAAAAACCCAGCCTCAATTCTGGCAGTAGTCTGCATTTTAACCATATTAGGTATCATTTATGCCGCAATGATGCCGCAATGGCTGTCAAAAAATGATGAAGCTCTTGCCGATTTTTCAACTGAAAGAGCCTTCAATCAAGTGCAGATTATCGCTCAAAAACCACATTATGTTGGGTCAACAAATCATGAATTAGTAGCAAACTATCTTAAGCTTGAACTTAATCGAATTGGTTTAGAAACGAGTGTTCAAGAAGGTTTTACACTAAACGACAAAGGTCTTTTAGTAAAATCAAAAAACATTTTAGCCCGTATTAAGGGTACAAATAATACTAAAGCACTTTTACTTTTATCGCATTACGACAGTGCTCCGCACTCTTTTTCAAAAGGAGCAAGTGATGATGCATCGGGCGTAGCTACAATTCTAGAAGGAATTCGTGCTTTTTTATACTCTAAACAGCCTCAAAAAAATGACATTATTATTCTTTTTTCAGATGCTGAAGAATTAGGTTTAAATGGTGCCGCACTTTTTGTAAACAAACATCCTTGGGCCAAAGATGTTGGTCTAGTTTTAAACTTTGAAGCTAGAGGAACTTCAGGACCAAGTTATATGTTAATGGAAACAAACAAAGGCAATCAAACGCTTGTTGAAGAATTTTCGAAAGCAAAAACTGCTTATCCTGTTTCTAACTCGTTAATGTACAGCATCTATAAAATGCTGCCAAATGATACTGATTTAACTGTTTTTAGAGAGCAGGGAAATATTCAAGGATTCAACTTTGCTTTTATCGACGGGCATTACAATTATCATACGCAGCAAGATGATATTCACCATTTAAGCAAAACAACACTTGCGCATCAAGGCTCTTATTTAATGCCTTTGCTAAAATACTTTTCAAACACAGATTTAAACAAAACTTCTTCATCAGAGGATAATGTCTATTTCAATGTTCCATTTTCGTTTATAAGCTATCCTTTTTCATGGGTTGCTCCAATGACTCTAATTGCTTTAGGTTTATTGATTATTCTTATTTTCATTGGAAAAGCAAAACGTATAATTACTTTTAGAGAAATATTCAAAGGGTTTGTTCCGCTTTTAGGATCTATAATTACGGCTGGATTAGTTACTTTTTTAGGTTGGAAAATTATCTTAGAAATCTATCCGCAATATTCTGATTTACTAAACGGATTCACTTATAATGGTCACGCTTATATTGGAGCATTTGTAACGCTTAGCATTGCTATTTGTTTCGCCTTTTATCATCATTTTTCAGATGCAAAAGCAACTATGAATCATTTTGCGGCTCCTTTATTGCTTTGGATTATTATAAATGCCTTTTTAGCAAACAGCTTAACTGGTGCAGGATTTTTAATTATTCCTGTTTATTTTGGAATATTGTCATTCGCAATCTACGTTTTTACTCAATATTCAGGATTAGGTTTAAACTTGATTTTTAGTATTCCTGCATTGGCAATTGTAGCACCATTTATTGTGATGTTCCCAATTGGTTTGGGCTTAAAAATACTTTTTGGAAGCGCAGTTCTAACCGTTCTTCTTTTCGGATTATTGCTTCCTGTTTTTAATTCTTTCCTAAAAAAAGGTATTTGGCTTATCGTTTTCTTTGTCTGCTCGATCGGGTTTTTCGTTTACGCAGGCTATCATTCAGGATATGAACCAGGAAAAGCAAAATCAAACAGTTTGTTATACATATACAATGCAAACTCAAATTCTGCTATGTGGGCTACTTACGATGTAAATCTAGATGATTGGACAAAAGCTTATCTAGGAGAAAAAAACCAAAAAGCTCCTGGATTAAATAATCTTCCTTTAAGCAGTAAATACAGCTCTGGTTTTACATACAGCGCAATTGCTCCAGTTGTCGATGTGCCAAAACCAACTATTTCTTTCATAAAAGACAGCGTTGTGGGCAATAATCGATATTTAAAAATTAAAATTACTCCTAATCGAAAAGTAAACCGCTACGATATTTATGCTAACCCAAAAATGACATTTTAC
Organism: Flavobacterium plurextorum; assembly: GCF_002217395.1. Lineage (GTDB taxonomy): Bacteria > Bacteroidota > Bacteroidia > Flavobacteriales > Flavobacteriaceae > Flavobacterium > Flavobacterium plurextorum. The sequence continues at coordinate 53,032 of NZ_MUHD01000018.1, read as the reverse complement.
AACTTTAAGGCAAATGGAGTTTCGACTTCTGGAGAAAAAGGAAATCGTTTAGAACGAGAAGGAATGCGTCTTTTATGTTACTATGTTGTGGGCAATGAGCCTCTAGTTTTAGATTTCTACATTAACAAATCGTCTATTTTTGATATGGATTTAATTGAGAGTTCTTTTGATTTGTTAGCAAATCCATTACTTAAAATCAAACCAAGAAGCAATTGGATGATGCCGACTCCTTTTGTTTTAAATGATGCGGTTTTAATACAACAAAAAATAAAACGATATACACCTCCTCCTGCACCAGTTTTACCGCCGGCAGCAGCTGTGAAAGATTCTACCATAATTGCAAAAGACAGTTTAAAACCGGTTATTAAACAACAATAGTTTATTATGGTGACGAATATTTCAAGGAATCGTTTAGGAGCTGTTTAGTAAAAGCCACAAGGTGATAAAAATCCTATACTTTAAAGTTTAAAAACTTTAGTCGAAAATTAAATCTCAGGGCAGACTTTTAAATTAAGTACTGCCCTGTTTTTTTTTAGAAATTATCTATACTCGATCTTTGGTTCTTCTTGCAAACATTCTGAAACAATCGTAAGGCAGTCATGAAAAAGTCTTTTATAAGTTTTAACTTTGAGCTTTTTCAACTTTGAATCTTTACATGAAAATGGCAAAAATAAGTATATTAGGCTGTGGCTGGCTGGGTTTACCTCTGGCTAAAAAACTAATTGAAACAGGAAATTCCGTAAAAGGATCAACAACTTCCGAACATAAGCTTTCTATTTTAGAAAATGCCAGTATAAATCCTTTTTTAGTTACCGTTGAAAGCGAGGAAATCTCAGAAAGCATAAACAATTTTCTAGACGGAAGTGAAATTTTAATTATTGATATTCCGCCCAAATTAAGAGAAAATAACTCTGCATCTTCCGATAAAACTTTTGTCAAAAAAATCGAAAACCTAATTCCTTTTATAGAAAATAAAGCAATCAAAAAAGTGCTTTTTGTAAGCTCAACTTCTGTATATGGCGATGAAAACAGTTTAATTACAGAAGAAACAAACCCAAATCCAGAAACCGAAAGCGGTCGTCAATTGCTTTTGGCAGAGCAGATTCTTCAAAAAAATCAAAACTTCGAAACCACAATACTTCGTTTCGGCGGATTAATTGGAGCTGACAGACAACCTGTAAAGTTCTTAGCCGGAAAAGAAAATCTTAAAAACGCAGATGCGCCGGTAAATCTTATTCATCAAAATGACTGCATTGGCATAATTGAAACAATCATCACACAATCAAAATGGAATGAAGTTTTTAATGCCGCGGCTCCTTTTCACCCTTCGCGAAAAGAATATTACACTCAAAAAGCAAAAGAATTGAATTTAGTTTTGCCAATATTCAGTTCTGAAAAATCAGATACAAAAAAGACTATTTCAAGCGAAAAAATTGAAAACGAATTAAACTATCAATTTAAACTGGAGAATTATTAAAGACGACGAATGTCAGGCTGAGCGAAGTCGAAGTCCTTTTGTTTTCATAAGCCTTCGACTTCGCTCAGAGTGACAATAGTGTAAATTTTACGAACTTTAGTAAAACGAACAAAAACTTAAATTACTTACATAAAATCTTATATGGTTAAAAAAAACTTTGCGAACTTTGCGATATACCTTTGCACCTTTGGAGTAAAAAAATCATGGAAACAGTTTACATTAATTCACCTTTAGGAATCACCAAAATTATTGGAGATGAACATGGTGTTTCAGTAATTTCAGTTTCAGATATTGACAGCAATGAGATTTCTAAAACAATTCCAGACGTTTTGCAGGAAGCTGTTTTGCAGCTCCAAGAATATTTTGAAGGGAAAAGAACCGATTTTGATCTAAAACTAAATCCAAAAGGCACCGAGTTTCAACAAAAAGTATGGAAATCATTACTTGAAATTCCGTATGGAAAAACAGTAAGTTATATGGATCAAACCAAAAAATTAGGTGATATAAAAGCGATTCGCGCAGTGGCTTCGGCAAATGGAAAGAACCCGCTTTGGATTGTAGTTCCTTGTCATCGTGTTATTGGCACAAATGGTTCTTTAACAGGTTATGCAGGCGGATTATCTCGTAAAAAATGGCTTCTTGAACACGAAAGCCCATCTTTACAACAAAGCTTATTTTAAGTTTTTTTGCCACATATTTCACAAATTGACACGAATTAAAAACATTTTAAATTCAGTTTCATAAAACTACTCGAAATCATACTATATTTCTTATCATAAAATCAAAATTGTTTACATTTATATTCATAAAAAATTAGTGTAATTCGCCACAAAATTATGATTGAAAAAATAAACCTCAACAACATTCTCTTTCTTGATATTGAAACCGTTCCAGAAGAAGAAAATTTCAATTCGCTTGATGCAGAAATGCAATTACTTTGGGATCATAAAACGCAATATCAGCGAAAAGACGATTTTACTCCAGAAGAATTTTACGATCGTGCCGGAATTTGGGCCGAATTTGGAAAAATCGTCTGTATATCTGTCGGTTATTTTACAATTAAAGGTGATATACGTAATTTTAGAGTGACTTCTTTTTTTGGAGAAGAGAAAAAAATCTTGAAAGACTTTAATAATTTATTAAACAATCATTTCAACCAGCCACAGCATCTTTTGTGCGGACACAATGCAAAAGAATTTGACATTCCGTTTCTAGCTCGCCGAATGATTATCAACCAAATTGCAATTCCAGACAAACTGAACTTGTTTGGTAAAAAGCCTTGGGAAATTGCGCATTTAGATACTTTAGAATTATGGAAGTTTGGCGATTATAAACATTTTACATCTTTAAAATTACTAACTAAAATTCTAGGCGTTCCATCGCCAAAAGGAGATATTGACGGCAGTCAAGTTGCTCATGTGTTTTATGTAGAAAAAGATATTGATCGAATTGTAACGTATTGTGAAAAAGATACTATTGCCGTTGCACAGATTTTTCTCCGTCTGCGTCGCGAAGATTTATTGATTGACGATGAAATTATTCATGTCTAATTTTTTAAGATTCAGAGACACAAAGGACCAGAGGTGCAAAGTTTAAATTTATTAGAATTTTGATATTTTAAAAATGACACATTCAGAAATTTCTCACTATCGTCTTGTTTCTCAAAAACTTTACAAAACAACTAAATGTTCTCCACAAGAAATTGTACAATATTTAGGTGCGATGCAAGCTCAAGATTATGCCATGGCAAAATGGGCTGTGGGATCTCGATGTGATGCATCTGAAAAGGAAATTGAAGAAGCTTTAGATTCTGGCAAGATTATCAGAACCCATATTTTAAGACCTACGTGGCATTTAGTTTCGGCAGACGATATTTATTGGATGCTGGATCTTTCGGCACCACAGGTAAAAAAATTCACCGCTTCAGCCACAAAGAAATATGGTTTTGATTCCAAAAAACTAGATCAGATTAATACTTCGATTGAAAAATTATTGGCTAGAAACAATCATTTGACACGAGATGAAATAATGCAGGAATTAGGCATTAAAAAAACTTCCAAAGAAGATTTTCTAAGTGCCGCAATTATGATGAATGCAGAACTCGATGGTTTGGTTTGTAATGGAAAAATGAATGGCAGACAAATTACATACGCACTTCTTGAAGAACGTGTTGAACGACCAAATACTAAGCTTACAAAAGAAGAAGGCTTAGTAAAATTAGCAAAACGTTATTTCGAAAGTCATGGCCCGGCAACTTTACTAGATTTCTCGTGGTGGTCTGGTTTTTCACCAACAGTCTGCAAAATTGCAATTCATTCAATCGCATCAGAATTGAATTCAGTTGAAATTGAAAATCAAACTTATTGGTTTGGTTCTGATGTTTCTAATGAGAATATTTTCCGCGAAAGCGTACATTTTCTTCCTGCTTTTGATGAAATTCTCATTTCGTATAAAACTCGTGAAGCTTCAATTTTATTAGAACATCAAGCTAAAGCCTTTACCAATAACGGTATTTTTAAACCCATAATTATGGAAAACGGAAAGGTTATTGGAACATGGAAAAGAACGATCAAAAAAGATCACGCAAAAATTGAAACACAATTTTTTAGTGAAATCAAAAGCGCAAAAAAAGAACTGCTTTTGAAAGAAATTAAAGCTTTTGAAAATTATCTCGAGACCAAAATTATCATTGAATAAATCAAAATTTCACTAAATGATTATTACTTGTGAGAGATACTTCATCTTTCGATTATAAAATCTTTGTGCATATTATCCCTAAATAATTACATTTACAAAAAAAATTAGCATTATGGTATTAAGCAGATTCTGGTTAGTGATTTTTATTTCTTCGATTGTCTTTATTGTAGTAAGTTTATTTACTGTCAATACTTATACTATTGATTCTGTCTTAAATGGAAAGAAAGATGATCCGATTTTAGTTTCAGAAAAATACATTGAACAACTTCCTGCTTTTATCAAAGACAGCATTAAAAAAGCGCCAGATCAAACGATGATTATCAATCGTGATACGCTTAATGCTGACACAACTTATGTTTATAAAAACAAAACAGTAAAAATTTTCAGCGGTCTTCAAAAATCTGATGGTTTACTTCCAACTTGTAAAACTACTTTACTTGATTTAATTCTGCCTCTTATGGCTTATCTAGCCTTTTTCTGCGGATTAATGGAGCTTTTAATTGTTTCTGGAGCATCTGGAAGACTGGCTAAAGTATTAAGTCCTGTATTTGTAAAGGTGTTTCCGAGTATTCCTAAAAATCATCCCTCAATATCTTATATGACTTTAAACTTTGCTGCTAATTTCTTAGGATTAGATTCGGCTGCAACTCCATTTGGACTTAAGGCCATGGAAAGTTTACAGGAAATAAACCCCGACAAAGACAAGGCGAGCGATGCTCAAATTATGTTTATGTGTCTTCACGCTTCTGGGTTAACATTAATTGCGACTTCAATTATTGGATATCGCGCAGCGGCTAATGCAACAAATCCAGCGGATGTTATGCTGCCTTGTATCATTACATCTTTTATTGGCACAATTGCAGCCTTTTTAATTGTGGGAATTAAACAAAAAATCAACTTTAAAAGTGCTTCTCTTTTAATTGTATTAATGGGATTAATAGCAGCAATTGTTGGTTTACTGATGTATGTAAATCATTTAGATTTAATTGGAAAAAACTACTTTACTTCTAACCTTTCTGGTTTGATATTGATTGCAATTATCGCTTTTACTTTGATTTTTTCATTCATTCACGAGAAAAAATTTACGGATGCCAATACAACCGTTTTTGAAACATTTGTAGTTGGAGCAAACAATGGTGTAAAAACTGGTGTTACGATTTTTCCTTATGTATTGGGTATGTTAGTTGCTATTTCTTTATTTAGAAACAGTGGTTTATTTGAAATTATAAGTAATGGAATTGCCTTTATATTCTCGAATATGGGTGTGAGTAAAGAAATTACCAATGCTTTGCCTGTAGCAATGCTTCGTCCATTTAGCTCAGCGGGATCTCGAGGATTTTTAATTGATTCGATGAATACTTTTGGAGCAGATTCATTGACGGCCAGATTAAGCAGTATTTTTCAATGCAGCGCCGAAAGTACTTTTTATGTAATCGCTGTTTATTTTGGGTCTGTAAATATCAAAAACACACGTTACGCTTTAGGAACAATGCTTTTGGTTGATTTGATTTGTGTGATTACGGCAATTTTTGTGGCTACTTGGTTTTTTTAACTAATTGATCCTACATCTTGTTTAAACTGGACTGAAGTCCAGCCCTACAATATTGTTCGTGCTCTCGCACTTTTCTTGATTTTGAAAAACCAATTTATTCTGTATAAGCTGGACTTCAGTCCAGCCTTACAATATTGTTTGTTCTTAAATCAGTTTTTTTAATTCCGAAGGAATGATTTATTTTGTAGAGCTGGACTTCAGTCCAGTTTAAAATAAATTTGAGATTGAATCAATAAGTTTGTAAGGTATTTTGTATTATTTTAGCAATTAAAATTATTACAGCGATATGTCCAATACCTTTCATCAAGTTTATATTCAGGCCGTTTTTGCAGTTAAATATAGAGAAGCGCTTATTACCGTTGAATGTAAATCAAAAATATTAGGTGTTATTGGAAATCTAATCAATGAAACTGGATGCAAAACAATAATTGTAAATGGAACAGAAGATCATGTTCATTGTTTCTTCGGCTTAAAGCCAACCGTTTCTATCTCTGAATTAATGAAAATTGTAAAAGGAAAATCTTCAAAATACATTAATGATAATCAATTAACAATTTCTAGATTTGAATGGCAGGAAGGCTATGGCGCTTTTTCCTATAGTCAGTCTCATATTGATGCTGTTTATAAATACATCAAAAATCAAGAAGAACACCATAAAAAACAAAATTTTAAAGATGAATACTTTTCTTTCTTGGAAAAATTCAACGTCAAATTTGAACAAAAACATGTTTTTCAAAACTTAATATAATTTGAATCTAAAATCATTGTAAACTGGACGGAAGTCCGGCTCTATAAATATGAATTGAGCCTTTGGCTTATTCTGTTGGAATGAGTTTAAATATATTGAAACTATAACTTTACTTAAAAAGGAACATTTAAAATAATATCGATTTAAAATAATGAAACCACAAGCTCTTTTATTTTTATTGCTTTTAATAAGCTGCCAAAAACCAAAATCTGAAAATCAACTTACGAGTACAACTGCGGAACCTAAAACTGAAACAGCTTCTGTAAAAGAACATTTTCTAAAAACAGATACTATTTCAATTGCTGAGGGAGAAGAAACCTCAAAAAGCAATTTTATTTTGGCGCATCTTCTAAATCAAACGGCAGATAAAGACAGCATTGTAACTGCAAAATACCGTCTTGATTTTTATGTGAACAAAACTAAAGTTACCGATTCACAAATTTCAATTAAAGGCGTTGATAAAGGATCTGAATGGGGAGCAAGATATGGATTAAGTTCGACAGCTTCCAAAAATTCTCCTTTTGTTCAAATTACTTTTGGGTATCCTGCCTGCAGTTATAGTCAAAATAATTATTTGTTTTATTTAAAAAACAGAGACTTACAACTGGTTCATGAATGGGATTCTATGGTCGATGGCGGTTGGGGAAGCTGGGTTGAGTTTGACAATCCTAATGCAAAATCTAATCCAGAGTCTTTTTATTGTAAAACCGTAACCTATTTCCCTGAAGACGATAATGATGATATGGGAACTGTTTCACATTCTGACTCAATTGCTTTTCGATTAAACGGAAATAAATGGAAAAAGGAATTAGTTTCTGTCAGAGACAAGGTTTATTTCGAGAAAAAAGTGCCTTTTGACGAATTTCACAAACGAGAATAAACACCCAAAAACAACTCTTATTCAAATTCTTTCTTAGGTAAATAATTTCTAACTTTGTAAAAAACAAAGCAATGATTGATTTTATATACCAAGATCCTTATCCTATTTTAAAGGATGATACGCAATACCGCAAAATCACTTCTGATTTTGTAAAAGTGGAACAATTTGGAGAACGTGAAGTTCTTACCGTTGACCCAAAAGGTTTAGAGTTATTGGCTGAAGAAGCTTTAACTGATGTTTCGTTTATGCTTAGAACGACGCATTTACAGAAATTAAGAAAAATCCTTGACGATCCTGAAGCTACAGATAATGATCGTTTTGTGGCTTACAATTTGCTTCAAAATGCTTCGGTTGCTGCCGAAGGACAGTTGCCAAGCTGCCAAGATACCGGAACTGCAATTGTAATGGCAAAAAAAGGTGAAAGCATTTTTACTGGTGTTGATGATGCAGAGTGGTTAAGTAAAGGAATTTTTAATACCTATCAAAAACGTAATTTACGTTATTCGCAGATCGTTCCAATTTCGATGTTTGAAGAAAAAAACTCAGGTTCAAATCTTCCGGCTCAAATTGATATTTATGCTAAAAAAGGAGCTTCTTATGAGTTCTTATTTATGGCTAAAGGCGGAGGTTCAGCAAATAAAACGTATTTATACCAACAAACTAAATCTTTATTAAACGATAAATCTTTAGATGCTTTTATCCGTGCAAAAATTAAAGATTTAGGAACTTCAGCTTGTCCGCCATACCATTTAGCTTTGGTTATTGGAGGAACTTCTGCTGAAGCGAATTTAAGTGCTGTTAAAAAAGCTTCTGCTGGATATTATGACCATTTACCAACTTCAGGAAATATGGCTGGTCAAGCGTTTCGTGATCATGAATGGGAAGAACGTGTACAGCAAATTTGCCAGGAAAGTGCTATTGGCGCTCAGTTTGGAGGAAAATATTTCACGCATGATGTTCGTGTAATTCGTTTACCTCGTCACGCTGCTTCTTGTCCAGTTGGATTAGGAGTTTCTTGTTCTGCAGATAGAAATATCAAAGGAAAAATTACGAAAGACGGAATTTTTGTTGAGCAATTAGAAGTGAATCCAAAACAATTTTTACCAGAAACAGCTCCACATTTAGAAGCTCCGGTTGAAATTGATTTGAATCAGCCAATGGCAGATATGCTTGCAAAACTATCTCAATATCCTATCAAAACACGTTTAAAGTTAAACGGAACTGTAATTGTAGCGCGTGATATTGCACATGCTAAAATTAAAGAAATGCTTGAAGAAGGAAAACCAATGCCGGAATACTTTAAAAATCACCCTGTTTATTATGCTGGACCAGCAAAAACACCAGAAGGAATGCCTTCAGGAAGTTTTGGACCAACTACGGCGGGACGTATGGACGTTTATGTTGATGAATTCCAAAAACATGGCGGAAGCATGATTATGCTTGCAAAGGGAAATCGAACTAAACAGGTTACGGATGCTTGTCATAAATACGGTGGATTCTATCTAGGTTCTATCGGCGGACCGGCAGCTATTTTGGCTCAAGATAATATCCTAAAAGTTGAAGTTGTTGATTTTGAAGAATTAGGAATGGAAGCGGTTAGAAAAATTACCGTTAAAGATTTCCCAGCTTTTATTATCACTGATGATAAAGGAAATGACTTCTTTGAAAATTTATAGTTTTTTTTTAGATGCTAAGGAACTATGGTTCTGAGCTCCTAAGATTTTAAATAAAAGAACCGCCAATTGGCGGTTTCTTTTTTACTATAACTTAAAGGTGTGTACCCTTTTATGATTTTCTTTAGTGACTTTGAGCCTTTGCAACTTTGGATCTTTGAGCCTAAAACTAAGCACTTTTATCTTCTTTTTCGAAAGCTATAAAATGAGAAATTTTGCCTTTTAGATTATAAACAGGTATTGCATCAATGCTGCACTTGTATACTTTTCCGTCTTTTTTATAGTTTTCAAGGGTTTTATTGAACGGAACTTGCTGTTTTATGGCTTCTCTTATTTCATTTAAAACAACTTTTGATGTGGCTGGTCCTTGAAACATTTTTGGTGTTTTTCCTAAAACCTCATCTTCTGTATAACCAGTCATTTTTTTAATTCCATTTGAAGCGAAAATGATTTTCAAATTTAGATCTGTAACCAAAACAACTTCGTTTGTGATGCGTTCTTCAATATCAAAGTTTTCCTGATTCCAAACGAACTGATTGGAGATTTTATTCATTCTTTTTAAATCTGCAAGAAATAATTTCAGTTCTCTAAAATACTCACAATGAAAATCCCATGCTAAAATAGGAACTGAATTACGATCCGAAGCTTCCTCAGATAAGTTTGTTTTCATGCTTAGATATTTGATTTTATCAAAATTTCAATTCAAATATAAGAAGAAAATTCATCACAAATAAAGAAACAAAAACAATTTTAATCAATTATTAATCTTCTTAAAACGAAAACTTTAACTGTACAACAACTGCTTTTTTTTCTTCGGTATTTAAATTATTTAAAGAAATCCCCAGTAGTCGCACTGAATCTTTCATTTTTTCTTGATATAGTAATTCTTCAACAATTTCAATAATTAAACTTTTATCTGAAATAAAATAAGGCAGTGTTTTACTTCTAGTTTGCTGTGTAAAATCGCTGTATTTTATTTTTAGTGTAACTGTTTTTCCTGAAATATTATGCTTTTTCAACCGCCTTTCTAGTGAAGCGGCAATTTTTTCAAGCTGCTCCAGCATAAAAATTTCAGATGACAAGTTAACATCAAAAGTATGTTCGGCCGCGACAGACTTAGTTATACGAGATGCTTTTACTTCGCTGTTATGAATTCCTCGAACAACATGGTAATAAAAAGTCCCTGACTTGCCAAAATGTTTTTCAAGAAACTCCAGCGATTTGTTTTTTAAATCTAATCCTGTAAAAATGCCCAACTGATACATTTTTTCTGTTGTGACTTTTCCCACACCATAAAACTTCCGAATAGGCAGTTCTTCTAGAAAACTCAAAATTTCATCCGGATTTACCGTTTTTTGCCCGTTTGGCTTGTTGACATCACTGGCAATTTTAGCAACAAATTTATTAACTGAAATTCCAGCCGAAGCGGTTAGACCAACTTCATTTAAAATCCTAAATCGAATTTCTTGTGCCAATAAACTTGCACTGGGATTTCCTTTTTTATTTTGAGTAACATCGAGATAAGCTTCGTCCAGCGAAAGCGGTTCAACTAAATCTGTGTATTCATGAAAGATCTTATGAATTTTACTAGAGATTTCTCTATATCGATCAAATCTTAAAGGAACAAAGATAATATCTGGACAGTATTTCTTGGCCAAAACTCCGCTTATCGCACTTCTAACTCCAAACTTTCGAGCTTCATAACTTGCCGCAGAAACCACTCCTCTATTCTCTGAACCTCCAACTGCCACAGGTTTTCCTCTCAGCATCGGATTGTCCATCTGCTCGACAGAAGCATAAAAAGCATCCATATCAATATGAATAATTTTTCGATATGTTGACGAGTCTGACATGATGCAAATTTAAACAGGAAACCTATAACTAGAGAGCTTCTACTGTTATAAATAGTATCAATTTTTAAAGATTAACAACTAAATGATTCCAAACAAATCATTTTAATTATTTTTGTAGTTAATACCCGAAATTTTTTAAAATGCGAACATTTGTTATAGGCGACATACACGGAGGATTACTCGCACTTGAGCAAGTGATGAAAAAAGCTCAAGTTACTACAAAAGATACTCTTATATTTTTAGGTGATTATGTTGACGGCTGGAGTCAGTCAGCAGAAGTGATTGATTATTTGATTGATCTAAAAAGCAAACAAAACTGCATCTGCATTAGAGGAAATCACGATCAATTGGCTCTTGAATGGCTTGAAAACAGACATGATGACCTTGATGAAGAAATGTGGTACAAACATGGCGGAAGAGCTACTGTTGAAGGTTACGCTAAAGTATCTGAAGAAAAAAAGAAAACACATATTGCTTTTTTAGAAGCACTTAAGGATTATTATTTAGATGATCAAAATCGTCTATTTGTACATGCTGGTTTTACTAATTTAAACGGTGTTGTTTGGGAATACTTTCCGAAACTTTTTTATTGGGATAGAACATTATGGGAAACCGCGCTTTCATTAGATCCAAACTTAAAACCAGATGATTTGTACTATCCTAAGCGTTTTACAGTTTATAAAGAAATCTATATTGGGCATACTCCTGTTACCAGAATTGGACAGACTGTTCCTGTACAAAGGGCTTGTGTTTGGAATGTTGACACTGGTGCTGCTTTCAAAGGTCCGTTGACAATTATGGACATTGATACTAAAGAATTCTGGCAGAGTGATCCGCTGAACGAATTATATTCCGATGAAAAAGGTAGGAATTAGCACCTAAAAAATTAAATTTGCACTCAATAATTAATATTTAAGTTTTATGAAAAAGGTTATTACATTTTTGTTTTTAGTAACATTTGGGTTTACTCAGGCGCAGCAGGCTTTTAAAGGAAAAGGAGATATCAAAGTAAACGTTGGTGCTAATATACAAGATGGAGGTTCAGGAATTCAAGGGTCTGTAGATTTTGGTTTAGGAGAAAATTTCTCTTTTGGTTTTGTTGCCAATTATTTACTTGGTGTAGATAATTTTACTGGCTTTTACCATAACAATCCAACTCCTTACAACGATTACAAACCAGATTTTCAAGATCGTTTTGATGCTAAAGCAAGAATTAATGCTAATTTAAGCAGTGTTATTGGTGTAGAACAATTAGATGTTTATCCAGGTTTAAGCCTAGGATTACATAATTTTGGAGGTCACATTGGAGGACGTTATTTCTTTACAGATGGTTTTGGAGTTTTTACTGAAATTGGATTTCCAATTGCAAAATACGGAAGTAATGATGGTGTTTTTGATCACTTAAATAATCAAACGACTTTTAGCTTAGGGGCTTCTTTCAATTTAGATTAAGCTTTTAAGTTCCATAGGCTCAAAGTGGCAAAGGGACAAAGTTTTTAAAAAGAAAAAAACCGCCTTATTGGCGGTTTTTTTCTTTTATATACTTTGCACCTCTGCGTCTTTGCGAGATTAAGGAGCGTTACAATAAAGTATCATGTACCTTTCGATTTAAAATCTAAATTGCCATTTCAGGAATTTCTCCTTCAATAATCAAATCAGCTTCCGTTGAAGCAATGATATGCTCGACAGAAACGCCTGGCGCTCGTTCTAAGAGCTTAAAACCTTTTTCTGTTACTTCGAGAACCGCCAACTCAGTTACAACCTTTTTAACGCATCCTACGCCAGTTAATGGCAAAGTACATTTTTTTAGTATTTTTGATTCTCCTGCTTTATTCACATGCATCATAGCAACGATGATATTTTCGGCGGAAGCTACTAAATCCATTGCGCCTCCCATTCCTTTTACCATTTTACCTGGAATTTTCCAGTTTGCAATATCTCCATTTTCCGAAACTTCCATTGCACCCAAAATAGTTAAATCAACTTTTTGACTGCGTATCATTCCGAAACTAAAAGCGGAGTCGAAAAAACTCGCACCTGGAAGTGTTGTTATAGTTTGTTTTCCTGCATTGATAATATCTGCATCTTCTTCACCTTCAAACGGAAAAGGTCCCATACCGAGAACGCCGTTTTCACTTTGAAATTCAACTGCAATATCTTCCCTAACATAATTTGCAACCAAGGTCGGAATCCCAATTCCTAGATTCACAAAATACCTGTCTTTTACTTCTTTCGCAATTCGTTTTGCGATATCTTCTTTACTAAGTCCCATAATAATGTGTCAATTTGGAAATTAGACAATTAGATAATGCCAAACGTTGCACTATCTTAATAATTATCTAATTATCACATTTTCTAATTATCTAATTCTAACAGTGCGCTGCTCGATTCTTTTTTCAAATTTTTCACCTTGAAAGATACGCTGTACCATAATTCCGGGAATGTGAATTTGATTTGGATCTAAAGTTCCAACTGGAACTAATTCTTCAACCTCTGCAATTGTAATTTTCCCTGCACCCGCCATACAAGCATTGAAGTTTCTGGCCGTTCCTTTAAAAATCAAATTTCCAGCTTCGTCACCTTTCCATGCTTTTACAATGGCAAAGTCAGCTTTAAAAGCTTCTTCCATAATGTGCATTTTACCGTTGAATTCGCGCACTTCTTTTCCTTCAGCAACTTCGGTTCCGTAACCAGCAGGCGTAAAGAAAGCAGGAATTCCAGCTTGTGCTGCACGACAGCGTTCTGCTAAAGTTCCTTGCGGAGTTAACTCTACTTCCAATTCTCCCGAAAGCATCTGACGCTCGAACTCAGCATTTTCTCCCACATAAGATGAAATCATTTTTTTGATTTGTTTTTTCTGCAAAAGCAATCCTAAACCAAAATCATCAACTCCGGCATTGTTCGAAATACAAGTTAAATCTGAAATTGTAGTTTCTACTAAAGCCGCAATAGTATTTTCAGGAATACCACATAGACCAAAACCGCCAAACATAATTGTCATTCCAGTTTTTATTCCATCAATTGCTTCCTGAACATTATTTACTTTTTTTGTTATCATAACAAAGGGTCTTTATTATCGTATATTTTTGATAAAAATAAGATTTTTAGATTAATTTATATCGATTTCGTAAAAAATAAAATCAACCCATCCAAAAAAAATATCCTTTTGCATTTTTCAAATTTGAAAGCTGCAAAAGGATATTTTATATTTTAAAAAGAGACTAAATTACAACTCGAATTCGTCTGTATTTTGTTCTGTCTGTGTTGTGTCTTTTACAACGGCAGGTCTACTGTAGCAATCTACTTTTATAGAAAGATTTGCTGGACGCTCAAATTCTGATTTAGAAATTTGAAGTCCTGGATCAGCATAACAAAGTTTCATGAAATAACCCCAAATTGGTAATGCCGCTGTTGCTCCTTGCCCGTAAGTTAAACTCTTAAAACGAGCCGAACGATCTTCGCAACCTACCCAAACTCCGGTTACTAAATTTGGAACCATTCCCATAAACCATCCATCTGATTGATTTTGTGTCGTTCCTGTTTTACCTGCAATTGGATTTCTAAACATATACGGATATCCTGTCCAACGGTTATCTCCGCTTCCTCCGCCTTCTGTACGCAAACGTGCACCAGAACCAGTTTCAGTAACTCCTTCTAATAATTTGATTACAGCAAAAGCAATATCTTTATTCAAAACGTCATGAGATTCTGGAATTGGTTCGTAAATAACCTCACCACTTTTATTCTCAATACGGCTTAAAAATTGTGGTTTTACATAAACTCCTTGATTGGCAAATGTGCTGTAAGCCGCAACCATATCTTCAACTGTAATATCTACGGCTCCAAGTGCGATAGATGGTTGTGCAGGAATTTCGGTTTTTACACCTAATTTATGCGTTAACTCTACAACAGCTTCTGGCCCGACACGATCAATTAATTTTGCAGAAATCGTATTGATAGAGTTTGCCAAACCTTGTTTTAAAGTTACCATTCCGCGGTATCTGTTGTCAGAGTTTCTTGGTTCCCAATCTGCAGTAACATTATGACGTCCTTTATGAATCATAAATGGTCCATCAAGAATTGAATCACAAGGAGACATATTTAATTGTTCAATTGCGGTTGCATAAACAAAAGGTTTAAAAGTAGAACCAACTTGTCTTGCTCCTTGCCCAACGTGATCGTATTGGAAATATTTATAATTAATTCCTCCAACCCACGCTTTAATGTTTCCAGTTTGCGGCTCCATGGCCATCATACCTGATTGTAAAAAATGCTTGAAATAACGAATAGAATCCAATGGAGTCATTACCGTATCACGTTCTCCTTTCCAAGTAAAGATGCGCATTTTTGTTTTTACTTTGAAAGAAGCAATAATATCTTCTTCGCTTTTATCCATGTCTTTCATCTGAGCCCAGCGAACAGAATTTTTCATCGCCTGCATCATGATACGATCAGTTTCAGCTTGCGTAATGTTTACGAAAGGCGCATTTTTATTGGTTTTCATTTCAATAAAAAATTGCTGCTGCAGATTTTTCATATGCTCAGAAACTGCTTCTTCAGCATGTAACTGCATTCTAGAATCAATTGTGGTATATATTTTTAAACCGTCTTTGTAGATATCATAATCTGATCCGTCTGGTTTTTTATTTTCAGCAACCCACTTTTTCATGTAGTCACGAAGGTATTCTCTAAAATAAGTAGCCGTTCCTTCACGGTGGCTTTCTAACTTAAATTTTAATGAAATTGGCAAAGCTTGTAATCTCAGTTTTTCAGCTTCGGTAATCATTTTTGCTTTTTCCATTTGAGAAAGCACTACGTTACGACGATTTTTTACTCCTTCTGGATTACGAACTGGATTGTATAATCCTGAGTTTTTGAACATTCCGACTAAAATAGCCGATTCGTCCATAGTTAAATCTTTTGGATCTTTTGAAAAATAGGTTTGTGCGGCAGAACTAACTCCTACTGAATAGTTTCCGAAATCGTAAACGTTGCAATACATGGCCAAAATTTCATTTTTGGTATATTGTCGTTCCAGACGAATGGCGATAATCCATTCTTTTATTTTTTGTACAATTCTAAAAGGGAGAAATTTAGAACCTTCTCCGTGAAATAATTGTTTTGCAAGCTGTTGTGTTAATGTACTTGCACCTCCATTTGTACCTAAACTAAATACCGCTCTTAAAGTTCCGCGTCCGTCGATTCCTGAATGTTCATAAAAACGAGCATCTTCGGTTGCAACCAAAGCTTCAACTAAACTTTTTGGCAAATCTGAATATTTAAGCTGTGATCTATTGGTTTTAAAATACTTACCAATTACAACTCCATCAGAAGAGATAATCTCGGTTGCCAAATTAGAATCTGGATTTTCCAAATCTTCAAATGAAGGCATTGAGCCAAAAAGTCCCCAAGAAGCAAATAAAAAGAAAGCTAGAATACCTAATAAGGAATAGGCAAAAACTCTCCAGAACTTCTTTTTATAATAATTAATATCTTTTACGCTATTTGTTTGATTGTTTTTCTTAGCAGCCATAACTATTTTCTAATCTTTTTGTTCTATTCTAAAACCTACATCTGTAATACCATCTAAAGCTTCAACACCAGGTATTTTTCCTGATTCTCTAACCGCTTGTTTAATATGAACTTTGTAGGTTCCTTTAAACTTTACATCTTCTTTGTAAAAAAGTTTACTTTCTTTAATATCACTAAAACCGTTTCCTAAAAGACTTCCATCAGGATTTGCCATTTGATATTCTAAAGTATCCACTTTTGTAAAACCGCTTGGTGTTTCTAAAGCTACAATTAAGAACAGATTATTAAACGGATAATTGTTATTGTCTCTCAAATTTACAAACAAATTGTATTTTTTGGTAGAATCTAAAACTGGCAGATCAAAAGTTATAATACTGTCTTTATGCCAAGCACTTCCAACAGATTTATACTCATCGAATACTCTTTTTTTATCGCACGAAAAAAGAAGTATCGCTGCCAAAAAAAGAATTCCGCTATTTTTTATTCTCATTTTTTGTAATAATTATAGGTTTTCTAGGTTCTGCCGTTTTATTTTCATTTGAATTTGGCTTATTCGAGTTATTTCCTTTATTCGGATTCTGCTGCTTATTCTGATGATTTGGCTTATTCGAATTGTTTGGTTTGTTTGGCTTATTCGAATTTCCTCCAGCAGGCTTATTATTTGCTTGCTGTGCTTTTTCAGGAGCTGCAACAATCGCATTTTCAGCATTTGGCTTACGCTTGCGACTTGGTTTTTTCTTTCTTTTCGGCTGATCAAAACGAGTTAAACTTTCTTGACCCATTGCATTATTAAAGTCTTTTTCAGGTTCTGAAGTTACTTCAATTGCAAAATCTTCTAATGAAGAAACTTTATTTTTTTGTTTATTCTCAGCTATAATTTCTTTTACCTGATCAATTTTTAAAACATGCCAATTTGCAAAATTATTGGTATAAGCAAACCACATTAATCCTTTAAAAATATCTTGTTTCTGGCAGATTGCGTCTCCTTTTTCAGTCACTAATTTAGTGTCGTAATCTGGAAAATCTTTCAATGCGTCCATATATGTATCTAACTCATAGTTTAGACAGCATTTTAATTTACCGCATTGTCCTGCCAATTTCTGCGGATTCAATGAAAGCTGCTGGTAACGTGCTGCCGATGTGTTGACACTTCTAAAATCTGTTAACCAAGTTGAACAGCAAAGTTCTCTTCCACAAGATCCAATTCCGCCCAAACGAGCAGCTTCTTGACGAAAACCAACTTGTTTCATCTCAACTCTTGTACTAAATTCTTTTGCAAAATCTTTAATTAAAAGTCTAAAATCGACTCTGTCATTTGCCGTGTAATAAAAAGTAGCTTTTGAACCATCACCTTGAAATTCAATATCTGAAATCTTCATTTCAAGTTTATGCTGAATTGCCAATTCACGTGCACGAACTTTCATTGGTTCTTCACGATCACGTGCTACAGACCAAATATCAATATCTTTTTGAGATGCTTTTCTATAAATTTTCGGAACTTCGTTACTATCCGGATTTACTCCTTTTTTCTTCATTTGAATTTTAACTAATTCTCCTGTCAAAGTAACAATTCCAATATCATGTCCCGGCGAAGCAACAGTTGCTACAATATCGCCAATACTTAAACTTAATTTTTCTGAATTTCTAAAAAACTCTTTACGTCCGTTTTTAAAACGAACCTCAACACAATCAAAAATCACCTCTCCATTAGACGGGCTCATGTTCGAAAGCCAATCAAAAACCGTCAATTTATTGCAGCTATCGGTGCCGCAAGTCCCATTATTTTTACAACCCTTTGGTGCGCCGCCATCAGAGGTTGAACAACTTGTACATGCCATAATTATATATGTAGTGTTGCAAAAAAGCAACTTAAGTTCATAAACGTTTGATCGGTAAAGATAGTATTTTTTTTATTTTGCTTTTTATCGTTTGAATTATAAGACGTCTAAAATAAAAAAACCTGTTCTGTTTAACACAAAATAGGTTTTTTTAAGCTTTTTTTAGACTGAATATATCTATGTCTCTTTTACCGTTATAATCTTAACGGGACAAACTTTTGCCGCTAATTCGCAGCTTTCAACAATAGTATGATTAGGCGATTTTAATGTAAAAAACCCTTTTGCATTTACAGAATGAATCAAAACTGACTTACCGTCTTTTTTTGACATTTGAAAATGCACTGGATCCATTTCGACGCAGTAATTACAGCCTATGCATTTATCTCTTTGTAAAGTAACAATAACCATTACGCTTCAACAATTTTATATAATTTGTCCGACATTCTAATTCTAAACGGAAGTTTAAAAGTACAATCGTCTCCTTTTGTTGCTTTTTCGGCTTCAAGATCATTTACAAACATTTCGTCAATAATCATTTCCTGAGCGCCGGTGCTTGGTCCGGTTACAAGAATTTTATCGCCAATTTTAATATCGTACGCTTCTATTTTGAATTGTCCTACGTTGGCTTTTGGAAAATAATGTGTTCCTTTTCCAACATAAACCTTTTTCTGTGTTGCTGCAGATCCTGGAATAGCGCTCCATTCTCCCAATTCCTGACCTAAATAATATCCTGACCAGAAGCCGCGATTATAAACGGTTTCTAAAGCCTGCATCCAAACTGTTACTTTTTCTTTGGAGAAAGTTCCATCATAATATGCATCAATAGCTTCACGATAGGTTTTAATAACTGTTGCTACATACTCTGGCGCGCGACCACGTCCTTCAATTTTTAAGACCTGAATTCCAGAATCGATAACCTGATCTAAGAAATCCAGCGTGCATAAATCTTTTGGCGACATCATGTATTCGTTATCGAGTTCGATTTCAAAACCAGTTTCCTGATCGATAACGGTATATTTTTTTCGACAGTTTTGTTTGCAGGCACCACGATTCGCTGATGAATTATGCGAATGTAAACTCAAATAACATTTCCCCGAAACTGCCATACACAAAGCACCGTGTCCAAAAATTTCGATTTCGACTAAATTTCCATTTGGACCTTTTATCTGTTCTTTTTCAATTTGAGCCGTAATATTCTTTACTTGACGCAAACTTAATTCTCGACTCAAAACCATTGTATCTGCAAATAAACTGTAGAATTTTATGGTTTCAATATTCGTTACATTTAACTGAGTTGAAATATGAACTTCGATTCCAATTGATCTTGCCATAGCAATTACCGCTTGATCCGAAGCAATTACCGCCGTAATATTGGCTTCCTTGGCTTTGTTCAATAATGTTTTTACAACAGATAAATCGTGATCGTAAATAATCGTGTTTAATGTAAGATAGCTTCTAACATTTTTTGCATCACATCGATTCGCAATTTCTTTTAAATCTTCAATGGTAAAATTTACTGTTGATCTTGCACGCATATTCAGCTGTTCAACTCCAAAATATACGGAATCACAACCATTATCTAAAGCAGCCTGAAGTGACTCAAAGTTCCCAGCGGGAGCCATGAGTTCAATTTTGTTGGTAAGTGTCATTTTTGATTTATTATTCAAATGACAAAAATAATGTGGCTATAGATTAGATTCCTATGATTTATATCATAGTCTATATTTTAAAAATTATTCGTAGAAGTATTAATAATCATTGTCGATATCCGTTGTATTCATGCGGTTGAAACCACAGGAAACGCATCAAATTCATCTTTCCCATTTTTCTTAAGATGATGCTGCTTTTGATTTTTTATATAATTGTAAGCAGCATCTAACTGAGATTCACTAACAGAGAAAGCTGCAAAGCCAGTCTGCCAAGCAAATTTTTCAAGGATAAGTTCTCCTCTATTTATAAAATGAGAAGAACTTCCTTGTTATTTATTTTATGATATCTGAAATAGATTTTTGCGGATTTTGTAAAAACAAAACAGGCACATTATCACGCATTCCATTTATGATTCTAACAGAACATCCGAGTTCAGTTAACTCTTCTCGAATACAATCGGATAAGTTTTTCTCAATTGAATAATCAATTAATTCCTGACGATTTTTGGCTGCCCAAATTGCATGAATCCATAATTTGATAAAGGAATGTAACATAAATAAATTAGCATAAAACTTGGCTAATTCACAATTTTATACAATTTATCTGATAATCTAATTCTAAAAGGAACCTCAAAAGTAACTTTATCACCAATTTTAGCTGTTGTAGTTTCGGCTCCATCGACAATCAGTTTTTCTAAAATCATTTCCTGATTACCAGTTGTTGGTCCAGAAATTAAGATTTTATCTCCGCTGTTTAACTCTTGGTTTTCAATAGTAAATTGCGCCACTTGTGCTTTTACATAGTAATGTTCTGCTTTTCCAAGAAGTACCTTTTTTACTTTTACTTTCTGACGAATATCAACTGGTTTTTCTGCGGCACCCAAAGCTGAATTTGGTAATTCTCCTGAATGCTTGAATTTTAGATTTTCAGATTTTCCTTTTCTAAACACTTTGTTTCCAACTTGCTTTCCAGTTCTCAATCTTACTTGATCTACTAAAGGCATATGAATAATCTCCAAACATTCTGTAGAACAGCAGTTTTCCATAGCGGTTTTGCAATCATCACATTGAATAAACAATAAATGACATCCGTCATTTTCGCAGTTTGTGTGATTATCACAAGGTTTTCCGCATTGGTGGCATTGCGAAATAATATCATCTGTAATTCTTTCGCCAAGACGATTATCAAATACAAAGTTTTTTCCAATGAACTTGCTTTCTAAGCCTTCAGCTTCAATTTGCTTAGCGTAATTGATGATTCCGCCTTCTAATTGAAATACATTTTTAAATCCTTGGTGTTTAAAATAAGCACTTGCTTTTTCGCAACGGATTCCTCCGGTACAATACATTACCAGATTTTTATCTTCTTTATGATTTTGAAGCTGATCGTTGATAATTGGCAGACTTTCTCTAAAAGTCTCAACGTCTGGAGTAATAGCATTTTTAAAATGACCTACTTCACTTTCGTAGTGATTTCTAAAATCAACAACTATTGTATTTGGATCATCTAAAATTTCATTAAATTCTTTGGCTTTCAAGTGAACGCCAATATTTGTTACATCAAAAGTATCATCATTTAAACCGTCTGCAACAATTTTATGGCGAACTTTAATAGTTAATTTTAAAAAGGAATGGTCATCATGTTCTACAGCTTCATTTAAACGAATGCCTTTCATGAAATCATAAACTTCAAGAGTTGCTCTAAAAGCCTCCAAATTTTCTTCAGGAATACTCATTTGAGCATTAATTCCTTCATTGGCAACATAAATTCGACCTAAAGCATCGAGTGCGTTCCAGGCTAAAAATAAATCATCGCGAAATTTTTTGGGATCTTCAATTTTTGCATACGCATAGAAAGACAACGTAAGTCGTTGTTTACCTGCATCATCGATCATGATGGCTCTTTCTTCTGCGCTCAAAGTGTTGTACAGTTGCATGCTATAAACAGTTTTAAGTTAAGAATATATGTGATTTTTTAAATCTGCTGCAAAAATAAGGTTTATTTTCAGATTAAAAATTCTATTAACATTTTATCTGTTTTTTTTATTAAATAATCAGATCAATTCCTGTGTTTTTTAATTACTACTTATCAAAAACCCTAATAATTACTGATTATCAAACAAATACAAACTAAACAGCGTGAAGTAAAATGAAATACACTTTTTATACTTTTTTATTAAAAAAATGTTAACTTAGCTATGGACTTAATTGGTTTTTAATTAGTTGAATATTAATGCATCTTAATATAAATTAAAAATGAACAAAATTTACCTCTCGGCAATTCTAATCCTTTTCTTTCTTTCAGCCTGTAAAAAAGAAACTCCGCCAGCGCCCAAACCATTAGAAATCTCAATCCTTACAGTTTTGAATCAGGATGTAAAAGTTGAATCTGAATATACTGGACAAACTTATGGGCAATCAGATATTCAAATAAATCCGCGAGTCGATGGCGTTATTATAAGTATGAATTTTAAGGAAGGTGGTTTTGTAACCAAAGGTCAACTATTGTATACCATTGATCCATTACCTTATAAAGCAAAAGTTAACGAATCTGAAGGAGCATTGGCAGAATCACAAGCGCGTTTGGCAAAAACCAAGGCTGACTTAGATATGATTGCTCCATTAGCCAAGATAAATGCTGTCAGCCAGAGAGAATTAATTTCGGCAAAATCAGCATATAATGCTTCTCAGGCTCAGATTAAAGCGTCACAAGCTTCTTTAGAAAATTCAAAAATTGAACTTGGTTATTGCCAAATTCTAGCTCCAATTTCAGGTCTAATCGGAATATCTAAAGTAAGAGTCGGCGATTATGTGAGACCCGGCGCGGCATCTGTTCTAAATACAATTTCTGATTTGGGAGATGTAAGGGTTCGATTTACAATGAGCGAACAGGAATTTCTTCGTCTTTTTAGAGAATTTAATAAACCAGACTCTCCTTTAAAAGGAACTGGCGCAGTTGTTTCTTTAAAATTATCAGACGGATCAACTTACCCTGAAAGCGGTCGAGTTAGTTTTGCCGACAGACAAATTGATCCTTCTACTGGTGCAATAACATTTGAAGCTTCATTTGCAAATCCTGATAAATTATTGCGTCCTGGCCAATATGTAAAAGTCGGATTACTTACAGATGTTCGTAAAAACGCCATCGTGATTCCGCAGCGAGCTGTAATAGAAGTTCAAGGAATTTATCAAGTTTATGTTCTTGGAAAAGACAATAAAGTCAATATGCAGATTGTAAAACCAGGTCCGTCTGTAAAAGATGGATACGTTATTGAAGACGGTTTAAAACCTGGAGATAAAATTGCCATGGGAGGCACTTCATTATTAAAAAACGGAAGTGTTATTACACCAAAAATAGTACAATGGGAATTAGGTCAGACTGAGGCTGGAGCAGCTAAATAATTTATACAACACAGTATTATGGGAGAATTTTTCGTTCGCAGACCAATCGTTGCTATTGTAATAAGTATTATTATTGTGATACTTGGATTACTGGCATTACAAAAAACGCCTATTTCACAATACCCAGACATCAATCCGCCTGTTGTAAAAATCACTACAAGTTTTACAGGAGCTAATGCCTTGAATGTTGAACAAGCTGTTGCTACACCAATTGAACAAAAGGTAAATGGTGTAGAAAACATGCTGTACATGAAATCTACCAATACTTCTGATGGAGCTTGTACTATTGAGGTAACTTTTGATGTAGGGACCAATTTGGATAATGCCAATATGCTTACGCAAAACAGGCAGAATCAATCTTCACCTTTTATGCCTGCAAGTGTAAAGCAACAAGGTGTTGTGGTAAAAAAATCCCTTTCATTCCCGATGATGTTATTTACGGTGACATCAAACAATCCAAAATATGACGCTAAATTTTTAAATAATTATGCCAGTATCAATATTGTAGATCAATTGGCACGTATAAAAGGTGTTGGAGAGGTTTCACTTTTTGGAGGAAGTGATTATTCGATGCGTATTTGGCTAAAAGCAGATGTAATGAGCAAACTGGGCGTTACTGTAGATGATGTCAAAAATGCATTGAATGCTCAAAACATGATTAGCCCCGGAGGAAAATTTGGAGCTGAGCCTGCTCCGCCCGGAACCGAATTTACTTATGGTGTTACGCTGCAGGATCGTTTAGTTACTGAAAAACAATTTGGAGAAATCGTTGTTCGAAGTAAAAAAGACGGTGCTCAGGTTTTACTCAGTGACATTTCAAGAATTGAATTGGGAACTGAAAATTATAGTTCATCTGCACGTCGTAACAGTTCTCCAAGTGCAGTAATGGCAGTTTATCAAATGCCGGGCAGTAATGCTCTTGAAGTGGCTGAACTAGCCAAAAGCACCATGAAAAAATTGTCTGAAAAATTCCCACAAGACATAGAATATCAAGAATCTCTAGATACGACTCTTGCCATTACTGCGGGAGTTGATGATATTGTTCATACCCTTTTTGAAGCTATTATACTGGTAATTCTGGTCGTTTTTATTTTCCTTCAAAACTGGCGTGCGACATTAATTCCTTTAATAACAGTTCCCGTTTCTTTAATAGGCACAATTGCTGTTTTCCCGTTATTAGGATTTTCTATAAACACACTTTCACTTTTAGGGTTAGTGCTCGCGATTGGTATTGTAGTCGATGACGCCATTGTTGTGGTAGAAGCTGTAGTTCATCATATCGAAAAAGGAAAAAATCCGCGAGAAGCAACAATTCAGGCAATGCGCGAAGTATCTGGCCCTGTAATCGCAATTGCCTTAATTTTGATTGCTGTATTTGTGCCAGTTGCAATGACTCCTGGAATTACTGGTCGTTTTTATCAGCAATTTGCGATAACCATTGCCGTCTCTGTAGCATTCTCTGCTTTTAGCGCCTTATCTTTAAGTCCCGCTTTATGTGCCATGTTGTTAAAACCAACAAAACCAATCGAAGAACAAACAGGCTGGTTAGCTAAGTTTTTTACTGGATTTAATAGAATCTTCGAAAAAGTAACAGGCAGATACATAAAAGGAGCTACTTTCTTTGCTAAAAAATCAATGCGAATTGTTGTATTACTGGCGGTTATTCTAGCTGCCGTTGTATTACTTGGCAAAAAAATTCCGTTAGGATTCATTCCTGAAGAAGATCAAGGTTATGTGTTAGTCAATATGTCTTTACCGCCAGCATCTTCATTACAACGCACTGACGAAGTATCTAGAAAAGTGGACAGCTTATTAAAAGAAGAGAAATCAATACTTTCTTATACTACAATAAATGGATTTAGTATGCTTACTAATTCTTACCAGCCTAATAGTGCCTTCGTTTTCATTTCATTAAAACCTTGGGAAGAAAGAGAAGAAACCTCAAAACAATTTGTAGACAGAATAAACAAAAAATTTGCAACTCAAATAACGACTGCTTCTGTATTTGGATTTGGTCCTCCTGCAATTCAAGGTCTAGGTGCATCTGCAGGTTTTAGTTTAATGCTGCAAGATAAAGGCGGTAATAGTCCGCAATATTTAGCCGAGCAAACTCAGGCCTTTATAGCTGCAGCTCAGCAGCGACCAGAAATAAAACGTATTTACACCACTTTTAATGCTGGTTCTCCACAGATTAAACTTGATATTGATAATGACAAAGCTATGAAACTGGGTGTACCCGTCTCGAAAGTTACGGAAGCATTAGGCGCATTTTTAGGAGGAAGCTATGTAAATGATTTCAATCGTTTTGGGCGTCAATATAAAGTTTTCATACAAGGTGAAGCCGTTAATAGAGTAAAACCTGAAGATCTAAATTTAATTTATATCAAAAACAATGATGGCGATATGCTCCCAATATCCACATTAGTTACGGCGACAAAAGTTATGGGGCCAGATTTCACGAATCGTTTAAATCTGTTTAGATCAGCCGAAATTGGCGGAAGTCCAAATGACGGCTACAGTAGTGCGCAGGCTCTAGAAGCGTTAGAAGAAGTCGCCAAGCAAACCTTGCCGGCAGATATGGGCTACGATTACATCAACCTTTCGTATCAAGAAAAACATTCGCCCGGCGGAAGTTCAGTATTTATAATGGCGTTAGTTTTTGTGTTTCTAATTCTAGCCGCACAATACGAAAGTTGGAAGCTGCCTTTTAGTGTATTACTTGGTGCGCCTTTTGCAGTTTTTGGTGCATTTTTAGGACTGCTTTTAGCCAGAATTGGAAGCGATGCATATGTTAACAACGTTTTTGCTCAAATTGGATTAGTATTGTTAATTGGATTAGTCGCCAAAAATGCCATTCTTATTGTCGAGTTTGCCAAAGAAGAATATGAGAAAGGAAAACCTCTCTATGAATCAGCAATGGTCGCTGCAAAACTTCGTTTTCGACCAATTTTAATGACAGCCTTTGCTTTCATTCTTGGAGTTGTTCCGCTATTAACTGCTACAGGAGCTGGTTCTCAAGCTCGTATTGTAATGGGAATGGCAGTATTCAGCGGTATGTTAATCGCCACCGTTTTAGGTGTATTAATTGTTCCCGGCTTATTTGTAATGATTGAAAACATCGGTAAAAAGAAAGATGATGAGATCGTAACAACTGAAAATAATATGGACTCAAAAACTACAGACCATGATTAAGAAATACAAAATAATCGTAGTTATATTTATACTTTCACTATTACCGGTGGGCTGTATGGTGGGGCCAAAATATACTAAACCAGAACAGCTAAAGTCAGATTCTTATAAAAACGAAAGAAATTTAGATACTTTGGCTTCGGTAACCAACTTAAAATGGTTTGATCTATTTAATGATGATGTTTTAAAAGATCTGATTACAAAAGGACTGCAAAATAATTATGATTTAAAAATTGCAGTCGCCAGAATTGATCAGCTTAGAGCAGAATTAGGATATTCTAAAACAAATTTATTACCTTCATTTCAATACGGAGCAACCATAAACAGCAACGAGAAAAACTTAACACCATCGAATGTCGGGGCTAGTATGTCGTGGGAAATTGATTTTTGGGGAAGATATCGCCATGAGAATAATGCTGTACAAAACGAACTTCTTGCGACAGAAGAAGCTCGAAAAGTTGTTCTGTCTGATATCGTAAGTAACATCGCTAAAGCTTATTTTCAGATGCGAAACTTTGACGATCAATTAGAAATTGCAAAACACACTCTTTCTACTAGAGAGAAGTATTATGACATTATAAGCAAGAGATTTGAAAGCGGTTATATCTCTGAGGTCGATAAAGTGCAAATTGAACAACAAGTTGCCATAGCACAAGCTGCTATTCCGAATATCAAAAGACAAATTACCTATCAGGAAAATATAATTTCTCTTCTTACGGGGCAGCTTCCCACAGAAATTCCAAGAGGAAAATCTAACACCGAATTGCGAATTGTAAACGAAATACCATTATCAATTCCTTCTTCTTTATTAGAAAACAGACCAGATGTAAAAGCGGCAGAATTAAAGTATAAAGCTTCAAATGAAAGAATTGGAACAGCTCAAGCTATGCGTTTTCCTTCTTTAAACCTTGCCGCAATTGCAGGATTTGCAAGTGCCGATTTAAGCAATTTATTTTTAGGAAGTTCCTATTCCCAGAATGCATCAGCCGGAATCGCAGGTCCAATATTTGCTTTTGGAAGAAACAAACGAAGAGTTGAAATATACAGACAACAGGCTGAAGAGCTCAAATTTTCCTATCAAAAAACATATATTTCTGCCGTTACCGAAGTAGAGCAATCCATTCAAAACATCAAAACGTATAAAGAAGAATGGGAAGCGCGCAACAAACAAGTTAAAGCGGCTTTAATAAATTATAAACTGTCCTACGAAAGATACGACAGCGGTTATGTTTCTTATCTAGAAGTTTTAGATGTCGAAAGCAACTTGTTTCAGGCTCAATTAAGCCTTTCTCAATTATCTGAAAGACAATTAAGCTCAATGGTGGAGTTGTATAAGGCACTTGGCGGAGGATGGAACCTCTAAAGTTCTAAGTTACTAAGATTCTAAGGTACTGAGATTTTAAAAACGTTATAAAACAACAAAAGCACTATTTTCATAGTGCTTTTGTTGTTAATCTTTGTACCTCTGTATCTTTGCCACTTTGAGCCTAAAACCTTAGAGCCTCAGCAACTCAGAACCTTAGTCCCTTAAATTAACAAAACTCGTTAAACGCATCTTGCAAATTCTCAGCGATCATTTCAGCTGGGTGACCTTCGATGTGGTGACGCTCTAACATGTGAACCAATTCTCCGTTTTTGAACAAAGCCATAGATGGCGATGATGGAGGAAATGGAAACATATGTTGTCTTGCAGCATCAACAGCTTCTTTGTCAACACCAGCAAAAACTGTAATAAGATGATCTGGTTTTTTAGCACCTTCTAAACTCATTTTTGCTCCCGGACGCGCATTTCTTGCAGCACAACCACAAACAGAGTTTACAACAACTAAAGTGGTACCTTCAGCTTTGATAGCATTATCTACAGCCTCAGCACTATGTAAATCTTGAAAACCTGCAACAGTTAATTCAGCTTGCATTGGTTTTACCATTTCTTCTGGATACATATTTTTTATTTTTAAATTTTACTTTTGAACTGCAAAGTTACAAAGTTTACTCGCAACTACTTAATTTGAAGTATAAAGTTTTGTTATAGTTCGATTGATTTAGTCAAAAGTTGTAAAGTCATAAAGTCGGAAGTCAAAACCAAATCTTAAAACAATACATTTTTCAAACGATAAAACTCACAACAAACTCGTTAACAAAGACATAATCTGATTTCTT
Organism: Flavobacterium plurextorum; assembly: GCF_002217395.1. Lineage (GTDB taxonomy): Bacteria > Bacteroidota > Bacteroidia > Flavobacteriales > Flavobacteriaceae > Flavobacterium > Flavobacterium plurextorum. The sequence continues at coordinate 24,382 of NZ_MUHD01000018.1, read as the reverse complement.
TCAGTTGTTATTTACTGAATTTCTTTTGGTACGGATAGGTTTCGTAAACTGTATTGTCTTCATTAAGAGAAAACCCTTTAGCGGCATCTTCTCTGGCAATTCCTACCAAAGCCACAACTTCCTCTCTTGACTTACCTTGTTTCAACCAGCAAATCGCTTTGTAATATTTCGCGTCTGAAAATTCGGGATAGATTTTAATTGCCTTATCAAAAATAGCAATTGCTTCATCCCATTTTTTAAGTTCATATTTAGCAATTCCCTGATAAAAATAAGCTGTTGGATGCTCCAATTGCTGTCTGTTTTTATAAATATCATTTACATAATCATCAAAAAGCTTTTCCGCTTTTTCATATTCGTTCAATTGCAAATAACAAAGCCCAATATAAAAACTATACGTATGATCCATTACATAAGTATTTCCATAAAGTTTGGTGCATTCTTCAAAATCTGAAATCGCACTTTTGTAGGTCTTTGCAAATATGCATTTTATAAAAGCTCTGTAAGGAAGCCATTCCTGTTTATTATAAAGAACAGCTTTGTCTAAATAAGCCATTCCCACTTCGTATTTCTTACATTTAAAATAGGGCATTGCTTTTTGCTGCCACAAATAAGCAATTGTGCTGTCTTTTTTTAGTCCTTCATCAATACAACTTTGCCACTCAGACATTTGAAAAACATAATTGTATTTATAAGCACAACTGTCGAGACTTTGGGCAACAATAGCATCTCGAACCTTATTGATTGATACTTGTCCAAAAGAAAAAATGGAAATAAAAAAACTGAAACTCAGAATAATTTTTTTCAATGGTTTAAAGTTTTGCGTTAAGACTTATTTGAAAGAAAAATCACTCTAAATAACGCTTTTATAAATGGAAGTTTTGGGCACTTTAAAATAACTTTAACATCTTCTAAAAAACTTGTTTCTTCATCCAAGAACTTAAAAATCAATTGTGGATTTCCTTTTCTGAATAAAGAAGAAAAAATAGAACTTCCTAATTCATTGTGACGATACAAAATATCCAAAAGCAATAAATCATAAAACCAAAATCGGCTTTTCTTATGAAAATCTATCATTTTAAAATTCTCATTTTGAAGAAAATCTACTAATTCTGAAGATTTTTTATCCGAATTTTTAAAAGTATAACCTGTACTTGCTTTTGTCCATCCACCGGCAGTTCCAATGTTTAAAACCTTTTTCGTGTTTTTCTTCCAAAAAGGATAACAAGTCATTGGGATACTCCCCTGTTCTTTTTCTATAATTTCATACTTATGAATTCCGAGTTTTTCTAAATAAACTTGAATTTCACTCTCATATTCTGCTGTTGAAAGTCTTTTCTCCGAAAACAAAGTATATTCGACCAAAGCTTCGGTTGTAGAAGTCGGTAAAATATACATAAATCGAGTATTTCCTTTTTGTTCTACCGAAAAATCCATAAAAGTGACTTTTTCGGAATTAAAAATTTCAGTTTCTGTTTTCACAAACCAACCCACAAAATGCTGTTGTAAAACGGGATATTTGTTTTGACTTTCGGCGAAAGCCTTTGTATAAATACTGTTGAATAAATAGCTGCCTGTATATCGATTTTCTTCTGTACCCACAAAAACATGAGTTTCGAGTTCGTTTATATCGGTAACTTTCTCATTCGAAAAAGTAATATTTGGCTGATTTGAAATAACTTCAAAAACGAAATCATAAAAATCTAATCCATTGATTTTATTGTATGTATAAGGACTAAGATCTAAATCACGTTTAAAATCTTGATTGGCAAACAAAGCAAAATCCCACTGTTTTGAAATAATAGGATTCCAAATTGAATCTTCCTTTTCCCAAAAACACCAAGTTCTGTCATTTCTTTTCTTTGAATCTTGATCTAACAGCAAAATAGATTTATCTGAAAATTTTTCAGTTAAAATCATTTTGTAAACTGTCATTAAAGCAGCCAGTCCAGTTCCCGTAAAAATGTAATCGAAGTGTTTGATTTGCGAAGAATTCATTCTCAAAAATAAGAAATTTTATTCTTCCAATTTTTCTAAAAGAAGTTTAAAATCTTTTGGGTTTAAATAGTTGTTATACTGAAGAATGATTTCATAATTCTCATTCAAAACACACAAAACTGGATATACAATTTGGTCATTAATCGTTCCAAGCTGCAAAGCCAATTCATGAACACCAACATTGTTCCCCGAAGGTTTGTACTTAAATATTTGATTATTAAAAGCAATATTGCGTTTCTCTTCGGCATTAAAATCAATGAAATAGAAATTTGATTTTAACATTTCAACGATTTCTTTATTCCTGAAAGTTGTTGCTTTCATTCTTTGACAAAACTGACACCAATCAGTATGAATAAAGACAATAATTTTTCGCTTTTGAATTTGTTGCAAACTATCCACTTCTTCAAAAGTTCTGCTTTTTAACTGGCAAAATCCTGTTGAAGTGATTCCTAACAAGCAAATTAAGAGAAATAGCTTTTTCATTGTTTTGTTTTTTTGCCACAGATTAAAAGTTTTTTTTATATAATTGATTAGCAATTGTCAGGCTGAGCGAAGTCGAAGCCTCGCTCCAATTGACAAGCCCTTCGACCTCGCTCAGAGTGACAATTAGAAAAAATCATTCTAATCTGCGTCTTATAAACTTATCTCAAAGTATATCGCAATCCTATAAAACCGCGAATAGTTTGGTTTTGCCCGTAAACATAAGTCGTATCAAAAGTTAAACCGTATGGATTATCAGGTGTAACCAATACTTTTCCAGCCGAATCATATTGTACATTTTTATCGAAAGGATCATTTGTTCTCGAAATCAAAAACGGATTATTCTGCATTGGAGTAAAATTAAGCAGATTTTTTACACCTCCGTAAAGTTCAAAATTTTTCCATCCTGTATACGTAAACTGGATATTTTGAATACTGTACCAAGGCGAGTTTGGATTTCTTGGATCATATTCGTTCAGCAAAGGCAGTTTCATTGGGCTGTAAACATTTCCTGTATAATCTAATAACAAATTCCAAGGTTCAATTTTGTACGAAATACTCCAAGTTCCTGTAAAGTTTTCTGTTAAAAAAGGACGTGCAGAAATTCTATCTTCAACATTTTTATTATCCAAGAAAGTCGCACCAAGAATAAATTTCAATCCATTTGTAAAATTCACATCAACATTAGTGCTGATTCCTTGACTTATGGCATATCCATCAATATTATCATAAATGATTTTGTTAGGATCAGTTTCATAATCTGAAATTATTTTATTGCTGAATCGTGTATAAAAAGCAGTCGTTTCAATTCCCATAAATGTTCCGTTTCCGAAATTAATTTTCTGAATATAATTGAAATTAACGTTTACAGATTGTTCTGGCTTCAAATCATTCTGAATCACAACATCTCGAGAACCTGTAAGCGCTGCGTGATCTTCGGTAAATAAATTCACAACTCGAAATCCTGTTCCGGCATTCAATCTAAAAATAGTATTTTCATTTGCTTTTAAGCGATAAGCAAATCTTGGCGTAAAAATCGAACCATGAATGGAGTTATAATCATATCGCGCTCCCAACAAAACTTGACTTTTTGGAGAAACTGTGATTTCATCCTGAACAAAAATTCCGGGCAGCCAGGTACTTTCCGCTTCTTTTGTTGCCGTTGTATTATCATCATAATAAGAATATCGAGTGGCAATTCCGGCAAGGAAATCATTTCTTCCTATTTTTTTATCCCAAGTCAATTGCAGAAAACCAATTTTTTGATTTGCTATATACGAAGTTGTTCCGTAACGACTATCCTGATAATGCACATTTCCAGAGAAAGAAAGCATTAGTTTCTCTTCAAATGGTAATTGATAACTTCCTATCAACTCTCCTCTTTTTGTATAAATACTTTCGCCGTAAATTTCATCGCCGCCGCGATATTTTTTCTCCCATCTTACATCTCCGCCCCAGCGATCTTCATACATTCCGCGTGCTGCGATGGTAAATAAACGGTTATTATTTCGACGAAAACTCCATTTATTAAAAACCGAAATACGATCAGAAAGCGTCACATCTGTAAAATTATCCTTGTCTTTATCGATAACCTGATCATAATTGAAGTAATTAATTCCTAAAAGTGAAGTTGCTTTTTTTCCAACATTAAATTTCATTCCCAAATCAAGATTATTCTCAAGATAAGTTGTCGTAAAGTAATCTGCTGAAAACATAGGTACATTTGTTGGATTTTTAGTGATAATATTAATTAATCCTCCAACCGCCTCGCTTCCGTAAAGAGAAGAAGCGGGACCTTTTACAATTTCAATTCTCTCGACCAGCGAATTTGGTATTCCTGACAAACCGTAAACTGTCGAAAGACTGCTTACAATTGGCATTCCATCAATCAAAACCAAAGTATAAGGTCCTTCTAAACCATTTATATGAATATCACCCGTGTTGCAAACCCCGCAATTAAGCTGAGGACGAACGCCATTTACATTTTGAAGTGCATCGTAAATACTTGGTGTTGGGTTTTTCTTGAAGAAAACGGGCGAATAAACCTCAACCGGAACAGCACTTTCTAAACGCTTTACAGCTTTTAAAGTCCCCGAAACTACAACTTCATTAAGCTGATTCTCGTTATCCGTCAATTCAAAATCATAAGATTGAATAGAATCTTTAGTTACCTCAATTTTCTTTTTTAAAGTCTGAAATCCCATTTGAGAAATCTGAATGGTGTAATTTCCTAAAGCAACATTCTCGAATACATAAAATCCCAAACTATCTGAAACCGTTTTTTGCTTCGAACCTAATAAATGAACATTTGCGGCTTGTATTTTCCTTCCTTCTCCAGATATAAAACCCGATACTTTTGTAGTTTCTTGTGCAAAAGAAAAGTGTAAATTAAATAATATCAATATCCAAATTGAATTTTTCATCGTGGTAAAATTAAATTTAGACAAAACTAAAAATTAAATTTGACAAATAACGACTTTGAATTTTTATTTTTACAACTCAAATCATGTCAAGATGTTATATTTTTATTTTAAAAGTATAAAGACAAGAATCTGGAAGCGCTTTTTTATTGAAAACATCTTTTTTTAAATCTCGCAAAGCCGCGAAGACACAAAGTATTTTCCTTTCAAGCTTTTTTAATAAAGCTTTCCAGCTTCGCGAAAGATTTTCGAAATATCAATTAAAAATCCTCATCAATAAGTTCTTTATTAATCACAGCTCCGGCAAACGATCCTGTAGAAACTGCCATTGCAACAGATCGCATTTGAACCGTGCAATCACCACTTGCATAAATACCAGCAATATTTGTTTTTTGCATTGCATCTACTTTTAGCAAACCTTGCTCATTTAAATCACAACCTAATGTTATTGGCAAAGAACAATGTTGTTCCAGAGGCGGTTTCGCATAAACAGCCTTTACAGCCGTTTTTTCACCGTTTTTGAAGACAATATACTCTACATATCCATTTGTATGCTCAAAAGCCTCAATTTCATCCTCAAATACGCTAACACCGTGTTTTTTTAAAGCATCAATTTGTTCTAAAGTCAAAGTTGATTTTCCGTTCGTGCATAATCTAAGATCTTTTGTCCAATTCGAAATCAGCTTTGCATATTCAAAAGCCATTTCACCATTAGCAATAATTGCTGTTTTTTCGTTCCTAACTTCATAACCATGGCAATATGGACAATGTAAAACTGAAATTCCCCAGCAATCTTCAAAACCTTTAATTTCAGGAAGCAAATCTTTAACGCCAGTTGCAAACAAAACTTTTCTGGAGCTGAAAACTTCACCAGATTCCGTTGAGATTTCAAATCCGTTATCTCTCTTAACCGCTTCTACCGCAAGTCCGTTGTAAAAGTGAACCGTTTTATAAAGATCAACTTGCAACTTGGCTTTTGCCGAAATAACAGCCGGTTTTTCGCCATCCTGCGTAATAAAATTATGAGAATACGGTGTTTGTCTGTTACAAAGCAAACCACTGTCGATAACCAAAACCTGACGTAGAGAACGTCCTAAACTCATTGCCGCTGACAAACCGCTGTAACTGCCGCCAACGATAATCACATCAAAATTTTTCTGTTTCATAAGACTGCTTTTTAATGATTTTGTTTTTTGTGTAGTTTATAATTGATCAAATGCCCGAGAATCATTCCAACACCTCCCAAATAAATTAATTCCGAATGCACATCTAAAAGCAGTTCGCTTAAAATGCTTATCCAAATCAACATCATTGAAACAACTAGAATTGTTGAGACTAAAAGAGCAGATTTTTTAATAATTTTGAAGATGGCAAATAAACCTATTGAAGCAAATAATAAATCGATAATTGGATTGTGACTTAAGCCTAAAGGCAAAATGGTTAAAAGCGGAAAAACTAAACAATGAACCAAGCAGATAGTCGCACTCGAAATTCCTAAAATATCGTAAAAGGATGTTGTTGTTTTCTTCATTTCTCGTATTTTTGCTTAATGCAATTTTGTTGCAAATATACACATTAAAATCAATTGCAACATTGTTGCGTTAATTTTTTAATTTATAAATAAAATGAAAACCACGCGCAATACTACAGCAAAGACAGCCGTTTTAGAGATTTTTGAGGAATCTAAAACAGCACTGTCGCATACCGAAATTCAAAAACAATTGAACGATATATGTGATCGCGTTACTACATATAGAATTTTAGATCGTTTGGTTAATGATGATATTATTCATAAAATTTCGAATCTAGACGGCACCGTAAAATATGCAAAATGCAATCATTCACATCAGCGCGTACAAATTCATAATCATGCCCATTTCAGCTGTGAAAGCTGTCATGAAATTACGTGCCTTGAAAATGTAAAGCCAAGCTATATTATGCCGCATAATTATAAAGTAAACGAGATAAATTTTACATTATCAGGTTTATGTCCAAATTGTTTAAATTCTAACATCTAATATTTAGACTCGCCTAAAAATATTGTTCTGCGAATATAATTTATACCTATATTTGTTAAAACAATACTTTTAAAATGACCAAATCTTTAGAAGAGGTAAACCAATCGGTTGCTACAGAGCATAAAAAAACAGGTTTCAGAAAAATATTAGCCTTTCTAGGCCCCGCATATCTAGTAAGTGTTGGATATATGGATCCGGGGAACTGGGCAACAGATATCGCCGGCGGAAGTCAATTTGGTTACACTTTAGTCTGGGTTTTATTAATGAGTAACTTAATGGCTTTGCTGCTTCAAAGCTTAAGTGCGCGTTTAGGAATTGTAACACAGCGAGATCTTGCGCAGGCTTCAAGAGAAACCTATTCAAAATTTATTAATTACATTTTATATTTTTTGGCAGAAATTGCCATTGCCGCCTGTGATCTTGCAGAAGTTCTTGGAATGGCGATTGGAATTAATCTATTATTTGGAATTCCGCTGTTTGAAGGCGTTTTAATAACTGTTTTAGATACTTTTCTTCTCTTATTCTTAATCAATAAAGGAATTCGAAAAATGGAAGCTTTTATAATTGTTTTGGTCGCAATTATTGGTCTTTCTTTCATTTTTGAAATGATTTTTGCACAACCCGAAGTTCCAAAAATCCTCGCAGGTCTTATTCCTTCAATTCCAAATTCGGCAGCTTTATACATCGCCATCGGAATTATTGGAGCAACTGTCATGCCGCACAATCTATATTTGCATTCTTCTTTAGTACAAACTAGAAAATTTGACCGAAGTCCAGCCGGTATAAAACAAGCTTTAAAATATAATTTAATCGATTCTACGATTGCCTTAAATTTAGCTTTCTTCGTAAACGCCGCAATTTTAATTCTTGCCGCCGCAACTTTTCATAAAAACGGAATGTTTGAAGTTGCCGAAATACAAGATGCTCATCAATTTCTAGAGCCTTTATTGGGAACTAAATGGGCTCCAATTTTATTTGCTGTTGCTCTTATTGCTGCAGGACAAAGTTCGACCGTAACCGGGACTCTTGCTGGACAGATTGTAATGGAGGGTTATTTGCATTTGCGCATTCAGCCTTGGGTTCGTCGTATTTTAACTCGTTTAATTGCTATTGTTCCCGCACTAATTGTTATATCAATTTATGGCGAAAGTGTTACCGGAAAACTATTAATTTTAAGTCAGGTAATTTTAAGTCTTCAGCTTGGCTTTGCCATTATCCCACTTATTCATTTTGTGAGCGATAAATCTAAAATGAATGGTTTTCATATCTCTAAAACTACTCAAGCAGTTTCTTGGATCATTGCGGCGATTATCGTTTCATTAAATGCAAAATTAGTCTACGACGAAATAACTTCTTGGCTTGAAACTTCAGAACATTCTACAATAATATGGCTTACAGTTGTTCCGCTTGCTTTTGGTTTTCTGGCTTTATTACTTTACATCATTGTAAAACCATTTATCAATAGAGCAAAATCAAATATCGAGAATCATTCTCCTCATCATCTTAAATTACAATATATTCAAAAAGAAATCTATAACAAAAAAAACATAGCGATTTCTGTTGATTTTTCTAAAGCCGATGAAGCGGCACTTAACAATGCGTTTGAACTGGGCGGAATTAACGCTCAGTACACTTTAATTCATATTGTTGAAACTGTAGGAGCACTAATGTACGGAGGAAATATTGCCGACCATGAAACTACTATAGACGGAAAATTATTGCTGGAATATAAAGATATGCTTTCGCAGAAAGGTTTTAAAATCGAAACTGAACTCGGTTTTGGAAAACCTAACACTGTGATTCCAAATATTATTAATCAAGGAAATTTTGATGTTTTGGTTATGGGAACTCACGGCCACACTGGATTAAAAGATATTCTTTTTGGCACTACAGTAGACAAACTCAGACATAAAATTTCGATACCTTTGTTGATTGTTAAATAAAGGTGCTGAGATGCTAAGATGCTGAGGTTCTAAGTTTTTTCTAAAACTAAGATCATAATCTCAGAGCCTCAGCATCTTAGAACCTTAGAACCTCAAAAAAATGACCTTTTCAGAAGAAAATTACCTTAAATCTATATATCACCTTACAGCTTCTCTAGAAACTGAGGTGAGCACGAATGCAATTGCTGAAATGATGGAAACTAAAGCTTCATCTGTTACTGATATGCTTAAAAAATTGGCTGAGAAAGACTTAGTTAATTATAAAAAATATCAAGGTGTTTCTTTAACAGAAAATGGAAAACTGGCCGCTAAAATGATTGTTAGAAAACATCGTTTATGGGAAGTTTTTCTGGTGGAAAAATTAAGTTTCAGCTGGGATGAGGTTCATGATATTGCTGAACAATTAGAACACATAAAATCAGAGCAATTAATAAATCGCTTGGATGATTTTCTGGGAAATCCGACTGAAGATCCACACGGAGATCCAATTCCAGATGCAAATGGCCGAATTATTAAGATCGAGAAACAACTGCTTTCTGAATTATCCGAAAATCAAACTGGTGTTTGTGTAGGTGTAAAAGATACTTCTTCTGAATTCTTGAAATATCTGGACAAACAAGGAATTGCTTTGGGTTCTAAAATAGAATTCCTTTCTAAAGAATCTTTTGATTTATCGGTTAAAATCAAGGTTGACAACAAGGAATTGTCTATTTCGAACAAAATTGCTTCTAATTTGTTTGTAAAACTAGTGTAGACTTATTTATCGATTAGAAATCTAGATTTGTAAATCGCACTTCTAAACTGCGTATTAGATTATTCGCTCTTTCTAAACTAAAAAGATTTATCGCAATCTGTTTTTTCTCGCTTGAATTTGTGATTATATAAAGCATAGAGTTATTAATTCTATAGCCTTTTATCTCACAGTAAGCTAGTTTTTGCGTACTAAATATATTTCTCGAAATAATGGAATCATTTGTAAAAATAACCCTTCTTACAAAGACATTAATTAATAAAACCAGCGCTAAGACAATAATCACAATTGCTAATAACACCACTAGAATATTTAAGTAAACTGAAGCACAGCAGAAACTATACAATTCGAAAATACGGGAATCAGGAGGTAATGTAATAAAAGGAACTAATAATAAGCTGCCAAAAATCAATATTAATACTATTGAAAAAAAGAAAATAAAAGCTTTCAATCGACCTGATACCCTATATACATTCATCTGCAATTATCTTATATCTGAAAATTACTGCTAAAATAAAGTGTTTTTCGTACGAATTAGAAAAAGAAACTAACTTTAACTTTTAAACTATTCCCTTCTCAATCATTTCGAGCATTACCGGCGAAGCATTTTTAAATGTTGGCGGTTGTTCGATAATACTTCCAGCATTCTTTTTGTTTACTTTAAAAGTAACATCATTATCAGTTGTAAATAACAAAGCTGTTAAAAACGGGTTTTTAATATAGGTGCCCAAAACTAATAAAGCTTCATCTAAAGTGTGGATGCTTTCGATTTCTTCTGTTTTATAACGCGTAGTTAATGAAATAGAAAAAGTATTGTCGTCATTTAAAACTAAACGAAAGTAGATGTTTTTAATTTCAGTATCTCCCATTGTTTTTGCCAAAGTAAGTTTAGCAAAAGTTCCGTTTTGAATACTTTCTTTAACACGCTCACAAAAAAGAGCAAATATTGGTTCGTACATTTTTTTAGTTTTCTAAGGTTCTAAGAACTATCCCGAAGTCTCGGGACTAAGTTTTTAAAAACCTTTGTCTGTTATTATTTAACCTCAAAGTTCGCAAAGTTTTTTCGCAAAGAACGCAAGTAAAATTAAAAACTTTGCGAACCTTGCGTCAATCTTACCGAACTTTGCAGTTACGAAAAATTATTTTCCAGTAAATTCAGCTTTACGCTTTTCTAAAAATGCTGTGGTGCCTTCTTTAAAATCTTGTGTTCCAAAACACTTTCCAAACGATTTTATTTCCGTATCAAATCCATTTTTTCCATCAGTAAAGTTCGCATTGATTGCTTTAATGGCTTTACTTATTGCAAATGGAGCATTTTTAATTATTTTTTGCGCAATCCCGTTTGTAAATGCCAAAAGTTCTTCTTGAGACACAACATGATTCACCAAACCGTATTGTTTTGCTTCTTCAGCAGAAACCATTGCTGCGGTCATAATCATTTCCATTGCGCGTCCTTTTCCAATTAATTGAGGCAAACGCTGTGTTCCTCCATAACCTGGAATTAATCCTAAAGTAACTTCTGGCAATCCCATTTTAGCATTATCAGATGCTACTCTAAAATGACAAGCCATTGCTAACTCTAATCCGCCTCCTAATGCAAAACCGTTAACAGCCGCAATAACAGGTTTTTTAAGGTTTTCTATAAAATCAAATAATGATTCCTGACCTTCGGCTGCTAATTGCGCACCTTCAACAATAGTGTAATTTGCAAACTCTGAAATATCGGCTCCAGCCACAAACGCTTTTTCTCCGCTTCCTGTTAAAATGATAACACGAACATCGTCGTTTTTTCCCAATAATTTAATTGCCTTACTAAGATCGCTGATTGTTGCTTTGTTTAAAGCATTCAGTTTCGCAGGTCTGTTAATCGTAACAGTCGCTATTTTTTCTTCAATCGAAATTAAAAGATTTTCGTAGTTCATGACCTTGATTTTATGAGTTTGTTATTGGTAAAGAAACTCTAAAAGTGGTTCCTTTCCCGTATGTTGATTCAAAGGTAATTGTTCCTTTGTAATTTTCGATAATGTTTTTTATAATTCCTAATCCAAGTCCCATCCCGCTGGTTTTAGTGGTGAATTTTGGCTCAAATATTCGACTTGTATCTTGTTTTTGAATTCCAATTCCGTTGTCCTTTACTGCGATTTCAACATTATTATTTCGCCTTTTTACCTTGACAACAATCGATTTATGAATCTGACTTTCTGGAATTGCTTGTGTCGCATTTTTAACCAAATTCGTGATCACACGTATTAACTGGGTACGATCCATCTTTGAAATGATTTCTTCTTCATCACTTTCAAAAGAAATATAATCTTCATTAAAAATATCCAATGCCAATTCTACAACCTCAACGACATTTAAAGTCTCATTTTGCTGTGCCGGCATCGAGGCAAAATTCGAAAATGCCGAAGCAACGGCTGTCATTGTATCGATCTGCTGAATTAAAGTCTCTGAATAATCATTCATCTTCTGCTTTACATCTGGATCGTTTGGATCAAATTTTCGCTGAAAACTCTGAACCGTCAATCGCATTGGCGTAAGCGGATTTTTTATTTCATGTGCAACTTGTTTCGCCATTTCGCGCCAAGCTTCTTCACGTTCGCTTTGGGCTAATTTTATCGCGCTGGTTTCAAGTTTATCCACCATTCCGTTATAAGCCTTGATCAAGAAATTTACTTCCTTACTCGTTGCTTCTATTACGATTTTTTCGTTTTTCTGATCTAAGTTGGTTTCTTCTAATTTATCAGAAATTGTTTTTAATGATTTTGTGATATAAGTCGAAAGAAAATAAGCCAATGCAAAAGCAACAAGCAGCATAAAAGAATATACTTGACTTAAGCGGATTAAAAACGTATTCAGCTCGTTATCGTAATAACCGTCATCTTCTAAATAGGGAAGATTCAAAATCCCTAGAGGTTTAAATTTTTCATCTTTAATTAAACTGTACGACGATCTGTTTTTAACGCCGTCTATGGTTTTTATATCTACAAAACGTTTTTCGATTGATGAACGAACTAATTTCAGAATATATTCAGGAATTGGCGGCGATATTTTATCTACCGCAAATGATTCTTTAGATGATTTTAGCAGCTTTCCGTCAAGACTGTAAATATTGATTTCAATTTTATGAATCTGAGCAAGTTCATGAATTTTATCTTTGAAAATTAAATCTAAATTCTGGGTTTTCAAAGGATAAGTCGTTGTAGAAAGTACATAATTGATATGCTCTTTTACAGCATTTTCTTTACGTTCCAACCGCTCTTGATGGTATTCTTTTGCTTCGGTTTTGAATTGTATAATCGAAATCGAAGCCAATAAAAAAGATGCTACAACAATCAATACAATCATCGACAGGAAAATCCTGGTACGAAGCGAAAGCATTGACATTTTGAAGTTGTTAAACATATTTTTAGTTATGGATTATGGTTTTTGAGTTATGCGTTATAAACTTACAGCTCAAAACTTATAACTATTTTCTTTCTCTTATTCTTTTATAAAATTTAAAGCCCAGCATAAGTAAAACTGAGAATAAAATGATCCCAACCACGCCAAAAATCCAATTGAAAGCACTCTTTAAAACTACTAAAAAAACAATAGCAAATAATATAATCGTCGCACCTTCATTCCATAAACGCATATAGTTACTTGAATATTTTACCTCATCTTTTTGTAATTGTTTAAAAATCTGATGGCACTTTAAATGATACAGGTACAACAAGAATACGAAGCCTAATTTGATATGCATCCAAGGCATTTTAAGCCAGGCATTTCCTAAATCAGTAAAAAACAACATCCAAAAAGCAAAAATACTAGCTAAAATTGCTGACGGCCATGTAATAATATACCACAAACGATAGCTCATAATTTTAAACTGCGCCTGTAAAATTTCTTTTTCAGGTGATGGTTTATCATTAGCTTCAATTTGATAGACAAACAAACGCACAATATTAAACAAACCTACAAACCAGGTTAGTACGAAAATAATATGCAGTGATTTTAAATAGTTATAATATTCCATTTATTTCTTAAATGTAGATTGTTTAAAGAGATCGATCATAGCTTTTCCATAAAGTTCATCTTCATATACTATAGCTGCAACAAAAATTTTGCCGTTAAAGAATCTAGAAAAAATTACTGCTGTTGCAATCGTTTTACCTTCTTCTGTCAATACAATTTTTGCTTTTCTAAATTCCAGACCAGAGATCTTTTCTTTACTAACAGAATAATCATCCATTTTTCCTTTCGGATATATTTGACCTATGTTTTTTAGAATAAGAAAATCTTTTAATTTCAGTCTAAGATCAACAAACTGTTCACTTCCAGAATACTCTTCATAATTTGCCGAAAAATAATTAGCATCATCTTTCTTGAAAACAAGAATGTCTTTTGTTGTTTCGGCTGGAACACTATTTTTATCCGTTAGTAAATCTTTGCCATCTGTTTTAGATTTATTTACTTCGTTTTGATCTAATACTTCATAATCTCCTGGAATAGTAATTTTCCAGTTAAATGTTTTATCATAAAAATCATTGCTTTTTGCAGCATTATCATTTTTGCATCCAGCTAAAACTACCAGCGTAAGAAGCAAAACCGAAAAGTATTTTAATTTCTTCATTTATTTCAGCACTAATTTACTTTGCCCAATCGTTTATCCAATTTCCAACGGTCTGACACCATTCGTCATCATCGTTCAAACAAGGAATTGCCAAGAATTCTTCTCCACCCTTTGCTTCAAAATCTTCTTTGGCACGCATTGCGATTTCTTCCAGCGTTTCTAAACAATCTGAAACGAAAGCGGGCGTTACAACTGCTAATTTTTTAATTCCTTTTGCAGGCATTTTATCAATTTCAACATCTGTGTAAGGTTCCAGCCATTTGTCTCCTGCTAAACGCGATTGAAAAGTCAGGCTGTATTTATCTTCTGGAAGTCCTAATAATTTTATGACTTGTTTTGTAGTTTCATAACATTGGTGGCGATAACAAAAATCGTGTGCCGGAGATGGTGTGTTGCAACAAGAACCGTCAATTTTGCAATGTGATTTGGTTACATCTGTTTTGCGAATATGACGTTCTGGAATTCCGTGGTACGAAAACAATAAATGATCGTAATCAAACCCAACTAAATGCTTTTGAATCGAATCAGCTAAATTCTTGATGTAATCTGGTTTGTTGTAAAATGCCGGAACATCTGTAAAAGTTATGTGTGGGAATTTTTTCTTGCGAATTTCTTCTGCTTTCACCAAAATCGTCAAAGTTGAAGCCATTGCATATTGCGGATAAAGCGGGAAAAGCAAAACTTCTGTAACGCCTTTATCGCTCAATTCCTGAAGTCCTTTCTCGATAGTCATGCTTCCGTAACGCATTGCTAGAGAAACTGGAACATTTACCAAAGGCTGTACTTTTTTCTGCATTCTTTCAGAAAGAACCACTAAAGGAGAACCTTCTTCCCACCAGATTTTTGCGTAAGCATGCGCTGATTCTTCTGGTCTTTTTCTTAAAATAATACCGCGAACCAAAAATGCTCTTAATAAATACGGAACATCTATCACGTATTTATCCATTAAAAATTCATCTAAATACGGTTTTACATCTTTTGTTGTTGGACTTTCTGGAGATCCAAGATTTACTAATAATACGCCTTTCATGTTTTTTCCTTTAGGCTTTAAGCTCTAGGCTTTAAGCTTTTTATTTGTTTTTAAAATTTCGTCAAAAGTAGAACTTGCTGCTTTTTAGAAATATGATATTTATTACTTTTTAATTATTGTGGAATATTTAAAATCAATATTACTGCAATTTTTCACGCAGATTTCGCAGATCTTGCAGATTTTTAATTCGTGCTAATTTGTGAAATTAGCGGCAAAAAAATCTAAACATTCGCATTAATCGACATCAAATATTTTTTTGGAGTTGTTGCAAACTTTTTCTTGAATGCCGCTATAAAGTGACTCCCCGTACTGTAGCCAATTTTAAGTCCAACTTCATTTACATTATAAGATCCACTGTCTAAAAGCTTTCTCGCAAAATCCATTTTATAATCAAATAGAAAGCCATAAACTGTATCGCCGTAAATTTGTTTGAAACCCATTTTCAGTTTCTTCAAGTTCAAACCAATTTCATCTGCCAATTCTTGTAATCCAGGCGGTTCAGCCATATTGGCGATGATAATTTCTTTGGCTCTGCGAATTTTCAAGACGTTATCTTCATCTATCAAAAACGGACATTGTTCTGCATTTGGATCTTCGGTTCTATTAAAATACAAACTCAATAATTCGTATCCTTTTCCTTTATAATAAAGATTTTTTATAGAAGGATGAAGGTTATAATGAAACAACTGACTAAGAACAATTGCCATTGACGGACTAATATTTCCTTCGTTATAATACTTTTTATCCTTATTATCAGGACTTAAAAAAGTAATATAATCAGCTTCTGCAGAAAATAACGCATGAAATTTTTTAATTGAAACAATTACAGAAATCACCCAAGAGTTTGGAGCTAATTCTAAATTCAGCGGCAATTCTTTTTGCGGATTATACAAAAGCAGCGATTTTTCTTCTTTCAATTCTAAAGCATAATTACCTTGATTGAACAAAAATTTAGCGTTGCCTTTTATCCCGAAGTGAAACTGTATCAGCCCACTACCTACTTCATGCTGCGCAAAAAAAGGTTTTGGACTGTCGTTTTGAAAACGGATTAGCGTAAAGTCGTCTTCAATTTTTATAATTTCTTGAGAACTCATAGCGATGTTTTTTAGAAAAGAAAATCAAAGCAAATCTAAAATGTTATTTAGAACGACTCTAAACAAATCATTTCAAACGACTTGATTTTGCTACAAAAGTACTTCTTTTTGCATAAAAACAGTCGTTTACAATCAAAAAAACACATAGCGATACAAAAAGTACTTTAAGCGTTACTTTTATAAACACTATAGTAATAATTTTGTTGCACTTTTATGAAAGTGAATTTATGGAAAACAATAACGTACCGAAACACCTTTATTTTTATTCAGTTGGTCTGAGTTATAAAAAAGCTGATGCTGAGGTCAGAGGTCAATTTAGTTTGGATGCTGTTGCAAAAACTCGTTTGCTGGAACAAGCTAAAAATGATGGAATAGAAAGTTTAATTGTTACTTCAACCTGCAACAGAACCGAAATTTATGGTTTTGCAGAACATCCTTTTCAATTAATCAAACTTATTTGCGACAACAGCAACGGTTCTGTTGATGCTTTTCAAAAAGTTGGTTTTGTTTACAAAAACCAAGAAGCAATTAATCATATGTTTCGCGTAGGAACTGGTTTAGATAGTCAGATTCTAGGCGATTTTGAAATTATATCTCAAATTAAAACCAGTTTTGCCCATTCAAAATCAATGGGATTAGCCAATGCTTTTTTAGAAAGATTGGTTAATGCAGTTATTCAGGCCAGTAAAAGAATCAAAAACGAAACAGAAATCAGTTCAGGTGCAACTTCGGTTTCTTTCGCTTCGGTACAATACATTCTAAAAAATGTAGAAGATATCAGCAATAAAAACATTTTGCTTTTTGGAACTGGAAAAATTGGTAGAAACACTTGTGAGAATTTAGTAAAACATACTAAAAACGAACATATTACTTTAATCAATCGAACTAAAGACAAAGCTGAAAAATTAGCTGGAAAACTTAATTTGATTGTTAAAGATTATTCTGAATTACATTTAGAACTTCAAAAAGCCGATGTTGTGGTTGTTGCAACAGGCGCGCAAAACCCAACGGTTGACAAAGCGATTCTAAATCTAAAAAAACCTTTGTTGATTCTGGATTTATCTATTCCGAAAAACGTAAATGAAAACGTAGAGGAATTAGATGGTGTAACTTTGATTCACATGGATTATTTGTCGCAATTGACAGATGAAACTTTGGAAAACAGAAAATTACACATTCCGCCTGCGGAAGCGATCATCGAAGAAATCAAAGAAGAATTTGTAATCTGGATGAAAGGCCGCAAATTTGCTCCGACAATTAATGCCTTAAAAGAGAAACTAAATGCAATAAAAGCTTCGGAATTAGATTTTCAAAGCAGAAAAATTGCTGATTTTAATGAAGAACAAGCTGAAATCATCAGCAATAGAATCATTCAGAAAATCACTACTCATTTTGCGAATCATTTAAAAGACGACGATACCATGGTGGATGAAAGCATCGAATGGATCGAAAAAGTCTTCAAAATAAAAGCATCTTAAATAAATTTAAACCATATAAGTTCATTTAACAAAACTGTTGTTTTACCCAAACTGCTTAAATTTACTTATATAACTTATATGGTTCAAAGAACAAAACATGGCAGAAAAAACAATCAGAATTGGAACTCGTGACAGCGAATTAGCACTTTGGCAGGCACATACTGTCGAAAAGAAATTAAACGACTTAGGTTACAAAACCTCAATTGTTGCTGTAAAATCTCAAGGCGATATTATTCTGGACAAACCTCTTTACGAATTAGGGATTACAGGAATTTTTACAAAAACGCTGGATATTGCCATGATTAATAGCGATATTGATATTGCGGTTCATTCTATGAAAGATGTTCCAACTGCTTTACCAAAAGGAATTGTTCAGGCGGCTGTTCTAGAAAGAGCAAATGTTCTTGACATTTTAGTTCATAAAGGAAATCCTGATTTTGCAAATCCAAGTACAATTGCAACCGGCAGTTTACGTCGTCAGGCACAATGGTTCAACAAATACCCAAATCATACTGTAGTTGATTTACGCGGAAATGTAAATACGCGTATGCAAAAACTAAAAGACAACGATTGGGACGGAGCTGTTTTTGCTGCTGCAGGTTTGGAACGAATTAACCTGAAACCTGAAAATTTCATCAATTTAGACTGGATGATTCCCGCGCCGGCACAAGGAGCAATGCTTGTTGTAGCAATGGAAAATGACAATTATACTTTAGATGCACTTTCGCAGCTAAATCACATTGAGACTGAAATTTGCACATATATAGAACGTCAGTTTTTGAGAACGCTTGAAGGCGGATGTACTGCACCAATCGGAGCTTTGGTTACTTATAATGAGGATGAAGACACACTCCATTTTCAAGGTGTTTTACTTTCTATTGACGGAAAACAAAAATTAGAAATCAATAAAACAGTTGATATTTCAGAATGGAAAAAATTAGGTTTTCATTCGGCTCAGGAAATCTTAAATAATGGCGGAGCAGAATTAATGCAGAAGATTAAAGAATCCCTAAAAAAATAATGGCAAAATCAATTCAGATATTATCTACAAAAATATTATCTCCTGTTCAAAAACAAGAGTTGACAAAAGCCGGCATAGAAGTAATCGAAGCTGACTTTATCAAAACCGAAAATAAACCTTTTGAACTTAAAAACCTCAACGAAAGTTTGATTTTCACCAGTCAAAATGCCGTTCGAAGTGTTTTATCCGATCCAAAATCGGAAGAATTAAAAAACAAAAACGTTTATTGCGTTGGTTTAAAAACAAAAATTCTTTTGTCTGAAAACGGATTCAACGTTGTAGCTTATACAGGTTATGCCGCTGATTTAGCAGAAATTATCACTTTAATTTACCGCAATGAAAGTTATACTTTTTTCAGTGGAAATTTAAGACGCGATACTTTACCAACGGCTTTAAAAGAAGCTGAAATAAAACTGAACGAAATTCAGGTTTACGAAACCTCATTACAGCCTCAAAAAATAAAGTCGGCAATTGATGCCATTTTATTTTATAGTCCGTCTGGCGTTGAAAGTTATTTAAAAGAGAATACAATCAAGAAAGAAATCTGTTTTTGCATTGGAGAAACCACTGCAGAAGCTTTACATAAAATCACCAAAAACATCATTATTGCAGATCAGCCCACAGTTGAAGACGTAATTGAAGATGTAATTAACGAATACAAATAAAAACCTTTGCAACTTTGTCCCTTTGCGGCTTTGCAATTAAAATAAAAAAACAATGTTAAAAAACGACCTATTTTTAAGAGCATTAAAAGGAGAAACAGTTCAACGTCCGCCAGTATGGATGATGCGTCAGGCAGGAAGATATTTACCTGAATTTAGAGAACTGCGTGATAAATATGATTTTTTTACACGTTGTGAAACTCCAGAATTAGCTGCTGAAATTACTGTACAGCCAATTCGCAGAATTGCTCCAGATGCTGCAATTTTATTCTCGGATATTTTAGTGGTACCTCGCGCAATGGGAATTCATGTAGAACTGAAAGACAATTTGGGACCAATAATTCCAAATCCGATTCGTTCTTTAGCCGATGTTCACAAAGTTTTTGTTCCAGATGTAAATGAAACTTTAGGTTACGTTTTTGATGCTGTAAAATTGACTAAAGAAATGTTGAACGACGAAGTGCCTTTAATTGGTTTCGCAGGTTCACCTTGGACAATTTTCTGCTATGCGGTTGAAGGAAAAGGTTCTAAAAGTTTTGATATTGCAAAAGGATTCTGCTTTTCAAATCCAGCTGCAGCACATACTTTATTACAAAAAATCACAGATACGACAATTTTATACTTAAAAGAAAAAGTAAAATCGGGCGTAAATGCGGTTCAGATTTTTGATTCTTGGGGAGGAATGCTTTCTCCTGTTGATTATCAAGAGTTTTCATGGAAATACATCAACCAGATTGTTGATGCTTTAGCTGATATTACACCAGTTATTGTTTTTGGAAAAGGATGTTGGTTTGCTCTTGGCGAAATGGGAAAAAGTAAAGCTTCTGCATTAGGAGTTGACTGGACTTGTTCGGCTAGAAATGCTCGTTATTTGTCAGGTGGAAACATTACTTTACAAGGAAATTTTGATCCGTCAAGATTACTTTCTCCAATTCCGACTATCAAGAAGATGGTTCACGAAATGATCGACGAGTTTGGAAAAGACAAATATATTGTAAATTTAGGTCACGGAATTTTACCTCACATCCCAGTAGATCACGCAAAAGCGTTTATTGATGCAGTGAAGGAATACGGACAATAGATCATTACTCTTTTAGAAATCGTAATTTCTTTTTAGTTTTATAAAAAATTCCTGCTATAAAATAAATTATGGAAATTAAAGACCTTACTGATAGAATTATAGAAATTGAAGAAAAATTCAATTCAATTATTCCTGTTTTAGAAGAAAAAAACAACAAAGAAGGCTTTAAGTACAGACATTTATATAAGGGAATTATTTCTATTCAAAGTAAGATTTCTTTTCAACCAGAAATATTGTTTTTAGGAATAAATCCTGGAGAAGGCGCTTTCATTCAAAAGAACTATAAAGAAGGAAATACGTTTTATTATCCTAAAGAATTAGTTGATTCTGATAAAAAATTAGAACTAAACTGGCTTCAAGATAACAATGCACGTCAAGGAAAATGGTATCATGGAAAAGTAAAAAATACTTTTCCAAAACAAATGATTGATATTCTTCATTATACCTCAAAAGTTAAATGTAAAAAAGAAATAAATCTTTCAGATGAAGAGGATCGCAAATTATTTATTCGTGAAATTGCAGATAAAATTGTTTATACCAATCTTTCTCCAATAGCGACAAAATCTGCTAAAGAATTAAAAATAATTTACAATAAACTGTCAAAAGAAGATTCATTAAAAGATCACTGGAATGGAACGGTTCAGAATTTTTTTCGTCAAAGAACAATTGACTTAATTTTAGCTCTTCAGCCAAAATTAATTGTTTGTGTTGGAAATTCTGTTTATAAAGATTTGTTTCTAAAAGATACAGCAAAAAAAGACAAAGTTTTTTCTACAACTGGCATTCTAAAAAGAGCAGGACAAGAGCACTCTTTTAAAACGGTTGTTTTTTCAAGAAAAGGAACTTGGGACACGAAAAGAATATCAGAATTGATACTTAATCCGTAACCTTAAAAATCATGCTAAACAAAGGCCTTAGAGATGAAGAATCTATCAGAATAGAGAATACTCTAAGAACTTTGCATGCCTTAATTTTTGTTCCAAAATTTTGGAATGCTGAAGACACTAGTCTTATCGATGAGCAGCTGAAAAGTTTTGGATTAAGTCTGCAAAAAACAGTCGAAATTCCAGAAGAGGAATTAATTCTTCTTTTACAACAATGCCATTTAGACTGGAATCAACAAGAGCAGTTTGCAGATATTTTAATGGGACTTTCCGTAGAAAAACAATTTGATTTTCTAGGAAAGGCGCTTGCCATTTATCAATATATCCAACAAGAAAGCAAGGTTTTTTCTTTTGGAATTAACACTAAAATTGCTTCGGCTAAAAACAAATAGAGATGAGTTTTATAGATTGGAAAATAGATCGAATAGAAAATATTCTTCCTGAAGATTTTTATGCCCTTATTGAAAAGAATGTAAAACACATCGAAAAAACTTTTCCTGTTACACTTGAAAATTGTTTAGATTTAGAAAAAACGAAACAGTTTATTGCTGTAAATCAAGAGAAAGAAAAGAATAAAGAATGGTTCTATTTTTTTGCAAGAGATATAAAAACCAATCATTTGATAGGCTACTTATGTGTAAAAAGCATTGATTATCGCATTTCAAAATGTGAATTGGGTTACTTTATTGATGAAGATTATCAAGGAAAAGGAATTACCTCAAAACTGGTTTCAGAAACATTAGATTTTTGTTTCAATACTTTAAAAATGAACAAGGTTTTTATCTGTACTTCAAAAATCAATAAAGCAAGTCAGCAAATTGCATTAAAACATCATTTTAAGCAAGAAGGAATATTAAGAGACGAATTTAAAGGCGGCGACGGCACACTTGAAGATGTCGTTTATTTTGGATTACTTAAATCAGAATATAATACACATGAAAGATAAATTTTACGCATACATACAACAATTACAAGACCAAATCTGTGCTGGATTAGAAGCTGTTGACGGAACGACGAAATTCCGTGAAGATCTTTGGAAACGTCCAGAAGGCGGCGGCGGAAGAACACGCGTTATTGAAAACGGAAATGTTTTTGAAAAAGGCGGTGTCAACATTTCAGCCGTTCATGGAAAATTACCTGAAACGATGCAAAAAATGTTTGGCGTTGGCGAAGCTGATTTCTTTGCCTGCGGATTAAGTTTGGTTTTGCATCCAAAAAACCCAATGGTTCCTACAGTTCATGCGAATTGGCGCTATTTTGAAATGTATGATGAATCTGGAAAAGTGATCGAACAATGGTTTGGCGGCGGACAGGATTTAACGCCTTATTATTTGTTTGAGGAAGATGCAAAACACTTTCACCAAACTTGTAAAACGGCTTGTGATAAGCACAATCCTGAGTTTTATTCAAAGTATAAAAAGCAATGTGATTCGTATTTTTGGAATGCGCACAGAAATGAAGCCCGCGGAATTGGCGGTTTATTCTTTGATTATTGCAAAGCAAATGAGCAAATGTCGATGGAAAACTGGTACAATTTTGTAACCGAAGTCGGCAATAGTTTCCTTGAAGCTTATGTTCCGATTGTGGAAAGAAGAAAAAACTTAGAATATACTCCCGAAAACAGAACGTGGCAGGAAATTCGCCGCGGCCGCTATGTTGAGTTTAATCTCGTTCACGACAAAGGAACTTTATTCGGCTTAAAAACAAACGGAAGAATCGAGAGTATTTTGATGAGTTTACCTCCGCATGTTCAATGGGTTTACGATCATCATCCAGAAGTGGGAAGTAATGAAGAAAAACTAATAAATGTGTTAGAAAATCCGCGTGAATGGATTTAGTTTTAATTTGATGAATTTCTATTTTATAATAGATGTCGCTCCGATGGAGCTTTTTATCGATTATGTATAAATTTCTATAAATATAATGCTCCTCTGGAGCATTTTTTTATATACGACAAGTTCCTATAAAATTTTAGACTATTACTAAAGAAGCTTCGGAGAAGCGAAATATTTATAGAACAATTTACATTCATCCTACACAAAGCCCCAGAGGGGCTACATATTTATTTTACCACAAAAGAATTGGCAAATCTGCGTGAGCGGATTTAGTTTTAATTGGATGAATTTCTATAAATATTTTACTCCTCTGGAGCATTTTTTATATACGACAAGTTCCTATAAAATTTTAGACTATTACTAAAGAAGCTTCGGAGAAGCGAAATATTTATAGACCAATTTACATTCATCCTACACAAAGCCCCAGAGGGGCGACATATTTATTTTGCCACAAAAGTATTGGCAAATCCGCGTGAGCGGAGTTAGTTTTAATTTGATGAATTTCTATTTTATAATAGATGTCGCTCCGATGGAGCTTTTTATCGATTATGTATAAATTTCTATAAATATTTTGCTCCTCCGGAGCATTTTTTATATACGACAAGTT
>NZ_MUHD01000018.1:0-369 GCF_002217395.1 Flavobacterium plurextorum | reverse complement strand
AGAACAATTTACATTCATCCAATACAAAGCCCCAGAGGGGTGACATATTTTCCATGTCACAAAAAACAATACTTATCTTACAAAATAAAAATTATTAACTAGTTTTACTGATCAATAATTTTGACAAAAAATGGCAAATACTTATTCTCAACTATATATTCATATTGTTTTTGCTGTAAAGGGTAGACAAAACTTAATTTCCAAAAAGAGCAAGGATGAAATTTATAAATATATCACTGGAATTATTACCCATCAAAAACAAAAACTGATTGCAATAAACGGAATGCCAGACCATATTCATATCTTAGTCGGAATAAAACCAAATATTTCAATATCAGATTTAGTGCGAGATATTAAATCAAGTTCATC
>NZ_MUHD01000017.1 GCF_002217395.1 Flavobacterium plurextorum | reverse complement strand
ATATAGAAATCAAAATTCATAGAATAAAATAATATTTTTTACCTACAAATTATAATTAATCTAAATAAATATTAGATTTGCCTACAGTAATATTACTGTTCACTTTAAACAAAAAATGAGCAGCAACTAATCAATTACCAATTCTAATTACCGATGACAAAAACACTAAAAAAGAACATTGCGAAGCTACATTTATGGCTTGGACTGGGATCAGGCTTAATTGTTTTTATAGTAGCACTAACAGGAAGCTTACTGGTTTTTGAAAAAGAAATTGATCAGTTTATAAACCCAAATTTTTACACAGTTCCAACGATTGGGTCTAAAAAAAAAACATTGGATTACTGCACTCAGATTCTCAAAAGAGAATATTCAATACAAAAAATAAGCAGAATCACCACTTTTAATGATCCTCACCGCACGATACAAATTGTTGGAAAGAACAATCAAAAAGAAGTACAAGTTTTTTCCATAGATCCGTATAGCGGAAAAATCCTAGATACTGCCTTGCAGAAAGATAGATTCTTTACTATTGTACTCTCTCTTCACAGACAGCTTTTATTGGATGACATAGGCGAAATTATCACGGGAATCTCCTGCCTAATTTTTGTTATTCTACTTATTTCAGGCTTAGTAATATGGTGGCCGAAAAAAAAGAAATATCTAAAACAAAGACTTACTATAAAACGCAATTCTTCGTTTAAACGATTAAACTGGGATCTTCATTCTACTTTTGGATTCTACAGTTTTCTATTCCTGCTGGTTATATCATTAACAGGATTAACTTGGTCGTTTAAATGGTTTGAAAAAACAATGTATTTTCTGGCTGATGGAGAAATAAAAAAAGTTTCACTCAAAGTAGAGAATCCAACAAAAATTGATCAAAAACTGAATCAGACTTCATTTTACCAAAATATCTACAACAGAGCAGACAGTATTTTTCCATACCAAGGAAATATTCAGATCAGGATGCCTGCAGATACAATTAACAGTATTCAGGTCTTAAAAGAGCATTTGGATTTTAGCATTCCAAATCAGTCAAGCGCGGCTTACTTTGACAGGTTTACTGGAAAAATTATTGAAATCAGACCCTATGAGTCATTTAGCCGCGGCGACAAAGCAAAAAGACTTGTCTATCCAATTCATACAGGCAGCATTTACGGATATCCAACCAAAATTATTGCCTTTATAGTGACACTATCTGCTTTGTTTCTGCCGATTACAGGCTTGCTTATTTTGCTTGGTAAAAAAAGAAAAAACAAATCCTAACACGAACGTCTGGATCTGTTTACATGTATCCTCCCTCCAAAATTCTTTTTTCGCCTCTTTTAAGAATAATTTAAATCCTTACACCACCACCTTTTTAGAAAAGCATTTAAAACATCAACAAAATCAACGAATTAAGGAATAATTATATATTCCTGCCATACCTATTAAAGCCTTCACAATTAGCTTCTCTTTTTGCAGAAGTGCCCTCCAATATTATAAATATAACCTAATCCGTTTGGTTTATTTTTTGAAATAAGCGTTTTTTGCAAACCCTAAGAAAATTTAAAATGAAAAAAATAGCCCTCTTTATTCTTTTAATTATTTCCTCATTAGCGGCTGCACAAAAAAAAACATCCGTTAAAGAGTCAAACGAAAATACCGAAAAATACTCTTTATACAAAACTCATGCTCATGCTTCCTATTACAACGATAAATTCAATGGAAAAAGAACTGCCAGCGGGAGAAAATTCAACAACAGCAAGCTCACTGCCGCACACAAAAAATTTCCTTTTGGAACAAAACTAAAAATCACAAACGAAAAAAATAATAAATCAGTTATTGTAGAAGTTATCGATCGAGGACCTTATAGTAAAAGAAGAGAAATTGATCTTACCAAAAAAGCTTTTATGAAAATTGCCTCAAATAAAGGAAGCGGTTCCCTTAAAGTCAAAATTGAAGTTTTAAAAAACTAAACTGCAAACAAATCAATTAGAGAAACCTGCTCATCATTTCAACCCAATTACCATTGCAGGCTTTAGCAAAAATATTTAACAAGGAAGCAATTCTTTTTTTTTGAAGTTTATCTTTAAAATCAAACTACAAATTCAACCTTTTTACCAAAACAGAAGACGAAACAGAGCAAAATTTCGTTATTCTTTTAAACATACGTCAAAAATTAAAATAGGTAAAACACGCACCGCGCAACGATTAACCGACGTTTATTAAATGTTTACAAAATAGATTTTCAAAAACCATAAATAATTGTATTTTTACGGTTCAAAATTCAGAAAATAAATGGGCAAAATCATTGCGATTGCTAATCAAAAAGGAGGCGTTGGAAAGACAACTACATCAGTAAATCTTGCTGCCTCATTAGGTGTTTTAGAAAAAAAAGTATTACTTATTGATGCTGATCCTCAGGCAAATGCAACATCTGGCCTTGGGATTGATGTTGAGACTGTAGAGATTGGAACTTACCAAATACTTGAACATAGCCACACGCCAAAAGAAACTATCATCCAATGTACAGCACCAAATGTTGACGTGATACCTGCTCACATTGACCTTGTTGCCATCGAAATTGAATTGGTTGACAAGGAAAATAGAGAATATATGCTTAAAAAAGCATTAGAAAGTGTTAAAGAAGAATATGATTATATCATTATCGACTGTGCTCCTTCATTAGGTTTATTAACCTTGAATGCTCTTACAGCAGCTGATTCTGTAGTAATCCCAATTCAGTGTGAGTATTTTGCACTTGAAGGATTAGGAAAACTATTGAACACTATAAAAAGTATTCAAAAAATACACAACCCAGATCTTGATATCGAAGGATTACTTCTTACGATGTATGATTCAAGATTACGTTTATCAAATCAGGTTGTAGAAGAAGTTCAAAAACACTTTAACGATATGGTTTTTGATACCGTAATTCAGCGAAATGTTAAATTGAGCGAAGCTCCAAGTTTTGGCGAAAGCATCATTAATTATGACGCAACCAGCAAAGGAGCAGTTAATTACATTAACCTTGCTCAAGAAATTATAAAGAAAAACAGTAAATAGTTTTTATGACAAAAGCAATTAAAAAACAAGCCTTAGGAAGAGGATTATCAGCATTATTAAAAGATCCGGAAAACGACATTGTATCAGTAGAAGATAAAAATGCTGATAAGGTTGTTGGAAATATTATTGAGCTTGAACTAAGTGCTATCGAAATAAATCCGTTTCAACCTAGAAGCAATTTTAACGAAGAATCATTACGCGAGTTAGCCACTTCCATCAAAGAACTTGGTGTAATTCAACCTATTACTGTTCGAAAATTAGATTTCAACAAATACCAATTAATTTCTGGAGAACGTCGTTTACGTGCTTCAACTTTATTAGGATTAACTCACGTTCCTGCATACATTCGTATTGCAAATGATAATGAGTCTTTAGTAATGGCTTTAGTTGAAAACATTCAACGTCACGACTTAGACCCAATCGAGATTGCACTTTCATACCAGCGTTTAATTGACGAAATTCAATTAACGCAAGAACAAATGAGTGAACGTGTTGGAAAAAAACGCTCTACAATTGCCAACTATTTACGTCTTTTAAAACTTGACCCAATTATTCAAACGGGAATTAGAGATGGTTTTATCAGCATGGGACATGGACGTGCTATTATCAATATTGAAGATTTAGATGTTCAAACTGATATTTATCAAAAAATTGTAAGCCAGAATTTATCTGTTCGTGAAACAGAAACTTTAGTAAAAAATTATCACGAAAGTTTAAAACCGAAAGCAGAACAAAAACCAAAATCTGATACTTCATTTATGGTTAGAGAAACTCAAAAAAACTCTTTCAATGATTATTTTGGTTCAAAAGTTGATATAAAAGTCGCTGGCAACGGAAAAGGAAAAATCACAATTCCATTTAGTTCCGAAGCCGACTTTAATCGAATTATAAAATTAATTAACGGATAGTGAATAAGATTGTCCCCATAAGTTTATTGTTCTTTCTCATAGGAACCGTTTCTCTTTTTGCTCAAACAAAAAAAGACACGGTTTTGGTTGTTAAAGACACAAGCAAATTACAAGAAATTGACCCTTTGACACCAGCAAAAGCAGCATTTTATTCTGCAATTTTGCCAGGTTTAGGTCAAGCCTATAATAAAAAATACTGGAAGATACCATTAGTTTATGGTGCCATAGGAACCAGTTTATACTTTTACATCGATAATAATAAAAAATACCATGATTATCGTGATGAATACAAACGCAGACTTGAAGGCTACGGTCCTGGAACTGGCGGAAAGTACGATTATCTAGATGACAGCAGGCTTATTGCTGGTCAAAAATTCTATCAGCGAAACCGAGATTTATCAGCACTTTTTGTTGTTGCCTTTTACGCTTTAAATATCATCGATGCCAACGTCGATGCCGCCTTGATTCAATTCAACGTAAACGAAAGACTATCATTACGCCCGGAAATTTATCCTGCCGATGTAACTTTTAAACCGAATGTTGGACTAACTTTTAATTACCACTTTTAACAGCTTTTAAAGGCTTTTAAAATCAAAAATATATAAAATGAAAATTGCACTTTTAGGATACGGAAAAATGGGTAAAGTAATCGAAAGAATTGCTTTAGAAAGAGGTCATGAAATTGTTTTAAAGAAAGATGAATTCAATACTTACGACGGACTTTCAACAGCTGATGTCGCTATTGACTTTAGTGTTCCTACTGCAGCCGTAGATAATATTTCAAACTGTTTTCATGCAAATGTTCCTGTTGTTTCTGGAACAACTGGATGGCTGGAACACTTTGACGAAATGGTTGCCCTTTGCAACGAAAAACAAGGCGGATTTATTTCAAGTTCAAACTTCAGTTTGGGAGTTAATATTTTCTTTGAACTAAATGAATATTTAGCCAAAATAATGTCGCAATTTGATTCATACAAAGTATCGATGGAAGAAATTCATCACACTCAAAAACTAGATGCTCCAAGCGGAACGGCTATTTCTTTGGCAAAAGGCGTTATTGAAAACAGCAATTATGCAAATTGGACTTTAGAAGATGCTAAACAAGGCGAAATTCACATTGAAGCGAAAAGAATTGGAGACGTTCCTGGTACTCATACCGTAACATACGACTCAATTGTAGACAGCATCGAACTAAAACATACTGCTCACAATCGAGAAGGTTTTGCTCTAGGTGCAGTAATTGCTGCTGAATGGCTTGCTGGTAAAAAAGGAATCTACAGCATGAAAGATGTATTAAATCTAAAATAAAACATACTAAACTTAAGATTTCTACATAAGAACAACCTAAAGTTTAAAACATAAAAACACAAAAACTATGACACTATATTCTTGGTTCGTATTTTTCTTAGCAGTACAAATCATCCACTTTGTGGGAACTTGGAAACTGTATCTGGCAGCAGGTAGAAAAAGCTGGGAAGCTGCAATTCCTGTTTATAATTCGATTGTTTTAATGAAAATAATCGGACGCCCAACTTGGTGGACATTTTTGCTTTTCATTCCAATTATCAACTTAATTATGTTTCCTGTTGTTTGGGTTGAAACCTTAAGAACTTTTGGTAAAAAATCGACATTGGACACTATTCTAGGTCTTTTCACTCTAGGTTTTTATATTTATTATGTAAACTATACTCAAAAATTAGAGTATAATGCAGACAGAAAACTGACACCTGATAACAAAACAGCCGATACGATCAGTTCACTACTTTTTGCCGTTATTGTTGCGACTTTAGTACACACTTATGTCGTTCAACCTTATACAATCCCGACATCATCTCTTGAAAAATCTCTTTTAATTGGTGACTTCTTATTTGTGAGTAAAATAAATTACGGCCCTAGAGTACCAATGACTACAATTGCATTGCCAATGGTTCACGACTCTATTCCGTTAACAAAAAGAAAATCATATTTAAGCTGGCCTCAATTACCATATTTCAGACTGCCTGCCCTAGAAAAAATCAAACGTACAGATATTGTAGTTTTCAACTGGCCAGTTGATACTGTACATTATTTTTACGAACCAAAAGGAAGACCAGGTGTAATTAAACCAATAGATAAAAGATCAAATTACGTAAAAAGATGTGTTGGTATTCCTGGAGACAGCTTATCAATAAAAGATGGTTTTGTTTACATTAACGGAAAAAAATTAGTTTTACCAGAGAGAGCTAAACCGCAATATTCTTATGCTGTAGCATTAGACGGAAAAACAAGTATTGATTTTGAATCATTACTAAAAGAATTAGACATTACAGATCCAGCAGGTTTTAGAAGCGAAAAAAGAGACACTCTTTATTTTGGCTCATTAACCGAAGCGAGCGCAGAACGAATCAAAAACACTCCAGGTGTTACTGCAGTAGTAAGAAAAATTGAAACAAGAGTAAACAATGCTGTTTTCCCTCATATCAATAAATGGAATGAAGATAACTATGGTCCAATTTACATTCCAGAAGCCGGCAAAACAGTTGCATTAACAAATGAATCTTTACCATTCTACAAAGACATTATCACCAATTACGAAGGAAAAAAACTAGAAATACAAGGTTCTAAATTTTTAATTGACGGAAAACCTGCAACAACATATACCTTCGAACAAAATTATTACTGGATGATGGGAGACAACCGTCACAACTCTGAAGACAGCCGTTTTTGGGGTTACGTTCCAGAAAATCATATTGTTGGAAAACCAGTTTTTATTTGGATGAGCTGGGATACAAACGGAAAAGGTATCAACAAAATACGTTGGAACCGTGTCTTCACAACTGTTGACGGTGAAGGACAACCACAATCTTACTTCAAATATTTCTTAATTGTTCTTGGTCTTTACTTCGTTGGAGAATTCTTCTGGAGAAAAAGAAAAGAAAACAAAGCATAAAAAAAAACGTTAATTCGTTGAACTGGTAAATCGTTTAATTGTTTCTCAAAAAGAGCGATTAAACGATTTACCGATTAAACAAAAACCACAATGAACTCTTTATTACTTCCTACTTATTTTCCATCAATCAGCCACTTTGCTGTTATGGCACAATCTGAGAATGTAACTTTTGAAATGGAAGATAATTTTCAAAAGCAGACTAATAGAAACCGCACATACATCTATAGTCCAAACGGAATTCAATTATTAAATATTCCTGTTAAACATTCTAAATCTGCACATCAGAAAACGAAAGATGTTTTGATCGAAAATGAATTTGACTGGCAGAAACAGCATTTTAAATCGCTGGAAGCAGCATATAGAAGCTCGCCTTTCTTCGAATTTTTTGAAGATGACATTACTCCTATTTTCGAGAAAAAACACACTTTCTTGATGGATTTAAACATGGAAGTTTTAGACATTACCACAAAATGTCTAAGAATGAAATTAGAATTCGGCAAAACAACTGAATACTTTCATGAGATAGAAAATATTTCTGATTTCAGATATTTAACAAATGGAAAAAAAGATCAAAATTCATTCGAAAAATACACTCAGGTTTTTGATGACAAGCATGGTTTCATCAACAATTTAAGTGTTTTAGATTTACTTTTTAACGAAGGGAAATTTGCGATGGATTATTTAAAAACACAGAAACTATTATAATATTCTTCTGATTTTTTGCCAAGTAACAGCGAACAGCTAAAGCAATTTTAAAAAATTCAAGAATATCAATTTTATTCCATTGAAAGTCTAGCCATTATAGGATAATGGTCTGAATTTTCGAAGTCAGGAAAGCTTTCAAAATGCTTTACTTTCATTTTACTATCTGTAAAAATATAATCGATTCGTGCTGGGTAATATCTAAATTTATAAGTTGCTCCAAAACCTTCACCTGCTTCTTCAAAAGCATCTTTAAGTTTTCCTTTAATATTTCGGTACACGTATGAAAACGGACTGTTATTCATATCACCGCAAATAATAATTGGATTTTTACATTGCTTAATATTTTCTTTAAAAATTTCGGCTTGTTCCTGCTGCTGTGTAAATCCTTTACTGATTCGAGCATAAATACGCTGTGATTTTTTCTGATTTACATTGTCTATATCATCTGAAATTTCGTTTACATCAGGCGAAATTTTAATTGACTGCAAGTGCATGTTATAAACTCGAATAACATCTTTACCACGTTTTATATCTGCGTAAATCGCATTATTATCCGATTTAGGAAAAATAATTTTTCCTTCGTTGATTATAGGAAATTTTGAAAAAATAGCCTGACCTGTTTTAATCTTTTTCCCATCTATAAAAATATAACGATGCGGATACACTTTTAAATCAAGGTGAGCTGAATTAGAATACTCTTGAATACACAAAATATCAGGATCTTTTTCGTCAATAAAGGCTTTAATATTTGAAGGAATATCATCGCGATCTAACCACTTAAAAACATTAAACAGACGAACATTATAACTCATTACTGAGAAATCTTTTTCGCTTTTAATATATTCTTTCGACGAAAATTTATAGAACTTGCTAATAAACGTTATCCCGGTTAACAAAACCAAACCAGACAAAATAAGGCGCTTTTTAAACTGAATTGCCCAGTAAACGAAGAAGAATCCGTTCATCACAAAAAAAGCCGGCATAAACAGCGTAAGCACCGATAAAAGAGGAAAACTTTTAGGTGCTAGAAAAGGTAAAATATAGATGCTGAATGTAAGTACAGTTAACACTATATTCAAAAAGAACATTACTTTATTAAACCACGAAAGGTTTTTCATATTTTTTGGCTGAAAGGATTATTTCCCTGCTTTAAATAAAAACTCTTTTTCTTCTTTAGTCAAACAATCATAACCAGATTGACTGATTTTATCTAAAATCTCATCAATTTGCTGTTGTGTTTTATCTTTAGTAACAATTCGTGAAGTTACTTTTTCTGTCGGTTTTTTGTAATTTTTATGAACTTTTGTAAATGGCGTTGTTGGAGATTTTCTAAACAAATTAGCAAAAAAGTCTAATACTTTTGAAACTATTTTACTTAAATCAGTTCCTTGCTGCAATGCTTTAATGAAGATAAAACCAAAAACAGCTCCCGCCAAATGAGAAATATGTCCGCCCATATTATCTAAGCGAAACTGCATTAAATCCAAAATTAAAATTACACCCGTAATATGCCACAACTTTACATTACCAATCAACAGCAAACGAATATTCATTAAAGGTTGATACGTTGTAACAGCTGCCAAAATAGCCATAATTGCAGCCGAAGCTCCAACAATAGAACCTGCAATATTTGAAAAATAAAAACTAAGCGCAAAAACTACTCCCGAGAAAATAGCGCTTAAGATATACAATCCTAAATACTGCTTTTGACTAAAAAAAGTAAGGAACAGATTGCTCGCAAAGTTTAAAACCATCATATTAAACAACAAATGCAAAAAAGAGGAATGAAAAAATGCATACGTTAAAAATGTCCAAGGTTTAAACAAAAAAACATTTGGATCTGACGACAATGCTAACCAACTAGGATAATCAAAACCTCCACCAGAATATTGATAGAAAAAAATTAAAGAAATAAGAAAGCAGGCAATATTCCAATAAATTACTCGCATTGCGATTCCACCTAATTTATATTGGAGTTTTAAATCGTCAAGAATATTCATAAAGTCTTCTTTTGGTTTCTAAAATTAATTATTTAAAGTTAAAAATTAATTCCAACGATTGTTATTAAACTGATTTTTTTTCCAGTACCACATAATCATAAATCCAAAAAAAGCACCGCCAATGTGGGCGTAATGAGCAACTCCCGAATCAATTCCCATTAGTGAACCTCCCAAAATTCCAAAAAAACCATCATATAAAAGCATGTAAACTGGCACAAAATATTTAGCTTTAATCGGGATTGGAATAAACATAATACCAAGTTCAGCATTTGGAAACATAAAAGCAAATGCCACAAGCAATCCGTAAATAGCGCCAGATGCACCAACCACAGTTCCTAGATATGCACTTGTAAAATGTTTAAATTCTGAAACAGTTAAAATTTGCTGCCATCTTGTATCAATTTTACCATCATTTAGCAAACTTAAAATATCAGCTTTATGAAAACCATTTGCCAGAAGAATATTCAAACTGTCTTGATAGAAATAATAATTCACTGCAAAATTCACTAAAGCAGCGCCTAATCCGCAAGAAATATAGAAGAACAAAAATTTCTTTCCACCCCAAAAATGTTCGAGCGTTGAACCAAACGAATACAGTGCAAACATATTGAAAGCAATATGAGCAAAACCACCATGCATAAACATATGAGTAATTGGCTGCCAAAATTTAAATCCAGGATTTTCAGGAAAAAAAAGTGCTAAATACTCATAAGAAACAGGTACTAATTGCGCACCTAAAAAAAATATAATATTAATTATAAGCAGTTGTTTTACAACGGGAGTCATATTCATCATAAGGCAAACTTTTTATCTATATCTTCAACACGCATGGTGATGAATGTAGGTTTTTGAAAAGGTGAAATATTTGGATCTTTACAAGCAAACAAACCGTTTACGAGATTATCTTGTTCTTTTTCGGTTAAATAAGATCCTGTTTTAACCGCTAAACTTTTTGCCATCGATTTGGCTATAGTATCATTCTGACTGTAACTGCTCGCTGGGATTCCGTCTTGCAAATCACTCAACAATTGCTCAATTACAAGAGAAACTTCACTTTCGGTAATATTTACTGGAATTCCAGAAATTACAATATGATCCGTTTTTGCATCTTCAAACACAAAACCAGTCGTTTCTAACGAAGGTTTTAATTCTTCGATCAATTTCATTTCTAATGAAGAGTAAAACAAATCCAACGGAAAAAGCAATTGCTGACTCGAAGCTTGATTTACTGTCATATTCAATAAAAACTGCTCGTACAAAATACGTTGATGTGCACGATGCTGATCGACAATTATCATTCCAGACTTTATTGGCGAAACTATATATTTTTTATGTATTTGATACGTTTTCTGACTTGCTTGTTCTACCTCATCATCATTAAACAAAGATGAAGTTACTTCTTCATTCTCAAAATTAAAAGGCGAACTTTCGATACTTTCTGTATTCTCTGTATCCAAACCAACGTATAAACTTTCCCAACTTACTGTTGGCTCAACTCTTTTTGAATACCCCGAATAAGAGGAACCTGAAGAAAAAGAAGAAGATGAAGATCCTGAACTATAACTAGAACCCGATCCTGAAGCTGCTTTTGAATAATGTTGATTGGTTTTATCATCTGTAAATGGATTAAAAGTTCCATCAACCTGAATTGTAGGTGTTTCTGCTTCTAAATCTTTATAATGATAAGGTGTATCTAAATTTGAGTCTCTTTCAAAATCTAAAACCGGAGCAACATTAAACTGTCCTAAACTATGTTTAATTGAAGCTCTTAATATCGCATATAAAGCTTGTTCATCATCAAACTTAATTTCGGTTTTAGTGGGATGAATGTTAATATCAATCGTATTAGGCGGAACTTGTAAATACAAGAAATAACTCGGCTGCGAACCATCTTTCAAAAGTCCGTCGTAAGCCGCCATAACAGCATGATGCAAATAACCGCTTTTTATAAATCGGTCGTTTACAAAAAAGAACTGTTCTCCCCTATTTTTCTTAGCAAATTCTGGTTTACAGACAAATCCTTGAATATTTATAATCTCGGTATCTTCATTAACTGGAACTAACTTTTCGTTGGTTTTACCAGACATAATCCCAACAATACGCTGACGATATCCTGCTGCAGGTAAATTATACAACTCACTTCCGTTATGATAAAAACTAAAATGAATATTTGGGTGCGCCAAAGCCACACGCTGAAATTCATCCATAACATGACGAAACTCGACTGTATCGGATTTTAAGAAATTACGGCGGGCTGGAATATTAAAAAATAAATTTTTAACCGCAAATGAAGTTCCTTTTGGCAAAACAGCTACTTCCTGCGAAACAAACTTACTTCCTTCGATTACAATATGCGTTCCTAATTCATCTTGATCTTGCTTAGTTTTCATTTCCATGTGGGCGATAGCCGCAATGGAAGCCAAAGCTTCTCCACGAAAACCTTTGGTACCAAGAGAAAATAAATCTTCGGCTTGACGAATTTTTGAAGTTGCATGACGCGCAAAACACAAACGAGCATCCGTAACCGTCATTCCAACACCGTTATCAATAACCTGAACTAATGATTTGCCGGCATCTTTTATAATCAATTTGATGTCAGTTGCTTTTGCATCAACAGCATTTTCTAACAATTCTTTTACGACTGAAGCTGGTCTTTGAACCACTTCTCCGGCAGCAATCTGGTTAGCAACGTGATCTGGAAGCAATTGAATAATACTCGACATTTAATATTTAAGATTGTAGATTAACGATTTAAGATTTTTGATTTGAAATCTAAACCAAGAGGTACAAATTTAGTGAATTTTGATTGTCTTTTAGAACATCTGCAATCATAAAAAAAACAAAAACCTCAATGCTCTAAGAAACAGAAAGATTAAAGTTATTGATTTTTATTTCTAAAAGAAAACCAATTCACTTTTACTCTCGCAAGTACTCTATATATTAAAAACAGAACATCACAAATAAATTCGAATTCAGCCTTTTTTCCATAGTTAATCAACCTTAGAAAGAGCATAAAAAAACCCATACTTTTTAATAGTATAGGTTTTTAATATTTTCAAAACAATTGTATTTTATTCCTTCTCAATTTTTCTAGGACCATCTTCTATCTGAAGAGCTCCTGACGAAAGCAATGGCTGATTAAAAGCATGTGCCATTGAAGCCTGCTGACGAATATAGGCCATTTTTATTGCTGCAATTGCCGCTTCGGTTCCTTTGTTTCCGTGAATTCCTCCACTTCTATCAATAGACTGCTGCATATTGTTATCTGTCAGCACACAAAAAATAACCGGAATATCAGTTTGAACATTCAGATCTTTAATTCCTTGAGTCACGCCTTCGCAAACAAAATCAAAATGTTTGGTTTCTCCTTGAATTACACAGCCAATTACAATTACTGCATCTACATTTTGTGTTTGCAGCATTTTCTTTGCGCCATAAATCAATTCAAAGCTTCCTGGAACATTCCAGCGAATAATTTGCTGTGCAGGAACCTCGCAATCAATTAACGCTTCAAAAGCACCATTATAAAGTCCTTCTGTTATAGTCTCGTTCCACTCAGAAACAACAATCCCAAATCGAAAGTCTTTCGCATTTGGGATTGTGTTTTTATCGTATTGTGATAAATTTTTATTTTCGGTAGCCATCTGTATTATTTTAGATTTTTAATTCTAGAATTTAAATTCTTAATTACAAATCTACAATCTTAAATCTAAAGTCTAAAATTTTTATTGTGCTAATCCTATCAATGCATCAACAGAAGCTGCTTCTGGAGTTGCATCAAAATTATCTTTAATATCTGTAAAGTATTTTAATGCATCTTCTTTTTGACCTAAACCTAAAGCCGTTTTACCAGCTTTTAATAAGAAACGAGGTGTTGTAAAATCGTTTTTATTAGATTCAGCAGCTTTTACATAATAATCTAAAGCTTCTTTTTGTTGGTTCTTTTGAGAATAAGCATCTCCAATTGCACCTTTTGCTAAAGCACTTAAAATTAAATCTTCTGATTTAAAATTACCTAAATACTTAATAGCATCATCAAATTTACCTGTATTTAAATATGCCATACCAGCATAGTAATTTGCTAAATTTCCTGCATCAGTTCCAGAATATTCGTCAGCGATTTTTACAAATCCGAATTTACCTTCAGAACCATTCAAAGCCAATTTATATAATGAATCACTTGCTACACCATCAACAGCTTTTTGAAAGTTTTGTTGAGCAACAAACATTTCGTTTGCAGCTTCGTCTTGTTTAGGAGCTTCGATAAATTTTTGGTAAGCCAAATATCCAATAGTAGCAACTGCAATACCAGCAACTAAACCAATAATGATTTTTTGATTTTTAGCAACCCAATCCTCAGTTCTTGAAGCAGTTTCATCTAACTTAGAAAAAACCTCAGCAGTTTTGCTGTCTTTCTCGTCAATAATTACTTGTTGCTCTTCAGTTACTTCTTTAACTTCCTTCTCCTTTGGTGCTTTATATCCTCTTTTATTGTAAGTAGCCATTTAAAATTAATTTAGTGAACGGCAAAAATAAAATTTTTATTGAAACTGAGGTAAAAAAAATGAATTTTATCACTATTTTAAAACAAATATTTTCAAGAATGCTAACTCCTTTCACATCAGCACCAAAATAAATCAACTTGAAACACGCCAAAACCCTTTTATATCGATAAAATTAGATAATTTGCGTCTTCAAATTTCGCAATATATAATACGAAAAAAAACACCTAAATGAACTTAAGAGAAGGAGAAGTGTTAATTCAAGAAATTCAACACACTAAAAAAATACCTTTTAGACTCGAAGATTTAATAACAATATCCATTTTTACCTCTTTTTTCATAATTCTAAAAATCCTACTAACACCTTCAAAAGACACTAAAATCAATAATTACGAGGAGTTATATTATTATTTTATCATACCTATTCTCCTGTTTTTTTATTTTCTCATGACAATAGGAAGAATATTAATTCGATGGTTTAAAACCAAAACAACCGTTTTTTTCTTAACAAATCAAAGAATAATTTTTTGTGATTCGAATTCTCAAATAATAAATAACAGTTTCGAATTAGAAAACTTGATTTTAAATTATAGAGAAAAAGCAAATAATTCTGGATACATTATTATCGGAGAACCAGAATCAATAGCGACAAGTTCTAATAACGCTTTTATGAATCGTACTGGAATTAATTTTTTTGAAGATAAAAATGTGATGTATAACATTTCAAAAGTAAAATCTGTTTTTGATTTAATAGTAAAAACAAAAAGTAACCTTATAAAAAACAAGTAGCAATCCAAAATCGTAAATTTGCGAGCTTTCTTTATTTAATTTTATTCTGACTGTCGATCAAAAATGCATTTAAACAAAATCTCATTATTCAACTATAAAAATTTCGCCGAAGCAAATTTTGATTTCGACATCAAGATTAATTGTTTTGTCGGCAAAAACGGAATTGGAAAAACCAATGTGCTTGATGCTATTTATCATTTAGCTTACGGAAAAAGTTATTTCAATCCGCTTGCTGTTCAAAATATCAAACACGGAGAAGAGTTTTTTGTTATTGATGCTGAATTAGAAAAAGACGAGAGAACTGAACAAATTGTCTGCAGTTTAAAAAAAGGACAAAAGAAGATTTTAAAAAGAAACGGAAAAGCTTATGATAAATTTTCAGATCATATTGGTTTTATTCCGTTAGTAATCATCTCGCCTGCTGATCGTGATTTAATTGTAGAAGGCAGTGAAACACGCCGTAAATTTATGGACAGCGTAATTTCGCAATTAGACACTGCTTATTTGCATCAGCTTATACAATATCAAAAAGTAATTGTACAGCGAAATGCACTTTTAAAATATTTTGCACTCAATCATACTTTCGACAATGATACCTTATCTATATATAATGAGCAGCTAAATAGTTTTGGACAATCGATTTTTGAGAAACGAAAAGACTTTCTAGAACAATTCATACCTATATTTAATATCCATCATCAAGCCATTACAGGATCTGAAGAAACTGTTCAAGTAGTTTATGAAAGTCATTTGTATCAAAAGGATTTATTAACGCTGTTAAAAGAGAACATTAATAAAGACAGAGCACTGCAATACACAAGCACTGGAATTCACAAAGATGATTTATTGTTTGAAATCGATTCTCATCCTATTAAAAAATTCGGCTCACAAGGACAGCAAAAATCTTTCTTAATTGCATTAAAACTAGCACAATTTGAATTTTTAAAGAAACAAAGCGGCGTAAAACCTCTTTTACTTTTTGATGATATTTTTGACAAGTTAGATGAAACAAGAGTGGCAAAAATTGTCGAAATGGTAAACAGCGAAACGTTTGGGCAGCTTTTTATTTCAGACACTCATCCAGATCGTACAGAAGCCATTGTAAAATTGACGCATCAGAGTTATAAAATTTTTAATTTATAATAATTTGCTGCGAACCAGCACGAATTCAAGATTAACAGCATGTAAAACTTTGACAAAGTCGCTCAAAGTCAAACCGAAATTGAAAATTCGCGTTAATTCGTAGCAAAAAACATCAATTCGATTTTATAATTCTATTAAGATTTTAAAAATGAAAAATCATTATTTTAGCCTAAATCATTTTTAAAACCACAACAGCATGAAATTCCCTAAAATCTTATTGGCAATCGTTTCACTTGTACTCTTTTCTTGTAACGAAAAAAAAGCGACTCCATTTGAATCACTCTCGCCACAAGAGTTTGCAGAAAAAATTAAAACAACTGAGAATCCGCAAATTTTAGACGTTCGAACTCCAGATGAATTTGCATCAGCACATATAGACAAAGCAGTAAATGTAAACTGGAACGGAGAAGATTTCGATTCAAAAGCAGCTGCTTACGACAAATCGAAACCTGTATTTGTTTATTGTTTAAGCGGCGGAAGAAGTAAAAAAGCAGCAGCAAAACTAAACGAATTAGGCTTTACAACTGTTTATGAACTTGACGGAGGATTCATTAATTGGAATGATAAAAACGCTCCAAATGCTGAAACTTCTGAAAACGGAATGACAATGAATGAGTTCAATGCTTTACTAAATACGGATAAAAAAGTGTTTGTTGATTTTTATGCTGAATGGTGCGGCCCTTGCAAACAAATGGAGCCTCACATTCTAAAACTAGAAAAAGAATTGGCAGACAAAGCAGTTATTATCAGAATTGATGTAGATAAAAACAAAGATTTAGCGCAGCAAATGGAAATAACACAGCTGCCGACAACTTTTTTATATGAAAATAAAACGATGAAAAAGAAAAACATCGGGTACATCAGCGAAGAAGAGTTAAGAAAACAACTGCAATAAAACATAAAATATGCTAACGAAAGAATCATTGCAATTTTTAGACGATTTAAAGAAAAACAACAATCGAGATTGGTTTCAAGACAATAAAAAGCGCTACGAAATCTTCAAAAAAGATTACCATCAATTGGTAAGTGATTTTCTAGACGCGATGAAACCACTTGATTCTTCGTTAGAATTATTAGAAGTTAAAAACTGCACTTTCAGAATCAACCGCGACATTCGATTCTCAAAAGACAAATCTCCTTATAAAGCTCATTTAGGTGTTTGGCTTTCTGGTGGAACAAAAGGCTTAAACCGAGCGGGATATTATGTTCATATCGAAAAAGGCGCTAGTTTTATCGCAGGCGGATTTTACTCTCCAGAATCTGAAGATTTAAAAAAAGTCCGTAAAGAAATTGCATTTTTCCATGATGATCTAGAAGCACTTCTAGCGGATAAAAACTTCAAAAAAGAATTTGGAAGTTTAGATGTAAAAGAAAACAACTCACTTAAAAATCCGCCGAGAGGTTACGAAAAAGATCATCCTGCAATTGAGTTTTTAAAACTAAAAAGCTTTACTGCAACTCAAAAATACGACATCTCTGAAGTGACTGAGAAAGATTTTGTTTCGAAAATGAGTAAAAAACTAATCGCATTAAAACCTTTAAATGATTTTATCAATCGCGCTTTAGACACAGAAGAATTTTAGTTTTATTTGCCACAGATTAAAAAGATTAAAGTAATTCTTTTAAGCTGTGGCAAAAAACAAATGATAATTAATGAACAAAAAAGTACTTTTTCTTGGAGAATCTTATCGTGCCGATGCTATAACCTGGATGAAAGGTCTAAAAGAATTTGGCGATTTTGAAATTATTACCTGGGAACTTCAAACGCCAAATAATTCAAAACTTAATCGATTCAAACGTATTCTAGAGTATTTTTTTTCTCCAATTTCAATTCAAAAAATCATTAGAGAAGAAAAACCAGACATGGTTATTGCTGAAAGAACCACAAGTTATGGATTTCTTGCAGCATTATCTGGCTCTAAAACAATTGCTATTGCACAGCAAGGCCGCACAGATTTATGGCCGGAAGATTCGGTTTTATATCCTTTAAAAAAAATCATTCAGAAATATGCATTCAAAAAGGCACATTTAATTCATGCTTGGGGACCAGTAATGACAATTTCTATGAAAGCGACTGGCGTTGACATGAACAAAGTTTTGGTTCTCCCAAAAGGAATCGATTTATCTCTTTTTACGCCTTCAACAAACAATTCAAACAAAATAGAAGCTATTGTCACTCGTTCTTTACAGCCCGAATATCGACATGACTCTATTTTAATGGCATTTTTTATTCTTAATCAAAAAGGAATTGATTTTTCCTTAACTATCGTTGGTGACGGAACAAGATTGCAGTTTTTAAAAGATTTGGCAAAAAAATTACAAATTGAAACCAAAGTAACTTTTACTGGAAGAATCCCAAATACAGAACTTCCAAAATTATTACAGCAATCAAACACTTATATCAGCATGCCAATTACCGAAGGTGTTTCGGCATCTTTATTTGAAGCCATGGCTTGTGAA
Source organism: Flavobacterium plurextorum (assembly GCF_002217395.1). Lineage (GTDB taxonomy): Bacteria > Bacteroidota > Bacteroidia > Flavobacteriales > Flavobacteriaceae > Flavobacterium > Flavobacterium plurextorum. The sequence continues at coordinate 58,643 of NZ_MUHD01000017.1, read as the reverse complement.
TGTTACCCAATAGTTTCAGATATTGCAGGAAATCAAAGCTGGATCAAGCATCGCGAAAACGGACAATTGATTACGATCGATGACAACGAACAACTTGCCGAGGAATTAATCTGGTCTTTTGAAAATATTGAATCTCGAAATCAGGCGATTATTAGAAACAGAAAATTTGTAGAAGAAAACGCAAATTACAACTCCAATATGAAAATTATTGCAGATAAATATCATGAACTTCTCAACTCTCGATCTATTTAACAGCAAGCGTAACTTTTTTTCAACCTCAGCGACATACTGTTAAAATGAATTTCTAATTTAATCCTGAAAGCAATATGAGCAATAGAAGAAACTGGTTAAAACAAATCGGGTTAGGTACAATAGGATTAGGCTTTTGTCAATTTGAAGCATTTGCAAATCCTCCATTAGAAAATTATATTCCTTCAACTTTAGACAAATCTCCTGTTTTATTAAGGTCGAATGAAAATCCGTACGGACCATCTCCTCTAGCTCGTCTTGCAATGCAAAAAAGCATCAACAACAGTAACCGATACGGCTGGAATGCCTCAGGAGAATTAATTTCTTTAATTGCTAAGAAAAATAAAGTTTCAGATAATAATATTCTATTGGGCGCTGGTTCAACAGAAATTTTAGATTTAGTACTTCAATACACGGCGTTAATGAAAGGCAATTTTATACTTGCCGAAAAGACTTTCGATTATTGGACATTTCCTTCTGAAAAATTAGGATTAAAAAAAATCACAGTTCCATTAACTGTCGATAAAAAACATGACTTAACAGCAATGTTAAAAGCAATCGATTCAGATACTAAAATGATTTATATCTGTAATCCCAATAATCCAACAGGAACAATCTGCGATAGAGAAAAGTTAATCTCTTTTGTAAAAGAAGCTTCAAAAAAAGCAATTGTTTTTGTTGATGAGGCTTATATCGATTTTACAAAAGAACAGTCATTAAGCGATCTTGTAATCGAGAATAAAAATTTAATAATCACTAAAACTTTTTCAAAAATGTATGGTTTAGCCGGCGCGCGTATAGGTTATGCTGTTGCAAACTCTTCTACAATTGAAGAACTCAGTGTTTTAAAATCATCTCCTAACTTATCCATCAGCGTGGTAACAACGGCTGCGGCGATTGCATCTTTAAATGATGAAAAATTTATTCAAGAAGTATCTTCTTTAAATGAAGAAGTAAAGAAATATACTGTAGAACAACTTACTCGATTGGGTTTAACCTGCATTCCGTCCTATTCCAATTTTATTTATTTTTCTTTAGAAAATTACAAAAAGGATTACTTTAAGCTATTGGAAAACCACAATATAATGGGAACAAAGATTTATGAGGAAAACGGAAAATGGACAAGAATTACAATAGGAACAATGAAGGAAATGCAGCAATTTATTGAAGCCATAAAATAAAAATTCTCGGAAAAGTCTTTTTACAGAAAATCTGTTCAAATAAATTATAATCGTTACTTTTGAACTCAGAATTTTTCCGAAGTTTCGGAACTCAAAAAAGCCTTTTATTTATGGAAATCCAATCCAATTTTTCTTTAAAAAACTACAATACTTTTGGCATCGAAGCCAAAGCAAAAAAATTTGCTGCCGTTCATTCACTTGCTGAATTAAAAACCATTTTGGAAGAAAACAAAAACGAGGAAAAATTCATTTTAGGCGGAGGAAGCAATATGCTTTTGACTAAAGACATTGAGGCGTTGGTTATTCATATTGATTTAAAAGGAAAAAAAATCATTAAAGAAGACGATGATTTTGTTTGGGTTGAAAGTCAGGCTGGCGAGACTTGGCATGATTTTGTACTTTGGACAATCGACAACAATTTTGGCGGTTTAGAAAACATGTCTTTAATTCCTGGAAATGTTGGTACAACTCCGGTACAGAATATTGGTGCTTACGGAACTGAAATCAAAGATACTTTTGTTTCTTGCGAAGCAATGAATATTGCAACTCAGGAAATGAAAACTTTTACTAATGCTGAGTGTAATTTTGGATACCGCGAAAGCATTTTCAAAAATGAAGTAAAAGATCAATTCATCATTACTTCGGTTGTTTACAAATTGACCAAACGCAATCATAAAATCAATACCTCTTATGGCGATATTTTAGCTGAATTGGCTAAGAAAAACATTACTGAACCAACTTTGAAAGAGGTAAGTAATGCCGTAATTGCAATTAGACAAAGTAAATTGCCTGATCCAAAAGAACTAGGAAACAGCGGAAGTTTTTTTAAGAACCCAATTTTATTAAAATCTGATTTCGAGAAAATTCACGAAAAGTTCCCTGATATGAAGTTTTATGAAGTTTCTGAAACCGAAGTAAAAGTTCCTGCAGGATGGCTGATTGAACAAGCGGGATTAAAAGGAAAACGTTTTGGAGAAGCTGGAGTTCATAAAAACCAAGCTTTAGTTTTAGTAAATTACGGCAATGCAACAGGACAGGAAATCTTGGCCGTTTCTAAAGAAGTTCAGAAAACGGTTTTTGAGACTTTTGGAATTCATATTGAAGCAGAAGTAAATGTGATTTAAAAGTGTAAATTTCGTTAAGCGATATGAATTTACTTTTGTCAGACTGAGCGAAGTCGAAGTCCTCATTAACATAAAAATATTTCGACTTCGCTCAATGTGACAAACCCAAAAAACACAATATGTACACACCTCACTTATACAAAAACGAGAATCCTGAAGAGATCAGAGCTTTTTTAAAAGAAAATAGTTTTGGAATTCTGATTAATCAAACTAACGGGAAATTGTGTGCAACTCATATTCCGATAGAACTTGAAATAAATTGTGACGGAAAAGAAATTTTGCAAGGACATATTTCAAAACTAAATCCTCAAGCAGAAGGTTTTAAAGAAAATGATCAAATTCTAGCGGTGTTTACAGGACCACACAGTTATATATCTTCATCTTGGTACGATCATGAAAATGTACCAACTTGGAATTACATAGCCGTACATGTTTATGGAAGAATTAAAATTGTTGACTACGAAACTTCGGTAGAACAACTAAAGAAACTAGTAGATAAATACGAAGCAAATTCAGAAAATCCTATTAGAGTTGAAGACTTATCTGTTAAAACAATGCGTGAAGCTCGAGGAATTTTTGGTTTTGAAATAGAAATTGACGAAATTCAGGCAACTAAAAAGTTATCACAAAATCGAGACGATCACAATTATAAAAACATAATAACGGAATTAGAAAAGACTGAAAACCCTCAGTCTATTGCTGTTGCGAAGGAAATGTTGAAATGCCGAAAGTAAATGTGTATTAATCATTGAAAATTACTAATTCATAACTACCTTTGTTCTCGCAAAATTTCAGATATTAATAGACATTAAAACCATATGCTTATAACTTTATTTTACTTCTTTATTGCTATTGTTTTTATTCAAGTTTTCTACTACTTAGGAATTTTTGGAAAGTTTGCATTCGCTAAACCTCAAAACATTACACCTAAAAAGATTCCGGTTTCAGTTATTGTCTGCGCAAAAAATGAAGAAGAAAACGTAAAGAAATTTATCCCATTATTAGCTGAACAAAATTATCCTGATTTCGAAATTGTTTTAATTGATGACGCTTCCAGTGATGAAACTTTAGAGGTTTTTGAAGAATTTGAAAATCTATATCCTAATATTCGTTTGGTTAAAGTAAAAAACAACGAAGCTTTTTGGGGAAATAAAAAATACGCTTTAACATTAGGAATTAAAGCAGCAAAAAAAGATTATTTATTGTTTACGGATGCTGATTGTTACCCAACTTCAAAAGAATGGATTACAGCAATGACTTCGCAATTTACAATGAATAAAACTATTGTTTTAGGATATGGAGGTTACGAAAAAATAGAGCGTTCATTACTAAATAAAATTATTCGTTTTGAGACTATTTTAACTGCAGTTCAATACTTTTCATGGGCTAAAGCAGGATTTCCATACATGGGAGTTGGAAGAAATTTAGCTTACAAAAAAGAAGAATTTTTTAATGTCAATGGTTTTATTGAGCACATACAAGTTCGTTCCGGCGATGATGATTTATTTATTAATCAGGCTGCAAATAAAACGAACACAACCATTTCTTATACTCCAGAAAGTTTTACTTACTCTAAACCAAAGGAAACTTACAAAGAATGGTTTACTCAAAAAAGAAGACACGTTTCTACGGCTGAATATTATAAATTTTTCGACAAATTTCAGTTGGGAATTTTCTTCTGCTCGCAATTGTTTTTCTTTTTGTCGGTCATAATTCTGCTTGCTTTTCAATTTCAATGGATTGCAGTTTTAGCCATTCTTGCAACTCGTTACACCATAGTTTGGACTGTTATTGGGTTTTCTGCAGGAAAATTAAAAGAAAATGATATTAAAATTTGGTTTCCCGTTGTAGAAATAGCGCTTATATTCACGCAAATTAATATCTTTATATCTAATATCTTTTCAAAACCTGTATATTGGAAATAAATTCTAAAATAGAAAAAGCAAAAAAAGGCGATCAAGCCGCCTTTACTTTTTTATTAGATTATTATTGGAATGAAGTTTACAGCTTCATGCTTAAACGAACAGAAAACGAAACGACTGCCGAAGATATTACCATTGAAACCTTTTCGAAAGCGTTTGACAAAATTGCTTCTTACAATTCTGAATTTCAGTTTAACACTTGGCTGATTGCTATTGCCAAAAATGTCTATATTGATTTATTGCGTAAAAAGAAAACTAGTCTTTTTATAGAAATTACCGATGCCGAAGATCAGCAGGCTTATAATATTGCTGACACTACTCTCTCTGCTGAAGATGCTTTGATTAACGAGCAAAACCTGTCTCGACTGCTTCTGTGCATTAAAGAATTAAAACCTCATTATCAAGAAGTAATTCAACTGCGTTATTTTCAAGAAATGACGTATCAAGAAATCGCCAGTAAAATAGACGAACCTTTAAGTAATGTTAAAGTAAAGTTACTTCGTGCTAAAAAATTGTTAGCAGAAATCATTAATCGTAACAGATAATTTATTATCTTTAAGAAAAGAATGACACATTATCTTCTTTTTTCTTAAAAAAATTACTTTAACACACTAAAACATCAACTTCTGCGTTGTTTGTCAAAACCCTAATTCTTATTGCGTATGATTTAAAGTTACTTAACCTTAAAACCCAAAAATCATGTCTAAATCTAGCATCTATGAAAACAAGTGGATTGATCTTGTTTTCGAAAACAAAAACAAAGAGTACGGCGCGTATCAATTACGCCAAGAGAATTCTAAAACTACTATTACAGCTCTATTCATGGGATTGTTGTTACTAGCAGCCTTAGGAAGCGTATCGATGCTGATTAATAAATTTAGGACACATGATCCTGTCGAGGCAACACCAATTACAGAACCATTGGTAGTTGTGCAAGTCAACACAGAGCCGATTAAGGTACAGCCTGAACCTCCTGCACCAATCGCACCACCTCAACAAACGGCTGCAACACCAGTAACTGAAGCTTTGCAATTGACAAATCCAGTTGTTACTTCGGCTGCTCAAGCAACACCAGAAATCGCTACAAATGCAAACAATGCTCCAATAGTAGAAAATACTACAGGAACAGGCACCAGCGTCAATGTTTTGCCAGGGACAGGAAACACAGGAAACCCAGGAACTTCTGAGCCAATTGATAACGGAAACGGCATTGTGAACACAAGTGTTTTAGACAAAATGCCAGAATTCCCAGGTGGAATGGCTAAATTCTATGCTTATGTTGGAAACAACTTTAACAGACCAGAATTGGATGCTGAAAAAACATTACGAGTGTATGTTTCATTTGTAATTGAAAAAGACGGCTCAATTACAGACATCCTAGTAAAAAATGATCCAGGTTACGGAATGGGGAAAGAAGCGATTAGAGTTTTAAAATCATTAAAAACAAAATGGACTCCGGGAATACTAAACGGTAAAGCAGTAAGAACTGCTTACAATCTCCCGATAACAATAAAAACAGAAGCAGAATAAAAATAGAAAAGCAGAATTTAGGTTCTGCTTTTTTTATGCTTTTTCTTCAAAACTGAAACATTTACCGAACTAAACATATTCTATTTTTTCTACTTTTACAACTCCTAATCATAAACACAATAATCACCGTAAAAAACAAAAAAATGGGAATATTTTCAGCCCTTATGGGTAATGCAGGTACTGTCACTCAGGAAGATTTGCTTAAAAAGTATGGTCAGTTATTAACTGATAATGAAGAAATTGAAATGGGTTTTAAATTAATCCGTGATACTTTTATCTTTACCAACAAAAGATTAATCTTAGTTGATGTACAAGGATTAACTGGAAGCAAAACCGAATATAAATCTATTGCTTACAAAAGCATCACTCGTTTCAGCGTAGAAACTGCTGGAACTTTTGACCTTGATGCCGAATTAAAAATATGGGTTTCAAGCGAACTGAATCCAAGTATCGTTAAACAGTTTAACAAATCTGTAAATGTTTATGACGTTCAAAAAGTTTTAGCGCATCACGTTTTAGGCTAACAATAGTATACAAAAAAAGAGAACGGCAGATCATACGATCTGCCGTTCTCTTTTTAAACTAGAAATTATTATTTCTTTTTAGTTGCGGCTTTTTTGGTTGTAGCTGCCTTTTTAGTCGTTGCCGCTTTTGGAACCGTATTATCTATTTTTTGCTGTACGTATGGTTTATACAAACCATCTTTTTCAGCTCTTTTTTTCGCATCATCTGCTCTTTTCTTAGAATCTGGATGCGAACTCATCATTTGATCAATAAAAGAAGCTTGAGCTCCTTCGCTCATTTTAGCCAAAATTCTAAATGCTGATTCTTCTGCATTTACATCATAACCATTTTTCTTCAAGAAATTATATGAAAACAAATCCGCTTCGCTTTCTTGTTTACGGCTGTGTTTACTGTCAATCATGGCACTTCCAATTTTCCCTAACTGACTATCAGTAAGTGAAGATATTTTTGCTGATTGAGAAGAAACTCCATCAATCACCGCTTCTTTTTGGTAAGCTGCACGCATTGCATCTCTGGAATCATTATTGGCAACGTGACCAATTTCATGACCTATTACAGCCAGCAATTCGTTATCATCCATAATATCCATTAAACCCGAATATACGCGCACACTTCCATCTGCAGTAGCGAAAGCATTCACATCTTTAACTTTGTATACTTTATAATTTAAAGTATATCCATCACCAGCAGTATATTTTCCAAACACTCTGTTCAATCTTAGTGTATAACCATCAGTTGGTCCAGCCACTTCATTTTCAGCATCCATTTTTGCAACTGCTTCTTTAGATAAAGCCGCTGCATCTGCATTCGTTAATGTAAACGCAGTTACTCCTTTTTGAACCGCTCCAATTGCTTTATCACCTAAATTAATTTGTGCGTTTGTTTTTGTAAATCCAAAAGCAGCAAACAAAACCCCTAATACAATAAATTTCTTTTTCATATTTCTAAACATAATTATTATTTAACAACAAATGTATTACAATAAAATCCTATTTCATTTCACGGAAAGCTTCTTTTTTTCAAACAAATTAAAGATATAAATTTTTGATGAGCTGCATAACGATCTACAGCTATTATTCATAGCACTTAACAGCATAAAATACAAAAACGGCAGGTTCTTTAGAGAATTCGCCGTTTTTACATTTTACAGAGAGATTCAGCAACTGATTCTTTAACTAAAACTGCTGTATCAGTATCACTAAAAGTACATCCACGAACAACTTTACCTAATATCCGACAGTATTTATACATTCATTACAGTAAAACTAAAAGCCGTCAGTAAAATCCCTAATACAATAAATCTCTTTTTCATGTTTTTTCAAACTTTAAATTAACAGCAAAATTACTGAAGGAAAAATTTCGCATCGCCTTGAAACGCTAAACTCGTAGCAGAATAAGACTAAATTTAAATTTTCAAAATCAAGCTAAAACATTAAATATGAATAAAAAACAAAGTAAACAACTTAAAACTTGAATTAATTATCTTACTTTTATTCTCTTACAAAAACAACCAAAACCATATAATTAAAATTATGAATAGATACATTCTTTTTTTTCTTTTTATTGCTTTACAGGCCAATTCACAAACCATAAAAGCAACTTATACAGAAAAAATACTTAAAACAATTGGAAAAGAAAGCAGAGCCATTTCTAATGAAATTAAACCTAAAACATTTACTTATTCTTATGCTGATAAAAAATCTATTACTGAACTAATCCCATCACAAAAATTATCTATTGATACTTCACGTGTAGAAATTGGAGGTCGTAAGCTTGAAACCTATTATCAAATTGATCTCCCTACAATTGACATAACCTTTAAAAACCAAAATAACAAATCAATACGAAAAGAATATACTATCAGCAATAAAGATTTTAGCGCAGAAGAGAAACTTACCGACTACGAATGGACATTTGCAGACGAGACTGCTGTTATCAATGGATATACTTGCAAAAAAGCAACCTCAACAAAATCATTAGCTCCTATTACCGCTTGGTATGCTGAAGAAATACCAGTCAATGACGGACCAGGTTTATACTGGGGATTGCCGGGTTTAATACTAAAAGTGGAACTTGGAGAATATACAGTTGTTACAGTTGATAAAATTGTAATCAGTAACGAAAATATTGAAATCAAAGAACCAGAAATAAAAACCAGACCAGTTTCAATTCGTCAAATGTACAAGGACATCAAAACTTATCTAGATTCAATAAGGCCTCTTCAATATAAATAATATTTTGTCTTGTTAAAACGCTAAACTCATAGCAGAATAAGACTAAATTTAAATTTTCAAAATCAAGCTAAAACATTAAATATGAATAGAAAAACAAAGCAAACAACTTAAAACTTGAATTAATTATCTTACTTTTATTCTATTACAAAAACAACCAAAACCATATAATTAAAATCATGAATAGAAACATTCTTTTTTTTCTTTTTATTGCTTTACAGGCCAATTCACAAACCATAAAAGCAACTTATACAGAAAAAATACTTAAAACAATTGGAAAAGAAAGCAGAGCCATTTCTAATGAAATTAAACCTAAAACATTTACTTATTCTTATGCTGATAAAAAATCTATTACTGAACTAATCCCATCACAAAAATCATCTATTGATACTTCACATGTAGAAATTGGAGGTCGTAAGCTTGAAACCTATAATCAAATTGATCTCCCTACAATTGACATAACCTTTAAAAACCAAAATAACAAATCAATACGAAAAGAATATACTATCAGCAATAAAGATTTTAGCGCAGAAGAGAAACTTACCGACTACGAATGGACATTTGCAGACGAAACTGCTGTTATCAATGGATACACTTGCAAAAAAGCGACTACAACAAAATCATTAGCTCCTATTACCGCTTGGTATGCGGAAGAAATACCAGTCAATGACGGACCAGGTTTATACTGGGGATTGCCGGGTTTAATACTAAAAGTAGAACTTGGAGAATACACAGTTGTTACAGTTGATAAAATTGTAATCAGTAACGAAAATATTGAAATCAAAGAACCAGAAATGAAAACCAGACCAGTTTCAATTCGTCAAATGTACAAGGACATCAAAACTTATCTAGATTCAATAAGTCCTCTTGCAAAATATAAATAATATTTTGTCTTGATAAAACGCAATACTATAATCTTATTGTCAACTTCCGTATCTTTGTACTTTGAATTATGATATATGGAAACAGTCATTGAAAACATACCACCTGCAAAACCTAAATGGTTGAAGGTAAAATTACCAATTGGACAAAAATATACTGAACTTCGTGGTTTAGTCGATAAATACAGCTTAAATACAATTTGCACCTCTGGAAGCTGCCCAAATATGGGAGAATGCTGGGGAGAAGGTACTGCTACTTTTATGATATTAGGAAACGTCTGTACTAGATCTTGTGGTTTTTGCGGTGTTAAAACCGGCAGACCAGAAACAGTAGACTGGGATGAACCTGAAAAAGTAGCTCGTTCTATAAAAATCATGAATATCAAACATGCTGTTATTACAAGTGTTGATAGAGATGATTTAAAAGACGGCGGTTCAATAATTTGGATTGAAACGGTAAAAGCGATTCGCAGAATGAATCCGAATACTACACTTGAGACTTTAATTCCGGATTTTCAAGGAATGGAAAGAAATCTTGATAGAATTGTGGAAGCAAATCCAGAAGTAGTTTCGCATAATGTTGAAACTGTTCGACGTTTAACTAGAGAAGTTCGTATTCAAGCAAAATATGATCGTAGTTTAGAAGTTTTGCGTTACTTGAAAGAAAAAGGAATAAACAGAACTAAATCTGGAATCATGTTAGGTCTTGGAGAAACGGAAGAAGAAGTTTTTCAAACTATGACCGACCTTCGAAATGCAAATGTTGATGTTGTTACTATTGGACAGTATTTACAACCCAGCAAAAAGCATTTACCTGTAAAAGAATTCATTACACCTGAACAATTTGCTCGATATGAAAAATTTGGTCAAGAATTAGGTTTCAGACATGTAGAAAGCGGCCCGTTAGTTCGTTCTTCTTACAAAGCTCAAAAACACATATTATAAAAGGTTATTTGTTTAACTGTTTAATCGTTTAATCGCAGTGATAAAACGATTAAACAGCTGAACGATTAAACAAATAAACAAAATATTGAAAACAAGAATTGCTATTAATGGTTTTGGAAGAATTGGAAGAAACTTATTCCGACTGCTTCTAAACCACCCTGAAATTGAAGTTATTGCAATTAACGACATTGCCGATAACAAAACCATGTCGCATTTAATAAAATACGACAGTATACATGGTGTTTTACCATTTAAAGTATCTCATGATGAAAATGGGATAATTGTTGATGATAGACACTTTTTGTTTTTTCATGAAAAAAGCATTTCTAACTTAGATTGGAAAAGTCATTCTATCGATTTTGTTATAGAATCAACGGGAAAATATAAAACACACGAAGAATTAAATGCACATATAGAAGCTGGGGCAAAAAAAGTAATACTCTCTGCTCCTTCTGAAGTAGACACGATAAAAACTGTTGTTTTAGGAGTAAATGAAACTATTTTGGATGGAACCGAAGACATTGTTTCAAATGCAAGCTGTACAACAAATAATGCGGCTCCGATGATAAAAATCATCGAGGAATTATGCGGAATTGAGCAGGCTTACATTACAACAATACATTCATACACAACTGACCAAAGTCTTCACGACCAGCCACATAAGGATTTACGCCGTGCGAGAGGCGCAAGTCAGTCAATTGTTCCAACAACTACAGGTGCAGCTAAGGCATTAACAAAAATTTTTCCTAAATTGCATGAAAAAATAGGAGGCTGCGGCATTCGTGTTCCAGTTCCTGATGGTTCATTGACCGACATAACGTTTAATGTAAAACGCGCTGTCAGTATTGAAGAAATTAATAAAGCATTTGAAGAAGCCTCAAAAACAAATTTAAAAGGAATACTAGATTATACTGAAGATCCTATCGTTTCTGTTGACATAATTGGCAACACGCATTCATGTCTTTTTGATGCACAACTTACTTCTGTTATTGATAAAATGGTAAAAGTTGTGGGTTGGTATGATAATGAAATTGGATATTCATCGAGATTAATAGATTTGATTTTACTGATAAGAAAAAAATAGAATTCATTGTAAAAGCATTGCAATACATGAAATACCACATTCTTATTCTGGTTTGTTTTTTTAATTCATTTTTGTATTCTCAAACTAAAAAGAATACGGATAGTGTTTCCTATTACAATAAACTCGCCAACAAAAATCTCAGTAATAAAAAATACAATACAGCTGTTTTTTACACTCAAAAATCAATTGATTTTTGCGAAACGCATCATCATACTCAAAATCTTGCCAACCAAACCTTTAAGCTTGGGAAAATATTTTATAATCAACAAAAATATGATGAAGCTTTAAAGAACTTTCACAAAAGTGTTTCTTCATTTGACAGTGTAAAACCTAATTGCACAAAAATTTTGGCACTGCATTATATTGGTGCCGCAAACACGGCAATGGGCAACTACAAAACTGCCGATATATATTACGCAAAAGCTCAAGACCTTTTAAAAGAACTAGGAGTTATTGACAGCGCCGAAGTTCTCACCTATCAAAAAGCAATGGCATTTAAGTCAAATCAGAACTTACGCTTAGCTGCCAAAACTTTACAAAAAATCACCAAAAAACCTGATAATCCTGCTATTATAAAAACTAAAAGCAGTTCTTACTATCAGCTAGGATTAATTGAAACTGCACTTAAACGAAATGATTCTGCTATAATTTATTTTGACAAAGCTTTAGATTACAATGCGCAGACAAATGATCTTTCGCAAAAATCTAAAATTGTTTTAGCAATAAGCCAGTATTACAAAAAAAACAGAAATTTTGATCTTGCTTATTCTTATTTAGATGAGCATTATCAATTAGAAAACTATATTTTAAAATTAAAAAATGCCAAAATTGATTTTAATGAATACCAAAAATTCAAAAAAAATCAATCTTTAAATAATAGTATAAAACGCGAAAGCGAAGAAAAAATTCAATTAAAAACATATCGATACTCTAAACTAGTCAGTATTTTGGCAATTGCTTTAATTTCGATTTTATCGCTTTTGAGTTTAGCTTTATACAAAAACAATATCATTCGAAATCAAAACAACCTGCTTTTACGAGAGAAAAATAAAGAATTAATTCTAGCTAAAAACAAAGCTGAAAAAGCTTCTAAAGCCAGATCAGAGTTTTTATCAACGGTAAGTCATGAACTTCGTACACCGCTGAATGCGATTAATGGAATCACCCATTTATTACTCGAAGATGATCCGAAAGAAACACAATTAAAATACTTAGAATCCTTAAAATTCTCAGGAAATTACCTTACTACTTTTATCAACGAAATTCTTGAAATCAATAAAATCGATTCTACTAAAGTCGAAGTTGAAAGTATCAGCTTTAATTTGAAAGAACTTCTTTTTAATATTCAAAGCTCTCTAAAAGAATTGGCTACTGCCAATAAAAATTATTTCAATCTTGAAATAGACAAGTCAATTCCCGACAATTTAATTGGTGATCCTACTAAATTGTCTCAAATTATATTGAATTTAATCAACAATGCGCTGAAATTCACTCAAAACGGACATGTAAATGTAATTGCAAAATTGTACGCTGAAGAAGAAGATACGGCAACGGTTTATTTTGAAATTGTTGATACTGGAATTGGAATTCCTGAAGATAAATTACAAAGCGTTTTTGAAAGTTTTTCGCAAGGATCAATAGAAGTAAATCGAAAATATGGAGGAACTGGACTTGGGCTTACTATTGTAAAAAAACTAATTGAACTTTTGGGAGGCGAAATAAAATTGAAAAGTGAAGTTGGCAAGGGATCTACTTTTACTTTTAAATTAGATTTTAAAATCAATAAAGAACCTTTGGAGGTTGTACAAGAAGAAAAAACATACGATGATTCTCAATTAAAGAACAAATCAATTTTACTGATTGAAGACAATAAAATCAATCAGATGATTACTCGAAAAATGCTGGAGAACAAAGCTATAACTTGCGAAATTATCGATAACGGAGAAGAAGCTGTTGAGCTTTTAAAAGTAAAGCGTTTCGATATGATTTTAATGGATGTTCATTTACCAGGCATTAACGGAACAACAGCAACGCAGCAAATTAGAGAGTTTGATAAAACAACTCCTATTATTGCGTTGACTGCGATTTCGCTTGACGAAAACAGAGATATGCTTTTATCTTACGGAATGAATGATGTTATTACAAAACCATTCGTTCCAGATGAGTTTTACAGCACAATCGCCAAGTTTTTTTAAAGTAAAAACTTAATATTCTAAAATCAAGTTTTTTATCAAAGCTCTTACTTGAGGTTCTGCCATTTTTGCTGCTTCAAGAACTTCGTCATGAGAGATCGTATCTATACTTTCCTCATTACCCATATCGGTAATTACTGAGATTCCAAAAGTTTCTACATCCATGTGGCGTGCTACAATAACTTCTGGCACAGTTGACATTCCTACGCAGTCTGCGCCAAGAATTTTAACCATTTTATATTCAGCCAAAGTTTCAAAAGTCGGTCCCTGTAAGCCAAAATAAACTCCATCATGAATTTCGATATTCAATCTTAATGCAATTTCTTTCGTTTTGGCAATCATTTTTCGAGAATAAGGCTCACTCATATTTACAAATCGAGGTCCAAAACGTTCATCGTTTTTACCACGCAAAGGATGTTCCGGCGCAAAATTGATATGATCTTTAATAATAACAATCGAACCTACTTTATAAGCTGCGTTTACGCCTCCCGACGCATTTGAAACTAATAATTTATTAACTCCCAAAAACTTCATTACCCGAACTGGAAAAGTAACTTCTTCCATCGTGTATCCTTCATAAAAATGAAAACGACCTTGCATCGCAACCACTTTTTTATCTCCAATAGTTCCAAAAACTAAAGCACCTTTGTGCCCTTGAACTGTAGACACAGGAAAATTAGGAATTTCATCATAAGGTATTGTAAATGCTATTTCGATATCATTTGTAAAACCTCCTAAACCTGAACCCAAAATCACCCCATATTCTGGCTCGAATTGTGTTTTTGATTTTATATAACTAACTGTTTCTTGAACTTTTTCCCACATAATTTAAAATTGTTTTATCAAAATTATTTTGTTCCCCGAGAAAAGAACTTCTTATAGGCAAATAAAATAATTGCGATACAATACTGGTGTCCCTTAAACGAACATAATCTTTCTCGGTTGTAATAATTTTATGTTTTTTTGCTTTCTCTGCGATTGTTGTAAGATCTTTTTCTGTAAAATGATGATGATCTGGAAATGTAAGACATTCATCATCTTTAGATTTTAAAAAATCAAAAAAGGGTTTTGGCTTTGCGATTCCTGCCAAAAGTAATTTTTGTTCATTTTTAATTTCGTCGACTGTCAATTTCTCTGTTTGAGAATAAACACAATCATCATAATCTATAAAGGTAAAATATAATTCTTGTGATGCTTCCAGTTTTAACTTTCTTCTAATATTTTGCTGTTGAGATTCATCCAATTTAGCAGGACATTTTGTAACAATAACAATATTGGCTCTTTTTGCTCCACTTATAGCCTCACGCAGATTTCCTGTTGGCAGCATAAAATCATCCGCATACAAATCACCATATGAAGTAAGTAAAATATAAAAACCAGCTTTTACTTTACGGTGCTGGTAGGCATCGTCTAGTAAAATCACTTCTGGTTTTTCTCGCTGCGAGAGCAATTGAGTAATTCCATTTGTACGATTTGCATCAACGGCAACCTGAACATTTGGAAATTTTTGATAAAACTGAAACGGTTCATCACCTAATATTGAAGCATTTGAATTTGCATCGGCCAAAACAAATCCTTCTGACTGACGTTTGTAACCACGACTTAAAGTCGCCACTTTATATTTGCTTGACAATAATCGAATCAAATACTCAATTTGAGGTGTTTTACCAGTTCCTCCTACACTTAAATTTCCAACCGCAATAACAGGAATATCAAATGAAGTCGATTTAAGAATTCCTTTATCAAAAAGAAAATTTCTAATTGATGTGATTAATCCATACAAAATTGCAAAAGGAAAAAGTATTTTTCGAAGTATATTCATTTTACGAAAGTATAATTTTTTTCGTTAATTTGTTTCTAGTTTCAGGTTAATGCAGCAGCCGAAATCTGAAATTTAAAACTCGAAATACAAAGAATAATGAAAATCAAAGAAATAGTATTAGTTCTAGAAGAAATGGCACCATTGGCCTATGCAGAAGATTTTGATAATGTTGGTCTTTTAGTTGGAAATACTGAAACCGAAAGCACTGGTGTTTTAGTCTGTCATGATGCATTAGAAACTGTGATTGATAAAGCTATTGCCAAAAACTGCAATCTAATAGTTTGTTTTCATCCTATTTTATTTTCTGGAATCAAAAAAATAACGGGAAAAAATTATGTTGAACGCGCCATTTTAAAAGCAATCAAAAACGACATTGCTATTTATGCCGTTCACACTGCATTAGACAATCATTCTGCAGGCGTTAATAAGATTTTCTGTGATGCTTTGGGATTAACCAATACTAAAGTTCTGATACCGAAACAAAATTTCATTCAAAAATTAGTAACCTATACCACTCCAGATAATTCTGAAAAAGTTCGTAATGCCATGTTTGAAGCCGGCGCAGGAACTATTGGTAATTATGATAATTGCAGTTTTAATACTGAAGGTTTTTTTACTTTTAAAGGAAACGAAGACAGCAATCCTGTAATTGGAGAAAAAGGAAAATTACATACTGGAACGGAAATAAAAATTGAAGTTATTTTTGAAAAACACTTGCAATCTAAAATTCTTAAAGCACTGTTTTCGAATCATATCTACGAAGAAGTCGCTTATGAAATTTACGATCTTCAAAATGCACATCAAAATATTGGTTTGGGAATGATTGGCGAGTTTGAAACTGAAATGAATGAAAAAGATTTTCTTCATTTTGTAAAAGAAAAAATGATAGCTGACGGAATACGTCATTCTGCTTTTTTAGGTAAGAAAGTAAAAAAAGTAGCCGTTCTAGGTGGTTCAGGAAGCTTTGCCATAAAAAATGCAATTATGGCTGGAGCCGATGCTTTTTTAACTGCTGATTTAAAATACCATCAGTTTTACGAAGCTGAAAATCGATTACTTTTAGCAGATATTGGTCATTTTGAGAGTGAACGCTATACAAAAAACTATATTGTTGATTATCTTCGAAAAAAAATCCTTAATTTTGCCATCATTTTATCAGAAGAAAATACAAATCCAGTTAAGTACTTATAGAATATGGCGAATACGAAAGAATTAAGTGTTGAGGACAAGTTAAGAGCAATATACGATTTACAGCTTATTGACTCTAGAATTGACGAAATCAGAAACGTACGAGGTGAGCTTCCTTTAGAAGTGGAAGATTTAGAAGATGAAGTTGCAGGTTTAAGCACGCGTTCAGAGAAACTGAAAAGTGAACTTGAAGTAATTGAGGAGCAAATCAAGTCTAAGAAAAATGGTATTGATGAGCATAAAGAGGTTATCAAAAAATACACAAAACAACAAGAATCAGTTCGTAATAACAGAGAATTTAATTCTTTGACTAAAGAGGTTGAATTTCAAGAATTAGAAATTCAATTGGCTGAAAAGCAAATCAAAGAAATGAAAGCTTCTATCGAGCATAAAAAAGAAGTTATTTCTAACTTAAAAGAAAAGCTTGACGCAAAAAGTTCTCATTTAAAACATAAAAAATCTGAACTTGACGCTATCATGGCAGAAACTCAAAAAGAAGAAATCTTCTTATCTGAGAAATCTGCTGAGTTTTCAGGTCAAATTGAAGAAAGATTGTTAGCAGCTTATACAAGAATCAGAACTAGTGTTCGTAATGGTTTAGCAGTAGTTTCTATCGAAAGAGGAGCTTCAGCAGGATCATTCTTTACTATTCCACCGCAAACTCAAGTTGAGATTGCTTCTAGAAAAAAAATCATTACTGATGAGCACTCTGGAAGAATTTTAGTTGACAGCGCATTAGCTGAAGAAGAAAAAGAAAAAATGGAACAATTGTTCTCAAAATTCTAAATAGAAGTCCCGATTTAATCGGGACTTTTTTTTTATATTTTTTTTGCCACGATTTATACCAAATTTGACTAATTTTTAATTTGTTTCTAGATGGAATAAAAATTCGTGCTAAATTTGTGTAATTCGTGGCGAAACTTTTCTAGATCGATTCCCGAATATTATTTTTACCATTAAATTATTTACTTTGGGAATTAAAAAAGGAATCCGTTTTATTACTTTAAAATCTGTTGGGCAATACATTAACTTTCTAAGTTATGTTCGCCCTCAAAAAGCTGTTGAGCTTTCTTACGCCCTTTTTAGTCAGCCTCGAATAGGAAGATTGCAAAAAGAAGCACTTCCAAAAATTTTGCGACATACAGAAACGGAAACTTTTAATCTTAATGAACATCATTTTCAAACATACATCTGGAAAGGAAACGAAACTAAAATCTTATTAGTTCATGGCTGGGAAAGCAATGCTTCGAGATGGAAAAAAACGCTTCCGCATCTTCAAAAATCAGGAAGTACCATTATAGCAATTGATGCCCCTGCCCACGGTCAAAGCAGCGGTAAAGAATTTAATGTTCCGCTTTATGCCGAATTTATAAACAAAGCGGTAGAAAAATACCAGCCGACAATTATAATTGGTCACTCGATTGGCGGTGCAGCCTGCGTGTATCACCAATACTTATTTCCGAATACGAGTATAAATAAAATGGTTATCCTGGGAGCTCCATCAGACTTGAAAACTTTAATTGATAACTATATTTCAATGTTAAGTCTGAACACTAAAATGTTCTCGCTTTTAGAAACTAAATTCTTAGATCGATTCAATTTTAAACTGGAAGATTTTTCAGGACAAAAATTTGCTTCTGAATTTAATGTCGAAGGTTTTATTGCGCATGACACTTCAGATGATGTCGTTGCTTTTGAAGAAGGTAAAAAAATTCACAGTAACTGGAAAAACAGTCAATTTATCGAAACTAAGGGCTTAGGCCACGGAATGCACGATGATGAATTGTACAACAAAGTAATTGGGTTTCTTTTTTCTGAAGGTACAAAGTAATAGAGAATCAAGGGAACAAAGGTTTTTCTTATTTTGTATTTTATTTCTAATTCATAATATTTAATTCAAAAAAATGATTGCTGTAATTTTTGAAGTTATTCCTAACGAAGGAAAAAAAGAAGAGTATTTAGATATTGCAGCAAAACTGCGTCCGGAATTAGATCACATCGAAGGTTTTATCTCAATCGAACGGTTTCAAAGCATTAGTAATCCTGAAAAGGTTTTATCATTGTCTTTTTGGAAAGACGAAGAAAGTATTCAGCAATGGAGAAATCTTGAAATGCATCGTCACGCACAGGCAAAAGGACGCAATGAAGTTTTTAAGGATTATCATTTAAGAATCGCAACTGTTGTTCGTGATTACGGAATGTTTGATCGAAAAGAAACTCCTGAGGATAGTTCTCAATTTCATAAATAAGGTACAAAGTTCCTGAGGGACAAAGGGACAAAGGTTTTTTTAGTGAATAAAGTAATCACTTTGCGTGCATTTTGAAAGAAAAAAATCCGCTTAAATCCGCGTCTTTTCGAAGCAAATCCGTGTCATCCGTGTTCTATAAAACGTTTGTAAAGATTTGGTTCCTCAAAAAAATAAGATTGTGTAAAATTTACAATCCAACAATCTAAAGTCTGAAATCTAAAATTCTAAGAAGTCTAAACTTTTGCCTATTTTTGCAGTATGGAAGAGAATTTAAAACGTTTGAATAAATTTATTGGCGAAACTGGCTATTGTTCGCGTCGTGAAGCTGATAAACTTATAGAGGAAGGACGTGTTACAATAAATGGTGCTGTACCTGAAATGGGAACTAAAGTTTCACCTGATGATGAAGTACGCATTGACGGAAAACTAATTGTTGAAAAGCACGAAAAACTGGTTTATTTAGCATTCAACAAACCTGTTGGAATTGAATGTACCACTAATCTTGAAGTTCGAAATAATATCGTTGATTACATCAATTATCCCAAACGTATTTTCCCAATCGGAAGGTTGGATAAAGCCAGTGAAGGTTTAATTTTTATGACTAATGATGGTGATATTGTAAACAAGATTTTACGTGCTAGAAATAACCACGAAAAAGAATATACGGTTACGGTAAATAAACCTATCACGGAGCGTTTTATTCAGCGAATGGGAAATGGTGTTCCTATTTTAGACACTGTTACTAAAAAATGTAAAGTAGAACAAATTAGTAAATACACTTTCAAAATCATTCTAACACAAGGATTAAATCGTCAGATTAGAAGAATGGCGGAATATTTGGGTTATGAAGTTACGGCGTTAAAACGTATCAGGATCATCAATATTTCTTTGGACATTCCTGTTGGAAGATACCGCGATTTGACTGATGATGAAATTAAAGAATTAAATCAGTTAATTGAACCTTCGAGTAAAACTGAAGAAGCAAGTTTACCGAAAGTTGAAACTCAAAATAAGCCTTCTAATAGAAGAACAACCTTTATTTCTAAACACGATCCTAGATTTAAGAAAAGAGGAGAAAACTAAATACTAAAATCCCATATGTTCTAACATATGGGATTTTTTATTTCTATTTACTTTTTATCCAAAAAATCATAATACAAAGCTTTAGACAGAAAGTTTGCTTTCTGATAATTCAAAATCGATTCTTCTCTAATAGCTTCAGGATATTTTCCGTTTAAATTATTTCTCTTGAAATACTCACGTCGAGCATCATCGTTAAAATTCAATTCGCTTAAAAAAACGGGCTCAACACCTCTGTTTACTGAAATATTGTAATTGGTTATAAGATTTCCCCAATTCACAAAACTGCAAACTAAAATTGTTCCGTAGAAATACCAAACCATTTGATTGACTAAGTAAGCATTTGTTTTTTGTTTTGCAATTTTTAAAAAAGTATAAACCAAACCTATAATTGCTAAAATTAAAAAAGCATAAACTCCCAAACGTTTATATGTTAATCCAAAAGAGGAAACATACTCTGAGTTTTTGATAATAGTACTAACAATCAAAACTGCATTTAGAATAATCCATACTTTAGCAAGTTTTTTTAAAGATGTTGCTTCTTCATCAAAATTGAATCCGCCTTTAAAATAAAATAAGATTACACCAACGGCCATCAAAATTGAAAAAATCACAGCATTTACACGCTCGTGTGTATCAGCGCTTAAATTTGCTTTATCTGCAGCTTCAAAAAACTGCTCGTAATTATATGTTCCAATAAAAATTAAAAGCAAAATATTAAGCAGTACCAAAGTAATTACACCGCTCTTTCTTTCGAAATCAAGATCTAAAAATGAAAATGTACTTTGACTCTTTACTTCAGAAATATTAGTAAACTCATTGTCCAACTTTGGATTAAACTCATAACAAGCATCTGGAACCCAATAATTCCAAAAACTAAATGAAATATAGAACCCAAGTATTGTAATTAAGATTAGTTGAAAAATATCGATATCTAAAGTATAATCTGTAAACAATGAAGAGAAATGATTACTTCCAAAAGAATAAACGATAAAAAACAATCCCAAAAAGACAACTGGAATAACGACAAAAGCTACTAATTTTTTAGCAAAGTCATTATGAATTTTTCGCTCAGGCAGCCATTGACTAAAGATAAAGATACGCCCAATTGAAGTAAATCCGTTTAAAAAAATCAACGGAAAGATCTGTACTATTTTAAGTTCTCCATCCTGAGTTTTAAACTGTAAAAAAAGAACTGAGAAGGCTAAAGCGAAAAAGGAAGCTGCATCTCCATACCACGCAAAAGCGAAGCATGACAATATTGATGTGATTACCAAAATTAAATGCGATCTATCAACAAACTTCTCTTGAAAGAAGTAACTAGTTAACAATGTTAAAATTACACCAAAAACACCAATATTAACTCCTGGATTTTGATTGTAAAAAAGTAACGTAAAGACCACTGTACAAACTAAAATAATTTGATGCTTTTTCATGATTAAATAATTAAAAGTACTTTGCATTTCAAAGTAATTAGACAAAAAAATATAGTTATTAAGATTTCATTAATTTTTCGAGGTAAGAAAGGTGTTCTTTAAACGCCGCGCGGCCAAGCGGTGTTACTTGATAAGATGTTTTAGGCTTTTTGCCGACAAATTCTTTCTTAACTTCGATATATTGTGACTTTTCTAATGCAGAGGAATGACTTGCTAAATTACCATCGGTGATATTTAAAAGCGTTTTCATCTCGGTAAAATCTACCCAGTCGTTAACCATCAGAACGGACATAATACCCAATCTGACACGGCTTTCAAAATCTTTATTTAGTTTATCAATAATTCCCATTAGGTTATTTGTATTTTTTGAACATCACTAATCCGTATACAATATGCAGGATTCCAAATCCAATGATCCAAAATATCAATCCATATCCAATATAAAAAAGCGAAATACATCCTAAAACAAGTTCAGAAAAACCTAAATACTTTATGTCTGAAAAAGTATATTTTTCTGCATTTACAACTGCAAGTCCATAAAATATCAAAGTCGATGGCGCAACTAAACCATAATTTCCATGATACATTAAAGCCAGACAAAATATACCTCCCACAGCAAGTGGAACAGCAAGATTAAACAGCATATTTTTTGTTGCTGATGTCCAAATTGGCAAATTGTATTTTCGGCTTTTTCTGATTGTAAAAAAGGCTCCAAATACAAAAGCACAGACTAATATTATGATTCCGGTAAAAAACAAATGAGAAACCAAACTACCTGAAAGCAAAATATGTTCATCTGTAAAATACTCAATACCATTAAGCTTAAATAGCTGATACACGTATAATCCTCCTATCAAGGCTGAAAGTCCAGCAAAGACTCCCGAAAGTCCGCTTAACGATATAAATCTTGAAGAACGCTCCATCATGGAACGAATGTGTGCTAAATCTTCTTGGTGTTTCTGACTCATAATAAAAGTACTTTGCATTACAAAGTTATTGTTTATTTTGAACTGGCAAGTAAAAAGTATAAAATATTTTCGAGAATAATATTGATTTCTTAAAAGATATGGTACCTATGCAAGAAAACACGAGGTCTGGTAAGGTGCGTGAGGGATAGGAATAAGCTGCCGAAGCAGCGTGGATAGCCCGACCGTATTTGCAAAAAGGCGCACATATGCGTAAAGATTGGAGTGCCTTTTTGCAAATACGTTCACGCCCAATATAAAATGAAAAAACCTATTCTTGCGAATAGGCTTTTATATTATTTTCAATTCTTAATTTCTAAAACCATCTTTTCTTTTTGAACAAAAAGACGCCAAAAGCTGAAAATAAAAATGAGACAAAAAGAATAATCCAAATACCGTATTTGCTTTCTTCAAGACCATTTGGCACATTCATTCCATAAACACTGGCAATTAAGGTAGGAATCACAAGAATGATAGAAATTGAGGTCATCTGTTTCATAATATCATTCATATTATTAGAAATTACAGATGCATAAGCATCCATCATTCCAGTTAAGATGTTACTATAAATATTGGCTGTATCCTGCGCCTGGCTTAATTCGATTTCTACATCTTCTAACAAATCCGGATCGTAGCTTGCTTTATGTGCTCGCAGATTTTTTATACGATGAAATAAAACATCGTTTGCTTTTAATGAGGTAATGAAAAAAACCAAACATTTCTCGATTTGGAGTAATGCCTGCAATTCTTCATTTTTTATTGACTTCTCTAAATTATCTTCAGCCAGTTTTATTTTCTGATTGATTTGTTTTAGGTATTTTAAATACCAAACACTTGATGACAATAACAATCTTAGAACCCAATCTAAATTGTCTTTGACTTGAATGTTTTTACGTCGTGAATACAACATAAAATCATATATGATCTCTGTTTTGTAAAACGTAATTGTAACACAAACATCGTCTTTAAAAATTACGCCAAGCGGAATGGTTTGAAAAGGAAGTTTAATATCGTTGCTTTTTATGGGAACACGCATGATAATAAGCGTCCAGCCGTCTTCAATTTCTATACGAGGTCTTTCGTCGATATCCTCTATATCATTGTAAAAAGCTTCGGGAATTTGAAGTTCTTCGAGTAAGTATTTTTTTTCTGTTTCTGATGGATCTTCAATATTAATCCAGCAGTTTGGAGTCCATTTTGAGACTTCTAGTAATCCGTTGTCATTTGTGTAAAAGGCTTTCATTTCAAAATACAGGGTGTTATCACAGCATTTTGAAATTTTCAAAAGCTGCTTTTAATTTAATACTAACGAATAATAATCGTCCATTTGGGCATGTGTTTTTTAAGTGGTGCAAAAGTATTCTTTATTTTTAAGAACGAAAACTTTAAACTACTAATTAAATATTAAAATGGATCTTTGCGCAGATTTTAAACACATAGAAACATAGATTTTGTAACTGTAAAAAAGGCGTTTCACTTTATTTAAACAAACATAGCTGGAGTCCGAGTAAACTATGTGAAAGAAATTTGTTTCTCTTTTGCATTTCTTTTTTGAAAATTAAATTCTATGTTTCTATGTGTTTAAAAAATTAATGCAATAAAAAAGCCTGTTCTATATAGAACAGGCTTTTTTTTATATTTTTAGGCAATTTTATTTGTTTTTTGCACTTCGCATTTTGCGCGCTAAAAGTGTATTTTTTAATAACATTGCAATTGTCATTGGTCCTACTCCACCAGGAACTGGGGTAATGAATGCAGCTTTTTTGCTTACTCCGTCAAAATCAACGTCACCTTTAATAACATATCCTTTTGCGTTTGACGCATCTTCTACGCGAGTAATTCCAACGTCGATAATCGTTACTCCTTCTTTTACCATATCCGCTTTTAAAAATTCAGGAACTCCTAAAGCTGTGATAATAATATCAGCATTTTTAGTGAATTCTTCTAAGTTTTTAGTACGGCTGTGTGTTAAGGTAACTGTCGAATCACCTGGATTTCCTTTACGGCTCATCAAAATACTCATTGGACGCCCAACGATGTGGCTTCTTCCAATTACAACTGTATGCTTTCCTGAAGTTTCAACTTTGTAACGTTCAAGCAATTCCATAATCCCGAATGGTGTTGCTGGAATAAAACTTTCCATTTCAAGCGCCATTCTACCAAAGTTTGTTGGATGAAAACCATCTACATCTTTATCAGGATCGATCGCTAATAAGATTTTTTGCTCGTCGATGTGTTTTGGTAACGGTAACTGAACGATGTATCCGTCTAAATTGTCATCTTCGTTTAACTCTTTAATTTTAGCTAACAATTCCTCTTCGGTAATTGTTTCCGCCAGACTCACTAAAGTTGAATCAAATCCGATTTCCTGACATGATTTTACTTTACTTCCTACGTAAGTTAAACTTGCTCCGTTGTTTCCAACCAAAACTGCTGCTAAATGAGGCACTTTTCCTCCTGCGGCTTTTATGGATTGAACTTCGGCTGCAATTTCGTTTTTAATGTCGTTAGATGTTTTTTTACCGTCTAGTAGTTGCATTTTGTTGTTTCAAGTTTAAAGTTTCATGTTTCACATTATTTGTGAAACTTAAATATTTATGTAATTAAAAAAGTTTCAAATTTCAGTTTCATAACTTGAAACCTAAAACTTGAAACTTTTAATTTTATTATCTCGGCATTCCTCCTGGCATTCCTTTCATGCCTCCCATCATTTTCATCAGATTTTTTCCGCCTGGGCCCTGCATCATTTTCATCATCTTGCTCATTTGGTCAAACTGCTTCATTAACTGATTTACCTGCTCGACTTTAGTTCCGGAACCTTTTGCAATTCTGGCTTTTCTTTTTACGTCGATTATGGCTGGTTTGCTTCTTTCGATTGGCGTCATCGAGTGAATGATTGCTTCGATATGTTTGAAAGCATCATCTTCGATCTCTACATCTTTCATGGCTTTTGAAGCTCCTGGTATCATTCCAACCAAGTCTTTCATATTACCCATTTTCTTTACTTGCTGAATCTGCGTTAAGAAATCATCAAAACCGAATTCGTTTTTAGCAATTTTCTTTTGAAGTTTTCTTGCTTCTTCTTCGTCAAATTGTTCTTGAGCTCTTTCAACAAGCGACACAACGTCACCCATACCAAGAATACGCTCAGCCATACGATCTGGATAGAAAACATCAATTGCTTCCATCTTCTCGCCTGTACCTACAAATTTGATTGGTTTGTTTACAACCGATTTAATCGAGATTGCAGCTCCACCACGAGTATCACCATCTAATTTCGTTAAGATAACTCCATCAAAGTTTAAGATATCGTTGAAGGCTTTTGCTGTATTTACAGCATCTTGTCCTGTCATAGAGTCTACAACGAACAATGTTTCTTGTGGTTGAATTGCTTTGTGAACACGTGCAATTTCATCCATCATTTCCTGATCAACTGCTAAACGTCCAGCTGTATCGACAATAACAACGTTGAAACCGTTTGCTTTTGCATGTTTAATTGCATTTTGAGCAATCTCTACAGGATTTTTGTTTTCTGGTTCTGAGTAAACCTCAACACCTATTTGATCTCCAACAACATGTAACTGATTAATCGCCGCAGGACGGTAGATATCACACGCTACAAGAAGTGGTTTTTTATTTTTCTTTGTTTTTAAGAAGTTGGCTAATTTTCCTGAGAAAGTAGTTTTACCAGAACCTTGAAGTCCAGACATTAAAATAACGCTTGGATTTCCAGAAAGATTAACTCCGGCAACATCACCTCCCATTAATTCTGTCAGCTCATCTTTTACCAGCTTCACCAATAATTGTCCTGGTTGAAGCGTTGTTAAAACGTCCTGTCCAATTGCTTTTTCTTTTACTTTGGTTGTAAAATCTTTAGCAATTTTAAAGTTAACATCGGCATCAAGTAAGGCACGACGAACTTCTTTTAAGGTATCGGCAACGTTTACTTCTGTAATTTTACCGTGTCCTTTTAATATATGGAACGCTTTATCTAACTTATCACTTAAATTATCAAACATACTATTTTCTTTATTTGAAGTGCAAAGATAATCTAAATAGCTATTTCAGGCAATTTTTATTTATACGCATTTTTTGCCACAAAGACACATAGGCGCAAAGTTTTTTTGCCACGAATTACACTAATTTCCCTAATTGCAAAAATTATTTTTTCACTCTCGCAGATTGGGCAGATTACTTTTTAGAGTACACACAAAAATCAGCTATATCTGCTAAATCTGCTAGAAACAAAAAAGGCACAAAAAATAAAACCTTTGCGCCTTTGTGACTTTGTATCTATGAACCTATTATTTTAAAACTGGAAGTAAATAAATGGCTGTGAACCAGCAACCGCTGTTGCATAAACAATCCAATAAACGAAACCTAGAATTACTGCTTTTAGTAATAATGGTGTTTTGTCAAAAACGAATTTCATTTTATCTGTTATTACTTCTGGCAAGAAATGCCAAACGTATCCAAACAACATTAATAAAAACACATTTTTATAGCCTAAAATTATTGCCTGCCAATGTTCTGGTTCGAAAGTTAGCTGACCAATATTATTAATTACCTGCAAAGCGGTTTCGAAATCTCTTGCACGGAAAAAGATCCAGCAGAAAACTACAAAATGAAATGTAATCACGATTGAAAAGAATCTCCATAAAAAATTTGAACCTTCTTTTTTAGATGGAAAAAATTCCATAAAAATCTTATGAACGGCTAATGCTAAACCGTGTAATGCTCCCCAAACAATAAATTGTGCTCCTGCTCCATGCCATAATCCTCCTAAAAGCATTGTTGTAAACAAATTCAAATTTGTTACTAAAGTTTGTTGGCGCTTGCTTGAAAGTAAAAAAGACAAGCAAAAAAGTGCAATTGAACCAAATGCAATTATTAACGGAATTACACTAGTATTATAACTTGTTATTCCCCATAACAGCAATCCGAAAAAGAACAAACTCGGAAATAAATATCCTGCAAATGATCCTTCTCTGTTTCCACCGATCGAAATATACAAGAAATCTTTTAACCAGGTTGAAAGCGAAATATGCCATCTTCTCCAGAAATCTGTAATCGATGTTGACTTATATGGTGTTCTAAAGTTGGCTGGTAATTTGAATCCGAGTAATAAAGCGATCCCAATTGCCATATCTGAATATCCAGAGAAATCACAATAAATTTGAATGGCATAACCGTAAGAAGCCATTAAATTTTCGAATGAAGTATAACTCATCGGCGTATCAAAAACACGGTCGACAAAATTTACTGAAATGTAATTTGAAATTACTGTTTTCTTAATTAATCCTCCGATAATCAAAAATAAAGCATTGTTAACGTCTTGCTTTGTTAAGTTTAATTTTTGATAAATCTGAGGAAGGAAATCTTTGGCGCGTACAATTGGCCCGGCAACTAATTGCGGAAAAAAGGAAACGAAAAACAAATATTCGATGTAGTTTTTTGTAGGCTTAATTTCTTCTCGATAAATTTCAATAATATAACTCATCGATTGAAAAGTATAAAACGAAATCCCGACTGGAAGAAATATATCATGGAGCTTAAAATTGCCATTGAACATATCATTATAAGTCGCAATCATAAAGTTAGTGTACTTGAAATATCCAAGCAATCCTAAATTTAAAATTACACTAATAACTAGATATAGTTTTTTTCGACTGTCTTTTGTTTCATTATAGATAATTTGGCTCAAACCATAATCTACAACTGAAGAAAGCAGTAACAGTAAAAAGTAAATTCCACTTGACTTATAATAAAAGAAAAGCGAGAAGAGAATAACGTACGTTAATCTTAAATAAAATGTTTTGCGCAAAAAGCCATACACAAAATAAAAAACCAGAAATAATCCTAAGAATAATCCCGTATTAAATAATAGCTTTTCCTCTGGATTATAAATAAACCAGCTTTTTACTTGTTCTATTGTTATTGCACCAAAATGACCTATGAACCAATCATTAATGCTGTCTATTGTTATCAATTTAATTCTTTGATTTAAAATTTTCGTATGCTTTTAAAAATGCCTCTGTAAACAAATTTCCTTGTTTTTCATATCCTTTTTTGGAATAATGAACCCAATCTGGCCCAATTAATCCGGTAGTT
The DNA here is from genome assembly GCF_002217395.1 of Flavobacterium plurextorum. Classification (GTDB taxonomy): domain Bacteria; phylum Bacteroidota; class Bacteroidia; order Flavobacteriales; family Flavobacteriaceae; genus Flavobacterium; species Flavobacterium plurextorum. Next base: position 29,928 of record NZ_MUHD01000017.1, on the reverse strand, counting down.
TTTAGATTCCGAATTCCTTCCATTCCGCCAAGTTCTCCATATAAATCCCAAACTGCAAAGCCATCTGTTTTTGCAATTTCAAGAATACTTTTTGCATAATCTCTAATATAAACATTTGGTTTTCTCGCTTTGAGTAAAGAAGGCGGCGGTGTTGTTACTATTATAGAAACATTACTATTGTGTTCTTTTACTTTTTTTATAAAATCGCGTAATTCTTCTATATAAGCAGTACTCTCCATATGATCATAACTTTCATTTGTTCCTAGTGAAAGAACTAACAAGTCTGGATGCAATGATTTTAACTGCTCAAAAAACAAAGGATATTTATTATAATCCGAGAACTTTGCGCCATTCACACCAATTCCGCTATAAATAATTCCTGGAGCATCTTTTTCTAAAACAATTCCATTAAGCTCATATTTATCTGCATTTTTGTTAGGAAGCAAATAAATTTTATCCAGTGGTTTGTCTGAATGATAGGTATGAGAAAACGAATCTGATTCTAAATCTAAAGTGACAAATTCTGAACTTACAATATTCTTTGGTCTGGTTTCGTTTGTTGAAATTTTTAATGTTCGTCCTGCACGAATATTGTTTGATTTTAAATGATTTTCTCTTTTTATTTCGGCAATTGACACATTGTATTTATCTGCAATTGTTGAAATTGCTTCTCCCTTTTTTATTTTATGTGTTATAACTTTTCGCTCTGTTGTCTGAATCGTTTTTGTTTGCGTTGATGTTGCCAAATTAAACATATCCTCGTTTTGAGGTGTTATTATATAAATGGAATTAAATTTATAGGCTGCATCTTTAATATTCAATTCAACAACAAAACCGTCATTATTCCTCCAAAGTGCAATTCCGCTTAAACCAACAGGACAGTTTTTAAAAGGATGAATATTGCGATAGCTTTCCCACGCTCTATTTGAATAAAAACGTTCGTTGTAAGAGCCGTTTGTTTTTGCCAGTTGATAAGGAAAAACTAAGCCTCGGCCTGCATTTCCAAATTTTTGTTGGAGATTTTTCCTAATTTCATTGGTCATTAAATCACTCTGAATATGAGAATCTCCAATGTGAGCAATATTAATTTTATGATTATTATTACTTTCATTATCCTTTACTTTCTTAAAAAACGACTCTAATACAACTGCATTATAAATTTGATTACCTGAAATAGGCTCAACTACTGCTGTATCAATCTTATGAATCATGTTTTTTGTTATTGAAAGTGAATCTGTCTTGGGAGTTTTATCGTTTGTTGAGAAAAAGAGACAACAAAAGAAAATAATTAGTCTATTCATTTACGCTGTCTATTTTTACAGATACGGAATCTGTTTTGGGCTTTTTACTTGTTCTAGTTGTAACGCCTGATTCGCGTTTTTCACGTAAAACCTTATATTGCTCGTAACCTTTGTTTAATTGATTGTACAACAAATTACCAATTGCTTTTGCACCTCTTTGATTAAAGTGTGTATAATCTTTATTGGCTTTTGCCGGAGCTTCATCAACCCATTTTACCATTGAACCATCACCTCCCATTAAGGTATATAAATTGACAAATCCAGATTCTGTTTCCAGTGCATATCTTTTTTGAGCTTTCATTAAAGGAACTACTGCCGAATCTGTTTTCATTTCTAAATCATATTTAGTCGATTTATCTGCGGTTGAAACAATTAAAATAGAAACTCCCGGAAATGATTCTTTTATTTTGTTTACGGTTTTTGTCATTCCTTTTTCGTACCAGAAATAATTTTTGGTTCCGTAATTCAATACGTTAGTTCCGTAATGAAGAATAATCAAATCGTATTTTAGGCTGTTATTAAAAGCCTTCATCACATTGGCATCGAACATCGAAATTGGAAGTCCCGAGTTTCCTCTTTGAGAGAAATTATCAACATGAACACCGCTGCCATTATCAAAATTAAATCCATAAATTGGAATTGAATCGGCATGAATAAAATTTGCTTTAAATCCTTTTATACTTCCCGAAGTCACTTTTAAACTGTTTACTAGATTACTTGGAGCCAGCGTTCTTCGAAGTGTATCTTTTCCGATTATAAAGTTCACATTTCCTTTTTTAGAAGATCTTCCGTAAAATAAGGTTGGATTATCTAACGTTTTTGTATGTTTTGGAAGTCCGGCTTCGTATTGAACCCAAGTTGTGTTTGATTTGTCATTTGCAAAAAACACATGTCCGTTTACACCAAAAGGACTTGCTGGTCTTTTTACATTTAAATAGGATTGGGTTTTCCAGTTTTTAGAATAAGTCGATTTTACTGATCCGCGTGAAGCTGCAGATTCTGATGTTATAGGAACAAAACCAACTCCATTTCCGCCAAATCGATCTTGATAATTTGTTCGAACATCTTGCACAATTAAATCTCCGTCTGTCATCGAATCTCCATAATAAGCAATTCGTACTTTACTTTGCGGATTTTGTTCCAGCTGATATAATTTTTCATAAAAAGAAATCAGGTATTGATATCCTTTATAGTTATCAAAAGTTTCTGACGGAAATTCGATTCCTTCAGATGCATCATAAACTATTTTTTCCTGCCCAAGTTTACGTTCGCTTTCTTCAATACTGTCGCTTTTTGAAGACAAAGAATCTTTTGCAACAGACTCTAGAAGCAGACTGTCGATTAGTACATTTTTTGAATCTACTTTACTGTCAGAAAAAATCTTATCTGGCAAGATTTGCTTAAATCCAATGAAAGCTACAAACGCTAATGCTACGATTGCAAAAGACTGAAAGAAATATGATTTTGTATTCACTTACTAATTATAATTTGAAGAATAGAATGACAAGAATTAATTATCAAAATTCCTGTTAATTCTGTTTAAAAAAATTGATGCGCAAAGATAGAATTAAATCATTCATTTTTGGTTCATTTTAACAATAAAGAAAACAAAAAAAAGAGGCTAGAAAAATCTAACCTCTTTATCAAAAAAAAAATAAAAAAACAAAGCTAATGATTAACTGAATTTTAGTTTGGTATTATTTAAAAATTACTTTAAGATAGCGTATTCCAAAACAATATTACCTCTTTCTCCCGCATCATTTGTCATTGCAAGGAATTTAACTTTATAATAGTTTCCTGCAGCATCTTTAACTACATAAAAACGATCTGTTCTAATGCTTGGTAATGAACCATTTTGACCTCCGCCATTTCTCCAGTTAGCCCCAATCATTCTTTGATCAGTAACAGAAGATTTAAAACTATCTTCTACCACTTTTGCTTTTGTAAAATCAGCGTAAGATCCTCCCGCGGAAACTAAAACTTGGTAAACTTGCGTTCCTCCTTTTAAATTTGTAGTAATAAAATCTGAATATGCGTAAGTAACTTCACCACCAGGTCCCATGTTTAAATAATTTGTAAACACAGTAAAATTTAAGTCCCATTTCGCTTTTGCAGGTTCAACTGAAACCGTATTTCCTGAAGTTAAACTAAAAAATGTGAAATTAAAATCAGCATCTTTAGAAACTGTTTTTTCTGTAAACGTTTTTGAAGCTAAATCAGCATACTGAATTTTATACCCATTACCGCTTCTTAAGATTCTAACTTTCTTCCATCCTCTAGGATCTCCATCAACTGCAACATTACCAGGATTTGCTTTTGCAGTTCCTACTGCATATCCAAGATTTACCAAATAAACTTTGTTATCTGCATCTGTAGCAGAAATTTCTGCAATTGCTGTTCCGATACCTGCTCCGGCACCTGCCAAAACCCCAGTAGGATTATCAACATATCCGTTGGAAGCTTGAGTTTCTCCTCCTCCTGCTAAAACTTTTATATCGATTTCTTGTGCTACTGTAATATCAGATGTCTCTAATTTTTTAACAGCCATTCTAATTGATCCATTAAGGATTACTCTAAAATCTGTACCTGTAGAAAATCCAAAATCCCAAGCTCCTCTATTTACAGATTTAGATTCTGCAGTACTTAAATCAAGATAAACTTGATTTGGCTGATTTGCTCCGCCTACTGATTCTTTCAACGTTTCTCCTACCGTTGGAACTTCAACTGGATTACTATCATCATCACTTGAACATGCAGCCAGCGACAATAGGGCGATTGATAAAAATAAAAGTTTTTTCATTGTATTCTGTATTTATATTAAAGATTAAGGTTATATGCTAATTTTAAAAAATAGGAACGGCCGTATGCAAGCATTACTTCTCCTGGTGAAGCATGCACCGCATTTTGATTTGTTCCAGATTGAATCACATTGGTTACATCTAGAATATTTCTTGCTCCTATAGTGACTTCAAATTGATCTTTAAAGAAGTTTTGTCGAATTGAAGCATCAAGCCAATTGCTTGGGTCAATTGTAGATAAAAGATAAGATGATGACCCTTCTACAAATTGCTGTGTTCTACCGTTATATTTATAATAACCAGAAATTATAGTTTTCCATTTCGGAATTGTATATGAAGCACTTGCATTTAGATTGAAGGAATAAAGAAACTTATCGTCTGATGTAAATTCTTGATTTTTTATCTCTTGAGAAATTCCAACAATCGCTGCACCAAAATTAAAAGATAGATTGCCTTTTTTAAATTGGTTCATTGTCGAGAAATTCCACATTCTGTATTTACTGATATTAACGTATTCGTATTCTGGATTACCTGTATCAGGATTGAATCTTACCAAAGCCATATCAATTCTATCATCAACATCTAAATAGCTTCCTGCAAAGGTGTTTGAAAGTTGAATTCCTGATGAAAAAACAGTTGTTTTTTTAAGACTAGCTTCATAAGACATACTTGTTTCTGGAATAAGATTTTCGTTTCCAGTAAAAAAATGCCCGTCAAAGATTTGTTTTGAATATAACTCTTCGAAAGTCGGCGTTCTAAATGAGCTTCCGTAAGAGCCTCGAAGTTCAATCCCTTTATCAAACAAATATCTCAAACCAAGAGATGAAGCATATTGATTATCAAATTGAGATTGCGCAGAAAATCGTATTCCTGGTCTAATAGAAAATCGCTGCGTTGCCATGATTTCTGAAGAAGCAAAAAAATCATAGTTTTCAAGTGTTTTTCGAACGGGCGACATAATATTATTTGCTTCTTGAACAAGGGAATAACCACGATTATTGACAAACTCATATCCAATTTGCAGATCAACTTTTTTGTCTGAAAAAAAGTTATTCAACGTTCCTGTAGAATAAAGTACTTCCATCGACTGATCTTTGACCGTAACATTATTTGCTTCTGTTTTAGTAGATAAGTAATATCTAAAATCTTCTACATCACGCGCTTGTTTTTGATGAGAAAGAGAAACATTGTAATTCAATTGTGAAAACAGTTTACCTGTCGCATTTAAGTTATGAAAATAACGATTTGTTAAATATCGTTTATCATCAGCATAACGATACGAACCTAAAGTAGAATTGTATCCAGATTGTACTGTACTATTATAATAATCTACATTTTCATCCAAATACTCGAATTTGTAGAAAAATCGAAAATTATCTTTATGGTATGCGATTACTGCCGAACCGTTTAACTGGTCTTTTGGAAGCCATCGATATCCTCTTGTACCATCATTTTCACTATAATCAATTCCATTTTTATCGCTCAAATATCCTTGAAAATCATTTCGATTGGCGCCTATTGAAAAATACCAATTTTTATTAAATGCATGAGATACTTTTAAAGCCTGTACGTGGCGTCCTTCCTTAAAAAGAGAATATTCATCACTAACCGTTTCTTCTTGAACTGATGCTGTAATTCCCCATTTATATTTCGAAGATTTTTTGGTTATAATATTTAAAACACCACTTACAGCATTAGCCCCATAGGTAACTCCCATTGAACCTTCAACAATTTCAATATGATCAACATCATTTAAATTGATTTGTGATAAATCAATATTATTTCCTAAACCTGCCTCATTAACCAACGGAACATTATCTATCAAAATTTTAAAATACTGTGCGTCTAGTCCAAATAAAGAAACTGTAGATCGACCGCTTGTTCCACTTGGTCTTACTGTAATATTTAAATATTGATTTAAAACATCAGCCAAATTATTTGCTGCTAAATTTTGTATATCCTGATTTGAAATCACACGTACATTAAATACCGATTTCTTAATTGATTGTGGTTCAAACTGCCCGGTAACAACCACTTCAGAAAGTTTTTCTCGTGAAGCAATAGTATCTTTTTGCTGTGCAAAAGAAATTTGACAAAAAGGCAATGCTGCAAAAAGGATAAATTTTAGTTTCATTATTTTTATTCAATCTTAATAATCGGTGCAAATATATAACTATTTTTAATTGTTCTAAATAAAATTTATATATTTGCAAAAATTTAAAAAACAAAACAATAAGTTATGATTTCAAAAAGCCTCTACTTTTCAGCCATTATGGCTTTGACATGCAGCCTTGGTTTCAGTCAGGACGCAAAAAAACAGCAAGACATTAAATCGATCAAATCGATGTGCGGTTGTTATGAAGTGAAATTTAATTTTGCAGAAACTTTTCAATATGCTAAAGATTCAGCAACATACAAACCATCACAAACTAAGCATGAATCCGCTTTAGAATGGGTAGAATTGTTAGAAGACACTCCTAACAAAATTGTGATGCAGCACTTATTAATTGTAAGTGATGATATGATTATTAAACACTGGAGACAAGATTGGCTTTACGAAAACACAGACTTATATTCATTTGACAAAGGAACTTCTTGGAAGTACAAAAAACTGGATAAAAAAGCCGTAAAAGGACAATGGACTCAAAAAGTATATCAAGTAGATGATAGTCCAAGATATGAAGGATCTTCAACTTGGGTACATGTTGACGGAAAAGATTATTGGGCAAACGTTGCTGATGCGCCATTACCAAGAAGAGAGCAAACTCACCGTAATGATTACAATGTTTTAAAAAGAAGAAACATTCATGAAATCACTGCAACTGGCTGGAATCATGAGCAAGATAATGACAAATTAATTAGAGATGACAGCGGAAAAGATGTTTTGTTAGCTCAGGAAAAAGGATTTGATGTTTATACAAAAGTACCAGATATTAAATGTATCGCTGGTCAAAAATGGTGGGTTGCAAACAATGCACTTTGGAAAAATGTTCGTGATAAATGGCAAACTTTATTCGACAGACATCAAGATTTAAACTTAGAAGCTAAAGTTGATAGAAAAGCACTTTACTCACTTTTGTTTGACTTAAAACCAAACGCAACAAAAGCTGAGAGTGATGCAATCATCAACAAGTTCGTAAAATAAAAAATGTTTGTGTTAGTTGTAAAAAAGCCGGTAGTTATAAAAACTATCGGCTTTTTACTTTAAACAAAATACGATTTGAAATTTAACTCTTAATTTCCTTTTTATCAAAAGCAACCTATCTTAAATAGTTAAAATCAAGTAATACTTATTTACTTTGAAGGATTAAAACTGTTTAATTTTTATCCCAAAATAATTTTGTAGATAATTTATCTCCTCCAATTGCTGCGGCCGCAGCATTATAATTTGTAGCATTTAAAGTTTGTTCTCTAATTGGATAAGCCATTCTTGAAGGAATTTGCCCATCTGAAGCCGCATCAGCATTTGGCGGCGGCGTCAAAGCAGGAAAATTCAATCTTCTTGTAAATGTCCAACCTTCAAAACCTCTGTTATACATGGCATACCATGCCTGCTCTCCTATTTTTTGCTGCCAAGTAGCTGCAGCAGTACTATACGCTACTGTTGGCTGAGCTAAATAACTATCAGCAGCATCTGTTGGTATTCCCCAATCTTGCATTGAAGCTTTAATTGCATTATTGTAATGGGACTCAGCACTACCGCTAACCGCAATACCTCTTTCTACCGCTTCTGCTAATAGAAATTCAACTTCTGCATAGTCTAAATAAGTTCCTTTGAAATCTGGTGCTTGGATTAGATCATTTATGTGTGTAAATTTTCCAAAACTATTTTTAACTCCAATGACTCCTCCTTTATAAGGTAACGGATTTCCATTTTCATCTTGTAAATTTTGAGCAAAATAAACTTTTGTTCTAGGATCGTTCTTAGCTACTAATGCATCAACAAATGGCTTTGCAGGTACAAAATCATGTCTTCCTCCAAAAACTAAATCTACAAAAAGAGGATTAGTATTAGGTACATTTTTCTCATACCCTATTTTTGCATTATCACCATTAGATGTAAATACATTTTCTGAAGCTGATACAATAGCAGCATCTGCGATAGCGTCTTCTAAACCTGAAGCTTTAAGATTTATACCTAATTTTAATTTAATGCTATTTGCAAATTTTATCCAAGAAGTTAAATTATCTCTGTAAATAACATCTGCGCTTCCAAATGCCGCATATCCTGTCTCAATGTTTGCAATGTCATTATCAAGACGTACAATCAAATCTTTATAGATATCAACAGCTTTGTCATATTTTGGAAGATAGTTACCTGATCCTTTTAACGCATCTGAGTAAGGGATATCTCCAAAAGTATCCACCAAAATTTGATAAGAGTAAACAGTTAAAATATCAATTAAAGCAAGTTTATTCTTTTTTATTGCTGTCTTAGCCGCAAAATTAGGATCAGAGGCCAAGATAACTTCATTTTCTACTGCCAATTTTGCCATGACTAAATCACTTAGAGATCCATCATTTGTCGTTGTCCCTGAAAAATAAGCATTCCAATGATTCCCTGATATATTTCTGGTTGTCCATTGATAAACCGATTCATCAATATAAGTAGTCTCAGTCCACTGCTGATTCACTAATCTGAAGATGTTTTTATTTACACTGGTATTTACAACTTGTTCCGCAATACCTTTTTGAGCACTTGTAAAAAGTGAAGCAGCTGGAACTTCAGAAGGATTTTTTTTATCTGTATTTAGATCTGTCAAATCACTGCAAGAACTTGTAAGTGCTAAAACACTTAAAAAATAAATTATTTTTTTCATGATATTGTATTAAAATTTAAATGTTAAGTTAAATCCAATGTCTCTTGTTGTAGGCAATGATCCAACAGAATAACCTCTCGAATTATTCCCAGAAGACAATCCACTTTCAGGATCTGCATAAGGCAGGTTTTTGCTTATAATCCATAAATTGGATCCTAACAAACTAAATGTAGCGGAGTTAACAAATGTTCCTTGGAACATACTTTTAGGGAAATTGTATGAGATAGAGACTTCTCTCAATTTTACATATGAAGCATCGTAAACAAATGCTTTAGCCGGTTCTGCTAAATAACCATAGTTATTAGAATAAACTCCAGGATTTTGTGACATTACTGTATTTGGAGTTCCATCAGGAGCAACTCCAGCATTTAAAATACCTGTTTCACGAATATTACCCACGGCAGTTTCTTTATATAAACCAGTAGCTAGTCCGTAGTACATATCTAGAGAAAAAATATCACCTCCTTTTTGAGTATCTATTAAGAAGCCTAAAGAAACATTCTTATACGTAAATTTATTTCGAATACCGCCTATCCAATCAGGTGTAATATTTCCTATTGTATTATCAGATGTATTTGTGACCATATACTTACCAGTCTTTTGATCTATTGTAGGCTGGCCATTTGTATAAACATAATCAGTACCCTTTATACTTCCATAAGCCTCATTAAGAGTTGCATTAGTCGTAACTCCTCCCTGAAAAGCAGCTAGTTGTAAGTTTTCTATACCGCCTGGTAAGGAAACAACTTTACTTCTATTATTAGACCAGTTCACAATAACATCCCAACTAAAATCCTTTGTTTTTATGGGAGTTCCTATAATTTGAATCTCCAAACCTTTATTCTCTATATTACCACCATTTACCCAAGCATTAGTAAATCCTGATCCAGAAGATACTGCTGCAGATACAATTTGATCTACAGAATTTGTTTTATAATAAGTAACATCTAATCCTAAACGTCTATTAAACATACTTGTTTCTAAACCAACTTCGAAAGATTTTGTCCTTTCAGGTTTTAGATTAGGATTTCTATTAAGATTAGGTAAAGTATACATTGGTTCATTATTAAAATTAGAACTTCTTGTATAGGTATTTGCCAACTGCAATGCATCTGCATCATTACCTACTTCTGCATAATTCATTCTAAACTTCCCTAAATTCATCCATTCTGCTTTCATTAAATTGGAGAATAAAACAGATCCTGAAACTGCTGGATATATATAAGAATTATTTCCTTTTGGAAGTGTCGAAGACTCATCACGTCTAACAGAGGCATCTATAAAATAAGTGTCTTTAAAGCCCAAAGATGCTTGCGCATAAATGCCGTTTACTTGTTTTGTATATTTTGCTTCGGTAGGAAAGGGTAATGCATACCTTGAATTTGATAATGCATATATCCCAGGTGTTACTAAACCTCCAATTGTAGATGAAAGTACACTCTCTTTATCGTCTCTTCTTACATTCGCCCCTAATATTCCGGTCAAGCTAAAATTCTCTGCAAATTTCTTATTGAAGTTTAACATAAAATCATAATTGATTTCCTGAAAATTATTGTCATATCTTTGATAACCTGAAGTTTCATTGACAGGAGATAAACCAAAACCTGAAGCAATAGAACCAACAGCTCTTCTTTCTTCTTGAAGTTCTTTATAAGTATCTAGAGATACACGACCTAAAGCACTTAACCAATCTGTAATTTTATAATCTAGAGATGCATAACTAAACAAACGTGTTCTGTTATCTGAAGAATAATTTTGATAACGAGTAAAATAAGGATTATCCCAATAAGCAGGTACTAATCCTTCTGCCGAAGTGGGATCAGACCAATTCCAAGTAACATTTTGTCCTCCAGAAGCTTTATAAACATTTTCTAACTCTTTTAGGTCAGTATTGGTTTGCCACCATTGTCTAAAATTTCCTAAAATATTATCATTGTAACCTGTAGAGTTTCTACCAACAGTACTTTGCAGCGTCACAGCAGCATATGCATTTGCAGTTAATTTGTCGGTAATTTTTTGACTAAATCTAGCGCTTAACTGATTCTTTTTTAATTCACTGTTTGGTAAAATCCCTGATTGAAGTGTATTTACATAAGACAATGAAAGACTTGATCTTTCAGTCGCTTTTTCAAGAGATAAACTATTTACATTTGTTTGAGCCGTTTTAAAAAAAGTAATCGGTCCATTTTTAGCAGCACTCCAAGGAGTCGCTTGTCCATAATTTTTTGAGTACGGAGTAAAAGCGTCCCATTGATAAACAGGTTGTCCAGTAAAAGCATCTCCGTAAGAGGCATCGTTAGAAGTATCTACAGTAGGAATTAAACTTTCTGGATCAAGAAATGAACTTCCAATTCCATATCCTGCTCCATATTTAGTTTGGTATTTAGGAAACGTCGATTTATCAACTGTCCCTACTGTAAAGCTGCTTGAAAAAGTAAATCCAACTTTTTGGTCTGCTATCTTTCCTTTTTTTGTTGTTACCATAACAACTCCATTAGCTGCCCTAGATCCATATAAAGCAGTAGCAGCAGCTCCTTTAAGAATATTAATACTTTCGATATCTTCCTGATTAATATCAGAAACGCTATTTCCATAATCATATCCCCCACGTCCCGTTGTCTGAGTTGTCGAATTAGAGTTTGAATTATCTACAGGTACACCATCAATAACCCAAAGTGCCTGATTATTTCCTGTTAGAGATTTGTTACCACGAATCACCACGTTTGTTGATCCTCCAAAATTTGTATTTCTTGAAACTTCAACACCAGCCGCTTTTCCTGCTAAAAGATTAGCCACATTTGCATTGCCTGCTCCACCATCTAAATCTTTCCCTGAAATTTGCTGTGTTGCATATCCTAAAGATTTTTTTTCTCTTTTAACTCCCATTGCAGTGGTTACCACTACACCTTCAAGTTCTGTAGCATTGTCGACTAATTTTATATTAATCAAAGAGGAATTCACAACTACTTCTTGTGTTTTCATTCCGACATAACTAAAGATTAAAACCTGATTTGTGTTGGCTTTAATTGCATACTTTCCGTCAAAATCTGTTTGAGTTCCTGACTTGGTTCCTTTCACTAATACACTAACTCCCGGCAAAGGTACTCCTGCATTATCAGAAACTGTTCCTGTGATTTTTTTCTCTTGTGCAAAGATTAATTGCATACTAAGAACAAAAATGAAGACCATTAATCCTTTTAATTTTTGTTTCATTGTTTTTTTGTTTAGAATTATTTGGCCGAACTTATTAAATTAAAATAATTTTAACAAGTTTTTTACATCATTTAACATTCATCAAAATAATAATTTTACTACAATAAAAAATATTTAAACCAAAAACACCAGTAATAACCTACAAATAATTACAAAATAGCTAGGAAAAAGGAAGAAATGTAGTCAACTAAGGAAATAACATATTTTTTAAAAGTGTACTCGACAAAATAGAAACCAATACGTCGAATAAAAAAAACCGTCTAAAAAATTAGACGGCCTTAACTCCTTACCATTTTATGCTAAAAGGATTACTAATTCAATATAGACTAAAATGAATATAAGGAAGATATTTTCATCTTACATTTGACAACAAAAAGGTGGATTTTTTATAGAAATGGCTGTTTTGCTTCGAGCACAAAACATTATAATTTGTAAGAAAGGGGATCTTACACTGCCAAACAAGATTTGTTTTTTTAATTCTGAAGCAAATATAACAAAATAAAAGTCATTTCCTACAAAATAATGCTACAAAACAAAACATATCTTACTTTAGTATTTTATTTTCTCTTTTCAGTAATAACAAAAAAAGCCAATAGTTGAAAACTATTGGCTTTTTATAATTTAAAGAATGCTGTTGTTAAATACTAACTTGGATCAACACACTCAGAATAAGTAACGATATGTTTAGTTAAATCTGTCCATTTTGGCTCAGGATTTTCAGAAATTACTTTTTCACAACTTCCCCATAATGGTTGAAATTCTTTTTTGTAATCTTTTTTCTTTAATAAAAATGCTGGAGAATCTTTTTTAGCAACATAATATGATTTTGCATCTCCACCAACGAATTTAACTCCGCCTACTCCTAAAGATGTAGTTTCTTTAGCATAAGGATCACAATATACTTTAACATCTTTACTAAATCCAGGATTTAAAAGCTGCATTAATAATTTTGAATTTTTCTTTTTAACTTTTACATCAGCAGTTTCAAAATAAGCATATCCTTGGTTTAAGAAATCTTGATTTAATTTCTCATCATTCCACTTTTTGAAATCTTCAAGAAAATTTAATTTTTTTCCTAAATTATCAAGTCCACTTGGCGGCAAATACATAAACTTAATGTCTTCTGGTTTTAGTTTGTGTTTTTTTCCAGCTCCATCTTGCAATTTGATGAACTCAATTAATCCTTTATCTCTGTCAATATCTCTAATAGTTCCATTAATTTCAGTTCCGTCAGCTAAAGTTATGTACGCTGTTTTACTGTGTGAAAATCCATAAGATGGGGAAATTAAATTTTGTGCTTTCACTGCAGTAAATGCAACGAAAAGCATCATAAAAAGTAAAGATTTTTTAATCATTATTTTGGTTTTAGAATTGTGCCTACTCTTACGATTTTCGGCTTCCTCGCTTTATTTTCAGAACACAAAGGAAACATTAGCTCCCTAAAAAATATTCGTGTTTTTAACTACTATTGACAATCATTTTCTTACTGTAAACATAATTATAAAAACGAAATATACAAGGCATAATTCTTTTTTTTTACACGAAAATTCACTCATACAATCCGTAACATTTCACTAACACTAACTTTAAATTTTCTACACTTTTCAAAAAAAAAGCAGTCAAATTAATTCAAAAAAAAAGCTGATAATTGTTTCCAATTATCAGCTTTTCTGTGGATTTTCTTCAATTACATTCTTTCAGGAACTTCAATACCTAATAATGTAAATGCAGATTTTATAACTTCAGCAACTTTTTGTGAAAGCTGTACTCTGAATATTTTTTTTATTAAATCTACTTCGCCTAATATATGAACTGATTGATAAAACGAATTGTATTCTTTTACTAAATCATAGGTATAATTAGCAATTAATGCCGGGCTGTGATTTTGTGCAGCATTTTGAATTATCTCAGGAAAAAGCTCAATTTGTTTTACGAGTTCTTTTTCTTTTTCGTGTAACTCTTGAATCTCTGATTTAGCCGAAAAATCAAAATCGGCTTTACGAATAATTGATTGGATTCTTGCATAAGTATATTGAATAAACGGACCTGTATTTCCTGCAAAATCAACAGATTCTTCTGGATTAAACAAAATACGTTTTTTAGGATCTACTTTTAAAATATAATATTTTAATGCCCCAAGACCAATCGTTTTATACAATTTAGCTTTCTCTTCGGCAGAATAACTTTCTAACTTTCCTAAATCTTCAGAGATTTGTTTTGCGGTATCAGCCATATCCTGCATCAAATCATCTGCATCAACAACAGTTCCTTCACGGCTTTTCATTTTTCCAGAAGGCAAATCAACCATTCCGTATGATAAATGATATAAGCTTGAAGCCCAATCAAATCCTAATTTTTTAAGGATTAAAAACAAAACTTTAAAATGATAATCTTGCTCATTTCCAACGGTATACACCATTCCGCCAACATCTGGCATATCTTTAACACGCTGAATTGCCGTTCCAATATCTTGTGTCATATAAACAGCTGTTCCATCAGAACGTAATACAATTTTACGATCTAAACCTTCATCTGTCAAATCAATCCAAACAGAACCGTCAGGATCTTTTTCAAAAACACCTTTATCAAGACCTACTTGAACAACATCTTTCCCTAATAAATAGGTATTGCTTTCGTAATAGTATTTATCAAAATTAACTCCAAGATTAGAATACGTTACAGCAAAACCGTCATAAACCCATTGGTTCATTTTTTTCCAAAGTGCAATAACTTTCTCGTCTCCAGCTTCCCATTTTTTAAGCATTTCTTGCGCTTCAATAATAATTGGCGCTTGTTTTTTTGCTTCTTCTTCGGTTTTACCAGTCTCTATTAATTGATTTATTTCTGCTTTATAAGCTTTATCAAATTCAACGTAATATTTACCAACTAATTTATCTCCTTTTAAATTTGAACTTTCAGGAGTTTCTCCGTTTCCAAATTTCTCCCAAGCCAGCATCGATTTACAGATATGAATTCCACGATCATTAATGATCTGTGTTTTGTAAACTTTTTTACCTGATGCTTTGATAATTTCAGCAACTGAATATCCTAACAAATTGTTACGTACGTGACCTAAGTGTAAAGGCTTATTTGTATTTGGCGAAGAATATTCGACCATAATTGCTTTATCTTCAGAATTTGGAGTTACATATCCAAATTTAGAATTGTCTTTTATTTCATTAAAGAAATTCAAATAATAACTGTCTGATATTACAATATTCAAGAAACCAGAAACTACATTGAAACGAGCAACTTCTGAAACATTTTCAACGAGATAATTTCCAATTTTATTACCTAATTCCGCAGGATTGCTTTTAATAACTTTTACTAAAGGAAAAATCACCATTGTAATATCGCCTTCAAACTCTTTTCTAGTAGTTTGAAATTCGATTTTATCAACTGTAACGTCAAATAATGCTTGTATTGCTTTTTGTATAGAAGGTGTAAGAATTTGTGATAATGACATGTAAACTTATTTTTAAAGTGAGCAAAGATACTGCTTATTCATCAATAACAGAAAATGAATAACATATAAAATACTATATAACTATTAGAATTTCTTAAAACCATCTTGCTTTCAAGTGTTAAAATTATCAAAAAACAAAAACCTTAATCCCTTACAAAACAGAAGCATTCGTGAAATTACATTTTTTTTTAACTTTTTATGTGTAACATATCGCTGACTAAAGAGTCTTAATAGGGACTCTAATTTTATTATGAAGAACAAAAAAAACAAAAAAACGAAAAACAACCGCATCATCAATCAATCAAAATAATCATTATCGCATTATGAAACTAAAATTCTTTCTGTTGGTATTACTAGGTGTAATCTCGACAGTACAAGCTCAAAACTCAGGAACGGTCTCTGGAAAAATTACTGAAAAATCTAATAGTGCGCCTATTTCTTATGCTACCGTATCTATTAAAGATAACGGAAAAGTTGTTTCGGGCGTAAACACAGATGACAACGGAGATTTTACTTTTAAAAACTTAGCTTTAAAAAGTTATACAATTGAAATTCAATATATCGGTTTTAGAAAATATATTGGCTCAATCATTTTAAGTGAAAACAAGAAATCTGCAACTGTAAATGTTTCTCTTGAAGAAGAAGCAACGCAATTAAAAGGTGTAAACATAGTTGCTGAGCGCTCTACAATCGAACAAAAAATTGACAGAAAAGTAGTTAATGTTGGTAAAGATTTAACGACTGCCGGCGCTTCTGCTTCAGATATTATGAACAATATTCCTTCTGTAAATGTAGATCAAGATGGAAAACTTTCGCTTCGCGGAAATGATAATGTTCGTGTATTAATTGACGGAAGACCTTCGAATATTGATCCAGCACAATTGTTAAAACAAATTCCATCGACTTCAATCAAAAAAATTGAGTTAATTACGAACCCAAGTGCAAAATACAATCCGGAAGGAATGTCTGGAATCATCAATATAATTTTGCACAAAAATGCAAATGTTGGTTTTAATGGAAGCTACAGCGGAGGTATTACTTTTGGAGAAACGGCTAAATACAACCAATCTCTAGATTTAAATTATAAAACTGGAAAAGTAAATTTCTTTGGAAATGTAGGACAGAATTTTGGTACATATCATAACAAAGGATTTATTAATAGATTTGACGAAGATATCAGCCAAAAAATTAACGTTTTAAACGACAACGATTCTTATTTGTACAAGATTGGAATGGATTATTTAATTGATGATCATAATACATTGTCTATATATACTAATCAGAATAAATCGGACGGAAAAGGTTTTGTAGATACTGACATTGATTATAATAATGTAACTGGTTCTGATATCTCAAATATTTTTCAGAAATCAAGATACTGGGGACCAGATCAAGTTGGAACTTATAACTTAGCTTATAAACACATCTTTAAAAAAGAAGGTCATACTTTAGATTTTGAAGCAAATTACAGTGATAATAAAAAAACACAAAACGCTTCTTTTGATACTAAAACAACAAAAATTGACAATACTAGTGCTGATTTACTGTACAATGATTTCTTAAAAGGGACACGAAAATTAAGTACCGTAAACATCGATTATGTGAACCCGTTAAACGAGAAAACTACTCTTGAAGCTGGTGCAGAAGCGAGAATTACAAAAACTGGAAACGATTATATCACAGGAAATCCTTTGATGCCAATTGCTGATCGTGTTTCAAATTACACTTACGATACTGATATATACTCAGCGTATGTAACGTTTGGGCAAAAATTCAAAAAATTCAGTTATCAATTAGGTGCACGTTTTGAGAGTTATAAAGTAGCTGCTAATTTAAATCACGGTAAAGATAAATTTGATGATGACTATATTACATTATATCCATCTGCTTATTTAACTTATAATTTGAATGAGAAAAATACTTTGCAATTTAGTTACAGCCGTCGTGTGGACCGTCCAAGTTTAGAGCAGACAAAACCTATTCGTGAGTTTGCAACTCCTTTAGTAACTTCTTTAGGAAATCCTGAATTAAGACCTCAATTTACTAATTCTGTGGAAGTAAATTATACTAAAACACTTGAGAAAGGAAGTTTTACTGCTGGTGTTTTCGTAAGAAGTATTAATGATCAAATCAGTAGAGTTTTATATCCAGATCTAGCAGATCCAAGCAATGA
The DNA here is from genome assembly GCF_002217395.1 of Flavobacterium plurextorum. GTDB lineage: Bacteria > Bacteroidota > Bacteroidia > Flavobacteriales > Flavobacteriaceae > Flavobacterium > Flavobacterium plurextorum. The sequence goes on along the minus strand of NZ_MUHD01000017.1, from coordinate 12,157 downwards.
AAAGCAAATTATGTCTTATACAAACTTTGATCACAACACTTCATATGGATTTGAGGTTTCCCTTAACTATAAAATCACAAAATGGTGGGACATTCAGCCGTCTATTGATTTTTCAAGCATTAATCAGGAAGGAATTGTGTACAAATATGTTGCAGGCGACAAAAGTATTCCAGAGCAAAAAACGGTTACTGTTGCAGCATTCAATGGTCGTATGAATTCAAACTTTAAAGTAAACAAACGTTTAAGCTTCTTATTATTTGGATTCTATAGAGGTGCGGTTGATGGTCTTCAAAATAACAGCCATGAAATGTATAAAATGGACATTGGTTCACGTTATACTTTACTGAACAACAAAATGAATATCAGCGTACGTTTTAATGACGTTTTCAATACCATGAAATATGCTTTTGACACTATGTCTCCTTATCCTCAAGCAGGACAGTTTACTTGGGAAAGTCAAACGGTTTATTTAGGTTTAACGTACAACTTTGGAGGTGCAAAAATCAAAAACTTACAACGTAAACAAAGAGAAGATAACACTAATAAAGGCGGCGGCGGAATGTTCTAATCTCGCTTTTATTAGATCTATTTTAATATTTTTTAAATAATTTCTTGTAGAAAAAAAGCCTGAAGTTTGCCAACTTCAGGCTTTTTTATTTATTTACAAAAAGTTTTTCAGTTCTTTTACTTCTTCAGGATTTGCTGTTTCTGTATTATCAGTAATTGCGGATGAATGGTAGAAAGTCGGCTCTAGTTTATCTTGAAGCAGTTTAATATTTGAAGATCGCAATCCACCGCCCGGCATAATTTCAATTCGATCTTTTGCCAGCTTTTGTATCAGTACCAAATCAAAAATACCTTCTTCAACATTTTTTCCTCGTCCAGAAGTTAGAATTGTATTGAAACCACACTCAATAACATCTTCTAGTGATTGCTCAAAATCATTAACCACATCAAAAGCACGGTGAAAAGTACAAGAAAGTGAACCTGCTAAATTAACCAGCTCTTGATTTTGTTTTTTATTTACGCTGCCATCAGTATTCAAAATTCCAAAAACAAAACCATCAACTCCAAGTTTTTTAAACTGTTTGATATCTTGTTTCATTTCAACAAACTCCTCATCAGTATAAACAAAATCTCCTCCGCGTGGTCGTATAATTACATGCATTTTTATAGTCAGTTTTTCACGAACTCTTACTGCCGATATTGTATTTGGAGTAGTTCCGCCAAGCTGCATATTATCGCATAATTCGATTCGGTCAGCACCATTTTCTTGCGCAATTATTGCCGATTCATAGTTGAAACAGGCTATTTCTAGTTGATTTTTTTTCATTTTATTTAGAGATATTTCTTAATGTTTATCATAACGAAATAATCTGATGCAGTTTCTTTTTCTTCGAAATGACACAAACAAAATTATAAAAAAACCTGCTCCAAAATGAAGCAGGTTTTCAAAATATAATGCAAGATGAATTAATTTACCATTTAATGATTGCGCTTGCCCAAGTAAATCCACTTCCAAAAGCAGCTAAAACTACTGTATCTCCGGATTTAATTTTACCTTGTTCCCAAGCTTCTGTCAAAGCAATTGGAATAGATGCTGCAGTTGTATTTCCGTACTTTTGAATATTATTATGTACTTGATCGTCAGACAATTTGAATTTGTTTTGAATGAATTGTGAAATTCTCAAGTTTGCCTGATGCGGAATCAACATATCGATATCTGAAACCTGCAACCCATTTGCTTCTAAACCTTCATTTATTACTTCAGCGAAACGAACTACTGCATTCTTGAATACAAACTGTCCGTTCATATACGGATAATAACTTTCGTCATTTGGATCGTTATCAGCAATAATATCTGTTACCCAACGAGCTCCCATTCCAGGTGCCTGCAAAGCCAATTCTTCGGCATGCTGACCTTCTGAGTGTAAATGTGTTGATAAAATTCCTTTCGTCAAATCTTCTTCACGACTTAAAACAGCTGCTCCTGCTCCATCTCCAAAAATAACTGAAACTCCGCGTCCGCGAGTTGTCATATCTAATCCTGTCGAATGTACTTCAGAACCTATTACCAAAATATTTTTATACATTCCTGTTTTAATATATTGATCTGCAACAGAAATAGCATAAACGAATCCAGAACATTGATTTCTAACATCTAAAGCTCCTACTGTTCTTAATCCTAAATCACGCTGTACTAAAACTCCAGGCCCTGGAAAATAGTAATCTGGACTTAATGTAGCAAAAACTACAAAATCTATATCTTCTTTGGCTACACCAGAACGCTCGATTGCAATTTTAGCAGCTTTAACTCCCATTGAAGTTGTAGTATCTTCTCCACGAATGATATGTCTTCTTTCCTGAATTCCGGTACGCTCCTGAATCCATTCATCATTGGTATCTATAATCTTAGACAAATCATCATTTGTCACGACATTTGAAGGAACATAATATCCTAAGCCCGCTATTTTTGAATGATACATATTCTTTTTATTGTTTGTTAAAAATTTAGAATGCAAATTTAAGTATACTTTAAAAAATTAGCATACAAATTAGTCTTTTTTTCGTAATTATCAGTTTAATATCTTTTAATTATAAGACTATTTAAAAACATTTAATTCCTAATTAAACAGCTTTTTAAACAAATAACTGAAAAGAATGAAAAATAACCTATAAAATGTAACAAGACTACTGTATCTTAGACAAACATTTTAAGTGTTCTTAATTCAAATCCAAAAAATCCAAATCATGAAATTAAAGGTTACTCTATTCTTACTTTTACACCTTGGTTTATTTTCTTTTGCACAAGAAAATTTAACGTATCAAAAACCCCCTAAATCTATCCTAGATCTAGCTGATTATCAAAGAGCCCCAAGTGTATCGATGGATACAAAAAAAGAAAACATGCTCTTATTGTCTCGAAGCACATACAAAACTCTTGACGATTTAAACCAAGAAGAACTTCGTTTAGCTGGTTTAAGAATCAATCCTATTACTAACATTTCAAGTACTGTTACTTATGTGACTAATCTTAAAGTTAGAAAAATAAGTGGAAAAGATGAAATTCAGGTTTCTGGACTTCCAACCGACCCTAAAATAAGTAATATCCTTTGGTCACCAAATGACAAAAAAGTATTGTTCTCTCACACTACAAACTCTGGTGTTGAACTTTGGGTACTAGATATTGCAACAGCTCAAGCTTCAAAACTTACTGAAGCAAATGTAAATGCAAATCTTGGAAATCCTTTCAGCTGGTTTTTAGACAATGAAACTATTTTGGTGAAAATGCTGCCAAAAAACAGACAGCCTCTTTTAGACTCTAAAAAAGATTTACCAACTGGCCCAATTATTTCTAACACTTCTGGAGAAAAATCTCAAAATAGAACTTACCCTGATATGTTGAAAAACAAAAACGATGAGGCTAATTTTGAAAACATAATTACATCTGAATTATACAAAGTTAAACTAAATGGAGATACTACTCTATTTAAAGAAGCTGCTATGTTTGCAGGTGAAAGAATTTCTCCAGATGGTAATTATATAATGCTGACTACTATTCAAAAACCTTTTTCATATGTAGTTCCATTAAATAGATTTCCTTCTAAAACAGTTGTTTATGACTTAAGAGGAAAAGAAATTAAAACTGTAAACGAAGTTCCTTTAAATGAAATCATGCCAAAAGGTTTTATGGCAGTTCGTAAGGGAAAAAGAGAAATGAACTGGAGAAATGACAAACCTGCAACTTTATCTTATGTAACAGCTTTAGACGAAGGTAATCCGGCAAACAAAGTAGATTTTAGAGATGAAGTTTTTCTATGGGAAGCTCCATTTACAAATGATGCTGCAACATTAGTAAAGCTTCCTCAACGCTATAGTTATATTACTTGGGGGAACGATAATATTGCTTTTATTACTGACGAATGGTACGACACTCGTAACACTAAAACATACCTAATCAATCCGTCAAATCCAGGACAGCAACCAAAAGTAATTACAGATAGAAACCAACAAGATGTTTATTCAGATCCGGGAGTTTTTGAAACTAAAAAGAATGAATATAATAGAAATGTTTTAGCGATCGAAAAAGACAATGCTTTCCGAATTGGTGACGGATATACAAAAGAAGGACAATTCCCTTTTATTGATGAATTCAATTTAAAAACTTTAAAATCAAAACGCATTTATACTTCTCCATACAAGGATAAGAAAGAAGATTTAATAGAAATTGAAGACTTCAAAACTGGAAAAGTTTTAGTACAGATTCAATCTAAGAGTGAATATCCAAATTACTACTTTAGAAATATCAAAAAGCAAAACAGTATAACACCTATTACTGCTTTTAAAAATCCATTTGAAAGTATTAAAGATGTTAGTAAAGAGGTAATCAAATACAAACGTAAGGATGGATTAGAACTTTCTGGAACTTTATATCTGCCTGTTGGCTATGATAAAGCTAAAAAAGAGAAAATGCCTTTATTAATCTGGGCTTATCCTGCTGAATATAAAGACAGAAACAGTGCAAGTCAATCAACTCAAAACTCTAACGAATTTACGTTTCCATATTATGGATCATTTGTATATTGGGTAACAAGAGGATATGTAGTTCTTGATGATGCTGCTTTTCCAATTATCGGAGAAGGAACTACAGAACCAAACGATAATTTTATATCACAATTAGTAGACAATGCTGCAGCTGCAATTGATGCAGTTGATGCGTTAGGTTATATTGATCGTAAAAAAGTGGCTGTTGGAGGACATTCTTACGGTGCATTTATGACTGCTAATTTATTAACTCATTCTAACTTATTTGCATGTGGAATTGCAAGAAGTGGTGCTTACAACAGAACACTTACTCCATTTGGATTCCAATCTGAACAAAGAAATTACTGGGAAGCTCCTGAAGTTTACAACACAATGTCACCATTTATGAACGCTGATAAAATGAAAACACCATTACTATTAGTTCACGGTGAAGCAGATAACAATCCTGGAACTTTTACTTTGCAGACGGAACGTTATTTTCAAGCATTAAAAGGTTTAGGTGCTCCAGCTAGAATGGTAATTTTACCAAAAGAATCTCACAGTTATGTTGCTAAAGAAAACATTTTACACTTGCTTTGGGAACAAGATCAGTTTTTAGAAAAGTATTTGAAAAAATAAATCACTATAAACGATTATAAAAATAAACCCGATAGATTTAAAATCTATCGGGTTTTATATTTTACAAGTAATTTAAGCCTAGGAATATTTCTTGATCTAACGGAAGATCTATTTCACTTTCAAAAAACACCAGCTGTCTTTTATAAACCGTTTCAATTAAAAAATGACTTCCTCGAAAATAAGTTCTTCTAATCTTTACAGGAAGTTTCGATTCTGAAACCATTTTAAATTGATGTGGATAAACTAATGTTTTATGTGTTTCATCTTCATAAGGAAGCAATAAATGTGTTGCAATTTCATTTACTTCACCAAACAATGAAGCTACATATTTAGTTTCTGGATCCTCGTATATTTTTGTTGGATTATCTTTGACAATTATTTCTCCATGACGCATAACAATTGCTTCATCTGCAAATGACAAAGCATCTGTACTGTCGTGTGTGGCAATTATACAAGTAATTCCTTTTTGCTTTAAATAACGAAATAAGTTACGACGCAAAGCGTTTTTACGGAAAGCATCAATTTGACTAAAAGGTTCGTCTAACAAAATAACTTCGGGTTCTAAAGCCAAAACTCTTACCAAAGCTACTCGCTGCTGCTGACCGCCGCTCAAAAATTTTGCTTTTACATTAGAGAACGATTCCATTTCTACCATCTCTAATAACTCCTGAACACGAAGTTTTTTCATATTAGCAAAACCATTCGATAGAAACTTCCCGACATTCTCAGCAACTGTTTCATATGGAGATAAATCAAAATCCTGCGCTAAATATTTCATAAATGGCATACCAGGAATCAAATTATACTTTGGTCCTAAAATTGGTTTCTCACCATAGAACATTTTTCCTTCGTCTAGATTATATAAACCATATATTAGTTTTAGCAGCGTGCTTTTTCCACAGCCGCTTTCACCAATAATAGCAATATTCTCGCCTTTGTTTATAGTAAAAGAAACGTCTTTAATAACAGGTTTATCGGTATACGTAAAAGAGATATTCTGAATGTCGAGCATGAGTTATATTTGAAAGTCCAAATTTACAATGTTTAATTTCTAATGTCAAAAAAAAAAGCTGCCTCATTTATGAAACAGCTTTTTTTAGATTTTATTTTATCTGAAATTATTTTCCAGCTTCTGCTTTAGCATCATTAACCATTTTGTCGTTTGCAGTAATAGAGAATTCTACACGACGGTTCTGAGCTCTTCCTTCTGGAGTATCATTTGTTGCAATTGGATCAACAATACCTAAACCTGAAGTTTTAAAACGACTTGATTTCAATCCTTTAGAAACTAAATAAGCTTGCACAGAAGCAGCTCTTTGTCCTGAAAGTGTCAAATTATATTCTGGTTTACCAGTATTGTCTGTATAACCAAAAATTTGAATATCAGTATCTCCATAAGCATTAAACACAGGAACTAATTTATCTAAGTTCGCTTTTGCCTGAGCAGTAAGAGTTGATTTATTAGTATCAAAACGAACAGCATTTTCATTTAAAGTTAAGTGAATTCCTTCACCAACTCTTTCAACATCTGCGCCTGGTAAAGCCTGATCAATTTCACGAGCCTGTTTATCCATTTTGTTTCCAATAAGAGCACCAGTTCCACCACCTACAGCAGCACCAATAGCAGCACCTAAAGCCGCATTTCCGCCATGTCCTAAATTATTACCTAAAATACCACCAATAAGTCCACCAGCAACTACTCCAATTCCAGCACCTTTTTGTGTATTATTTGCATTTTGCACTGAGTCGCAGCTTGTAAATAAACTAACTAATACAAGTAAGCTACTTAATCCTAAAACTGTTATCTTTTTCATTTTTTTCCTTTTTTATATATTAATTAGCTCTCTGAAATTGATAAGTAACATCTGTTACTTGTCCACCAACATTAATGTTGTCAATTAACTGAAATGAATTATCAGTAAGTCCTGCAACTTTAAGTAAGTATCCTGATTTAACATTTTTTGATTTTGTTCCTGGATCAACAATTTTAAGTACAAAAAGTCCTTGATTGTTAATACTCCAAACAATCGGTGAAGTAAAACCTGTACAACTTGGAGCTGTTAAAGCCATAGTACCTTTATTATTATTTGAAATAAAACTCCAAGTACTACCTATAAAACACTTAGAATCTGCAAGATCAAAAGAAGTTACTTTGATATAATCAGAGCCTGGATAAGACACATTAGTAAGTACCCAATTTCCTTTAAGTGCAACTTGAGTCGGTCGATCAAGTTTAGTCGAAAGCGTTGGTGCTTCATTAGAAGAAGCTGTTGTAGACGAAGCTGATTTACACGCAAAAAACATCGCGGCAACCATGCAAATGAAAATAATTTTCTTCATTTTGTTACATTATTTAAGTTAATACTTACTCGTTTAACAATTATTATACCACAAATATACGATTCGTAAGGACAAAATTTGTTTTAGAATCTATTTATTTTCTTTCAAAATTAACACTTACGACAATTTGTCACCTTAAAAACAATTGGTATTTTATTTGACGGAATGAAAATCATCAAGTTAAACTCAAAAAATTAAAAAATATGACAACAGGTAAAATTAATGTTTCGGTAGAAAACATCTTTCCCTTAATCAAAAAGTTTTTATACAGCGATCACGAAATTTTTCTTCGTGAGCTGGTTTCAAATGGAACCGATGCTACTTTAAAATTAAAGCATCTTATCAGTATTGGAGAAGCCAAAGTAGAATATGGAAATCCGGTTATTGAAATCAAAGTTGATAAAGAAGGAAAAAAAATCCACATTATCGACCAAGGTTTAGGTATGACTGCTGATGAAGTAGAAAAATACATTAATCAAGTTGCTTTTTCGGGAGCAGAAGAGTTCTTAGACAAATACAAGGATTCTGCAAAAGATTCAGGTATTATCGGACATTTTGGTCTTGGTTTTTATTCCGCTTTTATGGTTGCGGAAAAAGTAGAAATCATTACAAAATCATACAAAGATGAACCTGCAGCGCACTGGACTTGCGACGGAAGTCCTGAATTTACTTTAGAGCCAGCTGACAAAACTTCACGTGGTACAGAAATCATCCTTCACGTTGCCGAAGATTCTTTAGAATTTTTAGAAGATTCTAAAATCAGTAGTTTATTGAACAAGTATAACAAGTTTATGCCTATTCCAATTAAATTTGGAACAAGAACTGAAACTCTTCCAAAACCTGAAGATGCTCCAGAGGATTATGTAAATGAAACTGTCGAAATTGACAACATCATTAACAACCCAAATCCAGCTTGGACAAAACAACCATCTGAATTATCTGATGAAGATTATAAAAACTTCTACAGAGAATTGTATCCAATGCAATTTGAAGAGCCGTTATTCAACATTCACTTAAATGTGGATTATCCATTTAACCTAACTGGAATTTTATATTTCCCTAAATTAGGTTCGGACATGCAAATTCAAAAAGATAAAATTCAATTGTACCAAAACCAAGTTTACGTTACTGATAACGTAGAAGGAATTGTACCTGAATTTTTAACGATGCTTAAAGGTGTAATTGATTCACCAGACATTCCGTTAAATGTTTCTCGTTCAGGCTTACAAGCTGATGGTGCCGTTAAGAAAATTTCAAATTATATCACTCGTAAAGTAGCTGATAAATTGAAGGCTTTATTTAATGAAAACCGCGCTGATTTTGAAGCGAAATGGAACGATATTAAAATTGTTTTAGAGTACGGAATGCTTTCTGAAGATAAATTCTACGAAAAAGCTGGTGCATTTGTTTTGTATCCAACAGTAGATAATACTTATTTCACTTTAGAAGAATTAAAAGAGAAATTAAAAGAAAACCAAACTAACAAAGATGGTAAACTTGTAGTTCTATACGCAGGAAATAAAGAAGAGCAACACTCTTACATCGAAACTGTAAAAGAAAAAGGTTACGAAGTATTACTTTTAGATTCTCCTATTATTTCGCATTTAATTCAAAAAATTGAAAACGACAATACAGATTTAACTTTTGTTCGTGTAGACTCTGATCATATTGATAATTTAATCAAAAAAGATGAAAACACGATTTCAAAATTATCTGATGAAGAAAAAGAAACTTTAAAAACATCATTAGAAGCTTATATTCCTAAAGCATACAGCGTACAACTTGAAGCTATGGACAGCCAAGCAGCTCCATTTATAATTACGCAGCCAGAATTTATGCGTAGAATGAAAGAAATGAGTCAAAGCGGCGGCGGCGGAATGTTCGGAATGAACAACATGCCAGAAATGTACAACTTAGTTGTAAACACTAATTCTGACTTAGCTACAAGCATCTTAAATACTGAAGACAAAACACATCAAGAGCACTTGGTGAAACAAGCCTTAGATTTAGCCAAATTATCACAAAATCTATTAAAAGGTGAAGCATTAACTGCTTTTGTAAAAAGAAGTTTTGAGATGATTAAATAATCATTCCAAAAAAAAAATCACTTTTAAAATCCTACAGCACAACGCTGTAGGATTTTTTTTTTGAGATTCATTTTTTTATTACATTTGGATACCCTATTAATCTAACCTTAAACAAAACTACTATGAAAAAATCTATTTTTCTATTTGCAGCAATCTGCCTTTCTTCATTTTTTTACATTTCATGTTCAAGCAATGATGATATTGTAAACCAAACAGACACCAGCTCTATTGGTGCTTCAGTTTTGATTGATGCCACAAACGATATGGATATAAAAACAGGATTAGCTGTGACAACAAATAACAGCTCAACAGCCAAAACTACTGAAAATGTATCTGGAATTTGCGGTACTATTACCTTAGAAAATTCAAATCAAAATTCTTATCCAAAAATTTTCATTATTGATTACGGAACTTCAGGTTGTGCAAACAATCAAATACTTAGAAAAGGAAAACTAAAAATTATACTTTCTGGTCCGATAATTACAACAGGAAGTAAAATGACAATCGAACGAATTGACTATTCAATAAACAATCTTAAACTAGAAGGAACAATTGAATACACCAATACTACAACTGTTCCAACTGTACCACAATTTAGTCGAAAAGTAATTAACGGCAAACTAACAGATATAACAGGAAGAGTTTATTTAAATTCAGGACTCGTTACAGTTAAACAAACCGCTGGTGTTGACACACCTTTTGTTTTAGAAGACAATGTTTATGAAATGCCAGAAGGAACACATACTATCACGACTGATAAAGGAGGAACTTTAACATTGACTGTACAAGAAACTCTAATAAAAAAATATTCTTGTGAGTTTATCTCTAAAGGAAAATTAAAAATCACTGGCGGCTCTTTAAATGGTGTAGTTGATTATGGAAATCTAGAATGTGATACGAAATACACTTACATACATGAAAATGGGACTGCCTACATTTTAACAATGTAAACGATTCATAATTAAAAATATATGCAAATCTCAATTTAGAAATAAATTGGGATTTTATTTTTATTAAAATTTAATTCCCATTCATTACATTCAAACTATTTTCTTTATTTTGCACCAAAATCTAAAAACTAATGAAAAAATCAATTATTGCCTTTGTTACTCTTGCACTACTTGCATCATGCAGCAAAAAAGAATCTGCTGACAACTTACATATAACCGGAAATATAAAAGGTTTAAAAAGCGGAACCCTTTATATTCAACGATTTGCTGACACATCGCTTGTTGCAATAGACAGCATTAAAATTGATGGAAATTCAGCGTTTGAAAGAGATATAAAATTAGAATCACCAGAAGTATTGTATTTATTTCTAGATCGTGGTACATCAAATTCTTTAGACAATAATATTTTATTTTTTGCAGAACCTGGAAATATCAATATCGAAACTAATTTGGATAATTTTATCGCAAGTGCAAAAATCACTGGATCAAAAAATCAGGAGTTATACGAACAATATCAAAAAATAAACTCTCGTTTCATAGATGAAAACCTTACTATGGTACAGTCGAAATTCAAAGCCATAAAAAGACAAGATCAAAAAGCAATAGATAGTATAGATGCGAAGCAACAATCAAATATTAAAAGAAAATATTTGTACGCGACAAACTTCGCTATTAACAATAAGGATTATGAAGTAGCGCCATATATCGCGCTAGCCGAAATTTACGATATTAATGTTAAATTTCTTGATACGATTCAAAAAACGATGACTCCTAAAGTAGCAAAATCACTTTATGGAAAAAAACTTACCAAATATGTAGCCGAAATCAAAAAGGCTGAACAAAAATAATCTTTGATATTATAAGGTCCTGAAGTATTCAGGGCCTTTTTTTATACTTCAAATTCAAACATTAAGAATCATAAGTTTCAAGAGCTACAACTAAGAACTCAACTGAATCGGCATAAAAAATACAACCAAATAGTACTTGATTTCTTAAATACTACCATCATAGATTTTATTAGCTTTTATAGCTTTTATAGCAAGTAAAGAAGAGCTATTTCATTGATACATAAAAGAGATAAATTAATAAGCTTCAGAATTTCTTTTCGATCCAATAAAAGCAGCTTCTTCCCTAAAATAAAAGCCACAGAATAACTTTTTTCATCCGAAGACAATCTTACTCATAAAAAACAAAAAACAGCTTTAAAACTGCTAAAAGCAAAAAATACAATTCAACTAATACAATTTAGGGCGTTTCCCTTCGGGCCGGGCTGTCCGCTGTATCTTTTGCAAAGAGCTTTCAGAGGAAAAATAGATCTTTATGTTCCCGCAAAAGGATGCCGCTTCCATCCCTAACGCAGACAAATTACAAGATCTTTTTCTGTCTTCCGTCCGATTCTATCAATAAAAAAGATAAACTCAAATTCGTATTTTCGACAGCCGAGATACAATATGTATTTCACAGCCCTGATTTCTAAAACCATTATAAACCAAAAAAATCCTCATCAAGTAATTGATGAGGATTCTTAAAAGAAAGACGATGACCCCCGATGGCTGTCGGGGCTCCTGCAATATACCATACCTTTGGGTATTTGCGTAAAACAAAAAATCCTCATCA